>NZ_CAJVAS010000007.1 GCF_910593845.1 Paenibacillus solanacearum | reverse complement strand
GGCCCGGAAAGCGGAAGAACGCATCCGGGAGGTCGTAAAAGAACGTCTGGCCCCGCCGAACATGAGGCATAAATCATTTCTCGAACATGTGGAATGGCTAAATCCTAAGATTCAGGGGTGGAGGAACTATTACTATACGGCTTACAGCCAATTAAAGCTGGCAAAGTTGGACTGGTACATTTTGCAGAGGCTCACGAGATGGTATGCCAAGAAGAGGCAACGCGCAAGATGGATGAGTTCGCTACAAGAAGTGAGGTTCCTAGCTAGTCAATATGGACTTAAAACGCTCTTGTAATCCGCATGCACATGAATGACGAACATCGGAAAGCCGTATGAGGGAAAACCTCACGTACGGTTTGATGAGGAGGGGCAGATTTCTCTGCCCTTTACTCTAGAACAAGTGAAGATCGTGCAAGAACAAGTGAGGATTGTACATTAATGTACCGAGTCCGCTTTCATATAAATATGAATGAAAGCGTTTTTGCGAGTGGCGCAGTGATCCGCATATGTATTTACCGATGAGAAGGGGCGATGGTATGGGGGGACAAGGGTATAGGAAAATGGTTGCGGTCTCGGTCGGACTGGCCGTATTTGCAAGCGGGTGCAGCTCTGGTAAAGAAGCGGCTCCGCCCTCCGGAGAACCGCAAGGAAAAGCGAGCGGAGAGCCGGTAACGATCACGTTTTTTACAGCGCAAAACTCCGTATACGCACAAGAAGCAGGCTTCGAAAACGAAATCGGGCAGTACATTAAGCGGAAATTTCCGAACGTGACGATCAAGCATATTCATAAGGCGACCGGTCAAGATTATCCCGATTTGATCGCCGCCGGCACCATTCCGGATATCGTCCTCGAATCGAGCGGCAATATTTTATCCAAGCTGAAAGAGCTGGATCTTGCGGAAGACGCTGCGGGCTTGATCAAGAAACATCAATTCGACCTCGGACGTCTTGACGAGGCTTCCGTTGCCCAGGTGCGAAACGCCAATCCGGACGGGCAGTTATACGGCATCCCGTTTACGCTCAGCAACATCATTTTGTTTTACAACAAAGATCTGTTCGACAAGTTCGGCGTTCCGTATCCGAAAGACGGCATGCAGTGGGATGAAGTATACGATTTGGCCAAAAAGTTAACGCGAACGGTCGACGGCATATCGTACAAAGGGCTTTCCGCGCATCCGGGCGTCATGATGGGCTACAATCAGCTTTCGCTCACACCGCTCGATTTGAAACAAAACAAAGCGGCCGTCAATACGACGGAATGGAAAACGCTCGTCGAAAACTTCAAGCGCTTTTATGAAATTCCCGGAAATGAATACACGAACATCGACGACTTTCCGAAGGGACAGATGGCGATGGCTGTGCATGTGGCCGAGAAAGTGACGAGCTGGTACAACGCCAATAAAGATTTGAAGTTCGACATCGCCTCGCCGCCTTCATTCAAAGAAGTGCCGGGCACCGGGATGCAGCCCAATACGTATTCGCTGTTCGTGACGAAAAACTCCAAGTATAAAGATCAATCGTTCCAGATCGTCCAGCATCTGCTGTCGGACGAGGTGCAGTCGGAGCTGTCCAAGCAAGGTATCGTTTCTCCTTTGAAAAGCAAAGCCGTGCGCGAGTTGTACGGGAAAAACATGCCGCAGCTGAACGGGAAAAATACCGGCGCGGTGTACTTCAGCAAAAACGCGCAGCCCCCGGCGCCGAGGGCGCCCGGCCTTGTGTACTACAGCGTGAACACAAGCAAAATTTTCGACAACATGTTCAAAGGCGGCATGGACCTGAACACTTCGCTTCGTTCCGTAGAGGAGGAAGCGAACCAAGCGATTCAGCAGCTCGTCACCCAGAAGGGCGGTAAGTAAAGCGCGGGGATGGCTTTCGCTTCTCGGGACTCGGCGGTCACCTTGATGGTCAATGGTGGCCGATGGCTGGGGAATGATGATGTCGCCCGTTGTGCACGTTGTTCGCTGCCGATGCGTCCGTCCCATCCCATGTGCAGACGGACGCATCGGCATGAAGAACAAGCGGGTGACGACGATCGACCAAGCCGAATTGCTCCATGCGTTCGATGCTGCCGTCGAGCGGCTGCCGGAGCGGCTGGATTAACCGCCGCAGCAGCCGGCTGCGGGAAGATACAGGCAAGGGGAGGGCAGCCTTCTCTTTTTGGCGCGGCACCGGCGGGAAGGCTTGAGCAGAAACCGCATGTCGATCACGCCGCTGCCCACCGTATTCATCCCGTATTTGAGCGGGAAGGCGTGTTTCTTCAATGTCTTTTTCACTTGCGCAGGCGTAAGGCACGGTTTCTTCTGCAGCAGCTGCGCGACTGCGCCGGAGACGATCGGCGTGGACATGCTCGTTCCCGACAGGGTGAAGTAGCCTTTGCCGACCCGCAGCCACGGCAAGCTGCGGTCCAGGAAGGAACCGGGGGACCGCAGCGAAATGATCGCTTCGCCGGGGGCAACCAGATCCGGCTTCTTGCTCCCGTTGCGGCTTGGGCCGCGGCTGGAGAAGAATGTCGGCGTATCGTCCGCTTCCCTGACGGTCCGCCGGTCGTCCACCGCCCCGACGGTAATCGCCGACGGAGCGTTGCCGGGAGAGTCAATCGTCCGCGGAAGCGGTCCTTCGTTGCCGGCGGCGACAACAGCGACGAGACCGGCCCGGACAGCCTTTTCCACCGCTTGACTTAGCGGATCATCTTTCAATGAACCGGGAGCCGGCCCGCCCAGCGACATGGAAAGAATGCGCAATTTCAGCCGTTTCCGGTTCGCAATGCACCACTCGATCCCTTTGATGATCGTGGAGTCGGAGCCGTTGCCGAAGCGATTCAGCACTTTGACTGCGACGATTCCCGCCTTGGGAGCGGGTCCGCGGTATTTCCCCTTGCTCATCCACCCGTTTCCCGCCGCGTCCCCGGCCACATGGGTGCCGTGTCCGTTATCGTCATATGGGCATTTCCGGCAGCCGACGAAATCTTTGAAGGCGACGATGCGGTTGACGGGACGTGTCAGGTCCGGGTGCGGATACACGCCGGTATCGAGGACTGCGATCCGGATCCCTTTGCCGGTCAGTCCGCGTTTTTTTTGCAGGGCGGTAGAGCCGATCGAGGGCGTTGCAAAATCGAGCGACGCTTTCTTAATGCCGTCCAAATAAATTTTACCGATGGATTTTAAGCTGCACATACAGCGCAAGCCTTTCATCGTGACTCTCAGCCTTACCGCATTGATCAACGGCAACCGGCGATGCTTCGGCAAAGCGTCGGAGCCTAGACGGCATCGCAAGCGGCGGAGGAGGGCCGGGGTCATTTTCATGTGAAATTGAACGATGACTGGAAGGGATGCCGGTCTGCGCTTGGATTTATGCGATTGCCGTACTTTTTTGCGCAGATGGGAATTCATCTTCGCAGCGTGCTTGTGCGGCCAAGCTTTTCGTTTCATGCGGGAGGTTCACCTTCTTTCTCATGCAGTATATGTGCCGCGCTTGAAATGTTGAGGGAGCGGAGTATATGGGCGGGTAGCCGGTTCTAGTAATGAATTCGCCTTTTCTAGTAGGGATAGGTACTTGAGGTTTCAAAATGTAAGCGTCTTGCATTACTATGACTATCCCTGCGAAAAGGAGTAGTGATTTAAGATGCCGATGGTTAAAAAACCGATGGCTTCACCCAAAAAGAAAATGACCGCTGTCAAGCCGAAAAGAAAAAAAGCGAAGCAAACGTTGACCCGTTTTCACGTCATTGTGACGAACGCTAATGGCATTCCTCTAGATACCCCGGGATGGACAGCCGTATTAACGAGAACGGGCTCGCCGACGCTCACTGCGAATTTTGATGATACGGGGGTTGCCCGATTCGATTCGCTGGCTACGTTGACCACAGTATCTCGTACACTGCGGGTGCGGAATGCGGATGGCGATCAGGTCGCTCAGAAGTTTGTTCCTGCAGATATCGAAGCGATCGTCGTCAGAATGTGATTTGGTTCAAATGAGATAAGACAACGCAGCCGTGCACAAAAAAGCTCCAACCGCCGGCTGCGTTTTTATGCGGTCGGTCATTTTTGGGAGAAAGGACCGCTTGACATTTTGCAGAAAATCGTGTAGAACTAAACGTAATTGAAAACAGTCGTTAAATTCGTTGACGAGAACGAGTACGCTAAACCCCTTGTTCCCCAGAGAGTTGGCCTTGCGCTGAAAGCCAACGTTCAAGACTTAGCCGAACATCCTCTCCAAGAAGGAAAGCCGAAGCAAGAAGTAAGCTGACCCGGGATCCCGCCGTTACAAGGGACGCGTATGATGGTACGTAGTATGAGGTGCTGCGAAGCGATGTTTCTCGTCGCTTGCGGAACAAGGGTGGTATCGCGAGATGGAATCTCGTCCCTTACGGGGCGGGATTTTTTTGCGTTTTCGGATGCAGGTGCCGAAAGGGCTGCCCGGACGCGGGCTTGAGCGATTCTACCCGATTACCATCGCCATTTGATCCGAGAGAGGATGGGTACGATGAACAAAGTGGATGTGAAGGAGCCGGCGAGATCGCGCGAGCTGCGCGTGCTTGAGCGATGGAAGCAGGAGGGGACGTTCCGCAGGTCGATCGAGCATCGCCGGGGAAAACCGAATTTCGTTTTTTACGAGGGGCCGCCGACCGCCAACGGCAAACCGCATATCGGGCATGTGCTGGGCCGCGTTATCAAAGATTTCGTCTGCCGTTACAAGACGATGTCCGGATACCGCGTCGTCCGCAAAGCCGGTTGGGATACGCATGGACTTCCGGTTGAGCTGGGCGTCGAGAAGCAGCTGGGCATCTCCGGCAAGCAGGAGATCGAGAATTACGGCGTTGAAGCGTTCGTGAAGCAGTGCAAGAGCAGCGTGTTCGAATACGAGAAGCAGTGGCGCGAATTGACGGAGGCGATCGGTTACTGGACGGATATGGACGATCCATACGTGACGCTGACAAATGATTATATCGAGAGCGTCTGGCATATATTGGCCGATATTCACCGCACAGGGCTGCTGTACAAAGGCCACCGGGTCAGCCCGTACTGTCCGGACTGCCAGACGACGCTCAGCTCCCACGAAGTGGCGCAAGGGTATGAGGATGTCAAAGATTTGAGCGCCACCGTCAAATTCAGGAGCGCAGCCGGGGGCGTGACGTTCCTGGCCTGGACGACGACGCCTTGGACGCTGCCGGCCAACGTAGCGCTGGCGGTCAACCGCCACATCGACTATGTCAAAGCGGAACAGCATGGCGAAGTATTCGTCGTCGCCCAAGCTTTGGCGGCCAAGGTGTTGAAGGACGGATACGTCGTCTTATCGACGCATAAGGGCTCGGAGTTTGTCGGGCTTCCTTATGAGCCTCCATTCGGTTACATCCGCGCGGACAAAGGGCATATCGTCGTCGATGCCGACTATGTAAGCGACGCAAGCGGGACCGGGATCGTTCATATCGCGCCCGCCCACGGAGAAGACGACTATCGCACGGCGCGCGAGCATGGACTCGATTTCGTGAACGTGGTCGATGCCGCCGGGCGGTATACCGGCAGGATTGCCGATTTCGCCGGACGCTTCGTCAAGGAATGCGATGTGGACATCGTGAGGAGCTTGGCCGAACGCAGCCTGCTGTTCGCCAAAGAACGTTACGAGCATAGCTACCCGTTCTGCTGGCGGTGCAAATCGCCGCTGCTGTACTATGCGATGGAAAGCTGGTTTATCCGCACCACTGCGGTAAAGGAGCAACTGATCGAGAACAACAGCCGCATCGACTGGCATCCTGCGCATCTGCGCGAAGGGCGCTTCGGCAAGTTTCTCGAAGAGCTGGTCGATTGGAACATCAGCCGCAATCGCTATTGGGGGACGCCGCTGAATGTGTGGTCCTGTCCGGACTGCGGGTCGGAATATGCGCCGGGCAGCCGGCAAGATTTGCAAGACAGGGCGGCGGAGCCGATCGATGCGGAGCTCGAGCTTCACAAGCCGTTCGTCGATCGCGTGAAGCTGCGGTGCGCCTGCGGCGGCCGGATGGAACGAACGCCGGAAGTGATCGACGTCTGGTTCGACAGCGGCTCGATGCCGTTCGCGCAGTATCATCATCCGTTCGGAGACAACGAGCGGTTCCAGGAGCAGTTCCCCGCAGACATGATCTGCGAAGGGATCGACCAGACGCGCGGCTGGTTTTATGCGCTGCTGGCGGTATCGACCTTGTACCGTGGCGCCTCTCCTTTTCGAGCGGTCCTTTCGACCGGGCACGTGCTGGACGAGAACGGGCAAAAAATGTCCAAGAGCAAAGGCAACGTCGTCGATCCTTGGGAGATCATCGGCGAATTCGGAACGGATGCTTTCCGCTGGGCGTTATTGTCCGACAGCGCGCCTTGGAACAACAAACGGTTCTCCAAGTCGATTGTGGCTGAAGCCAAATCGAAGGTCGTCGACACGATCCATAACGTGCATGCTTTCTATGCGCTGTATGCGGCCCTCGATGAATTTGCTCCGGAGCAGCATCCGTCTCAAACCTCTGCGAATTTGCTGGACCGCTGGATCTTGTCGCGGGTGCACAGCACGCTGCTGCAGGTCGGTAAAGGGCTCGCGGCTTATGATTTCCTGAACCCGGCGAAGCAGATTGAAGCGCTCGTCGACGAGCTGAGCAACTGGTATGTCCGGCGCTCGCGCGACCGTTTCTGGGGCAGCGGCTGGACGGAGGATAAGGTGTCGGCGTTCCGCACGCTGCACGAGGTGCTGCTCACGCTCGCGCGCATGATCGCGCCGTATGCGCCGTTTCTTGCTGATGACATCCATACGAATCTCGGCTGCGAGGACAGCGTGCACTTGGCGGATTACCCGCAGGCGGACGCATCGCTGATCGACGCCGGACTGGAGCGCGATATGGAGGCAGTGATGCGGATCGTCGAGCTGGCACGCAGCGTCCGCAGCGAGACCGGCATCAAAACGCGTCAGCCGTTGTCCGAGCTGATCGTTTCGCTTGACACCGAGCTGGATTTGTCCCGCTTCGAGGACATTATCAAAGAGGAAATCAACGTGAAGCATATCCGCGTGGAACGCAGCGACAGCGGCTTCGTGCGGTTGAACTTGAAGCTGAACTTGAAAGAAGCGGGTAAAAAGTACGGCAAATTCGTCGGGCCGCTGCAAAGCCGTCTGAAGCAGCTGACCGCGGCGGAAACGAAGCGGGCGGCGGACCAAGGCTTCGTCGAGCTTACAACCGATGACGGCGCAACGCACCGCGTGACGCTGGATGAGCTGCTTGTGGAGAAGCAGGCGAAGGAAGGCTTTGCCGCCGCATCCGGCTACCGGATGACGGTCGCCTTGAACACGGCGGTTACCGAGGCATTGGAGCAGGAAGGGATGGTGCGCGAAGTGGTACGCGCCGTGCAGGATTACCGCAAGAAGCTGGAGCTGCCGATCGAGAAGCGGGTGAAGCTGGTGCTCGATGCCGACCCGTCATTGAAGCTTGCGCTGGAACGTTTCGGGCAAGTGCTGCAGGAGCATGTGCTGCTGTCGGGCGTTTCCTTCGCGAGCGAGCCGGAGATGGTATCCGTGCCGATGGGAGACCGGAGCTTGCGCCTGCGGATCGAGCTCTGAGTTTTGGCCGAGGAGAGGAAGCGGGGAGGCCGACATGAAGGCCGGAAGCGGGCGGGGCGCCTTGCTTTCGCAACAAGCTCAGGCGGCCAGCGGCTGCCGGTACCACAGGACAAACAAGCGAAGGAGAGAAGCCGATGCTGCGCAAGCTTGAACGCGATGACCGTATTTTGAATACACCGCCGTTTATCGACGCGGAAGTTCCGTACAATTTACTGCACCGGATCAGCGATGACTCCGACATGTTCGGCTTGAAGTCGGCGGACGGTCGGATGATCTTCGCGCAGACGCCGGGGCATCGCGCATGGTTATGGATTTGCGGCAGCGTGCGCAGGGCGGAGCGAGACCGGCGGATTCGCGAATTGGTTGAAGCGCTGGGCAGCAAGACGCTGCCCGGCATATGCAGCGAGCCGGAAACGGCTGAACGGTTTGCGAGGGCATACGCCGAAGAGCGGCAGTGCGCCTTTCGGACGCATATGGCGATGGAAGCTTATGAGTGCCCCGAGGTTGTACACCCAGCCTGCGTAAAAGGAACGATGCGCGAGGCGTCGCCGCAGGATGCGGATACGGTCGCCGGATTTCTAGCGGATTTCTCTACCGATGCGTATGGGATCCGCTCCGAGTCCCCCGCTCAACGGCAGACGGCCGAACGTATGATTGATGCCGGGAATGTGTACCTATGGCTTGTTGAAGATATTCCGGCGTCCATGGCGAATATCGCGCACCGTTCTGCCAGACACGCGAGAATCAACAGCGTGTTCACTTGAAGTTTACGTAAACCCCAGTTGAACCGTAAGGAAGGGTACAGTTGCATTAGCGCCTGGGAGTGAGTGGCGCAGCATCCATAAGCTTGCGATAGACAGGTGTTCAAGACGAAAGGGGATCAAGGCCGCTTGTTTGCGGTCCTGGTCCCCTTTCCCCTTTCTACATAGTGTCCATCGGGCGTATTGCGGTTCGTACCGCCTACGGTCAAAAGGTTTGGATATTAAATCGGTTGCCGTCCGGATCGAATAGATGAAATTTGGCGAGGCCCTTCAAGCTGCCTTCGATTTCGCTGACGGCGAGGTTCTGCTCGGAAAGAAACCGGCGGTATTCCACAAACGCCGATTTGTCGACGAAGGTACACGGTCTTGCTCGTTCATCCTTATGAACACCCGCGTCGTTGCCGGACGAAGCGGCCGCGCCTTCCGGCAGCTGCTCCAATACCCAAAAAGGGTGCTCCTGATCGCCGGTCTGGAAATTCGCCCGCATCCCCATCACGACATACCCTTCCTCGGGGTGTTCGGAAAGAACGGACATGCCGATATAACGGCTGTACCACGCCTTGGCTTGGTGAATATCGGTTACGCCGATTCGAACCCAGTCATGCGACCATTCTTCATTAGGAATGTCCGGAGCTCCTTGGAGGGTCAGTCGAACGCCTTCCGATACCCATACGTCAATATAGTCATATCCCATGGGGCCGCGGTACAGACCCGTCATATTCTCGCCGTTCGCCGACATTTCGCCATGCAGCTTTTTCAGGTCGCGTACTTTAAAGCACCACCGGATATTCGAATGTGCAGCCTCGGGCAGCGTCACCCGGTCGTCGCAGTAGATCCATACGCCCCATTGCAGTTCGGTATTGATGTACGCGTCGCTTTTGAACTCTTTGCCCGAGCGTTTCCAGTCGGCATATTTCTCAAACCATGCGACCGTCGCTGCATGCCGTTCCCTCGAAACGTGAACCGAGCCTCCGTCATAGACGACCCGCGGTATGCGGTAAGCATTGGTTTGCTTCCCGTCTGCTTCGGCATTCTCCTTATTGCTGTCGTTGTCCGCTTGTCCCTGGATCACTTTGAAAGCGTTCGGAACGGCTGTCGGCTTATAGCCGTCGGCATTTTTTTGACCTTTCCAATCCTTCGGATTCATCGCATTTTTGCCCATGTGTGCATGTCCTCCTTATTGTTCTATGATCGGAACATAACATTTTACAGAAGTCGATCGTTCCAGATCACCCCCGTCTCCGGCGACGTATTCGGCGAACCATTGCCTGTTTCTCGTCGAGTGCGTAGTTTTCGTTCGCGTACAGCCAGCGGTGCATCTTCTCGAGCAATCCGCTCATGAGTCCGTAGGCGCCGGAGGTGAGGCAGGCGTACATTCCGCCGCCTAGCGTATGGATGCGCTGGAGAGGGTCGCTTCCTGCCGGGAAGCCGTCCGGACGGGAGCAGTCAGCAGGAGCGGAGTTCGGCGCAGCCGTGGCGCAGCTTGCGGATGCCTGCACCGGGATGCTGACTTCTTCCGGTATCGCAACGCCAAGCTCATACCAATAGCCTTCGTCCGGCTCAACGCCATAGCTGTAGGACATGTACAGCCTCATCTGCGGCATTCCCGTCATTCCTGCACGTAACAGCCAGGCGCTTAGCTCATGGTCTGCCCGCCCCCGGGCATCCGGCCCGAAAGCTCTGCAGGCGACGACGGCAAACGGAGCGATCGAGAGCGTTTCGAGCGCGGCGGACGGCTCCTGCTTTCGCTTCACCGGGAGATATAGCTTCAGGCGTGTAATGCTGCCTTGATACGTCAGAAACTCTTCGACGTAGGCATGATCGCCGAGCTCAAAGGTACTTCGGGGAAGCCATTCGGACAGCAGCCGGTCCCAGGTGGCCACGATGAGCGGCTCGCTCGTTTCCGCGCATTTGCCGACCGCATACAAACCGCCGGGGAATGTTGTGATGCGAAAATCGTCAGGAGCCGCCCGCTTTCCGTCCGCCGGCAAAGGGACCATGACGTCGTAGCCGTGCGGCAGCGTCCTGGACGCCCGCTCGACGTTCGTACCGAACAAGCGGATTCGCTCCATCGGCCATCCGGCTTGTTCGAGCTTCGCGAATACGATACGGAAAGCGTCTTCCTCGATCCCTTGCGATGATGACGCGCAGCGCCGGTATACGGCCACTGGCAGCGGAGGGAAGCGAATGACCGATACGTCGGGATACCTCGCGAAGAGCTCATTATCCGCTGTGTACGTAACGTCCGCCAGCAGATTCACGGCCTCGAAGGAGTAGTACAGGTCGGCATTCCGGTAGGCACCGGGCGTCATGCCCACCACTTTCTTGAACATTTTCGTAAACGCTTGGTACGAATCAAACCCGCAATCCAGCGCAATATCCCACACCGGTTTGCCGGAATGCCGCAAATGCATCGCCGCCATATGAATGCGCCGTTTGCGGATGTATTCTTTAATCGGATGACCGGTAAGCGAATAGAAGGCCCGGTATAAATGCGGGAGCGACACGTACGCTCGACCCGCGATTTGCTGCAGCGCCAAAGGCTCGTCCAGATGCGCTTCAATGTAATCGATCGCTTGCTGAACGGAATGGATATATTTCATGGAACACCCCACTTGCTGCACGGTATTTCATTTTTTTCCAGTGTAGCAGATGTGTGGGCCGGGCAGGTGTATTTTTTTATCAGATTCGATCGTTCCGGGGGAGAATACCGTTTGACACCGTACGGCGGTTTGGATAGAATACTTCGTAACAGAATGACTCTCGATGAAGGAGAAAGTAGTCGGTCGTCGTCAGCAAGCGCAGCGAGCCGGGGATCGTGCAAGCCCGGAGAGGCGGACCGAGCGAAATGGCGCTCCGGAGAGAAGGATGGGAAAAGAGCGGGTTCTCTTTGGGAGAACCAAGTAGGGTGGAACCGCGAGAGCTTCGGCTCCCGTCCCTACGTCTGCCACGGCGGCGGACGTAGGGATCGGGGGCCTTTTTGGCGTAATCGATCGTACGGACGCAGGCCGGATCTCATGCCCCGCGGAGGAGTGATTCGCCATGAATTTTCAGCAAATGACGTTAACCTTGCAGCAGTTTTGGGCTGAACAGAACTGTATCGTCATGCAGCCGTATGACACGGAAAAAGGCGCCGGGACGATGAATCCGATGACGTTCCTGCGCACGATCGGTCCGGAGCCATGGAATGTAGCTTATGTGGAGCCGTCGCGCCGGCCGGTAGACGGACGCTATGGCGCCAATCCGAACCGGCTGTACCAGCACCACCAGTTTCAAGTCGTGATGAAGCCGTCGCCCGGACCGATTCAGGAGCTGTACCTGGAAAGCCTGAACCAGCTCGGCATCGATCCGCGTCGGCACGATATCCGGTTCGTCGAAGACAACTGGGAGGCGCCGACACTCGGCGCTTGGGGACTCGGCTGGGAAGTGTGGCTCGACGGGATGGAGATTACGCAATTCACTTATTTTCAGCAAATCGGAGGAATCGATTGTCGTCCGGTGGCCGTGGAAATTACTTATGGGATGGAACGGCTCGCCTCCTATATTCAAGACAAGGAGAACGTGTTCGATCTCGAATGGGTGCCCGGCGTTACGTATGGGGACGTATTCGGGCAGCCGGAGTTCGAGCATTCCAAATATACGTTCGAGGTGTCCGATCCCGACATGCTGTTCCGGCTGTTCTCGACCTATGAGGCGGAGGCGCTGCGCGCGGTACAGGAGCATCTCGTATTTCCCGCCTATGATTACGTATTGAAATGTTCGCATACGTTCAACCTGCTGGATGCAAGAGGAGCGATCAGCGTTACCGAGCGAACCGGTTATATCGGACGGGTGCGGCATTTGGCCAAGTCTGTCGCTTCCGCCTATTTGCAGGAGCGGGAACGGCTCGGATTTCCTCTATTAAAGGAAGGGGGATGAACCATGCCTAAAGATTTGCTGCTGGAGATCGGCTTGGAGGAGATGCCGGCCCGGTTCGTGCGTGCCGCGATGGAACAGTTGCAAGACAAGACCGAGAAATGGCTGGCGGACAGCCGTCTCTCTTACGGGAAGATCAAGGCGTATGCGACGCCGCGCCGGCTGGCCGTCTCGGTCAAGGACGTCGCCGACAAGCAGTCCGATCTGTATGAGGAAGTGAAGGGACCTGCAAGGCACATTGCGCTGGATGCATCCGGTGAGCTGAGCAAAGCCGCGCTCGGATTTGCCCGGAATCAGGGCGTGCCGCAGGACGCGCTGTTTTTCCGGGAACGGGACGGCGTCGCCTATTTGTACGCACGCAAAATCGGGGAAGGCGAAGTGACGGGGCGGCTGCTGCCGGAAGGGCTTAGCTCACTCATTACATCGCTGACGTTTCCGAAGCAGATGCGATGGGGCGGTCATGATCTTCGCTACATTCGCCCGATTCGCTGGCTCGTTGCGCTTCACGGAGCGGATATCGTCGATTTGGAAATCGCGGGCGTCGCTTCGGGCCGTGCCACCTGCGGACACCGGTTCCTCGGGCAATATGCCGAAGTCGAAGAAGCTTCGCAGTATGCGGATGTGCTGCGAGCGCAGCATGTGATCGCCGATGTCGAGGAACGGCGGCATCGCCTCGTCTCGGGGCTGGAGTCGCTTGCAGCGGAACGCGGCTGGCATATCGACATCAGGGAAGATTTGCTGGAGGAAGTATTGTTTCTGATCGAGACGCCGACGGTGCTGGCCGGCTCGTTCGACCCTGCGTTTCTTCGCATTCCGCAGAAGGCGCTCATTACCTCGATGCGGGAGCATCAAAGGTATTTTCCCGTGCTCGATCAAGCGGGGAAACTGCAGCCGTATTTCGTGACGGTGCGCAACGGAGGCGGGGAATCGCTGGACATCGTAGCCAAAGGAAACGAGAAAGTGCTGCGGGCGCGGCTTTCCGATGCGAAGTTTTTTTACGAGGAAGATCAGAAGCTCTCCATCGCGGATGCGCTGAAGAAGCTGGAGGCGATCGTCTACCACGAGGAACTTGGCTCGATGGCCGATAAGGTGCGGCGCATTCGAATGATTGCGGATCGGCTTGCCGCGCATTTGCTTCTCGATGAAACGGTACGCAAGGATGTCAGCCGCGCCGCGGAGATTTGCAAATTCGATCTCGTGACCCAGATGGTATACGAATTTCCCGAGCTGCAAGGCGTGATGGGGGAGGCGTACGCGCGGCTGGTAGGAGAAACGGATGCGGTCGCCCGTGCCGTCCATGAGCATTACGCGCCGCGCAGCGCGGCCGACCAGCCGCCGGCATCGATCATCGGTGCGGTCGTCGGAATCGCCGATAAAATCGATACGATCGTCGGCTGCTTTTCGATCGGCATCGTGCCGACTGGCTCGCAGGACCCGTACGCGCTTCGCCGTCAGGCGGCGGGGATCGTCGGCACGCTGCTGGCTCACGAGCTGGAGCTGACGCTGCCGGAGCTGTTCCGCATCGCGCTGGATGCCCACGCCAGCCGCGAACATAAGCGGGAGGCCGCCGATGTCGTTCGGGAGATGCAGGAGTTCTTCGCGCTGCGCGTCAAAAACGTACTGGCTGAGCGGGGCATTCGCTACGATATCATCGATGCCGTGCTTGGCGCCGTTACGGACGACGTGCGACGGACGGTGCTGCGCGCCGAGGCGCTAGCGGTGGCGGCGACGGAGGAGGGCAAGGAGCGGTTCCGTCCTGCGCTGGACTGCTTCCACCGCGTCTGCGGCTTGGCGGCCAAGGCGGAAGGGCGGCACGTGGATGCGGGGCTGTTCGCGAGGCCGCCGGAATCGGACCTGTACGATACGTGGCAGGCCGTTCACGACCGATACGACAAGGCCATAGCCGACGCCCGTATGGACGAGGCGCTGGCGGCATTGACTTCGCTGTGCGAACCGGTTAACGCCTTCTTCTCCTCCGTTATGGTCATGTCCGAGGACGAAGCGGTGCGACGCAACCGGCTTGCGCTGCTGGCGAACATCGCGGATGACGTGAAGTCGTTCGTCGATTTCTCGAAGCTGGTCGGCTAGGAGCGGAAATTCACCGAACCGATCTATATTGAATTAAGCGTGTGCATATCAATAAGGGGGAGCTGCCATAGGACGGCTCCCCTTCGTCTTTACCAACCGTCGATTCTCCTGCGGAACGCTCTCGGGCCGACGCCCGTTGTCCTCTTCACAAACCGCGAGAACGAAAAAATATCCTTGAACCCGAGCTCCTCGGTAATATCCGAAATATTAAACTCGCTGTACAGCAGCATTTCCTTCACTTTTTCCATCCGCACCCGATCGATGAACGATTTCAAGCTTTCGCCGGTGTATTGCTTGAACTGCTTGGACAGATGCCCCCGGGTATAGGACAAACGAGTCGCAAGCTCGTCTACGGTCACCGGTCTGCCGTTCGCTTCCCGGATCATGTCGGTTACTTCGCGCACCAGCTTGCTTGCGTCGTCTTCCGTATGGCTGCGCTCGTCCGAGTGAAGGTAGACGAACAGCGCATCGATCAGCGCTTCTACGAACGCTTTCTCGTAGGGCCTCAGGACCGTGCCGGTTACCATCGTTTGGAGCGCTGCGCTGAATTTCTCCGTGAAGGCCGACTTCCGGATGACGCCGCCCGTCCCGCCTGTTCCGATCGGCTCCGTTCCGTTATAGTCGAATTTGAGGCTGATCCAGGCCGTTCCGGGATCGTCGT
Source organism: Paenibacillus solanacearum (assembly GCF_910593845.1). Taxonomy (GTDB): domain Bacteria; phylum Bacillota; class Bacilli; order Paenibacillales; family NBRC-103111; genus Paenibacillus_G; species Paenibacillus_G solanacearum. The sequence continues at coordinate 216,309 of NZ_CAJVAS010000007.1, read as the reverse complement.
AGTAAAATTGATGCTCGCGAAAAGGAGGAATCCACAGCACATCACCGGCATGCAGCTCCTCGTTTTCACCGTCCAGCGAATACCGGATGTGCCGGCGCGTTGCGACCTCCACCTGCCAGAAAGGGTGCGAATGCAGGCCGGTTTTACCGGCGTTCTGTCTTACGGTTTTATAAAACGTGAGCAGATTCGTACTCATACACTTGGCCGCCTCCCTGTAGCTCAACCATACCAATAATGATACAAAACGACAAGTAATGAAGCGATTTTGCCATTCGTTTCGTCTGTCGTACGATGATATATTGAATGTGAGAACATAACAGGAAAGGTTGTGTCATGAACCATGGTGCAAATTGGAGTGCTGCTGCCGGTCAGCATGCAAAAAGCTATCTTTTCCGAAACGAGTCGCAAAGAAATGGAAGCGATTGCAGCTGTGCGCTGGAATGAAACGGACGAACAATTGACGGAGGAGCAGGCGTGTCAATTTCTTCAAGGCTGCGAAGTGTCTGTCGGTTCATGGAAAACGCCGAAGCCGAGCAGGGCGATCCTGGAGGCGTGTCCGGAGATTAAGCTATGGGAGCATGCCGCCGGGTCGGTCAAAGCATTTTTTAGCGATGAATTGCAGGGAAAAGACATCATGATCGCTTCCTGCGCTCCGGCGATTGGGCGGACGGTCGCGGAGATGGTGCTCGGCGAGATGATTATCGGCCTGCGCCGCATTATCCCGAACGCGCAGAGCAACCGCACCGAGCGGAGAGCGCCCGTGCCGAACAAGCTGTATTTGGCGGCGGCGACGATCGGAATTATTGGCGCTTCGCAGGTCGGTCGTTACTTTTTGCAGTTGGTTCGTCCGTTCGGTCCGCGCGTACTGCTGTACGATCCGTACATTACGCATGAAGCGGCGGCGGAGCTGGGCGCTGCGAAGGTCGATTCGCTGCTGGAGCTGTGCGCGCAGTGCGACGCCATTACGATGCATACGCCGATGACCGAGAGCACGCGGCATATGATGGGCGCGAAGGAATTTCAGACGATGAAGGACGATGCCGTCTTCATCAATTCCTCGCGCGGCGGGTGCATTGACGAGCAGGCGCTTATCGCCGAGCTGCAAAAAGGCCGGTTGTTCGCTTTTCTCGACGTATCCGATCCGGAACCGGCGGACATGGATAATCCGATCCGTACGCTGCCCAATGTCATCTACACTTCCCATTTGGCTGGAGGACAAAGCTACCATATCGGCAATCAGGTCGTTGAAGATCTCAAAGCTTATTTGAGCGGGCAAAAGCCGAAAATGGTCGTCACCTGGGATATGCTCGACCGGCTTGCCTAATTTCATTTACGGAGGGATGCTCCATGAAACAGATGACAACCTCGCTGTTCCCCAAGTTTTTTCAGAGCTGCAGTGCTGATGAGCTGGCAGAGCTTGCTCAGGAGTGCGGGTTCGAGGCGGTCGATCTCGTGGTGCGCGACGGCTATTGGGTTACGCCGCAGCGTATGGCCGAGGAGGCGCCGGCCTTCATCCGGACGATGCAGCGGCATCATGTGAACGTGACGTTTGCGACGACCGGCTACTCGCCGGAGATGCTGTCCGAGGACGATACGCCATTGCGGGTTATGGCGGACAACGGCATTACAAGCTTCCGCATGTCGTATTTCACGTATCAAGCAGGCGAAGATTTGATGGCGCAGATGGAGCAGGCGCGCATGCAGATGCAGCGCATGGCCGAGCTTTGTGAGAAATTTGGCGTGAAGGCGGTGTACCAGCTGCATCACGGCGACCGCATGCTGATTCAGCATGCGTACGAGGCGCTCGCCCTGGTCAACGGCATGCGTTCCGAATATATTGGCATTATGCTGGACCCCGGCAATCAGTTTCATGAAGGCTCGGACAACTGGAACAAAGCGATTGCCGGATTAGGAAGCTACACTGCCGCCGTGGGCGTGAAGGACGGGGCATACCGGTTTCGTCCCGAGGATGCGGCCGCTCCGAACAAAGGCTGGTCCAAAGTATGGACGCCGTGCCAGGAAGGGGTTACGAACTGGCATGTGATCGTCAAGGCGCTCCGCAAGGCGAATTTTGGCGGTGTATTCAACTTTCAGCCATTTTACCATAGCGCCAGCCTGGACCTGCTGATTCCTGCGTTAAAAGAAGAAGTACGGTATATGACGAAGGTGCTGGAGCAGACGGAGGCCGCCAATGAAGCCGTATGATATAATGGTCAAAGGACTCGAGCTGTTCTATTTGCCGGTGCAAACCCGCGTACCTTTGAAGTTCGGCTCTGAAGTGCTCACGAGCGTAACGTGCGCCAGAGTGTGCGTTCGAACGGAGAACCGGCGCGGAGAACAGGCGCAGGGATGGGGCGAAACGCCGCTCAGCGTGCAGTGGGTATGGCCGAGCGCACTGAGTTACGACGTGCGTGAACGTGCACTCAAACGCATGTGCGAGCTGATCGCCCAAGATTTGGCCGTTTGGCAGGAACAGGGCCATGCGTTCGAGCTGGGCCACGCGTACCAGAAGGAGCGACTTCCGAGGCTGGTCGAGGCGTTCAACGCAGCATCGGGCTTGTCGGAGCCGATCCCGTATTTGGCGGCGCTCGTCTGCTTTTCCCCTTTCGACATCGCTCTGCATGACGCCTACGGCGTTACGAATCAGGTCCCTGTCTACGAGACGTACAATGCCCGTTATATGAACACGGATTTATCCGCTTATTTGGAGCCGGCTGAAGGGTCAACCGTCCGGTTCGACGGGTTGTACCCCGAGCGATTCTTCGCTACACCTCCCGCCAAGGAACTGGTCGCCTGGCATCTGGTCGGCGGCAAAGACCTGCTGTACCGGCATGAGCTGAGCGGTAGCGAAACCGACGACGGGTATCCGTATACGCTGGAGGACTGGATTGAGCGGGACGGCCTGCAATGCTTGAAAGTAAAGCTTGCGGGCAACGACGCAGCTTGGGATTACAACCGGCTCGTGCAGGTCGGCGAGATCGCCATTGCCGGACAAGTGCCGTGGCTGACCGCCGATTTCAACTGCCAGGTGACGGATTGTGCTTACGTGAATGACATCCTCGACCGGTTGCTGCTGGAGCATCCGGCTATTTACAAATCGATATTGTATATCGAGCAGCCGTTTCCATACGATTTGGAAGCGAACCGGCTCGATGTCCGCAGCGTCAGCGCCAGGAAGCCGCTGTTTATGGACGAGAGCGCCCACGACTGGGAGCTCGTGAAGCTTGGAAGAGAGCTCGGCTGGACCGGCGTCGCGCTGAAGACGTGCAAGACGCAGACGGGCGCGCTGCTCAGCCTGTGCTGGGCCAAGGCGCACGGGATGACGCTGATGGTACAAGATTTGACGAATCCGATGCTGGCGCAAATCCCGCATGTGCTGCTCGCGTACTACGCAGGCACGATTATGGGAGTCGAGACGAACGGCATGCAGTTTTACCCTGAAGCTTCCGGGTACGAAGCCCGGGTGCATCCGGGTTTATATCAGAGGCGCCAAGGCAAGGTGCGGCTGCACAGCCTATCCGGCAGCGGATTCGGTTACCGTGCTGCGGAAATGGTGAGGCCGCTTCCGGAGCCCGCAGCTCGCTATTAGACAGCATAAAGGCGGTGATTCCGGTGATACCGGGAAATGGCAAAGTCAACATCGGCATAATCGGAATGGGCAATATGGGGCAGCTGTATTTGGAGCAGCTGTCCCGCATCGATCGCTGCCGGGTCGTATCGGTCTGGAGTCAGAAGGAAGAGAAAGTCAGGAAGCTGTCCGCGGAGCATCAGGTGCAGGGCTATACCGATTATCTCGCTTTATTGGACGCCGGCGACGTGGATGCGGTCATCGTCGCTACGCCGCATTACCAGCATACGCAAATGGCGATCGAAGCGCTGCGCCGAAACATTCACGTCCTCGTGGAAAAGCCGGTTGCCGCGCATACAAAGGACGCGGAACGGATGATTGCCGCTCATGAAGAGCAGAAACGGCATCATCCCGATCTTGTATTCGCCGCCATTTACCAGCAGCGTACGAGCGAGCATTGGCGAATCGTCAAGGAGATGATCGAGAGCGGCAAATTCGGGAAGCTGCTGCGCTATTCGTGGACCAATACGAGCTGGTTCCGGCCGCAGGCGTATTTCAACGTCGGCAATTGGCGGGGGACATGGTCCGGAGAAGGCGGCGGCGTGCTGCTCAATCAATGTGCGCATAATCTGGACATCTTGTGGTGGCTGTTCGGGCTCCCGCAATCGATCACGGCGACGGCGTCGTTCGGCAAGTATCATCATATCGAAGTCGAGGACGAAGTGCAGGCGCTGCTGCAGCACGAAGGGGGACTGGTCGGAAGCTTCATCGCCTCCACCGCCGAATGTCCCGGCACCGATCGGCTCGAAATCGTCGGGGAATACGGCAAGCTTGTTTATGAAGACAAAAAAATTACAATGCGCATCAACGAGCAGTCGGCGCTCGATTATATCCGGCAATCGCAGCAAGCTTTCGGCACGGTGAAAAGCCATGGGGAGGAGCTGGAGTTCACGGGAACGAAGGGGCCGGGGCATGAACGAATACTGGAAGATTTCGTTCAAGCCATTCTTGAACGGAAAGCTCCGCTCGTTCCTGCGGCTGAAGGACTGAACTCGCTCATGATGATTAACGGAATGGTGCTGTCGGCGCTGCGCGAGAGCAGGGTGCTTCTGCCGCTGGACGGCGGCGAATTCGAACGGACGCTCCAAAGCCTGATCGAGCGATCCACTTACAGCAAACCGGCTGCCAATAACGACAATGTCCATGTCGATGTCAAAGATTCGTTTCGTTAACGGAAAGGCAGGACGGGTCCAAGTCATAGCAGGACTACCTTATATAGTGGATGCATTCAAGCATCGCCGCCCCGGACGCGAATAAGCTTGATTGCTTTCGATGAATGGACAACGGGCTGGCGGCGGCCAGTGGCTGCCGCTTCTGTTCAGGCGGCTCTACTTGCTGCGTGCTGCCGCCGATCGAAGTGAAGCAGCTAACGATGCCAGACCCGGATATGGAGCAGGAAAGGGGGGCTGCGCCTTTAATCGCCAAGCGTGACGCCTGCCTGCACGATTCGTTCCCCGGCGATCAGCGCCAGCTCCGCATACAGCCGGGACTTCATGGACGCCAGCTCCGCCGCATCGGGCTTTGCTTCGTCGGAATACATGACGCTGCGATCCGTCCACCATACCGGACCTTTCGGACCCGTTTCGTCCTTTCGTCGCGGAAACAAATGCCAATGCATATGCGCGTCGCCGTTTCCGAGCAGCTCGTAGTTTAATTTGTCGGGCTTGAAGCAGCGATGCACCGCCTCGGCGACAAGGCTCATTTCGATCAGAAAGTTCTCCTTCATTTCCTTCTCGCAATGATACAGTTCGGTCACATGCTCCTTGCACAGAAAGAGCGTATACCCTTTAAAATACTGATGATCCCCGATGACGACAAATCCGGTCGTAAGCTCGGCGACAAAATGGGGGTTCGCGCCTTGATGAATTTGCGCGATTCGACTGCAAATCAGGCAATCGTCTGTCATGGTCATTCCCTCCTCCATGTGAGACATTTCATTCACTACGTCCACTGTAAACCATCGCGCGACGAATCATAATGGATTTATGTCAGTCCGTTATGGAATTATATTCCGCAAAAGCTTTGTAATCGGCCGCCTTACATTTGATTCGACCGAACGTGGAGGTAGGTCCAATGAACGGATTGGGTTTGTCGAAATATAAAGTTTTTTTTAGTTGACAATATCTGACTGAGGAACTATGATGATTATAATCATATGAGCATACGGCAAAGGCTTGAGTCCTGGAGAAAACCTTACCCGTAATCATATCCTTCCATTGTTGTGGTCTGGGTATGTTTACTAGGATAAGGTTTTTTTATCTCTCTGCAACATGTTCACGTTTGCGTAAGCGGTTGCAGCTATGTTTCGGAAGGATTCGATCCTTGGTCATGCAGCAGCGCAATTTGTAAGCGTTTCAGCGTGTTGCGGAAGTTTGGCGCTGCGCGGTAATCGGTCAAACTTCACGGGAGTCTCGCTGGCGATGTTCGTTTTTCCGTACTTGGACATCTTGAAGGTCTCGGCAGCGGCGGTTTTGTAAGCGCAACGATTGTTTCGGAAGCACTTACATTGCCAACGTGTCGAATCGGGGGAAATCTTTACAAATCCTTATCATTTTTCGAACATCGTTTTAACATTCCTCCATTATGATAGGAAAGGTTTCTCGCTTGTCCACTGTTTAATGCCGTAACGGCCGGAGCTTCTGCGCAGGAACAATATCCGGAGGGAACGCTTGAAAGGGGGGATGGAATGACCGGGCATCCTGAAGCCGGGATGAACGGGACGAGATGAGCCGTATTCTCGCATTAATGAAGCAGCATAACACATTCGTACAAAAGGGGAGTAGAAAGATGAGCCATCATTACAAAAAAATGACTGTGGCCATGCTGGCCGGCATGATCGCATTGACAGGATGTTCCTCCGGGAGCAAGCCTGCCGAACCGAACAAAGCGGCGCCGGAAGCCGAACTGAAAGTATCTACCGATCCGGTCACTTTGAAGTTTTACGTTAACGTGACAAGACTTTCGCCAGTAGAATTCCAGACGTTCTTCGTAGATCCTGTCAAGAAGAAGTATCCGAATATTACGCTGGAAAAAATCGAAGGCGATCTCGAGAAGTTGATTGTCGCCGGCGAAGTGCCGGACTTGATCTTCTCCGATAACGACTGGCATATGCCGCTCGCTGCATTGGATCTTCCTGCGGATTTGACCGATCTGGTCTCGAAATTCAAGATGGACCTGAATCAATTTATTCCGGAGACGATCCAGGCGGTCCGCAACCTCGATTCCAAAGGCAAAGAGCTTCAAGGGATTCCGTTCAGCAGAAATACGGGCGCTTTATTCTACAATAAAGACATCTTCGACAAGTTCGGCGTTCCGTATCCGAAGGACGACATGCTCTGGAGCGAAGTGCTGGATTTGGCACGCAAGTTGACGAGACAGGCGGATGGCGTTCAATATATCGGTTGGGATCCTCGCTTCCCTGACCATATCATCAGCCCTTATACGCAGCCGTTCGTCGATCCGAAGACGAACAAGGCGCTTGTAGATATTCCGATGTACCACAAAATTCTTGATCTGTTCCAGGCGAACTACAATATTCCTGGCGTTGTCAACGGCAAATCGTATGCCTATGCAGAAGCGACCTTCATGAAAGAAAAGAGACTGGCTATGGAAGCGGACTGGGTGTCCAAACTGATCAGCCAGCTTCTCGAGGCGGAAGAAACGGGCGGTGCTCCGAACTGGGATATCGTGACGAACCCGACCTTCGAGGATGCCAAAGGGAAGGGACGCCATGCGCTGGCGGATATGATGGTCATTACGAAACCAAGCAAGCATAAGGAACAAGCGATGCAAGTGATTCAGCTCGTAACGTCCAAAGAATCGCAGCTGCTCATCAGTAAGTTTTCGCGGATTCCTGTCCTGAAAGATCCGGATCTTGTCAAAGCGTTCGGAACGGAAAGCCCGCTGTTGAAAGGCAAAAACTTGGCGGCTATTTTCAAATATTCGAATACGCCGACGCCGCCTCCGAACAAATATGACAAAGACGTGCAAACGCTGATTCGTGCAATGCGCGCTGAACTGGCTCTCAATAAAAAGGACATCAACACGGTGCTCAGAGAAACGCAGGATGCAGCCGACAAGAAAATCGCCGAGCTGATGAAGCAGTAAAGTTAGGTGTTCATGTAAAAACAAAAGCTATGAAACACGCACCACTATCCAACCACTGACCCTTGCGGTCGGTGGTTATTTTTTTGGCTCCGTTTCTCGCATAATCGGCAGCGGAGATGGCAGGCTTTTCATTTTCAGCAAGCGCTCAGCTAATCTTTAACATCCATTAAGTTTGTATTCATTTTTAATTCATAATTTCGTTCTATTATATAAAGCGTAGGGTAAATTATCCAAATGAGAGGCGGATTACATATGAACAATAAAAGCAAAAAAGTGATTGCTAGCGCCATTGCGGCGAGCTTTTTGATCGGGGCCGGCTTGATAGGAGCGCATTCGCAAGTACTTGCAGCCGATACGGGGACTAGCGACACGGCGAAGAATAAATCGGAAACAAGCAAGAACAAGTCGGACAAGGAGCGCGGTAAAGGGTTCGATGCTAGAGGACAACGAGGCGGCGGTCCAGGCTTTGGCTTTGCGGGCGGCAACCTAACGAAGGAAACGGCGACGATTCTGGGCGTGGAAGAGAGCGTGGTTCAGAGCGGGCTGAAGGAAGGGAAGACACTTGCGCAAATCGCCGAGGCGAACGGACTGGCGTTGGATGCTTTCGTGCAGAAGCTGGTGGACGCACAGACGAAAGCGATCGACGAGCAGGTAGCAGCAGGAAAGCTGAAGCAGGAGATGGCCGATAAGCTGAAATCGGGTCTTGCGGATCGGATCAAGAAATCGGTGGAGAGCAAAGGCTTCGGCGGTCCGGGAGCGCGTCCTCAAGGTCCAGGCCAAGGTCAGGGATTCGGCTTTGCGGGCGGCAACCTAACGAAGGAAACGGCGACGATTCTGGGCGTGGAAGAGAGCGTGGTTCAGAGTGGGCTGAAGGAAGGGAAGACGCTGGCGCAAATCGCCGAGGCGAACGGACTGGCGCTGGACGCTTATGTACAGAAGCTGGTTGACGCGCAGACGAAAGCGATCGACGAGCAGGTAGCAGCAGGGAAGCTGAAGCAGGAAATGGCCGATAAGCTGAAATCGGGCCTTGCGGATCGGATCAAGAAATCGGTAGAGAGCAAAGGCTTCGGCGGTCCGGGAACACGCCCACAAGGTCACGGTCAAGGTCCAAGCTTTGGCTTTGCGGGCGGCAATCTGACGAAGGAAACGGCGACGATTCTGGGCGTGGAAGAGAGCGTGGTTCAGAGCGGGCTGAAGGAAGGGAAGACGCTGGCGCAAATCGCCGAGGCGAACGGACTGGCGCTGGACGCTTATGTACAGAAGCTGGTGGACGCGCAGACGAAAGCGATCGACGAGCAGGTAGCAGCAGGAAAGCTGAAGCAGGAAATGGCCGATAAGCTGAAATCGGGTCTTGCGGAAGGCATTAAGAAAAGAGTTCAAAGCGCGCTTCGCGACGGAGGACATGACAAGCGGCACGAGGCATGGGCGGCTCCGGGCGAGTTGGCGCAAAAGCTGGGAATGACGACAGAAGAGCTGATGAAGCAGTTGCAAGCGGGCAAGTCGATTGCCGACCTCGCCAAGGAAAAAGGAATCACGCTTGATGCTGCGGAATTGAAAGTGAAAAAGAATCACAAAAGTAAAGAAGAGCAGAAGCAAGAAGCTTCTTCTCAAGCAGCCGCCAATTAATTGTGGCGCAGCGCATGCTGCACAGTGACAGAAAGACGGTATCCAACTGTGGATGCCGTCTTTCGCTGTACCGTTAGATGGATAGATTGAATCCAGCAGGATAAAACATCACGCTTCTATTCGTTCCTGTGATACGATAAAGAGTATGTGAAAGCTAGGAGGGCAGAGATGAGCGAAATGACCATACGAAAGGCGCAGTTATCGGATGCTTTGCCGCTATGCGGCTTGTCCGAACAGCTGGGATATCCCGCAGAGGAGCGGCTAATGCGCGAGCGGCTCTCCCGGATTATGCAAGATACCGATCATGCGGTATTCGTGATGGAGCATGAAACCTATGGTGTCGTCGGTTGGGTGCATGTCCATGGCCGACATTTGCTCGAGAGCGATCCGTTCGCGGAGATCGGCGGGCTGGTCGTAGATCAGCGCTGTCAGCGCATGGGAATCGGCAAGCAGCTGATGCGGTCCTGCGAGCAGTGGGCGCGTGAAGCCGGTTATGGCATCGTGCGGGTGCGGTCCGGCGCGCAGCGAACGGATGCGCATGCGTTTTACAAAGGGATCGGTTACGAGCATGTGAAAGCCCAGCAAGTGTTCAATTTGAACTTGAACGCGAACCGGTAGAGTCCGCCTGCGGCTTGAGCGATCCGGTCCGCAAGTCCATCCATGAGAGAGGCCGTTCCTTCTTGGCAAGGAACGGCCTGTTGAATATAACGAATACATCTGCATCAACCCAAAAAGGTCCTTTTCCTATCGCAGCAGGAGGGGATCAAGCGTATGCAATCAAGGCCGCCCGCGCAATATCCGGGGCGGCCTGATCAACATGCCGGACCGGCGTCGCTTATCAGGCGAGCGTGCTCAGCGCAGACGCTTCGACTTCGCCGGTGAGCGGCTGGCCGGATGCAAACTGCCGGACTTCCGTGACCGCGAAACGTCCGAGCCGGCGCAAACCGTTCGTCACGGCTCCGGCAATATGCGGCGTCAGCACGCAGTTGGGCAGCGAGCGGAACGGGTGGTCCGGCGCAGGCGGCTCCGGATCGGTGACGTCCAGGCAAGCGAACAGCCTGCCGCTTTGCAATTCGGGAATGAGGGCACTTTCGTCGATGATGGATCCGCGGGCCGTATTGATCAGAATGGCGCCGTCCTTCATCAGGGCGAGCCGATCCTTGTTGATCATTTTGTTCGTGGAGGGCAGCGACGGCGCATGAATCGAGACGACATCGGAGGCGGCCAGCATCTCCTCAAGGCTGCACAGCGTAACGCCGAGCTGCTCCGCTTCAGCAGCGCTCAGGAACGGATCATGTACGAGCACCTGCACGTCGAACAGCTTCAGCAGCTGAATGTAGTGCCGCCCGGCTTTGCCCGCGCCGAGCACGCCGATGCGCACGCCGACCATTTCCCTTACGCGATCGCGGCCTTCCTTCCATCCGCCGGCGTGGGTGGCGCGGTTCAAGGTCCACATGTTTTTCAGTGCGGTGATCGTGAACCCGAGGGCGGTTTCCGCGACGCCTTGGCCAAGCGGCCCGTTACCGCTGGAAACCCGGATGCCTCGCGCCCACACGTCCGGTGAAGCGATGCCTTTGATCGTCCCGGCGGCATGCACAATCAGTTTCAGTTCCGGCGCCCGGTCGAGCACATCGGCGGTGAGCGAAGGGCAGCCCCACGACGTGATCGCGATGTCGGCGCCTTGAATCACTTCCATGACCTGTTCCTTGGAAGGGTCGCCTTCCGTGGCGTTGCAGACGACCGCGCCGAACGTTTCCAGCTCGGCGATATGCTCTTGGGAGAACACGGCATGCTGTCTTGCGGCTGAGGGTAGTATCGCAATTTTCATTGTTATTCCTCCAGTAATTTATGAAATGGGTGAACGGGCGTGCGCCTTGCATCTTGTGAAAATTATACAAGCGGCGTAAAGCGCATACAATCGATTTGGCTGACGAAAAAATGACCAAAAAAGAGTTCTTGCGGGCGTAGGTAAGTACGGGCCGGAATGTATTCATTTTTTGGCAATTCATCGAGTTGTCCGACGGAAATCTGTAGTTTACAATAGCACTGTCTGGTGAAATTTGTTAGTTTGGTCTTGGAATCGACAGTACCGGAAACGAAAGGGAGCGAACGCAATGGACTTGGCTTTGAGCATGTGGAGCGTGCACCGGACAGCGAAGGAGAAGGGATGGCGCGCGACCGACTTCCTGCGGTTTTGCGAAGCGGAAGGCTACCGGAAGGTAGAGCTGCTTGCCCATTTTTGGCAGGATGCGGCGAGCGAGCTGGAGGAAACGGCGGCCTGCGCGAAGCAATGCGGCATTACCGTCGTCAGCTACGCCGTCAGCAACAATTTCGTAAGCCAGGATCCGGAAGCGCGCCGGAAAGCGCTGCTGCAGATTACGGAAGCGTTTCCTGTTGCGCAGCAGTTAGGAACTCGTACGATACGCGTTTTTTCCGGAAATTTGCTGGACGGCATCGATTATGGCGACGCGCTGCAGTGGATCGTGGATGGACTCGGCGCTGCCGCCAAGGAGGCGGAAGCGGCGGGTATGTCGCTGTGCCTTGAGAATCACGGCAAGCTGGCGGGCAGAGGCGAGCAGGTCCGCCATATCATTGAAGCCGTCGGATCGCCCGCGCTCCAATCTACGCTGGACGTCGGCAACTTCCTGCTCGTTGACGAGGACCCGGTTCACGCTGCCCGGTTGCTGCTGCCGTACATCGGCCACGTTCATGTGAAGGACTTCAAGAAAAGCGACGGCGGCCGGTACAAATCGCTCGGGAACCAAGCGTTCGACGGCGTGCCGGCCGGTGGCGGAGATGTCGATATTCCGGCCATTCTCGATCTGCTCAGGAAGTCGGGCTATGACGGGGCCTATGTGCTGGAATACGAAGGGCAAGGCGTGGAAGCGGACGGGATTCGCGAAAGCTACCACAATATGAAATTACTTTAGGAGGCAGGCATACAGATGGGCGACAAATTAAAAATCGGCGTGATTGGCGTCGGCTCGATTTCCGAGCATCATATCAAATCGTATTTGAACAACAAGGAGGTCGTGCTGCACGCGTTTTGCGACAGTAACGAAGCGCGCGTCAAGCAAAAGGCGGAGAAGCACGGCGTCCCGAATACGTATACGGACTACCGCGATCTGTTAGCCGATCCGGAGATCGACGCCGTCAGCATCTGCACGTGGAATAATTCCCATGCGCCGATCAGCATCGCCGCACTCGATGCGGGCAAGCATGTGCTCGTCGAGAAGCCGCTGTGCAAAACCGTCGAGGAAGCGTATCAGGTGCAGGAAGCGGTCAAGCGTTCCGGCAAAGTGCTTCAGGTCGGATTCGTGCGCCGTTTCGGCACGAATACCGAGGTGCTGAAGACGTTCCTCGACAACGGGGATCTGGGCGAAATTTATTATGCGAAAGCAACCTGCATCCGCCGTCTGGGCAACCCGGGAGGCTGGTTCTCCGACGTCGAGCGTTCCGGCGGAGGACCGCTGATCGACCTTGGCGTTCATTTTATCGACTTGTGCTGGTATTTGATGGGCAAGCCGAAAGTAAAAACGATCAGCGGAAGCACGTTCAAGCGTCTCGGCAACCGGTCGAACGTACGGAACCTGAACTTCTACAAAGCGTCCGACTATAACGCGGAGCATAACGATGTCGAGGATTTGGCTTCCGCGTTCATCCGCTTTGAGAACGGGGCTACGCTGACGGTGGACGTGAGCTTTACGCTCCATGCCAAGAAGGACGAGGTGTCGGTCAAGCTGTACGGGGATAAAGGCGGCGCAGAAGTGGAACCGGAGTTCTCGATCGTCTCGGAAAAGCATAACACGATCTTGAACATCACGCCGCAGATCAACCAGGTCGGTTTCGATTTCGCGCGCGGCTTTCAGGAGGAGATCAACGGCTTCGTCAGCGCCTGCTTCGGCCGGACGGAGACGAGAAGCCCTGTCGAGGACGGCATCGAAGTGATGAAAATGCTGTGCGGCATTTACGAGTCGGCCCGCTTGGGACGCGAAGTGGAGCTGTAGGCTCCAGTATAAAGGCGGTATCGGACCTAGGGTCCGAACCGCCTTTATCTCGTTAAGCGTATGTATATCGGTCGATCTTGTGCATGGAAACGTCGCAGCCGGTTCCGGGTCTGCCCGACAGCCGGATCGCGCCGTCCTGCAAATCCGGGAAGCTTTCGACGGGATCGTCAGCAAGGAAGAAGGGCCCGTTCAGGTCGACCGGCGTGCGGATCTGCAAATGGTGGAACAACTGGGCCGAGGCCGATAGGCCGAGTCTGGACTCCGTCAAGCCGCCTCCGAGCAGGCCAAGGCCGGATGCTTTGGCGATTTCACCGCACAGTTTGGCGCCGGACAGTCCGCCCATCTTCGTCACCTTCACGACGATCATATCGCATGCTTCGAGCCGGATCGCCTGCAGCGTATCTCCGGGGGACCAGACGCTTTCGTCCAGCGCGATCGGGACGCCGATCTTTCTGCGCAGCTCGGCGTGGCCGAGCAGGTTGCCCGCTGCCAGCGGCTGCTCAAATACGTCGACGCCTAGACGTTCCAGCGCCTTGCCGGTCCGAACGGCGGCAGGCAGGTCGTACGCCTGATTGGCGTCCACCCGGAAGAACAGGCCTGGCGCATGCTGTTTGACTGCTTCGAGGATCTCCATGTCTTTGGCCGGGTTCAGGCCGATTTTGACATCGACGCCGAGATAGCCCTGCTCCTTGGCGGCCATCGCATGAGCGGCCGCTTCATCGGGGCTTGCGGTGCTGATCAAATAAGACAGGTTCACGGCGCCTTGCCCTGAAGAAAGCCACAGCCCCGCAAGCGGAACCTGCCGGCGCCTGGCGATCAAATCATGCAGCGCCATATCGACGGCGGCTTTGGCGATCGGCTGTCCTGCGCTCTGACCGCCGGCGATATGCCGGTTCATTTGCGCCGTAAGCCCTTGCACGTCTTCGGCCGGCTGGCCGAGGAGCAGCGGCTTGATATAGTGCCGAAGCGTCGATACGACGCTCTCGAGCGTTTCGTAGCTCCACCGGTGACTGGGCCGGCATTCGCCCCAGCCGACATGGCCGGCCTCATCCGTCAGCTTGACATAGACGTGCGGGGCGCCGGATGAAGGGTCGCCGACCTTGCCGCCCGATATGGCAAAGCTTTGCTTCATCGGCAGCCGCAGCGGATATACATCAACGTCTTTAATGATCATCGGTCGTCCTCCTGATTGTTCTAAACATGAATTCATCTTCAACGAGCCGGCTTCGGCTAGAAGCTTTCTGCACGCGAAGCGGTTTGCCACGCGCAAACCCTCGGGTCTGCTGCTGTGAAGCACTCCGATAAGGAGCTTTTCTTAATTCTAGTATAGCTTCTCTGAAAATGTCATCCTTGTCATTAATATGTCTTTAAATCGCGCAGCGGGAAAGACGGCGAAGACGGAGGATGAATCGGATGGAGCGCATAGAAAATTTCAGATTGCTGTCGGTCCGGATTCCTTGTATTATGAAACTGAAATGACCGAATACTTCTTTTTAATGATCGAAAGAATCATTATGAATACGCGTAAACATTAATAATCAAGATTGCAATCGCAATCGGAGGAGGAAACGGGAATGGTACAGCAGCATGCAGGCGGTGGATCGGAACGGTGGATGACAGGCACTTCGACGAGCATAGCGTCGACGCTTGAGATGAACGAGATCCGGGCGGCGGGTCTGGGGGCCATCGAGCTGACCTGGCAAAAGATGAATATATTCGATCCGGAAATCAAAGCGCGGTGCGATGCAAAAATCGCTGCGGCCCGGGCGGCCGGTCTCGAGGTGTGGTCTGTTCATATTCCTTACGGGACGGACTGGGACCCATCGTCACTCGACCCGGAAGTGCGTAAAGACGTGGTCGATAAAGTGAAGCGTGTCCTTGGTTACGCGCAGGAATGGGGCGTCGGACGTGCCGTCTTTCATCCGAGCTGGGAACCGATCGCGCCGGAGGATCGCGCGCGCCGGCTGCAAATTTGCAAGGAAACGCTGAGCGTTCTGGCGGAGGAATCGGTGAAGTACGGCGTTCGTCTTGCCGTCGAATGTTTGCCCCGCACGTGCCTTGGCAACTGCGCGGACGAGATGGAATATTTGGTCGGTGATGCGCCGGCCCTGGGCATTTGCTGCGATGTAAACCATCTGTTCAAGGAGACGCCGGACCGGTTTATCGAGCGGCTTGGTTCGCGGATCGTCACGACGCATATTTCCGACAACGACGGCAACGACGAGAAGCATTGGCTGCCCGGCGACGGCGTGATCGGCTGGCGCGCGGTACTGGATGCGCTGGTTCAGGCCGGCTACGACGGAGCCTTCATGTACGAAGTAAGAAACCCCGACCCGCGCGTATTGGCGGACAACCGGGAGGCGTTGAACAAGCTGTACCGCGGAGAAGCCGGAGCGCTGCTCAAAGGCTGAGCAGACCGGCGGCAAGGAGGCTGCTGAGATGGATAATACAACATACATCGACGATCGTCTGATCGCGGTGACGGATCAAGGGTCCCGGCGCATTCTCGTATTTGATCCCGCAGGGAAAGACTGGAACGCGTCCGAAGCGCTCAAGTGGTCCTGGGCGCCGAATGCCTCGAACGGCTTTACCGACGAGCCCCAAGGATGGGGGCTTCCGTCCGACGTCAAGCTTCGAAAGAACGCCGCGCTCGGCGGCGAATCGATGATCGTGTGCGACTCGTACGGCTTGGCGGCGATCGTTCCTTACCCCGCAGGTAATGCGCGTCAATGGTCGCAGACCATTCCGGGCAACCTGCATGCGGTCGAGCTGCTGCCGGACGGCAATCTCGCGATTGCGGCCAGCACCGGAGGCTGGGTGCGGCTCTACGCTTCGTCGCAGGGACCTGATGCGGCGCAGCATGCGCATTGCGATCTGCCCGGCGCGCACGGCGTCTTGTGGGACCCGGAGGAGCGCGTGCTGTGGGCGGTCGGGGACGAATGGCTCGTAGCGCTCCGCGTAGGCGGTACGGCAAGCGAGCCGGAACTGGCGGAAGACGCGGAGCGTAAATTCCGGCTGCCGACCTTGTGGGGGCATGATCTTTATCCCGTATATGGCGATCCCGACAAGCTGTGGGTTACGACGAACACGGCCGTCTATCAGTTCTCCAAGTCAGCCCAAGCGTTCTTGACGACATACACTGGCGCCGACGAAATCAACCGGGCGCACGTGAAAGGAATCGGCAACCGGCGATCCGGTCAAGTCGCGCTAACGGCGCCCCGGAAGGGCGGGCTGTATGCGTGGACGACGGATACGGTTCATACCTATCACCCGAACGCATCCTTCTCGTTAGAAGGAGGCGCTTTCTATAAGGCGCGAATCTGGAGCGCCGAATACCAGTAGGCGAGCCGGCTGGCGCAGAAGGCGGGACATAGCTATAGCTGCCATAGCGGCACGGCGTTGCTGCTGCGAGGCGTTGCGGGCGCTGCTCGAAGCCTTGCGTGTGCTGGGAATGCTCCCATGCCGTTCTCAAGCCTCCCGCCTGTCTGTCTGCCCGCCCGCGATCACCTTGCTTTCGTCCGAACCGAGGAGGCGATGCGTACGCGATGGATACGCCAAATCCGTTAGAGCATGTGCGGTTTGTGAAGTCCCGCAACCGGGGGAAGCGAACGTGCGAGCCCGGCTGGCTGTGGGACCACCAGACGCCGTTTCACGATTACGATATTTTCTACGTCGTTTCCGGCAAAGGCGTGATGCGGCTTGGAGACGAGCTGTTTCCGTTGACGCGCAAAAGCTGCGTCGTCCTGCGCCCCGGCGATTTGCCCAAAGCGACGCAGGATGACAACGACCGGCTGGTCGTGCTTTATATGCATTTCGACATCGAGGATACGAGGCCGCGCGAAACCCGCGCGTTCCCGTTCCCTTTTCCGCGTTTTACGCAGATGAACGATAACGTGCAGGCCGAGAGCATGCTATCGCAAATGCTGGAAGCGCTGGAGTTTCCTTCGCTGTGGCAGGACTTTGAGTTCGACTGCTTAATGAAGCGTTTTTTTGTCATGCTTTACCGTCAGCACTGGAGCGACAAGGATCATCTCGGGCTGTCGGCGAAGCAGATTCAGAGCATTAAGAAAGTGATCGCGTCGATTCATGAGCAAAAGGGGAGAGACGTACACATCCCGCAGCTGGCGGAAGCGGCGCAAATGTCGCCGCAATATGTAAGCCGGCTGTTCAAACGGTATGCCGGCTGCTCGCTGAAGGCGTATATCGCACGGATCAAGCTCGACTACGCGCTGGATTTGCTCGCCCAGTCTTCTCTGACCGTGACCGAAGCGGCGCTGGAGCTCGGCTACGCGGATGTGTACGCGTTCAGCAAACGGTTCAAGGCGCTGCACGGCATGTCGCCATCGCATTATATCGCGCAGCTGCGTCCCGCGAAGCCTGCGTCGGGCGACCGGAGAAGAGCGCCGTAGCCGGAGTTTTGAAAAATATACGTCTCGGGACATCAATGTATGCCGCAATCCATTCCTTCCTTATTGGCGTTCGGGTTATGATGAAATCAATCCAGCGATAGGAGGAATGAACATGTTTAACCCGGCCGAAGATCCGAAAACCATTGCAGAGAAGCTGTATCGCTTCGATAAAACGGCGACGCACCGCATTCGCACGCCGGAGGAAGCGGATGAGCGAACGGCGGCCGCGTACAAGGAATTGGGCTACGTGGCCATTGAGGAAGTGTTGACGCAGGAGGAAGTCGAAGCGGCGCTTCAGGACATCGACGACGTGATTCACGGCCGTATCGCCGGACCGAAAATTCAATATTTTCGCGGCCGCAACGAACGGAAGGACAGCCCTGATTTCGATTCGCCGGAAGAGAGGGAGCAGGCAGTAAGGAAGCTGCATAAATTCATCGATTATTGCCCCGCGCTGCATCATATTTGCTATCATCCGAAAATTTGGAGCGTGCTGGAGAAGGTGTTTGGCGACAAACCGAGATTTTGCGAAGACCAGGCTTTGCTCAAGCCGCCCTCGAAGGACGCGGGGATCGAAAAGCCGTGGCACCAGGACATGGCGTACAACAGCTTCTCGTACGATCGGATGGTCGCCGGCGTTTGGGTCGCCTTGGACGAAGCGCTGCCGGAGAACGGCTGTATGCACGTCATTCCCCGTTCACATCGCAGCGGACCGGTACCGCATTATGCGGTACGGGATTGGCAATTATGCGACACTGTGGTGGATGTGGACAAGGATGAGATGGTACCGCTGAAGCCTGGGGGCATCCTTATATTTTCCGGTTTGCTGCATCACGGTACCCCGCCGAACTTGTCGGATAAACGCAGAAGAGCGCTGCAATTCCATTATGCGCCGGAACCCGCCGTCAAGATGACGCCTGGGGAATATAAACGGGTGTTCACCAACGAAATGACAAAGGCGGAATGCTGACACCGTCCCCCATAAAAAGTCTTTCTTAAATAAATAATGGAAGCCCGATTCGTCCCGATGCCCCTGGAGGTCATCGGTTTTTTTGTCTTTAAAAAGGATTTTAGTTCGCCGCCCAAAGTATGATATACTTATGTGGAATTTACAAAAATTTTAAAATAAATGTGGTGGAATTATGGGGGAACTGCAGGCTGCCATTCTTCACAAAGGTATGAAAGCGGTACGCCGCCTGCCTTTGGTATTGTGGTCGCTGTGGATCGTATTTTTGGTCGAGCTATTAAGCCGCGGCGGCTGGGGAGCCGCGTTGAATTGGACGGTGGCGGCCGTACCTGAAGCGGTGCTTAACGCGATGGTTGTTCTCGGGTTTATGCTGCTGCTCACGGCCATTATCGGAAGTCTCCGCACATCGTTCTGGCTGATCGCGAGCATTTGTCTGGCGTTCGGGCTGATCAGTGGAGTCAAGCTAAGTATTCTAGGCGTTCCTTTTTTGCCGTGGGACTTGCTGCTGACCAGCGAGACGAAAGACATGGCTCAATATGTAAGCGGTTTGCTAAATTTTAATGTCATTTCTGGTCTGATATGTTTTATCGCGATCAGCATGCTGCTGCTGTACAAGCTTCCCCGCGTGACGCTGCGGTTGAGGTGGAAGCAGCGCCTCATCGTCGCCATCGGATCGGCGTTGCTGTTAGTATCCATTTATAGCGACGGCACGTTATCGCTGAAGAAGGCCGTTCATATCCAGAACATCGCCTGGGATCAGACGCAGAATGTGAAGACGAACGGATTTCTGTTGACGACGCTGATGAATATCCGTTTTCTGTTCCTGAACGAGCCTGACGGTTACGACGAGAAAGTTATCAAGGAGCTTGCGTCGGACGTTAAGCCGGCCGTAGCGGTACCGGGGGAAACGAAGCCGAACATTATCGTCATTTTGAGCGAATCGTTCTTCGATGCGACCAAGCTTAAAAATATTAAGTTCAGCAAAGATCCGCTGCCGTTCTTTCACACGCTGATGGACAATTATACAAGCGGTTCCATGCTTTCCCCGCAGTTCGGCGGGGGGACGGCCAACGTAGAGTTCGAGGTGTTGACAGGCAATTCGATGGCGTTTTTGCCGCAAGGATCGATTCCGTACAACCAGTACATTGACAAAGGAATCGATTCGCTCGCCAGCATCCTGACGCGTCAAGGGTATACGGCTACGTCGATCAACCCGTTCCATTCCTGGTTTTATAACAGCAAATACGTGTATGAAAACTTCGGTTTCGGCCAGTACATTCCGCAGGAATTTTTTGAGCCGGATTACGAAGGGCCTTATATCGCGGACCGCGCGGTGGCCAAATATATTATCGAGACGAGCGAGAAAACGCCGGGCCCGAAATTTATTTTCGCCAACACGATGGAAAACCATTATCATTATTATCCCGGAAAATTCAAGGAAAATACGATTGAAGTGACAGGGCAAACCGGAAATTCCGCGGGCTTGCTCGAAACGTATGCGCAAGGCTTGCTTGGCGCGGACGACATGCTGAAACGTCTGGTCTCGCATTTCGAGAAAAGCCCGGAGCCGACGATTATCGCGTTTTTCGGCGATCATTTGCCGAGTTTGGGTGATGATTACCAGGCCTACAAGGATACGGGCTACTTGCAGGAGAATGACCCGGATTTCCTGAACAAGATGCACCGCGTTCCGGTGCTGGTTTGGAACAATTATTTGCCCAAAGAGCAAAAAGAGCGACTGGACATGAGCACGTCGTTCTTGGGACCCTACATTTTAAAGCTTGCCCAAAGACCCGGCACTTATTATACGGACTTCTTATATGACTTATATCAAAGAGTTCCGGTGCTCCCTTCGAAAAATGAATTCTCGACGCTCGGGCCGGATGCTGAGAAGATGAAAATCTACGAGAAGCTGCAGTACGATATTATGTTCGGCAAGCAGTACGGCTATATCGATTGGAAAGATAAAATTAAAAACCCGAATTATGTATTAGGACTTGGGAAACTGAATGTGCAGAACGTCGAGCTGGAGACGGCGGAAAAAGAGCCGAAGCTCAAAATCAAGGGCAGCAGCATTCCGCATGACGGCATTGTTATGATCAACGGGCAGCCCGTCGCGTCGACTTGGATCAACACGAACGAGGTATCCGCGGTGCTGACACCGCAGCTGGCCGCGGCTGCCGCGGGATCCACGCCGCTCAAAGTCGAAATTGTCGTCAAGGATTCCAAGGAGAGCGTAGTCGTCAAATCCAATGAGTATGTTCCCAACCAGGTTGTATTCAGCGGGCTGAGGAAAGAGAACGTGAAATAAAGCGAAAAGCGGCTTACGGGCCGCTTTTTTTGCGTTCAGAGGTGCTGGAAGCACGGATGTTCCACAGCTTGCGCGCGTTTTGCGCTAAGCATTCCGGACCATGCTTGTCACCCCGTAAAAACCGTGACGCAAGCTGCTGCTTTCTAGTTAGGCTTTTCTGATAGAAGGCGGCTCGTCTTTGTCAATTATTACCCCGGTCAGCATGTTTAGAAACAGCTGCACGGCCAATGTCGGAGTCACATCTTTGCGATGGATGAAGCAGGTCGGGACTCGGCCGTATGCCTCGGGCAGTTCTTGACACGACAAGGCATACAGTTGTTCGGCACGGGCGACCACGGACCGGGGCAATAGGGAAATGCCCAGTCCGGCATAGACGCAGCCAAGAATTACTTCAAGCGAGCCGAAATCCAGCGTCGCGCCTGGCGTCAGTTGCTCGGAGATAAGCCAGTTCTCCAGCTTTTTTCGATAGGAGCAGCCTTCGCGGAAAACAAGCAGCTTGCTGCTGCGCAAATCAAGTTTGCCATCGTCGTTACAGGGAAGCGGATGCTTCGAAATGAGCACCAGTGTTTCCTCAAATACGGGAAGCTGACCGAGCTCGGGATGATGTACCGGGCCGGCTACAAAAGCACCGTCCAGCTCGTAGCTGAGCACGGCTTGGATCAATGCTTCCGTCGTCCCTGTGCGAAGGGTCAAGTCGATGTCCGGGTAAGTGTTGAGATAGTCCGACAAGGCCGCCGGCAGCCGGATGGCCGCGGTCGTTTCCATCGAACCGAGCAGCAGCGGCCCGGAGGGGATTTCCGGAGCGATCATCGTCTTCTCGGCTTCGGAGAAGATGTGTGTAATCTGGTCCGCGTACGCGAGCAGATGCTTGCCTGCGGATGTTAGCGTAACCCCGTAGCGGTGCCGGTGGAACAGCGGCGTCTGAAAATGCTGCTCCAGCTTTTGCATTTTTGCCGTGACGGTTGACTGGACGAAGTTCCGCGCCTCGCCCGCTTTGGAGAAGCTGCCGAGCTTGGCAACGGTGCGGAATAAGCTGAGATCGTCGATATCCATGGTCGCCCCTCTTATATCAGGTATCGTGATTTGGCATAGCTGGTATTCGGAAATATCGTTTTACTCTATACTATAACATGATTATGATGAAGAAGAATCGCGAAATCCGCATGGCATGGAGGCGCTTATCTCTTATGAATTACGAATTGCGGCCGACACGCATATTGATTGGGGGGATCGGGGCTTTAGTCATCGCCATGGGGGTCGGCAGGTTCGCTTATACCCCGATTCTTCCTTACTTGCAGCAGGAAGCCGGCGTCACGGGCGAATTGGCCGGTTATTTGGCCTCGTCCAACTATTTGGGTTACTTGCTTGGAGCGCTGCTGGCTGGGGCGCTTGGCTGGCGCAGCAGAAAATCCGCTTCCCTCAAAGCCTTTTTGGGCATCAACATATTGACCACGCTGGCGATGGGGATGACGGAACAATATGCATTGTGGCTGCTGCTGCGCTTCGTTTCGGGTGTTACCAGCGGCCTTATTTTTGTGCTGGCCTCCAGCGTTGCGCTCGATGCATTCGCAACCGCCAAACGTCCCGGATGGTCCGGCCTGCTCTACAGCGGCGTCGGTATCGGCATTGCCGTTTCCGGCATCGTCGTGCCGATCCTCGCCGAACGGTACGGGTGGCAGGGAGCGTGGATCGGACTTGGCATTTTTGCCCTCGGTATCGGATGCTTCTCATGGCTGTGGCTGGAGGATAAAGTGTCCTCGCCAGAACGCACGACTACTTGCGAGACGAATGAATTTTCTAACGCGTTCGAAGCGAAGGCGCAGGCAAATGCAGCTTCGAGGACGCTCGACGAGACGGCAGCTCGGGAGACGGAAGGAGCGAAAGCCAGACGGCTGCTTCCTTGGCTTCTTGCATCATACGGCTGCGAAGGATTAGGATATATTATAAGCGGCACCTTCCTCGTGGCGATTGTGAAGGAGATTCCGTCGTTCGGCGCGCTCGGCGCGTTAAGCTGGGTGCTGGTCGGAACGGCGGCGATTCCTTCATCGGTCATGTGGGCCAAGATCGCCGGGAAGACAGGGAACGTCACCGCGTTATATTTGGCCTTCCTGGCGCAAATCATCGGGGTCGTTCTGCCAGTCTTCATGTTCAACGCGGCCGGCGCGCTGCTCGGAGCCGTATTGTTCGGCGCAACGTTCATGGGGATTACGACATTGTCCGTCTCCGAAGCCCGCAATTTGCTTCCGAGCCGCAGCAGTCAGGTGATCGGCTATATGACGTTCGTTTACGGTATCGGCCAAATGCTCGGGCCTGCGATCGCCGGCCGTTTCATTACGCATTTCGGCGGCTACAATGCTTCGCTGCTTTTTGCCGCATTCGCGCTGGCCTGCGGGATGTTATGCCTTGCCGTAGGCCGCGCAATGGCTTCGAACCATCCAAAAACAAGTAAAGGATGAGAAACGCATGCCTTATGTTAATATTAAAGTGACGAAAGAGCAGGAACCGATCACCCCGGAGCAAAAGCAGCGCCTGATTCAAGGCGTTACCGATCTGTTGAAGGAAGTACTGGGCCGCGGCCCCAAAACGACGGTCGTCGTAATCGACGAAATCGATATGGACAATTATGGGATCGGCGGCGAGACGGTAGCGGTCAGAAGACAACGCGGCGAGTGATTGGCCGCGCGACAAGTCCTAGCGTGCGAGCGTACGAGGATACGATTCGAATAAGTTCGTCGTCCCAATTTGCTGCATATAGCATCGGAGCGTGCACTTGTTTACGAAATCCTCCTTACAGTTAAAGACAAGGCCATTTACAAATCAAAGCTTATAGCGTAATGCCCTCCAGTCTCACAGATCGTTGTGGAGGCAGGAGGGTTGTTTTTTTGGTATCCCTGTATTTGAACCGTCTGGGTCAAGTGAGAAGTGCGCAGCCCGCGCGAACACGTGCTTGAGAAGGCGGGCGAGAATATCGTTAGTAGAGTCAGTTTAATATTGTTACGAGCTGCACACATTTTATAGTTGGACGAATCCAACTAATTATTGGACAATACCGTCTAAATCGGACACAAAACAACCGGATTATACTCGCAGTGGTGCTAGGGCAACTATTCGGAGGGCAAGGGCTTTAAATTGTTCTGAAAGGCTATTAGAATGGTAAAATAGCAACTTTCGGGCGAAAACAATGGGAATATACGTATTAATAGTTTGAACGAACCAACTAACTCCAAACACCCCCCCTTTAAGTGCCCCCCAAGAGAAAGAAGCGGGGAGAGCCGTTATCCGGCTCTCATAAGAAAAAGTAGGCGAGCTATTCTCCGACTTCGGGGAGAACGAAGAAGGCGGAGGAATCCTCAGACCTCGGGGAGAAAGAAGAAGGAGAGCAGTCCTCCGTCCCCCCGGGAGAACGAAGAAGGCAGAGCTATCCTCAGCGACCACCGGGAGGAAAGAAGTAGGAGAGTTCCCCTTTGGCTCCTGGGAGAAAGAATCACGGAACTCTGTGTCCTCCAGTGCTAGGAAACAGCCCTCGGAACCCCCGTCCCCACGTATACGAACCAGCCCCACCGACTTGCACAGCCGAAGACCACTTGGCAAGTCGGTCCGGCCCCCGCAAGCCACGCACGGCCGGACATCATGACAAAAAGGATAGCCATCCGATCGGCAACAGCCGACGAAGAAGCTATCCTGGCTTGCCTTCAAGAACGGCTGAGCCGCTTCTCGGGCATAGGTTACAGCGCATACGGGCTGATGGCCCGCCGGTTTATTTACCTGTTGATTCTGCCGAGCCTTTAGACGGATAATCCTTCTCGGTGATCACATGCAGCTCTTTTCCGTCGGATGTGATCAACAGGTTGCCGTGCAAGGCGGTCACGTAGGCGCTCTTGCTGTTTTTTTGATAATTGAGCAACTGCTTGAAATTGCTGAATTTGTTGTAGCTGATGACGGACACTTTCGGAGCGACCGTCTGCAAAAAGCTTTGCGACGAGGACGTGGTGATCCCATGATGCGGTGCATCCATGAAATCGGCGCGCAGCTGGTCGCCGTATTTCTCGACGAGCTCGACTTCCCGTTCCCGGTGAATGTCGCCGGTGAACAAGAACCGGGTATTTTTGTATGTCATCAGCAGAACGATAGAAGGATTGTTCACTTCGTCCAGCTCAAATTTGCGGATCGAACCCGGAAGCTCGCCTTTCTGCGGATTGAGAACCTTGATGTGGACGTCCTTACCCAATTGGAATTCCATGCCTGCTTCGAGAAAAGTTTGTTTTACCTTTTTGGCGTTGGCGGCTGCGATTGCGCTCGTATACGAGCTCCATTCGACAGGGCGCAGGTTCAACAGGTAAAACTGATCGACTTGCTTCGAGCGAAAGACGCTCTCGAAGCCGCCGATATGATCCGGGTGCGGATGCGTGTTGACGGCGATGTCCAGCTTTTCGACGCCCATCTGGGTCAAATAACTGACGACTTGCAGCCCGACGGCGGGAATGCCTGCATCGATCAGCATCGTCTGGCCGTCCGGCGACTGAATGACGATGCTGTCGCCGCTCGCTTCGCTATTCTGCAAATCCAGATAGCGCACGGTCAGCAACCCTTTGTAAGGCGCGGTTGCAAAGACTGCCTGTTTACGCTGCTCGGCACTCATCGCCGCCTTATCCGGGCTGCCCGATCCGGAGCTGGCTGAGGAGGCGGGAGCGGCCGAGCCGCACCCCGCTGCCAGCGCCAGCAGAACCAGTACGAGAAGCAGATGGAATAGCTGCTTATTCATTCGCGTCCTCATTTTTTCTGCTCGGACTCAATGAGTTTGTTGATCGCTTCTTCCGATTCGCGAAGCGCGGTATTGACGTCTTTCTTGCCGTTCACGTAATCGACGAAGTTGTTCACGAGCAGTCCGCGGGCTTTGCTGTAGTACATGGAGTAAGCCGGTGCGGCGGCAGGTTTGCTCTTGAAGATGCTTTGGATTTGTTTGTTCTTCAGCTCTGGCGTATCCTGCAAATAAGCGGCATTAAACTTCGGATCTTTCATGACCGGAAGCTTGCCCGCCGTCTTGGAGCTCAGCAGCTGTACCTCATCAGAGAACAGCACCTCCAGCACGCGCATCGCATCGTCCTTGTTTTTGCTTGTCTTGCTAACCGTCATGACGTGCAGGTCGTACATGCCGTACGTATTCGGGCGCTCCTTGAAGCTCGGAAACTGCACGACGTCCCAATTCAAGTCCGGCGTTTGCCGCAATCGGTCCAAAATGTTGATCGTCGACAGCATGGCGACGGTTTTGTCCTTCGTAAACCGGTCGAGCGCGCTGCCCTTCATGACATCCTTCGGCTTGTTGCCCGGCACATCATAGATGCTTTTCCCGATTTCAAATACGCGTTTGTATGCATCGTTGGCGAGCGAAGCTTTATTCGTTTTTCCATCGACGATGTTCAGCGAGAGCGGTGTCAGCAGCCGCGTCAAATAATCGGGATCGAGACCGCGGTATTCCACGCCTCCGTCGGAGCGGGATACTTTGCGCGCCGCCTCGATGGCGTCTTCCCACGTCATGCCGTCCTTCGGATAGGGCACGCCGAAGCGGTCGAAAATTTCTTTGTTGTAGTAGAGCGCGTTGAATTGCAGCATATTCGGCAGACCGATCAGCTCGCCCTTGTCCGACAGCGCTTTGATCGAATCGAGCGAGCCTGGGTCGAACCGGCCCAGATCGAACTTCATCTTCTCGGCCAGCGGCGTAATGTTATCGAACAGATCGAAATCTTTGTAGTACGGCATATTGCCGTTCCACACGGCGATGAGGTCGATTTGCTCGCCCGCCGCCATCGCTTTCTCTACATCCACCTTCGGAATGAATTCGATAGTGATGTGCGGGTATTTTTTCTTGAGGGGTTCGGCGATCAGCAGATTGAAGTCGGCCTCCGTCCAAAGCGATTGAATCTGGTACATTTTGAGCGTGACCGGTTCGAGCGGCTTGGCCGGCTCGCCGGGCTTGTCCCCAGCAGCCGCGCCGCTGTTTCCTCCGGATTTACCGCAACCGGCCAGCATAGCGGCGGTCAGCATAATCGTTAAAGTCGTTTTCATTTTCGTTCTCACGAGAAGTCAATCCCCCTAAATGGATGAAAATTCATCTTGGCTGCTCGGAATAGCACCGATACGAAATGGTCTTCCTATCGCACGATCCCACGTGCGCAGCCTCAAGATGTGGAACCTTGCGGACGACATCTTCGTAGTAAGCGGTAGCCCTTCATTCCCATGCAGCATTAGCGCAGGAAATCAGGCCATTTCAATCTCTCGGTTGGCATGGATTGTAACCGCTTAGTCCAGACGTCTTTATAGTGATCGGGGGTCCCGGTTTCCGTCCGATCTTGCGTATTCATGAATCGCTATATTACTATATGAATAGATTATATTTTACTATTGCTTATAATCAATCTAATGATTTTCGTTTTATGTAACTATTTTAAGAGATGGGGGTTTGGCATGGAAATTCGGTACGGCAATGTCTACATGACCATCACCGATCTGGAGAAAAAACTGCCGGTCTATTTGACATGCGTGGGAAAATGGAGCAATCAATATCCGCTTGAACGGGCGGACGGATTTCCCGACTATCAATGGATCCAATGTACGTCCGGGCAAGGCATTCTTGAGATGAACGGACAAAAATATACGGTCGAGGCCGGACAGGGTATGCTGCTGTTTCCGGATGTGCCGCACCGGTATTATCCGCAGATCGAGCCGTGGGAAGTGCGCTGGATGGCGTTCAATGGCACGTATGTCGGCGAAATGCTGCGTTCGCTCGAATTCAACAGCTCGCGGATCATCACCGTAGCAAGCCCCGACCCGCTGCTCAAGCATTTGTACGAGCTGCATACGACCGCTCACTCGACCGAGCCGCTCAAGAGCGTCAAATGCTCGTCGATCATTTATACCGTTATCGTCGACTTGTACCGCTACGGTACGAACGTCGATTTGCGCTCCAAGCAGCAATATTTCGAGCAGCTTTCGCCTGCCCTGCGCTTTATTGAAAGCCATTACAATGAAGCGATTACATTGAACGATCTCGCTTCCAGGCTGTCCGTCAGCCCGCAGCATACATGCGTCTTGTTTCAGATGACGCTGGGCCTCAGACCGTTTGAATACATCACCGGGGTGCGGCTGAGCAAAGCCAAGGAGCTGCTGCACCGCGAGCCGAATCTGGACATCGGGGAGCTGGCGGGAAAGGTCGGGTACGAAAGCACGAGTTATTTTATCAAGGTGTTCAAACGGATAGAGGGCGTAACGCCAGGCGATTTCCGCAAGCGTTTCCATAACAGGCGGGAATAAGCATCGGCAGGAAACGGGGACAGGACGCGTAAAGATGGGAGCAATCGAGGATACGTAAGGATGGAAAAAGTGATAAGGACGTAGATGGAGATTCGGAAGCGATATGGCAAGGCCGTGCTGCGTCATATGCCTTGCATTCCCGCTACGTCGCTCAGATCGGCGAGAATGCGGGTGCGTTCGCGCATAAAAAAAGACGCTCCCCCATAACCGCGACTCGTCCGGTGCGGCGGTCAGGAAAACGTCTTCGGGAATGCCGCTTCATGAAGGAGCTGCGGTTCGTCCAAGGCCATCCGAACGATACAAGCCGGTTCTATCGCTAGTCCGTGCCTTCGCCGGAGCGGCTGGAAGACGCGAGCTGCTGGCCAAGCGGCGTAACGACGCCGTCCATGCTGACGGTATTTTTCTCGCGGTGATATGCATCCAGTCCTTGTTCGCCTTTCTGTGCCGCCCATTTCAACAGCGTCTCGCGCTCGCCCTCGTACGAAAAGAAGGGGACACTGAAGCCGCAGGACGTTTTGACGGTGTGAATGTCGGCATAAATGATTTGGCGGGCGCCGGGGAGCGGTTCGAAGTGCGGAATAAGGCGGTCCCATTCCGGCGTAGAGGGCAGGATCACGCGCCCTTTACCATAAAGACGCAGGATCATCGGCGCTCCTTCGAATGCCATGAACATCAGCGTGATGCGGTCTTGCTTGGTCAAATGCGCGCTCGTCTCGTTGCCGCTGCCGGTCAAATCGAGGTACGCAACTTCTGTGGGCGAGAAGATGCGGAAGACGTCATGCCCTTTGGGCGAAATGTTGACATGGCCTTCCGCCATCGCTGAGCCGACAAAGAAAATGCGCTGTTGCTTAATAAACGCTTCATGCTCCGGAAGCATCGCCGGAAACTGCTTTCCCATGCAAACCACCTCATCGCTATGGATTTATGGAATGGCTTCATTATGGGATATCGTTCCGGATTTGTGAAGTATATATTTCCGCACAAACCTATAGGCTATGCCTATAACTGTCTCGCTGCATCCGTGAAGTCCGGCGGCAAGGAGACAGACAAGCGTTCCTGCTCAGCCTCGCCGTTTCAGCACATATTTGCCGTAGCGGACCGGGTTGGCGTAAGAATCGTAAAAAGTCGACCCCATTCCCGCCTTCATGAAGCTGTACCGCTGGTCACGGCAGTTGAGCTCGATGAAATACGGCTTCCCCTTGCGGTTCACCCCGATGTCCAGACCTACGTCCGCAAGCCGGTGCAGCCGCTTGCTCAAAAATTTCGTGATCCGCAGCGACAGTTGCTTGACGGAATCGGAGGCACTTTGCGGATGGGGAAGCGATCGGAACAAAGAGGTGCATTTCTTCGCTTTGCCGCCGCGGGCCAGATTCGTCACGTGGCTTCCTTTTCTCGCTACCTTGCCGACGATCCCGGTGACATGCCAGTTCCCGTCGCCGCTCCGCTGAACGCTGACTCGAATATCGAACGGTTTACCCTTGTATTTGGCCAGGGCGATGCCTTCCTGGATCAAGTACGGCTTCCGCTTGGCCTTCTGGTGAACGATCTTCCTCGCGGATTCCTTCGTCCCCGCATGCTTCCGTCCTGGCAGCTGCGCCACCCATCGACCGTTACCGCTCCGCGAAAGCTTCATAATGCCGTCGCCGACGCTGCCCTTTTGAGGCTTGACGTAAAGGCTGTCGAACTTTTTCATCATACGCTTCAGGTTGGACTTGGAGTAGTTGGCCGTGCGCGGGAGGTTCGCGCTGAATGCGCTTTTCAGCATCTTATGAATGCGGTATTTGGAGTAACGGTTGCAGCCGTTAAACACATAGGAGATGCGGCTTAGCCGGCTCAAGTTTTTTCTGGACCGGCCGGAGCTCGGGAAGGTGCGGTTATGGATGGCGCGGGGTATGCGCACCTTGCCGTACACGTACTTTCCGCGAGCGTACGTCCAGCCGTACGCCGTGCCTTGTCCCGGGTTCATATGGTTCAGACTGAGATAGACCGGTTTGACGCCGCAGGCCGATGCGGCTTTGTTGTAGAGCGGTATTCTTTCGGTGCCCGTGCGTTTTTTGCGCAAATTGCGGAACACCCGGTCGTCAACCAAGATTCCTATGCTTTTCATCGTTATCCCCCACAGTCAGAGTCGTACCATATCATACGCAGCCAGAGCCGCAATGGGGATACGAATCATGAGGATTGGGCCGGGGAAGATAGTGCAATGCCAGTAGAGTGAACCTAAAATAGGCTGCGTGCCGAATCGGGCGGATAAGCACTCCCTCGTGGGGTTCGACCGACTACCGCGGAGCACCGCAACGTGCGCTAGGGATTCGTGTACGCCGGGAAATTACGCTGCCGGGAGAGGGCGGGTCATAGGCGCAGGGAAGAGGCTCAGCGGGCGGAGCGCTGATGGACCGTGCCTTCACCGACCCGAAAATTTTATTGTTTTGCTTCTTCCGTTCGCAAGCGGATTCTAGTAAAATATTGGAATGCGGCTAAGCGAAGTAAGTATTCGAAATAGAGATTAAGCGCTTAACCTATTTATTTTGTCGGCTCAGTCATCGGAGTACTACCGCACTATCGCACTATCGCAAGCGGCACAGCCGCACGAGAGCCGAGTACCGAATGCTGCAGCGGGTTGTTATTTATTTATTTATTTATTTATTCATTCAGGAGGGGATATGGATGGTTCAATTTCGCAGTGCGCGCCCTGAAGATATTCCTGCCATGGTCGCGCTGTCGGACCGCGTCTTCCGCAAGCCGTATCAGACGTCGATGGGCGAGGCGTATTCGCTTCTGTTCTCGGAGGAAAATGCCGGCAATATGCTGGTTGCGGAGGAATCCGGCCAGATCGTGACGGTCGTCGGTCTGCTGCCGTCCGAAATTCATATCGCCGGATGCACGCTTCGCGTGCTGAGCATGGGCTCCGTCTGTACGGATGCGGACCATCGGGGCAAAGATTACGCCGGCTCGCTGGTCAGAATGGCGATCGAGAAGTGCGAGCGCGAGGACGTTCACTTGCTGCTCGTGTCCGGCAACCGGACGCTTTACCGCAGGAACGGCTGCTATGAGGCGGGGCTGATCCGCCAATTTACGCTTACGGCGGAACAAGCCCGTCAGGCGGCTGGGCACGGGGCCAGTCTGGCCGAGACGATGGATTACGTCGAAGCGAGAGATCTTGAGCCGATGCTTCGCATCGCGAGCAGCGGGCCTGCCCGCTACGTGCGGACGAAGGCACAGTTTGCCCGGCTGATTCGCGGGGCCGCCGTATGCAGCAACGGCGCGATGACGCAGCGGATCGCCGTTCGACGAAGCGGGGAAGAGACGCTGGCCTATGTCGTATATGGCTTGCCAAGTGATCACGAACCGGGCCGGACCCCGTTCGTGATCGAGTACGCCGGCGCCGACCAGGCGGTGCTGGAGCTGCTGCGAGATGTGATGGAACAGCATCGACTGGAGCGGCTTCGCGTTTCCGCGGGGGGAGAACGCAGCGCACTCGGCGAAGCGCTGGCGTCGTCGGGAGCTGCGCTGCGGTGCGAGCCGATTCCGGGAACGATTCGCGTGACCGATCTGACTTCTGTATGGCAGTCGCTCGTGCCTTACATTCAGGAGCAGTTGGGAGTGGAGACTGCAGCGCAGTTGAGCTGCACGCGCCATGGCGACGGGCAGTACCGCATCGCTTGCGGCGAAGAATGGATCACGCTCGACGCCCGAGGGGTGTTGACACTGCTGTTCGGCGGAGCGCCTTGGCATGCGGGAGATACGCTTGGCCCGCTGCTTGCGAAGCTGTTTCCGCTGCCTTTCGTGAACCCGAACAATTTGAATTACGTTTGAATGCCGGCCTTTCTGCATCTTTGCATGGATCGGAAAAATTGCGGTTGACAACTCCGCTGCCCGTAACTAGAATTAGCGGTAATGGGATGGTTAACCGCTTACCCAATCGTGGTGGTGACAGTCCCGCTGCATCAATCGGTATCGCGTATCCGGTTCTCCAGGAAGCGCTCAGACCGATGAGCTGCGGGAATGACAGCTATCATATAATGCGAGCGTTTACACGAACCGCTTTATCGGACGCCGGCGGAGGGCCAGGATCGGGTCTCCACCGCCGGTCCGGCAGCGGGAAGCATATTGTGCGCGCCCATAGGGTAAGGGTAGCCATACAAAGACAGCGCATTCACGGAGGAATAACGCTCCTTTTCGAACGAATGGGGAGAAGAGGCGCGTTTCGCGCCGTGAATGACGCCATGCGGAGGGACAAGGCATGAAGGAAAGCATTTTATCGTTAACAGGGCTGCAATGGAAAGAGATTCGGTCAGGGGAAGCGCTGGAGGCGGAGTTCGAGCTGCGCCAAGCGGGTTTCGTGGAAATGAACATGACCGCGCGTTCGGAAAGCGACTGGCGCATCGCCGATAACGAGGCTTCTGTGCTGCGAATGACGCTGAACGGCGAGTATAATCAGGATTGCGTGCTGTTTTACGGCGATCGGCCTTTGACGTACACGAGGCTGCTAGGGGCTCTGAAGCCGGGGGCATATCGGCTGCGGTTCGAATTCAGCGAGCAGCTGTCTTCTCCCCAGGTTCGCAGAGCTTTTATCGATTCCGTCGAGCTGCTGCGGATCGGCGTCGATTCCGAGCTATACGAGATTTACC
The DNA here is from genome assembly GCF_910593845.1 of Paenibacillus solanacearum. GTDB lineage: Bacteria > Bacillota > Bacilli > Paenibacillales > NBRC-103111 > Paenibacillus_G > Paenibacillus_G solanacearum. The sequence goes on along the minus strand of NZ_CAJVAS010000007.1, from coordinate 183,315 downwards.
GTCATGCGCCGGTGCTGTACGGGCGCAACTTGTACAGCCCGCATGACAGCCGGTATACGGATACGCCGCTGCTGCTGTTTTATTGGGAAGAGCCGCGCGAAGACGGCCGGATGATCGAATACCAGATCATGTTCAGCCATGAGGACGAAGGGACGCCGACGCCGCTGCTGATGAGCAAGTGGGGCCGGACGACCGATATCGAGTGGGTGTACCGCGTCTTTGTGGATGCTGACGGCAGTGTGCGTCACGCGGAGTTTCAAGGACCGCATCACAAGACGACCGCGCACCGGGGGAACACGCTGATGGGCGGGCATCCGGTGCTGCAAGTGGCGACGGCCAACGGGATGGTGCACGACGAGGTAACGTCGGCATACCGGTTTCTGTTCCCGCCGATTCACCGCTGGCGCCCGGAGCGCGAGCCCCGCGAGCGGGTCATGGACGCATTTCCATTTACATATCAGGTGACCGCTTGGGAGATGCTGCGGCAGTTTCCGATGGAGCAGCCGCACGTGCTTAATTCGTTTCAATTGACGGACCTGCGTCATTACCTTTATGTGCAAACGGCGAAGCAGACGATCGATCCGAAGGTGAAGACGTCCATCGATATCCAGGTGAAGCTGAAAGGCGTCAGCGGCTGGTTCTCAGGCAGCTTCGGCGACTTGAAGCACGGCAACTTCCGCTGCGCCTACGACGGGCCTTATTCGCAGTTTTCCACGACGGTGAAGCTGCCGCCGGGAACAGGCTACGCGGACATCGAGGAAATATGCGCCGTATGGCTGCCCGGAGGCGAGGAGCAGGTCGTCGTGCCGGAATTCAAAGCCATGTTCCTGGACGCCGACTATTTGCCGCAGCCCGCTGTGCGCAGCGACTCCCCGGTGACGGTGACGAAGGCGCAGCCGAGACAGACGCTGTGGCGGGGGGAAGGGCGATGAACACGCTGCTTCAAGTCGGAGGGACGGTGACGTCCGGATGCTCGCAGAGCCATATTACGTATACGGTGCATCTTCGAGATACGATCGAAGAGCTGCATGCGGAATTCGCCTATGAACCGAAGACGCTGGAGGACGACGAGAAGGCGAAATCGCTGATCGACGAAGGGCTGCAGCGCTATATATTGCCGGAGTCCCAAGCGTCCTACATGAGCAACTGGCAAAGCTACCTGCCGCTCAAAAATTTAATGACGCTCTCGTTCGACGACGAGAACGGCTTCCGTGGAGCCGGGCATCGCCATGATCCGGAGCAGCATCTTGTCATTGCGTCAGGAAAAGCGTCGCCGGGCCTCATTCCCGGGCCGCTGCCGCGCGGCCAGCTGCGCATCACGATCTCGCTGCACTGCATCGTAACCGAAACATGCCGCTACCGGCTTCACGTATGGGAAGGGGGAGACGGCGATGAACGAACCGATGCTGCGCTGGCTTCCATTTGAGCTGCACACGCACACGTTTCACAGCGACGGCAAGCAGACGCTTCTGGAGCTTGCGGAAGGGGCGAGAGCGCTTGGCTTCGCCGGCATCGCGCTGACGGATCATAATACGATGACAGGTCTTGCGGACAAGGAGACAGTCAGCGGACAAACCGGCGTCGGCATTATTCCCGGTCTGGAATGGACGACGTTCTTCGGGCATATGGTAACGCTAGGGATTCGCGAGTATGTCGATTGGCGCAATCTGAGCCCGTTTCATCTGCATCGCGGGATCGAGGAAGTACACCGGCAGGGCGGGCTGGCCGGCATCGCGCATCCGTTCCGCGTCGGAAGCCCGATGTGCACCGGCTGCTTTTGGGAATTCGAGGTATCGGATTGGCGGGAAATCGATTATATTGAAGTATGGTCGGGTTTGTTTCCGTCGATTCAACGCAACAACGCGCGGGCGTTTGCCTTATGGACCGATTTGCTGAACCGCGGGTACCGCATCGCCGCCACCAGCGGCAGAGACTGGCATGTCCCGGGACCGGTCGCGGAACCGGTATCGGCCACCTTCCTCGGGATAGCCGGCGAAGCGGACAGCTCGTCAACGCGGGCGCTTCCTGGTGCGGCGGTAGATGCGCTGCGCAGGGGAGCTGCGTCCATCTCGATGGGCCCGCTTCCGCTTGTGTCCGTGCGCACGGAAGACGGGAGCGGCGCCGCAGTCATCGGCGAAGCGCTCGGACGGCCGCAAGACGGACTGCGGCCAGTGGTCATTGCCTCGCTCGCCGTTGATTTTACGGTGCGTGACGGGCTGTGGGAGCTGCAGAAGCCGGCGGTCGAGCTGCGCTTGAACAGCAATCGGGGCGTGTTTGCGGCTTGCGAGCTGTCCCGCGAACGCCCGGAGGCGGCCAGCGAAGTCGACGTAAGCGGCGTCAGCTGGGTTCGCGGAGAGCTGTACGGCGTCATGCATGGCGTTCATACGATGATCGGATTCACGAACCCGATTTATTTTGACATCTATTGAACTTGAAGGAAGTGTGCAGCATGAATGTAGTATCAAACATTTGGTTCATCACGCACGGCGAGCTGCTGCTTCGGATGGTGATCGCCGCCGTACTGGGCGGTCTGATCGGCTTGGAGCGGGAATGGAGCAATCATGCGGCAGGCTTTCGGACGCATATTCTCGTATGTCTCGGCTCCGCGACGATTATGCTTTTATCGATTTACGGTTTTTCCCAATTCGTCAATCAACTGAACGTGCGCGTCGACCCGGCGCGTCTTGCGGCGCAGGTCATCAGCGGCATCGGGTTTCTTGGCGCGGGGGCGATTCTGCGCAACGGTTCCGTCATCAGCGGTCTGACGACGGCGGCTTCCATCTGGGTCGTAGCGGCCATTGGCTTGTGTGTAGGCGCCGGTTTTTTGTTTCCGGCATTCTATGCCACGCTGATGGTGCTGATCAGCCTGTTCCTGCTTAACAAGTGGGAACGGCATTTGCTGCGTAACCGCCGCAATCAGGAAGTCATTGTCAGAGCGCATGACAAGCCGGGGGTGCTCGGTACGATCGCGTCGTTGTTCGGAGAGCAGGGCATTCAGATTGTAAACGTGAAGATGATGCCCGATACCGAAGCCGGCAGCGAAACGAGGCCAACGGTCCATTTGAACTTCAGCTTGAAGGCGCAGGACCAGGAGAAGTTTATGCATGCGCTGGACAAAATCAATTCGCTGGAGTTCGTGTGCTGGACGGAAGCGGGCAAGAGCGGCCAGCTGGCGTCGGCCGCCGGCGCCGCAGCGCGCAACAAGGCGATATAGGGGTGCCAGTACCCGGGTAGCCCGGCATCCGTTGAGGATGTCGGGGCCTTTTAGGGCCGTACGGCAATCGGGATTCCGTGGGAAGACCGCATGGCGCATATAAGAAAAGAAGTTCTTTCGGCGGAATGTAATCCGGCCGGAAGAACTTCTTTTTTTGAAGCGAGGATGGATTCGGGCATTCAGCTTCCGGCGCTCTCGGGCTGCGCTGCGGCTGTTTTTTTGAATCGGAACGCAATAATGATCAGCAGGCAAGGAATCAGGCACAGAACCCCGCTCCACAAATAGGCGCCGTCTGCCCCGAATGTTCCTGCCATGAAGCCCATAAGCAGATTGCCGACCGGCGTCGAGCCGGCGAATACGAGCGAGTAGACGCTCATGACCCGCGAACGGTACTCGTCCTTGGCATGCATTTGCAGGAGCGAGTTGGAGTTGGTGGAGAACAGGATGTTGGCGAATCCGGTTGCCGCCAGCGACAAGCCGAGCAAATAGACCGATCCGGTCAATCCGTTCAAAAACAGGAAGCATGCAATCACGACCGAACAAATGATCGTTTGCGCCAGCTTCGGCCCACGCTTGCTGCGAAACGACATCGTCAGGGCTCCCGCCAGCGATCCGACGCCGAGGCAGGACATCAGCATGCCGTACGCTTTTTCGTCCAAATGCAGTACGTCTCGGGTGAACACGGGGATCAACACGTTGAAGTTGTAGGCCAGCGTGCCGATAATCGTGACGAGCAGCAGCGTTTGCGCCAGCAGCCGGTCCCTTGCGATATATTGGATGCCGTCCTTAATTTCCTTCAGGATGCCGACGTCTTTTTTCTTTTGCCTTACGTAAGGAACCGCCTGAATTCGCGTCAATCCGTAGATGACGGCAATAAAGCTGAGACCGTTCAGCAGAAAGCACCAGCCAGCTCCCAGATAGGCCATCATGACGGCGCCGATGGACGGGCCGATGATCCGCGCGAGATTAAAGGTTGTCGAGTTGAGCGCAATGGCGTTCATCAAATCTTCTTTGCCGACAATCTCGATATTGAACGACTGTCTCGTCGGCATATCGATCGTATTGGAGAGACCGAGCAGGAACGCGACCGTGAGCACATAGCCGTACTTGATCGTATCCGTGAAGACGAGCACGGCCAGTGTCAACGCGAGCACCATCGAGATCGATTGGGTGACGAGCAGAATGTTTTTCTTCGGAAACTTGTCGATGAGCGCTCCCGCGAACAGCGAGAAGCACGTAATCGGCAAAAACTGGATCGTACCGACCAGACCCAGTAAAAAAGGCGATCCCGTCAGCGTAAGCACGAGCCACGATTGCCCGATGTTTTGCATCCAGGTGCCGATGAGGGAGACGCATTGGCCGAACCAGAAATAACGGTAATTTTTATGAGTAAGCGCATGAAAATGATTGTTGACGAGCCGGGCTCCGGCGCTTCGAATATTCACTAGGTTCACCTGCCTGCATGTTTCGATCAAGATGTATAGAGGTTGATATTATTTTTCGCTGTTCTTCTCATATTTGGCGGCATTGCTGCCCATTCGCTCCAGCAGCTCGAGCGCAAGCTGCTTCTGTTCCTCGGTCAAGCCTTCGGTCAAGATGTTGCGCCACTCCACAAGCACGGAGCGGACATCATCCTTGATGAGCAGCGCCTTCTCCGTCAAAAACACACGATAGGAGCGTTTATCCTCCTCTCGCACTTGTCTTACGACGTACCCTTGCGCTTCCAGCTTCTTGAGCGCCTTCGCGGTCGTGCCTTTGTCGATTTTCAAATCGCTCGAGATTTGCTCCTGGCTAAGTCCGTCTTGCTTGTAGAGCGCATTGAGAAAGATGTATTGGCCCTTCCCGATATCGTAATGCTTCAGCCGTTCGCCCACGTACATTTGGCCGTACCGATATAGAAGGGATACCCAGCGGGGAATCGTATTTTTACGGTCGGTCATAACTTCCTCCTTCAGGCCGGACGATAGTTGCCTTTGCCACTATTCATTATAGGACTGGAATCGTTGCGCTTGCAACTATGATTTCGCAACAAAGTTCATTGAAAGGGTTTTTATTCCTTGCCGATTTAAAGTATACTTGTCCTATATATCTTTTTTAACCGACACTTTCACGGGGGCTGAACATTACATGAGTCAAATTGGAGATATCGGCGCGCTAGGCCGTCATTACTTGCAGGCGGAATCGTACGGTGCGGCAGCGTTTTGCTTTTACCGCGCGATGCTGGAGGATCGGGAGAGCGGCAACGCCTGGAACGGCCTCGTACTGTCGTTAAGCCTCATGCGGAAAGAACAGGATTCCCAGACGGCGCTTGCCCGGTTCGCGCTTCAGCCGAACTTGCCTTACGACCGCGACCTGATCGCCTTCGCGATGATGCTGTGGCAGCAAAATCCGCGCGCGCTGTCCGAGTGGGTGCGGGGCGTCGTAAACCATCATAGCCCGTCCGGGCAAGATAAAGAGACGCTCAACGAGCTTGCTGACGATCTGGAACGCTCCTACGGGCAGCTGGTCGAGCGGCACGGGGAAGACGCTTTGCGGGCTCAAGGGATGCTGTCGCTGGAGGAATATGCGGGACGGCGCCTGGAGCTGGACTGGCTCATGGATGAAACGTTCGATCAAATCATTAACCAGGTGAAGCAGTGGATCGACAGCTCGGATACGGAAGCGGTGCTGGCCGGCGTGCGGCTGCTCTGTATGCTTCCCGATCCGCGGAGCGAGAAGATGCTGCGCCGCGTATGCCGCAACGAGGAGCTTGACGGCAAGGTGCGGACCCATGCGCTGCTTGCACTTCGCTGGCTTGGCGTGCGCGGCAATGCCCGGATTCATAAGATGGGCGAATCGTTCGTTATCAATCTTGACGATCCGAAGCCGGAGCTTACCGTCTCGGTGCCTGCGGCCTACAAGCCGGCGCTTGACCGGATGAAGCTGTGGCTTGCGAAGCAGCAAGGCTTCGTCACGCAGGAAGAATACGAGGGCCACGCTTCGACGGACGAGCCGGAGATGCCGGAGGCACTCGCAGCGAAAGTAAGCGAAGCGGAAATCCCGGCGATTTACCAGGAAGTGGTCCATATGCTGGTCCGGGCGGCATACGATAAGTACTATCCGCTCGTGCCTACGGTGCGGGAGACGCGTTACTGGGCTGCCGCGCTGCTGATGCTGATGAAAGATTACGTGGAAGGCATCGGCGAGAGCTGGACGTACGGCGAGCCGGAGCAGGAGGAGACCGCCGTGCGCCATCGCAACTGGCTGCTGAGCGGAAGCCCCGACTATTACGACAATATCGACGCAGCGAAAAAAATGAGAGCCGCGTTCAACGGTTGATCCGGTATGGCGAGGAGCCGCGCTTTGCAGCGCGCGCTCCGTTTTCATTTGTATACAACAACCAGGGGGCAACGGAATGAAAAAAGTGCTTGTGATGGGCGGAACCCGCTTTTTCGGAAAAAAACTGGTGCAGCATTTGCTGGATGAAGGCAACGAGGTGACGATCGCCACCCGGGGCCGTACGCCCGATCCGCATGAGGGGCAGGTAAAGCGGCTCGTTCTGGACAGGGAGGATGCCGGGTCGCTGCGAGCTGCAGCAGACGCCGGACCGTGGGATGTCGTCTACGATCAAATCTGCTATTCTCCGCAAAACGCGGCGGATGCGTGCGAAGCGTTCCAAGGAAAAACCAGCAGATATATCGTTGTCTCGACGCGCGGGGTGTATGACCATCAACCGCAGCGCATTACGGAAGGGGATTTCAACCCGTATGCGTATCCGGTTAAGCTTGCAGGCCGCTCGGAGTTCACATACGAGGAGGGGAAACGGCAGTCCGAGGCCGTGTTTTTCCAACAGGCCAACTTCCCGGTATGCGCGGTGCGCATTCCGATCGTACTCGGAACGGATGATTACACCCGGAGGCTGCATTTTCACGTCGAGCATGTGCGCGGCGGGCTGCCGATCGGCGTGCCGCAGCCAGAGGCGCGGATGTCGTTCATTCATTCGGGCGAAGCGGCATCGTTTCTTGCGTGGCTGGCGAACGTGCCGCAGCTGACTGGTCCGGTCAACGCCTGTTCCGACGGCGAGGTTACGATGCGGGACATCATCGCTTGGACGGAGGAAGCGGTGGGGCGCCAAGCGATCATGACGCCGGCTGCGGAAGCGGAGCATCTGTCTCCGTTTGCCATCCCCGATTCGTACTATTTGGATACGTCCAAAGCTAGAGCGGAGGGCTACCGCTTCGAGTCGATCCGGGATTGGATGCCGGCGTTGATCCGGGAGATTGCGTCGGCCGGCGGCGAAGCTTAAGTCTAAGCCTAAGCTGTGGCGTTTTTGATACTGCACTCACTTCCAATCGAGGTCCGGTTGGAACGAGTGCTTTTTTTGTTTTATCGACGACTTTTCGAAACGTCAGGGGATTGGCAGCGGGCAAGCTGCGCGGGTACACTAATCGTAGGATGAGATAATCGCACGGGGAGTGGGGAGTATGACGAGTGTACGGCCTCCTTTGTTCGATGCATACCATTACCGGCGCACGTGCGGTAGCGATCATCAGCGCTCCGGCGTGCCGCGGTACGAGATATATTATGTTCATGAAGGTGCGGGAGAGCACTTGGCGTTGGAACAAGCAGTTCAGCTGGCTCCCGGCGACCTGATCCTGATGGACGGAACGACGCAGCACAGCATGCGCGCGAACGCTCGGGCCTCCCTAGTCCATACAATGATGGCTTTCTCGCCGTCCCATTTGAGAAGACTGGAAGGACAGGTCAGCGGGATCGATTTGCTGCTGCCTTTTGAAGTGCTGGGGCAATACCATATTCGGCTGGCGGGGGGAGCGAAGGCGGAATGCGAAGAAACGCTGGCGAGAATCGAACGGTTTCGCGCCGGTTCGGATTGGGTTCAGTTCAATCGGCTGGTGATGGCTTTCTTCGATTTGCTCGTGATGGCGTATGCCGAGTGCGAGCCGGCGATGAAGGCGTCGAACTATACCGTAACCGATAAGGAGCGCAACGTTCGCAAAGTCATCGCCTATCTTGAAAACGCATACGAAGAAGACGTAACGCTGGATCAGATGCAGCGCGAGCTGCATATCAGCAAACAATATATGTCCAAAATATTTCGCGAGCGGATCGGCATGACCATCTTCGATTATTTGTACCGCCGCCGCATTCATCAGGCCAAGCAGCTGTTTTATTCGCAGCAGGCGCATACGGTGACGGACATTTGCTTTCAGGTCGGATTCAAGAACGTGTCCCATTTCAGCAGAATGTTTAAGACGCAAGTGGGGATGACGCCGGAGCGGTACCGGAGACATCTGATGCAGCAGACGGCGGCGCGCGGCCGGTAGCCGAAGCGGTTCCTGTTAACAAATCAAATACAGTCAAATGACGAACCGCCCGCATGAATGGGAGGACAGCGCAGACCATCCGGCTATGTTACGTTAATGATGCAGGTACGGACAGTTTCGCGGGGAGGAGGGGAGTCGATGAATTTATCGAGGCGGTATCCGCTGTTCAACGAATATTATTACAAACACAGGAGCCCGTTCGTCAAATCGTTTCATACGCATACGCAGTATGAAATTTATTTTTTTCATCAAGGCCAATGCGAGTATATGATCGGCGACGAAATCTTCGAGCTGGAGTCCGGCGATGTGATTATTATGAACGGGATGACGCTGCACGGGCCGATCGCCGACCAGGCGAACGAATACGTCAGATCGATGTTTTCGTTTTATCCGGAAATCGTGCGGGTATTTCACAAGACATTAGGTCCGCTCAATCCGCTTCGCCCGTTCGAGCTGTTGAAGAACCGGCGCATCCGGCTGCGCGGAGAACGCAAAGCCGAATTTGAAGCTTTGCTGGAGCGTATTCATAAGTACTACTACAGCGACAATACGGCGTTGTTCAACCGTTTTTTACTCGCTTTTTTCGATATGCTGTGGCTCATTTACGGCGAATGCGAAGCGGCGATGGAACAGAAGGCGCAGGGGGGAGCGCCGGATGGCGCGGACAAGGAGCGGAACGTGCAAACGATCGTGTCGCTGATCGAGCAGCGATACCGCGAGACGATCACGCTGGAATGGCTGGAGCAGCGCGTCTTCATGAACAAGCATTACATGTCGCGGTTGTTTCGCGAATGGACCGGCACGACGATTATGGACTACTTGTACAAATACCGGATCAATCAGGCGAAAATTATGTTTATTTTGAACAGGGACTGCGCCGTAACGGATGCGTACCGCGAAGTCGGGTTTCAGAACATATCCCATTTCAGCAGGCTGTTCAAAAAATACGTCGGTCTCTCGCCCGAACAATACCGGAAAAAAGTGCAGCCTTTTTTGCTAGAGCCTTCCGCGCTGTGCCTTCCCGCATTCGAAACGGCGCCGAACCGCACAGGCGAATGGAGCTGAAGGAGGTCATGGACCATGCGGCAGAGGAAAAGTACGGTCTTGATATGGATGTTGGCGGTCAGCGTAGTGACGTCCGCTTGCGGAGGAGCGGCAAGCGGCACCGTTGACAAGCCGAAGGAAGAGACGCCGACGGCAGATCCGGCGGCACAGCCGGCCGAGCTGGTCATTTACGATACGACCGGGGAAAAGCTGGAGCTGCTCATGGACAAGTACGGGAACAAGCTGAAAGAAAGGTTTCCGAAATAAACGTTCGAGATCATTCCCCAAGTCAACAGCCAGACGCTGCCGACGCTCATCACATCGGGCAAAACGATCGATATCGTCGTCGAATCAACCGGTGTGAATGTCATGAATTACAATCTGCAAAGCGACATTACCGATCTGATTACGAAATATAAGGTCGATCTGAACCGTTTGGAGCCTACGGCAATGGAGCTTCAGCGCAAGATGGCCGGCGGCGGCATCTACGGGCTGCCGTCTTGGACGCGTTCGCTGATCCTTTATTACAACAAGGATTTGTTCGATAAGTTCGGCATCCCGTATCCGAAGGAAGCGATCACGTGGGACGGGCTGTACGAATTGGCGCGCACCATGACGCGTCAGGACAGCGGCACGAACTTCAAGGGGCTGACGATGGCGTTCGATTTCGGCCTGATGCTGAACCAGCTTGAGTCGCCGACGCAGGATCCGGCAACCGGCAAGGCGCTGTTCATGACGGAGCCGATCAAGAAAGCGTTTGAGAATCAGGCCCGGTTTTACAAAATTCCCGGGAATGAGCTGCCGGGCAACCGGTATTATTTGGATAACCAGCAAAACCCGTTTTACAAGGATAAAACGGTAGCGATGTTCCTGACGCTAAGCGGCGCCGAGAAAATGTACAAGGACAGCGTCAACTGGGATGTCGTCCCTTATCCGGCTTGGGAAGGAAAGCCGGGCATCGGTTCGCAGTCGTATCCTACCTACTTCTTCCTGACGAGCACCAGCAAAAACCGCGACGCGGCATTTCAGGTGCTGAGCTACACGATATCCGACGAGTTCCAGAAATATGCCGCTCGCGCCGGCAACATCACGATCTTGAAAGATACTTCGGCGATGAACGACTTCGCGGCCGACTTGCCTTACGTGAAGGGGAAAAATGTGAAGGCGATGATTCCTCCGAAATATGCGGCGCCGACGTTGAAGACGAAATATAACGCGATAGCCAACAAGGAGCTGCTCGCGGCTCTGGAAGCGGTGACCAAGGGCACCGACGTTAATACGGCGCTGCGGGATGCCGCCGAGCGTAACGACAAGCAGGTCGCGGAGCAAAGCAAATAAGGCTGGAGCGCAGCCCAGAGAGCTTCGGGCAGCAACGATGCCGGCAATCTTGGGAAACGCAGCATAACGGGCCGCCCGCCGTCTTGGCCGCATAACGCGGATCAAGTCGGCAGGCGGCCCGTTTCCTTCACTCGTACCAATACCCGTGCAAGCCTTTGTCCAGCCGCATCAAGGCTTCGAGGTAAAAGTAATCGCCCCATATCGTATGCTGATTGAATTCCTTGTTGTTGACGTTGTACGCGCCGTATTTCAGCAGCCCTTGCGCCTCCGGGTCGTTTTTCGTGCTGTAGTCATTCACGAGCGAGGTCATGGACGTTTGCACGAATTTCTCGAAGTACGCCCGGTCTTTGTCATCCTTCGGGAGATGTCCGAGCAGCTCCAGCACGCCGCAGGCGGCAATCGCGGAAGCGGAGCTGTCGCGAGGCGTATCGGCCTGAATCGGGACGTTGAAGTCCCAATACGCGACTTGATCCGGCGGAAGATGCTCGATAAAATAGCGCGCCATGCTGCGTGAAGCTTCCAGGTATTCAGCGTTTTGGGTATAACGGTAAGAAAGCGCAAAGCCGTAGATGCCCCAGGCCTGGCCGCGCGCCAAGGTCGAATCGTCCTTGTAGCCTTGATGCGTCGCTCCACGCAGCGGCTGGCCGCTGGTCTGATCGAAATAATACGTGTGGAACGACGAATGGTCGGGCCTCACGATGTATTTCAGCGTTTTGTTCGCCTGGGCGACGGCGGCTTTGCGGTAAGCGTCGTTTTTCGTTTGCTCGCTGGCCCAGTACAGCAGCGGCAAATTCATCATCGTATCGATGATGATGCGCCCGCCGTTGTTTTTATCGCCTTTTTTGCCCCAAGCCTGAATCAGGTCGCTTTCCGGCCGGTACCGTTTGAGCAAGGCGTCCGCCGCCTGGACGGTCGTCTGTCTGGCGGAGTCGTCTTGTGCCGACATCCATTGAGCAGCCGTTGTAAGCGTATACAAAAATCCGAGATCATGCGTGTCCGACAGTCCTGTGTTTCTGAGCCGGTCTTTAAACCGCGCCGTCGCTTGCTCCGCCGCTTGTTTGAACTTCCCGTCGCCGGTGTACTGGTATGAAAGCCACAGCATGCCGGGATAAAAACCGGCTGTCCAGTTGTTGTACGTTTCTTTCTTGTACTTCCACGTCTTGTCGCTGACATGCGGGTACGACTTGCCTTCGAAGTAGGGGATCATGGCCGTCGTCTTCTCCAGCGCCTGACGGATTGCCGTCTTCCAGCCGGCGTCTTGCTGCGCAGCGGCGGCGGAGGCTGGAGCATCCGCCGGCTGGAGCTTGGCTTGTTCCTGTTCCGGGCCTGGCCTTTGACAGCCGCCGAGCCATGTGAGAGCCGCCAAAATGCCTATGGATAGGGTACGTATACGCACACGCGCTCACCCGACCTTCCTTAAACTTCCAAATCCCATCTTATCACAGGGCGGTACGGGTTGCAGCAGTTATTTGCGATGCGGAACCGTTATAATTTGGCTTTGAAATGCACGACTGCCGTATATAGCATTTTGTTCCGGTTCGGGTCGAACGTCGTTTGATGCTGCACCGAATGGACGTCGAGCAGGATGCCTTTATTGATTTCGATCCGCTCTTCGATTTTTTTCTCCAGCGTCTTCAGATCGTAAGCTTCGAACCACTCAATCTTCGTATCGATTTTATCGAGAATAAATTCCATCGTTCCATCACCTTATCCTTTTATTGAGCCAGTGCCTTCTTCATTATACATGAATTGGCCGCGATTGCATCGGTCTCTGCCTCAGCGCTTTCGGTGATTCGGACAGAACGGCGGAGGCGCGAGGGAGGCTCGCCGCGCCATTCGAGCCATTCGAGAAGCACTTCCAGCCAGCCTCGAATATACATGTAGCAATTCGCGCAGAAGGGGGCGGCATCGTGGGAAGCAGGGGGAGCATCGTGCTGGCGGTCGCTTGGATCACGTTATTTTTGATCGGGACGGATCTGTTCGTCATTTCTCCGTTACTGCCGTTTATTTCGCAAACGTATCAGGTTGACGCGGCAGCGGCCGGCTGGATGGTGACCGCATTCTCGATAACGTATGCCGTATCGGCGCCGCTTCTGGGCCGGCTGTCCGACAGGAGGGGGCGGGGCGGGCTGATCGTGTGCGGTCTCGGCTTGTTCGCGCTGGCGAACGCGTTGACGGCGTATGCGCCGACCTACGGATGGCTCATCGCAAGCCGGGTGCTCGCAGGGCTGGCCGTTGCCTCTGTCACACCGCTGATTTACGCCGCGATCGGCGATATGGCGCCGTCCCACCGCAAAGGAACGTGGCTGTCGATCGTCGTTTCCGGTCATCTGACATCGCTGTGGATCGGGGCGCCGCTCGGATCGTTTCTGGAGCAGGAGATCGGCTGGCGGCCGATCTTCGGGCTGATGGCCGTGGCGGGAGCCATATTGGCCGCCGCGCATATGAAGCTGTGGGGGGCGGCGGCTTCCGCGGCGGAACAGCAGTCGCGGCTTTCGCAGCATGGCGGCTCCGTCGTCGCGTCGGTCGGCGTTACCTTTTTGTGGGCGGTATCCATGTATGCGCTGTACGTCTATTTGGGCGAAGCGCTCTATTCGGAGCTCGGCGTTTCGCCTTCGGAAATCGCGCTGTCCGTAACGTTTTACGGCATCGGCGCCGTGTTCGGCAATTTGATCAGCGGGCAGCTGACGGATAAGTTCGGGGTGATGCGCATATCCAATGCCGCGCTGCTGCTGCTGGCGGCTGCGCTCATCGCGCTGGGCTTTGCTTTTTCGGCCGGGGACTGGGTATATTTCTTTTTGTTCATGTGGGCGCTGACCGGCTACGCCGCCTTTTCGTCGTATCAGGCGCGGCTGGCGGCTCAATACCCGCAGCAGCGGGGGACGGCGATGGCCTGGAACAATACGGCGTTATATGCGGGCATTACCGCCGGATCGCTTGCAGGCGGGTATGCGATCTCCGCGTTCGACGCCTTCACGCTGCCGTTTCTTTGCGGCGGGGTGGCGCTGGCTGCCTACGGTGTTAGCGTCTTGCTGTCCCGCATGCGCAAGTAGCGAATGAATATGCTATCATAGGAAAGCGCAAGCGCAAGCACACGGATCAGCAGATGAGAGAGAGGAGAAGCGGAATGGGCGAACGATTTCATGCACCGCTTGCGGTGCATGTCTTTTTGCGGGAGGAAGAGCGGGTCATGCTGCTCAGACGTTATAATACGGGTTATGAAGACGGCAATTACAGCGTGATTGCCGGACATCTCGACGGCGGGGAATCGGTAGTTGCCGCAGCCGTCCGCGAGGCGGAGGAGGAGGCCGGGATCCGAATCCGGCCGGAGGATGTGCGCGTCGTCGGGATCATGCACCGGAGAGAAGACGACGAGCGCATCGATTTTTTCGTAGAAGTGCGGCAGTGGGAAGGACTGCCGGTCAATCAGGAGCCGCATAAATGCGACGAGCTCGCGTGGTATGCGGTGGACAAGCTGCCCGTCAACGTGATTCCTTACGTACGGAGGGCGCTCGACAATGCGCGGAACGGTATTTATTTCGATACATACGGCACGTTCGGTTTCGTCAACGGGCGAGCATAATCAAACCAAACGAGACGCTTCCATCCCCGCTTTGCCATAATTGGGGTTGGAGGCGTCTTGTCGGTTATGGCTTCGTCTCCGGCCGATCCGGGAGAAAGACGCGGAACGCCGTTCCTTGACCGGGGCTGCTCGCAACCGTAATATCGGCCTGATGCATGTCGGCAATTTTTTTCACGATGGCCAGTCCCAGTCCGTTGCCGCCGGAAGCCCGGTCCCTGGCTTTGTCCGCTTTGTAGAAGCGCTCGAATATATGCTCCTGCTCTTCCTCGGCGATGCCGACGCCGGTATCGGCGATCTCGACGGCGACCCGGTCGCCGCTGCGCTCCAGCAGTACGGTGATGGTGCCGCCGGCCGGCGTGAACTTGATGCTGTTCTGGAGCAGATTGAGCCATACTTGGCCGATCAGATCTTCATCCGCGATGACGCTCGTTTCTTCCAGCTCTGCAATGACTTCGATGGCTTTGGACGACCAGAGCGGCTCGGACGCCAAAATAATTCGTTTCAGCTGTTTGTCGAGCCGGAACCGCGCGGGCTCGAACGGATGCTGCTCGGAATCGAGCGAGCTCAGCTTCAGCAGATGGTCGCTTAACCGCGACAGCCGCTTGCATTCCGTCTCGATGATCGTCAAATAATGGTCCCGGGTTTCCGCGCTCAAATCCTGCTCCCTGAGCGCGCGGGCGAAGCCGCCGATGGAAGTCAGCGGCGATTGGATCTCATGCGACACGTTGGAAATAAACTCCTGGCGCATCGATTCGAGCCGGTTCAGTCCGGCCGCCATATCGTTAATGCTCGTGATCAGCTCCCCGAAGCCCTCATTCGGTTGTTTGTTCTCGATCTCTACGTTGAAGTCGCCTTTCGATATACGGCGCAGCGCATCCAGAATGAGATGCAGCCCCCGGCGCCGCTTCGGCTGATTGATCGCGCCGATCGTAAAGATGACGGTCAGCATGAACAACAGCGCGATCGTATTGCCGGCGATTTGAAGCCAGTATCCCGTCAGCTGCCATCCGGCGATGCGGGAGAGCCAGTGCGCCGCGAAAAACGCCCCCGACCAGCTCGCCCACATGAAGATGAGCCACGCGCACAGGATGCCGAGCAGCTTCCAGATCCACCGGCGCCTCATGCTTTCACTTCCAGCCGGTATCCGAGGCCGCGAATCGTCTTCACGCGGAACGAATGCTGTTCCTCGGGAAATTTTTCCCTGAGTCGGTTAATATGGACGTCAAGCGTCCGCTCATTGCCTTCGTAATCGAATCCCCACACCTGCTCCAGCAGCGTGTCCCTTGCGCAGGTCACGCCCGGGCAGCTCGCGAGGCGGAACAACAGCTCGAACTCCTTCAGCGGCAGCGTCACGCTCTTGCCGTCTGCGCTCAGCTCGAAGGTGGCGCGGTTCATCATCAAGCCGCCGGCCTGCACGGTCTGGGAAGCCGCGATCCGGTAACGCTTGAGCAGTGCGCGGACCCGGACGATCAACTCGAGCGGATCGAACGGCTTGACGAGATAATCTTCAGCGCCCAGATCGAAGCCTTTGACCTTATCCCGCGTTTCGCTCTTGGCCGTCAGCATCAGCACGGGCACATCGTAATGCTCCCGCAGCTCACGGCACAGCTGCCACCCGTCCATGTTCGGCATCATGACGTCGATCACCGCCAAGTCCGCCTTCTCGCTGTCGAGCCGCTTCAGCGCTTCTGCGCCATCGGCGGCCTCAAGCACTTGATAGCCTTCGCGGGTCAAAAAATGGCACACCAGCTCGCGAATATGCGGATCGTCGTCTGTAATCAAAATGGTTGTCATAGTGATTCCTCCTTTCATCCTTGCTCGATCAGCTGCGTTTCCCGGTCCGGTTGCGGCGAAGCGTCCGGCAGCAGGGCGGAAGCTTCCCGGATTTTTAATTGATGGTCGGCGAATTCCCGGTACATCGCATGCGAGCGGTACAGCTCCTCATGCGTTCCGATGCCGGTGACGGTTCCTTTGTCGATAAACACAATTTGATCGGCATGGACGACCGTCGCGAGCCGATGGGCGATGACCAGCGTCGTCCGGCCCTTCATCAAGTTATCGAGCGCCTGCTGCACGACGATTTCCGACTTGCTGTCCAGGCTGGACGTTGCCTCATCCAGCATAAGCCATTGCGGGTTGCGCAGGATCGCTCTGGCGATCGACAGCCGCTGGCGTTGTCCGCCGGAAAGCTTCATGCCGCGTTCCCCGACCTCGGTATCGTATCCTTGCGGCAGCTCGCGAATGAAATGATCGGCGTACGCCATCCGCGCCGCACGGTCCAGCTCCTCCTCGCTGACGGTGCGGTTCAGACCGTAGCATAAATTATCGCGTACCGTGCCGGCGATGAGCGGGCTCTCTTGCGAGACATAGCCGATGCGGCTGCGCCAGTCCCTCAGGGAGAACTCGCCGATCGGCGTAGAGCCGAGGCGGATCGCGCCGCGCTGCGGCTCGTAGAACCGCTCGATCAGCGAGAACAGGGTCGTCTTACCGCTGCCGCTCGGCCCGACGATGGCCGTGACCTTACCCGGCTCCATCGCGAAGCTGATGTCCTTCAGTACCGGTTCGTCCGGTTTGTAGCCGAAGCTTAAGCCTTCGATCGCTATCGTTTGATGCAGCTGACGAATTTCGGCGCCTGAGCCCGGATGCTCTTCTTCCTCCTGCAGCGCCGTCATAATCATTTCCGTAGCGCCTAGCGCCTTCTGCCATTGGGTGAAAAACTGCGTTAATTGTCCGACGGGCATCACAATCTGAAACAAGTATAATAAAAACGCCGTAAGCGCGCCAGCAGTGAGCGAGCCAGTCGATACCCGCCATCCGCCATATCCGATGACGAGGACGAGCAGCAGCATCAGGATGAGGCCGATGATCGGCATGATCAGTGCCTGCACGCGCGCTTCCTTGAGTCCGAAGCGGAAGAGGGAGCGGATGCCTGCGTTCCCTGCCTCGTATTCGCGGGACTCGGCGTTCGATGCTTTGACAAGACGAATTTCCGACAGCACGCGGCTGAGCACTGCCGTCAGTCCGGCTGTTTCGTTCTGCACGTTTTTGGAGATGCGGTGCATTTGACGGCCGAGCGGCAAAAAGATCGCGACGGCGAGCGGAATCGTCAGCAGCAGCATCAGCGTCATTTTCCAATCGAGGTAGAGCAAAATGCCGATCGAGCCGACGATCGAAATGATGCCGGTCACAAACCCGGACAAATGCTCGGTAATGAGGCCCTTGACGACGGCCGTATCGTTCGTCATCCGGCTGACCGCTTCGCCGGAAGCATGCTCGTCGTAGTAAGCGACCGGAAGAGCGAGCAGCTTCCGCCACAGCCGCTCTCTCAAGGAAGCGACGACGCGCTGCCCGATATGGTTCAGCGTGTACACGGAGAACGCGCCGGTTATCGCTTGAACGAGGAAGACGGCAACCATGCCGGCGATTTGCATCGACGTCAGCGAAGAGATGGAGCCTTGATCGACCAGCCCTTTGGTCAGCAGCGGAACAGCGAGCCCCGCGACCGTCGTTGCTACGCTCATGAGCAGCGCAATCGCAAGCAGCGCAAACGGCGGCTTCGTTTCGCGGATTAATTTGAGAAACATCGTACCTCCCGGACGGGACGGTTGGTTTTGATTCGGTTTCACGTCCAAACACTCTCCTTATGCGGTCGCGCAGCGTAGGCTTGCCGCGCGGTGCTTTTTTGTCTGGGAACAGCATACGACGCCAATGTAAATTGAATTTAAATTGACGGCAAATCACGCTGCTTTGTCATATCGGGTAGTGTGGGCTGGCGGAAGGGAGCAGGGGATGCGGGGCTTGACGCCAAAAAAAACATGCCGTACCGGGTTCAGGAGAACGCGGTACGGCATGATCAAGCGTATTATTCAGGAAGGTTCGAGTTACGGTTTCAGCTTCTCCAGCGCCTTGCTGACGAAGCCGCCGGTTTCGTCCAGCGCCTGCTGCGCCGCTTCGAATCCGGCATTGCCGAGCAGCATGACGATGGCGGTTTTCACCTGGCCGTTCGACTCGGCATAGGCGCGTTCAATCGCCTCGTCGGCCGCACCGGTGGCCAGCCGGATGATGCGCTTGGCGCGGTGGACGAGCTTGACGTTCGACGGCGATAAGTCGACCATCAGATTGCCGTACACTTTGCCCATGCGGATCATGGAAGTGGTCGTAAGCATGTTCAGAATAAGCTTCTGCGACGTTCCGGCTTTCATCCGTGTCGAGCCGAGCACGACCTCCGGTCCGACGACGGCTTCGAGCAGCACATCGGCCAGGCCGACCATCGGCGTGCCGAGATTGTTGCAGACGCCGACGACTTTGGCGCCAAGCGCCTTGGCGCGCTTCATCGCTCCGAGCACGTACGGCGTACGGCCGCTGGCGGCGATGCCGACGACGACGTCATTCGGCCCGATATGATTCACATCCATGTCGGAAGCGCCGAGCTCCTCGTTGTCTTCCGCGCCTTCAACCGGGTCCTTGACGGCCTTGAATCCGCCGGCGATAAGCCCTTGCACCATCGAAGGCGGGGTGCCGTAGGTCGGCGGACATTCAGAGGCGTCGAGGATGCCGATGCGTCCGCTCGTGCCTGCGCCGACATAGAACAGCCGGCCGCCGCGCTGGAACGCTTCAACGATATAATCGACGGCTATCGTAATGTTCGGTATCAGGCCGCGGATGACATCGGGGATTTGTCGGTCTTCATCGTTAATGAGCGTCAATATTTGTTCTGTGGATAATTGATCGACCTGACGGGTGCGCTCATTTACCTGTTCGGTGGTCAACTGGCTTAATTGCTGTAAGTTCATGCTCAAACTCCTTCTTATGATTGATCATAAATGTATTATGGCGTTCGTCTGGCGGCGAGCAGAGCCGCGCCGTAAGCCGGCGTATGCAGCGCGTCGTGCATACGGAGCTGCGGGAAAGCGGCGGAAACTTGCTGGCGGAACGATTCGTTGAATAAGGCGCTATGTTTGAAAATGGAGCCGCTAAGCACCACATCCGCGCAATGAAACGATGCGTGCTTGTTGATCAGCGTAATGGCGTGTCCGGCCAGCTCGAGCGCGTTGCGTTCGACGACCTGACAGGCTACTTCGTCGCCGGATGCGGAAGCTTCAATCGCATAACGGGCGAAATGGGCGATGTCCTGCTTCTTGATCCCGGGCTGATAAATATAACCTTTCAGCTCGGTTATGGTATGATATCCATGCGCTTCCGTAATAAGACGGGTCATGGCCGTCGGCGGATAGACGCCGTCATAGCTGCGCATGACCGCCTGCAGCGTATCGAGCCCGATCCGGTAGCCGCTGCCTTCATCGCCGAGCAAATGTCCCCAGCCCCCGGTACGGTACCGCTCTCCCTCCGGCGTACAGCCGAAGACGATGGAACCGGTTCCCGCGATGGCGAGCACGCCGTGCTCACGGCCAAGGGTCGCTGTCAATGCGATCTCGGCGTCGTTGGTGACGAACGCTTCGCCTTCTATCCGTTTCTCGGACAAATAAGCGGTCACGGTCTCGGTAATCAGGCTGCGCTCCTCGTCCGTGCTGACGCCGGCCATTCCCAGGGCTATGCGGAAGCGGGGAGGAGCGGAGGACGATTGCGCCTGCGCTTGCGCTATGGAGCGGTCAAGGATCGCCTTCAGTTCGGCGATGGCCGTGTCATACCCGACTGCATGCGGGTTGGTGGAGCCTCCGGTAATACAGGCCAGCTCCCGTTCTTCAGCGTCGAGCAGCACTGCCTCTGTCTTGGTGCCGCCGCCGTCGATTCCTAAGTATAGTTTCATATTCTCACCTATTTAACAAACGATGTAACTTAAGTATATCTAAAAAATTTTATGAAGTAAAATTAAATTTTATGTACAAAAAATGATATTGAAATAATGTTTCATTGTTCGTATAATAATGATTGACTGAAAGCGATCACATTTATTATATGTAGCTGCATGATTCATTCACGAGAGCAGGTGAACCGATATGAATGGCGGGCTTGTGAGATTAAGAGAAGCGCTGGACCGGCTGAACCCGTCGGAGCGCAAAGTAGCGGAGTGCATCCTGAACGATCCGAAGCAGGTGATCGAATGGTCCGTCGCGCAGCTGGCCGAGTCCAGCGGTGCCAGCCAGGCCGCGATCGTCCGGCTGTGCAAATCGCTGGGATTGAAAGGGTTCCCGGATTTGAAGCTGAAGATCGCCGGCGATTTGCAGGAGACCGCATCCGACAGCGTAGGATACCAGGAAATCCGCCCTCATGATTCGATTGAAACGATTATTCAGAACGTATCCGCGAACAACGTGCAGTCGATCCGGGATACGGTTAAAATTTTGGATCAAGTAATGGTGGGCAAGGCGATCGACGCGCTGGAGAAGGCCGAACGCATCTTTTTCTTCGGGATGGGCGCTTCCAACCTCATTGCGCTCGACGCGCAGCATAAATTTTTGCGGATCAATAAAACCTGTCTTTCCTTTGCAGACCCTCACGTTCAGCTTGTCGCCGCCGTTACCATGACGCCGCGCGACGTGGCCGTTGGCATATCGTATTCCGGCCAAACCAAGGAAGTGATTGCCACCATGAAGGCAGCACAGGAGCAGGGAGCAACGACCATTTCCATCACGAAGTACGGAACGACTGCCTTGCATGCCTACTCGCATATCCCCTTATGCATTTCCTCCACCGAGAACGAAATCCGAAGCGGCGCGATGGGCTCGAGAATTACGCAGCTGAACGTCATCGACATCTTATATTTGGGCGTTGCGAGCCGCAGCTACGAGCAGGCCGTTCAATATTTGGACAAAAGCCGAGCGGTTATTCGCGATTTGGCCAAATTGTAACCGACGGTTTGCGCCTGCCCGAAGATCATCGGATGGCCGCCGGCGGGTATTGGCATGCGCATCGGCGCAATGCAACAACAGCATAGGACAGCAAGAAAAACAAAAGTACAAGCGGGAAGCCTACCGGCGCAACCGACTTGCCGCGGTTGCATCGCAGTCTTGACGGACGAAGCCGATGCTCTGGCGGGAAGACGGGCTGCGGGGTTCCTGATTGTACTTTTCTTTGTCTGGCGGAACACCGCCGGCTGGGTTATAATGACAACGCTTGCAGATGTCGGATTGCGGATGACAATGGCGCTTGACGCTGCCGGGATGCGCACATCCATCGATGCAGGCGGACGGAGGGGAAGCTGCAAAGGAAACGGAAAGGCCGGTGCACCCGGTCATCACGCAAGAGTGAAAACGGGTTGCGGCTCTAAAAAAGGAGCCGGAATACGATTTTTTCTTGAATGAAAGGGGAAAGCTCATGGGAAAGCAGGTTGCCGTCGGATCGGACCGGCTTGAGATCATTAAGCCGGAACTGGAAGGAAGTCGGATCGGGTTGTTGACGAATCCGACGGGAATCAACGGTCGCTTCGAAGCGACCTTGACGCGCTGCGCAGCCTTGCCTTGGCTGCAGCTGAACGCGATCTTCGCTTGCGAGCACGGTATCCGCGGCGAGCGTCAGGCTGGGGAACGGTTCGAGGACGAAACGCATCCGGCGCTCGGCATACCGGTATACAGCTTGTACGGGACGCGGAAGAAGCCGGATGCGGCCATGCTCGGCGGCATCGATGCGGTATTATTTGATATTCAAGATACGGGTATGCGCTTTTATACGTACTTGTCCACGCTTGTCTATTTAATGGAAGCCTGCTCGGAGGCAGGCAAGCGGCTGGTCGTCCTGGACCGGCCGAATCCGCTCGGCGGCTGCCGTGCGGAAGGCGGACGGCTGGAGCCGGGATACGAATCGATGGTCGGCGCCGTAGCCGGCATTCCGTATGCCACGGGACTGACGATCGGGGAGTACGCCCGCTATGTGAACGACAGCCGGCGGATCGGCTGCCGGTTGACGGTGATCCCGATGGAGGGCTGGGACCGGACGATGGAGTATGCGGCGACCGGGCTTTATTGGCTGCCGCCTTCGCCCAATATGCCATCGATCGACACGGTCCGGGTATACGCCGGGACGTGTCTGTTCGAAGGGACGAATGTTTCGGAAGGGCGCGGCACGACCAGCCCGTTCGAGACGATCGGC
Source organism: Paenibacillus solanacearum (assembly GCF_910593845.1). Taxonomy (GTDB): domain Bacteria; phylum Bacillota; class Bacilli; order Paenibacillales; family NBRC-103111; genus Paenibacillus_G; species Paenibacillus_G solanacearum. The sequence goes on along the minus strand of NZ_CAJVAS010000007.1, from coordinate 160,766 downwards.
GCGCCCTGGATCGACGGGGAACGGCTGGCCGCGCTGTTTCATGAATACGGCTGCCCCGGCGTGCACGCTTGTCCGGTTTATTTTTCACCGGTCTTCTCGAAGCATCAGGGGCGCTTATGCGGCGGCGTCCGGCTGTTCGTCACGGATGCGGGATCTTTCCGTGCGGTGCGAACCGGACTGGCGCTGCTGGAGTCGGTCCTGAAGCTGTACCCGGGCATGTTCGAATGGCTGCCGCCGTCGCGAAAGGACGGGCCGCATTTCATTGATCTGTTGTCCGGCGGAGCCCGGGTGCGGCAAACGCTGGGTCAAACGGGCGGCTACCGCGGTCTGCTGGAAACGTATGATCGCGAGCAAGAGGCGTGGGAATCGCTAACCAAGCCATGTCTGCTGTACGGCAAACCATGATTCGATTGCTGGAAGGAGCAAAGGACGACGATGAAAGGACTGGCGGCAATTCGGGATATCGGCAAGTTAACCTTGGAACAAAAAGTAGGCCAGATGATCCTGTGCGGATTTGAAGGGATGGAGCCGAACGACGATGCCGGTATCATCCGCTGTATCCGGGAATTCGGCATCGGCGGGGTGCTGTACCGCGCCCGAAACGTGCGCGATACGGGACAGACGGCGCAGCTGAGCCGGGCGCTGCAGGACGAAGCGAGGGATTGCGGACAGCTGCCGCTATGGATCGCCGCCGAGCTGGGAGGCGGCGCGCTTGCCCGGCTGGCCGAGGGCATGGCGCTGATGCCCGGCGTTATGGCGCTCGCCGCCGCTGGGAACAAGGCGGCCGCCTATGAGGCCGGCTTGGTCAGCGGGCGCGAGCTGAAAGCGCTCGGCATTCAGCTCGGCATGGCTCCGGCGCTCGATCCAAGCGGCAGCCCGAACGACCTGCATGTCGGTAGTCAAGGGGAGGAACGGGTCGGCGATTATGGCGCACCGTTCCTTCGCGGCCTTCAGGACGCGGGCGTCGTCGCTGCGGCGGGGCTGCTGCCCGGCTGCCTCGAGCCGGGCGGACCCGGAGCCGCCGACACGTTGGAGCAGCTTGCCGCATCGTATGCGCAGGCGGTTGAAGCCGGAGCGGGCGTGCTGCTGGCTCCTTCGCCGGAAGCCGGTCCGGCTGCTGCGGTGATCGGTCGTCTGCGCGGACAGCTCGGCGATGAAGTCGTCATCGCGGCGAATTGCGCCGAGACCAGCGGACCCGGCGCGCCGCTTTCCGCCTTGGAAGCGGTGGAGGCAGGCGCCGACTTGATCGTGCTGACAGGACCGCCGGCCGGCGGTCTCGCCGAGCTTCAGTCGCTGGTCGAAGCGGTGCGTCAAGGCCGCATCGGCGAAGAACGCATCGACCGCTCGGTGCGGCGGCTTCTTGCGCTGAAGGAGCGGCGCGGCGTGCTCGCTGCGGATGAGCCGGAAGCGGGCGCGGCCACGCTCGCCGCGCTTGCCCAAGTCGGCCGCCTGGCGGACAAGGAAGCGGCCCGGCGCATCAGCGAAGCGTCCATCACGGTGGTCCGCGACGAAAAGGCGCTGCTGCCGGTATCCGCCGACGGTTCGATCTACGTCATCTCCGTCGAGACGGCCGAGCATCTTCAGGCGTACGAAGCGAAGCAGGCGCCGTTCACGCTGGGCCGTGCGCTCCGTCAGCTCGGCTGCACGGTCACCGAGTTTTTGGTGCCGGTGCAGGAGGTCGGGCGGCTGCACCAGGAGCTGGTGCGGAGCGTTCGGTACGGGCAGCAGGTTGTTGTCGCGACATACAACGCCGCCCAGTACGATGCGTCGCAGGCGGAGCTGATCCGCGGCCTGATGACGGTCGGCAAAGATCCGATCGTCGTCGCCCAGTGCAGTCCGTGTGATCTGCTCGCCTTTCACGGCGTATCGACGTATGTCGCAGCGTACGAGAGCCGCCCGCTGGCGCTGCGCAGCGCGGCGAAGGCACTGCTCGGGCAGCTGGAGGCCACTGGCCGGCTGCCGGTGGCGATCGGCGCACTGCACCCAGCGGGCTGCGTCGGGGGATGACGCAGGCGTTCAACTAATCCGGCGCGCAAGACGCCGCGGCCGGAATGGCATTTGCCTTACAGCCACCAGCCGTTGATTGGCTGAACGCCGCGTGAGCGAAGAAGAAGCGGAACACTTTAAGTTGTATGGCTTCCATACGGCTTAAAGTGTTCTTTTTTTTGGCAAACTACCCATAACATGACGGCAAGGACGGTGGCCGCTTCTGCTTACCGCCGCCTCAGTTATTAACAAATCCTTAAATCGCGGCGATTTCATTGAATTTGCCGCCGGCTTTCGATACATTGTGAGTATTGCCGAACCGTCGACAAGCGGAAGGAGGGGACGTATGTCCATTCGGCTCAAGCTGCTTTTTTCCTATACGGGAACGCTGCTCATTACGATCCTGATCTTCGTGGCCACAACCTTCTTCATTACGGTGGCGGTTACGGGCGATATGAAGAGCATCAAGCAATTTTACAAAATCCATTATGCGCTCAATCCGTTATCGCCGGAAGTCGAAAGCTTGTTCATGGAATTGAAGTACATCACGAAGAACGACAATCCTGACCGGCTCCTTGATCGGGCGCTGCTGGCAGACTACGACAACAAGCTGCGGATCGCGCAGGCTACGCTCATTATCCGGAAGGGGCCGAGCATTTATTACGCTTCGCCTCCGTGGAAGACGCTTCAGCCCGAGACGCATCTCCCAGAATACGATGCGGGCAACATTCAGATCCGGGGCACGTTCAATATCGCAGACCGTTTTTTTTCGTATGCGAAGTATGACTTCGTGTTCGGCGACCAGTCGCCGGGAAGCGTGTTCGTCCTGCGGGAGCGCAGTCCGTTCGCCGAGCTGACGCGCAAGCTGCTGCCGCTGCTCATATCGATCCTGTTTGTATTGCTGCTGCTGGCCAACGTGCTGCTGTATGCTTTCATAACCCGCAGCATCATTGTACCGCTGCAAAAGCTGAAGCAATCGGCGGACCGCATTCGGGAGGGCAACCTGGACTTTCGGATCGAGCCGGCTGCGGGAGGGGAAATCGGGCAGCTGTCCACCGCCTTTGAAGAAATGCGCAAGCAGCTGAATCATTCCCTGGAGCTGCAGCAGCAGTACGAGGAAAACCGCAAGGAGCTGCTGTCGAACATCTCGCATGATTTGAAAACGCCGATTTCGTCCATCAAAGGATATATCGAGGGCATTCGCGACGGCGTCGCCAACACGCCTGAAAAAATGAACAAATACGTCAACACCATTTTCGGCAAAACGGTAGCGATGGACCGCCTGATCGACGAGCTGTTTTTATATTCGAAGCTCGACTTGAAGAAAGTGCCCTTTCATTTCGAGAAGCTCGATCTGAACCGGTTTTTGACCGATGTGCTGGAGGAGCAGCGGTTTGATCTGGAAGCCCAAGGGTTTCAACTGTATTACGCCCCATGGCAGGGAGAGCCGGTCGAGGTGCTCATCGATCCCGAGAAGGTCAGACGGGCGATCTCCAACATCATCGATAATTCCGTCAAATTTATGGACAAAGCGGACAAGCGGATTGTCGTCCGCGTCGAGCCGGGGGAGGGCGATGTGACGGTTCGGCTGACCGATAACGGGTCGGGTATTCCGGCGGAAGCCGCGGCGCACATCTTCGACCGTTTTTACCGGGCCGAAAGCTCGCGCAATTCCAGAACGGGCGGCAGCGGGCTCGGGCTTGCAATCGCTAGACAGGTGATCGAAGGGCATGGAGGAACGATCGGAGCGGATAGCGTGTACGGACAGGGCACGACGATCTATTTTACACTGAAGCGAACGATTCTTAGCGGCAATGGAGAGGCTTATGAAAAACATACTGATCATTGAAGACGAGGCAAGCATCGCGGACCTGCAGCGGGATTATTTCGAACTGAACGGGTTCAGCGCACATATATGCGGCAGCGGGGACGAAGGTCTGCGGAAGGCGCTGAGCGAAGACTATGCTTTAATCGTGCTGGATCTCATGCTGCCCGGCATGGACGGGCTTGAGGTATGCCGCCAAATCCGCAGCGTCAAGGATGTGCCGATTCTGATCGTATCGGCCAAGAAAGAAGAGATCGATAAAATTCGCGGACTCGGCGGCGGGGCCGACGATTACATTACGAAGCCGTTCAGCCCGAGCGAGCTGGTAGCCCGGGTGAAGGCGCATCTGGCCCGGTACGAGCGGCTGACCGGCGGCAAGGAGCATAAGAGCGGGGAGATCCGGGCCGGCAGTCTCGTGCTCGATACGGCTGCGCGCCGGGTGTATGTGAGCGGCAAGGAAGTGACGATGACGGCGAAGGAATTCGATCTGCTGACGTTTCTGGCGCTTCATCCGAACCGCGTGTTCAGCAAAGAGGAGCTGTTCGAGAAAATATGGGGGATGGATTCGCTCGGCGACATCGCCACCGTGACCGTCCATATTCGCCGCATCCGGGAAAAAATCGAGTCCGACCCGTCCCGGCCGGAATATATCGAGACGCTGTGGGGCGCGGGCTACCGGTTCGCTTCCGGCCGCAGCGGAACGATTTAATAATTATTTAATCTGTTGTTTCGCGCCCGTTTAGAAACGTCCGGTAAGATGAATTTGTAAAGCAATTCATCCTCAGGAGGCGTACGAAACATGAGAAAACAAGCGATTCGAGCGATATTGGCCGCAGCGATCGGTTCCGCGGCGATTCTTCCTTCCCATATCCAAATAGCAAACGCGGACGCGGCTTCCTTTACGGACCTGTCCCAGGCCGGAGTTGATCAAACGGCGATGACGGACATGCTGAACCGGAATATCTTCTCCGGCTACGGCGACGGAATGATTCGCCCGAACCAGCCGATCACGCGCGCCGAGCTGGCGAAAGTGCTGGTCCGTACGTTCGGCTTGATCGAAAACGAGACGAAGGATGCAGCCTTTCGCGACGTCGCCGGCGGCGATTGGTATTCCGGCGATGTGGAGGCGCTTATCGACAATGGCGTCATCCCGGGCAAGGAAGCGATGTTTCAGCCGAATCAGCCGGTGACGCAAGCTTATGTTACGGATGCGCTGAGTAAACTATTAGCCAAGAAGACGGCCATTATCCAAACCTGGTTCCAGGACGGCTACCAGGCGGAGAAGCCGGTTACCCGCGGGCAGGCCGCTTCGCTGCTGCATCTCGCCGAGCCGCGTAAGCCGTCAAGCGATGCCGCGGTAACCGGGCTGAAGGCGGTCAATCCGATTACGCTGGAGGTGACGTTCTCCGCGCCGCTCACGGCGCAAGACGTCGATCTGGACACGGCGAAGAAAAATTTCGCGTTTACGGACGGCTTGTCGATCGTCAACATTCCGCAGCTGAAGAACGGCGCCGTCTCCACCTATATCGTGCCGGTCACGCTGCAAAAGCCGGGAACGACCTACACGCTGACCTATAAGGGCAAAGCAGCCGGCACGTTCACGGCAATGACGAATAAAATCACGCTCAATGGCACGGCGCAAGTCACGTCCGACACGTTCGAGGTGACGTCCAGCCAGCAGGACGGCGTAGCGGATTACGGCTACCTCGTCGAATCGTATTTTGGCAGCCGCGGCGGCAAAGAAATCGCGATCGACGATAACCAGTCGCTTAACGGCGTCACCTATCAGGTCATTTCGTCGCTCCGATCGAGACAAGCACTGCTGACACCCGAGAACGGACAGCCGATCGTCGTCGATTATGTGCCGTATACGCAGGCGACCGACGGACGTCAAGCGCCGAAGTTCCGCTTGCCGAGCGGACAACAGCTGCAGCCGGGCGTCAGTTATACGGTATCGTCGGACTGGTTTACACTGAAAGAAAATACGTTCACAGCCAAAGCCATCGCGCCGCTGTCGATTCAATCCGCCAAGGCGGCAAGCGAGACGACGCTGACGGTCGCTTTGGCAGCCGATCCGATGGACGAGATGTTCTCCGGCAGGTCTGTCACGCTAACGGACGAAAGCGGACAAACGTTGACGGCGCAATACAAAGTGCAGACCCGCAAAGGAGCGGAAGGCACGTTCGAGCTGACGGCCGGCGGCAAGCTCAACCCGTCCGTTTCGTACAAGGTCTCGCCGGTCGGCGACTGGGCGGTTGCCGGTAACGTCATGCTGCAAGGCAAGTAAGGAGGATCGAGGTTCAGGTCATTCTGTCACGGGATGACGCTGGGCCTCTTTTTTGCGGTTACGGTGGCTGACGGACGGTTCCAAGGCGTCGCGGGTGAAGGTTCAGGAAGAAAATTCGCTCCTTAAGGAATTTTTAAAGATTTCTTGCGAGATTATTTATTTGCTTATGTTACCTTCATATAAACCGTTTCGACCGGTGATGCCGGTTGAACGATCGATGGAGGGAAATGCTGATGAAGAGAAGAAAATGGGGGAGATGGCTGCTGCTAGCGAGCATCGCGGCGTGTATGGCCATGCTCGTTCGGCACTACGTGCCGCTGCTGTTCGCGCCGGAGATTCATGCGCGGGCCGCGATCCTGATCGATGCGCAAACGGGGGCCGTTTATTATGAATCGAACGCTGATGAAGCGCTGCCTCCGGCAAGCATGTCCAAAATGATGACGGAGCTGCTCATTCTGGAGGACGTGTGCTCCGGTAAGCGCCGCTGGAACGAGACAGTAAGGATCAGCTCGTATGCCGCCAATGTACCGGGGTCGAAAATCGGCGTCAAGCCGAAGGATACGTATACCGTTCGCGAGCTGTTCGAAGCGATGGTCGTGCACTCCGCCAACGATGCGGCGGTCGCGCTGGCTGAACAGGCTAGCGGAACGGAAAGCAAATTCGTCACGCGTATGAACCAAACGGCGAAGAAGCTCGGACTGTCGTCCGGCACCGTGTTCGCCAACGCGACAGGACTTCCATCAGCCGATATTCGCGGCTTCCAGTCCGCCGCCGCGGCGGGAGATACCGAGATGACCGCGCGGGATATCGCCAAGCTGGCGGCCCGTCTCGTGACCGATTACCCGGAAGTGTTGGATATTACCCGGAAACCGCAAGTGACGCTGGCGCGCACTAACCTTACATTGCAAGCTACGAATTTGATGCTGCCGGGCGAAGCTTACGCCTATTCGGGCAATGACGGTCTCAAGACAGGCTTTACGGACGAGGCGGGCTATTGCTTTACCGGTACGGCGATGCGGGGCGGCAGGCGGCTGATTACCGTCGTGATGGGCACGGCGGCGCCCGAAGCGCGTTTTGTGGAGACGGGGAAGCTGCTGACATACGGCTTCGCGCGACCCTAACCGCTATGGCGGACGGTTGAATCGGACAAGCTGCCTAGCTTCGCCGTGCAGACTCCTTTGATCGGAGCCATTCCTCATGCTTTTGCCGTACCTTTTGCCATATGGCTTCCTTCTCGAGGCCGCTGTACCGCACCAGACGTTCGCCGAACACATCGCCCAGCACGTCCAGCCATTGCGTTCGCGACCGCAGCTCGGTCTTTGTGATGCCGCTGCCGTCATGTTTACTCCACATACATCCGCGCAGCTCGTTGCTTTCCATCGCGAGCCGGTTGCGGATGAGAAACAGCCCGATCCATGGCGAGTCTGCCGAACGGCTGTAATGCTCGTGATTCGCGGAAAACACGTCGACCCCATCCACAACCTCGGGAGCGACGTCGACGCCCGTAAAAGACGCCCCCGGATCATGCACCAGCCGCCAGCCGTGTTCCGCAATGCCGGAAGGAACGACTTGATAGATGAAAGGACCTTGCGTGTAGACGCCTTGCCGGAGCGGGAGCGGTTCATACGGCAAATCCCCGAGTCCGGCATCGACGATCCAGCGTTCTTCTTCGCCCGCTTCGTTCTCCAGCGTGACGGTCAATCCCAGGTGGAACGAGTTGATTCGCGGCGCTTCGCCATGCGGCTGTACGCCGGCCCGGTGCATGGATACGCGATAGCCCAGCGAGCGAAGAAGCGTGCTGAACGCGCCGTTCAGGTGAAAGCAATAGCCGCTTCGTCCGTTCACGATGAGCTGCACCGATTCCCGTACGTCGATGGTGGCCGGTTGTCCGGCAAATATATCGAGCGTCTGCCAAGGAACACGGCTCACATGGGCCTTATGCAGCTCGAACAAGTATGGCAGCGTCGGGACCTCGATAGCGTCTATGCCGATTCGGTTCAAATACGATTGGATGTCATCCAGCGTCATAATCATGCGCAGCGCCTCCTGTCCTCATATGATATATAGCGATAACCTTTATTGCGGCGGACGCATTGGGGGGCGTCCGGAATGCCTTGCGGAGAGGGAACGTCTCCTGCTCCACAGCATGAATAGAATGCCGATGGCAAGCGGATATAAAGCCGGCCACCCCAAAAACGGATACAGTCCCAACGTGACAACGAGCGAAATCCAGGAGGAGCTGCGGCCGACCCGGGTGTCGCGCAGCAGACGCGTACCGGCCAGGCAGCCGCCGATGTAGGTCGCCATGAACGTCGCATTGGGGAGCGCGATCAGTTGGGAGAGCGACACCGTCTTGAACAACAGCGCTGCCATGCTGAACGCAATGCCGACGGCGACAAAAGCGAGTCCGCCGATCGGCGTATTGTATTTGCGGTGAAGTGTGCCGAGCCACTTCGGCGCCTCCCCCGCCTGCGCCATCGCATAGGCGATGCGCGAACCCGCGCTGGCATAAGCGTTGAAAGCGGCGAAACAAATAAAGATGGCGGTGACGGCTACGATCCAGCCGCCGACAGGTCCAAGCGAGCGCTGCACCAGGACGCTCAGCGCCGCGGCCGACCCGGCTCCACCGTAGCTGTGCGTGGCGATCGTCATGAAAGCGACGGCGAAGTAAAGCGCGGATACGATGCCGGCGCTCCAGAGCACGCCGCGAATCGCGTTTTTGCGCGGATCGACGAACTCGGCCGACAGATGGGTGACCGCTTCCCAGCCGATGAAGCACCAGAACATGAGTCCCGCCGCTTGAAACACGCTCATCGCTCCTCTGGGCATGAACGGTGTAAAGTTGGCAGAGGACGCATGCGGCATGCCCGCTACGATCGCCAGCAGCAGGATGGCAACGATTAGCGTAATGACGATCGTCTGTACGCTGCCCGCCAAATGCAGGCCGAATACATTCATGACAAGCGGAATGATCAAGATGAGCGAGGCCGCCGCATACGTCTGGAGATCGCCCCAATGCAGCAGTACGCCTACGTATTGAGCGCCGGTGACGGCGACGACGGGACCTCCGATCGGCACGGAGAGCAGGAAAAACCATCCGACGAGCTGTCCGGCTTTGCGGCCGTAGGCGAGACGGACAAAGTGGGACACGCCTCCGGAGCTGGGGTGCTTTGCCGCGAGCAGCCCCATCGTAATCGCCATCGGGATGACCAGGACGGACATCAGCAGCCAGGCGACGATCGACGCAGGTCCGGCCATTTCGGCGGTAAGTCCCGGAACGAGCAGAATGCCGGAGCCGATAACCGATCCGATATAGAGCGCGACGATTTGCGGCAAATTCAATGTCGCTTGAAGCCGGGGTGATTTGGCAGATGATGGTGGTGACATTGAAATTCCTCGCTTTGATTTATAAGCTTTCTTTATTTTGACTAAAGCTTACTTTATACTAAATCTGACCCTTAAAGAAGGGTCAGATTTTATTTACTTTTCCATGTCAGATTTCCAGGGAGCTCATAGGATATGCTGAATCTTCACTTGACCGATCGATCTGCCCTGCCCGCCTATATGCAGCTGTACACGCAAATGCGGGATCAAATCCGGAGCGGAGGCATTCCTTACGGTATGCGGCTGCCTTCGGTCCGGTCGCTTATGCAGCAGCTCGGCACTAGCAAGACGACGGTGGAATCCGCCTATCACATGCTGTTGACCGAAGGGTACGCCGTCAGCCGGCCGAAGTCCGGCATCTACGCCGCCAATCCGTTCGGCGCATCGCAGCCTGCCCCGCCATCGGCCGGGACGGATCGGACGTTATCGGGGCCGCTTCCCAAAGGTCCGGCGGAAGAAGCGCATCGGATCGACTTCCGGCCATCCGCCGTCGATGCGCAGCTGTTTCCGATGCGGAGCTGGAGAAAAATGCTTCACGACACGCTCGATCGTTCGGGCGAGAAAATAAACAAGTACGGCGACCCGCAAGGAGAATATGCGTTTCGCACCGTGCTGGCGGACTATTTGCGGAATTCGCGCTGCGTCGTTTGCGTGCCTGAGCAAATCGTCGTCGGCACCGGCATTCATTATAGCGTAGGCATACTGGCCAAGCTGTTCGCCGGCATCGGGCGGATCGCGTTCGAGGAGCCCGGGTTTGCCCCGGTTCGCGAGCATTTCAACCAATACGGCTTTCGGATCGAGCCCGTTCCCGTTACGGAGAAAGGCATTAGTGTCGAAGCATTGGAACAATCCTGCGCGGAGGCTGTCTATATAACGCCCTCGCACCAATTTCCAACGGGAAGCGTTATGCCGTATCCGGAGCGTGAGCGACTTCTACGCTGGGCGCAGACAAAAAATGCATATATCATCGAGGACGATTACGACGGCGAATTCCGTTATTCCGTCAAGCCGATTCCGTCTTTGCAGGGGCTGGACCGCGACGGGAGAGTGATCTATATCGGCACATTTTCCAAAGTGTTCACGCCCGCATTGCGGATGAATTATATGGTGCTTCCCCTCACGCTTGTCGAGAAAATGAACAACGTGAACTATTTGTTCGACGGTCCGTCGCGCATCGATCAATGGGCGATGCAGTCTTTTATCGAGCAGGGCCACTGGTATCGTCATATCCGGCGAATGCGCAAAACGTACGGTAAAAAGCATCACCGGTTTATCGGGCTGATCCGCGATTATCTGGGTGAGCATGTCCGGATTACGGGCCACAGCGCCGGACTTCATATTCAACTGACCGTCGATACGAACCGGACGTCCGGTATTCTTGTAGAACGGGCGGCAGCCGAGGGCGTCAAAGTGTATGATCTGCAGGAAATGTGGATGAAGCCTGTCCCATCGGAGCGCCCGCAAATTTATTTGGGATTTGGCGGCGTGAGCGAGCAGCAGATGGAAGAAGGTATAGTTCTGCTGAAGAAAGCTTGGGAGGGACTGTGGGAGGAAGCGTGAGAGGAGGAGTGGAGAAACTGTGGGAGGCAGCGTGAGATAAGGAGGGAGAGGAAGCATGAGGGAGGGCGTCAACCGTGCCGCCTCCCCCGCGGATGTTGTCATACGAACAGCTGAGCAGATTATGTAAGGCTGGAGATTAGACGCACCCGTATCGGTTTCCGAAGCTTACGAATCGAATCGGGAATGTCGTCTGCGACGCCGCGGGGTGGCCTGTAAAACGCGGCGGTTAGCTGACGAACCGTTTTAAAAACTGCAGGCTGCTCCTCATATTCGGCTCCGGATCGTCTGTCTTGCATTCCGCCGAAATCATCCCCGTATAGCCGATCTCCTTCAATATCCCCATGAACGTCTCGTAATCGTACGTTCCCGAGCCTGGATGCAGCCGCCCGGTGTCCGCCACATGAATATGCGCGAGCCACTTGCCGTTCGTTCGCAGCGTGTCTAGAGGCTCCTGCTCCTCGTCCATATGATAGAAGTCGGCGAGCACTCGAATCTCCGGCCGGTTAACCTGCTGCGCAAACTGGACTGCTTCGTCGACACTGTTGATGATATTCGATTCTTTTCGGTTTAGAGGCTCGATGGCAAGCGTGACGCCGGTGCCTTTCAGCTCGTCCGCACACCAGTGGAGCACCTGCAGCAGCTGCTCTTCCGCTTGTAAGCGTTCGCAATTATCCGGTACGTTGCGGGCCCCCCCGCTGCCCAGCACGATGATCCGGGCGCGGGCCTCGCTCAGCACCGCTGCCGCCCGGGCAATATAATGGCGTATCCGCGCGGTGTCCGCGTCGGGACCGACGAGCTTCATGTCTTTCGGGAACAAGATGTTGAAAGCGGAGGCGGGAAGCGGCGAGGCCAGAATCGGTTTCATGGCGTCGGCCAGTCCGGAGTCTTGCTCCAGCGGCAGCGTAGCGACAGGCAGTTCAATAAAATCATACCCAATGTCCTTCAGCAATTCGGCGTTCCGGATCGACGTGCACCATCCAATGTTCAAATCAGATCCCTCCCAAAAGTCTTTATCGGTTCGTAAGGCGCCGGTTTGCGGCGTGTCACTGTGCGTTCTTCCTTATTGTAGCAACATATGCCGATCGCCACTATGCAAGAAAAGCCGAAAACAACGAATCTTGCGATGAAAATCTCGGTTGTACGTACAAGTTAGCGCGCGCGGCGTTCCATGCTATAATACGAATGATTGTATTTAACCTACACGAGGTGCGACGTTGAACGAGAAACCGAAACCGAAGCATGAGCAAGTGAAAGAAATGATCATGTCCTGGATCGCTGCGGGGCGCTATAAGCCGAACGAGCAGCTGCCGACGGAGCATGAGCTGGCCGAGCTGTCCGGGACGAGCAGACAGACGGTCCGACAGGCGCTCGGGACGCTTGTGCAGGAGGGCCGGCTGTATCGCAAGCAGGGGAGCGGAACGTACATTTCGGCGATGCTGGAACGAAGAACCGCGGAGCTGCCGACGGTTGGCGTGCTGACGACGTATATCTCCGACTATATATTTCCGCAGATCGTCCGCGGAGCGGAATCCGTACTGCGCGAGCAGGGCTGCCGGATGATGCTGTCGAGCACGGATAACGACAAGGCGAAGGAACGGGACCAGCTGCTGATGCTGCAGGCCGGGTCGCTGCAAGGACTGATCATCGAGCCGACGAAAAGCGCGCAGGGCAATCCGAATCTGGATTGCTATTTGGCGCTCGATTATATGAAAATCCCGTATTTGATGATCAACGAGCGTTACGCGGAGCTGAATTGCCCCTGCGTCAAGGTGGATGACGAGCTGGGCGGGTATCTGGCCGCCAAGCATTTGATCGAGCTCGGCCACGAGCGGATCGCCGGGTTTTTCAAGACGGACGATTTGCAGGGGACGCAGAGGCTGAAAGGTTTTTTGCGCGCGCATCATGAGTTCGGGATTGCGCTTCGCCCCGAGCATGTCGTTCATTACGTTACGGAAACGAAAGGAACGCAGCCTTTCGAGCGGGCGCTTGCAATGCTGTCTCAGGCGGAGGAACGGCCGAGCGCGATCGTATGTTATAACGATGAGCTGGCGGTGGGGCTGCTGGAAGCGGTTCGCCGGCTGGAGCTGCGCGTGCCGGAGGACGTGTCCATGATCGGCTTCGACGACTCGTTTCTTGCGACGGCGACGGAAGTGAAGTTAACGTCCGTCTCTCATCCGAAAGCGGAGCTCGGCAAGAAGGCGGCGGAGCTGCTGATCGCGATGATGGAAGGGACGTCGCCCTCGCTGAACCGGGATATCCTGTTCGCTCCGGAGCTCGTCGTGCGGCATTCGACCAAGCCCTATGAAAAAAATGGTGACAAATTTGTACGTACAAATATATAATGAATTTGTCGGTAAGCCATGACTGTTTTTTTCGGGAAAGGGTGAGATCCTATTGCTCGAAACATTGAAAAAGGAAGTGTGGGAAGCGAATATGGCGCTTCCTCGCCATGGATTGGTAACGTTTACATGGGGCAATGCGAGCGGCGTCGACCGTGCCTCGGGGCTTGTCGTGATTAAGCCGAGCGGGGTTCCTTACGACGAGCTGCGGCCGGACGACATGGTTGTGGTCGATCTGTACGGAAACGTAGTTGAAGGTCGGCTCAAGCCATCCTCCGATACACCGACGCATGTGGTGCTGTACAAGGCGTTTCCTTCGATTGGGGGCGTTGTACATACCCATTCCCCTTGGGCAACGAGCTGGGCGCAAGCCGGACTGCCGATCCCGGCGCTCGGCACGACGCATGCGGACTATTTCCATGGCGAAATTCCATGCACGCGGGCGATGACCGGGGCGGAAATCCAGGGAGCTTACGAGTCGGAGACGGGACGTGTGATCGTCGAGACGTTTGCCGGATTGGACCCGATGGAGGTTCCGGGAGTGCTTGTGCACAGCCACGCGCCGTTCAACTGGGGGACGGATGCGCATAATGCCGTGCATAATGCCGTCGTCCTCGAGGAGGTCGCGAAGATGGCGCTGCATACGTTCGCGCTGAGGCCCGGCGTTCCCGTTATGGACCGGATGCTGCTGGACCGTCATTTTTTGCGGAAGCACGGAGCGAAAGCGTATTACGGGCAGCCGTAACGTTCGTTGAACACGTCAGCCTGCCAGATGGATGGAGGGAGAAGGAACATGTCCAAAACATACGCGATCGGCATCGACTACGGTACGGAATCGGGTCGGGCGGTGCTGGTCGACTTGGCCGACGGTATGGAAGTGGCCGATCATGTGACGGAGTATCCGCACGGCGTTATCGACGAGCGGCTGCCTGGCTCGGGCGTTCGCCTGGAGCACGATTGGGCGCTGCAGCATCCCGGCGATTACCTGGAAGTGCTGCGGCGGTCGGTACCGGAGGTGATCCGCCGTTCCGGCGTGCAGCCGGAAGAGGTGATCGGGATCGGCATCGATTTTACCGCGTGTACGATGCTGCCGGTCGACGCGTCCGGCGCGCCGCTCTGCTTCGACCCGTCGCTGCAGGCGAATCCGCACAGCTGGGTGAAGCTGTGGAAGCATCATGCGGCGCAGGCCGAGGCGAGCCGGATCAACGAGGTCGCCGCTGCGCGCGGCGAAGCGTTCCTGCCGCGGTACGGCGGCAAAATCTCTTCGGAATGGATGCTTGCGAAGGCGTGGCAAATTTTGAACGAAGCGCCGGATCTTTACGAGCGCACCGATCTGTTCCTTGAAGCGGCGGACTGGGTCGTATACCAGCTGACCGGACGCATCGCTCGAAACAGCTGCACAGCGGGGTATAAAGCGAACTGGCACAAGCGGGAAGGCTACCCGGACAGCGCTTTTTTCAAGGCGCTCGATCCGCGGCTGGAGCCCCTTGCGGCAACCAAGCTTCGCGGCGGTATTTTCCCGCTCGGCACTAGGGCCGGGACGTTGACGGAAGCGATGGCCGCGCAGACGGGGCTGCGGCCGGGCACCGCCGTCGCCGTTGGCAATGTGGACGCGCATGCGGCCGTGCCGGGCGTCGGCGTCGTCACGCCGGGCAAGCTGGTAATGGCGATGGGCACCTCGATCTGCCATATGCTGCTCGGAACGGAGGAGAAGCACATCGAGGGCATGTGCGGCGTCGTGGAAGACGGCATCATCCCGGGCTATCTCGGATATGAAGCGGGGCAGTCCGCGGTCGGCGATATTTTCGCCTGGTATGTCGAGCAAGGGGTTCCGGCCTATGTAAGAGACGCGGCGGCGCAAGAAGGCACTGGCATCCATGAATGGCTGGAGCGGCGGGCCGCGGCTTACCGGCCGGGCGAGACCGGACTGCTGGCGCTTGATTGGTGGAACGGCAACCGGTCCGTGCTCGTCGACACCGATTTGACCGGCTTGATCGTCGGCTATACGCTGCAGACAAAGCCGGAGGAAGTGTACCGTGCTCTGCTGGAAGCGACGGCATTCGGCACGCGCAAAATCATCGAAGCGTTTCAGGACGGCGGTGTGCCAGTGGAGCAACTGTATGCCTGCGGCGGTCTGCCGCAGCGCAACCGGCTGCTGATGCAGATTTATGCCGATGTGACGAACCGGGAGATCAAGATCGCCGATTCGAAGCAGACGCCCGCGCTCGGCGCGGCGATGTTCGGCGCGGTAGCGGCGGGAAGCGCTGCAGGCGGCTACGATTCGATCGTGGATGCGGCGCAGCGGATGGCGCGTGTCCGGGAGGAGACGTTCAAGCCGATCCCCGCGCATGTGGCGGTATACGATCAGCTGTATGCCGAGTACAACCGGCTGCATGATTATTTCGGCCGCGGCGCAAGCGACGTGATGAAGCGGCTCAAAGCGTTGAGGGAAGCTGCACTGCATTAGAAGCGGCCGATATCCGCGTGGCGGGTAGCCGTGCGGAACCGCTCTGCTTTTATCCGAATAACGGTTATCCGAACGCTCCAATACGACATAGGAGGAATCATTCGATGTTGCCTGTTCAGCCATATGAATTTTGGTTTGTGACCGGGAGCCAGCATTTGTACGGGCCGGAAACGCTCCGGGAAGTCGAGGCGCATTCCGTGCAAATGGCGGGCGGGTTGGACCGCGCAGAGGCGATTCCTTATCGGGTGCTGTTCAAGCCGGTCGTCACGACGCCCGATGCGATTCGCCGTCTATGCCTCGAGGCCAACGCGGACGACCGCTGCGCTGGATTGATCACCTGGATGCATACGTTTTCGCCTGCAAAAATGTGGATTGCCGGCTTGACTGAGCTCACAAAGCCGCTGCTGCACTTTCACACGCAGTATAACCGGGATATTCCATGGGACAGCATCGACATGGATTTTATGAATTTAAACCAGGCGGCTCACGGCGACCGGGAGTACGGCTTCATCGGAGCGAGGCTCGGCATCGCCCGCAAGGTGGTTGCCGGCCATTGGCAGGATGAGCGGACGTGCCGGCGGATCGGCGGGTGGATGCGAACCGCTGCCGCATATGCGGAAGGTCGCAATCTCAAAGTGGCCCGTTTCGGCGACAACATGCGTCAGGTCGCGGTGACGGAAGGGGATAAGGTCGAAGCGCAAATCCGGTTCGGCTGGTCGGTGAACGGCTACGGCGTCGGCGATCTCGTCCAGACAATGAACGAGGTAACCGATGCGCAGCTGCGCGCGCAGCTTGATGAATATGCTGAGCAATACGAGATCGGCTCCGACGTTCGCAGTATGCCTGCTATGTGGGATGCGGTCCGTTACCAGGCGCGCGCCGAGCTCGGGCTTAAGGCGTTTCTGCAAGCCGGCGGGTTCGGGGCGTTCACGACCACGTTCGAGGACTTGCACGGCTTGGAGCAGCTTCCCGGTCTCGCCGTCCAGCGGCTGATGGCCGAAGGATACGGCTTCGGCGGCGAAGGCGATTGGAAGACCGCGGCGCTCGTCCGCATCATGAAGATGATCGCCGGCGGCGAAGGCACGTCGTTTATGGAGGACTACACTTACCACCTGGAGCCCGGCAGCGAGCTCGTGCTTGGCGCGCATATGCTGGAGATATGCCCGACGATCGCGGCGGCGCGCCCGCGCATCGAGGTGCATCCGCTCGGGATCGGCGGCAAAGCGGCCCCGGCGCGCATGGTATTCGACGGACGCGGCGGTCCGGCTGTCAACGCGTCGCTGATCGATCTGGGTAGCCGCTTCCGGCTGCTCGTCAATGAAGTGGAGGCGGTGCAGCCGGAAAAGCCGATGCCCAGGCTGCCGGTGGCGCGCGTCCTGTGGAAGCCGCAGCCGTCATTGCAAACGTCGGCGGAAGCCTGGATCATGGCCGGCGGTGCGCATCACACCGGCTTCTCCTACGCCGTTACGGCGGAGCAGCTGGCCGATTGGGCGGAGATGGCCGGCGTCGAATGCGCGGTCATCGGCGGGCAAACATCGCTGCAAGCATTCCGGAACGAGCTGCGCTGGAACGATATGGCCTGGCGCCTCCGCTAGGCCGCCGCAAACGAATTCGAAGGAAGGCCGCATCCTTGATATTACGTCGAGGGCGCGGCCTTCTTGGCGCTGCGGTATACACCGGGCGGCATTCCGGTCTTCCGCTTGAACGCCTTGGAGAAATGATGCACGTCTGCAAATCCGCAATAAACGGCGATGTCCTCCAGCGGCAGCGCCGTCGTGTGGAGCAGCTCCTCCGCATGCCGGATGCGCAGGTCCAGCAAATAGCGGTGCGGCGGAACGCCGAACCGCTGCTTGAATACGGCGCTGAAGCGTGAAGGAGACAAGCTGGCGCGCCGGGCCATTTCTTCGATCGAGAGCGGTTCGGACAAGTGAAACGAGAAAAACGACGTAATCCAGTTCAGTGACTGCGGTGCTTGACTGGACGCGGCCGTGCCGGGGGCTGTATGATCCTCCAGCACCGCCAGAACGACTTGCATGGCCAGCGTTTGCGCCTTCAATTGGAGCAGCGGCTCGCGATGCTGCCAGCTCTCCACCATGTCCAGAAACGTATTGCGAAAATGAACGGGGTGTTTCGGTGTGAGCCGGACCGGCACGTGTACCCCTTGCAAATCGTTCAGCCGCGGCTGCATCAGATGGAGATAAGCGGTCAAATCGAGCTGCCCGGCACGCGTCGGGAAGCTTTCTTCCCGCTGCGGGTTGTAAAACAGATCGAGGTGGGCAAACGGCGTGATCGAATGTGTCCGGCCTTCCAGCGTGACAACGCTGTCCGGTTGAATCAGACAAAATTCGCCGCTGCCGAACGCATACGCCTCGCCGTCGATATGAAACACGCATTCCCCCTCTTGTACATACACGATCAAATAGTCCAGCAGCCTGCGTTCCGCCGCCGACCACGGAGATCGTACGGCAAAGTTGCTTTGCCGAATATAAGGTAGAATCGGCTGCTTTTCGATGAGCTCCGACAAGTACATGCAGCGCCTCCGTTTCGTTTCTTCCCGTTCATTTTGCCGCCAGACCATGAGAGGTTGCTATTGCAGCAAGTCATGGCCTGTCCCTCACATTCACCTTTATTTTAACATAGAGCCTATTTAATGCGCAGTTGTTTTTGACAAACGGATCGGTATTCCTGAACAAAGCATTCACGGTAGGAAGCGCTTATAATAGCGTTAGCAGGAGAGGGACGCTCCCGTCACAATGAAGGCGGCAGACCCGAGGAAGGCTTGAGCGAAGAAGGTCAATGAGGAAGTCGGCCCCAAGATGCTTCGATGGAGATGCCCCTGAACATGCCGGGGGCGCGCAGAGCTTGGGACCGTATGATTAATCCGAAAGAGGTGCTGAAGGATGAAACATGATATCGCGCTGGACACGCTGCCCGTAATGGATGATGCGTATGATTTGACAAGGGAGCAAATTCGCTCGTACCAGGACAACGGTCATATCGTGCTGCGGGGCGCCGCTTCGCCCGGAGAAATCGAATGCTACGAACCGGTCATCGAACAGCTGGTTCAGCAGCATAATCGGCACACGAAGCCGGTGCACGAGCGCAATACGTATGGAAAAGCGTTTATTCAGGTCGGCAACTTGTGGGAAATGAGCGAGGCGGCCAAGCGGTTCGTCCTGGCTCGGCGGTTCGCCAAAATCGCAGCGGAGCTGATGGGGGTGGACGGCGTGCGCATTTATCACGATCAGGCGCTGTTCAAGGAACCAGGCGGCGGGCATACGCCGTGGCATCAGGATCAAATTTATTGGCCGCTCGATACGCTGCACACGATCACCATGTGGATGCCGCTCGTTCCGGTATCCGAGGAAGTCGGATCGATGACGTTCGCCAGCGCAACGCACCGGTCAGGCTCGCTCAGCCGGGAGCTGATCTCCGACGAATCGCACCGGACGTTCGGCAGCTATATCGAAGCGAAAGGGATCGAAACCGTCAATTATGGAGCGCTCGCGGCCGGCGACGCGACGTTTCATGCGGGCTGGACGCTGCACTCCGCTCCGGGCAACCCGACGGATACGATGCGCGAGGTGATGACGATCATTTATTATGCGGACGGAACCCGCGCGCTGGAGCCGGACAGCCAGGCGAGGCGCAACGATTTGATCCGCTGGCTGCCTGGCATTCAGCCGGGGGAATTGGCAGCAAGTCCGCTCAATCCGATCGCATATCGCCGCGAATAGAAGTAAAGGCCTGTACCCGGCGCTGGGTGCAGGCCTTTGCTTCATCATGTGAGACGAATGGGCCATCGATTGCCAGCGGTGATGGTCCAGTGTCTGTCGAGTGCGGCTGACTTGGGATGGTCGACCGAACGCCGCTCAGCACAACTGCAATCTGCGCCAGGGATCACACTTGGGAAGTTAGGCGGATTTCGGTTGACTCAGGCGCATTCCCGGAGAATCCGTCCCATCCTGCCAACCCTCTGCTGACCCTGCAAGCCGCCTGCATGGGCTCGCATCGGAACGGAAAGAAGCCGTACTTCCGGGATTAGTGCTGCTTGTTCGACAGCTGTTTTTCCGGATGATTGTCTCCGCTC
Organism: Paenibacillus solanacearum; assembly: GCF_910593845.1. Taxonomy (GTDB): domain Bacteria; phylum Bacillota; class Bacilli; order Paenibacillales; family NBRC-103111; genus Paenibacillus_G; species Paenibacillus_G solanacearum. The sequence continues at coordinate 140,828 of NZ_CAJVAS010000007.1, read as the reverse complement.
GATCTCTGATTCTTCTCGGCTTTCGCTTGATTTTCATGAATTTTCTCGACGAAGCTTTTCGTATCGCCGTTGTTTGCTCCAGTCATGCCTGCTCCTCCTCACTGTATCGCTATATATTGACAGCATCTGTATTATTTCACGGACAGCCCGATTTTATTTGCCGGGACAGCCGCTGATGCGCAGCAAACAACTGCCCCGTATGCTGATAGCAGAAAGGGGAGGATGTACGGTGAGCAAAGAAATGTTTAATAAGTCCCTCAAAATTTTGACCGAGGATAAAGATATGAAGCAAATGTTCAAAGATCTTCAAAAGATGCATAAGGAATTGGAAGTGCTGGTCAAGCAGTCGGAATCGTTGAAAAAAAAAATAAATACATTTCATTGATGGTACAGCGCGGTGCAATCGGCAGGGCGGTCGCGTTCGAACGCGCGCGAATCCCAGGCGCGCGTTTCAGCAATGCGAGGCTGTCGGTCGAACCTTTTTATCCTGTAGGCTGTTTCGGACGAAAACGGCCATTTCCAGAGTTCTGCGAATCATTGTCCATCCGGCTGAATGCCAGTACTTTGTTTTTCCGGTTGAACGGATCCGGTTGTTTGCATATAATACGATCAATCAATCGACACAAGCCGGAGGGAACAGAAATGCGAACGGAAAATCAAGTGAAACGCAAGCTGAATGAGCTGAACGCGTTGAAAAAATCAGTGGATGAACGGCTTGCTTCCGCCAAAGCTTCGGGCCGGGAGGCCGAGGTTTCTTCGCTGGAGGCACAATCTGCACAGCTGGAGGAGCTGGCCGGCTTGCTGGAGTGGGTGCTGAACGCGCCGATCGGAAGATATCATGCTTGATCGCTGCCGAGAGAGAAGGGTTTGAGGGGCAAGTACATAGGCTAAATGAAGAAACGAAAGCTGTCTGTGGTGAGTTATCATTTTGTGCTGGGGCCGGGAAGCGAAGACACTTATCCTGCAGACTGCTCCAGCGGTGTGGTCCGATCGCGCGCACAAACGCACGTAATGATGTGCGCACGTTGATTTTTTGCAGCCAGCTTGCTTGTACTTTTGCTGGCCGACAGTGCGTGCGATCACTTGCTATGACGTTGCTCATTATGGCTTGCGCATATAAACCTGTACACTAAAGCCTTATACACTATGCCTTTCACATTATGATTTACTTTAAGACTGCAGGATTGACGGCAGGGGATGAACGATATACAATGGAAACCAAGAATACTTTAATGGTTTCTTAGGTAATGACGGAGGACAACATCATGGAGGATATGGTTAAAGGGCGCATTGTGAAAGAAGCTGCCGAGCTGTTCCATACCAAAGGATATCGAAGCGTGACGCTCAGTGAGCTGGCGGCGCGGCTCGGAATGAGCAAGAAGACGCTTTACTTGTATTTCAGCGGAAAGGAAGAGATTGCCGAAGCTGTGCTCGGCTTAACGATGAACGCAATCGCGGGCAGCATCACGGAGCAGTTGAAGCGCGAGGACGATCCGCTCGGCGTGCTGCGGAAAACGTTCTACGGCATCAAGGGGGAGCTAGTGAAGCTTCATCCGATCTTTTTGGAAGATATTCAGAAATTCGCGCCGGGGTTGTGGGAACGGCTGGAGCAATTTCGCGCCCGCCAGCTCGTGTTTATCGAGGAGCTGCTGACCCGAGCGAAGCAGGCTGGACAAATACGTGACGTTCATCCCCGTCTCGTGGCCGCAATGATGATGGACAGCATCCAGCGAATGGTCCGGCCGGATTTTGCCGCAAAACATGGGGTGGCTATACCGGAGGTAGCGGATACGTTGTTTTTGCTGTTTTTGGAGGGACTCCGCGCGAACCGGAAACCATAAAGGAGCGTGCATGTGATGAACGAAATGGTGCTCGATTTTGACCGCATTGACAAAAGCAGCCTTCCGCTCGTCGGCGGCAAGGGGGCGAATCTGGGTGAAATGACGCAGGCCGGCTTTCCGGTCCCGAGTGGATTTTGCGTAACGACGGCAGCTTTTTCGGCTTTTGCCCGGCAAAGCGCGGAAATGCCGGAATATTACCGCCGGCTTGACCAGGTTCAGGCGGATGATTTGCAGCAAATCGCTTCGCTGGGACGCATGATCCGCGACCACCTGATGACGCTCCCGATTCCTGAATCTATTCGCTCGGCTATCGCCGCGGCCTTGCACAGGTCGGGCGAGAACAAGGCGTATGCCGTCCGGTCCAGCGCAACGGCGGAAGACTTGCCGACGGCGTCGTTCGCGGGCCAGCAGGATACGTATTTGAACATTTGCGGCGAGGAGCCGCTCATGCTGGCGATCCGCCGGTGCTGGGCTTCGCTGTTCACCGACCGGGCGATCTCCTATCGTGCCAAAAACCGCTTCGATCACCGCGCGGTCCTGCTTTCCGTCGTCGTGCAGCAAATGGTATTTCCCGACGTGTCCGGCATTATGTTCACCGCCGACCCGGTCACTGGCCATCGCGGCACGACGACGATCGATGCGAGCTTCGGCCTAGGAGAAGCGCTCGTCTCGGGGTTGGTTTCCGCCGACTTGTATCAAGTCCGGTCGGGAGCTATTTTCGGCAAAAAAATCGCCCGAAAAAAACTTGCCATTTACTCCTTGCCCGAAGGCGGCACGGTTACGCGGGAGCTCCCGCAGGAAGACCAGGAGCGGCAGGCACTTGGCGACTCGCATATTGTGGAGCTGGCCGCGATTGGGGAGAGCATTCGGAAGCATTACGGCTCGGATCAGGATATTGAATGGTGCTTTGCGGAGGGGCGTTTTTTTATCGTGCAGAGCCGCCCGATCACATCGCTGTACCCGCTCGCTCCCGTCTCTGTGCCCCCGGGAGAAAGCCCGCATCTTCTCCTATCGTTCGGCCACCAGCAAATGATGACCGATGCGATCAAGCCGATGGGCCTTTCGCTGCTGAAGACGATGTTTCCGTTCGGCAAATCGTCGGTGCGCGCCGAAAGCAAATATGCCGCCGCCGCAGGGGGGCGCATGTTCCTCGACATTACGCCGCTGCTAGCATTAAAGCCTGCGAGGAAGTTGGTGCCGAAGCTGGTGAGCGGTATCGACGAGCTGATCGGGAGCGGCGTCGGCGAGTTCGTGCAGCGCGAATCGTTTGTCCGTCATTTGCCTCGCGTGCCCGGATTGAAACGACAGGTTGCTGGGTTTGCCGGTCGCATTCTTTTACGCGGAGCGCGCAACTTGCTGTTCGCGTCGGTGTCGAAGGCGCATCCGACCGTGAACGCTTATATTGAGGCCTCTGTCCGCGAGGGGAAAAGCCGGCTGAGCGGCGTAACCGGACCGGAGCGAGTCGAGCGGATTCAGGAGCAGATCGGTGCACTGCTTCGGCGGATGTTTCAGGAGCTTATGCCTTATCCGCTGGCCGGCATCATTTCGTCGCGCCTCATCCGCGTGATGTTGGAACGCTGGCTTGGCGAGCCGGACATCGTGCACGTGCTGAACAAGTCGCTGCCCGGCAACGTGACGAGCGAGATGGGACTCATTATCGGCGATTTGGCCGACGCGGCACGGCCTTATCCGCAAGTGATCGAGCTGCTTCAGCACTGCGAGCCGAAGCGGTTTCGAGAGCAATTGCGCCAAGTCGAGGGGGGCGATGTCTTCGGTCAAGCGTGGGACCGGTTCATGGAAAAGTACGGCATGCGCAGCCCGGGCGAGATCGATGTGACACGGCCGCGCTGGCGCGACGATCCTGCGACGCTGCTCCCGTCCATCGTCAGCCACTTGCGCAGTATGAAGCCCGGCGAGCATCGGACCAAGTTTGCGCAAGGCGCCGATGAAGCGAGAGCGGCGGAGCAAGACGTGCTGTCGCGTCTGCGGGCCCAGCCGCTGGGCGGGCTCAAAGCGGCGCTAATGGCGCGAGGCATCGCCGTCTTTCGCGGCTTGATGGGGCTGCGCGAGCATCCGAAATATTTGATGATGCAGCATTTCGGGATGATTCGCGAGGCGCTGTGCGATGAAGGGCGCCTTCTGGCGGAGGCGGGGGTCCTGACGGACAAGGAAGATGTGTTTTACTTGTCGCTGGATGAACTGCTCCGGCTGACGCGGGGAGAACGGATCGATGGACTCGATGAACTGCTGCCGCTGCGGAAGCAGGAGTTCGAACGCTATCGCGCCCTTACCCCGCCTCGTCTCATGACAAGCGAAGGCGAAATCGTTACCGGCCGCCGCAAGCAGCAGGACGCGCCGGAAGGTGCTTTGCTCGGCACGCCCGTGTCCGCGGGCGTTATCGAAGGCATCGCCCGCGTTGTGCTGCGGCCGGAAGAAGCGAAGCTGAGCAAAGGCGAGATCATGATCGCGCCGTTCACCGACCCCGGCTGGACGCCGCTGTTTCATTCCGCGGTCGGCCTCGTCATGGAGGTCGGCGGCCTCATGACGCATGGCGCTGTAGTCGCCCGCGAGTACGGATTGCCGGCCGTCGTCGGCATCGATCGGGCGACCGAATTGATCCGTGACGGCGACCGCATCCGCCTGGACGGCACGCGCGGCTACGTGCTTGTGCTGGAGCGCAAGTGACAACAGTTGGAAGCATTCGGCGAATGTACGCCGGATGCTTCTTTACATTGCAGCAGCGGGGAGCGTTGAGGGGAGCTGCATGGATTCGGCGGGGCGCGACGAACCGAGAGAGTGCCGAATCGTCGCTGCGAGGCTGCTTTGTCGCTAGGCAGAGCGCTGCGCGACCGCGGCGAGGTTAGGTCGCGATGGTGAGTGAAGTGCGTGCACGAAGGAGCTCTGCGCATACAATTATTGAAATCGGGCTTGCGTGGCGGAGGCGATGAACGTGGTATACCTTCTCCTGGCATGTTGCCTGGCAGTGTAGTGAAGGAGCACGGCCAGAAGGCGGATCAGCTCCCCGGCTATCGGTCGATCGCGGACCTTGCGGCGCGGGCCATGACGGCCGGACGTGGGATTAACGCCGGACGTGGAATTAACGTGTGGAGGCGAGTCGCGAGGGAGGACGCTGCACATGTCCGCATCGTGGCTCTGCATATATGCGAAACTTACCGTTCTAGCAGGGACGTCCGGATTAATATGTCGACAAATCGAACTAAAATTGTCGCGATTTAACGATTTTTACGCTACAGTGTACCAAATCGAATAATTCAGAGGGTTAGCCCTCTGAATTATTCGATTTGGGCTATTATTCGGCAAATTCCTGATTATTCCCCTCAACAGAGTTCGATTTGGACAATAATTTATTCGCCGGACCCAACAAGGCAGCCCCCTCACCCAAGCAGCCTGCCACTCGGACATAGGTTAACAATCGGCATATAAATGGGTTATAATGGGAGTGCTTGCATCGAACGAATGGGAGGGGAGCGGCATGGCAATGCTGCGTAAGCCAGAGTCAACCGAGTATGCTTCTTACTTTGGCCAATATATCAAATTAGTACCTGAGGGTTATCTGGCCGATTTGCTGGCCGAGCAGTCGGAGCAAACGAAGAGCATGCTGGATCAAGTGACCGAGGAGCAAGGAAGCTTCCGCTATGCTCCAGGCAAGTGGAGCTTGAAAGAGGTGCTCGGGCACATAGCCGATACGGAGCGTATAATGAGCTATCGCCTTCTGCGCGTTGGACGGGGCGATCAAACGATGCTGCCAGGGTTTAGTGAGGAAGCTTTTGTCTCCGGTGCGGCTTTCGATCAGCAGCCGCTGAAGTATTTGATCGATGAACTCGCTGTCGTTCGCCTGTCAACGCTTAGCTTACTCAGCGGGATGCCCGATGAAGCGTGGATGCGCAAAGGGAACGTAAACGGGATCGAAACGAGTGCGAGAGCGCTTGCCTACGTGATCGCCGGCCACGAGCTTCATCATTGCCGCGTAATCAAGGAACGGTATTTGTCCGCTGTCCGGTAACATAACTCCACGCCATTGCAGCGCAAGCTAGAGCAGAGGATGATTGAAAATGCAGGAGACATTTCGGGCTTTTGTCGTGAACCGTTCGGGAGGAGCAGGGGCCGCGGAGTTACAAACGCTATCGCCGGCGGATTTGCCGGCAGGGAACGTCACGCTGCGCGTAGCCTACTCCAGCGTGAACTACAAGGACGCGATGGCGGCTTCGCCAAACAATAAAATCGTAAAAGCCTATCCGATGGTGCCCGGAATCGATATGGCCGGGACGGTGGTGGAATCGAGCGATGCGCGGTTCCGACCTGGCGATCCGGTCATCGCTACCGGATATGAGCTCGGGATATCGCATTTCGGCGGCTACAGCGAGCTCGCCCGCGTACCGGCCGACTGGCTTGTGCCACTGCCGCCAGGGCTTACGCTCCGGGAAGCGATGGCGCTCGGTACCGCCGGCTTTACGGCAGCGCTGTCCATTCACCGGCTGGAGCAGAACGGGCTTACGCCCGGCGACGGGCCGGTGCTGGTCACCGGCGCTTCCGGCGGCGTCGGCAGCCTCGCGGTCGCAATGCTGGCGGGGCTTGGCTACGAAGTCGAGGCAAGCACGGGAAAAGACGAGGAGCATGATCATTTACGGCAGTTGGGCGCGGCTGCCATATTGCACCGTTCGGCGTTGACCCCGGAAGCGATTCCCCCGCTGCAGCGGCAGCGCTGGGCCGGCGCGGTCGACACGGTCGGCGGGCAGACGCTCGCGTTCGCGCTCGGATCGATGCGTTACGGCGGTTCCGTCGCGGCCTGCGGCGTAACCGGCGGAGCGGACGTGCCGACGACGGTGTATCCTTTTATATTGCGCGGCGTCAATCTGCTAGGAATCGATTCGGTGTATTGCAGAGCGGATACCCGAGCGGAGCTATGGAACCGGCTTGGGGGAGATTTGAAGCCGAAGGGGCTAGACGCCATTTGCCGAGAGATTACGCTTGATGAGCTCCCCGGAACGTTGGAGCAAGCGCTAAAGGGAACAGGCAAAGGCAGGACGATTGTGAGGCTGGCCGAATGATACAATGTTCTGAACCTCGCCGCAATATTGTCGAACGGATTCGCTAGCGCGCATGTGTGCAAGTCTTTAAAGTCTTTCGCTAGAGGTTGGTCATCAACCGGCGGTTCAAAGGAGGCGGTTCCTTTGTTAAAGAAGATCGGAATGTTGTGCGCCGTATTTCTGGTTATGCTGGCCGTTTGGATTGCGGCATGCATGTTGTTCGGCGAAATGTACGGTACGGCGGGATTCAGCGGAGCGCTGGTGATCGGATTTTTTTCCGTACCGCCCGTTTTATGGTTCGCTTCAAATAAGTTGTTCCGCGCCGGTGAAAAGAAGCCGCTCGACATGTGAATCGCTGGAAAGCGGCTCGGACAAAATCCATGCAGCTCCCACAGTAAAAGACGTTTTCGCCCGGCACACGATGAGCTGGAAAGTGGCTGGACGTAACCCCTCCAACCCCGCCGGACAACGAGCTTCCGCGCTGAAATGCACAATATTGAAACGTTCCGGTCGTCGGCCCGTTAAATATACAACAGCTTGTTAATCGGAAAGGTGGGCGGAGCATGTTCAAACGGGTGAATGAGGAGCTGGCGGAAGCGCGGGAGAAAGGGCGTCTGCAAACCGTCTGGCAGGAACGGCTCGAACGGCTGCGGAAAGATCTGGAAATCGGGGAACGCAAGCAGCGCCTATGGGAGGAGCAGCTGGCTAGGGAGGAGCGGGATGTCGAGAAGCTGACCCGCCTTTCGTTTTCCTCCGTGCTGTATACGCTGCTGCAATCCAAGGAAGAGAAGCTGGCCCAAGAGCGTAAGGAAGTGCTGGAGGCGAAGCTGAAGCATGACGAAGCCAGCTCCCATGTGCTCGACCTCCGGTTGCAGATTGCCGAGCTGGAGCAAAAGCTGCGGGACGTTGCAGGCTGGGAGCTTGACGTTCAACACATTATGCAGGAGAAAGAACGGATGATCCGGGAGGCAGGCACCGGCAAAAGCGAGGAGCTGCTGGCGCTCGCGGAGCGGAAGACGGAGCTTCAGGCGAATGTGAAGGAGTTGTCGGAGGCGCTTCGCGAAGGCGGCTCGGTGCTGTTTTATTTGAATCATGCGCTGGAACTGCTGGAATCCGCCAAAAACTGGGGAACGTACGACATGCTGGGCGGCGGGCTGATGTCGACGCAAATCAAGCACAATCGCATGGATGACGCGATGGATGCCATAAGGCGAGCTCAGAACAGTCTATACCGGTTCGAGCAGGAGCTGAAGGACGTTCGCGTAACGCTCGATATCCGCATCAACATGAGCGGCTTTTTGAAATTCTCTGATTATTTTTTTGACGGGCTGGTGTCGGATTGGATCGTGCAGGGAAAAATCAAAGACACGCTTGCTCAGGTGAGCCAAAAGCGCAGCGAGGTGCGCAGCGTGACGGACGGACTGGAGAAGGCCAAACGCCACGCCGAAAGCGAGCTCGCGTTAACGGTGCGGCAATATGAGATGCTGATCGAAACGTCGGAGGATGTGCGCTAGACGGAATATTGCGGCTTTTGCGCCGGCTGGCAAAAGCTGAAGAATGAACAAAAACAAACGAAGAATGCCCATGTTGCGCTGCGGATGGCTCCGATATAATGGGGGAAACGGCTTTTTTCCACGTTACGCCAGGAGGACTGACATGAAATATATCGACCGCGAGTGGGTTTTGATCAATGCCGAGGCGGCGCTTGCGTCCAGCCCCGTGCACATTTCTGACGCCGCCGCTCCGATGAGCGAGGGCGGCATTCACGACTATTATTCCAACGGAGACTACTGGTGGCCCGATCCGAGTAAGCCGGACGGACTCCCCTATATTCGTCGTGACGGGGAGAGCAATCCGAGCAACTTCGACAGCCACCGGCAAATGCTGCGAACGATGCGAACGCATGTCGCCCATTTGGCGGCGGGCTATAAGCTGACGGCGAAGGAAGCTTACGCAGAGAAAGCGGTGCAGTGGCTGCGGGAGTTTTTCTTGGACGATGCAACGCGGATGAACCCGCATTTGCTGTATGCGCAGGCAATTCCGGGCATCTGCGCGGGCCGCGGCATCGGCATTATCGATACGCTGCATTTGATCGACGTACCGTACGCGATTGAGGCATTGAAGCCTTCCACCGCGATGACGGGACCTGTTTATTCGGGGCTGAAGCGGTGGTTTGCGGACTACTTGCAGTGGATGCGCACGCATCCGAACGGCATTGAGGAAATGAACGCGGACAATAACCACGGGGTATGCTGGTTCGTGCAGGCTGCGGCTTTCGCGGCGTTCACCGGCGATGAGGACATGCTGGCGTTTTGCCGGAAGCGGTACAAGGAATCGCTGCTGCCGGGTCAAATGGCCCCGGACGGGAGTTTCCCCAAGGAGCTCGCGCGCACGAAGCCGTACGGCTACTCCATCTTCGTGCTGGATAATATGACGACGCTGTGCCGCATCCTGTCTACTTCGGAAGACGATTTATGGCGGTACGAGCTGCCGGACGGGCGGAGCATCGCCAAGGGCTTCGCGTATTTATTCCCTTATTTGACCGACAAAGCCTCTTGGCCGCTGCCGCCTGATGTCGAGCATGACGAAGGCTGGCCGGCGAAGGTGCCGTCGCTGCTGTTTGCCGGGCTTGCGCTGGACAAGCCGGAGTACATAGCGCTGTGGGAGCGTCTCGATCCCGATCCGTCCGATCCGGAAGTGCGGCGCAACATTGCGATTCGCCAGCCGCTGCTTTGGCTACAACAATAAGAAGGAGTGAACGTTCATGCAACATAGACCTTTAGGGAAAACGGGCTTCTCCATTTCTGCGGTAACGTTCGGCTGCTGGGAGCTGGGCGGGGGACCCTGGGAATTTACGAGCGACGAAAACAATATAAGAACGCTGCATGCCGCGTTTGACGAAGGCATCACTACGTTCGACACGGCGGAAGGCTACGGCAGCGGACACTCGGAAGAGATCGTTGGTCAGGCGCTGGAAGGCCGCCGGCAAGATTGCATCATCTCCACGAAGGTTAGCCGGGCAAACCTCGCGCCCGGCAATGTCCGCAAATCGGCGGAGCAAAGCTTGCGGCGTCTGCGCACCGACTACATTGACATTTACTATATCCATTGGCCAAGCTACGAAATTCCGGTCGCCGAGACGCTTGGCGAATTCAATCGTCTGAAGGAAGAAGGGAAGATTCGTGCCATTGGCGTCTCCAACTTCTCGATCGAGCAGCTGAAGGAAGCATCGCAATATGCCCAGATTGATGTGATCCAGCCGGAATACAGCTTGCTGCATCGCGGCATCGAGAAAGAAATCATGCCGTATTGCCGGGAGCAGCAAATCGGGATCATGAGCTACAGCTCCATTGCCAAAGGCATACTGACCGGCGCGTTCCACTTCGGCGGCAAGAAGCTCGAGTCGGACGACTTCCGCGCGACGCGCAGACTATTTCTGCCGGAGCATCTGGAAGCGGAGACGCAGCTGATCAATCTGATGGAGTACATCTCCGAGCGTCAAGGCTGCTCCATGTCGCAGCTTGCAATCTCCTGGCTGCTCCACCGGCCGGCGATGACATCGGCCATCGTCGGCACGCAAAGCATTTCCCACTTGAAGGATAATGCGGCAGCGGCGGATGTGCAGTTGGAGGAAGACGATTTGCAGCAGCTGATGGAAGTCAGCGACGCCGTTCTGGCGATGATCGACACAGAGTAGACGCCGCTGCTTCATAGGGCTCGGATCTACGAGAGAATAAGCTTGCCGCTAATGATGCGGCAGGCTTATTTGAACTATTTTTCATAATCCCCCTATTGCTTCCTTGGAAAGGTGATGATATCATAGGTGAAATTTAACTTCCGGTTCTGCGCGCACCGGTATCCGCCGCAATGTGGTGTGCGATGGATACGACGAAGCTGGGGACGATTGACTTGCACGAAGGAAGCGAAGGGCATGCCGCTGTCGGGTCCGTCTCTTCGCGCAGGGGCTGGAATCTCAAACACGACAAGAACATCGCAAGGCAAGGGGCACCGCGAGGATCGCCGGTCATGCGGTCTGTAGAGAGAGAACATGTTCGTTCAGGAGGGGGAAGTAAGGATGAACTTGCAGGAGACGAAAGAGAAGTACCGCACGCTGTTCCAGCCGTATCACTGGACCAACCGCATTTCGCAATTCGAATTGTTCGACGCGGTGCCGGCCGAGTCGTTGATCAGCAATGTCAACATGGTTCCTTTTCAAGGCGACGATTGCGTTGTCATCCGGCTGGACAACGGCCAGTGGGAAATGCCCGGCGGGACGCTGGAGCCGGATGAGCATTACGTCACGGCGCTGCGCCGCGAGCTGATCGAGGAAGCGGGCGCGCGGCTCGTTTCCCCGTTTATTCCTTTCGGCGCATGGAAGTATCATTCAACCGCCGACAAGCCGTACAAGCCTCATCTGCCGCACCCGCTGTTTTACCGGCTCGTCGGGTACGGGAATGTCGAGATCGTCTCCGAGCCGACCGTGCCGGACGGCGGGGAGAAGGTAGCTGCGGTTGAGCTGATGACCGTTCGGGAAGCGAAGGCGCGGTTTGTGGAGTCCGGCCGGCCCGATCTGGCAGAGCTGTACGAGCTGGCCAGCGAGCTGCGGCGCAGGGGCTGAGCCCGGTTTCGATTCGGACGAGTTGAGCGGAAAGAAAACCGTGTTCGGATGCATGGAATAAAACGTTTGCAAAAAAAGGCTTGAATCTGGCAAACGAATATGTTACGGTGTAAAAAACGGCTGCAGCTAGCCGTTCTTTACGGCAGTTTTTCGTAATCGATTACATTTTGTCGGAAAGAAGGTCCGCCGCCATGAGTTCGGTTAAAGAGGTCGCCAAGCGGGCCAACGTATCCGTTGCTACCGTGTCCAGGGTATTGAACAACGATCCGGTCGTCAAGCAGGCGACGAAAGAGAAAGTGCTCGAAGTCATCAAGGAAATGAACTACAGGCCGAATTTGCTGGCCAAAAATTTACGGAAGCAGGCCAGTAAAACGATCGTCATGGTGCTGCCCTCAATGTCCAATCCTTATTTTTCGGAAATTGCCAGAGGCGCGCAGGCGGCTGCATACGATTTCGGCTACCACATCATTATCGGTACCATCGAATCGAAGCGATGGATACTTGACACTTACGTCAATTTGCTCAAAACGAATTTGGCGGAAGGGATGATCTTCGTATCATCCAGTGCGGATAACGAGCTGCTGCAGACGCTGGTTGACGAGTATCCGATCGTGCTGTGCACCGAGAATTACCCGGGAATCGAAGCGGTGTGCGTCACGATCGACAACAAGCGGGCCGCGTACGAAGCAACCGTGGAGCTGCTGCGCAGAGGACACCGCTCCATTGCGTATATTGCCGGCAACAGGCAGTCCAGCTCCGTGCTGGCGCGGATCGAAGGCTACAAGGAAGCGCTGCTGGAAGCGGGCCTGGCGTATAATCCCGATTTCGTGACCGGCGCCAAAAATAATTTTGAGAGCGTTGTCGAGGCGGTGAACGGTATTCTCGGCAAGGGCTGCCGCATGGACGGTGTCATCGCGCACTCCGATTTGCAAGCATCCTACATCCTGAAGGGGATCAAGGACCGGCGGATCGCTCTCGACGATTCCATCGGGCTGATCAGCTTCGACGGAACGTTCATCGCGGAAATTACGAATCCGAGCATTACGTCCATCGTGCAGCCTTTGTACGATCTGGGCTACGCTTCGGTACACAAGCTGGTGCTGAAGCTGCAGGGCGATTCGGCGGAAGCGCCGGAAGGTCTCGTGATACTGCCGCATGCGCTAGTGATAAGAGAGACGTGATGCGTGCGTGATCGTCCTGCGATTCCCGATAAGCTGTCCGGTTAGCCGGAACGAGGGAAAACGTATGCGGCCATCTGCGCGCGTCCTTAAGTCGGCAATAAATGTAATCGATTACGAAAGGGGGCGGCGCCTATGTAGAGGATGGCTTCGTGCGGGTGAGCCGGGAACAAGCGACAGTATAGAGCCGGCCTCGCAAGGATAGATATAACAACCCAGTTTATGTTCAGGAGGTCTTCATTCAACATGATTGCCATTACAAACAAAAAAGTGCAAACGGTTCAGCCGGTAGCGTGGGCTCCATTTTACGGATTCTCACTGCTGTTCGATCATCCGGGAGACAGTTATGACCCGCTCGGCGGATCGGCGGATTTCGAAACGATCCACTGCCGGAGTGAGGAGCCGAAACTGTCTTTTTACAGGGCCCTGTGGGAACGGACGCAGGAGACGGTTCAGCTCGAACGGAAGTTTTCGTTTTGTCCGCTGCCGCTGCATTCGTACCATGTGACCGTCTGGGACGGATTGAACGACTTTAACGTCGGGAAGCTGCGGGAGGGCGATAGAGATGCCGCTGCGGCATTCGTGCGCGGGCTGCCGGCGACGATGCTGACGGACCGCTCCATCCTGTATGGCGAAGACGGAGCTCCGCTTGCCATCGAAACGGCGCCGGTCGAGTTCAAATTCGACATGCTGGAGAAATGGAACAGCTCGGTCGTTGCGAGAATCAAGCCGGCGAATGATGAATCCGCTTACGCACTGCAGCGGATCGAGGATCAGCGGTCCAGGCTGACTCGGGTCTACTTTGAGCGATTCGGTATTGTCACCTCGACGGACGACTACAGGCCGCACGTATCGATCGGTTATTTTGCCAATAAGGAGCTTGGCGCGCTTGCAGAAGCGGCGGTGGAGGAACTGCATGACCGTCTCAAGCCGGCGATGGAGAGCCTCACGATCACCTTTGGCGGCATCAGCTTGTACGGCATGACGGATATGGAAACGTTCATACGTAGAACGCAGCAGTAAAATCAACGCAGTGTGACATTTGACAGTCAGTTTACGAAATGCGGCTACGAAGTTTACATTGTTCGGGTAACATAAAAAACGTTCGACCGCTATTCACAAAAATGTAATCGATTACGAAGATTTTTATTTTGAAAGGAGCCCATCCCATGAACCAAATGATGAAGAAATTGAAGGTATCTTCTCCCGAATGCAAAGCATCGGCGTATGCGTGCATCCCTGCCGTATTGCTGACTGCGCTGCTGTCCGGCTGCGGCAGCGGGAATGCGACGAATGACGCTTCAGGCACAAAGACGCCGGAGCAGCATGAGCCGGTAACCGTCAAGGTCGGCGTGAAGGCAAGCGGCTATTTAACGGACGATGAGTTCAAACGGTTTATCGCCGAGCCGGTCAAAAAGAAATACCCGTGGATCACGGCGGAGAAGACGGCCTACGACGATAAGCTGCTGCCCGAACAAGTGACGGCGAAGCAAGTGCCGGACATTATCATTACGAACAATGTCAACGGCATTCCGATTATTAGCGAAATGAAGCTGCTGGATCCAATGACGGAAAGCATCAAGAAGCATAACATCGACTTGTCGCGCTTCGAGCCGCAAGCGCTCGAGGCGATCAAGGCGGCCACGGGCTCGAATGATTTGATCGCGCTTCCGTATACGCAAAATTTCAGCGCGCTGTATTACAATAAAGACATATTCGATAAGTTCGCCGTTCCTTATCCGAAAGACGGCATGACCTGGCAGGAGGCGACGGAGCTTGCGCGCAAAGTGACGAAGCTGGACGGCGGCGTTCAGTATCGCGGGCTGGAGCCAAACGTGCCGGAGCGCATGGGGATGCAGCTGTCGATTCCGCTGGTCGACGTCAAGACGAACCGGGCTCTGATCAACACGGAAGCGTGGAAAAAAGTAATGCAGCAGGCGGCCGACATTTATACGATTCCGGGCAACAGCAAGCATGCATGGAAAACGGCGGGAATTAACTTGTTCGTCAAGGATCGGACCCTTGCCATGCTGGCCGATGTGAACATTATCGGCACGGCCCGGTTCAGCGAGCTGCCCGACCTTAACTGGGATATGGCGGCATACCCCGTATTTCCCGATGCGCCGGGTACGGGCATGGGGCCGGATATGCACATTATGGTGCCGACGAATACGAGCCAGCACAAGGATGACGTCTATCGGGTCATTATGACTGCCATCTCCGACGAAGTGCAGCTGGACATGGCGGGTCAAGGGAAAACAAGCGTGATGAAGGATGAGAAGTACAAAACCGCCTTCGGCAAAGATCTCGCCTTCCTCAAAGGAAAAAACATCGCTGCGCCGTTCAAGACGGCCAAAGCGAAGCCTTATACGCCGACCTTGCACGACACGATCGCCATGAGCGCCATCCAAACCCAGCTGCGGGAAATGTTCACCAAAGGGAAGGATGTCAATTCGGCGCTGCGGGATGCGGAGGAGAAGATCAACAAGGACATCGAGGCAAAGCTGAAATAGCGGTTCGTAAACGGCTGCTGCATTGCATAACCAATAAGGTAGACAGGGGGAAACGAAGATGTCCGAACAAGGCAATCACAGCCCGAAGCGGCTCAGCAGAAGGAAGCTGCTCCAAACGCTTGGCGCAGCCGGCACGGTCATGGCGGTCGGTTCGGTGGCGGCTGCGCTTGCCAGCGATGTTCAGGGCGCCGCTCCCGGCGCGGCTGGGGTCGATCATGCATCTCGGGAAGGGCAGGGCCGGCAACCGTCCGTTCCGGTGTATGACGTGAGGCATTACGGAGCGAAGGGGGATGGGACCAGCGACGACACGACCGCTTTTGAACGGGTGCTTGGCGAAATTCGGCAGAACGGCTTCGGGACGATGTACGTTCCCCCGGGTGTCTATGTCATCACGCGGGCGCTGCGGCTGTACCGGCATACGTCGATCCGCATGGAAGACGGGGCTGTGCTGCGGAAGATGGGCTCGCCCGATTCGAACCTGAAGCTGTTCGTTAACGGCGAAATCGGCAATGAACAGTACGCCAAAGGCTATGAAGGCAACGGCGGCATTACGGTGATCGGCGGAACGATCGATTTGTGCGGTAATACGCATCCGCCGACCGATCCGAACAAAAACTTTCAGGCGTTTGCCATCGCCCATGCCGACGGGGTCCATATCGAAAGGGTTCGCTTCATCAACGGGCATAACGGGCATATCATCGAGCTTAACTCGAGCCGCAACGTCAAGCTGCTTCACTGCGTGTTCCAGGATCAGAAGGTCGCTTCGAGCGGGCAGTATGAGATGGTCCAGATCGATTTCGCTTCGAAGGAGGCGTTCCCGACCTTCGGCGCATTCGATGATACCCCGTGCCGAGACGTGCTCATTGAAGGCTGCACATTTATGAACGGCCACAGAGGCGTCGGTACGCATGGCTCCAAATATGACGCTTCGGGCAAGCAGGTGTTTCATGAGAACATTCGCATCGTGAACAACCATTTCAAGCAAATCGCGGACATCGCCATCAAGCCCGAGAGCTACAGAAACGCCGTTGTGTCCGGAAATACGATCGAGCAAACCGGCGGGGCCGGAATCGCCCTGTATTCCTGCTACAATGTGCTTGTCAGCGGCAATGTGCTCCGCGACATCGGGCAGCACGGGATTGCCGTCTCGCGGAAAAGCGTAAGCGGCGTGTTCGAAGAGCCGTCCGTGCATATCCGCGTAGCCGACAACCTGATTCATACGGTGAAAAATAGCGCCATCCGCGTCATCGCCGGGGATCAAATCACGCTGTCGGGCAACTGCAGCGCGGCATCCAATCGGGAAGCCGTCTTTATTTCGGACACAAGACGGCTCGCCTTGAAAGAGAACATGCTGCGCGGGGCATCTCTGGAGAAAGCGGGCGGATACAGTGCCATCCGCCTCGAAGGCTGCAACGGCGTGGAAGCAAGCGGCAATTACGTAAGCAATGACGGCTATGACAAGCTGTACAGCTATGCCCTGTATATCCCAGCCGGCAGCACGGGAGCAGCGGTGAGCGGCAACCGTCTGGCAAGCGGGGCTTCCGGCACGATTCGCAGCGATGCACCCGATACGCTTATCGCCTCGGAGCAAGGGGAGAAGCTGCTGACGGGGACACTGAATGCAACCGAAGGAACCATCGATTTGCTCGACGATATTACGAAATACCGAAGCGTCGTCGTCGCGACCGGCGCGGTGTCCTCGGGCGAGCTTCGTCATGAAACGGCCAGAGGCTGGCTGATAGGAGGCTTCAGGCCGGGAACCGACTTTATTCACGTTGCGACTGCAAGCGGCAAATTCGTCGCCATGATCGAATCGGGAACCCGGCTGCGCATCGTGAGCGCCAGCAATCCGCTGCGTTACATCATCGGCGTGACTTAGCGATTTGGAATAAAAAAGGAACCAAAGGAATGATTTACATCGGAAACCGCCTGATCTATAATTATAATCGTTTAGCAGGAACCAGCTTAGACCGGGGTTATGTCATACGATGCTATGATCGGCGGGGTGACGGTTCGAATGAAGAAGAAGGCATTGTTCATCGGAAGGCCGCAATCGATTCAAATGGTATACAGCCCGGAAATTCGGGCGGAGCTCGATGCGCTGGCGGATTTTTATCCGGAAATCGTAAGCGGGGAGCAGTTCGCGCAGCACGGCCCGGCGTTGAAGCACGTCGAAGTCGCCTTCTCCACCTGGGGGATGGCGAAGCTGAGCGAGGATGAAATCCGGCGCTATTTGCCGAATTTGAAAGCGCTTTTTTATGCGGCGGGCAGCGTGCAGTCGTTCGCGCGACCTTTCCTGCACTGCGGCGTCGCCGTGGTCAGCAGTTGGGCCGCCAATGCCGTACCCGTAGCCGAGTATACGGCCGCGCAAATTGTGCTTGCCAATAAAGGCTACTTTCAAAGCGCCCTCCTGTGCAAGCGGAGCCGGCAGGAAGCGGCCCGGTATGGGCGGGAGTTTCCAGGCAATTACAAAGCGAAGGTCGGCATTATCGGCGCAGGGATGATCGGCCGCAAGGTCATCGAGCTGCTTAAGCCGTACGAGCTTGACATCATGGTGTTTGACCCGTTTTTGCCTGATGAAGCGGCTGTGCGGCTGAACGTCGTCAAGGCTGGTCTCGCCGAAGTCTTCTCGCAATGCCAGACGATCTCGAACCACTTGGCCAATGTGCCGGAGACCGCCGGGATGCTAAGCGGCGAACACTTCGACCGGATGCTGCCGCATGCTACGTTTCTGAATACGGGCCGAGGTCAGCAGGTGGTTGAGGCTGATTTGATCCGCGCCTTGAAAGCGGTGCCTACGCGAACCGCGGTTCTCGACGTCACATATCCGGAGCCGGTTCCGCCGGACAGCGAGCTGCTGCAGATGGATAACGTCATCCTGACCCCGCATATTGCGGGCAGCAACCGTATGGAGGCGGAACGGATGGGCAAATATGCGCTCGAGGAATTTCGCCGGTATGTGCGCGAGGAAGCGCTCCAGTACGGGGTATCGCTCAAAATGCTGGAGACGATGGCGTAATGGAGCGATCAGATGAGATAGGGGAAAGGGCGTCAGCCGCTCTTTCCTTTTTGTGCTGGCCGAAGAGAAGTACCGTAGGCTGGGCTCCCGAAGCATGCGAAGCTCAAGCTCGCGTAGCGGGCGGACTGTGCGGCGGCCGGCCGGTCCCACACCGCTTGTATCCCCCAGGCGTGTTGCAACGTCATGACCATTGCGATATGCTAGAATTTGAGCCTCTCCCGACGGTGTCGCGAGAGCTTCGGGTTGAGCCAAAAATCGTATCATGCGGTGGGATAAAAAGTGACGAATCCAAGCGGCCGAACGAAGTTTCGGGTGAAATTAGAACAGTTTATACAATCGATACGAAGCGATATCTTGTCGGGCAAGCGACCGGTCGGCGACTTTCTGCCTTCAGAAAAGGCGCTCAGCGGTCAGTTCGGCTTAAGCAACAATTCGATCCGCAAAGGGCTCGACGTGCTGCTGGCCGAAGGGCTGATCGAGAAAATTCCGAAGGTCGGCAACAAAATCGTGACGCCTCCGGGCAGCACGGAATTTACGATCCGGTTCGGATACCATCCGACGGTGCTCGAAGAAGCGGCGCTTCATTTGCTGCTCAATGACTTCCACGGCCAGTTTCCGCATATTCAGGTCGTGCCCGTTCCGATCCAGAACAACAGCATCGACGAGTACCTCAAAGCGGGGCTGCTCGATGCGGTGACGCTGAACTATAACAACTTCCAATCGTTTATGGAAGCGGATTTGCTGGATATGCTGGAGCCCCAGGAGCCAAGTCCGCAAATTTATCCGTATTTGAATAAGGCGTTTTCCAGCAACGGCAAGCTGCTCGTTCAGCCGTTTATTTTCTCGCCGCTGGTCATTTGCTACAATAAGAAGCATTTTACCGAAGCGGGCCTGCTTGAACCGGACAGCAGCTGGACGTGGGAGGATCTGATCGGCAACGCGCTCGAACTGAGCGAGAAAAACGAAAGCCTCGGCTTTTACGTGCATTTGTTCTCGAATAACCGCTGGCCCGTATTTTTGCTGCAAAGCGGTTTCCGATTTGAGCGGGGAGACAACGGGCGTATTCGCGTAACCGGCACCTCATGCATCGACGGATTGCGCGTCTGCAAAGATTTGCTGCAGCAGTTCAAAATTCCGCCGATCTTCGAGAATGAAGCGGAAGCCGAGAAGCTGTTTCTGGAGGAACACGTATCAATCATCATGACGAACTATTTCCGCCTGAACCGGCTCGCCGGCGCATCGTTTCCGTACGACATCGCGCCGATTCCGTATTTGACCCAGGCGAGGACGCTCATGCTGACGATCGGGCTCGCGTTGTGCTCGAATTCCAGGAAGAAGGAAGCGGCGCAAATTTTGATCGATTATTTGATTTCGTATCGCGCACAGCTGCTGATCCGCCAGCATACGCTCAGCGTCCCGAGCCTGAAGACGGCAGCCGAGTGGGTAGGTAAAGAATCGATGTACCGGCCGTCGCGTTTCCACCTGTACCGCGAAATTGCGCCGACCTTCAGCCAGTATACGGACCTGAACTTGAAGGAGTCGCAGCTGAACGCCGTACTGCGCGAAGCGAAGCTGTACTGGTCCGGGTTATCGTCGGAACAGACGGTGTGCAGCAGACTGGAAGAGATTTTGAATTAACGAAATCTAAGGTTTACAAGACGGAATGAAACCGCTTATTATGGATATGAACCAGAAATGAACTACTTGCACCGAGCGCGCAGGAACGTCGATGTTCTGGGGATGCCGCTACACGGCGGCCGGCTTTGAACGATCAGGGGAGCTTGTACTTATCATGAAACGGGAATGGCGAAGAGGAGGAAACAATTGCTATGAGCGGTCGCGTGCTGAAAGTCGGGATCATCGGACAAGGACGAAGCGGTAGGAATATTCACGGGAATAATTTGATCAAATGGCCGGAATTATTCAAAATCACGGCGGTGGCGGACGGCTTGGAGGACAGGCGGGAGCGGGCGAAGAAAGAATACGGCTGCAACGCCTATGCGGAATGGACCGAGATGGTGGAGAAGGAAGAGCTGGATCTGGTCGTCAACGCGTCTCCGAGCCATCTACATTTCTCCAGCACGCTGGAGCTGCTGAATCGCGGCTTGAACGTGCTGTGCGAGAAGCCGCTGGCCAAGACGCCGGAGGAAGTGGACCGGCTTATCGAAGCGTCCCGGAACTCCGGCAAAATGCTTGCCGTGTTCCAGCAATCCCGCTTCATGCCGGCATATGTACAAATGCGCAAAGTGATCGACTCCGGCGTACTCGGCCGCATCGTGCAGGTCGATTTTGCGAATAACGGATTCGCCCGCCGATGGGACTGGCAAACGCTGCAAAGCAATAACGGAGGCAATCTGCTGAACACCGGTCCGCACCCGGTCGATCAGGCGCTGCAGCTGCTGGGGCCGGATATGCCGCAGGTGCTCTGCGTCATGGATCGCGCCAATACGTTCGGCGACGCCGAGGATTACGTGAAGCTGATCATGCGCGCTCCGGGACGCCCGGTCATTGACCTCGAGATCTCGTCCTGCTGCTCGTATTCCAGACCGCAGTTCAACATTCAAGGAACGAACGGCGGACTGACGGGCAATACGAACAAGCTGGAGTGGAAATATTTCAAATCGGAGGAAGCGCCGGCGCAGCAGCTGACGCAGGAGCCGCTGTTCGACCAGAACGGGAATCCGGCATACTGCCGGGAGACGCTCACCTGGCATAACGACAACTGGGAATTATCGCTGCCGGCTGGCGTGTCTTCGTTCGACTTCATGACGGGCGAATTTTACCGGATGCTGTACCGTTCCATGGTGGACGGAGCGCCGCTGGAAGTGACGCCGCAGCAGGTCCGACTGCAGATGGCCGTCATGGAAGAATGCCGCAGACAAAACCCTCATATTTATTCCGCTTAAGCCGACCCGCGAAGGACGGCCCGAGCTGCCCGGCACCGTCAAGGCGCCGGGCTTTCTTTTTACCAATAAAGATATGTTTAACCGCTGCGGCGTGTCTTATTCAATAGACGGATTGACCTGGTACAAGATAACGGAGCTGGGCCGCAAGCTAACATTTCCCAAGATATGTGCAAATGACGCTTTGCCGTTGCGGCGAATGTATGCTATATTGTTCTAACGCTTATATTATAAATGTGGTGATGAACAGTGCGTACGAACGATTTACAGTGTATTTTTCGAACTTATACAAGTGCTGACGAACCTTGGCCGGTGACGGTCGAGGTTTTTTGTTTCCTTGGGGAAAAAGTTCTGGCGGGGGTCATAAAAGATGGGTCACGGTAACAATGCGTCAATGATCGCGGCTTGGATCAGCCTGATCAGCAATATGGTATTAACGATTCTGAAGCTGGCCGTAGGGCTTCTGTTCAACAGCCAGGTGCTGCTGGCCGACGGCGTCCATAACGCCGGCGACGTGATCGCCACGGCGGCTTCGCTTACTTCCATGCGCATTTCCAAGCGGCCGGCGGACGAAGATCATCCGTATGGGCACGGCAAGGCAGAAGTGCTCAGTTCGGGCATCGTGGCGATCATCCTGGCGATTGCGGCGCTGTATATCGCTTACGAGTCGGTCGCCGCGTTTTTCGAGGAGCCGGCGAAGGCAAGCGTCGTCGCACTGATCGCCGCGGCTGTCTCGCTTGTATGGAAGCAAGCGTTGTACGTTTATACGATACGCATAGGCAAGCAGGCGAACAGCAAAGGCTTGATCGCGACGGCATACGATCATTTGGCCGATGTGTACGCATCGCTCGCGGCGGTTGCGGGAATCGGGCTTGCGCTGATCGGCGAGCGCTACGGGCTTCATTATTTGACCTACGGCGATCCGTTTGCGGGCATTATCGTGTCGGTGCTTGTGCTGAAGCTGGCATACGGAATGGGCCAGGAAGCGTCTGACGTGCTGATGGAGAAGGCAGTCAGCCAGGAGAAGCTCGAGCAGTACGCGGCGCTTGTCCTGACGGTGCCGCAGGTCAAACGCATCGACCGGCTGCGCGCGAGAGAGCACGGTCATTATATATTGGTGGACGTTCGCGTCGGCGTGCCGGGAGAGATGACGATTCAGGAAGGACACGACATCTCGCGGCAAATCAAAAAAGCGATTACCGACCGTCACGCAGACGTGGACGAAGTGCTGATTCATATCAATCCATGGTACGAGTAACAGTCAAATATTGCATGGGCCGACCCCGTATTGGCGGTCGGTCTTTTTTGTTATAATGCCGTTATGGAAATGATTGATAAAATTCAAGAAACAAAATTTCACGAAACTGTTTACAATAAGAAACATAATTTTATATAATCATAGTTGAAGGGGACGACTTATCCGAGGAGGACGTAAACATGAAACGGAGCAAGTTAATTTTTAGTTCGATGCTGCTGTTGACTGCAGCAATGGCAAGTGCGTGTGGAAACGCTTCCACACCGAATGACGCGAAGGCGGGTTCAGGGGGCGAAGTAAGCAAGCCGAAAGGAGATCCGGTGAAGCTGACGATGTACAGCTGGAGACCGGAAGACAAAGAAGGCTATGCGAAACTCATTGCGGCGTTTGAGAAAGAC
The DNA here is from genome assembly GCF_910593845.1 of Paenibacillus solanacearum. Taxonomy (GTDB): domain Bacteria; phylum Bacillota; class Bacilli; order Paenibacillales; family NBRC-103111; genus Paenibacillus_G; species Paenibacillus_G solanacearum. Next base: position 118,055 of record NZ_CAJVAS010000007.1, on the reverse strand, counting down.
AACCCGGACATCAAAGTAGACTTCAAGCCGCTCAAATCGACGGAGTACAACACGATCTTGGCCAACTCGCTGCAATCCGGCATTGGCGTCGACATTTTGCAGCTCCGTCCGTACGACGGCGCGAAAGCGCTGGCGGATGCCAACTACTTGGTGCCGGTAGACGGCATTAAGGGCTTGGATCAAATCCCGAGCGGGTATTTGGACGCGGCTCGAGGCAGCGACAACAAGGTGTACGGCGTACCTTTCATGCTGAACAACGCGGTCATCTTCTACAACAAAAAGATTTTCGCCGACAACAACATTCAAGTTCCGGAAACTTGGGATGAATTCATCAAAGCCAGCGAAACGCTGAAGAGCAAAAACATCACGCCGGTCGCTCAATCCGGCAAGGCGGCATACCTGCTCTCCATGACGCACACTGTGCTTGGACCGAGCGCGTACGGCGGCAACGATTACGTGCAAGCCCTGCTCAAAGGAACAACGAAATTTACCGATGCGAAGTTTGTCGATTCCATCAACCGGATGAAGCAGATGGAGTCGTTCTTCCCGAAAGACTTCATCGCGCTCGAGGATAAGGACGCGCAAGCGCTGTTCTACACCGGCAAAGCCGCGATGTACATTAACGGCAGCCACCGGATCGAGACGTTCGAAGCGAACAAGGTGGACTTCCCGATCGACTTTATCCCGGGGCTTTCCGCGAAGAAGGGCGATCCGGCGCAAATCGCGACATGGGTTGACGGTTCTTATGCGATTGCCAAGAGCACGAAGTATCCGGAGCAAGCGAAGAAATTCATCGAGTTCGTCGCTTCCAAGCAATTCGGTCAAATGTTCAGTGACGAGCTGACTCGCGTAAGCCCGATCAAAGGCGTAGAGCCGAAGCATCCGCTGCTGAAGCGAATGGCGCAGCTCAGCGAGAAAAGCAGCACGCCTTACTTACTGCTCACGAACTTCAGCCAAGGCACGCCGACGACGAAAACGACATTCGAAGATTCGCTGCAAGGGATGTACATCGGCAAGCTGACGGTGGATAAAGTGGCGCAAGACACGCAAGCTTCCGCCGACAAATGGTTTAAGCCTCAAAAATAAACAGCGCTTTGGAGGGCGGCTCAGTTGAAAATTCAAAACGTGGACGTCATACGCCAGTCCGTTCCTTTAAAAAAGCCGTTTATTACGTCGCTTCGCACCGTACACCGCGCCGATTCTATCATCGTGCGGATCGTAACGGATGACGGCCGGGTTGGGTGGGGGGAAGCCCCCCCTACCCTGGTCATCACCGGCGACAGCCTGGAGAGCATCGAAGCCGCGATTACGCAAGTATTCGCGCCGCTGCTGACAGGCAAAAACGTGCTCGCCTACGAGCCGTTGCTGCAATCCGTGCATCAAGCGATGGTCGGCTGCAGCAGCGCGAAGGCGGCGGTCGATATGGCCATTTACGATCTCGTCTCCCAGCATTGCGGATTGCCGTTGTATCAATTTCTCGGCGGCAGCAAGGACACATTGGAGACGGATTATACGGTAAGCGTAAACGCGCCGGAAGAAATGGGCGATGATGCGGTCCGTTATGTGGAAGCCGGATTTAACGTACTCAAAATCAAAGTGGGCAAAGGCCGGATCGAGGACGACATCAAGCGGATTCAGGAAGTTCGGCGCCGCGTAGGCGACGACATCAAGATCCGTGTCGACGCGAACCAAGGATGGCAGGCGAAGGAAGCCGTCAGAGCGATCCGCCGCCTGGAGGACTTGGGGCTGGATCTGGAGCTTGTGGAGCAGCCGGTCAAAGCGCATGACCTGGAAGGGCTGAAGTACGTCACCGACTCGGTGGAAACGGTCATTATGGTAGACGAGGGCGTATTCTCGCCCGCGCAAGCATTCGAGGTTCTAAGGCGCCGCGCAGCCGATATGATTAATATCAAGCTGATGAAAGCCGGAGGCATTTACAAAGCGCAGGTCATTAATCAGTTGGCAGAGGAATTCGGCGTCGAATGTATGGTAGGCTGCATGATCGAATCACGCGTTGCCGCAACCGCCGCGGCTCATCTGGCTGCGAGCAAGCGCAATATTACGCGGGTCGATCTCGACGCGCCGCTGATGCTGCGGGAAGATCCGGTCATCGGAGGGGTGCAGTACGAAGGCCGCTTCATGACCTTTCCGAAAGCTCCGGGACTCGGCATTCAAGATGTGGTCAACACATTCGGCATGGAGGTCGTTTGATGAGCGGATCGAGGAAAATGCAGGTTGCCGTTTCCGTGGCAACCGTATGGACGTCCCCGGAGTCGCCCAGGCCGCTGGATGAACCGGCTACGGCCCATCCGGCGAATATTGAAGGCTGGCTGGCGTCATTGACGCTGGAGGATAAGCTGGACCTGAGCGATGCCAACCGGGTGCAGACGCAGCTGCTGTACGGCTCGGAAGTGATCGTGACGGAAGAGAAGGGCGAGTGGGCCAGTATCCGGATTCCGGATCAGCTTACCTCGAAGAACATGCTCGGTTATCCGGGCTGGCTGCCGAAGCGGCAGCTGGCCGAAACGATACAAGCCGGTGCGGACGCCGTATGGGCGGAAGTGGTGGCGCCGCGGACCGAACTGCAGTTCCGATCCGGGATCGCGCCTATTCGGATCAGCTATTTGACCCGTTTGCCGGTCGAAGAACAGACAGGAGAACAGGTCGTCGTCCGTACGCCGCAGGGCATCGGCGTTCTCGCCGCGAAGGATGTGCGGATCGCGGGTGGCGCCGGCAGCGAGCCAGCGGCTGCAGATCACCTTCATCCCGGATTTCGCATCGTCGATCAGGCGATGACGTTCCTGGGGCTGCCCTACTTATGGGGAGGCCTGTCGGCCTTCGGCTACGACTGCTCGGGATTTGCCTACAGCATGTACAAGTCGCAAGGGATTCAGATTTCGCGGGACGCATCCGATCAAGCCCGCGAAGGTCGGGAGATCGGCAACGATTCGCTGGAACCTGGAGATTTGCTCTTTTTCGCGCATGACCAAGGTAAGGGAAAAGTTCACCATGTCGGCATCTACGCCGGCGGAAACCGGATGCTGCATTCGCCAGATTCGAAAGGCGCGGTGGAGCTCGTCGAACTCAGCGGGTTCCGGCTTGCTGAAGAGCTCTGCTCGAGCAGACGATACTGGGGATAACGAGGCATCAATGCAATCGATAAGGGGATAACACGCATGTACCGCTTTGACGTTATGGTTGACGAATGGGTTCATGAGCATAAAATACCCGGTGGCGTGCTCAGCGTCACCGTGGCCAACCGCTTGCAATTTCAAAAAGCGTACGGTTCGTATTCCGACGGACTGGTGAACGTTCCTATCGGTCTGGATACCATATTCGACCTTGCGTCTTTGACCAAAGTCGTATCCACGCTTCCTGCCATGCTGGTGTTAGTCGCCCAGGGGAAGCTGAAGCTGGATGATCCGGTGAGCACTTATATTGCCGAATTCGCGCACCCGGACATTACGGTAAAACACTTGCTAATGCATACGTCAGGCCTGCGCGCCGATCTACCATACAAAAACCGCGCCGCCCAAGGGCGCAACGTTTTATCCGAAGTGCTGCAGCAGGAATCGGTTGCGCCGCCGGGAACGGAGGTCACGTACAGCGACCTTGGCATGATATTGGCCGGCGAGATCATCGCGCGGGTATCCGGCGAGCCGCTTGACCGCTTCGTGCGGCGCACCGTCTTCGAGCCGCTTGGCATGACGGGGGTCGGCTTCAACCCCGACGCAAGCCTCAAGCCGCGAATCGCCGCAACGGAGCTTGTGGACGGCGTCTACGTGCACGGGAAAGTGCATGACGAGAAATGCCTGCATCTCGGCGGCGTTTCCGGCAGCGCCGGCCTGTTCGGCACAGCGGAGGACTTGGCCCGGTACGCGCAGTTTTGGCTGCACCCGGAGAAGGCGGCGATCCTTCCGCCCGAGCTGCTTCGCACGTGCGTGCAGCAGCCGTTCCGGAGCCGGGGTATCGGCTGGGAAGTGCTGCACGATGAGAACAGCGTTCCCGCCAGCTGCGGCGCCACCTGGTCCAAGGGCAGCTTCGGGCATACCGGATTTACCGGCACAAGCCTGTGGATCGACCCGGTCCGCGAGCTCTCGGTCGTATTTTTAACGAATGCCGTACATTTCGGCCGCAACAATCCGGTTCGACATCTGCGCCGCACGCTGCATGATGAAATTGCCGCCGCGCTCTTCCCGATCAAGGATGAAGCGCAAAGTCCTTAATTACTTCTTTACGTGAATACAGCAAAACAAAGGAGCAGCATATGACGGCTATCGATCGCGCCAAGGAACACGCACCGAAACCGAAACCAGCGAAAAAGAAACGATCTGCGAGGCATCTGGTCCACCTGTTTTTGCTTCCGTCGCTTCTGTTTTATGTCGGTTTCATGGTTTACCCGATCTTTCAAGCGCTGCTGAACAGCTTCTTCTCCTGGAAGGGGCTCGTGCGCGGGGACTTCATCGGGCTGCAAAACTTTATTCGACTGTTTACCGAATCGCCCTTCAAAGAAACGTTCACCAGAGCACTGGGGCACAATGTAGTATACTTCATCGGCACAATGGTGTTCAAGCTCGTGATCGCATTCGCTTTGGCGATGATCATCCACAGCAAGATCAAGGGGAAAGAACTGTTCAAGGCGCTCTTTTTCCTGCCGAAGCTGCTGTCCGTCATCGTGGTCGGTTACTTGTTCAGCTTGATTTTGAACCCGTCTTACGGGGCGCTTAACCAAATTTTGACCGTGATCGGCCTGGAGAGCTGGGCCAGACCTTGGCTCGGGGATCCGAAGACCGCGCTGAATACGATCATTCTCGTTAACAGCTGGTATGGCTTCGGCTTCGCGATGCTGATCTTTCTTGTCGGCTTGCAGGCGATTTCGAACGAAATTTACGAGGCGGCCCGAATTGACGGAGCGTCGGGCTTGAGGATGGTATTCAAGATCACGATCCCGCTGGCGATGCCGTCCATCATGATCATGACCATTCTGACCTTTATCGGGGCGTTCGAAACGTTTGAGCTTATTTTTGCGATGCAGGGCTCGTCCGGTTCGCCGTATTTTTCAACCGACGTACTGGGACTTTACTTTTACCGTTTAGCCTTCGGTTCCGTAAGCGGAGGAGATTCGATCGGTCTGGGTTCGGCGCTGGCCGTCGTCTTGCTTATCTTGATCTCAGGAGCTACGGCGATCTCGATGTTCTTCTTTAAACGCAAGGAAGTCGAGCACTAACAAAATTTGGAGGTTAGACATGGCTCTGCGACTGCAGCAATCATTAAAATACATCATCCTGTCCTTTTTCGCATTGGTGTCGATCTATCCTATCTTTCTGATGATCGCCTCCTCGTTCAAGTCGAAGCAAGAAATTACGACGAAGCCGCTCGCGCTGCCAACCCGGTTTTCACTTGAAAACTACGTGACGGTCTGGAAAGAAATCCACTTTGCGGACAATTTCATGAACAGCGTATTCGTCAGCGTCGTCTCGGTGCTGCTCATCCTGCTCGTATCGTCGATGGCTGCGTTTTACTTGTCTCGCTATTCGTTCCGCTGGAACGGTGCGCTGCTGTTCTTCTTCATGCTCGGTCTCATGCTGCCGATGAAGCTGGCCATCTCGCCGCTCTACATGATGATGCTGAAGCTGCACTTGCTCGACACGTACGCCTCGCTCATTATCGTGTACGTTGCCGGACATATCTCGTTCGCGGTGTTCGTCTTCTACGGGTTTTTCAGCACGCTGCCGAAAGACCTCGATCAAAGCGCGCGGATCGACGGCTGTAACGACTTTCAAGTGTATTACAAAATCGTGCTGCCGCTGATGCGTCCGGCGCTGGCCACCGTCAGTATCGTCGATTTGATCGGGATATGGAACGACTTTTTCTACCCGCTTATCTTTATCAAGAGCGCCGAATTAAACACGATTCCGCTCGGCATGCTGACGCTGTTCGGCGAGCACGATACGGATTGGAACTTGCTGTTCTGCGGCTTGACGCTGTCATCGCTTCCGATGATTATCGCATTCTTGCTCGCATCCAAACAACTTATTGAAGGTATGACGTCAGGAGCGGTGAAGTAATGAAACGATGGATAACGTTTGATCTGGACGGCACGCTGATGCAAAATCCTTTCGGCAAGTGGATCTTCCCCGAAGTGGAGGCGCTCGTCTGCGCCGGGCTGAGCGAGCCTTACGAGGTGCGGAAGGCGCTCGTCCGCGAGCATGAAGCCCGCATGGACCGCAATGAAACCGTCGCCGCGTACGATTGGGACGAGATGCTTCGGCAGCTGCTCGGACAGCTGAACCTGAAGCTCGAGATCGATATCGAGCAGCTCGTGCTCAAGCATTCGATCCAGCCGAAAATTTATTTGCTCGAAGACTCGATTTTGGCGACGCTTGAGAAGCTGAAGAGCAAAGGATATTCGCTGGCGGTGGCGACCAACGGCTTCTACAAATACCAGTACCCGGTCATGAAAGAGCTGGGACTGGCCGAATGGTTCGACGAGATCATTACGCCGGAGAAGGTCGGCTGCGGCAAGCCGAATATCGGGATGGTACGCGAGCTGCTGCAAACGGGCGAATTGGTGGCGCATGTCGGCGACCGGCTCGACCACGACGTTTATTTGGCCAACCGGCTCGGCGTTCCGTCCATGTTCATTTACCGTGATCTGCCGGAAGCGCTGCGGAAGCTTCCGATCGAGCAGCGCTCGGCCGATCCGGAATTTATCGCGATCTGCGAGAATAAATTAAAAGTGGAGAACCCATCGCTTACGGCGGTTCCGCTTCCCCCGGACTACGTAGCCACGCACGTGCTGTATCGTCTGGAAGAGCTGCTTGAATGCGTATGACAAGCCACCTCCATCGCATCGTCCCGTGACGGTGCTGTGGGGGTGGTTTCTGCGTGTGCTGCACCAATAACGAAGTACAGGAGGAGCATCATGAAGAACACAAGCGACACGTCGCCGCTTTGTCGGCAGTTAATTACTGTGGAGACCGAGAGCCCGACATCGATCCATGCGGTGCTGACGGTATACCACAACGACGGCGCAGGATGGGTGCAGACGATGGAGAGCATTCCGGCCGTGATTGGAAAGCATGGCATCGATGCCCGCAAAGCGGAAGGCGACCGCAAGACGCCCCAGGGGCTGTACGATGTAGGTGAAGCGTTCGGAACGGCGCCCGCGCCGGATGGCACCAAGCTTCCATACCGGATCGCGACAGAGCATGATTACTGGGTCGACGATCCCGAGTCCGACGACTACAACCGCTGGGTGCATTACGAAGGAAACCCGTCCGAACGGTGGAAGTCGTTCGAGCGGCTGACCGATCCGCTCTACACCCACGCGGTCGTCATCAAGTATAACGAGGATCCTGTCGTCAAAGGCAAAGGAAGCGCGATCTTCCTGCACCGCTGGAAAAGCGGAGATACGCCGACCTTAGGCTGCGTCGCCGTCGCTTATGAGGATCTCGTCCGCCTGCTCGGCGTCCTCGATCCTGCGAAGCATCCGAAAATCAATATGACCGTATCAGGACAATAAGTCTTCCGAGCTTGTCACAGGCGAGGGTGACAGATCGTTCAGAGCGCCCGATACCGCGTCGCATCTCAAGTCGTTCCCATAGCGGACGACTTTTTCGTTTGTCGCATGAATGTTCAGGCCGTAACGAGGCCTTGCTTTTCCCGTATCGGTGCGGACCACGTTATGGAGGATGCGCAGGTCCGAGCCGTTGCCTGTCAGCATGATGCCGCCGTATACGTTGTTTCCGGTTTGGCCGGCATTCGTAATTTTATTGTGTTCGATGGTCAGCATCTTGCAAGCGCCGCTTACATTGAACCCGTAGAACGTAACGTCCCGAACGATATTGCCGCTGAATACCGTGCTGCTGCAGTCGGCGACAATGAATCCGTTCTTGCTGCTTGTGTCGATGATATTATCGGAAATAATGGCGTTGCGGCATGCCTTGACATTGACGGCGTGTCCGCCCGTCTTGTGGATAATATTGCCGCTAATCAACATTTTATGAATGTTCTCTGACGCTTGCCCTTCGATGTAAATGCCGGTGTTGCTGGCCGTATGGATCACATTGTCGGCGATCATGATGCTGCTGGCCGGCTGCGTCGGCTGGACGGCCCCGTTCGCGTCCTTCGTTGATTCGGAGCCCGGGGCAGGCATCGTGACAAAGATGCCGCCGCTGACGTTGTTCATGACATTGCCCGAGATGACGGAATTCGTCCATTTGAACGGACGGATCGCCCAGTAGGAAGAATAGTCGAACGTGTTGCCTGTGACGATGATCCGGTCGTAGAAGCCGTTGTACGACGATCCGTGCGCGCCGATGCCGCAAGGCCACGGCACCATGCCTGGGGTGGCGCTGTTGCCGAAATAACAATGCTGAACCGTAATGTCGCGCGTTGTCGTATGATCTTTGGAATAGCCGACGAACCCGGCCTGCGTCGCCGTTTCGATCTGAATCGCCTCGGAGTAATATTTGGAGCCGTCGTGGGCGAAGCCGAGGAACGAGCAGCGGTCGAACATGACGTTCTTCATCGCGGTCAGCTCGACGGCGTGCCCTGACGGAACGTCCTTGATTGTCACGTTGCGCAGCGTAACGCCTTCGGCATGCGCGAACGCCATACCGCTTGCGATATGGGGAAATTGCAGCGCGTTGCCGTTCAGAATGCCGCCTTCGATCGTAATATTGCCGTTGCCCTCGTAACCATTGAACACATCGGACGTGCGGTAATTGCGAAATACATTGTTGCCATGGCTGCGCAGCAGCTCAGTCTTCGGCTCCATGACGACGCTCGTGTTTTTGACCAGAAACAGCTCCTGCGTCAGCTTGTACATCCCGGAAGGAATCGTGACAATCGTATAAGGGCGGTTGACACCCTCGTTCAGCGCGGCCTGAATGGCAGCCGTATCGTCATGTATGCCGTCACCGGCGGCGCCGAACCAGGCAGCGGAGACGATGTTACCTTCGACGACACGCTTCAGCCTTGCCCCGGAGGCGGTTGCAATGATGGTGCCTGTATTGTCCGCAGACGTCAGGTCGTTCGGGTCAAAGAGGAAGAAGCCTTCGCGCTTGGCATCGGTGATATAGTACAAATCGGAATGCAAGGGACGAGATTCCGCCCGCAGCGCCGCAATCGTGGTGCTGACGGCATGAGGCCTCGGATTCGGGAGACCGGGCTCATCCGGCGGCCCGTAAACGCTGCTGCTCACCGATTGGCCGTACACGGCCGCGGAGACAGCCATGCTGGCCAGCCCTACGGTTCCGAGCGATGCGATCAGCTTGCGGCGGCTCATTCGCCTATCATTCGCGAGCGGCTCCTGGTGATTCGGATCATGATCATGAAACGGCTTGCCCATAGGAATCACTCCTTCACATTGGTTAAGCTTGTGATCCTGCCGTACTGCGTTTTGGCGTCTCGGCAGGTGTTGGACTGCGTGCTCATGTTTGTATGTATCACATTTGTGCTTGAAAACGCTTGTAATTGCACAAATAAGTTTATTATCTGCTGTGTGCGATGTCAATCCTCGTTACGGTAAACTTAGGAATACTTCGGTAAACGAGAATTCGTGGAAAATAAAGGGTTTCCGGAGCGATCCGCGAATATCATAAGAATGGGATTTGCGAAGCTATATCAATTTAAGAGAAGGAAGTGTTCCTCCAATGAGCGATCAACTGCAGCGATCGGATGTCTCGGCGCACGAGAAATGGGATTTAACGCATATTTATGCGGATATGTCACAATGGGAGGAAGACTATGAGCGCGCGCAAGCGTTAAGCCGGGAGGCTGCGGCTTTTCAGGATAACATTCACGATGCCGAGGGATTGCTTGCTTATTTGAAGCTGGATGAGCAATTATCGTTCGTTTACGAGAAGCTGTTCGTCTACGCCTCGCTCAAGCAGGACGAAGACACGCGGGTCACCGAAGCGCAGGCGTACCTCGACAAAGCGCGGAGCCTGGGCGTGACGATCAAGTCCGCCACGTCGTTTTTTCGCCCGTTTCTGCTGAATATGGAGAAGGAGACGCTCGACCGGTACATCGCGGAAGAGCAGGGGCTCGATTACTTCAAGAAAGATTTGTACGAAGAATTTAAATATAAACCGCATGTGCTGAGCAAGGAAAAGGAAGAGGTGCTCTCGCAGCTCGGCGAGGTGATCTCCGTCCCCAAAACGGTATTCGGCATGATCAACAACGCGGACATTCAATTCGGCGAAGTAACCGACGAGAACGGCAATAAAACGACGCTGACCCGCGGCATGTATTCCCGCATCCTGGAGAGCCATAATCGGGAGCGCCGCGCGGAAGCGTTCAAAGCGTATTACAAGCCTTATGTCGGATTGAAAAATACGATTGCCTCCACGCTCGGCGCCTCTGCGAAAAACAATGTGCTGTTCTCGAAAATGCGCAATTACGAATCGCCTTTGCAGCGCTCGTTGTTTGCGGACAACGTGCCGGTGTCAGTCTACGAGAACTTGATCCAGACGACGCGCGATCATCTGGGTCCGATGTACCGTTATGTCGATTACCGCCAAAAAAGGCTGGGGCTGGACGAACTGCGCGTCTATGATTTGAGCGTGCCGCTTGTCGAGGATTTCGAGCTGGAGAAGCCGTACGACGAGGCTTACGAGACGATGCTCGCCGGGCTTGCGCCGCTCGGCGACGAGTACATCAACGGCTTGAAGCAGGCGCGAACCTCAGGCTGGATCGATGTCCGGGAGACGCAGGGAAAGCGGTCCGGAGCATACTGCTGGGGGCCGTACGGTACGCATCCGTACGTGCTGCTTAACCATAACAACACGCTCGACAGCATGTTCACGCTTGCTCACGAAATGGGCCATGCGATGCACTCGTATTTATCCGACGCCCATCAGCCGCGCATTTCGGCGCAGTATACGATTTTCGTCGCCGAGGTGGCGAGCACGGTCAACGAAGTGCTGCTCATCCACTATTTATTGAACCATTCGACGGATGCGAAGCTGAAGCGGTATTTGGTCAACCATTTTATCGATACGATCAAAGGCACCTTTTTCACCCAGGTCATGTTCGCGGAATTCGAGAAGATCGTCCACGAGAAAGCGATGCGAGGCGAAGCGCTTACCGCGGATTCGTTCAGCGAGACGTATGAGTCGCTGTTCCGCACTTACAACGGCGAGCAGGTCGTCCTCGATCCCGAATTGAAATACGGCTGGTCGCGCATCCCGCATTTTTACAACGCCTTTTACGTATACAAATACGCAACCGGCATCGCGTCCGCCATCAGCATTGCCACGCGGATATTGGACGGAGATCAGGAAACGGTCCAATCGTACTTAACGTTCCTGAAGAGCGGCGGGTCGGAGTATCCGCTGGAGCTGCTTCGCCGCACGGGCGTCGATCTATTGACGCCGGAGCCCATTACGGGTCTCCTGTCCTTGTTCGACCGCCTCGTTGGCGAGCTGGAATCGACGTAAGTCCCCGATTCCGCGCAAGCGGCATGCGGATACGGTTATCCATACAAAGCCCCGGTCGCACTTCACGCGATCGGGGCTCATTTGGATTGTATTCTCGGGAAGAAGGAAGGGTCCCATTCGATTCGGCATGCGTTTATTCCGCCTGCAGCTTTTCGGGGACCGGAACCGGGAACGAAGCGGCGCACGCCGGGCAGAATGCCAGATGAACGCACTGGCGCTGCATTACGTCGCCAGAGAGGTTGTCCATCCCATCGTCGATCGCCCGGTAAGGGGCGTAAGGCCCGTAATAATCGCTCAGCTTGCCTTGGTCGTCGGCCGGTTGAAGGCACGTGGGGCAGCTGTACGAGAGCGATTCCATTCCGTTACATACTTCGCACATCAAAGTCATCGGCGAACACCTCGCTGGTCAACGTTCCAAAAACCGCCGAAACGGCGTCGCTGTGATTATTCCCCGAATCGCCGATCCGTATGACGAAGAAAACGATTGACTGAACTGCCTTGTTTTGTCAATATGTAAGAGCAGGAAGCGGGAGGAGTCCCCTTCTTCGAGAAATAGATACATATAAAAACAAGCCGATGCGGATCGGAACGGAGGATGAAACGTGACTTATAAACTGATTGCTCTGGACATGGACGGAACGCTGCTTAACCCGAACAAGGAAATCTCGGAACAAAACCGGCTGTGGATTGCGCGCGCCATCGAATCGGGCGTTCGCGTGACGCTGGCGACCGGCAGGCCGATTTCGGATGCGTCCGCCTTCGCCCAGGATTTGCAGCTGGACACCCCGCTGGTCATCAATAACGGCAGCGAGGTATGGAGCTTGCCGGACAAGCTTCTGGCCCGGCATATTCTCGACTCGCATCTCGTTTCGCGGATATTGACCGAAGTTCTCCCCGCTTATGCCGATCAAGTCAATTTTTGGTCCCATACTGTGGAAGGGCGCGTCAACAAAACGAATTTGCCGGAAGACGTGCATTCGCTCCGCTGGCTGCAGCTCGGCCTCAGCAGCAAAAATATCGGCCTGCTGCAAGAAATCCGCAGCGAGCTGGAAACGTGGAATGCGTTTGAGATCAGCAATTCCGCAGTCACGAACATCGAATTGAACGCGCCGGGCATCAATAAAGCGAGCGGCCTGCGGGAAGTATGCGGCATCCTCGGCATCCAGATGTCCGAAGTCATTGCGGTCGGAGACAGCCTGAACGATGTGCCGATGATCCGGGAGGCAGGCCTTGGCGTGGCGATGGGGAACGCTCAGGAGTCGGTGAAGGCGATCGCCGATGTCGTGGCGCTGACGAACGCCGAAGACGGCGTGGCGCGTATTATTGAGGCGCATATTTAACGCATACGATGCAGTAAATTACCGTTTCGCCCCTTGATCGGCGTGAGACGGTCTTTTTTTGTATTGACCCTCACATTAATGTCATGGTTTATAATGAGGCTACGCTGCCGACGGAAGGAGACGCAATGTATGAAAATCGGGGAGCTTTCGAAACGGACCGGCGTAAGCATTCGTTCGCTGCGCTATTACGAGGAGCAGCATCTGCTTGTGCCTTCCCGCGAAGATAACGGATACCGCGAATATTCCCCGCTTGCGGTTGAGCAGGTGCGCACCATTCAGTTTTATTTGAGCCTTGGTTTGTCCACCGCGCAAATTGCTTCGTTCCTGCACTGTGTCATCAAAAACGAAGAAGCGTTTTGCGAAGAGGTGCTGCCGGTGTACCGGGAGAAGCTTGAGGAAATCAATGAACAAATCCGGCTGCTGCAGCGCATTCAGTCGAATCTGGAAGAACGGATTCAGTACATTGTGCGCGAACGGCAAGCGAATCAGGAAGGGGAGAAAACGCATGATCGTACTTGATGACCGTACGTTTGGCGACGGCATTCGCAAACAGGGGGTAACGCTCGTCGACTTCGGGTCCGTCCATTGCCCGCCTTGCCGCGTGCTGCTGCCTATGCTGGAAGAGCTGGAGCGAACCATGGGAGATCAGGTGGCCTTTGCCAAGGTCGACTGCGACGATTCGCCCGGAAGCGCCGCCAGCTACGGCGTGATGTCCATGCCGACCGTCATCTTGTTCCACGACGGGGAGCCGATGGAGAAGCTGGTCGGCCTGCGTCCGAAAAACGTTTATGAGAACGTCATTGCGAAATATGTGAAGGCGACATAATTTTGGTCTTCAATCGATACTCCCTCAGGGGAGTATTTTTGTTTGCGGTCTGAAACATTTGTCCGCGCCGCTGCGTTTAAGAGGTGTCAGGAAATAGTTGTATTTACGGAAAAGAGGGAGCTCTTGTGAATTTTCTGAACAAAATGAACGTCTCCCTCCCCAAAATGAACATTACCTGCGAATAGTGTAGCAGACGAAAGAAACATTCGAAGCGGCACCGATACGTTACAATGAAGTTAGCGATTAGGAGGGATTTAATGAAAGCGGCATCTATAACCAAGTCGGATATTGACCGGCTGCTGCGGGAGATGAGTCGCGCAGGCCGGGAAATTACGGCAATGGGACAATCATTCAAGGAAATCGATTCGTCATTGCGGCGGCTGACATCCCAAATCAATCAACTAGATAACCGGTATCAGCAAATATCAGCCAATTAAGCAAGAAGCGCAGCTTCCCCTACCGGAGCTGCGTTTTTTCGTGCGGCTTGCCCAGATTGCGTTTTTTTCCAGCAGGCGCAGTACGTCCGAAAGAAGATGAGGCTGTGCACGCCTGCCTAAAAAAAGGCGCAGAATATAGAACCTTATGCGCGTTCCTTGACCGGCCCGCTGCACAAACGGGGCCAACGGCGAAGAGACATCGCTATGGTTTCAACGGCGTGCATGATTCAATGGCTTGACAACGGCAAAGGGAGCCGGTATATTGTTAATAGTAATAATTACGTATAAAGGATTGGGATGGGGCCGAACCGAGAGTTCGGTTTTTAAATGAATTATAATCGTAAGAATTACGTATTGGGGGAAATGGTAATGAACACGAGTAAACTTCCCGTTACCGTCTTGAGCGGTTATTTGGGAGCCGGCAAAACGACGCTGCTTCATCATGTACTGCATAACCGTCAGGGGCTCAAAGTCGCCGTCATCGTCAACGATTTGAGCGAAATCAACATCGACGCCGAACTCGTAAGGTCGGGCGGTGGTCTCTCCCGAACGGAAGAGAAGCTGGTGGAAATGTCGAACGGCTGCATTTGCTGCACGCTTCGCGAGGATTTGCTCAAAGAAGTGGAGCGGCTAGCGAGCGAAAATCGTTTCGATTACATATTGATCGAATCGACCGGCGTTGGAGAGCCGCTGCCGGTTGCACAGACGTTCAGCTACAAGGACGAGGAGCAGGGGATCGACCTGTCCGCGTTTTGCCGTCTCGATTGCATGGTCACCGTCGTGGATGCATACCGGTTCTGGCATGACTACGCTTCGGGCGAAAGCCTGCTTGACCGTCAGGAAGCGGCGCATGAGGAGGACACGCGAGACGTTGTCGATTTGCTGATCAGCCAGATCGAGTTTTGCGACGTTCTCGTCTTGAACAAGTGCGATAAGGTCGAAGAAGAGGAGCTTCGCGAGCTGGAGCAGGTGCTTCGCACGCTGCAGCCGAGAGCCAAACTGGTTCGCGCCGAATTCGGGAAAATCGATCCGCACCTGATTTTGAA
The DNA here is from genome assembly GCF_910593845.1 of Paenibacillus solanacearum. Classification (GTDB taxonomy): domain Bacteria; phylum Bacillota; class Bacilli; order Paenibacillales; family NBRC-103111; genus Paenibacillus_G; species Paenibacillus_G solanacearum. Next base: position 102,959 of record NZ_CAJVAS010000007.1, on the reverse strand, counting down.
TACGGGCGCTTTCAATTTTGAAGAAGCGAGCGCTTCGGCCGGATGGATTCAGGAGTTGAATCAAGAGCATCATACGCCGGAAACCGACGAGTATGGGATCTCTTCCTTCGTCTACGAGCGGCAGAGACCGTTTCATACGGAACGGCTGACCTTGTGGATGGAGGCATGGCCGGAGGAAATCGTGCGGGCGAAAGGGCTGGTATGGCTCGCATCGAGAAATGAGATGGCGCAAAGCTTAAGTCAAGCGGGACCGTCGATCCGCTTCGGACCGGCCGGTCTATGGACGGCGGCGTTACCCGAGGCCGAGAGGACGCAGCTCATACAGGACGATCCCGAGCTGGCCGCCCGTTGGCATCCGGTATTCGGGGACCGAACCAATCAGATCGTATTCATCGGCATCGACCTGAAGCCGCAGCTTATCGCCGAATCGCTCGACCGGTGTCTGCTGACCGAAGAAGAGATGAGCGGGGATTGGAGCGGACTGCAGGATGAGCTGCCGAATGCGAATCTTGAGCAGCAGGAACTGTTTGCCTGAATCGTTTCGAATGGAAACCGCGAATGGGAAGGAGGGACAGCGATGCGTGTGATCGCAACTTTGGCGTGCACGGAATGCGGGGACCGCAATTATACGACGACCAAGAACAAGAAGACGAACCCCGGCCGGCTGGAGCTGCGCAAATTTTGCCCGCGGCTGAACAAATATACGCTGCACCGGGAGACGAGATAAGCATAGGTGGTGCAGTCTGCGGCTTGACGCAGAAGAGGTCGTTTAAGCGTCAATAGTGATGAGAAATATTGGCGGATAAAGTGAAAGCTAAATTGTATGAATAAAACAGTCATGATATGATTTAGGATAGAAAAAAGAGCCGGATGGCCGTCCGACTCCCTGCACAATACCTTGGGCGGGAAACCTCCTAAGCAATCAGAGAAAGTAATCCGCACCGTGGCGCTAACCTGGGCGGATTATTTTCGTTTGTGCAAGTAAGTGAGCAAGGCCGGCAAGAACATGCCGAGCATAATCATTTCCGTTAACGAAAATTGCATTCGCATCCCCACCGCTCTGGAGGTGATACTTTCCAACCCAAGTCTGTTATACCAAAACGTGCTAGAGTTGAATAGACTTGGTTGATTTCTTATGAACTTAAGGTGCTCAAGAAGTGCCAGAGATTGGAGGAGCGTCTGCTTACAGGCGCTCTGCCAATCTCTTTTTTTTGGAGGCTTACCGCGACTAATGGCGCTTGCAAGATGATGACGGGACCTGAAGCTATCTCCCGATCTGCAGCCAGCTGTCCCATTCGTGAACGGCCGTGCCCTTGTAGGAAGCATGGCCGGCGAACGCTTCATGTACTTTGCCGAGCTCCGCGCTCATGGACGCAGTTCCTTTCGCATGGAAGCTGCCGCCCGGCTCCCCGCTGTCTACGGTATCCACCGCGATCAATACGGGAACGCCGGCCCGATCCGCTTCGGCGAGCTCGTTCTGAACCGAATCGATAATGTCTTTGGCGTTGTCGATGTATGCCATCAGCGTCACCTGCTCGACCATGCGCATGAGCCGGTCCGAGAGCGTCGTCATGCCGCCATAGCCGTCGCGTACGCGGTAGGTTTCAAGCCAGACCGGCATGTCGATGCCGACGGTCAGGTCGGTGTCACTCTTCACTTCCTGCACAAATCCGCTCACCGTGTCGGTCCACAAGCCGATCATCGCATCCGACTGCTGCTTCCACTGCGGCATCACGTACGGCTCCACATCCAGATGGATGCCGTCGAACTGTTCTTCCGCCCGGGCGCCCACATTGTACTGCTTCACCCAATAGATGAAATCGTACATTTTGTCGTTGTGTTCGGGGAGCACCCAGCCGGGCGCGCCATTCAGCGCGTGCACCTTTATCCCACGGGCATGCGCTTCACTGATGAATTCCTTGTAATACGTTGCCGAGAAATCCGGGTCGATGAACAAATACAGACGATTGACGCCTTTCTCCGTCAACTGACGCAGCGTATTTCCTTTGTCCGCGATGACGTACGGATTCCACATCCATGTGCTGACGACCGACTGCTGCTCCTCCGCTGCCGCAATGGCAGGCGATCCGCCTATGCCGGGAAGCGGGGAGCATGCCAGCGCTTGTCCCGCGACGACGAGCGCCAGCACCATCGCCCCGAGCCGCCGCCAGGCTCTTTTTTCCGTTTGATTCTTGTTCACTGATCTTCTCCTTCTGTCCAAGTTGTCGTTCGGACAACATGCGTCCACCTACATGCTTCGAGGTAAAATCAGGAAATGAGTGGGGCGGCCGGTAATGTTCAAAATGATGGATAACGTTTCCAGCGCCGTCGGCGGGATTAGGCGGTGAGGACTGCAAGCCGCCGCGCCTTTCTTTTTCCTGCAATGGGCGACCATGCCCTTAGCGCGACCATTCATCCGCGAAACCGGCGGAGTTCAGCTATGCCGGAATTCCCGGGGCGTCATTCCCGTTTTTCTTTTGAACAGCGCATAGAAATGCTTCATATCCTTGAAGCCCGCACGTTCGGCTACGGCATGCACCTTCCAGTCGGTCGACCGGAGCAGCTCGCAGCAGCGCTGCACCCGGAGGGTCTGCATGTAGTCGGAATAGGTTTGTCCGGTCGCTCTCAGGAACAGCCGCTGAAACTGCCTCGCGCCTACGTTCAGTTGTGCGGCCGCTTCCTCCAGTAGAGGCGGCGTTTCCGCGTGATGCTCAAGCCAGGACAGCACTTCGTCGATAGGTGTCTCCCCGGCCGCCGCTTCCTCCAGTTCCTCCGCATAGACGGCTCTGGCGAACGCGACGAGCAGCTGGGTAATGCAGGTCACAATCATGGTGCGGCGCGCTTCCTTACGGAGGGAATATTCCATAAGCAGACGGCTCATCAGCGCGTGGATTTCGCCGCTTTGCTCTCTGGCGTGAAGCCAGCGCCGCTCCTGCCGGAGACGCCGGAACACGGACAGTCCTTCATCGGGGACAAAGCCCGCCTGGCTCTCGGCGATCCGATCCAGCATCTCCGGCGCGAAGATACAGTTGTAGACGATCAGCCGGCTCCGGGCATCGGCATGCGCAGGGCGAAAGACATGGGATACGCCGACCGGGATAAAAAACCAGTCGCCCTGCCTGACCGGCAGCGTCTGCTCGCCGATGTACTGATAACCGCCGCCTTCGGCCACGTAACAGAGCTCCATGAAATCGTGGCCGTGCTCGAGCAGCGAGAACGATTCGACGGCGCGATTGACAAATACCGGAAAATCCGGCTCGAAATACGACTTGCCCTTTAATGTTCGCGTGCTTTTTCGTATCGTCATGTCATATGCGCTCCTTGTCGTTGTAATGTCATTATAGGCCTATATAAATGTCGGGAACAACCTGTAAATTTCGCGGACATTCATAATACAATGAAGGAAATTGTAGCCTGAGGTGATACGAAGTATGGAACTGCAAGTCGTTCGATTGAAATGCGAGTACAAGAGCAATCCGCTCGGTCTGGATGTGCGCGCGCCGAGGTTCGGCTGGCATATCGAAGCGAGACGGAGAAACACGAATCAAAGCGCATACCGGATCCAGGTGTCCAAAGAAGATCCGGACTTCAGCACGCTTGCGTGGGACACGGGAGCAGTACAGTCCGATCGGTCCGTTCATGTCGCATACGAAGGAGCGGAGCTGGAGCCGCGTACCCGTTACTATTACCGGGTGCGCGTGTGGGACGATCAGGGGATCGGCTCAGAATGGAGCGCGCCGGCCTATTGGGAAACCGGGCTGATGGATCCGTCCGCATGGACGGCGGAATGGATTTCTGCTTCCCGCCAAACGGCGGAGAATGAGGAGGACAAGTCACCGGAGCAGCCGGCCGACTATGTCAGAACGACCTTCACCCCCGCAAGGAAAGTTCGTTCCGCCCGCCTGTATGCGACCGCTCTCGGATTGTACACGGCGTATGTGAACGGCCGCCGCGTCAGCGACGATCTGTTCACGCCGGGATGGACAAGCTACAATAAGCGGCTGCAGTATCAGACGTACGACGTTACCGGTCTGCTCGCGGAAGGGGACAATGTTGTCGGAGCCGCACTGGCCGACGGCTGGTACAAAGGCAACTTGGCCTGGAAGGGCGCGCGGAATCTGTACGGCGACCGGCGCGCTTTGCTGATGCAGCTGCATGTGAAGTATGAGGACGGAACCGAGCAGGTGTGGTCTACGGACCGGTCGTGGCGCGTATCGTCGGCCGGACCGATTCGGATGGCGGAGCTGTATCACGGAGAACAGTATGACGCGACGATGGAAATGACCGGCTGGAATGCGCCGGGTTACGACGTCACCCGCTGGGAGCCGGCGGAAGCGCTGGATCTGCCGAAAGAGCACTTGATTGCCCAGGAGAACGATCCGACACGGGTGGTGGAGGATATTCAGCCGATCGCGCTCATTCGCACGCCGAAGGGCGAGACGGTGATCGATATGGGGCAAAATTTGGTCGGCTGGGTCCGGTTCACGATCCATGCGGACGCGGGCCGCCGGATCGTGCTGGAGCACGCGGAAGTGCTCGACAAGGAAGGCAACTTCTACACCGCCAATTTACGTTCCGCCAAGCAGCGGATCGAATATATTTGCAAGGGCGGCGGAGCGGAGACGTACGAGCCGCACTTCACGTTCCAGGGCTTCCGTTACGTGAAGGTGGAAGGCTGGAACGGCGAGCCGGACCTGAGCTGCTTCACGGCCAGAGTGATTCATACCGATATGGAGCGCACCGGATCATTCGAATGCTCGGACCCGCTGATCAATCAGCTGCAGCATAACATTCTGTGGGGGCAAAAAGGCAACTTCCTCGACATCCCGACCGATTGCCCGCAGCGGGACGAACGGCTGGGCTGGACCGGCGATGCGCAGGTGTTCATCCGGACGGCGGCATTCAATATGAATGTTGCGTCGTTTTTCACAAAATGGCTTCGGGACTTGAAGGCCGACCAGCAAGCGGACGGAGCGGTGCCGCACGTCATACCGGATGCGCTTCCTCCCGAGCATACACACAGCTCGGCGGCATGGGGCGACGCCGCCGTCATCTGCCCGTGGACCGTATATTTATGCTATGGCGATACGCGCATACTGGAGGAACAGTACGACAGCATGAAAGCCTGGGTTGAATATATGCGTCGTCAGGGCGATAACGAGTATTTACGCAATACGGGCTTTCACTACGGGGATTGGCTCGGTCTGGATGCCAAAGAGGGCAGCTACCGTGGAGCCACGCCGAACGACTACATCGCCACCGCGTTTTACGCCTACTCGACCGAGCTGCTTGCGAAGACGGCTGAAATTATTGGCCATACCGACGATGCGGAGCAGTACCGGCTGCTGTACCGCCGCATTGTCGAGGCGTTCAACCGTGAATTCGTTACGCCTGCGGGACGGTTGGCCGCTCCGACCCAGACGGCGTATGTGCTCGCACTTATGTTCGGCCTTGTGGAAGGCGATGTGAAGCGCCGCGTCGCCGGTACGCTTGCCGCCATGGTCCGGCAAAACAAAGACCGGTTGACGACCGGCTTCGTAGGCACCCCGTACTTGTGTCACGCGCTTTCGCAGAACGGCTATCATGAGACGGCGGTCAAGCTCGTGCTGCAGAAGGAATATCCTTCGTGGCTCTATTCGGTGCTCAAAGGCGCGACGACGATGTGGGAGCATTGGGACGGCATCAAGCCGGACGGCTCCTTCTGGAGTACGGCGATGAATTCGTACAACCATTACGCTTACGGTTCGATCGGCGACTGGATGTACCAGGTGCTGGCCGGCCTCGACACGGATCGCGAAACGCCCGGTTACAAGCATCTTCAGATTCGCCCGCAGACCGGCGAAGGATTCGAATGGGTACGCGCCACGCTGAACACGATGTACGGGACGGCTGCATCGGGCTGGAGTAAACAGCCGGACGGACGGCTGTCGGTGGAGATCACGGTGCCGCCGAATACGACCGCTTCGGTGGAACTGCCCCAAGCGCTCCTTGCGGACGTGCAGGAGAGCGGCCGCGAGCTGGCAGCCGCAGAAGGCATCCTTTCCCGAGAGCAGGCAGAAGGCCATGTGCGTCTGTCGCTCGGATCGGGGACGTATACATTCGCATATCCTATCGTCGGATAACGACGGCAAGCTCCCGGACCTTTTGGTCCGGGGGCATTTTTTAATTCACATAGCAAAGCATGCTGCGTCGTTAGCCGAGGCTCGTCTCGTGGCGGCGATCCCGGCAGCCTATAGCAAAAAAACGACATGTGATCATAAAAAAACGCAATTACGTTCGCGACGAAACCGGATAAGATGGATAGAGGACTATGTGTGCCATCAGGCGCCGAACCGGAACGAAATCAAGCGGCTGCACGTCATCGGGTGAGCAGATGTCGGGCGGAACACGTTTTCAATCACCGGTATGGAGACTATTCGATAACAGGGGGTCGCACGGATGAGAGGCATTCGTTTTCACGAAACCAATGTGTTCAGAGATGCGCAGCTGCGAGCCGGTTGGATCGGCAAGCTGGAAGGCCCCGGAGCGTGTGAAGTCGCTCCCTGCGACGGGGAAATGTTGTTGATCGTCGCCCACAAAGGGAAGGGCACCGTGGCATACGGCGGCAAGCTGCAGCCGCTTCTTGCGGGCTGCTACTTCCTGGCGCTGCCCGGCAACCCGTTACCCTACCATATCGCGCTGCCGGTTGACGGCTCGGTCATGGCTTGCAGTTTCACATTGCAGGACAGGGAGCTGGAGTCGATCATCCGCGGCATTCCGGTTACAGGAACATGCGGCTCCGCCGATTTGAACGCCCTGGAGCATTGGATGCGCGTCGCCCAGCAGGAACAGGACGGCCCGCACCCGCTCACGTGCTACCGGATCGACTCGGGGATGAAGGCGACGCTATTGTCGCTCGCCCATACCGCCTGGGGCGGCGAAGCGGCGGAACGGGACGTGACGACTGAGCAGAAGGAGAAGAAGCAGCGCGTTTCGTTTCCGATGGCGGACTATATTCGCAAGCATTACTCGGATAAAGTGACGCTTGGCGCTATGGCCAAGCAGTTCGGGTTTCACCCGCATTATATTATCAAGATGTTCAACCAGCGCATCGGTATGAGTCCGATTCAATATTTGCAGGAAATTCGCCTGCTGAAGGCGAAGGAATTTTTGGAGCAGACGAATATGACGGTGACCGAAATCAGCGAAAGCGTCGGACTGACAACGTCATATTTTTCAAGGCTGTTTCACGAACGCCAGGGGGAATCTCCGTCGCAGTACCGCAAGCGGAAATACGGCGTCAAAACGTCATAATCAGATCAAGGAGTCGCTATGATAACGGATAACATCGACTGGAGCTCGTTTTTGGGACGGCACGACATGACTTGGGTCGTCAAGCCGGTCACATGGGATGAAGGCGCTTTTCTCGGCAACGGGCAGTTGGGCGCCATGGTGTATGCCGAGGAGCATCGCGCCAAGCGCAATGTGCTCCGCTTCGTTCTCGGGCATACGGACGTGACGGCGAGCAGAACGTCGGGCAGCGGATTTCCTCCGCGTGTGCCGATCGGGGAGCTCGACCTGGAGCTTGCCGGCCAGCTGTACCAGCCGACAACGATGCGGCTGGACCTGTGGAACGCGGAGCTTCGCGCGGACATGACGACGACGGTCGGCCAAGCGTCGCTCCGCGCTTTTGTACACAGCACGAGGCCGGTGCTTTGCGTGGAGCTTATGGTGACGGAGGAGGAAACCGATGCCGCGCTGCGCTGGTATGCAAACCCCGAAGTCGATCCGGTGCTGAAAAATGCGGATGGATTCAACTTGAACCAGTACATTCCCGAGACGGCCGTCGAGAAGTGGGAGGCGGAAGGCGTATGCTTCGGCGTGCAGCGGTATCCGAACGGTGAAGGCTGCGTCACGGCATGGAAGGACGTATCCGAGTCGCCGCTGCGCCGCAGGCTGCTGCTTACCGTAAGAAACGGGACGGGCGAGGCGGAGCTGCAGCAGGCGCGAGAAGATTTGACGGCGGCTGCGTCGCTGTCCTGGCCGGAGCTTGTCCAAGCCCACCGCGCCTGGTGGCATGCCTACTACCCGCAAAGCTTCGTTTCCTTGCCGGATACGAGGCTTGAAGGATTTTACTGGATCCAGATGTATAAGCTGGCTTCGGCCACCCGCGCGAATGGGAACATCATCGACAATCAAGGGCCATGGCTCGCGCCGACGCCTTGGGCGGGCGTCTGGTTCAATATGAACGTGCAGATGAGCTATTCGCCGGTATATACTTCCGGGCGGCTGTCGATCGGCGAATCGCTGGTGCGGGGGTTCCGGGAGCAGATGCCGAATCTGATCGGCAACGTGCCTGAAGCGTACCGTCATAATTCCGCTGGGCTTGGGCGAAGCAGCAGCTACGATCTGCGGGCCAAAGTAAGCGACGAAACCGGCAACCTGACGTGGGTGTGCCACAACTTGTGGCGGCATTACCGTCATACGATGGATGAGGAAATGCTTCGCGAGCTGCTGTATCCGCTGCTGCGCCGGAGCGTGAACTTTTATCTGCATATCTTGGAGGAGGGCGAAGACGGCAAGCTCCACCTGCCGCCGTCCGTATCGCCGGAGTACGGCTCCTTCAAGCAGCTGACCGTGCCCGACTGCCATTACGATTTGGCGCTCTTGGCCTGGGGCTGCCGCACACTTCTTCTCCTGTGCGATCGACTGGAAGCGGAGGACGAGCTCCGTCCGAAATGGCAGGATGTGCTGGATCGCTTGACCCCGCTGCCGACTGATCCGGAAGAAGGCTTTCTTCTGGGACGAGGGCAGCGGCTCGAATTCGGTCATCGCCACTTCAGCCATCTGCAGGCCGTGTTCCCGCTCCATCTCGTCAGCGGGGAGACGGACGAAGAGCGGGCGCTCATTCTTCGTACGCTGCGGCATTGGATCGGGCGAGAAGGCGATCTTCGCGGCTTCAGCTTTACGAGTGCCGCTTCCGTAGCCGCTGCGATCGGCCTCGGGGACGAAGCGCTGCAATACATTCGCACGATGCTGCATTTGTTCAAGCCCAATACGATGTACAAGGAAGCGGGACCGGTCATCGAATCGCCGCTGGCCGGCGCGGAGTCGATACACGACCTGCTGCTGCAAAGCTGGGGCGAGGGCATTCGCGTGTTCCCTGCTGTGCCTTCGGAGTGGAAGGATGCCGTCTTCCACGATTTGCGGGCCGAGGGCGGCTTTGCCGTCAGCGCGAGACGGGAGCGGGGCCGGACGGTGTGGATTCGGGTCCGCAGCTTGGCCGGAGAGCCTTGCCATCTTCGAACGGACTGGGCGCCGGACGCGCCGGTTGCGTGCAGCAAGCCGGACGCTTGCCGGAAGGACGGCAGCGGCTGGATTACGATCGAGCTGCAGAGGGGCGAAGAGGCTGTATTGTACCCGGAGGACGCTTCGCCGCCGGAATGTGTCGTGCAGCCGCTGCCGGCCGAGCCGCATCTGTGCGGTTATTTCGGAGGGCATAAGCCGTGGAAGCTGTACGGGCTGCCGAACCGCTGACACGGGAATGAGTCGATGAGTTTAGCCGATGAATATATCCGTTCAATAATATAGGAAAGAAGGCGTACCGCCGATGCTGTCTTTTCAACACCGCTACCATCAGACGCTGACGATGAAAATGACGATGTGCGAAAAAGGCGGCCAGCTGCGGCTGACCTGCGAGCAGGCGCTGGAGGTCATACGCAGGCTGGACCGGCTGACGCGCGGAATACCGAAAATCATCTACTTGGTCGGCTGGCAGTATGACGGCCACGATACAGGGTATCCGGCGATGGATGTCGTCAACCCGCGTATTCGGCGCGAGGAGGATGCCACCGCCCTGGACAGCCTGAAGTGGCTGATGTCTGAAGCGTTCCAATACCGCACCGCGGTCAGCCTGCATATCAACATGCTCGATGCGCAGGAAGACAGCCCCATGTGGGATGAATACGTGAATCGGGATTTGCTCGCCAGAAACCCCGACGGCAGCCTGCGTAAATACAAGTGGGGCTATCCGATCAGCTATACAAGGGAGTGGAGCGCAGGCTTCGCGCAGCGGCGGATTGACCGTCTGACCGATATGCTGCCGCTCGCCCGCGCCGGTACGATTCATATCGACGCGTTCCATCAATATATACCCGGCTTCGGGGAAGAGGCGATCAGCCCATATCACGGCATTACGACGGACGAGGAGATCGAGACGCAGCGCAGCATCATCCGCTATTGGATGGACAAGGGCGTGGATGTCACATCCGAATTCGACGGCCGGTACCGGAAAGACCCGCTGATCGGCCTGCAGCCGTTCGCTTGGCATTTCGGCCAGCTTGATCCGATGCAGGTACCGGCATCGGTCTATGTCGGCGGAGAAGGCGGGGATGCACGTTTTGGGGTCAGCATGCTCGGACAAGGCTTGATCAAGAAAGACCCGGAGAAGCTGAAGGGTTTTTTACAGCAATTTTGCACGACGGCGCTGCCGTGGTATTTCCTTAACCGGCTGGAGCGATTGCAGGATAAAGACGGTGAGGTCACCTTCTCGAATGGGGTGACAAGCGGAAAGGAGGGCGATCGGCTCTGGATTCGCCAGGCGGGAAGATGGCTGCGGCGGGGCGGCGATGTATTCGTACCGGCGCTGTGGCTGGAGCGCAGCCATCCGGAAATGATCGCATTCAGCGAAGAGGGATACAGCGGGCTGGAATGGGAGCTGCCGCCGGACTGGCCGGAAGAGGGGGCGGTCGAAGCGTATCGGATCGGCATCGACGGATTGACTCCGTTCGGGCCGCCCATACCGGTGCGGCAGCGCACCGTAACCTTGACGCTCGGCAAAGGCGAAGCCTTCTCGATCGTGCCGCAAGGCGTAAAGCCCTAACCATGGCGGTTAGGGCGCGGCCTTCGGCGGCTGGGGCGCAATCAGGTTGACGCGGGAGCTCGCTTTGGCCGAGCCGAGCGTTTTGTCCGCCGCCTCGGCCATGCTGCGGTCGCCGTAGATGATGGCGGCTTCGCGCAGATAGGCGGCGAAATCAGCCTCGTTCTCCGCTTTGATTTGCGCATGGGGCCAAGGCTTGCCGTTGAAATAAGGAACAAGATAATCGAAAGCCTTCTTAATGCTTTTGCCGTCGGCCGTCTCGTACTTCCACAGATCGAAGCCGGTCTTCTGACCATAAAGCGCGAGCATCGAGAATGCCTCCAGATTGAACACCGGGTAGTGAAACGAACGCGTCCGCTTCATCTCTTCCGGCTGCCCGCCGTCCTTGTCGATTTGCGAGGCAATGCGTTTCGGGACCGATTCCTTCAAGTAGGCGGCGGCGCCTTCGCGGTCGCCGCTGTGCAGCATGAGCCCTGTCAAGATGGCGTCATACCATGTGCTGTGGTTGTTGGCCGTTTTTTTCTCCTGCAGGGCGAGCGGGTTTTCCTTAAGCCACTTGACGTATTGGGATAACCAGCCGCGGTAGCCTTCGGCGTCCTGCTTCGACCAGCCGGTCGAGCCTTCCAGCAAGGCGGCGGCATCGGATGTTGTCAGGAAATGCCGCGAATCGAGCACGCCCTCCTTGCGTCCGTCGGCCCGGCCTGGTACGCTCTGCCCGAAGTTCATATTCGGATTCATCTTCGTGGCGGCGTCGAGGAACCAGGCGCGCAGCAGCTTGCCAGCCTGGACGGCGTACGGCTCCTGTCCGGTCAAATAATAAGCGAGCGCGAGCGTTTCGACCGTTCCGGCCATTTTGCCGAAGCGGACGGCATCGTACTTGTCGCTGTCGCGCTCCGGGTTCGTTTGCCCGTCCTTCTGGATATACGGCCTGCCGTCCGCTTTGGAAGGGTCCGGCCACCAATACGGAGCCATACTCATATAATCGTGCTTGTCGCCGCTTGGCGGCACGGATGTTTTGGCGGTCACGGTAAAAGGCCCCGCTTTCAGCGCTGCATCCGCCTCTCGTTTGAGCTGGTCCAGCGCGGCTTTGTACTCGGCTGACTGGCCGGCAGCGACCTTGGCGCGAATGACGCTCAGCACGGCGCCGTTCATCACATACGTGGCCGGCGGGGCTGCCGATATGGCAGCCGGCTGCGGGGGAGACTCCGGCTTGGCCGTTTCCGACGCAGGAGGCGACGCTGCCGGCGTTCCGGCTTGCTTCGTGCCGCCGCTGCAGCCGGACAGAGCGGCTGCGAGCAGCGCCGATTGAATAATGAAGTATGCTTTGGCATGCAGATTCAAAGGCGGTTCCTCCGTTTGCAATTCTTTGATATAGTTTGATTATAGACTTGCCGGATGGAAGAGAACATAGCTTAAATCGTTGTTTCCTTGTCGTATCCTCATATGTTGATTGCTGCGAGAATCCAAGAAACGATGGAACAGGAGAGTTGTTATCAGATGAAATGGAACATACAACCCGCCCCGAAGAATGGCGGATTCCGCATGGAAGGCTACTGGGTATGGTGCGGCTCGGTCGTTCGCGGAGAAGACGGAAAGTACCATATGTTCGCCTCCCGTTGGCCCAAGCATTACCCGATGCACCCGGGGTGGCTGTTCGCTTCGGAAATCGTAAGGGCCGTTTCGGATACGCCGGAGGGGCCGTACGCTTTTCAGGAAGTGGTGCTGCCGGCCCGGGGCGCCGAATACTGGGACGGGCGCAGTACGCATAATCCGCATATTACGAAACATAACGGGACGTATGTCCTGTTCTATATGGGTTCCACACACCCGCTGCCCGACCCGGACCCGAAGAGTTTCCAAGGATTGCACGACCCGGTGACCATCGTCGCCCGGGCGAACAAGCGGATCGGCGTCGCCACCGCTCCGAGCGTATTCGGGCCTTGGACGCGCCTTGATGCGCCGGTCCTGTCGACCCGCCCCGGTTGTTTCGACAGCTTCCTTACGTCGAATCCGGCGCCTAGCGTGGCCGAGGACGGTTCGGTGCTGCTCATCTACAAGGCGCGCAAATACGAAGACAATGTGCATGGGCAAATGACGATCGGCGCTGCGGCGGCCGACCATTATTTGGGACCGTACCGGGTGCTCCAGGAGGAGCCCGTATTCCCGCCGGAGCGGTTCCATCTGGAAGACCCATTCATCTGGCGGACGAAGAACGGCTATGAGATGATCGCCAAAGACATGGACGGCAACATTTGCGGAGAGAAATACGGCGGAATTCACGCCCGTTCCGCGGACGGGCTGAAGTGGGACGTATCGGAGGAGCCGCACGCTTATTCCCGCAGCATTGCGTGGGACGACGGCACGACGACCACGCTCGGCAATATGGAAAGACCGTTCCTGCTGTTCGGTGAAGACGGCGAGCCGACGCATTTATTCGCTGCCGTGTCGGACGGAACGAAAGGATTTTCCGACGCCAAAAACACATGGAACATGGTGTTTCCGCTGAAGGAAACTTAACGTACATTCGCGTTATTCGTATAATTAAAGAGAGAAAGAAGACGAAACACGTCATCTTTCTCTCTTTCCATTTTTTGGAATGTGAGACTTGCGCCGCATATGGAATCGGTTCATTTTCCGTCTTGTGCGAGAACGAATGTTCCTATATACTGTGAGTGGGATATTAAAGATGGGACGGGATTCCAATTTGCTCGCCGGCTGAGGTCCGTTACGACGATTGGCAAAACGGTTGCAATTACGGGGCATTCGAAGGGGAATCAGAGCAATTTGCGGTTTTCTTCCGTTTTTTCAATCATTCTTTACCTTTTCAGATATCGAGTTAATCATTATTATTGGTAATGGGCAAGGAAAAATCCCAATTTCTTACTAAATGGAGCGAAAATGAAAACGTTGCCAACGGAAGTGGAAGCGGTAGTGCGGCAAAACGGACTTGATCCGGAAAGGCTGCTCTACTGGATGGTTTGCGATCGGAGCATGGACGGCGGCTTCATGGACACGTATGTGCTGCTCGAGCCGGAAGCGCTCGTCATTGTGTCCAGCGGACAGCTGCCGTCGCAGGAGAAAAATTACAGAGGCTTCTTCGTGCCGAAAAAGGAGCAAAAGCCTGTCTCCCCGGCTCCGGAGGGGCCGTGGTCGAAGGAGACGATCCTGCTTAGTGATCTGGAAGCGGTCTCGGTTGTTAATCTAGTCGCTTCCGGGATGATCGTGATCAAGGAGAAGAAGGGCGAGCGGACCGTTGCGGCTTTTACGAACGGCCATATGGCACGGGCGGCGAAGCTGGCATCCGCGTTCAAGAAGCTGAAGAACCGCGAAGCGCTGGATCCGCAAGAGCTGGACGAATCGCAGGAAACTGCATCCTGTCCCAAGTGCGGCATGATCTACCCGGAGAAAGGGCGGCAAATATGCCCGAAGTGTCTCAAGAAGCATGCCATTTTCCTCCGGCTGCTTTCGTTCTCGGGCACTTACAAAACGTCGATCTTTTTCATCGTATTGTTCATGCTGCTCAACTCGGCGACCGGGCTGGTCATCCCGTACTTGCAAGGAACTGTGCTGTTCGATCAGGCGCTCGGCGGAAAAGGATCGTTTGCCGGTCAGATCGGGCTCGTCATCTTGCTCATCATTGCATTCCGTACGCTGTCGTTGTTGTTCGGCGTGCTGTTCGGGGTTATGATCGCGAAGCTGGCGGCCAACGTATCCTTCGACTTGAAGACAAGCGTATTTTCCGCGATGCAGCGGCTGTCGCTTCACTTTTTTCAACGAAAGCAGACGGGACAGCTGATGACGCGGGTGAACAACGATGCGACGGAACTGCAATATTTTTTCGTCGACGGCATGTCCTATTTTATTGTGAACGCGATGAACATTATCGGCATCACGGCCATCCTGCTCGTCATGGATTGGAAGCTGACGCTGCTCTGTTTCCTGCCGATGCCGCTCGTCTTCTTTATCGTCCGGAACGTATTCCCGCGCTTGTGGCGGCTTTCCTGGCGAAGGCACAGGAAGGTCGTGGCGCTCAATTCCATCATCAGCGACACGATGCGCGGGACGCGGGTCGTCAAGTCGTTCGGCAAGGAGCAGGACGAAATCGCGCGGTTTCACAAAGCGAACGTCTCGTTCTCCGAATCGGAGCAGACGGTGAACAAACTGGGCGGCACCGTATTCCCGGTGCTGAACCTGCTGACCCAAACGGGCGGGCTGCTGATCTGGGCTTTCGGTGGGTGGATGGTCATGAAGGGTCAATTTTCGTTCGGACAGGTGATGACGTTTGTCGGCTACATGCACATGCTGTACGGCCCGATCCAGTTCATGAACAATATCGTCAACTGGTGGTCGCGCTGCATGTCGGCCGCGCAGCGTATATTCGAAATACAGGATGCAGTGCCGGATGTGGCGGAGAAAGCCGACGCGGTGCACCTGGAGACGCTCCGAGGCGAAATTTGCGTATCGAACGTCGTCTTCGGCTACGAGCCGAACAAGGCGATACTGAAGGGCGTATCCATGGAGGCGATGCCGGGTCAAATGATCGGCGTTGTGGGTCATTCGGGTGCGGGGAAATCGACGCTCGTCAATCTGATCTCCCGCTTGTATGACGTGACCGAAGGCGAGATCCGCATCGACGGCATCAACGTCAAAGATTTGACGACGGCGACGCTGCGGAAAAATATCGGCATCGTATCTCAGGATGTGTACGTTTTTTCCGGCAGTATAGCCGAAAATATCGCCTACGCCAATCCCGACTGCACGATCGACGACATTATTTACGCGGCCAAGATCGCCAACGCCCACGATTACATCGAGAAGCTCCCGGACGGCTACGACACGATCGTCGGGACGGGCGGCCATAATTTATCCGGCGGTGAGAAGCAGCGGCTGTCGATCGCAAGGGCGATTCTGCATAATCCGAAAATATTGATTCTCGACGAGGCGACCGCTTCGCTGGATACGGAGACGGAGTTGCAAATTCAAGACGCGCTCGATTCGCTCATCAAGGGACGAACGACGATCGCCATCGCGCACCGGCTGTCTACGCTTCGCAATGCCGACTATCTCGTGGTCATGGACCAGGGGAAAGTGATCGAGGCGGGGACGCATGACGAGCTGATGAGCAGGGAAGGCGAATACTGCAAGCTCGTGAAAAAACACGACGAAGCGCTCAAAATGAAGGAGGGAATCATCGCATGACGACGGTGGTCTCGGAAACGGAAAATGCCCCAGAGAAGCAATCGCTGCCGGAAGGAGCTGCGAAGCGCGGAGATGGTGGAGGGGATAACGAAGCGTCGGACCTTGCGGGCGCGGCCCAAATCCGCTATTTGACGCCGGAGAACGCAAGCTTCGCCGTTACGAAGGGGCGTATGCTGAATGTGACGGTCGACGGCGTGCAGACTGATTCGGTCTATGTGCACTGTTCGTTTCCCCATACGAACAAACGTATATATTTGTCCATCCGGACGTTCGAGAATAAGGAGATTGGCATGATCCGGTCGCTGGACGAATTTCCGCCGGACGCAGCCGAGCTGCTGGAGGAGCAGGTGCGGATCCGGTATTTCGCACCGGAAATTACGAAGGTGATCAAGATCAAGGACGAATTCGGTTACTCCTATTGGGAAACGGAAACAACCTCGGGCCTATGCCGGTTTACGGTAAGAAGCGGGGGGAGCAACGCGAAGCTGGTCACGGAGAGCCGGCTGCTGATTACGGATGTGGACGGCAACCGGTTTGTCATTCCCGACCTGGAAAAGCTGAGCGACAAGGAATACCGTATGGTCGAGATGTGCATGTAGAGGGCAGGCCAGTACACGGAAGAAAGCGGAGGTTTCGATGAACTTACAATATACGCTTGCCGAGCGCGATTTGCTAGCGGCCCGGCAGGCCGTCGGAGAGCCTGTCGAATACTGCGTGCCAGCCGATCTGACGCTGGGCGGCTGGAGAACGCAGGGCTATTTGGTCGTCGGACGCGACAAATGGGCTTGTATCGAGCAGGGCGAGACGGTGGACAGCGGTATGATCGGGGAGGCGCGCGAGTACAAGGTCATCCCGCTCATCGGCAATGCCGTGCTGGAAGCGACGGAGAACGGATCGAAGCGGATCGTCGCCAGAGCGACGATGCAGCATGCCGCCCGCTACGGCTACATCGCCAAAATATTGAACGATAAAGCCGAGAACAGCCCGGTGAAAATTTACAACAACGAAGAGGAGGCGATCTGTCCCAAGTGCGGCGGCCCGTATATTTCGGGTACGCGCGTGTGTCCGAAATGCATGAACAAGGCGGCGGCTTTGAAGCGGCTGGTGGCTGTCTCCAAGGCGCATTGGCCTAAGCTGGGGCTCGGCGTGGCCGTGCTGCTCGTCTCTGCCGGCCTTGCGCTGATCGGTCCGTATTTCCAGAAGGTGATGGTCAACTCGGCGCTGCAGCCGCCGGAAGGGCAAAGTCCCAGCGTGGATATGTTCTTCTTCGCGCTCGGCGGCATGCTGTCCGTTCTGCTGTTCGGCGAGCTGCTCGGCATCGCCAGAGGCCGGATTATGGCTGGCGTCAGCTCGTCCATCGCGGCCGATTTGCGCCAAATGGTGTACGACAAGCTGCAGCAGCTGTCGCTCGGATTTTTGACGTCGCAGCGCGCCGGTGACATGATGAACCGTATCTCGTCGGATACGGAGCGCATTCGCCAGCTTATTCAGGAGCTGTGCACGACCGCGATTTTTCAAATGATCGTGCTTGTGTCTGCGGCGAGCCTGCTGTTTCATGCGGATTGGCGCCTTGCCTGCGTCGTCCTGCTACCGGCCCCGATCGTTGCCTATTTGCACGTGTACATATGGAAGCATGTGCTGTGGAAGCTGTTCCACCTGCAATGGCGCGTGTATGACAAAGCAAGCTCGTTTTTGCACGATGTGCTGAGCGGGATTCGCGTCGTGAAGGCATTCGGCAAGGAGGAGCGGGAAATCAGACGGTTTATTCAATACAACCGTAGTTTTGCCGACGCTTCGATCAAGAGCGAGAAGCTGTTCAGCATTTTATCGCCGGTTACGAACTATTTGATCCAAATGGGGCAATATTTCGTGCTTCTGATCGGATGCAACCTGATCATCGGCAAACAAATGACGCTGGGGGAGCTCGTCCAGTTTACGATGTACGCTTCAATGATATTCGGGCCGATCGCGTGGCTCATGTTCATGCCGAGATGGGTGGCTAACGCCGTCATTTCCATCGACCGCGTCTTTTCCGTCATCGATGAGCAGCCGGAGGTGTACGATAAGCAGCAATCCAGGAATCATGCGATTCAAGGCGCAATATCGTTCCGCGATGTCACGTTCGGCTACAAGTCGTATGAACCGGTGCTCAAAAAAATCGATTTCGATGTGAAGCAGGGTGAGATGATCGGGCTCGTCGGCCATTCCGGTTCGGGGAAATCGACGCTGACCAATCTCGTATCGCGCTTGTACGACGTAACGGAAGGGAGCATCCAGATCGACGGCATCGATATCCGGGATATTAAGCAGGATGAACTGCGGTCGCAAATCGGCGTCGTGCTGCAGGAGACGTTTCTGTTCAACGGGACGATCGCCGACAATATCCGTTACTCCAAGCCGGACGCGACGCTGGAGGAGATCATCGAGGCTGCGAAGATCGCGAACGCCCACGACTTCATTATCCGATGCGCGGACGGCTACGATACGAAGCTGGAAGAGAACGGGAACAACATTTCCGGCGGCGAGCGGCAGCGGCTGGCCATCGCCAGAGCGGTGCTGAACAATCCGCGCATTCTCATTCTGGACGAAGCGACGGCTTCGCTCGATATCGAGACGGAGACGGCGATTCAGGAGGCACTGAAGCGGGTAACCCGCAACCGGACGACGCTCGCCATCGCCCACCGTCTTACGACGCTGCGCAACGCCGACAGGCTGGTCGTGCTGGATAAAGGGCGGCTGGCGGAAATCGGAAGCCATCAGGAGCTTATGGAGCGGAAAGGGATTTATTACAAGCTTGTAACGGCGCAGCGCGGCATGGCCAAACCGAAAGCCGGGCAAGCGGAAGTCGTTGGTTAAGCTGTAGACAGTAAAAAAAGCTGCCGGGATTCGAACTGCTCCGCCCATCGTAGGTTATGTCAAGCGATGGGGGCACTTCATCCCGGCAGCTTTTTTCATTGGGAGCGGACGAAGCTCGAGCCTGGCCGCTCCGTCTGGCTATTTACAAGGTGCTGCCGCCTGCCAAGGCGTCCATGACGCGGCTGGTGCGCATGGCCGTATCGCCGGTGCTCGGGCAGCGGCCTTGGCCGAGCAGCTCGTTAACAATCGACTGAATGAGCGGCTGCTGAATATGGGCCGGATTCTCGATCGCGCATTCCTCCTCGCCCTGATCGCGGATGAGGCGCAGCGGCGTCTCCCCGAAGGTCGAGAAGACGATCCGGCCCTGGCTGCCGACGATTTCGTTGCGGTCCATGCGGGAGCCCGCCGAGAAGCACCAGGTTCCCATTCCGTGCGCGCCGGAAGCGAACGCATAGCTGCCGGTCACGATATCTTCCGCCTCATACAGTCCGGCTTGATTCGAGGCCGTGCCCTGTGCTTGAACGATCGGGCCGAGCAAGTAATCGAGCACATCCAGCGTATGGCTGGCCAGATCGTAGAAATAGCCGCCGCCGGACAGCTCCGGCTTAATCCGCCACGCGGTGGAGGCTCCGGTCAAGTCCTGGGCGCTCGGCTTTGCCAGATGCGTCGTAATGACCGAGCGGACCTCTCCGATCGCGCCGTCGTCGAGCCACTGCTTCACCTTGAGGAATCTCGGCAGCGCGCGCCGGTAATACGCGATGAAGAGCGGAACGCCCGCCTCGCGGCACGCTGCGATCATGTCCTCGCATTCGGCGGCGTTCATCGCCATCGGCTTCTCTACGTATACCGGTTTGCCGGCTTTGGCTGCATCGATCGCATATTGCTTGTGGAACGCCGGCGGCGTAGCCACATACACGGCGTCGACCTCGGGATCGGCGATCAGCGCCTCCGCCCGGTCATACCACTTCGGTACGCCGTGCCGCTTGGCGTAATCTTCCGCCAGACGTCCGTCCCGGCGCATGACGGCGACAAGCTGCGAGCCCTCGGCCTTCTGGAAAGCGGGGCCGCTTTTCACCTCCGTTACGTTTCCGCATCCGATAATCCCCCATCTGATTTCCTTCATCTCGATCATCCTCCCGCCATGATTAACGCATAACCACATTATACCAGTAATAGGCAGCGGTGAACGGGTAAATCTATCATTTTGCTTGTATTTTCTTGAAGGGATGCTATAATACAACTGGAAAATACTTTTGTCGGTACATAAGAGCAAACTTGGTGAAAGCCAAGGACGCAAAGCTAAAGGGACTAATGTGTAAACAATGTCAGCCAGCTGCCGAAGGACATGAGGATATATTAGATATCAGTGGCCTCCCTTTTGCATCTGGGGGGCTTTTCTACGTTTGATTGGGGGGAGCCCGGAACACGTGAAAAAAATATTAATCGTCGACGATTCGTTGTTTATGAGAATGATGCTGAAAAACGTGATCCAAGAGCTCGGATACGAAACCGTTGCCGAGGGAAGTAACGGCCTGGAAGCGCTGACATTATACGAACGGCATAAGCCGGATTTGGTAACGCTGGACATCACGATGCCGGAGATGGACGGTATAACCGCCCTGGGCAAGCTTCGTACGATGGACCCCTCCGCAAAAATCATTATGGTGTCGGCCATGGGGCAGCAGGCGCTGCTCATTCAGGCTGTGAACATGGGCGCCAGCGATTTTATCGTGAAGCCCTTCAATAAAGAGCGGGTGATGGAGGCATTCCGCAAAGCGTTCGCCGGATGACCACCCGGTTCGCGTGCGGTGAAGAACGGCCTGCTTCGACGGAGGCGGCGACTTTTTGAGTTTGATGCGCCGGGATAGTACAATGGGAAGAGACAGGCTTGCACAAACACGTATCGCGCTAATCTTGGAAAGCGAGGGATTGGGATTGGAAATTGGGTATCACGGACATTCCTGTGTGCAATTGACTCACGGCGGGCATTCGCTGATTATCGACCCGTTCATATCCGGGAACGGGCTGGCGGTGACGAGACCGGAAGAGATTAAGGTCGACTACGTGTTGCTGACGCACGGGCATACGGATCATACGCTCGACGCCGTTCCGATTGCGAAGAACAATGACGCGACCATCGTTGCGATTCATGAGCTGGCTACGTATATGAGCTGGCAGGGGGCCAAGGCACTCGGCATGAATCTCGGGGGCAAAGTATCGCTCGGATTTGCCGAAGTGCAAATGATTCAGGCGTTCCATTCCTCCAGCGTCATTGTTGACAACGAAGGACAGATCATTTATGCCGGTATGCCGGCGGGCTTTATTATCAAGTGGGACGGTATGACGCTTCTGCACAGCGGCGATACGGCTTTGTTCTCGGACATGAAGATGATCGGCGAGCGAAACCGGATTGACCTTGCCTTCCTGCCGATCGGCGATTTGTTTACGATGGGGCCGGAAGACGCGGTAACCGCCGCCGAATGGTTCGGCGCGAAAAAAGTCGTGCCGCTGCACTTCAATACATTCCCTCCGATCGCGCAGGACGGCGAGCAGTTCATTAGCAAGCTGGCGGAAAAAGGTATCGGCGGCCGGTCGCTGTCCCCTGGCGAAAAGATGACGCTATAATCGACGATAAAGGAGCTGCTTCATGGAATGGAAATCATCAAGGTGAAGACGGACGAGCAGCTGAAGGAAGCATTATCTGTCCGCATCGAGGTGTTCGTCGAGGAACAGAACGTTCCCCGGGATCTCGAGATGGACGAGTTCGACATTTCGCCGCAGGCGTGCCGGCATTTTATCGTACGCAACGAGCACGGAGAGACGATCGCCGCCGCGCGCTGGCGCATGTATGACGAACAGACCGCGAAGCTGCAGCGGATTGCGGTGCGGCAGCCGTATCGCGGCCATGGGATCGGGCGTATAATCATCGATGCGATGGAGGCGGATATCCGGGAAGCGAAGGTGCCGGCCGTCATATTGGACGGGCAGACGCAGGCGGAAGCCTTTTACCGGAAGCTCGGCTATGAAACAATCTCGAGCGAGCCGTTCCTCGATGCCGGTATATGGCATGTGCGAATGCGGAAGCGGTTGGAATCATAAGGAAACGGGGGAGGACTTCCTCCGTTTTTTGTGGTTTCACGCTTTCAGAAGAAATAAAAAAAGCTTCCGATCGAAGCCTGATGGGGAAGACATACATATGTGGAAGGGGACAGCTGTTCTTTAAAGATCGGGAAATGAATGAAACCTCCGGTTCAAACATAAAAAAAAGCCCCGTTGATTTCGGCAGCTTCCGGTGGTACAATAGGTTTTGGTGTCTGCATCGACATGAAGTGAATCGTGCAGTTTCATCCTAAAATAATTATAGCACCAATTACCCTCATTGTCAAACGTGAAATTCGGTCTGGAATTTTCACACCATTTGGAGAGGAGCGATAGGATGAGCATTACGGAACAAGATTGGAAAGCAGAACAGGAACGGGTGCATTCGGTTACCGGGAAAATCCAAGCGCGCATCGAGCGGCTGGAAAGCGAGATCGGCGCTTCGAAGGCGGAAGTCGTCGATATCCGCAAACATTTTTGGGATGAAGTGACGGTGAACTTAAGCACGGCGGAAGACATCACCGAAACGTACTTCAGCATGAAACAGCAGGTCGAAGTGCTGTCCGAACGGGAGCGAAGCTACCGCCATGCTGCCGAAACGCTGCGCAAGCTGAGACGGCTGGCCGTATCGCCGTATTTCGGCCGAATCGATTTTGCCGAAGCCGGCAGCAGGCAGGCGGAACAAATCTATTTGGGCATCGCTTCGTTTGCCGATGAAGACGGCGAAACGTATCTGATCTACGACTGGCGCGCGCCGATCTCCAGTCTTTATTACGATTATCCGCCGGGACCGGCCGCCTATGCGACGCCGCATGGCGAAATCGCGGGCGAGTTGATGCTGAAGCGGCAGTACGCAGTCCAATCGGGCGAGCTGAAGCTCATGTTCGACACCGGCGTGACGATTGGCGACGAGCTGCTCAAGCAGGTGCTCAGCCGCAGCTCCGATTCGCAAATGCGGACGATTGTGGCAACGATCCAGAAGGAGCAGAACCGGATCATCCGCAACGACCGCAGCCGCATGCTGATCGTGCAGGGCGCCGCGGGGAGCGGGAAGACGTCGGCTGCTTTGCAGCGGGTCGCTTATTTGCTCTATAAGCATAGAGAGCACCTGAAGGCCGATCAGATGGTGCTGTTCTCGCCGAACCCGCTGTTCAACAGCTATGTGGCTACCGTGCTTCCGGAGCTGGGCGAAGAAAATATGCAGCAGACGACGTTCCAGGAATATTTGGAGCATCGTCTCGGCAAACAGTTTCAGGTCGAAGATCCGTTCTCACAGCTGGAATCGCTGCTTACCGGAGCGGACGATCCGCAGCATGCAGTGCGCGTGAGCGGGATCCGGTACAAATCGTCTGCCAGCTATCTGCAGGCGATCCGCGCGTACAAGGAGCGGCTGGAGCGCGAAGGAATGCGGTTCAAGTCGATCCGCTTCCGCGGGGAAGACATCGTGTCTGCGGAACAACTGCGGGAACGGTTCTACGCTTACGACCCGTCGATTCGGCTGACGAACCGCATCGTGCTCATGCAGGAATGGCTGCTGGAGCAAATCGCGGAATTCGAGGAAGCGGAATGGCAGAAGCATTGGGTGGAAGACGAGATCGAGCTGCTGAGCAACGAAGATTATCAACGGGCTTACAGCAAGCTGCGCCGAAGCAAACGGGGGAAAAGCTTTACGTTCGACGATTTCGACAAGGAACGGGAGCTGCTTGCCCGCATGGTGGTAAGCGAGAAGCTCAAGCCGGTTCGCCAGCGCATCAAAAGACTCCGGTATGTCGACGTAACGGGCTTGTACCGGAATTTGTTCGAAGAGCCGGAGCGCATCGCGAAGCTGCTTGCGGATGCCCCGCTTCCGGAGGCATGGCCGCTTGTGTGCAAGCAGACGCTGGAGCGTCTGGACCGCTCCGAGCTTCCTTATGAGGATGCGACGCCGTATTTGTATTTGCGGGAGCTGCTGCTCGGCTTCGAGACGAATACAGCCGTTCGTCACGTGCTGGTCGACGAAGCGCAGGATTATTCCCCGTTCCAGCTCGAATTTTTGAAGCGGCTGTTCCCGCAGGCGAGAATGACCGCACTCGGCGATTTGAATCAGTCGATCTACGCGCATGCTTCCGTCATGCATGACATGGACCCGCTGACAGAGCTCTATGGGGCTGATCAGACCGAAGTGATCCGCTTGACGCGCAGCTACCGGTCGACGGAGCCGATCGTCCGGTTCACCCGCGGCATGGTGCCGGGCGGCGACGCCATCGAGCCGTTCAACCGGAGCGGAGAGAAGCCGGTACTGACGCTGACCGGAAGCCGGGATGAATTGCATGACGCGATCGTTCGGGATATCGAGGCGCTGTACGCCGAAGGCTACGAGTCGGTAGCGCTTATATGCAAAACTGCGGGCGAGAGCGAGGAAGCGTACGAGGCGCTGAAAGATAGGCTGCCGCTGGGCCTCATCACGAAAAGCTCGCCGTCGTTCGAGAAAGGGACGCTCGTCATTCCGGCGTACCTCGCCAAAGGCGTTGAATTCGACGCCGTTGTGATTTACAACGCATCCGGCGAGCAATACCGGACGGAGGACGTGCGTAAGCTGTTTTATACCGCTTGCACGCGGGCGATGCACACGCTGCGCCTGTACTCGCTCGGAGAACCGACTCCGTTCATTACGTCAGTGAGCGAAGATACGTACGAGACGACGGCGGCGGTCCGTGGATGAGCTCGGCCGGCCATGCATTGATATCCAGACCTCCGGGCTGCTATATGCGGCTTCGGAGGTTTTTCACAAGACCGGGATTGCCTTCCAGTGTCACGGATTAAGCCGATATCAAGGGCGTGAATGACGTCCCGTTAACGAGCATGCGGCGATGAAATTCGCTTGCGTTCGAGGGAAGGAACATCGATAATAGATCCATATTCTTTTCAAAATTATGGATATTTTACTTTTATGGTTCATGACAGGGGGATCGGTACCGTGAGCGAGACCGGGCAAAAAAGAAAAATACCGATTCGCGAATATGTCGATTTGCTGAAGCGATACTTGAAGACGCAGCGCCGCGGCATCGTCGCGCTTGCCGTATTGCTGCTGGTCGGCATCGGAATGCAGCTTGTCAATCCGCAAATTATTCGCTATTTCATCGACACGGCGCAATCGCAGGAGAGCACGTCGCCGCTCCTGTACGCCGCAGGCTTGTTCATCGGCGTGACACTGCTGCAGCAGGTCGTCTCTGTGATCGCCGCATACATAGGCGAAAATATCGGCTGGATCGCCACCAACCAGCTGCGCGGGGATGTGGCGGCTCATTGCATGAAGCTCGATATGGGGTTTCACAAGTCGCAAACGTCCGGCGTCATCATCGAGCGGGTGGACGGCGACATTAACAATTTGGCCAACTTTTTCTCCAACTTCGTCATTACGCTGCTCAGCAACCTGCTGCTGGTCGCCGGCATGCTGGTACTGTTGTTCCGGGAAAATTGGCTGATCGGCACAGGCATGCTGCTGTTCGTCATCTTCGCGATGTACGCCATCCAGTACGTACGCCAGTTTGCCGTCCCGCATTGGGGGAAGCTCAGGCAAATCAGCGCGGCGTTCTACGGTTTTCTCGGCGAGCATCTGGAAGGAACGGAGGATACGCGGGCCAACGGGGCCACCGGATATGTGATGCACCGGTTCCACCGGCTGCTGCGCGAGTGGCTGCCGCTGCGGATGCGGGCATTTTTCGGATGGGCTTCGATGTGGATTACGACGCTGCTCGTGTTTGCGATCGGGAACGCGGTCGCCATAGCGATCAGCTATTATTTGTGGCATAAGGGCTTAATCACGATCGGAACGGTTTATATGATCTTTTATTACACGGAGCTGATGGCCAAACCGATAGAGAAAATACGCACCCAGATGGAGGATTTGCAAAAAGCGGACGCCAGCATCGTGCGGGTGCGCGAACTGCTGCAGACGGAATCGGAGATCAAGGACGGTCCGGGCGTACCGATTCCGGCAGGCGCGCTGCCGGTTCAGTTTGAAGGCGTACGCTTCGCGTATGACGACGCCCGCTCCACACTGGAGCAGATCAGCTTCCGTCTCGAGCCGGGACAGGTGCTTGGCCTTCTGGGGCGCACCGGCAGCGGCAAGACGACGCTGGCCCGGCTGCTGCTTCGCTTTTACGATCCGCAGGAGGGCAGCATCCGGCTCGGCGGCACGGAGCTGCACGAGGCAAAACTGCATGAGTTGCGCAGCCGTGTCGGCATGGTGACGCAGAACATCGAGATCTTTCAAGGGACGGTGCGCGACAACCTGACGTTTTTCGACGACTCGATTGGCGATGAGCGGATTATGCAGGTGCTGTCGGAGCTGGGACTGGAGACTTGGGTCGACTCGCTGCCGAACGGACTGGGGACGATGCTGGAATCTGGGGGCGGCGGGTTGTCCGCGGGCGAAGCGCAGTTGCTGTCGTTCGCCAGAGTGTTTTTATCCGACCCGGGTCTTGTTATTCTAGACGAAGCGTCCTCGCGTCTTGATCCGGCGACGGAGCAGCGCATCGAGCTGGCGATCAGCCGGCTGCTGCACAACCGGACCTGTATCATTATTGCGCATCGGCTTGCTACGATTCAGCGAGCGGATTGCATTCTGATACTCGACAACGGACGGATCGCCGAGTATGGGGAACGAACTCGCCTTGGTGCGGACGCCGACTCCCGTTACAGCCAAATGCTTCGGCTCGGAATGGAGGAAATGCTGGTATGACGACATTTTCTTTCTTATGGAAGCTGACCTGTTACCGGGCCGGACGCTACTGGCTGAACGTGTTCGCTTGGACGCTCATTTATTTGGCGCCGATCTTGCCCGGACTGTTCACGAAGCAGTTCTTCGATCTGCTGACCGGGCATTCGGCTTACGGACTCGGCGTCGGCGCGCTGGTCGCGCTGCTGATCGGTGCTGCGATCGCGCGTTCGGTGCTGATCTTGTTCGGGTTCGTGACCGACGTCCAGTTCCGATTTCGCATCGGCGGACTGCTGCGGCGGAACATGCTGAATCACGTGCTCAAGGAGCCCGGCGCCAAAGCGATCCCGTATTCGCCCGGGGAAGCGATCTCCTCGTTCCGCGACGACGTCGACCAGGTCGAGGAAACGGTCAGCTGGTCGGTGGATGCCTTCGGCATGACGATCTTCGCCGCCGTTTCCTGCTTCATTCTCGTGGGGATCAACGCGCAGCTGACGCTGTGGGTGTTCCTGCCGCTCGTCATCGTCGTGACGGTCGCGCAGCTGTCTACGACGCTGCTGCAAAAATACCGCGCCGCCAGCCGAGAGGCGACAAGCCAAGTGACCGGGGCGATCAGCGAGATGTTCAGCACCGTGCAGTCGATCCAGGTCGCCGGGGCGGAAGACCGGGTCATCGGCCGGTTCAAGGCATTAAACGACCAGCGGCGGGAAGCGATGCTGAAAGACAAGCTGATCAATTCGGTGCTCGACTCCATCTTCTCGAACGCGGTCAACATCGGCACCGGACTTATTCTCCTGCTCGCTGCCCAATCGATGCGTGACGGCAGCTTCACGGTAGGCGACTTCGCCTTATTCGTTTATTACTTGACCTTTGTAACGCAATTCATTCAAAATTTCGGGAAATTTCTGACCTATTTCAAACAATCCACCGTCGCGAAAGACCGGCTGCAGCAGCTGCTGCAAGGCGCTTCTCCCGAGAAGCTGACAGCGTATCATCCGCTGCATTTGCGCGGGGAGCTGCCAGAGCCGGAGGCAGCCGCCGCGGGCGGGGACGTGCGGCTCGAACGGCTCGAAGCGCGCGGATTGACATATCGCTATCCGGAAACGGGCCGCGGCGTAGAGGGTGTCAATCTGGAGCTGCCGCGAGGCTCGTTCACCGTCGTGACCGGCCGCGTCGGCTCCGGCAAGACGACGCTGGTGCGCGCGCTGCTCGGGCTGCTCCCGATGCAAGCGGGAGACATCCGTTGGAACGGCGAGCGCGTAGGCGCGCCCGGCGATTTCTTCATCCCGCCGCGCAGCGCCTACACGCCGCAAATTCCGCGGCTGTACAGCGACACGATGGCGAATAACATCCTGCTCGGGCTGCCCGCCGAGCAAGACCGGCTCACGCAGGCGATTCGCGCCGCCGTGCTCGAGACCGATCTCGAACGGCTGCCGCAAGGGCTGGAGACGGTGATTGGCCCGCGCGGCGTCAAGCTGTCCGGCGGTCAGGCGCAGCGAACAGCCGCGGCCCGCATGTTCGTTCGCGAGGCGGAACTGCTCGTATTCGACGACTTGTCCAGCGCGCTGGACGTCGACACCGAGCGCAGGCTGTGGGAGCGGCTCGAGGAACAGCGGCAGGGCACGACGTGCCTGGTCGTTTCCCACCGCAAGGCGGCGCTCGCCCGAGCCGACCGGATCGTCGTGCTGAAGAACGGGCGCGTCGACGCGGTCGGCAAGCTGGAGGAGCTGCTGGATTCAAGCGAGGAGCTGCGCAGCCTGTGGTACCGCGAGGATTAGCGGGAGGCCCGATGACGATTTCCCGGGCAAGCGCACAGCTCGACAGCCTTCAACAAAAAACGATCATGACGGCATCGCTGCCGCATGATCGTTTTTTTGTTGGCTGGCGCCGCTTCAGTTGCCCGACGATTTATCGGTAACGGGCACTTTGACGACTTGCGATTGTCCGAGAACGGTTTGATTCGAATCGAGCACCTTCACCTGGATATCCAGACTTCCGGGTTTCGAGATCGATTCCTTCGGGAGCGAGACGACGAGCGTGCTTTCGCTCTGCCACTGGGTTTCCAGTGGCTTTCCGTTCACGAACACGGTGCTGGCTTGTCCGAACCGCCCGCCGCTGATGTTGAGCAGCGTTTTGCCGAGCGCGCCTCCGCGAACGGGGACGGGCACCGCAGCCGGGGTAATTTTATCGATACGCGGGTCGCCGTAGCCAAGTATGTATTCCGGTTCCGGGATCGGCGGCGCGCTGCGTTCGGCCTCCAGGATATGCGTCTGCCGCGCTTCGTACTCGTCCGCGAGCCGTTTGTCGATCTTCATCGCTTCATAGTGATCCTCCGGCGGGATGACCGGCATTTGCTGCGACAGCCGATACAAGTAATCTGTATACTCGCTGCCCTGGAGCCCTGCGGTATGTAATATATAAGGACTGAGGAATGAAGGGCTTAGATGCAGCCCCTCCTTTGTTTCGAGCGGCAAATAGTTGTTCCATAAGAGCACGGGCACATGATACATTTTTTCCAAAAACTGCGGGTCGTCTTCTCCGGTGATGTACTTCGTATCCTCGTACACGTAATACTGCTCGAGTGAAGGCAGATGATCGCCGAAAAATACGATGATCGTCGGTTCCTTCGACTGGTTGAAGTACGTTACCAGCTCTTGCAGCATCCGGTCAGCGCCAGACATGCCCTGAGCATACGTCTCGACAAGGCCGATCGTCGTATCCGATACGTCACCCTGCACGGCGATCGTATTGCGGTCGAATTTTCCCGGCCAATAATGATAATGATTTTCCATCGTGTCCGCGTAGATGAAATCCGGCCCTTCGCTGCGCCGGCTTTCTTCAATGATACGCTTCGCTACGGAATGGTCTCCCAAATAAGGTCCGACATAATCGTCCGGGTTAAAAAATTCCTCGCTTATAAAGCGCGAAAACCCGAGGTGCTTGTACACCTGGGACGAATTGGCGTACCAGTGTTCGACCGGACTGATCACCGTTGTGCGGTAGCCCTGTCCAGCGAGCAGGCTTGCGAGCGAGGCCGTCGGCTGGTGAATATATTTCTCGTACACGATCGCCCATTCGCGGAAGAAGCGCATGGAATGACCGGTCAGCACTTCAAACTCGACGTTGGCCGTGCCTCCTCCGAACTGGGGAGAAAGCATAGTGCCATGCGTATACTGCTCTTGCAAGGAATGGAAGAACGGCGCGGGATCGCGGCTGAACTTCAGTCCGGGCAACCGGGTGATGTCCCAGAACGATTCGCTGAGCACGACGATAATGTTCGGCTGCCGCTTGTTCAGCTCCTCTTCCTTCCAGACGGGCGGTTTCGGGACGACGACAGGCAGCGTCGGTTCGGTCAACAGCAATACGAATTCGGATGATTGCAACGTCAGCAGGACCATCGCCAGGACGATTGCCCCTATGAAGCGAATAAGCTGCGGCATAGTAACTCTCCTGTAGGTGAAAGCGTTTAATCGTACTCCTGTATTATATCACTCATACCATGGTTGTCCACTTTAACGGCATCAGGGCAAGGTGCGCGGTACCACTAGCTTGACCGGGGGTGGCCGGCGTATCATTGCGTACGGTGAACGTTTGACATGCAATAAACGTCAAAATAAACTATCTATATATATTCGGATGAATGGTGGGATTGTTTGAGATGCATGAGCAGCATACCGATCTGTTATTTTCCGCAACGATGGAGGAGCTGAAGCGCGGATACGGCTGGAACGGAGAGATTGGCCGGTACGTTTGTCTCGTCTGCGGTTTGGAGACCGAGCAGGGGATCATCTATGCCGCGCCGGATGGCACAGGCTACCGCGATGCCGAGAAGCGGATGAAGGACCATATTGCGGACGAGCACGGATCGATGTTCGACTACTTGCTGACGCTGGATAAGAAAAAGACCGGACTTTCCGAGCTCCAGCGACAGCTGCTGCAGCTGTTCCACGAAGGCGTCAGCGATGCGGACATCGTGCGGCGGACCGGGGCGGGGAGCGCATCGACGATTCGCAACCACCGCTTTGTCCTGCGCGAGAAGGAGAAGCAGGCGAAGCTGTTCCTCGCGCTTATGGAGCTGCTTCAGGAGAAGGCGGATGCGGAGACGGATCGCGCGGCTAAGAGCAAACCGGGGAAGGGACAGCCGCAGCTTCGCGAGGCGCTTCCCGGTCATGCGCCGGCGGAAGCGCCGGACGAGCCACTGCGGCAGTGGCCGAGCAAGGAGAGCAAGCGCAAGGAAATTACCGAATCGCTGCAGCGCCGGTTTGAGCGCGGCACCGTCTATACGGAGCCGGAAGTCAACGCGATCCTGGAGCGGGCGTGGCCGGATTATGCCGTGCTGCGCCGGTACATGGTCGAATACGGTTACTTGCAGCGTGAGGATGACGGAAGCGCGTATTGGCTTCCGGATGAAGGCGGGGCAAGTAGCCTAGCCGGCGCGGAACGCCTGAACGACCTGGGCGGTATGGATCAGGGGGATGAAGCGATCGGACCCGACCCAGGCAAAGAGCGGCGCAAAGCGCTGGTCGCTGCGTATGAGGAGAAAGAAAAGGCCGGCGGCGTCTTTCTGCTTCGCAATAAACGCAACGGCAAAATCGGCGTCGGCTCTCATCCGAATATCGAAGGCGCCGTGAACCGCATCAAGTTCGAGCTGTCCATCGGGCGGCACCGTGATGCATCGCTGCAGCACGACTGGAACGCCGACGGGGAAGCGGGCTTTGAATTCGAAGTGCTGGAGAAGCTGGATGGCCCGGCCAGCGGCATGCCGGAAGGACGGAAGACGCTGGCGCGCATGGAGGAGGCTTGGCTGGAGAAGCTGCAGCCTTACGGCGAGAGAGGATATAACGGAACGGCCGACAACAAGCAAAAACTGTGACTTCTCCCGATGTAGCCGACGGTAAAATTGTTACTGTCTTATAAGGGAGATGTTACTGTCATGCTATTTACCTGCATACTGAAAATGCGATATGATGAAGGTATTGGATTCATTTTCTAAAAAGTACAGCTTCTGAGGGGCTGCTAACCGGTTGCGGAGGGAAAGAAACTGGAAACATTCGCTTGTCTTTATGTAATCCGGGGTGAACCGTTCCGTCCGGGCACTTGCCTGAATTTATCGGCGGACGAAACCGTAGTCGGCCGTGCATCGAATCGCTTTTCGCCGGACTTCGCTTTTACGAACGCTTGGGTATCGCGGAAGCATATTGTGATCCGCAAGGAAGACGAGAAGGCGGTGCTGTACGACCTTGGGAGCACGCACGGCACGGAAATCAACGGTGTCCGGGTGCTGCCGAACACGCCTTATCCGCTGCAATCGTTCGATATCATCAAGATGGCCAAAGGGATGACGGTGCTGCATTTCTCCTACATCTTCGCCGATCAGACGCTGGAATTCGAG
This sequence comes from Paenibacillus solanacearum, assembly GCF_910593845.1. Classification (GTDB taxonomy): domain Bacteria; phylum Bacillota; class Bacilli; order Paenibacillales; family NBRC-103111; genus Paenibacillus_G; species Paenibacillus_G solanacearum. The sequence goes on along the minus strand of NZ_CAJVAS010000007.1, from coordinate 70,856 downwards.
CCGCTGAGCATTACGCAGCGGCTGACGATTCCGGAAGAGCCGATCAAGATCCATTGGGAGAAGCGCGAATGTCTGGTGGACGGCAAGCGGATCGCAATGTCGGAGAAGGAATTCCTGTTGATTCAACTGCTCTACGATCGCGCCAACCGGCTTGTGACTAACGAGGAAATCAAGCACACGGTGTGGCCGGAGCGCACAATGGGAGCGGACGGCATGCCGGATGTGAGCATGGACGAGCTGAATGCGCTAGTTTACCGAATTCGCAGAAAATATGGTAAGGACACGTTTGTCATAAGCGCGGTCCGAGGCAGCGGGTATGTGCTGGAGATGGACTCCAAATAGCGAACTTCCGAAAGTAGGTACGATTGCATGCGATATATACAAGTGGAAACGGCTGGAGCGCTTCATGGCTCCGTTCGCATTCCCGGCTCGAAGAACTCCTCGCTCGCTCTGCTTGCCGCAGCCTGTCTTGCCGATGACGTGGTAACGCTGGAAGGCATCCCCGCCATTGACGATGTCAAGGTGGTCTCGCGAATCGCGCAAGACATCGGCCTGGAGCTGCATCGAATGGAGAACGGCAATATCGTCCTCGATCCGCGGTGGATACATAGCGCCGTTATCGATCCGGGGAAAGCGGCGGCTTACCGGGCGTCGTATTATTTTGCCGGAGCGCTGCTCGCCAAATTCGGCCGGGTCACGATCGGGTTCCCGGGCGGAGACGATTTCTCCTCCAGACCGATCGACCAGCACGTCAAGGCGTTTCAGGCGATGGGCGCGAAGGTGGAGTTTCACGAAGATTATTATGTGGTAGAAGCGGCGGAGCTGCGGGGCTCCGATATTTATTTCGATACGATTACGTCGGGTGCGACGATCAACAGCATGCTCGCGGCGTGCCGGGCCAAAGGCCGGACGAACCTGTATAACGCGGCCGTCGATCCGGAGGTCGTCGACACGGCGACGCTGCTCAACCGGCTTGGCGCCCGCATATACGGCGCCGGAACGGACCGGATTCGCATCGAGGGCGTGCCGTACTTGAACGGCGGAGATCACGCGGTCATTCCGGACCGGCTGATCGCCGGAACGTTCCTGATGGCGGCCGGCATGAACGGCGGCCAGGTGACGGTGCAGGACGTCATTCCCGAGCATCTCGGCTCCTGCCTTGCCAAGCTGAAAGAAGTTGGACTCGGGATCGAAGCCGGCGAGAGCAGCATTACCGCTTACGGACTTGGTGCCATCAAAGCGACGCGTATTCGCACAGCGATGTATCCCGGCTTCGCGACCGATCTGCAGCAGCCGATGACAGCTCTGCTGACGCAAGCCAAGGGCAAGAGCATAGTGACCGATCGCGTGTTTCCGAACCGGTTCAACCATGTGCCGCAGCTGCGCAGGATGGGGGCGGACGTGGAAGTGCGCAAGGAGACAGCCTTCATTCGCGGCGGACGTCCGCTTGTCGGCGAATGGGTGCATGCGACGGATGTGCGCGCCGGGTTTTGCCTGCTGCTTGCCGGCCTCGCGGCCGAAGGCGTCACCCGCATCACTGGGGTGGAGCATTTGGAACGCGGCTTTGACGATGTGATCGAAAGCTTCCGTTCGCTTGGGGCGAACCTTTCGATGATGAAGCAAGAAACGGAACCGAACGGCCGTCCGGCGATCGGAATGAATGGATTTTAATAGCAAATGGCGTTTTGCCGCACTCTCCTTTGCGAGGGTGCGGTTTTTTTGTTGCATCGGGGTGCTGAGCCCTATTACAGACAAGCAGTTTATGTCCCGTGATTGAAAGGAACGATGCCCAGATCGCCCTATAAAGATGAGCAGATACCACAATATCGCATGGATCATTCCGGGCTATAATGGGGAACGAAAATAGCAAAAGGAGGATTTGTATTGGAGGAATCGAGAAGATGGGACGGCAAGTGGATCTGGACGGACGGTGCAGGAAGGCAGGCCGCTTTACATGAGTGCGAGACAGTGCTTTTTCGCAGAAGCTTTCACGTTCCGGAACGGACGAAATGTCGACTGGTGTTCGATGTGTCGGCTGATAGCCGATATAAGCTGTACTTCAATGGAAAGCTGGTTGGTAACGGGCCGTGCAAGGGGGATGGCAATACATTTTATTACGAGACGTATGACCTAACTGAAAGTTTGCGTTCTGGCACGAACGTCTTGGCCGTGCAGGTCGTGCATTACCCTGTCATCGGGGCAAATATCGCCGCGGAATCGATTTGGCGCTCGCCGTTAGGCGCTTTTTATTTAGAAGGCATGTTGACTGCAATGGACGGCGAAGTGCTTGCACTGCTGCACAGCGATCAACGTTGGCGGGTGAAGAAGGAAGTCTCCGTACGTTTCGTACATGAAACATGGATGTCGTCCAAATGGCTGGCAGGTGTGGAGAAGGTCGATGGGACGCTGTTTCCTCACGGTTGGAACCAGGTAGGCTATGACGATCGAGACTGGCATGATGCTGAGCTTGTTATGGAGCCTATCAACAGCTTCGGCCTGCTGACCCCTTGGCAATTGACCAAGCGGCCCATACCCATGCTAGAATCAAGGGAACGAACGTTCTATAAAGTAGTCCGTGAAGAAGCGGTTCCGGGCATTTCCGCTGCGGAGAGTGCGTTTTTATTTTGCAGCCGAAGTCCAGCGGCTTTGCAAATTCCACCGGGCAGCCGGTATATGATTGAGCTTGACGCAGGCCTGCTGACCACAGGGTATATCAAGCTCGCGCTAACCGGAGGTCGAGGAAGCGTCATACGCATTCAACCGTCGGAATGCTACGAGCTGCCGCCACAGAACGGCCGCAGAATGAAAGAGAGACGCGACGATCCATCGGGAGGGAAGCGGCTGCTCGGTGATACGGACGAGTACGTCGTTTCCGGACGATTTCTACCAGGCGGGGAGGAGAAGGAACGGTACGAACCATTCTGGTGGAAGACGTTTCGATTCGTCCGACTGGAAATCCATACGGGAGAACAGCCGTTGTGGCTCCACTCGTTTCATTATGTTGAAACCGCGTATCCGCTGCGCGTCGCCGCGGCATTTGAATGCTCGGACGCTTCGCTCACCCCCCTATGGGAGGTAAGCCTTCATACGCTGCGTCATTGTATGCACGAAACGTACGAGGACTGCCCGTACTATGAGCAGCTTCAATATACAATGGATACGATGCTGCAGTGTCTGTACACGTATTATGTTAGCGCCGATGACCGTCTGGCACGCAAGGCTATTTTTGATTTTCACAGTTCCCTGCTGCCCACGGGCATGCTGAGAAGCCGTTATCCTGCCAACCGGACCCAGATTATCCCGGGATTTTCCTTGTACTGGATTTATATGCTGCACGATCATTTCCGTTTTTTCGCCGACTTGGAATTTGTCAAACGATTTAGGCCGACCGTGGAAGCCGTATTGGATTGGTTCGAGCGGAGAAGAGACAAGGACGGCCTCGTCGGTCCTTCTCCCGAGGGATATTGGTCGTTCGTAGACTGGACCCAGGAGTGGCGTGCGCAGCATGGCGTCCCGGCAGGCGGGAAGCCCGTTCCGCTAACCGTATACAATCTGATGTATGGCGCCGCCTTGAAGCAGGCGGCTGATTTGTTCGAAGCAACGGGCAGAAGCGACGCGTCGTATGAATTTCGATGCCGTGCCGATTCCGTCCTGGAAGCGGTTAAGCGCCACTGCTGGTCGGAGCAGCGGCAGTTGTACCGGGATGCTCCGGACACGGAGCAGTTCAGTCAGCATGCGCAGTTGTGGGCCATTATGGCCGAAGCGCCAGGACAAGGTGCGGAATTGCTGCAGCGGTGTCTTGAGGATAAGACCCTGATCCAGGCGTCATACGCCATGAGCTTCTTCCTGTTTCGCGCCATGTCTCGTCTCGAGCGATATGATAGCGCTTACCCTCTTTGGGATACGTGGAAGCAAATGCTGGCGCTCGGCCTCACGACGTGGATGGAAGATCCGGTAAGCCAACGAAGCGATTGCCATGCTTGGGGAGCCGTTCCACTTTACGAATTTCCGGCCGAAATATTGGGGGTCAAGCCGGCGCTGCCCGGATACGAGACGATCCTTGTCGAGCCGCGATGCGGTCCGCTCCGCTCGGCAAGCGGCAAAGTCCCTACGGTCAAAGGAGAAGTGACTGTTAGCTGGCATATCGACGATGGGCTATTTCGCATTCAGGTCGACGGGCCGTCAGAGGTTCCGCTCATCGTCAGGCTGCCGGACCGGTCGGAAGCAAGGTTCGCATCCTCGAGGAAGGTCAACACCGAATGCCCCTGGAAGGAGCAGCCTAAACCATGACCGGAAGCAAGTTGTCCAAGCGGTTAGTATTGTGGATATGTACTGTGGTTTGCCTCACCATTGTAGTTATTGTTTTTTTGCTTTTGCAAAATGCAAAGACGCCTGCTCATGTAATGATTAAAGGAAGGATGATACAGCTCGTGGAAACGATCGGCAACGCATGGGGAGCAGCTGCAGCGCGGCACGCCTCGAGAAACCCGGAAGGAATTGACGCAGAGGCTTCTACCGGAAAAACCGGGGAGGCTAATAAACGGTCAGAGGAAGCCCTAGCGGTATTGGACTATGTTCAGTCCATGAGCGGTAAAAAAATTTTGTCCGGCCAAAGCGACGAAAGAGGTGCCTCTAACGGTCAGACCACATTGGCTTATGTAGAAAAGGTTACGGGGAAATCTCCCGCCATTCTCGGGCTGGATGTAGGGATGTATGATGCCAGACACAGCACAGCTTACTTCCGGAAGCTGAACAATGTCATCAAGGACGCCAAAGCATACTGGGATCAAAACGGTATTGTCAGTCTCCAGTGGCACTGGTCTAATCCTTTGCTGGCGCAAGCCTCCTATGAGAACACGAAGGCGCCGTTTAACTTGGAAAAGGCTCTGTCTCCGGGTACGGCGGAATATAAAGCAATAATGCAGGATCTCGAGGTTATCGCCGAGGCGCTCGGCAAGTTACAATCAGCGAGGGTGCCTGTGCTGTGGCGTCCGTTGCATGAAGCCGACGGCCAATGGTTTTGGTGGGGAAAAGGAACTCCCGAACAATACAAGCAGCTCTGGATATATATTCATAACTACTTGAGTAAAGAAAAAGGTCTGAACAACCTGATCTGGATCTACAGTGCCTCCCTTAAGCTGAACGATGCGTGGTATCCGGGCGATGCGTATGTAGATATCGTCGGTACGGATTTGTATTACAAGAACGACACACCGAACGATATTTATTCCAAAGCCAAGTACGACGGTTTGGTAAAGCTTGGCGGAGGAAGGCCGGTGGCGCTGACCGAGAATGGGGTCATACCTGATCCGCAGAAGCTGCTGGACAAGGGATTTTTATGGAGCTGGTTTCTCACCTGGCACACCACATATCTGAAGGATAATAACACGGATGATGATTTGAGAAGATTTTACCATCACGATCTAGTCATTACGAGAGAGGAACTGCCGTCTTTTTCAAGGAAGCGATGAGCGATTAGCCGGCTCCGGAGCATGACGATACGAATGCCGCATTTGCTGGTCGGGCGGCGCCGAGAATGGGGTTGGGCTAGACAGGACTGGGACGGCCGAACCATTGTCCCGTCCAACAACATTACGGAGTACCGGCGAGCTGATTGGATTGCCCGTTACGGTACTGCTTCGGCGTGACGCCGGTATGATCTTTGAACAGCTTGTGGAAAAACTTCATGTCCTGATAGCCGCAGGCGTAGGCGATATATTCGATCGTATAGTCGCTCGTTTGCAGCATTTGGCAGCAGCTCTCGATCCGACAGTTTTGCAAATATTGAACAAAAGTGCGACCCACTCCTTTTTTGAACATGCGCTGAAATTGGCTTATGCTCAAGCCGCTGCGCGTAGACAAGTCGGAGAGAGATAAGGATTGGCTGCAGTTTTGTTTGATGTAATTCAAGATTTCGTCAAGGGCGACTAGCTCGTGGTTTTTCTCCTCCTCCGGCAGCAGCGTGGAGAACAGACAGCGTTGAAGGGTGCTCATCAATTGTACGAACAAGCCGCGCAGCATGGTTAAATAGCCGATATTCCTGACGTTGTACTCAATGTACATCCGTTCCAGCATCTTGTATATTTCCCCGTTCTTGTCGTAATAATGGCTCCAGACGGGTACTTGACTGCTGCCGGAGTGAAGCGTCCGGCTAAAGGCCGGGTCGAGCGCAAGCAACGGCCCAAGGTCGAATAGCAGTTCATGGGGAAACACGCAATTGTACACAATCAGCGTAGCGTCCTTGCTGGCCGAAGCCGGACGGAAAATATGCCGGTTGCCTATCGGTAGCACGAACAGGTCGCCTCGCTTGACCGGAATAATCTCTTCATTGATGTAATGAAACCCGGAACCTTCCGCGCAATAGGTGATTTCAATAAAGTCGTGGGCATGTATTGGGAAAAAAAACGTTTCCTTCACGCGGCTCATGAAGAGAAGCTGACCGGGTTGAATGATTTTTTCGCGCTTCAGCATATGAACATGTGGCTGCATCGACAAAGGGTCACCTCCATTTGAGTATGATTTTACACCTATATGGATGGCTAGATCAACCTATATTAAAGCGCTTTCGTTTCCTTATAATGAGGTGGAAGCCGTTGAGGATAGCTCAGTGATGAGGGGGGATTCCGGCGATGGATTAAGTGAAGGGCCAGACTTGGCCTGAGTGGGAAGACCGGGGGGCAACCCGATGGCTAAAACGCCATGATGACGAAAAAGGAGATGACACATGAAAAAGTTATCTGGAAAGGCAAGCCTGTTCATATTGACGGCTGTTGCGCTCACGTTGGCCGGGGGGTGCAGCAAGCAGGAAAACGGAACGGAGACGAAGGCCGGTACCGCAGATTTGCGCGACCAAAACATTCGGCTCGATATTTATTCGTCGAGCACGTATCCGAAAGACCGTTTCGACGAAAGGTACGGCAAGAAGTTCCGCGAGAAGTTTCCGAACTGGACGATCAACTACATTCCGAAGACGAAGGACGTGTCGATGGATACGCTGATCGCCTCCGGTCAGAAGGTCGATCTCGTATGGGATTCGATCGGCCTGTATCCAGACACGATCATGAAGTATAATTTGCAGTTTGACATGAGCGATTTGATCGCTAAAAGAAAAATCGACCTGAACCGGTTCGAGCCGACGATGGTCGATGCGATGAAAAAAATGTCCGGGGGCGGTATGTACGGACTACCGGTCAACGACAGCACGCTCGTGTTATATTACAACAAAGATATATTCAATAAATTCGGCGTTGCCTACCCAAAAGACGGCATGACTTGGGACGAAGTCATCCCGCTGGCGAGCAAGATGACACGAGTGGAGGGAGGCGTTCCGTATCTCGGATTTGCGTCGTCGGTGACCCATATGGTGAGAACGAACCAGTTGTCACTGTCGGCAATCGATCAGGCTACGGGGCGCTCAGCAATGAATAATGACGGGTGGAAAAAGTTTTTCCAGACGATTTTCGTCGATCCGGCCCAGAGTACCGCTTACAAGGATTGGTACAAAGCCAATCCCGCCAATGCAACGCCGGGCACAACTTCGTATATCAAAGATCAGCAGGTGGCCATGTTCGCCTATTTGCTTGGTTTTGACAATGCGGATATTAATCGGATGAACTGGGATATTGTCAGTATGCCGACGTTTAAAGACAAACCGGGCATAGGCGTGCAGACGTATCCGACATACTGGGGGGTCACCTCGACAAGCGCCAACAAGGAAGCCGCCATGCAGGTCATCGAATATTTGGTGTCGGACGAATTCCAGCTGTACGCTTCAAAGCTCGGGCAGTTGACGGTGCTAAAAAACGAGAGCGTGCGTAGTGCCATCGGGCAAGATTTGACCGATCCGGGAGCGAAGGGAAAGAACGTGAAGGCGATCTACTACAACAAGCCTGCGCCGATCCCGTATGTATCGGCTTATTCGCAGGAGGTGTCCAACATTTTGACCCGCAGGGTATCCGACGTGGTGCTGGAAAAGACCGATCTAAACAGCTATCTTCGGGAGTCGGATGAGCTCGGCAACAAAAAAATCGATGAATTAAGCAAAAAATAATCGGGAAACCGCTTAGAATTACATAGGAGGAGCCAACATGGAGAAAAACGTTATTGTAGACATAGACGTTCATCAAGCGCCTGCAACCCGGGATGTACTGCTCCCGTTTTTGCCGAAAACATGGCATAGCGAATGGAAGATGATGGGTGTGCTTCCCCCACATTACTATTCAGCAATCGGGGGCTTCCGCAAAGATGCGAAACCTGAGAGCGGAGTGCACGGCAGCGATGTCGAGCTTATGAGGAAGCAACTGCTGGACGAGAACGGTATCGACTACGCGATACTGACATCGGATGCGATCAACATTTCCTTATATTATAATCCGGATTACGCCAACGCCGTCGCTTCCGCGTATAACGAATGGACAGCAGCCTGCTGGCTTAAGCAAGACAGCCGGTTCAAAGGCTCGATCTTGATCAACAACAGCGATATACCGGCGGCGATCAAGGAAATCGAACGGTGGGGCGATCACCCCGATATGGTGCAGATTGTCATGCCGAGCGCATCCCGGACATTATACGGTCAACGCATCTTTCATCCGTTATATGAGACGGCGGAAAAATACGGCTTGCCCATTGCGATTCATCCGACCGCCGAAGGAAGAGGAACTGCGCCCGAACCGACCAATGCCGGTTATCCGACGCGATATATGGAGTGGCATGCGGGCTTAAGCGTCAGTTATATTTCGCACTTGATCAGCCTTGTCTGCGAAGGCGTATTCGAGAAGTTTCCAGGTTTCAAATTTATCGGGATGGAGGGAGGCATCTCCTGGCTGCCGAATGTGATGTGGACGCTAGACAACCATTATAAAGCGCTCCGTTCTACGGTGCCTTGGCTCAGAAAATATCCATCGGAATATATTATCGAGCAATTTTTTGTAACGACGCAGCCGCTTGAAGAACCGGAGAAAAAAGAGTATTTCGCTACCATTTTGGAAATGATCCATGCCGAGCAGACGCTGCTGTATTCATCCGATTATCCGCACTGGGATTTTGATGCTCCGAAAACCGTCGAGTTATGCTTGCCCAGACATCTGCGCAAGGCGGTTATGGGAGAGACGGCGCTGAAACTGTACGGCTTGAAACGACCGACAGGCAAGGAGGCGCCGACTACATGAGCGGAACCAAGCATTTCGTGGCGGCTTTGAACGACTTGGAGACATCTGGCAAGGTATTGTTCACCGTGGATGGGAACGAGTATGGGGCCTTTTATGTCGAGCAAGGCGTGCATATTTACCGAAGCGTTTGTCCGCACCGCGGTGTAAGCGTATGCAGAGGCTTGGTCGGAGGAACGAACCTGCCTTCCAATGTGTACGAATACGAGTATGGTAGAGAGCAGCAAATATTGCGCTGCCCGCTTCATGCTTGGGAATTTGATTTGTTGACCGGGCAATTTCTGCTGGATCCGAAGGTTAAGTTGAAGAAATACGAAGCTGTCATTGAAGAAGGCAACGTATTTGTCATCCTTTGAGTCCGATCCCATGCAGCGCAAAGTTCCGGTGAATATAACAACATGTCATTACATTAAGACTTCACTGAATCCCCTTTGAAGGTGGAGATGATGAAATGTGGTTGAGAACAAAATTATTAGGGTCATGGCTCGTTATTGCGCTGTTAGCCTCATTGCTGCCTGTATCCAACGATTCGGCTTCAGCGGGAGGCGTGGCTCCGTTGAATAGTGAGCTCGAACGAATGGTCGGCGCCGCTTCGAATACGGCGAACGGGCAGTCAGCTTCGGGAGACCCGCTCCCGGTCAATCTTGCACTCGGCCAGCCTGTATCCAAAAGCTCGGATATTGCCATCGCGCGAGCGGAAATGACGGTGGATGGAGAACCGGAAACGTATTGGCAGCCGCATTCGACGGACCGGGCTGACGATGGAATGGTCTGGTTAAGCGTTGATTTGGGTTCAGCCCATCTGGTGGATGAGGTGGCGTATCAAGTCCGAACGGGGAATGTCTTCAGCAGCAAGGCGCTGTATTCATCCGACGGCATGAATTGGCAGGATGCGGTGACCAAAACGGTCAACGCGAATTTATCGGGGAAAACCGAGACGATTCATTTTGCCGCCGTATCCACTCGGTATATCAAGCTGGAGATCTACTTGCCGAACTCGCTGTTCCAAATGAACGAGCTTTCCGTGGCTTATACGAACTGGACGCCGCCTCCCTCCGTATTATCCAGCGTATATATCACCAATGCGGCTGGTGGGAAGGCCGGATTTTACGATACGGTTACTTTAAGCAAGGGAGACGCTCATCCACTACGTCTTGGCGGAGTAATGACAAGCGGGGAGCCGGCCGATCTTGGCGCAGCTGTTACAGAATGGGTAAGCAGCGCTCCTCTCGTAGCGGCTGTGCAGCCGAGTGGTAATGTCACTGCGCTGCGGGAAGGTGTAGCGAAGATTACAGGTCGAGCCACCTTGAATCAGGTCAGCAAGGAAGCCAGCGTATGGTTCGATGTGTACGATCCCGGTATCTTGCTGGTAGAAACGAGTCTGGAGCACCCCACTTTGAGGCAGGATATAGGGTATCCGGCTTTGCTGCAAATAGGGGGATTATATCCCAGCATAAGAATGCTGCCGCATAAGGCAGGCCAGGCGGAAGCTTCTATCGTGAATCTCGATACGGGAGCTGCTGTGACGCAATTGCTAACGGCATCATTGCAGCCTGGAATGGAGCAGATGCTTACATTCCCCGGGACGATTTCAAGCAATGGGCAATATAAAATCGTTATTGAGCTTCAGCTAGGCGACAAAACGGTATATGATGCTTTTTACTTTACCGTACATGACACTGCGGCGATCGGAACGAATCAAAGTCAAATCGCGTACCAGCGGCAGGACGGAACAATGGCATACGTTCCCGATTATAAGGGGAACCGAATTATCGATTTTTCGGGCGCGGGCTATATGGGCGGTGGCGTTAAGCTTCCCGATGTGCAGGCACGAATTGCGCTTGAGCCGCAAACGGGGAGCGGTGACGATACGGCACGTATTCAGGCCGCGATCGATGAAGTGTCGGCGATGCCGCTTAATGCGGAAGGCTTTCGCGGCGCCGTGCTGCTCAAGAAAGGGACGTATCGTCTCGGTGGGACTTTAACTATTCGTTCCAGCGGAGTCGTGCTACGCGGTGAAGGTCAGGACGAGAACGGAACGATCTTGTACGCCACCGGCGCTTCCCGGCGCAACATGCTCGAGATCGGAGGAACAGCGCTGCAATTGTTGACGGGGACAGCTTCGGCAGTATCCGACTTGTACGTCCCTTCCGGAGCGAAAGTGATCCGTGTCGAGAATGCCTCAGCGTTCCAACCGGGGGATTCCGTCAAAATTCAGCGCAGCGGCAATTCCCGCTGGATTCATGAAATCGATATGGATACGATCTATGACGAGCTGGTGGAAACGACGCAGTGGACGCCGTTCTCCATTGATTTCGACCGGATTGTCACCCAAGTGAACGGGAACGAAATTACGCTGGACGCGCCGATTGCCAATTCCATTGAGCGAAAATGGGGCGGAGGACAAATTGTAAAATATGCGGACCCGGGGCGGATCGAACAGGTCGGCGTGGAAAACATGCGGGTGGACACCGAATTTAACCGGAATGTGACGAGCACGATCACCTACGAAGGCCAGACCTTGACGTATTATGCGGATGAAAATCACGCCGTAAGCTTCGCCATATTCAATCATGTGAAAAATGCGTGGATGCGCGAGATAACGGGATTCCATCTTGAGCATGCGCTGGCCCATGCGAATCGCGGCTCCAAATGGATTACCGTGCAGGACAGCCAGTCGCTTGATATGGTAAGCCTTCTTGTCGGAGCACGGAGATATCCGTTTAAAATGACCGGGGAGTTGGCTTTAATGCAAAGAAATTATAGCGAAACGGCGCGGCATGCTTTCGTTGTCGATAACCGTGTACCAGGACCGAATGTGTTTCTGGACAGTGAATCGCAAATCGATTTTCTACCGAGCGAACCGCATCACCGTTGGTCCGTCGGCGGGTTGTACGATAATGTCAATGGGAAGATTCATATTCGCGATCGGGGTTGGAACGGCGGCGGGCACGGATGGTCGGGAGCGAATTATGTCACCTGGAATACGGTGGGAGAATTGTCTTCCCAACAGCCGCCGACCGCACAAAATTACGCGATTGGTCATGTAGGACAAAAAGTCGGAGGATTTTTACCGAACTTCTATGATCAGCGGCCGCGGGAAGACGCGTATTGGGATCATCTGAACAGCCATGTGACGCCACGGAGCCTGTATCATCAGCAACTTGAGGAACGGTTGGATATGCAGGCCGTGCAAAACACGTTTCGCTCCCCGGTCGGCGGAGGAAGTTTGGACGTGCCGGTTGTGCCGTAATGTAAGTACTGCCTGCCAGAACAGAGGCGTATTCTAGTATAACGGTTGATCAGGATGAAAGCCTGGTCGCCGTTTTTTTCAGTCCGCCGTTCGCGCAGCCGGCCAGCGTACCGGATGAGACAACTTATGGAAAAGACAGGAAATGGGCATACTGATATGCTGTAGACGATCTTACACCAGAAGAATGCTTGGATGGGAGCGTATTAGCGTATGGAAAAAACATATTTGATGGTGAAGCCGGACGGCGTTCGGCGCCAGTTGGTCGGCAAGCTCGTGCAGCGTTTCGAGGACAAAGGGTTCCAGCTCATCGCCGCGAAAATGTTCCGCATGACGCGGGAGCAAGCGGAGTATCATTACGAGGAGCATAAAGACAAGCCGTTCTTCGGAGAACTGGTCGAATTCATTACGTCCGGTTCCGTCTTCGGGATGGTGTGGCAGGGGGAGAACATCGTGGCGCTTTCCCGCGCGATGATGGGCAAGACGAATCCGCTTGATGCCGCGCCGGGCACGATTCGCGGCGATTATGCGCTGAATACCGGCAACAACATCATTCATGGCTCCGATTCACCGCAGAGCGCCGAACGGGAAATTTCCAACTTCTTCCGTCCGGAGGAGCTGGCAGCGGGCGATTACCCGGTTCGCATGCCGGGAAGTCTTGCCAATGACAAAGTCATTCCGGTCCAATAGACCCGGGATGATTTTTTTATTTGATCTGTTCCAAAGTTTTATACAGCGTCTTGTTATATCAACAATGAGGATAACGTCATCATTAGAGTTTATTGTATGCAAATAGTCGTGCTTCCTTATCACATCGATGTAAAGCTTGCTTGACATTATTGCAAGTACCGTTTATGTTAAATGTAAAGTAAGCTTTACATTATCGGTTGGAGAGTTGAAGGAGGAAAGGAATGAACAACCGCATTAAAGAAATGAGGGCACGGAGAAACTGGACTCAGGAGCAGCTGTCGGAAATGATCGGCGTTTCCAGGCAAACAGTCATTTCCATCGAGTCGGGGAGGTACAATCCTTCATTGGAGCTGGCCTTCAAGATCGCTAAAGCGTTCGGGAGCACGATCGAAGAGCTTTTCATTTTCGAAGGGGAGTGAGCGAATGGTTACTGATTTTTGGGCATGGTTCGGATTGTTGGGCGGAGCGCTGATGGGTCTTCTCGGATGGTGGGGAGGCAGACGCGCCATCCGGGGGATGCGAGGACTCGACGAACGATATGTACGCGCATGGGAACGCGCCCGGGCGAAGAGCTGGATCTGCACCTTGTTTGTGATTTATGCACTATTTATCGCGTTGTTTCTCGGCATGCCGCTGAATGCGGCGGTGATCCTCGGTATCATGCTGGCAGCTCATTTGGTCGGTTGGGCGCTGCTCGGTATGCATTATTTGCTTCGCAGCTAGGCAGATACGGCGCGGCAAATTTGAACTTTAAGCGAAAATTGGGTACATTGGAAAGTGGTTATTCCATGATTCCGTCCAAAGGAGAGAGATAATATGCGAGACCCGAGGCTTGAACAGTTTGCGCATAATTTGGTGAGGTATTCCGTCGACCTGCAGCCGGGAGAAAATGTTTTGATCGAAATGATCGGACTTCGCGACCATGAATTAACCAAGTGTTTAATCGAAGAGGTTTACGCAGCCGGCGGCCATCCTTTCATCGAATTCCGCGATCCTTCGGTGACGCGCGCTTTGATGCTTGGCGGGACGAAGGAACTGTTTCAGCGGATGGCGGACATCGAGCTGAACCGGATGAAACAAATGGACGCCTATCTTGCGGTTCGCAGCGGCGAGAACATTACCGAGACGTCCGACGTACCGGATGAGCAGATGAAGCTGTACATAACGAACTACCAGCGCCCGGTCATCGATCAGCGCGTCAATCATACGAAGTGGTGCATCATGCGTTATCCGAACGGATCGATGGCGCAGCTCGCCAATACGAGCACCGAAGCGTTCGAAGATTTTTATTTCCAGGTGTGCAATCTTGATTACAGTAAAATGTCGAAGGCGATGGATGCGCTCGTCGCGCTCATGGAACGGACGGACAAAGTGCGCCTCGTCGGCCCAGGCACCGATTTGAGCTTTTCCATCAAAGGCATCCCCGCGATCAAATGCGCAGGGAAGAACAATATTCCGGACGGCGAAGTATTCACGGCCCCGGTCAAAGACTCCGTGAACGGCGTAATCGCCTATAACGCGCCGACGATCTACAACGGCTTCTCGTTCGAGAACATCGTGCTGCGCTTCGAAAACGGCCAAATCGTCGAAGCGACCGGCAACGACACGACAAGACTGAACAACATTTTGGACACGGACGAAGGATCGCGCTTCATCGGCGAGTTTGCGATCGGCGTCAATCCATACATCAAGAAGCCGATGAAAGATATTTTGTTCGACGAGAAGATCGACGGCAGTATCCATTTTACGCCGGGCAATGCATATACCGACGCCGATAACGGCAACCGCTCCTCCGTGCACTGGGACATGGTGCTCATTCAGCGCCCGGAGTACGGTGGCGGTGAGATTTATTTCGACGGCGTGCTGATTCGCAAGGACGGCAAATTCGTCATTCCGGAGCTCGAAGAGCTGAATCCGGAAAACTTGATTTAAAGAGGCAGGAGGCGGCGTCAAGCGCCGAACGTTTTGCGGTATTGCAGCGGCGACATGCCGCTGACGGATTTGAAGACGCGGCCGAAATGCGTGCCGCTGTCGAACCCGACCCGCTCGGCGATGCCCGATACGGGCAATTGCGTCGATTGCAGCAGTTTTTGCGCCTCGTGCACCCGCAGCCGCTGAATGTATTCGATCAGCGTAAAGCCCGTCGCTTCCTTGAAGATGCGGCACAAATAATACGGGCTGATATGAAAATGCTCGGAGATCCCTTTGAGCGACAGCGGCTCGGGGTAATGCTCGTTAATATGCTTCACCATATCGGAAACTTTGCGGTGCAGCGTCGTCGGGTGGTCGGCGCGCTCCAGTCCATGTTCCGCCGATAGTTTGGACACATAACGGTACAACCATAACAAGAGCTCGGTCATCAGCAGCTTTATGCAGCCCTCGGACCCGGGCTCTTTGTTGTCTTGTTCGGCGAGCATCGCGGCGATCAACTGCTGTACGTATGCCTGGTCGCGGCCCTCCGGACGGATGACGGGGCTTACGCCGAACGCGGTCAGCACGTCGACATCGATTTCGGCCAGCATTTGCGAGAGCCAAGACGGCTTGAAGTTAATCAGCACCCGTTCGTGCTGAGGGCTGAACGCCTCGGTCGTCTTGTGAAGCACCATCGGCTCGATCAGTACAAGCTCGCCTTCGCGGACGAGGTAAGAGCGGTCCTTTATGAAATAATAACGGTTTCCCGCTTTCATATAGTAAATTTCATACGAATCATGCGCATGGTTTTGCGGCATGTTGAAGCTGCCGGAACGCGATGCATGCTCAAGCAAGTACGGTTTTTTTGATGAACGGGACGGTTCAGCAGGAGTCATACGGGCGAGCGCCTCCTCCAAGAAAATGAGAAATGAGGACAATATTTGTTGAAAAAATGAAAATGAAAGCAAATTAAGTGCTGTTTGCATGTAAATATTGCGCTATACTCCAACTATATCATATTCCCGAGGAGGATCAATAGGATGGCGAACCGAAAAACATATGCTTTGATTGGTACAGGGGGACGAGCTCAGTTTTTTTATAAAGCGTTGGTCAGCACGTTCAAGGAGACTTCACGCCTCGTCGCGTTTTGCGATGTCAACCAGACACGGATGGATTATGCGAACAAGGTGATCGGAGAGCTTGGCGCCGAGCCGGTGCCTACCTACAAGGCGCATGAATTCGACCGCATGATCGAGGAAATCAAGCCGGATACGGTTATCGTCACCACGGTAGACCGGACGCATCATCAATATATTATCCGCGCCATGCAGCTCGGCTGCGATGTCATTACGGAGAAGCCGATGACCGTTGACGAAGAGAAATGCCAAGCGATTCTCGATGCCGTCAAAGAAACGGGTCAAAACCTGCGGGTGACGTTCAACTACCGCTATTCCCCGCACAATACGAAAATCCGCGAGCTGATCATGGACGGCACGATCGGCGACGTGCATTCGGTTCATTTCGAATGGCTGCTGAACACAAAGCATGGCGCGGACTATTTCCGCCGTTGGCACCGCGACAAGCGCAACAGCGGAGGGCTGCTCGTACACAAATCGACGCATCATTTCGATCTGGTGAACTTTTGGCTTGGCACGCAGCCGAAAACCGTCTTCGCCCTTGGTGATCTGATGTTCTACGGCCGGGAAAACGCGGAGAAGCGCGGCGTAACGGAGTTTTATTCCCGCGCGTACGGGAGCAAAGCCGCGGAGAACGATCATTTTGCGCTTCATATGGACAAAAGCTCGAATCTGAAGGCGATGTATTTGGATGCCGAGCATGAGGACGGCTACTTCCGCGATCAAAGCGTATTCGGCGACGGTATCAACATCGAGGATACGATGGGCGTCATGGTCCGGTACGAGAATAAGGCGATGCTGACGTACAATCTGTACGCCTATGCGCCGTGGGAAGGCTTCCGCGTAGCGTTTAACGGCACGAAGGGCCGCATTGAGATGGACGTCATTGAAGCCTCGTACGTCAATTCGGGCGGCGACCAGGCGCTGGAAGGGGCTGTCAAAGGCAAGAAGATTCTTGTTCATCCGATTTTCGAGCCGCCTTACGAGGTGAAGGTGGAGGAGCAAAAAGGCGGACACGGCGGCGGCGACCCGGTGCTGCTGAACGACTTGTTCGGCACGCCGGATTACGATCGCTTTAACCGCGCTGCCTCGCATGTGGATGGCGCGATGTCCATCCTGACCGGCATCGCCGGCAACCGCTCGATTCGCACAGGCTTGCCGGTGCAAGTGGGCGATCTCGTCCGCTTCTAGTCATGCAGCGGAGTGCGGATGAGGCCGGCTCGCAGCAGGGGACGCGCCTCGTTTGGCGCCAGCAGCACAACGATAACCGATAGTTAAAAGGTTGACAAATACCGGTTCAAAGCTATCCTTAAAAAGGGAAGACTTGAACCGGTATTTTTGTATTCATCTCAAATGTAGGGAACGGAAAAGAGGTTTGGACATCATGGGAAAGCTATTGGAGACGATCATCGTCACCTTCGTAGGAGGAATATTGTTCAGCCTGCTGCATATGCCGCTGAGCTGGATGCTTGGTCCGCTGACAGCCGTGCTGCTGTGGCAGGGCTTCACGAAGCGGACGCTGACATGGCCCGTCGGCTTGCGCAACGCCGGGCTCGTGCTGCTCGGCTACAGCATGGGGCTTGCATTCACGGCGGAGAGCGCAAGCCAAATCGTGACGCAGCTGCCGTACATGCTGGCGGCTACCGTGCTGACCGTCGCATTCAGCGTGCTGAGCGCGTTTGCGATTTCCAGCCGCTCGGGGATCAGCTTGTCGAGCGGCATCATCGGCAGCATCCCGGGCGGCCTGTCGCAGATGGTTGTGCTGAGCGAGGAGATCGAGAACACCGACCACACCGTCGTTGCGTTCATGCAGACGATCCGGCTGCTGAGCGTCATCTTCGTCGTGCCGTTCTTCGCGGTGCACGGGCTCGCCGGCGGCGCCGCGAACGGGACGGCTCCAACGCCGCCGGCGGGAGCCGCTGCTGCGGCCGCTCCTGTCGCATGGGGGGCGGCCCTTCTGATCGCGGCGCTCGTATTGGCCGCGGCCTGGCTCGCCGTCCGGCTGAAGCTGCCGACGCCGTGGTTCCTCGGTCCGATTATCGTTGCGGCTGTCCTTACCGTTGGCGGCTGGGCGCCGCCGCATTTGCCGACGCCGTTCATCCTCGCGGCGCAATGGAGCCTCGGTATTTTTCTGGGCCTCGGCATCAAGTTCAGCGCGCTCGCCGGTTGGCGGAAGCTGCTGCCGTATTCGCTCGCCGGCGGCGTGGCGCTCGTCGCCTTCTCGCTGCTGATGTCGTTCGGCTTCAGCCTCATTCTGCCGATTTCCGTCGTTACCGCTTTTCTCAGCACGGCGCCCGGCGGCATGACGGAGATGGGCGTTACGGCCTCGGCCGTCCACGCGGATATATCGATGGTTGTCGCTTATCAGATGTTTCGCATTCTTTTCATCTTGTTTATCGTGCCGTATTTGCTGCGCTGGGGCTTGAAGGGCCGACGCGCGCCGGGGAGCAGCTGACCGGGGCTGGAGAACAACGAATTGGGAAAATTCGTTGTTCTTTCCGCTTGCCTTATGGAGCAAGATGTGGTATTCTGTAATAGTCATATCTAGGAGACCTGATTCACATGTTGTAAAGGGTTATCATTTGAATGATGGAACCTTTTACAATATGTGAATTTTTTATTTGCTAACCAAATAAAAAAACATGTTAAATACAATTTTGGAGGTAATTCCATGCAAACAGGTACAGTAAAATGGTTTAACGCAGAAAAAGGTTTCGGCTTTATCGAAGTTGAAGGCGGCAAAGACGTATTCGTTCACTTCAGCGCGATCACAGGCGATGGCTTCAAATCGCTTGACGAAGGTCAACGCGTTCAATTCGACGTAGTTCAAGGCAACCGCGGACCACAAGCAGAAAACGTTGTAAAGCTGTAATTATGACAAATGAAAAGCTGCCCTTAACGAGCTTAAGGGCAGCTTTTTATTATATAAGGAAAAATTTCTGGCTTACGAAGCGGGTTTGCCATGCAAACCTTCAGGTTTTACTGCTTTGAATCAAAGGAGGGGGAACGCATGAATTTTCGGAAAAAATCGGCGGAGGAGCTTCCTCAGGAAAACACCGCAATATGGTACTGCCAAACGGAAGGATGCAAAGGCTGGATGCGCGACAATTTCGCTTTTGAGCAAGCGCCGGTTTGCTGGCAATGCCATGCGCCGATGGTCCGCGGCATGAGGATGCTGCCGCTGCTCGTCAACACGAACCCCGACCAGAAAACGCTGAAGAAAGGCACACAAATTTCGTAATGAAGATATGTAAGAAGAAATGAGGCCGTGTACTACGTGTACACGGTCTATACGTTTAGGAGGAGCAAAATAATCGACGTGAGTCCGAAGCACGTGTTGATCAAGCATAGAAACAACACGACTTGTTTCGGGCTTAGCCCGGTGCGCAGCAGCCGGTAATGCGCCTGGCTTGCATCCGCTTGGTAGATCGGCTTTCCGTTCAGCATCCGTTTGACCACGACGAACAAATTGTCAAAGATCGGTACGCCGAGCGCCAAAATTGGGATGAGCAGCGACAGCACCGTCGCCTGCTTGAACGCGCCGTCGAGCGCGATGACGCCGAGCAGGAATCCGAACAGCGTCGCTCCCGCATCGCCCATGAATACTTTGGCCGGCGGCTTGTTGTATCGCAAATACGCAAGCGCGGCTCCGACAAGAATGATCGCCATCATGGCCGACTCGGACTGCCCTTTGGTCGCCGCCACGATGAACAGCGTGACCGCGGCAATCGCCGACAATCCCCCCGCCAATCCGTCCATGCCGTCGGAGAAATTGATAACGGTGGTTACACCGAAGATCCACGTGACAGTCAGGAAAAATTGCAGCCATACTGGGAGCAAAATATCTTGCCCTGTGAACGGATTGTTAAATCCGTAAAAGACGATGCCCGAATAGTACACGATCACAGCAGCCGACAGCTGTACCACAAACTTCGGGAGCGCGGGGAACTCCTTGCCGTGCGTCTTGTACCAATCGTCAATCGTGCCGATGGCGAGAATGAGCAGGGCCCCGCCCAGAAGGCCAAGCGATTGCTTCCAGTCATCCTTGATAAATGCGAGATTCGTACAGACGATCCCTGCGAAGATGGCGAAGCCAGCAGTTAAAGGAATCGGCTCGCGGTGCAGCTTCCGTTCGACATCCTGCTTAGGCTTGTCCACAAAATCGATGCGAAACGCCAATTTTCGCAACGGAGGTATAAGGAAGAGCACAATTAGAAACGACATCAAAAATGCGGCGAAATAAGTAATAACAATCCCTCCATATAGTGCCCCATGAATTGGAAATACGCTACTCAAAGTATATCACAGGCGCACAGCGATTCAAGATAGGCCGGCAAGATATCAGCGTTCCGTCAGTATAGACGAAAGTTTGTGCTTAACGGTTCAATTTGCGGTATTCCAACGGCGTCAGCCGCGCCAGTTTCTTGAACATCCGGCCGAAATGGGCGATATTCTCGAAGCCGACGGCATCTGCAATTTCGATAATTTTCATGTTCGTTTCCTTCAAGAGCCGCTGCGCTTCCTTAATTCGAGTCGTGTTGACATATTCGACGAAGGTGAAGCCGGTGACTTCGCGGAATGCGCGGCTCAAGTAAAACGGACTCATGTAGAACCGCTCCGACAGCCCGGCGAGGGTAAGCGGCTCGTGGAAGCTGTCATTAATATGGCGCACCACTTCCGAGATTTTTTTGTGCATCGGGCTTCGATGCTCGAACGATACCGTTTCCTGCTTTTCCGAGCAGCGCCCGGCGAACAGCAGCAGCTCCATTAGCAGCAGCTTGACGTACGTCTCGTAGCCTGTCGCTTTTTCCTTCAGCTCCTGGGTCATTCGCTTAAGGATGTGCTGTACGAACAGCTGGTCCTGCAGCTTCAACCGGAACACGTGAGACGGATGCTGGAAAGCCGCGAACAGCGCAGGTGTATACAAGGGATGATCACTGCCGAGAAACCGGTCGCTGAAGTTGATCACGACCCGCTCATGACCGGGTTCGCCGACGTCCGACGTTTTGTGCAGATCCAGCTTGTTGATGAATACGAGATCGCCCGGCGAGATCAAATAGGAGCGATCTTTAATAAAATAGGTTCGCTGACCGGATATCAAATAGTATACCTCGTACGTGCCGTGAAAATGATTCGTCCGTTCGAACGGCTCCGTCCGTTTGACATGCTGTATATAAAAATCGTCTTCCTCCGCGCCGTAATTCAGTTCTATCGTTTCGCTCATTCGTAAGCCTCCTCGCGGATGATCCGAAATAGGTATCACACCCCTCCATAATAACAGATCGCGGTTCCGCTTTACAGCAAAATATGCATAGGTAATATAAAATAGAGCAAGATCGGTAGAGAAACTAAACTATTATTGCGATATGATGAAAGAGGTGATAATAAACTTAGGAGGTTTCACTCATGGGTAAGTTCCAACCGATCGCAGAAGCATTAATCGCAGGCACGCTTTCGAATGCAAACGGCAGCGGTGTGAAAGTATATGAACAATCATTGGAGACGTCCGGCGAGACGAAGCTCGTCATGATCAAAGATTTGGACAGCCATGTCAAATATATCGCAGCCGCAGGTCAAGGCCCGCTATACGACGCGCTGCACGGCGAAGTACAGGACGGCGTAAAATTGTGTCCGCTTTCACACGAGAACCGTCTCGTATTGAACCAATACTTCGACTATACGGTGCCGCGCGCGTTCGGCACGCAGATCGCCACGATCGGTCTGGGCGACCGTCTGGGCATTGCGTCCCCGGGTCATATTCGCACGGTCAAAGGCCGTAACGTTCGGCCGATTTTGGCGCAGCAAAGCATTCGCGAGCTGAACCTGACCGGCCGCGACTACAAGCAGGTCGTTGACGCTGCTTGCTACGCCGCGTTTCAGGAAGGATACAAAGACGGCTTCGGTGCGGACGGCGACCACTTGAAGGTGGAGGCCGATATCGAGATGGCGCTGGGCCTTGGCTTTACGATGCTGACGCTCGATTGCTCGGAGAAAATTGACAACAGCGTGGAAGGTACGACTGCGGCAGAGCAAGAAGCCAAATATGCGAAGCTTCCGGAATCCGTCCGCAGCCACTACGAGTCCCGTTACTTGAACCAGGCATTCCCGGTCGCTGGCGCGTCGATTGCTTTCGACCGCGAGACGCTGATCAAAAACGTGCTGATCTATGCCGCCGCGATCGATTTCATGGAGCATATTTACGTCACTTACATCAAAAACGCAGCGCGTGAGGTCGACTTCGAAATCTCGATCGACGAGACGATGACGCCGACCGCGCCGGAATCGCATTTCTTCGTAGCCAAAGAACTGTACAACCGCGGCTTGACCATTTACAGCATGGCGCCCCGTTTCTGCGGTGAATTCCAGAAGGGCATTGACTATATCGGCGATATCGCCCAGTTCGAGAAGGAGCTTGTCATCCATGCGGGCATTGCCGACGATTTCGGCTACAAGCTGAGCATTCACTCGGGCAGCGACAAGTTCAGCGTGTTCCCGATCATCGGCAAGTATACGAAGGGCCGCTTCCATGTGAAAACGGCCGGCACCAATTGGCTGGAAGCCGTCCGCACCGTGGCGAAGGTGAACCCGTCCCTGTACCGCAGCATGCATCAATACGCGCTGGAGCACTTCGAAGAAGCGACCGCTTACTACCATGTGACGACCGACCTGAGCCAAATTGCGCCGCTCGATCAGGTGGCCGACGCCGATTTGGCGGATACGTACATGAACGAGAACAACGCGCGCCAGCTCATCCATATTACGTACGGCATTTTACTGCAGGCGAAGGACGCGCAAGGAAATTCGCTGTTCAAGGACGCGTTTTTCCGCACGCTCAGCGAGCAGGAGGAAGCGTATGCGCAGTCGCTGATTTCGCATATCGGCAAACATTTGGACTTGCTCGGCAAGTAACCGCGCAGGGAGCCTCGCGGGTGGGGAATACAAGCGATAAAAGGCCTGTATGCCGATAAATGAAAAAGGAAGGTGCCTTCGATGAAAAAGTTTCTGGACGACAACTTTTTGCTTAAAAACAAGACGGCGGAGAAGCTGTATCACGAATACGCGAAGCAGATGCCGATTATCGACTATCACTGCCATTTGAGCCCGCAGGAAATTTATGAGAACAAGCGGTTCAAGAACATTACCGAAGCGTGGCTGTACGGCGATCATTACAAGTGGCGCGCGATGAGAGCGAACGGCGCGGAAGAGAAGTACGTGACCGGAGGCGACGGCGCGAGCGATTACGACCGTTTTCTCGCCTGGGCGAAGACGGTGCCGATGACGATTGGCAATCCGCTGTATCATTGGTCCCATCTGGAGCTGCAGCGTTTCTTCGGCGTATACGATTTGATCAACGAGAAGAATGCGCCTGCCATCTGGGAGAATGTCAATGCGCAGCTGAGCGGCGAAGGGTTCGCCGCGCGCGATCTGATCACGAAATCGGGCGTTAAGGTCGTCTGCACGACGGATGATCCGACTGACACGCTCGAATACCATATCAAGATCAAGGAAATCGAAGGCTTCGACTGCAAGGTGCTGCCTTCGTTCCGTCCGGACAAAGGACTCGAGATCAACCGGGCGACGTTCCTGCCATGGGTGGAGAAGCTCGGGGAAGTGGCTGGCGGCACAATAAGCGGATACGATGATTTGCTGGCGGCTTTGGAATCGCGCGTGCGGTTTTTCCATTCCGTCGGCGGACGGGTATCCGACCATGCCCTCGATTATGTAGCCTATGCGGAAACGACCAAAGAGGCCGCCGCTGCGATTTTTGCCAAAGCGCTGAAAGGCGAAGCGGTAAGCCTCGAAGAAGAAAAACAATACAAAACGTATACGCTGACGTTCCTCGGCAAGCTGTATGCCGAGCTCGGCTGGGCGATGCAGTTCCATATCAACGCGCATCGCAACAACAACACGCGGATGTTCGGCAAGCTCGGACCGGACACCGGCTACGATTCGATCAACGACAGCTTGATCGCGCAGCCGCTCGTTCGTCTGCTGGACGCGCTTGACGCCGAAGACGCGCTGCCGAAGACGATTTTGTACTCGCTCAACCCGAAAGACAATTACGTGCTCGGTACGATTATCGGCAGTTATCAAGGCGGCGGCGTTGCGGGTAAAATCCAGTTCGGTTCCGCCTGGTGGTTTAACGATACGCTTGACGGCATGCTGGATCAGATGAAGGCGCTGGCCAATCTTGGACTTCTCAGCCGTTTCGTCGGCATGCTGACCGATTCCCGAAGCTTCTTGTCCTATACGAGACATGAATATTTCCGCAGATTGTTGTGCAATCTGATCGGCGAATGGGTCGAGAACGGCGAAGCTCCGGACGATATGGAGCTGCTGGGGGGAATCGTTCAAGCGGTCTCGTACAATAACGCCAAAGATTATTTCGATTTCGGTTTGTAAGCTTCAATGATCAAGAAGACCCGCCTGGTATGAACCGGAAGCGGGTCTTTTTGCATTTTTTATTTCTTTTTTTGTCCGATTTTTGGACCGTTTCGTTGAGCGTTTCGTTGGCCGCGGCTCTGTCCGCCGTGATGGTGTCCATGGTGCCCGTCACTATGATGTCCTGACGAGGGTCCGTGATGGCCGCCGCCCGGGTAGTGGCCGGGATAGCCGTGATGATGATTGTGATGACCCGGAGCGTAGCCGGGATAGCCCGGATAATAAGGACCATGATGATAATGCGGATAATATGGATAAGGATAGTACGGGTAGTACGGATAGTACGGATAGTGATAATAAGGCGGGTAACGGTATCCGGAAGGATACTGGTATGAACGGGTTTCTTCCTTGCGCATGATCGTTCTCCCTTTCAGCTCATCGTTGTACGGTACCGATACAACAGACTATGCGCTGTGCCGAAGCCGGGATACTTATCCAGGCAAAATAGGCAGCGGGAGGGTATTGCTATCGTTTGCGGCAGACATATACAAACGCGGGCGGAATATTCATCGGAACGAAATGAATCTCTTGGATGTCAAATCGGTCGGATAGCTGCTTCTTCATTTGCTTCGAATATTGAAAAGCGATAAACAGCCCGTCTTTTTTCAAATTCTGGTGAATTTGATTCATCAGGACGTCGCGGAGCTCTTGAGGAAAGTTGAAGAAAGGCAGCCCGCTCAATATGCAGTCAAGCGATTCGATTCCTTCCTTCTGAAGGACGGCGTCCAGCTGGCTCGCTTCTCCGTAACAGGGGAACTCCGGATAACGCGCAGCAATTTGCGTTTGAAGGTGGGCTTCCTTTTCGAACAACAACACCTTCGTTCCAGGCTTTCTCGCTTGCTGAATATATCGGGTTAGCGCGCCGGTGCCGCAGCCGAGCTCGGCCACGTTCTGGACGTGGTCCCAGGGAACGGATTGAACCATCTTTTTGCATAAATACGAGGAGCTTGGGGTAACGCTTCCAATTTGTTTGGGAGAGCTAAGAAACTTGTATAGGAACAGAAACTTCTCTTGAATGGTCGTGTTCAGATCCATGCATATTCTCCTAACGCTTCTAATTTTCGCAGTTATGTTCATCATATCATAGATTTTAAATATTTCCTAAAAAAAACCACACACAGGAAAAAAACGGTTGTATATGCGGCGCAGGAGACCGATTCGATCCGGAAACGCCGGCAATCGCCGGGTCGAGAGCATGTCGCTTGTCATATAATTCGCAGCGAATCGCGGATTTTTGTACCCATGACCTGTGCGGAACCGGCGGTTGCGGGCGGCGGATCGCTCCTGCGCAATTTCCATTGGCAGAAGCGCTTACATTTGCTAGACTTGCAGAAGAGACGATAGAAAAATAAGTTAATTATGGAATATTCCAATCCGCTGGGAGGAAGCAAGGATGAACCGGGAAGGATGCGTTCGCCGGAAAAAAACAGGAAAGGCCATCTGCGTGACGCTTGCCGTATGGATGCTCGCTACCGGGTGCGCAAGCGCACCGCCGAACGGGGGAGGGAAGGCCGTAGCGCCTGAGACAGCGCGCGCGGGGACTGTCCTGCCCGGAGCGGGCGCAGACAAACAGGCTGCGGAGGAGAAGCCATTCCGTTTCGTAGTCATGGGCGACAGCCGGGGTTCTTCGAACGGAACGAACGAGAAGACGATGCGCGCGCTGCTGGACAACGTCAAGGCATTATCGCCGCCGGCGAGCTTCCTGCTCTTTACCGGAGATCAAGTCTCCGGCGGTTCGGACGTCGCCGGACAGTTGGATCACTGGAAACGTATCGTCGACGATTATATGCCCATGACGAACGTGTATCCGACGCTCGGCAATCATGAACATAACGAGAAGCTGTTTACCGAAGCGTTCCCGACGCTGCCGAAGGAGCAACTTCCGGGATTCGGGAAAACGGTCTATTCGTTCGATTACGAGAATGCAAGATTCATTACGCTCAATTCCGACCGCAGAAATGCAGCGAAGGCTTATGCGATCGACGGGGAGCAGCTTGCCTGGCTCGAACAGCAGTTGAAGACGGCGGAGAAACGGCATATCTTCGTGCAGTTCCATGTACCGGCGTACCCGATCGGAGCGCATCTCGGCGATTCGCTGGATAAGGACCCGGCTTCGCGCGACGCGCTGTGGTCGCTGTTCGACCGTTATCGGGTGACGGCTGTACTGGTCGGTCACGAGCATAACTACAACAGGCGAGAAATCGACAGCGCTTTCGACGGCAGCGGATATCGTTATGAGAACAAGATCTATCAAGTGACGATCGGCGGAGCCGGCGCGCCGCTCACATCTGCGGGCAAAGAAACGAAGCAGGTCGTTGTCGGCCCGAAAGCGAGCTATCATTACATGGTTGTGGACGTGAAAGGGCGGCAGGCGATTCATCGGGTGTATGATTTACAAGGGAACGAGATCGACTCGTTCACGGTGGAGCGATGAGCGGACAGGGTGCGAGGAAGGACAAAGTTTTCTATAAGGATGTAGCGGCGGCGCAAGGGGTGATGGCGGTATTGTTTTTGCTGCTCGTTCCGCTCGTCAACATGTTCGGACCCGGCTACCAGCGTACGGCGTCGATGCTGCACGGGTTGGGAGCGTCCTTGACGCTGCTGCTGTCGACGTATGCGATGCACGCTTATTACGGGTATGCCAGGGGCAGCGGCACGGCCAAGAAAAAGCTGCAGCAGCGATTGCTGCTGACGAATGTGCTGACGCTTGGCACCATTGTCACGGCGAATTGGCTGTATGCCGGCTATCAGGCGCCCGACGGAGCTTCGGAATGGCTGAAGCTCCACGCTCCCGCCGGTCACTGGGTGCTGATGGAATATAAAGAGTTCGTCGCGTTGATGGCGTTTCCGTTCGGCACGGCGGCCAGTGTGCTGCTGTGGCGCATGCCGGAAGATGCGGGAGGAGAGGCGGCGGTTATCCGCTATATCGTCGGCATGCTGCTTACGCTGCTGTGGTTTTGTTTGTTGGTCGGTTTTGCGTTCGGCATCATGCTGGCCAAATGGAAGATGGTATAGATGGAAGATGGTAAAGAGGATCGACGATTCACAGAGGAGGAATGAAGTATTGAA
This sequence comes from Paenibacillus solanacearum, assembly GCF_910593845.1. Lineage (GTDB taxonomy): Bacteria > Bacillota > Bacilli > Paenibacillales > NBRC-103111 > Paenibacillus_G > Paenibacillus_G solanacearum. The sequence continues at coordinate 43,194 of NZ_CAJVAS010000007.1, read as the reverse complement.
GCTCTGGGAAAGGAACCGGCGGAGCAGGCCCGCTGAACCGGAAGCGGCAGGCGCTGCGGGAGAAGCAGGAGGCTTGCGAAGGAGCCGCGATCATAGGGGGAGGCTGCGCCGCTCCGGGGAAGCGGTGGCCGCGCTGCTGTCGCTTGTATTCGCCATGGCGGCGCTGACCGGCGCGCATTGGTGGAGCGCAGCCGACCCCGGCCGGGCGAATATGACGCTGCTGCGCTTCAGCTCCTGGCTGCCGAATGGGCTGCGCATCGGCCCATATGGCGGCAAAGAGCTGATTGCGCTGGTCGTGTGGCTCGGCAGTTGGGCGCTCATGGTGCTGCTGTTCGGGCGGCGGCGTGTTGCGCTGAAGCCGTGGGCGTACGTTTTTGCAGCCTGCGTGTTTATACTATTGCTGCTCTTGTGGCCTCCGGTGTATCACCGGATTTACGGCTGGCCTGCGTAAGGGGGACGACATGACGAATAAATATGCAATGACCATGCTGTTGTCGCTGCTTATCGTCGTTATGGCGGCGACGCTAGGGTGGTCTAGACCGCCGATTCAAGGCATCGTGGAACGGGAAGCGTCCGCAGATCCTCTGTGGACAGCCGGCTACATCGGCGGGCCGGCCAGCGGCGATTTGTCCGAGCTGCTCGAACGGCTGCCGCAGCTGTCTCTGGTGGCTGGACCGGCGCCGGCTGCCGCCGCAGATCGCATGGGGAAGCCATGGCCGCGCCATTATTTTCCCGTGCCGGCCGCCGGCGGAGCCGCGTCGGATGACGCGGCGCGGTTCCCGCATATCCCGGAAGACCAGCTTCCGGGATACGGCCGCAGCGCCTACTTCGTCGATTTCGGCGCAGCGCGCTTCTGGTTCATGAATGCGGCGAGGCTCGCTTCGGAACCCGAGGCGCAGCTTGAATGGCTGAAACGGACGGCCGCAGCCGATTCACGGGCGCACCGGATCGTGCTGCTCGCCAGTGAGCCGGCGCAGCCGGAAGTTTGGCAGGGGCTAGCGGACAGCGGCGTCGATCTGGTGCTGATCGGCCCGCGCCTGTACGTGCCCGAGTCTGCGGTAACGGAGCGGCCAGCGACTGGTTACCGCAGCTCCGCCCGCCGCGGTTGGGCGGAGTGGACCGTGAGCGGGGGCGATTCGCCGCCCCTGCTCACGATCGAAGGCCGCGGCAGCCGCCTCGCGGCCGCGGTGTACGGCGAAGCCGGCCGACAGGCGGGCCGGCTGGCGCTTGACGCCGCCGGGCTGCGCCATACGGCGGCGGTGCAGGAGCGGGCGCCGGTAGCCATCGGCGCCACGTGGCACTACCGCGCGGGCAGCGCTGAGGTGCGCGCCGCGATCCCGCCGCAGCTCGACCCTGCGGGCGAGCGGCCGATCGAGGGGCGATTCACGCTGCCGCCCAGCGATTGGCGCAGTCCGGCGTATGACGACGCGGACTGGACATGGGGTTCCGCGCCGTTCGGGCGTACGCGAAGCGGCGCGGAGCGCAGCGGCATTCGCACGGCGCTGCCCGCCACGCCGGCATCGCCGGCGTATTACTTCCGCAAGACGTTCGTCTTGGAGGAAGATCCGGCAGCATATACCGATTGGCAGCTTCATGTTGCGTTCGAAGACGGCTTTATCGCATATATCAACGGCACGGAAGTAGCGCGGGATTCGATTCGCGAAGGATTGGTCGACTACCGTTCTCTCGCTTCGCCCCATGAGCATGCGGGCTTCGAATCGTTCTCGCTGAACGGCCACAAGGACGTGCTGGTTCAAGGCGTCAATACGATCGCAGTGCAAGTGCATGGAAGTCACCCGGATTCGCCGGAATTCCGGTTCGACGCCAGCTTGTCCGGCGCAATCACGTTGAAGGGGGAAGCGGCGCCATGAAGAACGTTCCGATGAAGGTCCAGAAGAGCTTCCGGAAGAGCGTCATGGAGACGAAGCAGGGGATTATTGCGCAGATCAAGCGGCTGCTGACCCCGGCAGGGATCGTCGCGGTGCTCCTTCTGTCCGCTTGCTCCGCATCAGGCTCGTCCGAGTCCGGCGACCCCGGACTGATGGTCAAGCTGTCGTTCAGCCCGAATCATGTCATGGTGGATAACGGAAATGATTTTGTATGGAAGGGCGTCAGCGTGGAGTTAAACGGAACATACCGTTATGCGGCCGAAGTATTGCCGAGGGGAGCGAGCAGCATACCGTTCAGCGAATTTCGGGACGAGGCAGGCAATGCGTTCGAACGGCGGCTGAGCGTGCCGCACCGGATGACGCTGCGGGTGAAGGAAGGGTTCGGCGGAAAGCCGGGGACGTGGCAATGGTAAGAGGCATTCTTACGTTTGCTTTTCTGCGTCCCTCGTTGTCAATTAACGAAGCGGTTAGGCACAATCGCCAGTAAACCGTGTCGTCGTCTCATATAACACGCATACGGAGACTTCGCCAGTAGAAGCCGGGTGCCCTAGACGTGCATCCGGCCTTATCGTTTATCTCCATTACGTATGCTGTCTGAGCAAGCTTCGAAACTCGCCATCCGCCTCCCCGATCCCTTCCTCTGGCGCCTAGCCGTTCACGCCTTTCTTTCGGCCCTTCGCCGCTGCGGTATTTTTTCGGCCCCGGGATCATCTCTTGTACGATGTTTCGTTTAGGCTGTTCCGTTTTTTCATGCGGCATTGTCGGTTCGCGCATCCGTTTTTTGCACCGTTCCACGGCGATACGGAACGGTTTGTCGCCATGCCAGCGAAATGATTAACGACGTGAAACTTTCAGCAAGCTTTAAGTTTCATTTCATCTACGTTTCACAAAAGGCATGTATCCTTAAGAAGCCATTAACAGATTGTCATGTCGGGAGGTACGTCGCCAGTGAATAAAAAAAAGACCGCAATTATACTTATCGCTGCATTGATCGCCGCAGGGGGAGGTACTACGGTTTATTACATGCAGAATTCGAAAAATACGAAAAAAGCAGCAAGCAACGTACAACAGACGACAGTGAAAGTAACGAAGGGGAATATTCGCTCCACCATTACCGGTACTTCCCAACTGGAAGCGCAGCAGGTGCAAATGATCGTGCCGCCGAAGGAAGGCATCATCAAGGCGATCAATCTTAGCCGGAATCAGACCGTGAAGGAAGGCGACCTGCTGCTGGAGCTCTCGGACTCCACGCTTACCGAAAAGCTCGATACGGCAAGGCAGACGCTGAACCAGTATCAGACGGATCTTCAAGATTTATTATCCCAGCAAAGCTCGCTCAGGACGGTCGCGCCGCAGAGCGGAAAATTGATTTTGTCCACGAATATTAGTGAAGGCGCGTCTGTATCGAAAACGACGAAGGTTGCCACGATTGCCGACCCGAGCGTACTGCTCGTTACGCTGCCGTTCATTCAGGAAGAGGCGGCGCAAATCAAGGCGGGCGATACGATCGAGTTGACCGTCGACGGCTTCTTGCTCAACAAGACGGGGACCGTGGAATCGGTATCGGTAGGGAGCAAATCCGATGCCAAGGGGAACAGGCTGGCCGATGTCAATGTTCGCGTGGACAATGACGGTACAATGGACGCCGAGCTTATGGTGCAGGGCAGCATTACGGCAAACGGGCTCAAGATTCAGTCCACCGGCAAGGCGAAGCTTCAATATAAAACGACGACGACGGTGTTCGCGAACGCAAGCGGGACGATCAACAAGCTCGAAATCAAGGAAAACCGCGATGTGCAGGCCGGCGAGCTGATCGGAACGATCGTGAACGACAGCTTGTCCAAGGACATTACGAACAAAAAGCAGCAAATTGAACAGCAGACCAAATCGATCCAAGATATGGAAGAACAGGTTCAGAATTTGAAGGTATATGCTCCGTTTGACGGCGTATTCTCCACCGACTTCGCCGATCCGAAGAAGAACGTGCTCACCTCTTATCCGGTCGGAACGACGATCAAGAGCGATGTCAAGCTGGGTGCGGTAGCCAGTTTGGACACGCTGCAGCTGCCGATCAGTGTTGACGAGCTGGATTTGACGAAGATCAAGGTTGGGCAAAAGGCGGAAATTCGCGTCGACGCGATATCCGGTAAAACATACCAGGGCGAGGTTACGCAAGTATCTACCGTCGGCACGACCTCCAACGGCGTCAGCTCATACACGGTTGTGCTCAGCTTGAAAAGCAGCCCCGAGCTGAAATACGGCATGACGGCCAGCGCAGACATTATCATCGAAGACAAGCGCGGCGTGCTCCAGCTTCCAACACAAGCCGTACAGACAAGATCCGGTAAACGAACGGTGACGATCAAGAAAGAAGACGGCACGACGGAGCAGAAGGAAGTCAAAGTCGGTTCCAATAACAGTACGATGGTGGAGATCACCGAGGGATTGAGCGAAGGCGATCAGGTTGTCATTCAAGGGACATCCAGACAGTCCAATCTGACCCAGCAGCAGGCGGATCAAATGCGTCAGCAGTTCCAGCAGGGACGAGGCGGCGCAAGCGGTGGCGGCGGTGGCGGAGGAGTAATGATGTTCCCCGCCGGCGGTGGCGGCGGAAACCGATAATGCCGGAGAAGGGGGAACTCGGTTATGAGCTTGATGGAGCTTAAAAATATCGTGAAAAGTTTCAAGCGCGGCTCGGAAGAGCTGCAAATATTGAAGGGGATCAACCTCACCGTCGAGCAAGGCGAATTTATCGCAATCGTAGGGCCCAGCGGCTCCGGCAAGTCGACGCTGATGAATACGATCGGTCTGCTCGACGTGCCTACCTCCGGCTCTTACATACTCGATGGCGTGGCGACGGAGAAGCTGCGGGATGATCAGATGGCGGAAGTGCGCAACCGAAAAATCGGTTTTATATTCCAGCAGTTTAATTTGCTGCCGAGATTGACCGCGATTGAAAATGTGGAGCTGCCGATGATCTATGCCGGCATGTCGAAGAAGGAACGCCGGGAGCGCGGCATGCTGACGCTGGAAAATCTCGGTATGGGTAAACGGTCCCATCACCGCCCGAGCGAGCTGTCCGGGGGACAGCAGCAGCGTGTCGCCATCGCCAGGGCACTTGCGATCGGACCGGCGATTCTGCTCGCCGACGAACCGACCGGCGCGCTGGACTCATCGACAGGCAAAGAAGTGCTCGAGCTGATGATCCAGTTGAACGCATCGGGCAACACGATCATCTTGATTACGCACGATCTGCACATTGCCGATCATGCGAAGCGGGTTGTGACGATCCGTGACGGCCTTATCATCGGAGACAAGCGGAATGACACCGTACCGTCGGCTGATTTGACGGAGGTGCACGCATGAGAGCGTCTGAATTAATGAGCATGGCGCTCAAAACGGTGACGGGCAACTGGATGAGGACGTTGCTCACCATGCTCGGCGTCATTATCGGGGTCGCCTCCGTCGTCACGCTGGTGTCGATCGGACGGGGCACTTCCGCTCAAATCGAGAAGCAATACGAAAATCTTGGCACGAACTTGCTGACGGTCAACATCCTCGGCCAAGGGAGAGCTACCCAACTGGATTACGATGAAGTGATGGAAATCGAACAGCTGCCGGAGTTCAATTACATCGCGCCGGCCGTCACCTCTTCGAGCAACGTGAAGTATGACCGGACGCAGGAGTCGTATTCGATTATCGGGACGAATGACCGCTACGCCTCCATTACGAAAAATCAGGTGGCGTCAGGAAGATTTTTGTCCGAATCCGATCTCAGCTTCCGCACGAATGTCGCTGTTCTCGGAAGCACCGTCGTAACGGAACTGTTCGGTCAGACGGACCCGATTGACAAGAAAGTAAATATTAAAGGTTTTGAGTACACGGTCATCGGCACGCTGAAAGCAAAAGGCAGCAGCGGCATGGGCGGCGGGTCGGTCGACGAAGCGATCATCGTCCCGTTGCCGACAGCACAGCGCCAGCTCGGCATGGGCAACATCCGCACGACGTATATCGAAGCGTCGAGCAAGGACCAGATTACACAAGCGCAAACGACATTCACCAGCTATTTGACTTATAAATTCAAAAGCAGCAACGGGTTCCGTATCTTGAATCAGGACTCGCTGGTGGAAGCGCGAAAAGAAGCTTCCAGCACATTGACAGGCCAGCTCGTCGCCGTCGCCTGCATCTCGCTTCTTGTAGGCGGCATCGGCATCATGAACATTATGCTGGTTACGGTGACGGAACGGACCAGAGAGATCGGAATACGGAAGTCGATCGGCGCCAAACGGAGAAATATATTGATGCAGTTTCTGGTGGAGGCCGTCGTAATCAGCGGGCTCGGCGGATTAATCGGGCTCATGCTCGGTATCGGACTTTCGCTGGCATGGCCGCATTTCAACGCGAAGCAGCTTACCGTCATCTCGTGGGATATTAGTTTTTACGCCTTTCTGTTCTCGGTGGGCGTAGGCATCATATTCGGCCTTTATCCGGCCAACAAGGCTTCCAAGCTGCGTCCGATCGACGCGCTGCGCACGGATTGAACCCATATGCAAGCACGAGAGGACATACTTAAGGAGGTACTCCCATTGAATCTGGAACCAATGAAACGCACACATAACCGAAAGAAATATCCGGCCATTGCCCTTGTGTTCACTTTACTGTGCATGCTCGCGTACAATTTTGCTCCCGGCGTGACGTATGCCGGCAAGGAGGGCGTGTTCCTGAACGGCTCCGCCTACTTTACGCTGGAGGAAGTTGCCTTGTCCAAAGGAACGGACAGCCAGTCGATGCAGTTCCGCGTTATGCTGAATAACGACAGCGACGCGGCGCTGGACTTCAACAGCTACGGCGTGAAGGTATTGACGACCGACGGCCGAAGCTACTACGCGAGCCTCAGCGAGAAGGCGGATGCCATCGTCCAGCCGGGCGCCGCGAAGTCTTATGCTTTTATCGCGAAGCTGGCCCCGGGACTCACTTCGGATGAACTGATGGTCGACTTCTTCGACCGCAGCCGCGGGAATGCGGATATCGGTGCGCTGTCGGTGCAAAAGGCAATATCGTTTCAGCAAAACGACCATCAATTCGTGTTCAACTTGTCCGATGCCGACACAACCTACACGGGCAATACGTTCGTAGCCGTGCAGGCGGTGAAAGGATTCGTCATTCCTAGCGATAATCAGTGGAAAGTAACGCTGCAGACCAAAGTGAAGGTGTCGGGAACGGACAACAACTGGAACCCGTCCAACCTGAACTATGCGCTCAATGTAGGCGGCGGCAAAACATTCCCGTTGAAAGCTTCGACGGTGGAAAGCTCACAGGCGGACGGAGCGATTACGACCGATCTGCTGCTTACGGCGACTTTGGAAACGCAGCCTGAGCTGGATAAACTTACGCTGGATATGAACAAGAATGACGCCTCGGTCACGAACCTTGGCAAAATCGCGCTCGGATCGATGTTCCAGTACGTAAAACTCGGCGAAAAAGGGCTGTTTGACAGCATCGGCAAGCAGGGCGTCTCGATTGCCGTCACGAAAGCGGAGGAAATCAACCAGTCCGGCAAACGTCAAGCGCTCGTTACTGCAGTGCTGCACAACGAAGGCAAACGGACGATCGCCAATCCGGTGCTGACGGGCATACTCGTCGCCAAGGAGCAGGCCATCGCGCTGTCTACGGAAACCGTGGTAGATAAAGATAAATATACGGTGGCGGGCAATACCGCAACGTATCAGTTTATCGTGGAGCTGCCGGATGAGGTGGTATCCGGCACGTACGAGTTTTTCGTATCGGAGTCGAAGTCGGCGCAATCGTCGAATTCGTCTTCCGGATCGGGGACGACGGGTACCGGCTCGAGCACGAGTACGGGGACGTCTTCCGGCAGCTCGAGCTCCAGCTCCAGCACCAGTTCGAACACGAGCTCCAACTCCAGCTCGAACAGCAGTACCCAGTCGAACACGACGACAACGGCGAGCGGCGTTCCGGTCATTGCCGTCGATCTGGACGCAGGACTTACGGCCGGCAGCGGTCTCGCATCGGCGGGTGATTACGAAATCGGCCAGCTGATGTCGTTTACGCCGGGCAATACGACCATCGATTCGAATCTGGAAGTATCGCTGGTGGAATTGACTTCGCATACGAACGCGCAGAACGGCTACCAAACGGTAGTGGCCAAGTTCAAATTCCTGAACAACAGCACCAAGACGCTGGATCTGCCGAATTTCGCCACGGAGCTGCAGGATGCGGCAGGCACTTCCTATCCCGGCGCGAGACAGACAACGGTGCTGCAGCAGCTTATCCCGCAGTCGGCGTACGTATATAGCTATTCTTATTTGATGCCGCCATCGGCGAAAGGCACGTTCAAGCTGAGCATTATGGAGGAAACGAGCTCGAACAAGCTGAAGCTGCCGATTGCAGCCTACCAGGTTGCCGTCCATTCGGCGGATGAGGATACGCCTCTGATGTCGGGTAAAGTATCGCTTTATCCATACACTGTCAACATCATGAACTGGGACTTGGCGACTTACTATTCAGGCGGCAAATATTCGTATAAGCTGCGGATGAACCTGGACATTGCCAAAGACCCGAAAGTGCTTGTAGACGATTCGTTCTCTACACTGGAGTTCGAGCTTGTCGATAAGGATAACCGGGTGCTCGGAGGCATGACCCAAACGCTTCAAGGCACGAACAAGCTGGTGAACGGGATCCAGACGTTCGACTTCACAGATATCAAGTCGGATCAGTTCAGCTACCCGATCACCGTGAACGTATACGAAACGATGCAGACGGCAACAGGAACGGCCAAGCGCCTTGTGACCAAGCTGCAGCAATAATGGCATAACCGATAAGAGCGGGATCAAACGATGCCCGCTCTTATTTTTTTATGCAAATCGCGGGTCAACCCGTTTACTTCCAGGGCATGTCGTGGTACGTTCGTTTTTATGTAAGAGATTCGGGGGTGCAATGGAATGAATCCTAAGCCAGCTGGGAAAAAGTGGAGCGCACTGTCGGAGCTGTTCACCGTATCGGCAAAGCTGGGTCTCACCTCATTCGGCGGGCCGGTCGCTCATCTGGGCTATTTTCACGAGGAATATGTCGTCCGCCGCCGCTGGCTCGGCGAACGGGATTACGCGGATCTTGTGGCGCTGTGCCAATTTCTCCCCGGACCGTCGAGCAGCCAGGTCGGGATCGGGGTCGGCTTGCTTCGCGCAGGTTTACTGGGGGGCGTGACGGCATGGCTCGGCTTTACGCTGCCCTCCGTTGTGGCGTTGGTTGTTTTTGCTTATTTGATTCAGGGCTGGGGCATCGCAGAGGCCGGCTGGGTACACGGCTTGAAGCTGGTAGCGGTCGCTATCGTCGCGCAGGCTGTATGGGGGATGAGTCAGAAGCTTGCGGCAGGGCCGTCCCGGGGGGCGATCGCTCTAGGAACGGCGGCTGCTGCGCTGCTCTGGCAAACGGCGTTCAGCCAAGCGCTGCTCATCGCGCTCGCCGGTATGATCGGCGTCGTACTGTATAAGAACCGCAGCGAGGCGCCGGTCGCAGCGCCGCCGGTAACGGTCAGCCCATCGATCGCTATCGCCTGTCTTGCGTTGTTCGCGCTGCTGCTGGCCGGGCTGCCGCTCGCTGTACAGTGGGGAGCGCCCGAAGGGATTCGGCTATTCGACAGCTTTTACCGTTCCGGTTCGCTCGTTTTCGGAGGAGGGCACGTCGTGCTTCCGCTGCTTGAGCGGGAAGTCGTGCCGGCTGGCTGGGTGACGAAGGAGCAGTTTTTGGCAGGGTATGGCGCCGCGCAAGCGGTCCCGGGACCGCTCTTTACGTTTGCGGCTTATTTGGGTGCGGTCGCCGGAGGCTTGACCGGCGCATTGATCGCCACGGCGGCGATTTTTTTGCCGGCGTTTCTGCTCGTTGTCGGTGCACTCCCGTTTTGGAGCGCCTGGAGGGGCAATCCGCGCATCCAGGGGGCATTAATCGGCGTGAATGCAGCCGTAGTCGGCATTTTGCTTGCCGCTTTGTATCAGCCGATATGGGTCGGCGCCGTATCGCGGCCGGTCGATGTTGCGCTTGTGCTGCTGATGTACGGCATGTTGACGCTATGGAAACTTCCGCCCTGGGTCGTCGTGCTTGTCGGAGCGGCAGGCGGCGCGCTGGCCGGTTAAGATTTCTTTTTGCGCAGAAGCGCTCCGATCGCACCGATGATTTCGGAGAAGATGATGATGACGGACAAGGCTGCCAGACAATAAGGCACAATGATCGGGATTGCCCGCAGGTCCGTCATGTGCACCCATTTCAGGAAGAGCGGGTACAGCAGCAGAAGGATCACAAACACCGTTATTTTCCATTTCATGAGGTCCATCCCCTTACGCTCGCAGCAGCGCAGGCAGGTTCCGTGCTCGCCTTGCTTGCTGCGTCATGCCGTCATTATATCAAATATCCGCTGCGGATATCGATCCGCTGTTCATCGGTCTTCGTTTGGCGCCGCCTAACGCACCCTCTGCTTCGCGCAGAGGGTATTTTTTTTCATAGCGAGAGCCTTTCGAGGAAAAAATAGCCGCGTACCGCATCTTCGAAAGGAGGATTTTATTCTGATGAAAATGTTGCGGCCCGTCATTTGGGCGCTATTATGCACGATGCTGCTTGGCGGCTTTGGCGCGCCGGCGCATGCCGGTTCCGAGCCGGAGGCGCTGAAAGCGGCCTTTATTCGGGACGGCGATCTTTGGGTGAAGCAGGGCGAAGAGGAGCGGAGGCTGACGAACGAAGGCCGGGCATCCAGTCCGAAATGGTCGCATGACGGCGAATTTATCGCGTATACGGAAGGGGAGGACGAGCAGCGGGAGCTGCGAATATATTCGCTCCGTGCGAATCAGCCGCTTTCCGTGTACCGCGGCGCGGGCTATCATTACGAATGGGCGCCGGACCGGAACACGATTGCCTTTCAGATCGATCGGGTGCTGAACACGTCCGACATTCGAATAGACGCTGCAGAGCCTTTTGTCAACGTTTCACTGGGCGTCGGCAACTTCTCCTGGCTTCCCGACGGCAGCGGCTTTCTCGTCTCCGCGGACGCGCAGCTGCTTCCAACCGGCTGGACCGGGGTGAAGCTGTACAAAGTTCCTGCCGACGCGAAGCTCGACCGGAAACGAATGAAGCTGCTCTTTTCGCTCCCACCGGAGAACGACGATTTTTTTGCGGTGTCGACGAGCAGGTTCAAATGGTCGTCCGACCGCAAATGGATCGCCTTCATCGCCGAACCGACCGCTTCGTGGTCGGCCGACAGCAACACGCTCTGCCTGCTGTCATCCGACGCTCGCGTCTTTCATACGGCCGGACATATGCTGCGCAACGAGCAGTGGTTCAAGTGGGCTCCCAAACGCAGTGAGCTCGCTTATATCGAAGGAGAGGGACGTATCGCGACTCAGAACAAACGGCTGCGAATCAAGGTGCTGCCGTCGTTTCTTCCGCAAAGCTATACGCCCAAAGGCTCGGTCGACCGCGGCTTGACTTGGGTGGACGACCGTACGATTGTCGTCTCCCGCTCGGCCGAGAGCGAGTGGAACAACGATCCGAAGCTGCGGCCGCTGCCTTCGCTGTACCGGGTCGATACGTCGGTCAAGAGTGCGGCCGGCCAGGCGCAAAGCCAGGTGAAGCTGACATCGCCTCCCGTGAATACGGGCGATTTCGACCCGCAATATTTGCCCGGCGCCGGGCGGCTCACGTGGGTCCGATCGGACCGGCAGCACGGAGAAGTATGGACAGCCCGTGCGGACGGTTCCGAAGCGAAGCGTTACATTGCCCGGATCGGCGGCGGCGACGGGTACTATGAATCGTGGAGCTGGGAATCGGTGCTCGCCTGGTACGAACCGGCCATCCATACGCGGCGTACGGCGGCGGGCATTGCGGAGGGAGCGGTGCCCGATTATGCGAAGTGGGGGCGCCTGGCCGTGAAAGAAACGGCTGACCGGTATAAGGGCGCCAAAATTAAGGATTATCGCTATATCGGGCGCCGCAAACCAGGGACCGGCATCACGGAAGAGCAGTTCAAGCTGTGGCTTGCGCAAGATAACCGCGAATTCGGTGTATTCGTCCATATTCGTTTTGAAACATCGACAGAGAAGGTCATTTCGGTGAAGTTTCGCGAATCGGCACATTGATGCGCTTCGCTGCGGATGACTGTATCCTCATGGCTGCGCCATTGCGATACAGTCATACCGGGCGGAGGTCAGGCTTCCGCCGCAGAGCCGAAGCGCTCGGCGTGCGGGGGAACGCCTTAAACCCGGTCATCGCTTCGAACCCTATAGTAGAGGTCAAATGCAGTTGCGGAGGGAAATGGGATGCGGTTCGTCACCAAAACGAGGCTGGATTATTTGAGATCATTGATCGAATCGATAGGCAGCGGCCCGAAAGAGCGCGAGGCGCTGCATCTGCTGGAGTCGATTGCGAGGGATATTGAGGAAAATTACGCGGAAATCGAACGGCCGATCCGTCTGGATAGACGCAGCTTTAATGAAGACCGATAACACGCAGGCACAAACTGCCTCCGAATGAAATACATTAATTTCCAATAAAAAGTGGCGAGGATCCGGCATGTCAGATTTTCGGTAAGTACGTTAAGCTTATTGATGTAAGCGCTTTTTCGAATTGTATCTTTTCGCTGGAGAAGGGAGGGCGGCGCTGCCGATCTATGATTGGAATGCTGCTATAAGCTGCAAACAGGGTTGCGAGGAGGCGTTATTGCGAAGCAAACTTGAAGACCGCCATTGGCCGATCTCCGATGTCCGCGATGGGATGAGGCACGGTTCGGCATGGCCCGAACCCAACGAGGGAGGATATCCATGATTAGAAAAGGATCGTTTGCGATTGTACTTATGCTGCTGTTCAGTTTCATCGCCATGCCGCTCTGGCACGTCGCGCCGGCGGCGTATGCGGCGACGAAGACGGTTCCGGCAGGGGATCTGGCCACGCTGCGAAGCTACTTGTCCAGTGCGCAGCCGGGCGATATTATCGAAGTTTCGGGGACGTTTACGGTGTCGAACGGGACGATCGCCACGAGCGTTAACGGGACCGCCGGCAATTACATCACGATCCGCGGCACGGGCAGCGGAGCCACGTTTAACTTCACCGCCTCCGCAGGGAACGCCGCTTTTCATGTCAAACACCATTATTACAAGCTGGAAAACCTCACGATCAACTCCAATTCGCAATCGAACAAAGGGCTGCTCATCGAAGCGTCTCACGGTTATGTAACGAACGTTACGGTCAAAAACACGCTGGCCGAAGGGTTTAAAATCCGCAAGAACGCCCAATATTGGCTGTTCAGCGACAGCACGGCGCAAAACACCGGGCAAAGCGGGAAATTCGGCGAAGGCTTCTATGTCGGCGACGCCGACCAAAACTGGACGACGGCTCCGAATCCGGATCAAAGCGGCTACATCACGTTCCTGCGCTGCAGCGCCATTCAAACGAAAAACGACGGCTTCGACTTTAAGGAAGGCACCCACCACATTAAAGTTGTAAGCAGTACGGTCGATTTTCAAAATACGGTGCCGGAATCGACGGTCGGCAACAACGGACTGTTCATGCGTGCGAACAATGTCCAGGTTATCGATACGACCGTCAAGAATAATGCGGGGACAGGCCAGGCGTTCCGCACAAGCAAAATAACGGCGTCCGACGGCATTGCATACGGAAGCAATCTGGAGTTTAAGGGCGTAACGGGGAACAATTTGGCGGGAGCCATGATCTATACGAATTATACCTCGAACAAACTGTTTACCGATTACACGATGACCGGCGTCTCCGGAGGTTTATACGCTTCGGGCTCCAATACGGCGACTTCCTCGAGCCCTTCTTCGTTCACGGAAATGACATGGAGCGGCGAAGGCGGCTCGGTGTACGCCACATCGGTCAACCTGGTGCTGAACAAATCGGCCTCCGCGTCCACAGAGTGGAGCGCTACATATGCCGCGGCCAAAGCGGTGGACGGCTCGACGGGCACGAGATGGGCCTCGGCATCGGGAACGAGCGGCGGGCAATGGCTGCGCATCGATTTCGGATCGAACCAGACCTACGGTAAAGTCGTCATCAAGGAAACGTCGTTCCCCAATATTACGTCGTTCAAGCTCCAGTCTTCGAATGACGGGACGACGTTTACCGATATCACGAGCGGCACGACCATCGGCGCATCGAAGACGATTACGTTTTCGCCGGTAGCATCGCGGTACATTCGCCTGTATGTCAATTCGGCTTCCGATGAAGCGAATGTGAATGAATTCGAAGTGTATTCCAATTAATTCGTTCCTGCTGGGCCGACGAGGCATTCCGCCGTCGTCGGCTTTTGGTGTTAACGCTTATGTCTTGTAGAGTCGGCTTGTTTCCGATATGCTTAAGATTACAAACAGGATGACCTGAATGCGAGGTGCAACGATTTCCGTATGGAAAAGAAACGGGGCCGCAAACATTTTCGCGAGCGGCTGGAAGAAATGATACATACGCTTAGAGAAGACATTATATCCGGCAAATTGGCGATCGATACGTATTTGCCGTCGGAGAGCGACCTGGAAAGCCGGTTTCAGCTCAGCAACAGCTCCGTCCGCAAAGGGCTGGAGGTTCTGGTGCAGGAAAGCTTGATCGTGAAAATTCCCCGGGTCGGCAACCGGGTAACGAGCCCGGCGCCCGAGCAAGTAACGACGATCCGATTCGGATACCAGAACAATGCCGGCAACCAGATCGGCATGGACGAGCTGCTGGAGCAATTTCATAAGCGGTACCCGCACGTGCAAGTGCAGCCGCTGGAACTGCCGACGAGCCGTTACGGGCACGCAATCATGGAATATATGGAAGCGGAAATGCTCGATGTCGTCATGATCAACAACAATAACTTCGAAGATTTCGTGGAGAACGACAGCACGTCGCTGCTTGAGCCGCTGCCCGTCCTGGATGAATATTATCCGTTTTTGACGGAGCCATTCCGGTCGGGCGGCGAGACGCTGGTGCAGCCGTTCATTTTTTCGCCGGTCATCTTATGCTACAACCGCGACCACTTTCGGGAGATGAAGGTGCCGGAGCCGGACAGCAGCTGGACCTGGATGGAGCTGTTCCGGCAGGCCAGCAAGCTGGCGGTCAAGAACGAGCGGTTCGGATTTTATTTTCATTTGCCGTCTAGAAACCGCTGGCCCGTATTTATGCTGCAAACCGGCGACTCCTTCGCCCCGGGGACCGACGGCAAATACGTCATGTGCGGGACGAAGCTGGTCGACGGGCTGGAAATGTGCCGGGAGCTGATCACGCAAACGGATATATTCCCGATGGTGCTGTCGGAGAGCAACGCCGATGTGGAGGCGCTGTTTTTGGAAGGAAAAGTATCGGTCATTATGACGACGTATTTTTTCCTCAACGAGCTGAGGAAGGCGAAGCCGTCATTCGATGTGGCTCCGCTGCCCGGATTTGTCAATTCCAACACGCTGCTTGTGATCAGCGGACTGGCCGTGAACAGCAAGTCGCGGCACAAGGAAGCGTCGCACCTGCTCGTGCAGTTTTTGGCCTCGTACGAAACGCAGCTGCATATTCGCCGGACGACGCTCAACATTCCAGCGCATCGTCTCGTGTCCGAGTGGCAGGGCGAAGAGCAAATATACCGTCCGTCCCGCTTTTTCATGTATCGTGAAATTATTCCGACGTTCCGCCTTATCCAGGACCTCGGGCTGCAAAACCGGCAGCTCAAAGATATTCAACGCGAAGTGCTGCTCTATATTTCCGGCTTTTTGGAAAGCGACGCCTTTTGCAAAAACGTGGAGACCGTGCTGAACAAAAAAAGAACGGCACCGGCGGTCCTCAGCTAAATAAGCGTCAAACCAGCGGCGATACGCTTCCGGCAGGAGCGATCGTCTTTTTGGTGCAGTCCTCTTACTTACCCCGTTACTGACTCGTAAAATATCGAAATTCATATTGACTACGCTTTCAAGCGTGGGTTATAGTTATTTATGAGTTAGATACGAGTCAATAAAGAGGGGATGATTTACAATGAAACTCAACAAATGGTCTGCCGTCGTATCGGTTATGCTGCTCGCCTCATCGCTCGCCGCGTGCAGCGGCGGCGGAAAATCACCCGGCAGTCCGCAGGGCAGCGCCGCAGACAAAGGCGGCGACGCGGCAAAGAAAGTCAGCGAGACTCCTGCGGAATTAACATTCTACGTAACGGTCAACGGCTGGACGGATCAGAAGTTCATGGAATCGTACGGCGACATGATCAAGAAAAAGTTCCCCAACTATACGCTGAAGTTTATTCCGCAGGAAGGACCGCAAACGCTTCCAAGCATGATTACGGCTGGACAAAATATTGATATTATGATCAGCTCGATCGGGTTGACTTCCAATTTCCTGCTCGCCTACGACATGCAGTACGACATCACTGAGCTGACCAAAAAATACAATTACGACTTGTCGAGGCTGGAGCCGTCGACGATCGAAATTCAGAAGCAGCTGGCCGGCGGCGGCATGTACGGATTGCCCGTCAACACGACTTCGGCAGCGCTGTTCTACAACAAAAGCTTGTTCGATAAATTCGGCGTGCCTTACCCGAAGGAAGGGATGACGTGGGACGAAACCTATGAGCTGGCGAAGCAGCTTACCCGCAGCGATGGGGGGCAGTCGTACAAAGGCTTGACGATGTCGGTGCAGCATCTGATGCTGCTCAACCAGCTGTCCGCGCCTCACATCGACGACAAGTCGTATAAGGCGATGTTCACGTCGGATAACTTCAAGCAGGCGTTCGACAACCTGGCCCGCTTCTATAAAATTTCCGGCAACGGGCTCGTGGGCAACAAATACAGCCAGGCCAGCCAGCTCGATCCTTTCTACAAAGAGCAGAATGTCGCCATGTACGCATCTTTGAGCACGACGGCCAATACGCTCAAAGATACGATGAACTGGGATATGGTCCAGCTGCCGGTATTTAAAGACAAACCGGGCGTCGGCCCGCAGTCGTATCCGAACTACTTCTATATATCCAAAGGCAGCAAAAATAAAGACGCGGCATTCCAGGTGCTTGCGTACATTACATCGGATGAGTTCCAGGAGTTTACCGTCAAGAGCGGCAACTCGTCCATCCTGAAGGACGGCAGCAAGATGGCCGCAAGCTTTGGCGCGGGTCAGCCGTATTTGAAAGGGAAAAACATCAAATCGTATCTTCCCGCCAAATTCGCGGCGCCGACGGTTAAGACGCAGTATCAAGCGATTGCGGATAAAGAAATGCTCGCCGCCTTGGTCGAAGTCGCCGGAGGCAAAGATGTGAATACGGCGCTGCGCGAAGCTGCGGAACGGGCGGATAAAGCGATTGCCGCGGAGCAGAAAAAATAAATAAAACGGATCGGTGGAGGGGTAACCATGATTGTAAACAATGTACTGTTTCATAACGTTTCGGAGCTGGAGCGCCGGGAGCATCTTCCGGGACTTCGGCTGCAGCGCTTCCCGAAAGCGGTGCGCGAAGGGCTCGGAGATAAAGGAAGGACGAGGGCGGTACAGTCCAATAACTGCGAAATCCGGTTCGCGACGGATGCCCGGACCGTCCGGGTCACGCTGTCCTCCGTGGAATCCGGCGGCAAGCTTTGGGTGTTCAAGGGCGATTTCTTCCATTCGGCGCACCAACTGCAGGCCGGGGCGATGCAAACGATCACGCTGGAAAAACCGGAACGGTTCGCGGAGGTAGCTCCCGAGCGCCTGCATAATCGGGCATTCAGCCCGAACGTGTGGCGCATTTTCTTCGAACGGTTCGGCGCCGTCTTCCATGATATCGATGCATTCGGCCATGAGGTCCGGCCCCCGGCAGCGTCGGAGCTGCCGAAGCTGAAGTTTGTCGCTTACGGCTCTTCCATCACGCAGGGAGCGGGCGCTGTCAGCCACTACAACGGCTACGTGCAGCAGGCTGCCCGCAGGCTCGAAGCCGACGTGCTGAATTTGGGCCTCAGCGGCTCCTGCCTGTGCGAGCAGGCAGTGGCCGACCATATCGCTTCGCGGGGCGACTGGGATTTCGCTTTTCTCGAAATCGGCGTTAATATGCGCTCGGTGTTCACGGTGGAACAGTTCGAAATCCGGGCTTCCTATTTGCTGGACCAGGTGATTGCGCTCAATCCTTCCAAGCCGGTGTTTTTGACGACGATTTACCCGAATCGCGCCACCTACTTCAATGAATCGAAGCACGCGCTTACCGATCACGAGAAACGTTATAACGATGTGCTGCGCAATTACGCGGCGGCCAAAGCGCATCCGCAGCTGCATCTGGTGGAGGGAGCGGATATTTTGACCGATTTCACGGCGCTGACCAGCGATTTGATCCATCCGTCCGATTACGGGCACATGCTGATGGGAGAGCGACTGGCCGGGATTATGCGGCCTATAGCCGAACAACTGAGAGCACAACGCGAACAAGGGGAGCTATAGGATGAACATTCGACATAAAGTTGCCCGTTATTCCTGGGCGCAAGAAAGCTTGAAGCGGCTTCAAGCGGAGCTGGAGCCGGTGATGGCGGAACAGGCGCGCATTCCGGAGGAGCCGGGAGGCTGGTGGCATCAATACGTTTGTCCCGAGCACCATACGGAGCTATTGTTTGACGACAAAGAGGACGATGCGCAGCAATACCGCTGCCCGAAGGGCTGCACGCTGACGGGCGAGCCTTATCGCGGCGCTTGGCTCGTCATGAAGCATCAGTCGCTGGTGCGGCTTGCGCTGCAAGCGGCGGCTGTCTACGCAGGTACGGGGGAGGCGCGGTATGCCGACTGGAGCGCGAGCGTGCTGCATCGCTACGCGCAGCAGTATCCGAGCTATCCGGTTCATCCCGATGCCGAGCCGTGGATGCTGAAAGGACGCGCGTTCCATCAGGCGCTGACGGAAGCGATCTGGGCGACGACGTTCATTCGCGCCTATCTGCTGCTTGCGGATCACGGGCATAGCCCGGACAACGGAGACGGCTCGTTACCGACGTTCTTCCAGCTGCTGGAGGACAATATGCGCAGCGCCCGGAAGGTGCTCGTCGTCGACCGGCAAAGCCCGCAGAGCAACTACACCGCATGGCTCAATGCCGCGCTGGCAAGCATTTATGCGGCGACCGGCGACCAGGAGCGCATGGCTGAGCTGGTTCGGGACGGTGAAGCAGGCTTTATTCGTCACTTGACGATCGGTGTCAAAGCGGATCAGCTGGAGTATGAGGGAACGCTGTATTACCATATTTTCGTGCTGAGGGCTTACTGGATTACGGCGGAAATGGCGCTTCGGCAGGGCATCGACCTTGCCGAAGCGCAAGGCGCGCAAGGGCAATCGCTTCGCGGCATGCTGGATGCGGCGGCGCTGCTTGCGGACGACAGCGGCTTTTTGCCGGCGCTTCATGACGGGCCTTACCGGCGGGGGCCGTATGCCCGCGAAATCGTCGAAGTGTATGAAGCGGGCATGAGCCGGTTCGGCTGCCAGGCGTACGAGCGGGTGCTGTCCGAAGCGTACCGGCAGCTGAACGGTGCGCCGGAGCGGACAGGGCTGGAACCTTTACTCTACGGCGATGGCGAATGGAGCGAGGCAAGCGCAAGGCCGGCCCGTTCATCCGTCCTGTTCCAGGAGTCGGGCATTGCCGTCGGCAGAGGGAAGGACGGTCTGGCGTTCTGCGCCGACTTCGGCTCGCACGGAGGCTCGCACGGGCACTACGACAAGCTGCATCTGTCGCTGGAGTACGGCGGTGTGCAGGTGGCGCCGGATATGGGTATGGTGCCTTACGGCTCGGCGATGCGCAAGCAATGGTATGCCGCGACGGCGAGCCACAACACCGTCCTGGTCGGCGGCTTGTCGCAGCTTGCGCATGAAGGGGAGTGCGTCCGGTTCGAAGAGACGGACAGCTCGACCTATTGCCGGATGCGGAGCGCCGGAGCTTATGAGGGCTGCGAGATGAACCGGCATTTGCTGCTTGCGGACGGAATGCTGTTCGACTGGTTCCAAGTGAAGCTGATGGAGGCGAATACGATCGATTGGTGGATGCACAGCCGCCAGCTCGAACCGCAAGAGGGTACACAGTGGACGAAGGCGGAAGGTCCTTTAAGCGACAGCGGACCGTATGGCTACGTCCGTGTCCATTCAGCGTATAACGGCGAGGCTGGCGAGCCGTGCCATACGCGGATGAGCGGCGAAGCGGGCGGGGCTGTCGCGTTGTCGACACTTGTGTTTCCTTCTTCGCAACTGCGGCTTGCCCATGTCCCCGGCACGGCGGAGGACCCGGCGTTGCCGTACGCCGGATTGCTGCACCGGCAAACGGGAATGCATGCCGATTTTGTAACGGTATATGCAGCCGGTTCGCAGCCGGCTGATCTGATCTGGCTCGGGCAGGACGCGGCAGGCAAGCAGGCGGTTCAAGTGAACGCCGGCGGCGCGTCCCGGGTATATACGCTCCATTCCGATTCGGACGGCGGGGCATTGTCCGTCGCCGTGATGCCGAGGTGAATCGTTTGACGACATTCCGTAAGCTATTGGCCGCTTCCTTGCTGCTTGTCGCCGGCGGCTGTCAGGCCGCAGCTCCCGCTGCCCCGCTGCCTGCGGCGGCAACGGCTGCGCAGCGGACCGACTCGGCTGCCGATGCGTCCGGCACGACAGTCGCCAAGGCGGACCTGAAGCCGGCCATGCCGCTGTCGTCGGTCGGAGCGGGTCTTGTGAACCCGGATGGGACGGAGCATAAGCTGCCGGAGCCGAATCCGGTCAAGGGCAAGACGCTCAACGTCGTCGATTTCGGCGCCGACCCGGCGGACGACGGCAAGGACGACCGTCCGGCCATTGCGCGTGCGCTGGAAGCGGCGCGTCCGGGCGACGAAGTGTACTTCCCCAAAGGGGTGTACGCGCTAAAAAGCGTCGATTCGGTCAACCGCGCCGCCCACCTGATCATGAAGAACGGGGTGAATGTGCGCGGACAAGGCCGGGACGACGTTGTGCTGGTGTCGGACTTCGACAACCGGGCGCAGCCGGGAGGAGCCAGTCTGCTCACGCACAGCAATTCCGCCGTCATCGATATGACGGGTCGCAGCGGCATCGTTATCTCCGATTTGACGATCAGCTCTTCGTGGCAAGGGGCGTTCCCGACGGACCACAAGAAGAACAACGAGCAGCGGGGCGGGCCCAAATCAGGCATTTACATCGACAAATCCGCCTCGGGACCGGCGCCGTCGAGCATTTGGATCAAGCGGTTGGCGATCGAAAAGTTCGAGCGCACCGGCGTCCGCATCAGCAAGGCGCAGGATGTCGTCGTAGACGACTGCATCTTCCGCAAGGCGACGGATATGGGCGGTGGCGGCGCCGGTTACGGCGTTACGTTCATCGGCACGCCGAAGTTCGGAGCCAAGGGCCCCGTCGCGGACGCGAGCTACAACGTCGTGCAGAACAGCAAGTTCGACGGCACCGTCTCGCTGCGCCACGGCGCCTTGCTCGGTTATGCCGCGCACCATAATACGGTGCGGAACAATACGTTTGACCGAACCCGGCTCGATTCGATCGATTTGCACGGCGACGGGGAGTCGTATAACGAAATATACGGCAATGAGGTGTACGGCACGCAAAAAGGAGCTGGCGTCGGCGCGGGCAACACCGGCGGAACGCCGCCCAACAATCATAGCGCAGCCGGGCCGAACAACCATATCCACCATAACGTCATTCGCAATGCAATGGACGGCATCGTCGTCATCATGGGCACGCCGAACACGCTGATCGAGCAGAACGAGATCATATCGGGTTCCGGAGAGCCGGACGCGGTTCCGATGCGCAGCGGGATTACGATCAAGCATGCCATTGGCACGACCGTGCGGGACAACGTCATCCGCAACGAGACGAAAGAGAAGTCTGTCGGCATTTGGCTCGTTCATGATAGCGGTGACCCGAGCAATAACGGGCTGGGCGCCGGCGATCCGCAGAATACCCGAATTACCGGAAATACGCTGGCCGGCCACACGGAAGCGATCAAGCAGGAGGCGGGAAGCGGTACGGTCGCCGAGAACAATACGGTGAGCGGTAAACCATAGCACGAAGATAAAAATGCAGGAAAACACGGAATGTGTTTTTCCTGCATTTTTATCTGATACGGGCAGCTGCGGAACGGATCGCAATAACGGCAGCTTTTCGATTGACATCAGTTTTTAATTAGAATAATATCTAATTAGATTAATATCGAATGTTATAAATGGACAGGAGGCTTAAGACATCTATGATTCAGCTCGATAAAATGGTTCAGTACCATAAGGCCATGGCCGACCCGACCCGAATTCGCATGCTTCGATTGCTCTCCGGCGGAGAGCTGAGCGGCCAAGAGCTTGCGGACCGGCTGAAGCTTTCTCCCGCCACGGTCACCCACCATGCGATGAAGCTGAGGGAAGCCGCGCTGCTGCAGGAACGACGGGACAAAAATACGATTTATTTCAAGCTGAACCGTTATTTTCTGGAGCAAAACGCAAAGGCGTCGGTTGCTTTTTTATTCGAGGCGCAGCCGGAGGAAAAAGAGGAGCTGGCCGTGGAGAACGAGAAATTAAAGGCGTCGGTGCTAAAAAACTTTTTTACGAAGGATGGCCGTCTGAAGCATCTTCCGGCGCAGTACAAGAAAAAGCTGATCGTGCTGGGACGAATGATTTCCGGGCTGGAGCAGGGGAAAAAGTACGCCGAAGCGGAACTGAACGAATTCATTAAGAAGTTTCACGACGATTATGCCACGATTCGGCGGGAATGGATTATGCATCATTTCATGTATCGGGAGCATGAGGTCTACGAGCTGAACCCGGAGTCGATGTGGACCAGGTGGGAGGATGTCAAGTAAATGCAGTCCGTCATAAGCAGGGCAAGAGAGGTCGCGGTGGAAGCGGCCACGGTCGCCGGACAGCTGGCGAAGCAATATTTTGAGAAGGAAAAAGAAATTATGAGCAAAGGAGACGATGGCGATCTGGTGACCGAGGTCGATCTGCTCGCCGAACGGGAAATATTGAGCCGAATTACGGCGAGCTTTCCCGATCATCAAATCCGCAGCGAAGAGACCGGCTGGTCCGGGGTGGAAGGCGACTGGCTCTGGCTGGTCGATCCGCTCGACGGGACGAACAATTACGCGATCGGCCTCCCTGTATACGGCGTGTCCATTACGCTGCTTTACCGGAAGCACCCGGTGCTCGGCGTCATCTACGATTCCCATTTGGGACATGTGTATGTCGCGGAACAAGGCAAGGGTGCGTTCATGAATGGCCGGCCGCTTGAAGCGCGTCCCGGCGCAGGTGCGGCGAAGATCACGACGGGATGGATTCAGGGACATCAGGTGCAAAAAGACGCCAAGGCTATGCGCCTCAAGCATGGGCTGGACGCCAAATGCAAGCGGGTGCTGCGCCTATGGGCGCCCGCACTGCTCTGGTGCATGCTGGCTCGGGGCGATCTGGACGGCATTGTCCTGTACAATTCGGAAGGCGACGATTTGTACGCGGGCATTTTGATGGCCAAGGAAGCGGGGGCGGCCGTCGTCGATTTTGAAGGGAACCCGTTCGAGGGGATGAACCCGGAGCCTTATATTGTCGCCTGCCACCCGGACCGGTTGGAGCAAATGCTGGAAATGGTGCGCACGGCATTGGAAGGGCAATAAGACGAATCTGCTGAACAATGCATTCGATTCTCCATATTATGGTATAATCGCTGCAGGGAGGCGAGAATCGATGCCATATCACATACGGGTGAGAGCATGCGCGCTCATCATCGAGCACGATGCCGTGCTGCTCATTGAATTTAAGGACGAGAACGGGATACATTACAACTTGCCGGCCGGCGGAGCCGAACCGGGAGAGTCGGTGACGGAGGCTGTGATTCGCGAAGCGAAGGAAGAGGCTTCCGTCGATATTGAAGTCGGGCCGATTGCCCTTGTGTATGAATACGCGCCGCATTTCAATCATGGAGAGTACGGGGATACGCACAGCCTGAGCATGATGTTCGACTGCCGCATCAAGGATGGATCGCGTCCGCGCATGCCGGAGCGGCCCGATGAGAATCAGTGCGGCGTCAAGTGGGTGCCGCTGCGGCAGTTGCACGAGATTGTGCTGTACCCGAACATAACAAGCCAGATTGTGGCGTATGCCGCGAACCGTTCCAGGACGCTGGAGCTTATCGAGGAGCATCGGCTCGAGCGAATCCGCTAACTTGGCCCAAGTAGAACTGAATTCTTCCGGAAATAGAAAATAGTAATAGAAAAAGGACCTCGGCGTCCGCTGTAAAATACAGTGGCGCTTGAGGTCCTTCGTGCGTCAATTGAGTTATTTTCTACCATACGCTTGGGATCACTTTGATTTCCCGGTCCAGCTTCGCGAGGAAGCCGTAGTTCGGATTGAACGTAAAGATGCGCTTCATCTGGTACGTCAGCATGACGACGGCGATCAGCGCCTCACTGAGCGAGAACTGATAGTTCGGGAATTCGAGGATGAGCCGCTTCGCTTCCTGCTCGAGCTCCGGCCGTCCGGAAATGACGGTGAGCACCCCTTGCTGTACCGCCTTGTCCATCGTGTTCAGGAAAAACTGCGCATCCGCATAATCAAAATGATTGCGCAGCCACTGATGCGTTTCGAACAGCACATGGTTGGTCGTGACGAGGCGCCGGTCCATATCGTCCAGATCGAAGAACAGCGATCTGGCCTTCAAGTAGTACGGATCCTCCGGATTCATGAACGCCGTCAGTGCCGATTGCTCCAAAAAGATCGCCTGCGGGTAGTTCACTTCGGTATCGCTCATAGTCCGGACTCCTCCCCTCGAAACGTTTCGCTGCGCTTGACGAGCGCGTCCAGCTGCAGCAGCGGATTTTTTTCTTTCTGCTCCATCGTTGCCTGCACCATCATTTCATGGGATCGCCCTGCAAAATATTGTTCAAGAATATAATGGACCACCGAAGACACGGTCGTGTGCTCTGCTTCTGCCATTTGCTTGCATTTGTCATAAATGTCGGCTTCCAGCTCGACATTCTCCGATTCGTAGATCGGCTCGCCGGACGAGATCAGCTGGGATGCGGCGGATTTCCATCTCCTCAGCTGGCCCTGTACGAAATGCCTGGAATTGTTCACGGACGTCACACCCTTCAACACAACATGGTTCAGCGCCTGGACCGGCCAGGGACACCTTCCTATACCATTCGACACAAAACCGAAATTTGGTAGGGTTTTATGTCGGTTTGCGGACGATTCATGAAATGATCATACTTATTTAACCTTTCGGATACGGAATGCCCACAGGATGATCATCATTTTACGGTAGATTGGTGTTGTAAGGTCATTACCGAACCACAACGGAGAGGAGAATGAAGATGTCTATGAGAAAATGGTACACAGGCATGATGTTATCGGGGGTATTGTTCGCCGGATTGCTCGCAGGTTGCTCCAGCGGGGAGGGGATTCAGGACGCTCCGGCCGGCACGACACCGTCGGGCAGCGGCAGCACCCCGTCTTCGGATATGACTTCACCCGGAGGTTCCAGCTCCGGATCAAGCGGCAGCACAAGCGGCGGAGCGGGGGCCGGCTCAGGCTCGTCCTCGACAAGCGGAGGCAGCACTTCCGGTTCATCGTCCGGTTCCACCAGCCCGGGGGCATCCGGTTCAACAGCTCCGGGAGGCTCCAGCTCCGGCAGTACGGGGGCCGGCGCCGACAGTTCCTCCAAGACGCCTGCCACGTCTTCGAGCGGGGGAACGGGCGCAGGCGCGGGTGCTGCAACCAGTCCAGGCGCAACGAACTAACGCATACACGGGGAAGCTGCTTTCTTTTTCCAACGCGGAAAAAGGAAATAGCTTCCTTTTTCGTGTTTCCCCCCGCAAACGGGCGGGTAATGGAGAAGACTATAGTACTCCCATTTGTAAAAGGAGCGTTAATCGATGAATCCTTGGAAAGTGCTCGTCGCCGACGATGACCCGAACGTGCGGGAGATCATCCGGCTTTATTTTGAAAAACAGCATATTCAAATGATCGAAGCCCAGGACGGCGAAGAAGCGCTGGAGCTGGCCGAGAAGGAATCCCCCGATATTATTATTCTCGACGTCATGATGCCGAAGATGGACGGGTATGAGGCGTGCCGGGAAATATTGAAACGGTTCGATATTCCGATCATGATGCTGACGGCCAAAGGCGACGAATTTGATCGCGTGCTCGGTCTTGAGCTCGGCGCGGATGATTATGTCACGAAGCCGTTCAGTCCGAGGGAGCTTGTCGCCCGGATCAAGGCGATCTTCCGGCGCATGCAGAAGGGTCGTACCGGAACCGATCAGGACGCGCAGCAAATTTACGAATTTGACGGGCTCTCGATCATCCCGGATCGGCGAGAAGTGCTCGCCGGGGAGGAGAAGATCATACTGCGCCCCAAGGAGTTCGACCTGTTGACGCACATGGCCAAGTCCCCCGGCACGGTGTATACGCGGGAGCAGCTGCTGGAGCAAGTATGGGGCTATGACTTTATAGGCGATATCCGCACGGTCGACGTTCATGTGAAGAAGGTGCGCGAGAAGCTGAACCCGCTCGGGAACGATTGCATTCATACCGTGTGGGGCGTCGGATACAAATTTGAGGTACAGCAATGATTTTCGGTACGCATCGGAGCATATTTCGCCGTCTGCTGTTCAGTTACATGAGCACGGTGCTGCTCGGGCTTTGCCTTGCCGGGCTTCTCATGTCGCATTGGACAAAGGATTACATCGTGCATTCGAAGCAGGAGGAGCTGCTGCGCAAAGCGAAGCGGATCAATCTTTCTATTCAGAACGTGGCGCCCGGCGGGGAAGGGCTGAAGGAACTGCTGCTGTTCTACGACCAATCGTTCGATAACCGGATCTGGATCTTCGACCGGCAGGGCACAATCGTCGCGACGTCCAGCAAGGACGAGGTGTCCGTCGGAAAATCCGTCGATGCGTCGATCGTTCGCAAAGTGACCCAGGGCGACGATGCCGTCCTCAATCTGCAGTTCGAAGGATTGAAGGAGCAGATGCTGTCGGTGGTGGTGCCCTGGGGAAAAGACAACCAGGTATACGGCGGCATTGTGCTGCACGCGCCGGTTATCGGAATGAACGAAACGATCAATAACATTCGTGAGACGATCCTATGGGTCACGCTGTTCGGGCTTGTTTTCTCCGTGGCGACCGCTTCTTATTTGTCATGGTCGATCTCCAGGCCCTTGCGGCAAATCGACCGGGCGGCAAACCGCATCGGCATGGGCGATTATGGAGGGCGCATCGATATCCCGTCGAAGGACGAAATCGGCGATCTCGCCGCGACGATCAACCAGATGGCGGAGAAGCTGGAACGGATCGATCTGGAGAAGCGCAAGCTGGAACAAATCCGGCAGCATTTTTTGGCCAACATCTCTCACGAGCTGCGGACGCCGCTTACGGCGATGCAGGGC
This sequence comes from Paenibacillus solanacearum, assembly GCF_910593845.1. Classification (GTDB taxonomy): domain Bacteria; phylum Bacillota; class Bacilli; order Paenibacillales; family NBRC-103111; genus Paenibacillus_G; species Paenibacillus_G solanacearum. Next base: position 15,918 of record NZ_CAJVAS010000007.1, on the reverse strand, counting down.
TTTCTCGAAGCGCTGCAGGACGATCTGATCGACGATACGGCCAAGCCCCGATACTACGACATCATTTATAAAGAAACGCTGCATATGAGCCGGCTTGTCGACGATATTATGGATTTGATCAAGCTGGAGAACGACGAAATCGCGCTGCACCCGAGCCCCGTTAACGTTGACCGGCTCATCCGCCATGTCGTCTTTACGCTGCAGCCGGAAGCGGCCGACAAGCTGACCGAAATCGAGCTGCAGGTGGACGAGTCGCTGCCGTACGCGTATGCGGACCCGGACCGGCTGGAGCAAATTTTGCGGAATCTGGTCAAGAACGCCGTGAAATTTACGGAAAACGGCTTGATTACGGTCAAAGCGTGGAGCAGCGATGACAACTTGCATTTCTCCGTTTCGGATACCGGGATCGGCATTTCCGAAGACGATAAGGAATTGATTTGGGAGCGGTTTTTCAAGGTCGACCGGGGACGATCGAAGAAAAACTCCGGCACCGGGCTCGGTCTGGCCATTGTCCGCGAGCTGGTCGAGCTGCATGGCGGCGAAATCACGGTCGACAGCGAGATCGGGAAAGGCACGAGCTTCGAGGTGCGGCTGCCGCTGCAGCATGTTTCTGCCATCGCACCCGGCGAGTACAACCATGAAGGAGGCAACAAACAATGATAAAACGATGGGATGCGCTGTATGGCATCGATCTGGGCACGTCGAACACGGTCATTTACCAGCAGGGGAAAGGGATCGTGCTGCGCGAGCCGTCCGTCGTGGCGGTTCGTCTGGATTCCGGCGAGATTCAAGCGGTCGGCGAAGAAGCGCAGGCGATGATCGGACGGACGCCTGGCAGTATCGATGTGATCTATCCGCTCAAGGACGGCGTCATTGCCAATTTCGACGTGACTTCGGCGATGCTGCAATATTTTATTAAAAAAATTCAGGGGCGCACGCCTTGGTTCCGGAGCTCACAGGTGTACATCTCCGTTCCGTGCGGGATCACGAACGTGCAGAAGCGGGCGGTTGAAGAGACGGTGGTACATAAAGGCGCCAAGAAGGCCGTAGCGGTCGAAGAGCCGCTGGCGGCGGCGATCGGCGCGGGTCTGCCGGTGGACGAGCCGGTCGGCTCGCTTGTGCTCGATATCGGCGGAGGCACAAGCCAGGTTGCGGTGCTGTCGCTGGGCGGCATCGTCGTCAGCCACACAGTGCGCCGTGCGGGCATGTCCATCGATACGGATATCGCCGATTACGTGAAGCGTACGTATAACCTCGCGATCGGCGAGCGGACGGCCGAAGAAATCAAGAAGCGGATCGGCACAGCGATTGCGCCGGAAGGCGATGCGCCTTTCATCGACATTAAAGGCAGAGATTTGATCAGCGGCTTGCCGCGGTCTCTGACGCTGTCCTCGGCGGAAATATTCCGCCTGCTGGACGATTTCTTATGGACCATCATCGAAGCGATCCGTTCCACGCTTGAACAGTGTCCGCCGGAGCTGGCCGGCGATGTCGTGGAGCACGGCATCCTGCTGTGCGGCGGCGGGTCGATGCTGCGCGGGCTGGACGATCGCATTCGCCTGGAGACCGGTGTGCCGGTCCATCTCGCCGAGCATCCGCTGGACTGCACGGCGCTCGGCGCGGGGCGGATGCTCGATTACCGCGCCGGACGATCGTCCAGCGACCGGTTCCCTTATGGCGGATCGTCGCCGGCGGGCTCCGACTCGGTGGAAGCGGCGCAGTAGGTGGCGCGAGACGGGCGGCATATATCCCTGAAGGGGCGACCCGCGGCGAAGGCGTTGCATTCGGGCCTGCGGTAAGGCATCATAAGATGAACGCTTACGAGAATGGAGCTGAACCGCAATGAACGCAACGCAAGCCGTTCGCATCGGCTGCCTGCATGCGCATCATTCCAATATTCCTTACGTGGAGGAAGCGCTGGCGTCCGAGCGCATGGAGCGACTGCATTTTGTCGATCCCGGACTGATTCACCGGCTGACCGGAGGCGAAACGGGAATCGCGGAGGCCGCCGCGAAAGTGAAAGAGCAGCTTGCCTGGATCAAGGGCAGCGGTGTGGATGCGATCCTCGTGACGTGTACGAATTACATCGCGCTGCTGGATACGATCCCGGCCGAGACGGGGCTTGCCGGCGGCAGTGTCCCCGTCGTTCCGATCGATGAACCGTGGTTTGACGAGGTGCTGGAGCAAGGCGGCGAAGCGGTGCTTGCATTTACCAATGCGGCGACCGTGGAAGGGACGATGGGGCGGCTGCGGAAGTATGCGGCTGCCCGAGGCGTACCGCTGAAAGCGGAAGCGGCGGTAGCCGGCCATTGCTTCCCGCTGCTGCTGCAGGGCCGCGCGGAGGCTTACCACGAAGAGGTGGAGACATTTCTTCGTGATTTGGTCCGGAATCGCTCGGGGAATGTCGTCGTGACGCAGCTTTCGATGACGGAGGCCGCTCGGCGGGCGGAGAAATCGCTCGGCGTCGAGCTGATTCAGCCGGTACGCGCGCTGCAGCGCAAGCTCAGGCGGATCTTCGCCGGAATGCCATAACAGATATGAAAAAAAAGAAGACTCGCTGCCGGGCTGAGGAGACTGGCGAGCGGGTCTTTTTCGGCGAAGACCGCCGCCCGTCCGGTTGACATTCGGTCCGCATCTTGGCATGATGAAGCCAAGGAAGCAAGACTGGGGGAAGGGACGGTGGGTGGATGATCAAGCAAGTGCTTAAGGGCGGCGTGATTTTTTACCGCAAAGTGATCTCGCCGCTGAAACCGCCGACCTGCCGGTTTTACCCGACGTGTTCCGCTTATGCGCTCGAGGCGCTGGAGCGGCACGGGGCGGCGCGCGGCTCCTGGCTCGCCGTGAAGCGGATTTGCAAGTGCCATCCGTTTCATCCGGGCGGCGTAGATCCTGTGCCTTGACACGTCAAGTCATATTCGATATATTGTGCATAACATCCTGTGAACGGATAAGTACTTCGTCCGCTGATGCGGGTCGGCCGGTGTGCCGATTTTCGTGGCGGCCTGTGAGCCATACAGAGAGCCGGGAAGCTGAGAACCGGTTGGCGAACGCGAAGGAAGATGGTCCCGGAGGATATGAGGGTGAGCGGCAGCCAGCCATGGAGCGGACATGATCCGGCATGGTACTGGCGGTAAGCCTTCGTCGCCATTCCGGCGTTAACGGAAGGTCGGAGATCGCCGGCAACGGGCATCGGAGCAATACGATGTCGCCTGTGCCCGCGCCATGTCCGGCTGCTGAGCCCCGGCGGCACCGGTCATATACCGTTATTGCGCTGCCAGATGGGGGAACTTGGGTGGTACCGCGTGAGCACAGCTCTCGTCCCAAAGGGATGAGGGCTTTTTTGTATTTTCCGAAGGAGGAACATGTCATGACAGAAACCAAAAAAAGCTTTTACATTACGACGCCGATTTATTACCCGAGCGACAAGCTGCACATCGGCCATGCGTACAGTACGGTGGCGGGCGATGTGACGGCCCGGTATAAGCGGCTGCGCGGATACGACGTCATGTACTTGACGGGAACCGACGAGCACGGGCAAAAGATCGAGCGCAAAGCGCAGGAGGCGGGTAAGACGCCGCAGCAGTTCGTCGACGATATCGTCGCGGGGATCAAGGATTTATGGGCTAAGCTGGACATCAGCTACGACGACTTTATCCGTACGACGGAGCCGCGGCATAAGCAGGCGGTCGAACAAATCTTCAACCAGCTGAAGGCGCAGGACGATATTTATCTCGGCCACTATGAAGGCTGGTACTGCACGCCTTGCGAGTCGTTCTTCCTCGAGAGCAAGCTGGTGGACGGCAACTGTCCGGACTGCGGCCGTCCGGTGGAATGGGTGAAGGAGGAGAGCTACTTCTTCCGTCTGAGCAAATACGCAGACAGGCTCATTCAGTTTTACGAGGAGCACCCGGACTTCATACAGCCGGAATCGCGACGCAACGAGATGATCAACAACTTCATCAAGCCGGGGCTGGAAGACATGGCCGTCTCGCGGTCGACCTACGACTGGGGCATCAAAGTGCCGGGCGACCCGAAACATGTCATCTACGTCTGGATCGACGCGCTCTCGAACTACATCACCGCGCTCGGCTACGGCAGCGGAGACGATGCCAAATACCGCAAGTATTGGCCGGCCGACGTCCATCTGATGAGCAAGGAGATCGTTCGCTTCCATACGATCATTTGGCCTTCCATGCTGATGGCGCTCGGCTTGCCGCTGCCGAAGAAGGTGTTCAGCCACGGCTGGCTGCTCATGAAAGACGGCAAAATGTCCAAGTCCAAGGGCAACGTCGTCGACCCGGTCGTCCTGATCGACCGTTACGGACTCGATGCGCTGCGCTATTACTTGATGCGCGAAGTGCCATTCGGTTCGGATGGAACGTTCACGCCGGAAAGCTTCGTGGAACGAATCAACTTTGACCTGGCCAACGATCTCGGCAACTTGCTCAGCCGTACCGTCGTCATGATCGACAAGTATTTCGGCGGTACTGTGCAGCCGTATATCGAGGGAGCAACGGAATTCGACGCTGCGCTGCTGGAGACGATCCGCACCTCCGCGGCAAAAGTCGAAGAAGCGATGGAGAAGCTGGAGTTTTCCGTGGCGCTCGCCTCGATTTGGCAAATGATCAGCCGCACGAACAAATATATCGACGAGACGCAGCCTTGGGCGCTGGTGAAAGACGAAGCGAAGCGTCCGGTGCTCGGCTCCGTGCTCTACTGCCTGGCGGAATCGCTGCGTATCGCTTCGGTGCTGCTGCAGCCGTTCATGACCGAGACGCCGAAGAAGATGTGGCGGCAGCTCGGCATCGAAGCCGGCGCGCTGACCGGCTGGGATACGGTGCATGCCTTCGGCACGCTGCCTGCCGGCACGCGCGTGGAGAAAGGCGAAGTGATGTACCCGCGGCTGGAGGCGGACAAGGAGATTGCCTATATCGCCGCTTCGATGGGCGGGGGCGCAATGCAGACGGAGGAAGCGCCGGCCCAGCCGGAAGCTGCGAAGGCATCCGCTCCGCAACCCGCAGCGGAGTCGGCCGAGGCGGAAGGAGCCGTCGAAATCTCAATCGACGATTTCTTCAAGGTGGAGCTTCGCGTCGCGCAGGTTATCGCGGCCGAGCCGGTGAAGAAAGCCGACAAACTGCTCAAGCTGCAGCTCGATCTCGGCTATGAGCAGCGCCAGGTCGTCTCGGGCATTGCCAAATATTATACGCCGGAGCAAATGGTAGGCCGCAAAGTGATTTGCGTGACGAACCTGAAGCCCGTCAAACTGCGCGGCGAGCTGTCGCAGGGGATGATTTTGGCCGCTTCGCAAGGAGATCAGCTCACTTTGGCTACAGTTTCTGATGAAATTCCTAACGGATCTGTGGTAAAATAAGGTTTGTTCACGTTAACAATTTGAATAACCGATATGGGGAGGCTGCTCAAACTCATGCAGACAAGCGACGGAATGAATTATGCGCCGCAGGGGAAACCGAATCCGGTCGTAAAATCGGGCGAATTTGCTTTTGCCGCGGTGGCACTGGACCACGGCCATATTTACGGAATGTGCAACGGGCTCATCGAAGCCGGCGCCGATTTGGTTGCCGTATACGATCCGGACCCGAACAAGGTGGAAGCCTTCGTCAAAAGGTTTCCTCAGGCGAAGCCTGCTGCATCCGTAGAGGAAATTTTGCAGGACCCGAATATTAAGCTCGTTGCCGCGGCAGCCGTTCCATCAGAGCGCGGACCGCTTGGCATCCGTGTCATGGAAGCCGGCAAAGACTATTTTACGGACAAGACGCCGTTCACCCGGTTGGAGCAGCTCGAAGCGGCTCGTGAAACGGTGAAGAAAACCGGCAGAAAGTACATGGTCTATTACAGCGAGCGGCTTCATGTCGAGAGCGCGATGTTCGCGGGCGAGCTGGTCCAGCAGGGCGCTATCGGACGCGTTGTTCAAGTGATGGGCTGGGGACCGCACCGCTTGAATGCGCCGTCCCGTCCGGAATGGTTTTTCCAGCATGAGAAATACGGCGGCATCTTGTGCGACATCGGCAGCCACCAGATCGAACAGTTTCTTTATTATACCGGCGCCAAGGACGCGACCGTCACCAGCGCGCGCATTGCTAATTACAACAACAAGGATCATCCCGAGCTTGAAGACTTCGGCGATGCGACGCTGATCGGGGACAACGGGGCGACGTTCTACTTCCGCGTCGACTGGCTGACGCCTGACGGTCTCAGCACGTGGGGCGACGGACGGACGATCATCCTCGGCACCGACGGCTACATCGAGCTGCGCAAATATACGGATATCGCTCGCGAGAAGCAAGGCGATCACGTCTATTTGGTCAATCACGAGGGCGAGAAGCATTTTGCGGTCAAAGGGCAGGTCGGGTTTCCGTTCTTCGGCCAACTGATTCTCGACTGCATCCACCGTACGGAAAACGCGATGACGCAAGAACATGCGTTCAAAGCGGCCGAGCTGTGCCTGAAGGCGCAGCAGCAAGCGGTTCGCGTGGAATAACAAGCGGGAAGGAGCTAAGCTCCGACCTCCCGGCAAGCCTTGTTTCCTGTCGATAACGACGGGGACAAGGCTTTTCTTGCCGAATGACGGAACTCGCCGCATGCTTTTCGGCTGTCCGCTCGTCATTGGAGAAGCCGCGCCGTTACAGCAAACGCGCGATCAGCCAAGGCTTGATCAAGGGAAGTACGGCAGCCGGCTGCATCGCTTTCGTATGATCCATCTCGGCGCCCATAAGCAGCTCCACGTCCCAGCCGCAGCCCCGCAGCGTTTGTTCATTTTGGCGCAATCTTCCGGCGATATCCACAGTAACGCTTCCGAAGTTGGGGCCGTATACGATCGTGTCCTGCTCACCGGTGAAAGTTAGCCTTGGCATCGCAAGCTTCTCCTGAATCGAAGTATCGTCAAACTCCGTGAGATGCTGATACAGGGTGTGAAATTGTTTCGCCACATCGGGATCGATCGTTACCTGGATGCGATCCCAGTCTACGGTCTCGGGACCGACCGATTCATTGCTTTTCGATTCGCTGCGGTGCAGATGAAGCAGCGCCTGTTCATACGTTTTTTCAGTGACGGTTAGCATTTCCTTGTAAGGTCCCTCATAGGGCGGATAGCCGCCCATGATGAGGCTTTCCAGCCGGTCCGTACGGAGCGCCAACTGCAGCCCGGCGAGTGCAAGCCAGGAATAACCGTAGTAACTGAAAACGCCGACCTGCATTTCATCGGCGATGCGCAGCAAATCTTGGGCGATGCTGCCCGGCGTCAGCATATCCGGCAGCGGATGCGCCATAAGATGCCCTTCATAGTCGAAGTACAGCACTTGAAAACGGTCGGACAGCCCCTTGACGAAATGCGCCCCTGATTCGGGATCGACGCCCCATGCTTTCAGTTGTTCCGCTTCTTTGCCGTATACCGATTTTTTGAACGTTGGAAGCATAACGACTTTGCCGTCAGGGTTGCCGGTGAGCCCGACTTCCAAGGCGGACCCGTCATGCAGCGTTACGATTTTAATCAATACACTCACTCCTTATCGGTTTATACTATAATCGTACAACATTCATGCAATCTTCCGGTTTCTCCCGTCGGGATGCCGATCGTGCCTGCGAATGGCAGCGTACAAGTGAACGAAGCACTTGAAGGTTTTACTTTAATACGAGAGGTGTATCGATGGAGCCGACGTATTCGCCCGCACAGATGGCCGGTGCCATGAACGTAAGCACGACTACATTAAAACGTTATGAAGAGCAGGGATTGATTCCCGACGTTCCGCGAACGTCCGGGGGCCACAGGTATTTTTTGCCGGTACATGCGCAAGCCTTTGCCGCCATTCGTTCAATGTTGAAGGGATACGACATACCCGTCGTGTATGAAGCGATGAGAAGCATCAAAGACGGACAGATCGTAACGGCGCTCTGGCTTGTGAATAACCAGCTGTATCGGCTGCAAATGGAGAAGCATCGGGTGGAAGACGTGCTGTCGATTCTCCGTCATGCGGGTGATTCGATAATCCGAGACACAACGGCGGCTGATCGGATGACCATCGGGAAAGCGGCGGAGATCGCCGGAGTGAACGCCTCCGCCATCCGGCACTGGGAAAAAGAAGGGTTGATTCGCTCTGAACGAGACGAGGAAAGCGGCTACCGTCTGTTCACCGTATCGGAATTGAGAAAAATAATGGTTATCAGCAGCCTGAGAAAAACAGTGTATTACATTGAAAACATGAAAGAACTTTTGCATGAGCTGGAGCTGCACCGCTTTTCTAAGCTGGACCTGTCGTTCCAGCTTGCCCTGCAAAATATAAACCGGCAGCTGGCTGAGAAATATAAAGGCATTGCCGAGCTTATGAAGTATATCGAAATTCTCCGTAGCGGGGGACCTTTGGAATAACAAACGACAACGGGCACCGGTTCGCATGGAGCGATCCGGTGCCCGTTGTCGTCAGGCGATGCGATGTAGAGCGGCCGATGTCTCAGGCTGTTACAGGTACAGTCCGGTCGATAAATACCGTTCGCCCGTATCCGGTAGCAGCACGACGATCGTCTTGCCTTTGTTTGCCGGCCGCCGAGCGATCTGCGCGGCGGCATAAGCGGCGGCGCCGGAGGAGATGCCGGCGAGCAGCCCCTCGGTGCGGGCCAGCATTCGCGCAGCCTCAAATGCATCTTCGGCTGATATTTGCATGATCTCATCGACAACCGATCGGTTGAATGTCTGCGGGACAAAACCGGCGCCGAGCCCTTGAAGCTTATGCGGCCCGGGTTTGCCGCCCGAGAGCACCGGGGAATCGGACGGCTCGATCGCGATAATCTGCACATCGGGCTTGCGTTCCTTGAGCACTTCGCCGACGCCGCTGATCGTTCCCCCAGTCCCTACGCCTCCGACAAAGATATCGACAGCCCCTCCGGTGTCTCTCCATATTTCTTCGGCCGTCGTCCGGCGGTGAATTTCCGGGTTCGCGGGATTGTTGAACTGCTGCGGGATGAACGCATTCGGAATTTCCGCAGCCAGCTGCTCCGCCTTCTCGATCGCGCCACGCATGCCTTCTGCGCCCGGCGTGAGCACCAGCTCCGCACCGAGCGCAGACAACAGGTTTCTTCGCTCGACGCTGAACGTATCCGGCAGCGTAATGATCAATCGGTAGCCCAGCGCAGCGGCGACGAAGGCGAGGGCGATGCCCGTATTGCCGCTCGTCGGCTCGATAATGACGGTATCCTTCGTTATGAGTCCGTTGGCTTCGGCGTCCTTGATCATGGCGTAGCCGATCCGGTCTTTCACGCTGCCAGCGGGATTGAAATATTCCAGTTTCGCAATCAAGTTCGTTTGCAGCCCGTATTGTTGGCTGAAGGAGCCCAGCTCCAGCATAGGCGTATTGCCGATCAATTCGGTCAAATTTTTCGCAATGCCCGGCATGTTACCATCCTCCAAATAAATAATCCCCTATCTGCATAGTAGGGTATATTAAACTTAACACGAAAAAAATTATTTGTAAAATTTCCGATAAAGCGCCCGAAATCGATTGACAACCTTTGAAGCGGGACGTATAATCGTGCTTGTTAATAAAAATTACGATTAATGTTGCGTTTGAAAAGGAGCGTTATTTGATGTCTATTGCTTTTTCTCGAAAAATGATTTTGCCGTTTATTGCCGTACTGCTGCTTTCCTTCTTTATATCCGCCTGCGGAGGCCGTTCCCAGGCGACGCTTGTTTCCGGTAAAATCAACATTGTAGCCAGCTTTTATCCGCTTTACGATTTTACCCGTAATATCGGCGGGGAGCATGTGAATGTCATTAACTTTGTCCCAGCCGGCGTGGAGCCGCATGATTGGTCTCCAAAAAGCCGCGATATGACAAACTTGAACGGCGCAGAGCTATTCGTTTATTTGGGCGCCGGATTCGAAGGCTGGGTGGACGATACGCTGAAAAGCATGCCGAAGGATGCGAAGACGGCCGTGCTCGAAGCAAGCAAGGGGATTGTGTTGCTGCCGGCCGGCGAACATGACGATCATGACCACGGCCACGAGGACAAGGGCAAGAAAGACAGCCATGAATCCGAATACGATCCGCATGTATGGCTCAGCCCGGCGAACGCGAAGCAGATCGCTTTGAACATTAAGGATGCGTTAGTTAAGGTCGATGGCGCCCATCAGGCGGATTACGAGGCAAACTACAAGAAATACGCGGAGCAGCTCGATCAACTCGACGCCAAGTACAAAGCGGAGCTGTCCAAGACGCCGAAAAAAGAAATCGTCGTCACGCATCAGTCGTTCGGTTATTTGGCCAAACAATACGGGTTGACGCAAAAAGCGATCATGGGCTTGTCCCCGGACGCTGAACCGACGTCCAAAGATATGAAGGATATCTTGCAGTTCATCAAGAACAATCAGGTCAAATTCATATTTTTCGAGGAGCTCGTGTCCGATAAGCTGGCCAAAACGCTGGCCAAAGACGCAGGCGTCGAGACGCTCGTTCTCAGTCCGGTAGAAGGACTGACGTCAGAACAAGAGAAACAAGGGGCCAATTATATTACGCTGATGAACAACAATTTGAATAATTTAATAAAAGCATTACAATAGGAATGAGACCTTTGTGTTAGGAGCATCGACATATGCGCAATTCCGAATCTCTCGGATGTCATCGGCAAATCGTCTCGATCGATGACGTCTTTTTTTCTTATGAGCATAAAACAATAATCAGCGGCCTGAACTTTTCGATCCTTGAGCGCGATTTCGTCGGGCTGATCGGCTCGAACGGAGCAGGGAAGACGACGCTGCTCAAAATGATCGTCGGCCTGCTGAAGCCGAGCCGCGGGGAAATCCGCTTGTTCGGCGAACCGATGGGCCAGTTCCGCGACTGGGAACGCATCGGCTACGTTCCGCAGAAGAACGCGCTGAACCCGCTGTTTCCCGCCACCGTGCGGGAGGTGGTCAACTCCGGTCTGTTCGGCAAGAAGAACATGTTCCGGCGGCTGTCCAAGGCCGAGCTGCGGAAGGCGGACGACGCTCTTAGCGCCATGCGGATCGAAGACTTGGCCGACCGGCGCATCGGGCAGCTGTCCGGCGGGCAGCAGCAGCGTGTATTCCTCGCCAGAGCGCTGATCAACCATCCGGAGCTGCTCATCCTGGACGAGCCTACGGTAGGAATCGATGCGGAATCGCAGGACAGCTTCTTCCAGATGATCCGCCATATGCATCAGCATCATCATATTACGTTCATCATGGTGTCCCATGATATGGACATGATGAAATCGTATCTCGGCGAACAGCCGCTGCAGAAGAGCGGCGGTCTTTCGTTCTACGTCAAGCATACGCATGCGCCGGAAAACTGCAGCGAGACGGATCTGACCCACTCGATGCAGCAGCAGCTCGAGACGATCGAGATTTTACCTTAAGCGGCGCATACGCCGACGTACGGAGGCAGGGACAGAATAGGAGAGAATAGGCTTTGGACATCTTTACGGAATATTTTTTTCAGCGGGCGCTGATCGGCGGCCTGCTGATTGGCTTTATCGCTCCGCTGATGGGCGTTTTTTTGGTGCTGCGGCGCTTGTCCATGATCGGAGACACGCTGGCCCACGTATCCATCGCAGGCGTGGCGCTCGGATTTCTAATTAACGTATACCCCGTGGGCGTAGGGCTCGTGTTCGCTCTGCTTGCGTCATTCGCCATCGAGAAGCTGCGCAAGGCGTACAAAACATATGCCGAGCTGTCGATTGCGATCATTATGTCGGGGGGCGTGGCGCTCGCGACGTTTTTGTTCACAATCGGCAAAGGGTTCAACATCAACGTCATGAGCTATTTTTTCGGCAGCATCTATACGCTCGACAACACGGATTTGTGGGTTGTCGCCGGCGTGTCGGTCATCGTGTCGGTCGCGGTGTTTGTGAACTATAAGGAGATGTTTTTGCTCTTCTTCGACGAGGATGCGGCCGGGGTGAGCGGACTGCCGCTGCGCTTCTACAACATCCTAATCACGATGCTTACGGCGCTCGTCATCAGCGTAGCGATCAAGATCGTCGGCGCGCTGCTCGTTTCATCGCTGCTTACGATTCCCGTCGCTTGCAGCCTGCTCGTGGCGCGAAGCTTCAAGCACTCGATCTTCTGGGCTATTCTGTTCTCGGAACTGGCCGTCGTGATGGGCCTCGTTTCGGCGGGCGTATGGGACCTGGCCCCGGGAGCGACCGTCGTGCTTGTACTCATTGCGCTGTTGATCGGCATATTATTTGTAAAAAGAGGCTTGCGGCATTAAGATGGTACGTAAGGAGGAGGAACGAAACCGTGGAAATAAACGTCTGGATCGCTTTATGGGCAGGCTTCGTCTCATTCATATCGCCTTGCTGTTTGCCGCTGTACCCTTCGTATTTGTCCTACATTACCGGCGTTTCCGTCAGCAAGCTGAAGGATGAGCAGTCTGCCAAGGAAGTCCGCTTCAAGCTGGTCACCCATACGCTCGCATTCATTGTCGGCTTTTCGATAATATTTTACAGCTTGGGGCTTGGCGCAAGCGTGCTGGCCAATCTGTTCGTCGACTACCGCGACCTGCTGAGACAAATTTCCGCGATTTTGATTTTCGCGATGGGACTGTTTTTGCTCGGCATATTTCAGCCGCAATGGTTGATGAAGGAACGCAAGCTGCAGCTTAAATTCAAGCCGGCCGGCTACTTCGGCTCGGTACTGATCGGCATCGGCTTTGCCGCGGGCTGGTCGCCCTGCATCGGTCCCATCTTGTCGGCGATGCTGATGCTGGCTACCACGCAGCCGGATGCCTGGCTGCCGCTCATCTCGGCTTATTCGCTTGGCTTTGCCGTACCGTTTTTCGTGCTCGCTTTTTTCATCGGCTCGACGAAGTGGATTTTACGTTATTCTTCAGCCATGATGAAAATCGGCGGGGGACTGATGCTGATCATCGCCGTGCTCTTGTACACGGATCAGATGACTAGAATTACAATCTGGCTGCAAAGCATAACCCCCGCCTGGATGTTAGTGTAGCCTTAAAGGCATTCAGGTGAAATATTCGATCTGTGCCTCGGGGAAATGTTCGAAAATGCGCTCGGTAATAAATTCTCTCAACGCCTGCGCTTGCTCGTCCGGGTATACATATTTGCCTTGACCGTATTTACCCCACTTGTATTTCCGCTTCGCTTCGTCCATTTCGAGCTTTGATTTGGGGTAGCGCTGCTCGATAATATTTTTCGCCGTTTTCGTAAAGCGGTGCTGAATCAATTCAAATGTCAAATCGGAGACGGCTTCCAGCGGGAGCGTCTCTTTTAATTTGGTGAGCAGTTCCGCATAGCCCGCCTCCCAGCCCTCGTGCCAAATGATCGGCGCGATAATGAAGCCAAGCGGGTATCCGGCGCGAGCCACCTTGCCCGCGGCCTCGATGCGCTCGTAGAAGCTTGACGTAGCCGGCTCGAAGTTTTTGATGACGTAGTCCGCATTGACGCTGAAACGAAATCGCGTATGCCGGTTATGCTTCGCATCGAGCAGCGGTTCCACATGATGAAATTTGGTGACGAGCCGAAGCCGTCCGAGCGGCTGCTGCCCCATAAATTCGATGTACTCCTTGAGCGAGCCGCTGATGTGCTCCAGGCCGACCGGGTCGGACGTACAGGCCGCTTCGAAGCGGGTGATTTCCGGCGCCCGTTCCTCGATATATCGCTCCGCCTGCTGCAAAATATCGCCGGTATTCACATACACTCTAACGTAAGGCTTTTTTCCCAGGGTCGTCTGGAGGTAACAATAATGGCAGTGCGCCATGCAGCCGGTCGCTATCGGGATGGCATATTCGGCAGACGGCTTGGACTGGTCGAACTTCAGCGTTTTGCGGATACCGACGACAAGCGTTCTTTTGGCGATGCGGTATTTCTCCAGCTCGGTTTCCCCGGGCAAATCCGTTATCCGGTTATGCGACGTGGTCATGCGGATCGGGAGCCCTTGCTGCTTAGCCCATTTGTGAATGTTTTGACCTTTCGGATATTCCAGCGCATCCGGTTCAAAATAGACAAGTTCCGGTACGAAGACGCTCGTATCGCGGGCTGGGGGAGCCATTAAACCCGTAGTGGTCACAACCTGTTTCCTCCCTGCATCTTATATACCGTTCCGTGGCACGAACAGCCGCAAGACTTGCTTCCGAGGTTGCGGCTGTGATATAGTAAATTGCGTTTAACGCAACATAGTTTGCGTCATGTACGGGCAGGACAGTCATGGAAATCAAGGAAGTGCAGGAGGTACGCGGATGGCAACGCCAAGCATGGAAGACTACTTGGAGCGAATCTATAAACTGATCGACGAAAAAGGCTATGCGCGCGTTTCCGACATCGCCGAAGGGCTTGAGGTTCATCCGTCGTCTGTGACGAAGATGATTCAGAAGCTGGATAAGGATAACTATCTCATTTATGAGAAATACCGCGGACTCGTGTTGACGACCAAAGGGCAAAAGGTTGGCAAGCGGCTCGTTATACGGCATCAGCTGCTGGAACAATTTTTGACGGTCATCGGGGTATCCGATGAGAATATATATAAGGACGTAGAGGGCATCGAGCATCATCTCAGCTCCGATTCCATCACATGCATCGAGACGCTGGTCGAATATTTCAAGCGCGATGCGAGCCGGATCGACGATCTGATGCAACTGAAGAAAGAACTGGAAGAATCATAAAAGACAAGGATGGAACGACGGCTTCGCGAGGAGCCGTTGTTTTTTTATTGTCTTGAAGTCCGGACGTTCCATCGCTTAGGGACATATGTACAATCCGTTCCGTCATACAACTCTAGTAGAGTTTATAACGGGGGCGGGGATCGTATCGGTGAAAATCAACGCGGTATTTGAGGGCGGAGGAGTCAAAGGCATTGCGCTGGTCGGCGCGGTATCGGCCGTGGAGCAGCTGGGCATCGATTTTCATCAGGTGGCCGGGACATCGTCGGGAGCGATTGTGGCTTCGCTTGTGGCGGCCGGGTACCGCGGGGATGAATTGAGAGGCGTACTCGAAGCGGCGCCGTTTCATTCGTTCTTGCAGCGCGCGCCGATATTCAACACCAAGCTGATCGGTCCGCTCGCCCGGCTGTTCGTAAAGAAAGGACTTTACTCCGGGGAAGCGCTGGAGCACTGGATATACCGGCTGCTGCTGGCTAAAGGCATACGCACCTTCGGCGATTTGGCCAAAGATCAGCTGCGCATCATCGCGTCGGACATTTCCGGCAGGAAGCTGCTCGTGCTCCCTGACGACATCGCCCAATACGGCATCGATCCGCATCGGTTTCTGGTTGCCAAAGCGGTACGGATGAGCACGAGCATCCCGTATTTTTTCGACCCGGTCATCATTCGCAAGCCATCGCATTTGAAGCAGCCCGGCAGCCCGTTTGCCCATCAGTTCGTTTATATTGTGGACGGCGGCTTGCTGAGCAACTTTCCGTTATGGCTATTCGATTCGTCTGACACGCCGCCGCTGGATCAAATGGTGCCGACGATCGGATTCCAGCTTGTCGGCCGCGGCAACGGCAGGCCGAATATCATTAACGGCCCCGTGAGTATGATGCATGCCTTGTTCTCTACCATGCTCGACGCGCACGACGAACGATACATCCAGGAATCGAACCGTTTTCGGACGGTCAAAATTCCGACGCTTGGCATCAGCAACACCGACTTCGACTTGACCGAAGAGCAGGGACGCGCACTGTATGAATCGGGTAAAACCGCAACACAAGCCTTTTTTGCCAAATGGAAGCTGACCGACTACAAGCAAAAATATTTGGAGTATGTCAAGCCGCGCTCGAAATGATCAAGCCGGTTTCCGCCAGAATCAACTATACAAAAAACATTCATGAGCCTACCGCTCACAACCCTGTGATGAAAATGTTTACTACGAGCAATAGCACAACGTCTGAATCTAATGCAAACTGTCCATCCTTGTAATGGAGGGACAGAAGAAA
>NZ_CAJVAS010000006.1 GCF_910593845.1 Paenibacillus solanacearum | reverse complement strand
AGTGCCGTCTTACGGGCTGGGGATGATACTTGCCTTCTTTGAGGATTTGATGGCATTCGTACAAGAAAAGATACTCCCCTTGCTTTTCGATGTCCGCAAGTGTCTCTCCGTCGATTCCAGCTGACCCTTTATTTGCTCGTACTCTCCTCCATGCTTCCCACAGAATATCCATCCGGTAGATCTTGTCATAAAGCGCATGGAATCTACGCTTCTTGTTTTCCTTGGCCGCATGACCTAGTTTCTCTTGGAGTTGTTGAACGTTTTCCTTTGGTGTTGTTAGCCTCTCGGCATTCACTGACTCGTACCTCCTTAAGAAACATGAACAAAGCAGGACCCCTTCCCTCCCGCAGGTTGTGTTGTCCTGCGTTCCTCGGTAGTATGAGCCCCTCGGACTCCCTTCCTGCAGACGAGTCACTTCACCTTCCGGGCTTATAGAACGTCTCTTTACGGTCTCAAAAAATTGATTCCGTGCAGGGGAGGGTCTCCCCAGTTCACTGCATCCTCTTTCTTGTCATGCCGCTCCCCATACGCCGGAGGATTCTTCGTTGCTGCTCCAAGTTCCAGGCAACTTCCATGGCCTTCGTCCATATTCACGAGACTCGGCTTCCTCTTGTCCCTCTTGCGAGGCCTTTTTGACGACGCGGCAGGATTCACTTTATGTTACGGCCTGACCGGTTGCTCGCCCCGTCTCTGACGGGTACTTTTGTCGATGCGCTTCTGCGCACAGATTTCTCCGTACGCAGGCATCCTAGCTACACGGGGGCTTGGCCCCTCCCGTGACCGGACTTTCACCGGCTAGAAGATGCGTGCTTGGCTGGGCACGCTGAACAAGAAAAAGCACAAGCCCCGCGTTTGAACCGCGTTGCTTGTGCTTTGTTCGTCGCTGCCTGATCAGGACAACGATCGGTTATTTCAAATCTTTCATCGCGACCATGTCCATGTCGGAGAACTCTTGGTTCTCACCGGCCATGCCCCAAATGAACGTGTAGTTGCTTGTGCCTACGCCGCTGTGGATCGACCAGCTCGGAGAAATGACGGCTTGCTCGTTGCGCATTACGACGTGGCGGGTTTCGGTCGGCTCGCCCATCAAATGGAACACGACGCCGTCTTCCGGCATATCGAAATAGAAATAAACTTCGGAACGACGGTTATGCGTATGGCAAGGCATCGTGTTCCACATGTTGCCCGGCTTCAGCAGCGTCATGCCCATGACGAGCTGGCAGCTCTTCACGCCGTTCAGGTGAATGTATCGGTAGATCGTCCGCTCGTTGGAGTTCGTAATCGAGCCCAGATGCTGCGGATCGGCCTGGGAAATCGCAATTTTCTCGGTCGGGTAGTTTTTATGAGCCGGCGTCGAGTTGAAATAGAAGCGGGCCGGATTGGACGGGTCTGCGCTGCGGAACGTCACGTCCTTGTTGCCAAGACCGACGTATAAACCGTCTTTGCTGTCCATCTCGTATTCGGTGCCGTCAACCGTAATGTAGCCTTTCGGCCCCACGTTGATGATCCCGATTTCGCGGCGCTCCAAGAAATAGTCCGCACCCATCGTATGCTTGTCCGCTTCGAGCTTGACCGGCTCGTTCGTCGGAATGACGCCGCCTGTAATAAAACGGTCCACGTGCGAGTAGACAAGCTTCAATTCGCCCGGCGCAAACAAGTTCTCGATCACAAATTCTTTGCGCAGCTGCTCGGTACCAAGCGTCTTCGTCTCTGCGGGGCTTACGGCATAACGGATTTCCATGATTTCAATTCCTCCCGGAGTGCATTTTCTTTAGCAACTCTATTATAACCCAAATGTTTATTTAAGTTCAAATACAAAAATTTTAAACCAAAATGAACCGAATTAGTCATGAGAAGCCCGTTCAATACGAACGCCGAGCCGTTCATATTTACGTACCGTTTCGTCCGAAACGGAAGGGTCCGTTACAATCATGGCGACTTCGGATAAGCCGGCGAACGTAATAAGCGCGGTTTTATCGAACTTGGCATGATCAGCCACGCAAAATACTTGCCTGGCGGTCTCGATCATCGCCCGCTTCTGCTCCACATGCATTTGCGTGAAGATCGTAAAGCCGTAATCGGCATGAATGCCGGTCGTCGATAGAAACGCCTTCTGCACGTTCAGCTTGCGCAGGAAACGCCCCGCATCTTCGTTGACCAGCAGGTTGCGGCTGCGGAATCCGCCGGGCACGACGAGCCGGATCTCCTCTTTCTTGATCAGTTCGCCGATAATGTACAGGTCGTTGGTAATGACCGTCAGCGGAATGTTCTCGAGGCCTTTGGCGATCTCCAACGTCGTGCTGCCGCTGTCGAGCGCGATGATGTCGCCTGGTTCGATGAACCCTAGCGCGCAGGCGGCCGCCTGCTGCTTCTCGTCCTTCCGCTTGCTGCTTGGCGCGTGCTCTTGAAGCAGGCCGGAATAGTTCTCGTTCGCCAGCACGGCACCCCCGTGGGTTCGCACCAGCACGCCCTTGCCCTCCAGCTTGACCAGGTCTTGCCGGATCGTCTTGCCGGTCACGCCGAGCCGTTCCGCGAGGTCCGCCACGGACACTTCCCTGTGAGCCATAAGGAGCTCCATAATTTTCTCGTATCGTTTGATGGCTGTCACCCGAAGACCTCCTGACGCAGTAAACGCTACCGTGGTAGCCGATTCTATCGTATCACAGCCGATTTACCAAAACCAAGCCGCCACCGTGAAAATATTCGCCGAAAGTTCGGAAACCGTCGTGACGCTGCTGCGGTAAAGTGATATAATATTGGCTAATGCCAATGAAGATCATGGAAGGATGGAAGGTAATGAACCCTCTGGCCCAACAGCTGTGCGATACGATCGCACAAGAGAACCCGCATGTATATGAGATGTTATCCGAGCTAGGCAAACAAATGTATTTTCCGAAGGTCGGCATCTTGAGCCAATCCGCGGAAGCGAAAGCCAAAGCGAACAAATTCAATGCCACGATCGGCACCGCTCTGGAGAACGGGCAGCCGATGCATCTGAAAATCATTCAAGATACATTGTCCGCGTATAACCCGAAGGACATTTACGAATATGCGCCGCCGGCCGGCAAACCGGAGCTTCGCGCGGCATGGAAAGCCAAAATGTTGGAAGAAAACCCGTCGCTGCAGGGCAAGCCCCTCGGCATGCCGATCGCGACGAACGCACTGACGCACGGCCTGAGCATCGTCGCCGATCTGTTCGCCGGCCCTGGCGACGCGGTCATCATCCCGGATAAAAACTGGGAAAACTATGAGCTGACCTTCGGCATCCGCCGCGGCGCCGAGCTCGTATATTACCCGCTGTACAACCAGCAGCGCAAGTTCAACGCCGACGGACTGCGCAGCGCCCTGCTCGCCCAGAAAAGCAAAGGTAAAGCGATCGTCGTCCTGAACTTCCCGAACAACCCGACGGGCTATACGCCGGGACCCGAGGAAGGCAGCGCGATCGTTGCGGCGATCAAGGAAGCGGCGGAAGCCGGCATCAATGTCGTAGCCGTCACGGACGACGCGTACTTCGGCCTGTTCTTCGAAGATTCGCTGCATGAATCGCTCGCCGGCAAGCTGAGCGATCTGCATCCGCGCGTCCTGTCGATCAAGATCGACGGCGCGACGAAGGAAGAGTTCGTCTGGGGCTTCCGCGTAGGCTTCATTACGTATGCCGGCCAAAGCGACGCCATGCTCGCCGCACTGGAGCAAAAGACGATGGGCATCATCCGCGCCACGATCTCCAGCGGACCGCATCCGTCGCAGACATTCGTGCTGCACGCGCTGCAATCGCCGGAATACAAGGCGCAGAAGCAGGAGAAATTCGAAATCATGAAAGGCCGCGCCAACAAAGTCAAGGCGCTGCTCGATAGCGGCAATTTCGGGGACGTGTGGGAATATTACCCGTTCAACTCCGGCTACTTCATGTGCCTGAAGCTGAAGACGGTAGACGCCGAATCGCTCCGCGTTCACCTGCTCAACAAGTACGGCATCGGCACGATCGCACTCGGCCAAACCGATCTGCGCGTCGCCTTCTCCTGCATCGAAGAGAAAGATTTGCAAGAGCTGTTCGAGTTGATCCATCAAGGCGTTCTCGATCTCGATAAAGTCGCTTCCAAATAAGCGGCGCACCTCTAGCGGCACAAGGCCGGGTTTCGCGAACAATCGCTATCGTTAGCGAAGTTCGCGGGACCCGGCTTTTTAATAGTTTTCGATCCGTTTCGACGATAAGGAGGCCCGCCATGCAAGGCTATAACGTCATCATGATATACAGCAAGGACAAGGAAAAGCTGCTGATGTGCAAGCGATTGAAGGAGCCGTACAAGGGATTAAGCAATCTTGTCGGTGGAAAGATTGAGCCCGGTGAATCGGGGATGGAGGCGGCTTATCGGGAACTGCTGGAGGAGACGGGCATAGGCCAAGACGATGTCGTACTGCACCATGTCATGGATTTTCAGTATTACTTTCAGCAATGCTATGTCGAGGTGTACGCCGGTAAACTGAAACGCGACGTCCGGATTTCAGGGGATGAGAACGAGCTGTACTGGTCGGATTTGAACCCGAATTTTTTTGACATGTCCCAATACGCGGGCGAAGGAAATATCGGCCATATGATCGAGCAGGTGAAGATGTGCAAGGACATCATTCTGGCCGATTAGATGCCTTTTCAAACGATACGGTTCCAATCCAAAGCGGCAGCCTGAACCGAAACGTTCAACAGACGTTCCCGGGTTCAAGCTGCCGCTGCATGCGTCAAATCAACAAATTGAACAGATGCGGATCCTTGTTGATCTCGCTGTAGCGAAACCCTTTTTGATGCATCCGCTCGACGAGCGGGCCGTAATCGTCCCGCTGCTTCAGTTCGATGCCGACCAGCGCCGGCCCGTTCTCCTTGCTCGTTTTCTTCGTGTATTCGAAGCGCGTAATGTCGTCGCTCGGCCCGAGCACATACTCGAGAAACTCGCGCAGCGCGCCTGCTCGCTGCGGAAAGTTCACGATGAAGTAGTGCTTCAGCCCTTCGTAGATGAGCGACCGCTCCTTGATTTCCTGCATCCGGTCAATATCGTTATTCCCTCCGCTAATGACGCAGACGACATTTTTGCCGGCGATCTGTTCGCGGTAAAATTCGAGCGCCGCTACGGGCAGCGCCCCGGCCGGCTCGGCGACAATCGCATTCTCGTTATACAGCTCGAGAATCGTCGTGCACACCTTCCCTTCCGGTACGACGATAATATCGTCGACTAGCTCGCGGGATATATCGAAGGTCAGCTCGCCGACCCGCTTGACCGCCGTACCGTCGACGAACTTGTCGATTTCGCCGAGCGTCACGATCTCTCCTTTGTCGATCGACTCGCGCATGGAGGGCGCACCCGCCGCCTCTACACCGATTAATTGCGTTGATGGGCTGATGCTCTTCACATACGTGCCGATCCCGGAGATCAGGCCGCCGCCGCCGATTCCGGCGAACACGTAATCAACCGGCTCCCGCATATCGTTCATCAGCTCCAGCCCGACCGTCCCTTGCCCTGCGGCGACTTTGGCGTCGTCGAACGGATGGATGAACTGCATCCCTTCCCGCTCCCCGCATTCCACCGCTTCGCGAAGCGAATCGTCGAACGTATCGCCCGTCAAGATCACCTCGACGAACGTGCCGCCGAACAGCTTGACCTGTGAAATTTTTTGCCTCGGCGTCGTCGCCGGCATGAAAATTTTGCCCGGGATCCCCAGCGCCTTGCATGAATAGGCTACGCCCTGCGCATGATTGCCCGCGCTCGCGCAGACGACCCCTTTGCGCAGCTTGTCCTCCGGCAAGCTTTTAATCAAATTGTACGCACCGCGAATTTTGAACGAACGGACGACCTGCAAATCCTCTCTTTTGAGGAACACATTGCAGCCGTATTTTTCCGATAAAATGAAATTTTTTTGCAATGGGGTGTGATGTACGACATCTTTCAGCACATGGCTGGCGACGATGATGTCTTCCAGCCTGATTCGGTCTTGCTTCATAATGGTCTCCGCTCCTCCGTCCGATTCCCTTCGCCGTCATGCAGCCACGCAAGTTCATCTTTTATAATAATTTATATAATTATACACGCTTCATGACGGCTGTCCACCCCCGGCCAAGCGATTCGCAGGTGAAATTTGAAGAGGCCTGTGTAAAGCCCGACGACAGAGAACGACGACAATCCGTAATCAGCAGCAAAAGAAGGACCCTCCCGCAGCGTAAATCCACCGCTGCCGGGAGAGTCCTTCTCCATTATAACGCTAACCTTTTTCTATCTTCTACTTAATGATGATCGTATGCACGAGCTGGTCTTTGCCTCTCAGCTCCAGTTGGCGTCCTTGCGTCAGCTGGCTTACGTCACCGGAAATATACAGTTCGGAGGATACATTGTACACGGCTGTCGTCACGCTGCCGCTCGCCTGCTGCTGGTTAATCGAAATCGAGCCGATTTCGCCATTGGCGTTCAGCGCGTAGCTGTTGAACGTGCCTGTTGCCGTAAAGTCGACGCGCTGCTGCGAGTCGGTCGAAGCGTTCAGCACTTCCACGTAGATCGCTTTGCCGCCGTAAGTGCGGATCACCGCTTTGTCACCGGTTTGCAGCTCGCCCGCCGTCACTTTGAGGCCGTTGCGGAAAATGAATGCACCCGGATCGAGCTCGACGCTGAGCGTCTCGTTATTGCTTGTTTTGATCGACAGCAAGTTGTTGCTCACCGTGCCAGTAATCGTGCCTTTAATGGAAGCATTGTCCGGAAGCTGGCTGCCGGTGCGGTCGAGCAGCGCCGCAAGCTCCGCGCGGGTCACTTGCTTGTTCGGGCGGAACGTATTGTCCTCATAGCCGTCCACGAGGTTGCGTTCAACCGCGACCGCTACGTAACCTACCGAGCCTGCCGGAATTTGCTTCGCATCCTTGAACGGAAGCTTCGCGTTCATCTTGGATTTCGCTTCATCCTGCAGTTTCATTGCTTTGACCAGCAGCGTCGTCGCCCAGAGACGGTCGGCTTCTTTTTCCGGTTGAATCATGTCCTCGGACTCCGAGAACAGGTCGTTTTGCAGCGCTACCGATACATACCCTACGGCCCAAGGGTATTTTTGCTTCAGCTTGTCGGCATCTTTAAAGTTCAAGTTCGCTTGTTTGGCCTCGGCCGATTCGGCTTGATCTCTCAGTCCCATCAGACGAACCGCCGCCGTAAGCGCTTCAATGCGGGAGATCGTTTTGCGCGGCTGGAACGTGCCGTCCTCATAACCTTCAAATACGCGTTTGGATGCCAGAGATGCGATGTATCGTTGAGCCCACTCCACGTCTTTGCCTTTCAGATCGTCGAAGCTGAGCTTAATGTTGAGATTAACGTTGATGTTTCCTTTTACCGTCGTTTCATACTTGCTGCGATCGTTATCTTGGCGGCCCTTCCCTTTATCGTCGTTGCCTTTTCCTTTGCCGTCCGCAAACGCAGCGGCAGAACCGCCAAGCACCATGGCCAGCGTCAATCCGGAAATCATCGTTTTCTGGAAAGTTTTGTTCATAAGTTGTCATTCTCCTTTGGGTTATGTAAGTGTAAGAACTTTCGCGCGAAGAGTTCCTGGATTTACTACATCGTTCGCTATTGCGAAATCGTTTGTGGGGGTGCTGAACATTTGCTGAAAAAAAGCTTCACATTTGCTGAAAAAATCGTTTTTGAACCGTTCTATGAAACATGGTAGACTTTAGAAAGGAAAATGATGATTGTTGCGGGAACCAAGTCAGTCGCCTGCATAGTAAAGGAGCGAATTCGCAAGGGATGAGAAAAAAAGGCAAAAGGCTCTCCGTAGGCCTCGCCGTACTGGCGCTTGTGGCGCTGGCGGCGATCTACAGCGTAGTCCAGTGGAACGCCGGAGCCAAAGAACCTCGCAATGCGGCCTCGCCGACCGGAAACGGCGGTACGGCAGATCCCGGCACCGTCAAGCCGGAATCGAAACCGGAGCCAAAACCAGAACCGAAAGAGCCGCCGCCGCCCACCGAGCAGGTCGACGTCGTCGTCATCGGCAGCGAGCTGGAAGGATTGTATTTGGCCCGTGCGGCGGCGGACGAAGGACTCAAGGTCAAAGTGCTTGATCCGCGGGCGGCGTTCGGCGGTCAGGTATTGCAAGGCGAGATGCTGTTCCTGGACGAAACCCGGGACGACCAGCATCGACTGCTCGTGCAAGGGCGGGCCAAGGAGCTGTTCGACGGATTCCGCAACGGCAAAATCCGCAAGCTGAAGGAATTCGAGCAATATTTTGACAAGCTGGCCAAAGATATTCCGGTCGAGCAAGGCATCCAAATCAACGGTCTGGAGCTGGCGCCCGGCTCGTTCGGCCCCCAAGCGATCAATGCGCTCGTCTATACGGGCAAGGACGGCCAGAAGAAACGGATTACTTCCTCCTACTGGGTGGAAAATACCGACTTCGCCGCGCTTGTAGGTAAGCTGCAGGTGCCGCGGATGCCGGGTCTTGAAGCGTTCTACGGGCAAACGAACGTCGAGTACATGAGCTCCGGCATGATGATGAAATTCAAAAATGTCGATTGGGCGAAGTTCCAATCGCAGTTCAACGCAACGCCGGCGGACGAGAAGCGCACCAAATACGGCTGGGGTTCAGTGGACAACAGCTACGCGATCAGCCTGGCCGGCATGACCGGCAAGTACAAGCCGTCGAACGACCGCGTGTTTTTGCGGGGACTGAATGCCGTAAGCCAGCGGGACGGGGAAGTCATCATTAACGCGTTTCTGATCTATACGGTCGATCCTGCGGACGACAAGTCGATTGCCGACGCAATGGCACTTGGCAAAAAAGAAATCCCGCTCATTCTCGAGCATTTCCGTAAAAGCCTTCCCGGCTGGGAGCATGCCGAGCTGAACGGCTTCCCGAATTATTTGTACATTCGCGAGTACAACCATTACGAAACGGATTACGTGCTGAAGCCGTCCGACATGCTGGGCGCGCGCATGTTCTGGGACAACGTCAGCATCGCCGGCTATCCGCTCGACCTTCAAGGCACGAGCGCCAACAAATGGGGCATCGAGATGGGACGTCCCGACAAATACGGCATGCCGCTGCGCAGCTTTTTGCTGAAAGACTACGACAACGTCATCATGGCAGGCAAAAACGTCGGCTCCTCGGCGATTGCCTACGGAAGCGCGCGCATTCAGCCGAACACGAGTCTCGCCGCCGAGTCGATTGGCGTCATTCTCGGACAAATCCAGGGCAAAAAGAAGCTTCGCGAAGTTAAGGAAGCGGACATGCCCGCGCTGCATAGCTATCTCGCCAGCAAGTACAACATCAAGCTGACCGGCGTCACCGGTAACAACAAGATCGCCGGCTGGACGGCGGATGAAATCGCGAAGCTGGATACAGGCGAAATCGTCTATCCGCAGTACATCCTGAAAAGAAAAAAATAGCGTCTCGCCACGATGACGACAAATCCCCCGTAGCGCCCGATGATCATTCGGACGAGCCGGGGGATTTTGCATGGCGAGACGGAGCTTGCGAGGCGCAGGCGGTGCAGACGGCACTCGCCAGGAATCGGCTGCCGGAGCGTGGCAAACGCGGAACGTTCGGGCGGCTGCCTGCATACGCTGATAAGAAAAAGCTTCTGATTCTTATAAAAAAACAGCCAATCCAGGCGGAGGTTAAGCTATGAGCTATCAGCATCCGGTACATTCGCAAGTATTGTATCAGGCGGATTCGCAGTCCGTTCACACCTTGAAGGCGATTCGCGATCGCATCCACCACATTTGCAAGCAGCACACCAATCAATTCGTCCGTATTCAGACGGTGGAAGGGCATGTGTACGAAGGCGTAATCGTCAGCTGCGACGAAGGGCATGTGTATGTGAGGGTTTCCCAGCAGCAAGGGCATCACGGGCATCGCGGGTTCTGGGGGCCGGGAGCCGCCGCCGCTTATAACAACGCCATACTCCCGCTCGTACTCTACAATTTGCTCGTCATTACGCTGTTGTACACTTGATCGTTAACGAGCGACCGTACGGGAGGGGATGGAGCTTCTACGGAAGCCCGTCCTTGTAAGGACCCCTTCATAAATCGGTACGGAACCCCAAACGAGCCATTTTGCTTACCGCGATCAAGCGGCAGGCAGAATGGCTCGTTTCATTGTCTTCGCACCCTCCGGCCAGGCCGGCTGCCGCAATCTGCGGCGCGCGCGAATCCCTAAACGCTGACGCGCGTTGCAACACTATATGGCGATCGGTCGAACCGGGCAGCCGGAGCGGCATCGCTTCACTTGGTCAGCACCTTCGCGCCGGGCGAAGCGCCCGGCAGCGGCTGCCTTCCCGCGCGCAGCATCAGCTGGCCAAGGATCGCGGTCACGCATCCGAGCAGGCCGACGATGACGAAGCCCTGCTGCAGCGTAAGCCAGTCGCCGGCCATGCCCATGAACAGCGGCCCGCCGAACATGCCCAGCCCGTAGATCGCCTGGTAGAAGCCCATCGCGGTCGCCCGCTTGCCCGTATCCATGTGCTTGATGCTGAGCGACATCAGCACCGGCGACGTAAATCCCCGGCCGAAGCCGGCGAGCGCCTGCGTAGCGATAAGCAGCCATAACGATCCCGTAAACGGAATGATCAGCGTGAAGAAGCCGCTGATCACAAACCCGATGACGACCACCCGCTTCTCGCCGATTTTCCGGGCCAGATGATTGCCGCCGATCCACGCGGCCAGCGCCGTCGGGAACGTAGAGAAGAATGTCAGCAGCCCCATATCGAGCTTGGAGGCGCCGAGCGACTGGGCGAATACCGGCGTAAAGCCGAACACGGTCGCGAAGGTCAGCACCTGGAACAAGATGGACAAGAACGACACGGTCAGCAGCGTCCGGTCCCCCGCAACTTCAAGCACACCCTGGAACGTAATTTTTTGCGCATCCGGATCGATCTTTTCCACCAGATAGAACGCCCCGGCAAGCCCAATGACGCCGACCGCGGCTCCGATAAGAAAGGCCGATTCCCACCCGTAAGCATCGGCAAACCAGCCGCCCGTCAAAATGCCGAGCATTTGTCCGAGCGAGTTGTACACCGACAGCGTGCCCATCGCCTGCGTCGTCGCATCCTTCGCGAAATAGCTGGCGAACAAGATCGTGAAATCGACCCACGTCGCCGCCGCCGCTCCGGCCAGCGCGCGCAGTATTAAAATCCACGTCAAATCCTGCGTGACGAGAATACCGACGCCCGCCAGTATGGAGAACACCAAACCGAAGACGATGAACAGCTTTCTTTTGTGGAAACGGTCCGAGATGACGCCGACCGGGATGCGCAGCAGCATCTGGCTCAGTCCGTACATGCCGACGATCAGGCCGGCCATCTTGTGGGACGCCCCCAAGTCCTCGACGTAAGCGGCCAGGATCGGCACGCACGTGTACATCGAGAACCAGAATAAGAGCGTCACCGCGCAAAATAACGGGATGCGGTATGAAGAAGCGTTGCTTGGGCCCTTATCCATGTCGATCACTCCACCGATACTTTTGTCGAAGCGAAAAACTTGCCGATCGCAAACGAGCACGCGCCGAGCACGGTTGCTCCCGAGCCCAGCGCGGAAAAACACACCTGCAGCTGCGCCCGCGGATAAGGCCAGCAGCGCTGTTCCACTGCCTCATGGACGGCTCCGCGAAGCCAGCGCTCCGCCTCCGCCAGCCTTCCTCCGATCACGATCAACTCCGGGTTGAAGCTGTTAATGATATTGACGATCCCAATGCCGAGGTAGCCACCCAGCCGCTCGAAGCAGTCGATCGCGGCGGCGTTTCCTTCTTCCGCCTGCCGGATAAGCGTTTCTACGCTGACGTCGATGTCCGGCAGGACGGCGCGCGCCTGCTCCAGCAGCGCACTCTCGGACGCGTACAGCTCCCAGCAGCCCGCATTGCCGCAGCGGCAAGGCTTGCCATCGTAGCGGATCGAGATATGCCCCATCTCGCCGGAAAAACCGGAGGAACCGCGAAACAGCTCATCTTTAATAATGATACCCGTGCCAATGCCCATCCCGATGCTGACGTATACGAGATGAGCCGCTTCCCGGCCCGTGCCGAACTGCTTCTCGCCCACCGCGCCCGCATTCGCTTCATTGTCGATCACGACCGGGATCGCAAATTCCTGCTCGATCCGCTGCTGCAGCGGCACGTTCTCCCAGCCGAGATTCGGCGCGAACAGCACTTGGCCCTGCTCGTCGCTGAAACCCGGAATGCCGATGCCGATGCCGACGATGCCGTAGGCGCTGTCCGGCGCTCTGCCGATCACCTCGCGAATGCAGGCGATCAGGTCGGCGATCACCGCTTCCACGGACGAATTGGCATGCTTCATCCGGTATTGCTCCACCCGATTGCCATTCAAGTCCGTCAGCGCCGTCAAAATATAGTTGATACCCAGATCCACCCCGACGGCGTAACCGGCCGTTCCGTTGAAGCGCAGCATGACGGGCTTACGGCCGCCGCTCGACTCCCCCGCGCCAATCTCGTCGACAAGACGGCTGTCGATCAGCTCGGACACAAGCGACGAAACCGTCGCTTTCGTCAGTCCCGTCAGCTCCGCCAGACGGGCTCTGGATACGGGCGAAGCGCTGCGGATATGGTGCAGCACGATCGATTTGTTTATTTTTTTGACCAGATTCAAATCACCGGTTTGCTTCATTGCTTATGCCTCCACGCTTACTGCGGCGTTGATCATGAGATGACCGGCGACCGCTGCAAGCGAACCATACAAGTATATTCGTGATGACACTGATTTTAACACGAATCGGACTCATTCTGCATTAACTAAGTTTGTTTAATCAATTTACAAAGTTCGCCGCTTCGTGATATGATGACGTTTGTAAGCGTTTCTGTACGGCGGCATGCCGTGGAACGGACTCCTACCTTTTATTATCCGGAGGGATGATCAATGAGCTATTTTGGCAACGTTTCGAAAATTCAATTCGAAGGCCGGCAGTCAACCAACCCGCTTTCTTTCAAATTTTACAACCCGGATCAGCTCATTCTCGGGAAAACGATGCGCGAGCATTTGCGCTTCGCAGTCGCCTATTGGCACTCGTTCACCGCAAACGGCACCGACCCGTTCGGCAGCGGCACGGCGGTTCGCGGCTGGGATCAGTACAGCGGCATGGACCTTGCCAAAGCGCGCGTGGAAGCGTGCTTCGAGCTGCTGAACATTCTGGACGTCGACTACTTCTGCTTCCATGATCGCGACATTGCCCCGGAAGGCGCCACGCTGCAGGAGACGAACCAGAACCTGGATGCGATCGTCGCGCTGATCAAGGAACAAATGCAAGCGTCCGGCAAAAAGCTGCTGTGGAACACGGCCAACATGTTCTCCAATCCTCGCTTCGTGCACGGCGCGGCTACGACCTGCAATGCGGACGTGTTCGCCTACGCCGCGGCGCAGGTGAAGAAGGCGCTCGAGCACGGCAAAGAGCTCGGCGCAGAAAACTACGTGTTCTGGGGCGGACGCGAAGGCTACGAAACGCTGCTGAATACGGACCTCGGGCTCGAACTCGACAACCTGGCGCGCTTCCTGCATATGGCCGTCGATTATGCCCAGGAAATCGGCTTTGACGCCCAGTTCCTCATTGAGCCGAAGCCGAAGGAGCCGACAAAGCATCAATACGACTTCGATGCGGCGACGGCGCTCGCTTTCCTGCAAAAATACGATCTGCTCTCGCACTTCAAGCTGAATATCGAAGCGAATCATGCGACGCTCGCAGGCCATACGTTCGAGCACGAGCTGCGCGTATCGCGGATCAACGGCGTGCTCGGCTCCATCGACGCGAACCAGGGCGACATGCTGCTCGGCTGGGATACGGACGAATTCCCGACCGACCTATACTCGACGACGCTCGCGATGTACGAAATTTTACAGAATGAAGGCGGCATCGGCCGCGGCGGCGTCAACTTCGACGCCAAGGTACGCCGCTCTTCCTTCGAGCCGATCGATGTCGTGTACGCGCATATCGCCGGCATGGACGCCTTCGCGAGAGGGCTGCAGGTCGCAGCAAAGCTGATCGAAGACCGCGTGCTGGACGATGTGACCGACAGCCGCTACGCTTCCTTCAAGTCCGGCATCGGCGCCGACATCGTCTCCGGCCGGGCGAATTTCAAATCGCTCGAAGCGTACGCGCTGCAAAACAAGCCGATTGTCAACCAATCCGGCCGCACCGAGCTGATCAAAAATGTGATCAATCAGTACATTAGCAACGTATAATCCTAGGCCGCATCGGACGCGGTAAAGCGGATGAGAGCAAATAGCCAAGCAGCAGCGCTCCGCAAACGGCGAACACGCTGCTTGGCCGAAGCATTCCCGAGTGGGACGGCACCGAACGGTTGGATCAGGGGGACCTGAGACCAACCGTTCGGTGCTTTTGCGATGTGTGTGGCTGCTTTTGGATGCGGGATGGATGGCGGCATCAGACATGGCCTCCAATAGCTCATTCACAATTTTGCATCGTGTCACTTCTCGCCCTTTCTCGGCACTTCACCTCTTACATCGGCCTAGACCGGTTGGGGAACGATCGCTGCGCATTCCCCTTGTATCGGCTTTGACTGGTTCAGCTAGACCAGGCCGTTTTTCTGCGCATTCCCCTTGTATCGGCTTTGGCCGGTTGGGCAACGTGAACAGGCCGTTTCTCTGCGCATGGCAAGCGTTTCTCTGCACCAAGCAAGCACAGAATTCTCGAAACGAAAGACTCTGAGCTATTGGACCCATATCCAACACGCGTGAATCCCAAGCGTACGTTTCGGCGCTGCGCAGCGGTCGGTCGAACCCCACTTGGATGAATTGGGGACCGGCTTCCTTTCCGACGGACCCGACCCACAGAAGCGACGAGACAAGCGCCGCCTTGCCCAACAGTGCGGTTATCCCCATTATTCCTTGGGTAAAACCAGCTAAAACCGGCGCAAACGGTCGTCAAACGCCTTACAGTAGTGCCAACCCAATTATTCAGAGGGATGGGGCTCTGAATAGTTCGGTTTGGCTACTACATGCCTCAAATCGGTTGTTTCAACGCAAAATATTACGGTTTGGCCCACTACTTATTGGTTTTATCGAACAATGACTTTCCAGCGCATGTGAAGCCTAAGCGAGTGTTCCGCCGGAGCGGCGGTCGACCTACCTATCGATGCTGAAGACGGTGGAACTACGTAGTCGAGTTATGTTTCATCGCTGCAAGCGTTCGAGCCGCGTTTCGTTGCTTGCTGCAGGCGGCGGTTAAGGAGGCGGTTAAGGAGGCGGTTAAGACGGCGCTGCGACGGTCGAGCCACATCATAACCCCCACTTCCCTCCATCCCACATACAGAGTGCAAGCCAAAAAGACGCATCCTGTTCACTCCCAAAAGGAGTCGGATGCGTCTTTCTTCTGTTCTTCATTCTGAGGCACACTGCGATTCCTTCATCGCCTACGATCTGCCGACATGGACCACTTCATGGCGAACCTTCCGGCGTTGCGCCGCAATTCGCCCAGCTCATCACGACGGCGCGGCTAGCGCAGCTTGAAGCTCAGCCTGACGCCGGCGTTCTCGAACGCAACGCTGCGAATCGCCGCAAGGCGAGGCAAGTAGTCGTTCAAATTCGCCTGCAGCGGCTCCAGATGAAACCAGGATGCCGGGATTTTGACCTGCTTCACGGAAGTTTCCTTATGCACGGCCACCAAGTAAGGCTCCATCCAAACGAGATCGAAGCGAAGCGTCGCCGCTGCCGCAATCCGGCGCTTGATCAGCACGTTCACGTCGGCGGTGAGCTGATCTCCCTGCAGATCGAAGCGCGCGCCTGTCACCGTCACGTTCGGACGCACCTCCGGACGGATGGCCAGCGCCTTCTTGAGCAGGCCGTTTACCTCCGGCTCCGTCAGCGTGATTTCCGGCTTCCCGTTCAACACCATGCCGGCCAGTTTGTCCCGAAGCGGCAGCTCCGTGTAGGCCAGATCGAGCCGCTGCTCCGGCTTGATGAAAGCGATGACGAGGAAGGAAGCCAACATTCCGATCATGAGCAAGCTTATGATTCCTTTGACTATGGAGCCCATCGTTGACCCATCACTCCTGCCTGCAAGCCTGTCCGCGCGCTCCTGCTTCCTTGCCGTTCGCTTCGTGAAGGTTTCCGATTCGCAGCGGCGACCGGTTAAGAGCGCGGCTTATCTGATTGGTTCTTCTTTTCTTTCAACCAGCGCGGCGCGCCTTTGTTTTTGCGGTCGCGCTCGCGGTCGGCTTTCCGCTTGTCCGGCGCGGGCGGTGTGGCCGCCGCTCTGGCCGGTTTGGCGGCGCTGCTGACGGACGCCTTCCGGTCCGCAGCTGCGGCCGCCGAAGGCTTCGGCGCCTGGGCAGGCTGCGGCCTCGCCTCCGCCCGCTGGGCGAAACGGCCGTCCCGTACGGGCGCGACCGCCGCGTCGGTATCCCGCGTCTTGACGCGCGCCGCCGGTTTTCTCGCTTCCTGGCGGATCGCCTGCTCCCGCGCGGGGTCGACGATGCGCCCGTGGAACATCTCCCGGCGTTCCGGCTCGATACCCAGCGTCTTGGCGAATTTATCGATGATGAACTGTTCTTTCGGCGTAATGATCGATACGGCTACGCCTTGTCGGCCCATCCGTCCGGTCCGTCCGACGCGATGCACGTAATGATCCGCGTCCACCGGCGGGTCCAGGTTGAACACATGCGTCACCTGCGGCAAGTCGAGTCCGCGCGCCGCCACGTCCGTAGCGAGAAGCAGTTGAAAGCGTCCCGCGCGGAACATTTGCATCGCCCTCGCCCGCTCCTGCTTGAACGAGTCGCCGTACAGCCCTTCCACCGACAGCCCGGCGTACTTGAGCTTGGCGATCGCCTCGCCGATGTCGTCGGTTTCGTTAATGAACACCATCGCCGCCTTCGGGTTGTACAGCCGCACGAGCTTGCGCAGTGTATCGACCTTGTCCCGTTCCTGACATACGAAGTACACATGCTCCAGCGTCTCCGACGTGCGCTGCGCCGGCTTGACCCGCACGTAATGCGGCTCGCGCATCCAGCGGTCGACGACCTGCTGAAT
This sequence comes from Paenibacillus solanacearum, assembly GCF_910593845.1. Lineage (GTDB taxonomy): Bacteria > Bacillota > Bacilli > Paenibacillales > NBRC-103111 > Paenibacillus_G > Paenibacillus_G solanacearum. The sequence goes on along the minus strand of NZ_CAJVAS010000006.1, from coordinate 240,916 downwards.
CGGCGCGGGCAGCGTGGCGGAGAAGAACAGCAGCTGCTTCTCGCGCAGCATGCCTTTGAACAGCGCCTCCACATCCTGCATGGAGCCGAGCTCGAATACTTGGTCGACCTCATCGACGATGACCGTGCGAATGCCGTGCAGCTTCAGCTTGCGCAGCTTGACCAGCTCCTGCACACGGCCGGGCGTGCCCACCACAATCTGCGGCTTCAGCCTCAGCTTGTCGATTTGCCGCTCGATGGAGGCGCCTCCGATCAGCTGCTGCACGCGGATACCGGTGTCCTTGGTCAACTGCTCCAGCGTCTGCACGATCTGCATGCCCAGCTCACGCGTCGGCACGAGCACCAGCGCCTGTACTTCGCGCGAAGCTTCTTCTATCTTATGCAGCAGAGGAAGCGCATAGGCCAGCGTTTTGCCTGTGCCGGTCTGCGACTGGGCCACGACATCTTTGCCTTCCATTATCGGCGGAATCGCCTCGCGCTGAATCGGGGACGGCTCCGTAATGTCCTGTTCCTGCAGCCGTTTCAAATAAACGGGATCAATATGTAAAGACGCAAAGCCGCTCATAACATCATCCTTTCATTCCTTACATTATCGGCGTTTCCCTAGTATAACAGAATGATCCTGCGAATTCTCGGGCAATTTGGCGAGCGGGACTGCCGATAATTCCGCAGGAACACGGTCCAGCTTGTCCCGTATCCAGGCAAAAATGGCATCGAGCGCCCGCTCGTCCGCTTCCTTCGGAAAACGATGCGGCAGCTGGTCATACAGCTCCATCGTATAATCTTTGCCGGCCGCTTCGAGCGCTTGTCCCAGCTTGCGGGCTTGCTCCACACTCACTTGCGTATCTCCGGTGCCATGAACGATCATGACGGGCACGCGGATCGCATCGATCCAGTAGACCGGCGAGCGCCGCTCGTACGCCTCCGGCTGCTTGCGCGGATGCCCGACGACCCGCTTCAGCATGCGCCGCATATCGACGCGCTCCTCGTACGTGTCGAACAGATCGCTAACGCCGCCCCAGATGACGACCGGGCCGGCTTGCTCGCATTCCCTGGCAGCCAGCATCGCCATGATCGCCCCGCGGGAAAATCCGATCAGCGGCACCGGACCGGGCTGCACCTCGGGCAGCGATTGGACCATCGGAATCGCGTGGCATACGTCATACCGGTCGTCCCCGCCAAATTCATCCCGGCCTTCCCCGCCTTCGTTGCCTCTGTAAAAAGGCGCGAACACGACAAAACCGCGCCGCGCCATAGCCAGCAGCCGGCGCTTGCGCACCATGCCGACTTTGCGTATGCCGCCGCGGCAGTAGATGACCGCCGGGGCGGGCAGCGGCACGTCTTGCGGGACAGCCAGATAGCCCTTGACTTTGAAAGATTCGCTTGTATATGTAACAAGGTATAATAAAATGCCTTTGGCCTGGCAGCGGAGCGGCACTTTCTCAAGCAAGGCCCCTGCCTCGGGGACGCCGCCGCATCCGCCGGCTGCCGTTTGTTGTTCGTCAGGCATCGTGATGTCCATCGCTCACACTCCATTTTTTGACACTTGCGCTCACTAGGGGTACACTAAAACTTATTATACCTGAAAGGTGGATTTTTTAAGTGAATTCCCGGTTTTCCGTTGAATTTGATGCATTGGTCGAGAAATTTTCCGAGCTGCTGACTGGGGAATCCACCCCGGATATGGTCGACAAAATGAAAGTATGGGCGATTTACAGCCACATTCATAAAACGATGCCGGCGCTGGCCAGCCACTGGAGTCAGTCGCATCCGGAAAGCAGAGCGGAAATCCGCAAACTGTTCGAGGAAGTGCGCGATTTGAACCAGAAGCTGAAAGCGAAACAGCAGAACCCCGGGCCGCAAAGCGAGGACAACGGCGAAGCCTGAGACGGACGGCAACTAACTCGAAGCAACGGTTACTGCGTCAAAGCGGACAGCCGGAAACGGTGCGTTGATATCCTTCCTTTGCCGATATATAATAGTTCATACATGAACTGTTCCAAACAGAACTATTACATATGTCGGGAGGCATTTCGATGGATTATCAAGATCCGATGGTGAAGCAATCGGCTGCCGTGCTGCAATCGTTGTGGGCGATCGGCAAGATCACAACCCGCCTGTCGCAGCAGAACGCCGCCGGGCTTGGATTAACGCTGCAGCAGATGGCCGTACTGAATACGCTCTTCTCCACGCCCGGCATCACCTTGAAAGAAGTGACGGAGAAGCTCGATTCGGCCAAAAGCACGATAAGCGTCAGCGTTGACGGACTTGTCCGAATGGGTCTGGTCGAACGAAATGCCTCAGGCGGCGACCGCCGGGAGGTCCAGTTAGAGCTCACTCCGGAAGGAATCGAGATTTCCAGAAAATCCACACAAAATGCATACGCTTACCGTGCAATGGCGGACGCCTTGACCTCCATGCCCAAGGAAGACATCGATGCGCTGCTGCGTATTCATCGAGAGCTGCAGACGCGTTTGGAACAATTTCGAATCGACGCCGAATAGATGCGCGTCCACATGTACCGAATACGGAAAGACTTGGCGAGACTTACGTGCTTCGCCAAGTCTTTTTAGTTCGTCTGAACACTTCTGCTGGCAAGCTCGACCGGAGCTGACGTGCCGCCATCAAGCGGACTGCCTGGACCGCTCGCTCTTTGGCATGCCCGCGCTGCGGCTTTTCCAGCGTACGCAAAATCCCAAGCGCCAGTGCCGGATTGCACAGTCCTGTACAGCCAACCCGCTAGGGCCGGCTTTGCGGAGCCGCGCTCAAACCTCGGGCGATCGCCGGCCATTTGCCAATCCAGAGCGCCATCGCCTGCATCAGCCTGCTCCAGAGCAGACTTCCCTGCGGCTTGGACGGCTTCAGCGGCAGCGGCAGCCGCTCGTATAAGATGCCGATCGCCGCCTCCAGCAGCGCTGCGCCGACATCGGCCGTCTCCTCTCTGCGAATTTCGCGCAGCCGCGGCAAATAATGCAGGCGAATCGTATCCGCGAGCCCCAGCGGCGCAAAATCTCCCGATGCCAGGATGCGCAGCAGCTCGCTCTCGATTTCCCGGTCCTTCTCCGCCGTGAACACATGCGGGAGATCGTACAATTCGAGTGCCAGCGCGGCGACGTACAATTCCTGCAGCAGCGTGTCCTCCAGCTCCCGGGTCAGCACGGCATCCGCCGTAAAGGCGGCAAATACAGGCTGCAATACGCCCCATTGCTTGTCGATCGAAGTCATGGTCAGCTGTAACATGGCCGCCGCAGCCGCTTCGGGCTGCAGCTTATCGTTTGGTTGCATCTGGCGTCTCTCTTCCTTTCCGGTAATATTGCACGGATATTGTTGCCCGGAATCCCTGTTTACCCGTATCCCCGTTTCCGCGCATTTCGTCGGTTGTATGGCTCAGCCTTGCCCTAACGCAGCCCGGCTCAAAGGCTGAGGCTGAGCGCGGATGCGCATGGTTTCGCTGCGCTCCATGCTCAAGCTCGGCAGCGACCTTCACTTTTTGTTCAGCAGCTTATATGCGATCCCGTCGAACAGACGGGGGAACAGCTGGTACAGCTTCACGCCCGACGCCGCCATGAACGGCGTATTAACTTCGGGGATGCGGCGTTCGATCGCCGTAAGCACCTGGGCGGCGACGCGCTCCGGCTTGAGCATGAACCATTTTACGTTTTTCACGTAATGGCCCGTCGGGTCCGCCGTATCGAAAAACGGCGTATCGATCGGTCCGGGATTGACCGCCGACAAATGTACCCCCGTGCCGACCAGCTCCTGCCGCAGGCAGTTCGTCATGCCGAGCACCGCATGCTTGGTCGCCGAATAACCGCTCGACTTGGCGGAGCCGATCTTGCCGGCCATCGAGGCGATGTTGACGATATGCCCGCTCCCGCGCTCCAGCATGTGCGGCAGCACCGCTTTCGTGCAGCGGACCGTGCCCATATAATTCACGTCCATCATCTGCTCGAACGCTTCCAGCGGCGTCGAAACGAACGGCTCGAATATGCCGTAGCCGGCATTGTTGATCAGGATGTCGATCCGCCCGTGTCTGGCGATCACCTGCTCCATCGTTTGCGCTACTTGTTCCGCCGAAGTAACGTCGAGCACATGCACATCATGCGCTCCTTTTATCGCTGCGGCCACTTCCGCCAGCTTGCGCTCCGATCTGGCCATCAGAACCGGCACCGCGCCGCGAGCCGCAAGCATTTGCGCCATAAGCGCGCCGATCCCGCTGGACGCGCCGGTGATGACGGCAATCTTCCCTTCAAAAGACATGGATTCGCCCCCTGTACCCCTATTCGCCTCATAGCCGAAATGCGTCATGCAGCCGTGGCCGCATCCGTTCAATGCAAAAAAGCGACGGCCCCGGACGTAGAAGTCCGGAACCCTTCGCTTTCAAGATTACACGTAATCGATTCCCCATTTCAACTATGCAATTAGAACCTGGATATCAAGCTCTCCGATGCCGTCCATGATGAGTGGAATCGTGAGTGCTTTCTTTACCGCGAATCCGTCGAATATTTCCGAGTGCATCAGCTTCGGCGGCGTAATGTCCACATGAACGCCCTGGTTGTACAGCATCGTGCTGGCGTTGCCGCTGATCATGTTGCCGAGCTCGGATATCGCGCTCTTGCTCATATCGTCCATCTGGGTGATCGTATAGCCGCCCATCATGGCAGAAACCATGCGCAGCGCCACTTCCTCGTGCAGCCCGAAGACGATATCCCCTTGCATTTGTCCGGTCATTCCGATCATGATCCACAAGTATTTCTCCACAAACTTCACGTCTTTAATGCCCAACTTGCCGGTGCTCGGTCTGACATTGGCGACTTGCTCAATAACGACTCTAGCAGACTCGAGAAACGGATTGATTAACTCTGCCTTCATAGGGTGGTCTCCTTTTTCGACATACGCGTTCCTTCTTAGGACTTGTTGGTTCCCTCATTATACCTAAAAATTCCAAGCAAGTATAGAACCTTTGTCATATTTAAAGGAAAAAAATTAGCATACTTATACCCGAAGCACGGTCCTATTGCCCGAGCTATAGCGCCGCAGACCCCTATGAAAGAACCATACACCCCCTGCCGTAAGCAGCATCGCCATGCCAAGCGCCGCCAGCACAAACGGCATTTCCGTTTCGCGGAGCAGCCCGATCGGCAAATAGCTGACGAAGCCGGCCGGCAGCACCGTGAACAAGATGAGCTTTCCCCACCCTTTAAAGATGCCCGTCGGATACGTCGCGAAAGTCAAAACCGCATTGAACAGCTGCTGGCCGATCCCTTCCGCATTGCCGATGTAGAACGCGAGCGACTGCGCTGCTACGGCGAAGAAGAGAAAGATCAGCATGGCAATCAGCAGCGCCAGCCCGAACTTGAGCAGACCGGCCGCTGTCCAATGGCCGAACATCGCGTACAGCACCAGCGCAAACAGCACATCGCCGATCGCGGACACCGACATCCGGCTAACGAGCAAATGCAGCAGCACCGGCTTCGGCTGCGATAAATAGACGTCCAGCTGCCCGCCGGCCACGAGGGAAGCCAGACGGTAGGCGTTGCCGAACAATACGGCCGACAGCCCGAAGCCGCCCGCGCTGACGGCCCACATCATCATGACATCTTGCAGCGTCCAGCCGTTCACGACGTTGAAGCGTTGAAAATAAATCCCCCAGAACAAGATCCACACCGTATTGTTGACCATCATCATACCGGCCGTCATCAAGAAGCTGAGCCGAAACTCCATCGCTCCTGCGACATTCAGCTTCCAGCACGTCCAGACGAACTGAAGCAGCCGGACACTCTTGCGCGCGGCATGCGCCCATGCGACCATCGGTTCCATCCCCCTTAACAAGTCATCTCTCATTGACCGTCCGTCCTTTTGACATCTTCCTCAGCGGACTAGCCGCCGTTGACATTCAGCTTGCGGACGCCGCGCCGATATATCCAGACGACGGCCAGCGCAAGCGCCCCCGCCCAAGCCCACTGCACCGCCAGCATCGAAACGAGGCTCACGTCCTCCCACCGGACGGCCGTCTTCGCCGAAAAATACAGCACCGCCTGAAACGGCAGCCATTTGCATACGTGCTGCAGCGCTTCGGGAAACAGCTCCAGCGGCATCAGCATGCCGCCGACGGTAAAAAGCAGCTTGTTGTATACGAACTCGAGCCCCCGCGTCTCCTCCACCCAGAAAGCGCAAAGCGCGAGCGACATGCCGAGCAAAAAGTTGACCGTAATCGAACCGAGGCTCATGATGACAAATCCGGCCCAGCCCGTGCCGAAGGAAGGAAACCCGAACACCGCGATGCCGAGCGTACAGCCGACCGCTATATTGACTGCCAATCGCACATACACTTCGCTCACGTAGGACACATAATGGTAGCCGATATAACTGAACGGCTTCGTCAGCTTGTAGCCGACGTCGCCGTTTTTGACTTCTTCTTCGATCCGCAGCGCGAGGCTGGGGAACGCCATCGTAAGCGACTCCGCGAACAAGATATACCAGATGATCTGCTCGAAGCTGTAACCTGCGATCAGCGGCTTGCCTTCCCCTTGGAACGTAGCCTGCCACAACTGAATGAAGATGTACATAATGACGACAAGAAAGATGGAACGAACAAGGAAGTCGTACACGTAGGCAAAATGATTGCGCAGGCTGATGCGGCCGACCGCCGTATACTTAAGCGCCTTCGTTCTCATGAAGCACCGCCTTCTTCCCTTGCGTAAATATGCGTAATGATCCGCTCCATCGGCGGGTCCTCAATCGTAATGTCGGAGACGCGGTAATGCTGCACGAGATGCGCGAGCACCTCTTCCATCGAAGCGCGGCGCGTCTCCACGGACAGATGAAGCTCGCGGTCCGTCTGACGAAGCACCCGCGTGCCCTCGAAGACAAACGGCATGCCCGGCTCAAGCAGCTGCAGCCGGATCGATTTGTCCGTGAGCAGGTCGCGTTTCATCGCCTCGACGGTGTCGTCAAAGATCGCCTGCCCGTAATTGATCACGACGGCCCGGCGGCACAACTGCTCGATATCGCCCGCATCATGCGACGTCAGGAACACGGTCGTCCCCTCCTGGCGGTTCATGTCCAGGATGAGCTCGCGAATCTTCTGCTTCACCACCACGTCGAGCCCGATCGTCGGCTCGTCGAGAAACAGGATCTGCGGGCGGTGCAGCATCGCCGCCGCCACCTCGCAGCGCATCCGCTCGCCGAGCGACAGCTTGCGCACCGGCGTGTGGAGGTACGGCTCCAGCTCGAAGCGCCGGACCAACTCATCCCGCCGGGAGCGGTAGTCGCCTCGCTTCAGCTCGTAGATGCGGCTCATCAGCTCGAAGGAATCGATCGGCGGCAGGTGGTACCACAGCTGCGATTTTTGGCCGAAGACGGAGCCGATCCGGTACGCGAGGCGTCCCCGATCCTTCCATGGACATAGCCCGAGCACCTCGGCGCTGCCCTCCGTCGGATGCAGGATGCCGGTCAGCATCTTGATCGTCGTCGACTTGCCCGCCCCGTTCGGTCCGAGAAAGGCAAGCGTCTCTCCCCGCTCCACCTCCAGATCGATCCCCTGCACCGCCGCTTTCTCCGCATATTGCGGCCGGAACAAGGAACGCATGCTGCCAAGCATTCCTTCTGCCTTCCGCTTCACCGCAAACCGCTTGGTCAAACCGTGCACACCTATCGCTTTCATGTTCCCCTGTCTCCTTTCCTCTGCTAAAGCAGAAAAGACCTCGCTCCGTTCGCACCGTTATAAACGGCGGAACTTGCACGAGGTCTTCTATCCCCTGCTGCCGGCCGTCCCGAATATTCGAGATGCGGCGGCAACGTCGCTGTAGCGCTTCTATTGAACTGCGCCCGGCTTCGCTCGGTTCGCCCGGTTACCCGTCGGATCCCTAGAAGCCCTTCCACTAATGTTTTGAATATATTACCATGTGATGTCAGGTATGACAAGATTATTTTTCCATTTTTTTCATAAGTTCCAGCGCGCCCCCTTCTGCGCCTTTGCCCGATTCAGGAGACCGGATCGCGGACGGTGCCAAGAAACAGCAAGCTGCCTGTTTCCCGGTCCTGAATTGCCATGACGAAGGGCCGGTTCACCGTCATCTTGAATACATTTTTCGGCGGTGCCGATCCAGCCATGCCGACGGACGTGACGGCGGCCGCTTCCGTCCCTCTCTCATTGACGTCCACGTATGTCTTATGTATCACTTCGTTGATCGCAAGGCGGGGCGGTACGGGCGCCATCCCGGAGAAATCCGCCTTCTGCGGATCGAACGCTTCGCCCATGCCCAGCGCTTGCAGCGTTTCGTTCAAACGCCCTCCGTATTCCAGCTTGAACCGGGGGAGCTCCAGCACGCCCTGCTGCGTCGGAAACGGCCGGTTCCACAGCTCCGCGTCGGTCCACAGCTTCGATTGAAGGCCGTCCAGACCTGTCCCCTCTTCCGGCAAAAAGAGCAGCATCGCCATGTTTCGTTCGTCCCCGTACGGCAGCCGAACCGCTTGAAATCCGGCCTCCTGCATATATTCGAAGCTGCCGGACTGCACCATCATCGGTACTTGCCGGGAAGCGCCGGGCGACGTGAAGAAGCTCCCCGGAGCCGTAGCCGATTCGTTGAAAGGCCGCGTCCATTGCCCTTTAAACCAGATGGCGTTCACCAGCATCAGCATGGTCTGCCCGTCGGGACGATCGTCTACGATGCGCTCGATCTTGCCGTTCGTATGCTTCTTAACCCAGCTGTTGATCGTGCCGGCCGCACGCGAACTCGCGAAGTCGATCGGAATCACTTCCGCGCCGTAATACTCGCGGTTTTTTTGCAGAAATCCTTCCAGCAGCGGCTTCCCTTTTCGCGTCCAGATGGAATTCGCGATCGTAAGCTGCACCCCGGCCCCCTGGTGCTCCAGCAAGTCTCTCCACACTTTGCCTGCCCGGTTAATATCGTCGATCGGCAGTCCCTGCAGCTCGAGCGCCTTGGCCATCGCTTCCCGCGTCGAATCGGCGGCCCCGTTGTATGCCATCGTCAGCGCCATCGATACGCTCGCCGGCGACACAAACACGTTGGCGTCCGGCTTGGCCGCAACCGTTGCCTGGTGCAGCCGCAAGCCGAAAGCGTTGCTCGCCTGAACGATGCGGGAGTCCAGCTCCGACGCCTTATAGCTCCGCTCGGCCAGCGTGGACCGGGCGGCCGGCTCGCTGCAGCCGGAGCATAGGGCAAGGACAGCCGCCATAACGGGCAAAACCCACTTTTTCAGCATAACGCACAGAGTTCCTTCCTTTTTTTAGAAATGGACGCAGGAACAGGGAAAGAAGTTGCGCCGCTCGCAAAATTTTATGGACTGCCCCAACATCGTTCCAACGGAACCATGCGTCAAATGACAAAATCAAGCACCTGCTCGTAGGGATAGTAATTTTTCCCCCCGCTCAGTGCCGGCGCGTACAAATGGAACGATACCGCCCGGCCGTAACCGACGTTGCGCAGCTGATGAATTTGACCTTTGGGCGAGGAATAAAAGCTCCCCGGCTCGATTATCGTCTCCCCCGCGTACACCGGATAACCGTAAGCATCCAGCCGGTATATCCGGTTGGCGATTGTGCCTTCCAGCACCTTGGCGCAGCCGATCGAATAGCCGTGGTCGTGGATGTACGTTTCACGCCCCTGCGGCAAATGAATGAGCACGGCTTCCGTTTCGGGGGTACGGTACAGCGACGTGCGGCCGTAAGGCAAACTGCCCGGATTCGCAATCGCGCCGGCCACCTTCTCCACCGACAGGTTGAGCGTTTCAATCGCCGACTTGAGCTGCTGGACGGACGGCCAGGCCGCTTCCTGCAGCGCTTTTTCCATCGTTTCTTTCCAATCCATTTCAATTTCCTCCCTGCCGCAAGCTCGCCCATGAGACGAGTGCATAGCATCAATTTTATTGAACGTTCCCATAAGGAACGCTTATATATCATTCGTGATTCAGGACTACAATCTATTTCTTGTGTATTCCGAGGGCTGCGGATCGGTGTCTGTACGAACGGCATTCGTCATAAAAATCGCACCTTCAGCCGTGCCGGGGCGATCGCCGAGGTTCTCGCCGGAGCATAGACCGAAGGTGCGCTTTCGTATGGCTTCGTAGAGGCGGTTCACGCTCTGCGTCCGGTACGGATCAGATCGTTCTGAAGCCTGGCGGCAATACGCCGGTGCGTTGGATCGTCCGGATCTGAGCCAGCGTCAGGCGGGAGCTCGAAATGATCAATGATTCCGGATCGCTCCCTGCAATAATATCGTCCAGATCGGCAATATTGACGCTTCCCCGGAAAATGCGGAATCTGCCTTGAAACCGCGGACGCGAGAACAGCACAAGCGTCGCATTCGCGCTCGGCGAGAAAAAGCGCAAGCTTTCAATGTCGTCGTACCGTCTTTCCAGGTTCCGCAGACCTACATTGCCGCGCCAGATGAACCGGCGCCCTCTGTAATTCTCTTCCCGAAACAGGGTGAGCCGCGGAAATACTTGAGAGATCGTCGCTTTCAGCATCGCGAATCACCTCCTTTCATGCCATCATTGTATGAAGATGCGCGCGAGTTGCTTGTATATTAATCTATGAAGTGCGTTTTTTAGGAAGGATGCCGTGGAAAAGGGCGTATTAAGAATGTTTTAAGATTTGCGCTATTCATCCGTTAAGATATTGGGGCTATACTAAGCAAAGCAGTTCCGTTGTCAGACGGTTTCCGGAATGATATCGTGCCTGAGTTACGGATTCAAATCGCAAGAATGGAGGGAGCGCCAATGGCCGAGCAAACGGTGCTTTTGGTCGATGACGAGAAAGAGATTATCGATCTTCTGGAAATCTACTTGAAAAACGAAGGCTATCGCCTGCTGCGGGCCGGCAATGGTCTGGAAGCGCTCAGCATGCTGCAAAAAGAACATGTCGACCTGATCGTGCTGGATATTATGATGCCAAAAATGGACGGAATCGAGGCGTGCATGAAAATACGAGAACAAAAAAATATGCCTATCATTATGCTGTCCGCCAAAAGCCAGGATATGGACAAAATTCTCGGGCTCAGCTCGGGCGCGGACGATTACGTGAGCAAGCCGTTCAACCCGCTGGAGCTGATCGCGCGCATCAAGTCGCAGCTGCGGCGGTATACGAGACTGAACGTACCCCAGCCGAACAAGGAAAACGAAATTGAAATCGACGAACTGACGATCAACACGGCCACACACGAAGTCAAGGTCGACGGCCGCGACGTGAAGCTGACGCCGAGGGAGTTCGCCATACTGGAGCTGCTGGCCCGCAACCGCGGCATGGTATGGAGCATCGAGAAAATATACGAGACGGTGTGGAAAGAGGCGTACTTCGACGCGGACAACACCGTGATGGTTCACATCCGCAAAATTCGCGAAAAAATCGAAGAACATCCGCGCAAACCGAAGTTTATTAAAACCGTCTGGGGAGTGGGATATAAAGTTGAGTAAAAAGGTGAAAGTACCCAAAGTGCCTAAAGTGCGCAAGCCGGTGCTGGAACGGTTTCCGTTCACATGGTTTCCATTCAATCTGCTGCGCAGCCTTCTGCTGTTCATCCAGGATTTGTTTCATATGGCCCGCGCGCAAGTGGAACGCAGCATTCGCCTGCAGTTGATGATCACATTTGCGTTATGTCTGTTCGCGTCTATGCTGTTCTACGGGATCACCTCCCCGCTCTTCGGCCAAATCAATAAATCGACGGTGATCGACTACACGAACGGCATGAACCGTATCGACAACGAGGCCCGCAATCTGGTTGAAATACTCGAGCCGCGGAACCGGCACTTTGAGGAAGAGGATGGGGTGCCGGAAGCGCGGGCCGTGGAAGCAGGGCAGACCTCGTATGCCGGATCGTCGCAGAGCAGCGCCGGGACGCCGGCGCAAGGCAGCAGCGCAGCCCAGCAGACCACTCCCGGAGCCGTCGCTCCGAATGCGCCGCCAGCTCCGGGAGTGCCGAATGCGCCGCAAACGGGCAGCACAAACCCGCAGGCCGAGCAGCGCAAGCGTCAGCAGGAGGAAGATCGCAAGCGGGAATTTCTGAACCTGGTCAAGCGGTTGACGACGAACGAGAAGTACAAAATCGTCATTACCGATCTGGAAGGCCGGGTCATATTCCGCAGCGATAATGCGCCGGAAACGTACGTCGACGTGCATAACGTCATCCGCAACGCTATGGAAGCGCGCGACCAAAGCTCGCGGACGGAATTCTCCAGCTTTTATCCCGTTACTTACAACAATCAGAAATCATACTTAATCGTTTCGGGCATTCCGCAGCCGGATATCAGCTATACGAAAGAAGATAGCCCTCTATCGTATTTGGGCGCGCTGGCCGTCTTTATTTTCCTGTTCTACTACTTGACCCAAAAGAAAATGCGCTATGTCGAAGAGCTTGCCTCCGGATTGCGCATCATTGCTACGGGCAATCTCGATTACCGGGTTGCGGAACGGTCGCGGGACGAGCTCGGCTCGCTGGCCAAAAACATGAATATGATGGTCGAAGATTTGCAGCAAAAAATCGAGGAGGAACGCCGGGCGGAACGGGTCAAGAACGAGCTGATCACCAACGTGTCGCATGATTTGCGGACCCCGCTCACCTTGATTATGGGCTATTTGCGGCTGCTGCACGACAAAAACTACGAATCGCCGGAGCAGGCCGCCTCCTATGTAAGCATCGCCTACAATAAATCGGAGAAGCTCAAAGCGCTCATTGAAGATTTGTTCGAATACACGAAGCTGTCCAATCACGATGTGCCGCTATACAAGCGCGGCGTCATCATCAACGAAGTGCTGGAGCAGCTGCTGGAAGAATACGTAACGATCAGCGAGGAGCAGCAGCTCACGATGATCCGCAGCATTCCCCAGGAACGGTATACCGTGCACATCGATGTGGATAAAATGATTCGCGTCTTCGAAAATTTGCTCAGCAACGCCGTCAAATACAGTCCGAAGCCGGGCATCGTTTCGGTCGGGATGGCGAGAGACCGCGGGCATGTCATCATTCGGATCAGCAACAAAGCCGACGCCTTGTCGCGCGAGGAGCTGGAGCAGCTGTTCGACCGGTTTTACCGTGTGGACACCGCGCGCACCTCGGATTCCGGAGGCTCCGGCCTCGGCCTGGCGATCGCCAGAAGCATCGTGGAGTCGCACGAAGGCTCCATCTGGGCGGAATCGGAGAACGGCGAAATCCATCTATACGTGAAGCTCAAGCTGGTATCTTAGGATACCGGCTTTTTTCATATTTCTGCAGCAGGAAGTAAGTTCTCGCGTTAAAGCGCCACGGCCGGGCCTTCGCAGTCGTTACCGATGCCGGTGCGGCGATTCCGTGCTTGGCATTCCGCTGCTTGGCAGCTCGCGAACATTTGGTGTACAGTAAAGAAAAGCTTCTGACCGAAGCATTCGATGAAGATACATTCGTGACGCAGATGAAACATCGCTGCAGCGCACACGCATAAGGGAGGACGTAAGTATGCCAGGTTTTTTGCTTGATTTGGACGGGACGCTGTATTCCGGGGACCGCCCGATTCCGTACGCCGCGGACTTTATCGGCTGGCTTCGCCGGAACGGGCATCCGTTCTTGTTTCTTACCAACAACTCCTCGCGAACGCCGGAGCAGGTGGCGGCACACCTGAAACAGACGGGCATTCCTGCATCTCCGGGCGAAGTATTCACCTCCTCGCAGGCGGCGGCGCTGTACATGACGGACGAGGGGTTGTCCGGCCAGACGGTGTTCTGCATCGGAGAAGGCGGACTGCGGCAGGCGCTGCAGGAAGCCGGCTTCACGCTGCTCGCCGACGACGCGCCGCCGGAGGCTCAGGCCGCCGCCGTCGTGCAGGGCATCGACCGCGCGTTCAGCTACGGCAAGCTGATGACGGCCGTGCGCTTCATCCGGCGCGGCGCGCGCTTCGTGCTGACGAACCCGGACCATCTGCTGCCGTGGAACGGCGAGCTGACGCCCGGCGCCGGTTCGATCGCCTCCTCGATCGAGCGCGCATCCGAGACGGCCCCGGTCGTCATCGGCAAACCGTCGCCGATCATCATGCGTTACGCCGTCGCCAAGCTCGGCTTGCCTCCGGAGGACATATGGGCCGTAGGCGACAACTTGAACACCGACATCCGCGGCGGCGTGGATGCGGGATGCCGGTCCGCGCTCGTGCTCACCGGCCTCGCCGACGAGCATAATTACAAGGCGCAGATCGCCGCGACCGGCGTCACGCCGGAGCTCGTATGCCGCCATTTGATGGAACTGGCCGACCACATCGGCAGCCGTTCGTGACGGGTTAATGGGCAAGCCCTCTTGCTTGTCCGCTATAGGTGTATTGACAAACACGCCCTTTCGCGCTGCGAGGGGCGTGTTTGTCCTTCTTATGTGACGGCGCTCGGCCACAGCACGAGCTTCGTCCGATCCGCTTCCGCGCCGAGCCGCAGCAGCAGCTCCGCCGCGGCCGAATCCCGCACCGGCGTTCCGTTCCACGTCTCGATGACGAGCTTTCTTACGCCTGGCTGGCGAAGATAAGCCCGCGCCACCATGCGCAGCGTCACCAGCCATTCCTCGGCAGACAGCCCTTCTTCATGACCCGCTGCCATCTCCTGCATCGTATACATTCGCTTGCCGCTTCCCTCGATCCACAGCAGCCACCGTCCGTCCTGGAGCACCAGATCGTTGCCCGCTTTCCGCGCGAACGACATGCCGCCCTCCGGCAAGGACGGCCATTTGGCAGACAAGCCGAACGGATTGGCCGGATCGGTAGACGGCAGCAGCCTCACGGCGGACGTGCCGCCTTCCCAGCCTTGCCCGCGCAGGCGCCGGACGAGTTCCGGCGTGGAGAACTGCATCGTCGGCACCTCCCGCACCCATAAGCCGCGCGTCAGCATCCCCCACTGCTCCAGCCGCTTGAGCGTATTGTACGCATCGTCCCATGACCACGGCAGGTGCACTGCCGCGATATCCTTGGTCACAAATCCGAAAGCGCCGAGCAGATGATGGATCCAGGCGGCCAGCGAAGCGTCCGCGTCGTACGCTTCGTCCGCAAGCGAGGACACGGCGTACCAGCGGCCTAACCCGGATTGGAAACCGCCTGCCGCCGAAGCCCGCCCCCTGCCCGGCCGGCCGGCGGCTGCGCCCTTCCCGGCGCCTTTGCCGGAGGCTGCAGCGGTCCCATTAAGCCGCAGCGGGGCGAACTGATCGTTCGAGACGAGCCCTTCCCACGCAAGGCCGATCAGTTCCGCCGTCAGCTCCGAGGGCAGCTGATCCGTCTCGCGGCTGAGCGCGGACAGGAAGCTTGCGCCCTTGCGCTCCAACAGCTCGAGCAGCCGTGCCGCTTGCTGCTCGCGGAGCTGCGCCGCCTTCCGGACAAACGGTGCGTACAGCTCCTTCGATTCCGTCAGGAAAAAGGCGACGCGCCCTTCCTTCTCCTCCGGCTCCTTCCTGCCGAACCAGAGGACCTCCCCTCCGGCGCACAGCAGGTCGAGCGTCTCCTTGCGGTAATCCGGCAGACGCAGCGGGAAGACCGAGCCCTCCCACTGGGACAGCGGGAGGAAGAGCCCCTGCAGCCTGCCGATCACTTGACGAAGTCCTTCCTCGCCGGCGAGCCGTTCTTCGCTCTCCACATGCTGCAGCTTCAGCAGCGTGCGGCCGTAGCGAACCGGATCGACCGGCTCCATCTCGCTCCGCAGCGCTTCCACCCGGCTGCGTATGCGCCGGGCGGCGGCCTGCCGGCTAATCCACGCCGGCTCGTCCGCATCCTTCGGGGACGGCTCGATCCGTCCCTCATCTTCCCATGCCTTCAGCAGCGAGTCGACCTTCGCCTGCTCCAGCCCGAACCTGCCGGCCAGCTGCGCGGCCGTAAAATCGATCCCCCGTTCGATATACCGGGTAAGGACGAATCGCTCCGCCAGCGGATCGCCGGGAAACGCGGCATACGTCTCCGCTTCATCGCTGACGATCCATCGCTCTTCGCCGGCCAATGAGACGCTGCGAATTCGGCCTTCCCGCGCAAGCTGGCGCAGCCATAGCTCCGAATCCGCGCCGTTGCCGGACGCTTGGGCCGCTTCCCCGGCCGTCATATCCCCTTGCCGCTTTAATAGCTGCAGCAGCTCGTCGGCCGATGCCGGCATGCCCGCTTCGGCTGACGTTCCGGCCTGCTCCCCTTGCTCCTCTTGCTCATTCTTGTCCTTTTGGTCCTCGCCCAGCAGCTCCCGGATCGCCTGCTCTCCGAACAGCCGGCCGGCCAGCGACCGGTCCACCCCGAGCAAATGCGCCTGCAAATCCCGGCTGACGGCATCGGACTCGTACATCTGCACGTTGACGAAATCGGCGGTGAAGAGGGCGGCCAGCGGCGACGGGAATCCGCTCTGCCGCACAACGACCTCAAGCTCCCCCGCTTCGAGCCGCTCGAGCGTCTCCTTGACGCGGCCCATTTCCAGCTCTTCCTGCAAGCACAGCCGCATCGCTTCGCCGATGAACGGAAACTGCTCGGCATACGGCAGCGATTCGCGGAGCAGCTCCTCGCTGCGCAGCCGCTTCTTCCACCCCGGTATGCGCGTGAAGCTTCGGGAGAGCAGCAGCGACGTCTCCGCCAGCCGCCGGAACGCCGCCCCGAACAGCGGTGAAGCGGGCACCGCCTGGCGCAGCAGCGCTTCGAGCCGCTCCGCCGTCACCTCGCGCAGCAATGGCAGCAGTCGGGCCGCCCCCTCCGCGCCGCCTTCCCCCAGCATGAATTCGATGCCGTTGTCCTTGGCCGTCGCATACAGGCGGAACGGCAAGCGACTCTCGATGTGGAGCTGGATCGCCAGCTGCCACGTCCGGTTGAACGTTCGGCCGAACAAGCTGTGGATGACGAGATGCTGCCGCTTCATGTCGTCTTGAAACTGCTCGATCACGATACGGCGGTGCGTCGGCACGGCCGATACCGCTTTCTGGGCATGAATGAGGCTCACAAGCTCGTCCGCCGCATGCGCGTCCATACAATACTCCGACATCAGCCATTCCTGCGTCGCGTACTTGGCATCCGACGCCGTTCTCGCCTCCAGCTCCGCCATGAAACGCCCGACCTGCAGGGAGAAGCCTACGGTGCGTCCTTGACCTTCCCCGCGCCAAAACGGGATTTCGCTGAACGTATTGCCCGCCTCCACAACGTATACCCGGTCGCCGCGAATCGACTGAATTTTCCACGAGCTTGTGCCGAGCTGGAATACGTCGCCCACGCGGCTCTCGTGGATATACTCCTCGTCGAGCTCCCCCAGATGAATGCGGCTCTCCGCGTGGTGAACCGGGTAGGCGCTGCCTTGCGGAATCGTCCCCGCGCCCATGATCGCCGCCATCGCGGTGCTGCTTCGCCGCTGCAGCCGTCCGGTATCGCGGTCCCATTCGACAAGCGGCCGCACGAACGGGAAATAGCCGGACAGCACCCGCAGCACCGCCTCGAACCGCTCGCGCGAAAAGCCGTTGTAGCCGTAGCTGCGCTCCAGCACGGCGTGCAGCCGCCAGACGTCCCATTCTTCCGCAGCAACCATGGCAACCGTCTGCTGGCAGAGCACGTCGAGCGCATAGCGCGGAATCGCAATCTCCTCGATATGCCGTCCGGCAATATCACGCGCCAGCACGGCGCATTCCGCGAGCTGACCGCGGCTGCGCGCGATGACGACGCCGCGGCTCTCGCCGCCGACGGCATGCCCCGCCCGGCCGATGCGCTGGATGCCCGCGGCGGCGCTCTTCGGGGAATCGATCTGCAGCACCAGATTGATGTAACCGACGTCGATGCCGAGCTCCAGCGACGACGTCGCCACGAGGCAGCGCAGCTCCCCGTTCTTGAGCGCCCGCTCCACTTCAAGCCGCTGCTCGCGCGACACACTGCCGTGATGCGAGCGGGCGAACTCGTATCCGACGTGCTCGTTGAGCCGCAACGTCAGGCGCTCGCAGAGCCTGCGGTTGTTGACGAATATGAGCGCCGAACGGCTCTCTTCCAGCAGCTTGAAAATGCGCTCCGTCAACGGTCCCCATACCGCTTCCTGCTTGTCCCTTGTAATCAGCGTCTGCTCGGGCATCGTCACGTAGAGCCGGATGCGCTTCTCCATCCGGCTCTCGATAATGTCGACATGCCGCGGCCGGCTCGCACCCGGCTCTCCCTCGGCATCATCGAAGCCGCCAAGAAAGGCGGCTACCCGCTCGATCGGCTTCTGCGTCGCCGATACGCCGATCCGCAGCGGAGTGCGCCCGCACAGCTCCGTCAACCGCTCCAGCGTGACGGACAGATGCAGACCCCGCCGGTCCGCCGCCAAATCGTGGATCTCATCGACGATGGCGAATTGCACCGTGCGCAGCATGTCCCGGCCTTTCATCGACGTCAGCATAATATACAGCGACTCCGGCGTCGTCACGAGCACGTCCGGCGGCTGCCTGACCATCGCCGCTCGCGCGCTTTGGGTCGTGTCTCCCGTGCGGACGCCGGACGACAGTCCCGGCCACGCGGCGCCTTCCGCCTCCGCTTTCTCGGCCAGCTGACGAATAAATTCGACCGCATGGTGGTGAATATCGTTATTAAGCGCCTTGAGCGGCGTGATGTACAGCAGCTTAACTCCGCGCTGCGGCTCCGCCGCCGCCAGCTTCGCTTCCGCGATCGCATTCAGGCAGGGCAGCAGCGCCGCCAGCGTCTTCCCCGAGCCGGTCGGGGCAGCGATCAGCGCATGCTTGCCCGAGCCGATCGCCTGCCATGCCCGGACCTGGACGTCCGTCGGCCGGCCGAACGCCGCCTTGAACCATGACGCGACCAGCGGATGAAACGCTTCGAGCGCCTGTTCCGGTTCGGTCATCCTCATCTCTCCATTTCACCAAATGTATGTTCGTGAATATTATTGCCACCATCATACCATTTTGCTGGAAACGGTTCAAAGCGCATTGCGTGCGGGCGACAAAGAAACGCCCCCCATCGCCTGATGATTCAGCCGGGAGGGCGCCCATGTTTTGCAGCTTATTTGATTCGGTTCAAGTCATTCGGCGCACGTCCCGCCGCCTTAGTTGAGACTTTCCG
The DNA here is from genome assembly GCF_910593845.1 of Paenibacillus solanacearum. Lineage (GTDB taxonomy): Bacteria > Bacillota > Bacilli > Paenibacillales > NBRC-103111 > Paenibacillus_G > Paenibacillus_G solanacearum. Next base: position 221,906 of record NZ_CAJVAS010000006.1, on the reverse strand, counting down.
CGGCCCGGACCAGCCGCTCCTTCGTCATCAGGGGAGAATCGCTCCCCAAGCCGATCGTCCGCGTTCCGCCGTCGGATGCTTCCGTCCAGCTGACCGTCTGATACCGGCCGCTTCCGCTGAACACAAACTGATCGTTGTTCCAATAATGCGCTTTATTCCCCTTCACGCTTAGCTGCTCATGGAGCGCAGAGTCGGGTGCCGTTACCTGCACCGTCGCGCCGCCCTCCACAGACTCGACCGTGAGGTACATCTTCTCCTGCTGCGCATTCACGTACGTGGTTGTGTACGTAACGATCGGGGGCTGCGCCGAGGCAGACAGCTTCTTCCATACGGACTTGCTCCCCGTCTGCTTGCTTTCCTGCTTCAGCGAATCCAGCAGCTTCATGCCTTCATCCGGCACGGCGCCCCCGAATGGCGCGCCTGCCGCTCCTTCGAGAAACCGGAAATCGCCCGCCAGCGTCTCCGGAATGCCTGACGTCAGCTTCAGCCGTTTCAACTGATCGGCCCAAACCGCCCGGTCGGCGATCGTCTCCGGCTTGTTCACGACGATGAGCGGGACAGCGCGGTACAACGGATTCGCCTCCTGCTCCAGGCCGGCAAAATAGACGACGGCGGACTCTCCATCAGCCAGCTGCCGCTTCACGTCGGCGGTTGCACGCTGCACTTCTTCCGTTGAAACATGCTTCAAAGCAAAGCTGTCGCCGGTCGTCCGGTATTCGACCCGCAGCGGGCCGTGTTCTTCGACAAACAGCAGCTTGCCGCCTGCGTAAGCGAAGCCGCTCAGAAGCACGAGAAGGACCGCAAACACCGCCGCTTGGGGGACGCCGATCCGCCCCGGCCTCCAGCCCCTCTTCCCTCCTGAAGCCTGCTTCCGGTATTGTTGCAAAATTCGGTCGTGAAGCTCGGCGGAGGGCCGCAGAGCTTGCGCTTGCCGTTCCAATTGCTGCTTTAACCGTTGTTCAATGGACATAGGACGATTCCTCCCGATTCGAGTGATCCGGTTTCATCTGGCTGCGCAGCTTGTTCAAGGCCAAGCGATGCCTGGATTTGACGGTGCCCAGCGGCACGTTGAGCAGTTGCGCGATCGTCTCCAGTGAATAGTCGTGATAATACCGCAGCACAATGATTTCCTTGAGCTTGTGGGACAACGTTTCTACCAGGGACAACAGCTCGAGCCGCTCACCCAGCCGTTCCTCCATCGCTTGGCGTGGCGAATCGGACGGCAGCGTCCGTACACGCTCGATCAGTCGGAACCTGCGCCACAGCTTGCGTTTCCAGCTGCGCACCTGGCGAATGAGCAGGCCGTGAAACCAAGGCTGGAACGGCTGCTCCAGACGGTACGACGGCAGGCTGCGATGCAGCTCCATATACGCCTCGCTCATAATGTCGTCCACGTCCGCCGGAACCGGGTGGAGGAAATAAATCGTGCGGTACGCCTGCTCGCTGGTCGCTGCATACACAACGTGAAACGCTTCTTCATCGCCTTCGCTCATCCGGATAAGCCAAGGTTTTAGATCGATACTTTTCATTCGGCCGGCCTCCATTTACACGTCTTACACCTTCTATTGGCCCGATCCGGTGCAAAAAGTTCACTCCTTCAAGCATCGCTTGTCTCACCATTCGGCAAGAGCGGACAGCATACCTTTGTTTGCCCTCTCTTCCCAATTGTCATATAATGAAAAAATACGAAAAAATGAATATCGGTGCGCAAATGGAAGGACTGCCGTCATGTTCATACGCTATGCATGCGCGCTGCGGAGCTATGCAGCCCGGGGCTTGACCGGCCGTCTGGCCGCGCCGTAACTGGCGTCTGTCATGCGCGCGTCTGAACGACTTTGGCAACTCGTTACCGTATTCGTTTGCTGCTTAGCGTGAACCGGCGGCCGGCGCAAGGGCACCATGTTTTTGGGGAGAGGGGGGAACGTATGTGAATTTGAACCAACTGGAAACGTTGATCACGATCTCGAAAACGATGAGTTTCCGCAAAGCCGGCGAGCTCCTGAATCTTACGCAGCCTGCCGTTTCGGCTCAAATCAAAAGCCTTGAGGATGAATTCAAAACCGTTCTGATCGACCGTAACCAGCCGGTCACGCTCACCGACAGCGGGCGGATTTTCCTTGAGCATGCGGAGTCGATTCTGCAAACGGTTGAAGATTTGAAACAGCGGCTCGCGGACCTGAACCAAACGCCGCAAGGGCATATCCATCTGGGAACGACGACTTCCATCGCGATTCAAATTTTGCCGCGAGTGCTGTCCTACTTCCAAAATCAGTTCCCTCTGATCAAAACGACGATTCATTCCATGACGACCTCGCAAATTATGCATAACGTGGAAAACGGGTCGATCGACATCGGCATCACGTATTTGTTCGACAAGCACCCCGCACTTGAAAGCTCCGTCCTGTACTACGATACGTTCGAGCTTGTCGTTTCGTCCGACCATCCGCTTTCCAGGTACGCTCATATTCCGATTGAAAAACTGCATGATTTGCCGCTGATTATGCTGTCTCCGGAAACCGCCGGTAGGCGGTTTGTGGATCAAATCTTACGACAGCTGTTCATTACGCCTCAAGTCGTTATGGAGCTTTCCAGCAGTGAAGAGGTAAAGCGAATGGTCGAGCTTAATCTCGGCGCCGCCATTATCTCCAAGCTGTCGATTCAAAACGAGCTTCGGCTCGGATCGCTCAAGATGATCAAAGTCAATGAGCTGGCCATCAGCCATCCGGTCGGCGTGGTTTACAAATCCGGGCGCTACCTGAGCTCGGCGCTTCATCAGTTTTTGCTGGATTTGAAAGGCATGCAGGAAATCCAATTCATAGGTTCGGAGTGAGAGAACAATGAAATTCGATCTACATACCCATCACGAACGATGCGGTCACGCCGTCGGGACGATCCGCGATTATATTGAAGCCGGCATCAAGCACGGGCTCGGCGTTATCGGCATCTCCGATCATTCGCCTTATTTCGCAAGCGAGCTGGACCGCGAGCAGCCGGGGATCTCGATGGCCAAGAGCGAGTTTGCCCGTTACATTGAAGAGGTGCTGAAGCTGAAGGAAGAATACAGCGGACGCATCGAGGTACTGCTCGGCGTGGAATCGGACTTTTTCCCCGAGCATGCGCAATTGTACCGCCAAATGTACGAGCCGTATCCGTTCGACTATATTATCGGGTCCGTGCATTTATCGGGCGGGGCGAGCATCTTCAACAAGAAACGCTGGAATGGACTGACCGAGAAGCAGAAGGTCGAGCAAAAAGAAATTTACTACGATTTGATCGAGCAGTCGGCCCGCAGCGGCATGTTCCAGATTCTGGGCCATATCGATGCGATGCGCGGCTTCTACCCTGCCTTCACGGATATTCAGACCGACGCCGTCGACCGGACGCTCCAGACGATCGCAGCGCACGGCATTGCTATCGAGATCAACACTTCCGGCAAAACGAAAGACTGCGGCGGCTGGTACCCGATCGACGCCGTTCTTGAGCGCGCGCATCATTACGGCGTGAAGGTGACGTTCGGCTCGGACGCCCACAAGCCGGAACGCGTCGGCGACGACTGGGAAGAAGTCGCTCAGCGGCTGAAAGAAATCGGCTTCAAGGAATGGGTATATTACAAGCAAAAACAGCCTTATACGGTGCCGCTGTAAGCGTTGCACCAACCGTCTCGGATAGGGACAAGTAGAAAGAAAAGCTGAACCTCCGGTTCAAATGCACATTTACCAAATATATACAAAAAAATCCGGTAGGCTGCAGCCTGCACCGGATTTTTTTGTGCATCATGCGTGAATTACAACAATGGCCGGTACCCGAGCCGGTTCATCTGCTCCGCGATGGTGCGGTAGCCCTGCTTGTTCGGATGAAGGCCGTCGGCGGACAACATCTCTGGCTCCCGGCCGAGGAATTGCCCGTAGACCAAAGCCATCTTGAAATTGCCGCATTGCAGACTATCGATATGCCGGTTGAAGCGCTGTACCCACAGCGCCGCCTCCGGCACTTTCGGATACGGATTGTACAAATCGGCTGCGCGAATAATATAGCGGTTCCCGTGGCTTGCTTTCAGCGTACGAATCGTATTCACGATCTCCGCGTAATGCTCCCGGCATTCGCGCAGCGCTTCCGGGAAGACATGCGGATCCGGCTTGCGGGCGAATTGTTTGGCCGCACGGATCAAATCGTTACCGCCGGCCGTAAGCGTAATGATGTCGGCGCGAACCAGCATGAATCGCAATCTCGGGCTGGACTTGACCAACCGGAGAATGTCTCCGGTCGTCGCGCCGGCCTTCCCGAAATTGATACTCTCCACATAAGCGTTCGCTGCTTTCGACGCGAGTGCGCGATATTGCGGCACGAGCCCTGATCCCGGCCAAGCGCCTACGCCCACGGTCAGCGAGTCCCCCACCGCCACATAGATGAGCACGGCCATCCCCTCCTTATTCCTGACCTTATCCGGCTCTACCGCTTCCTGGACTTTCTCCGCGCCGGACGGCGGCTGGAGCCGGGTTTCACACTGGCCGTCTTGGCTTGGGCTCCCCCCAATAAGCCGCCCAACCCGCCAAAGCCGCCGAAGCCCCCCATCAGTTTAAAGATCGGTCCCATTTGCTGGAAGAGCGTATACATCCTTTGGACTTTGCTCATGGTCGATATGATGCCGTCGAGGCCGCCTACCTTCTTGAAGAGGAACGATAAATCGCCTCCCCCCGTTTGCGGAGCGCCAGCCGCAGCGGTGCCTCCTTCCCCGCCTAACGCACCCAATACGCCTTGAACCTCCACTTCGTTCAAATCATACCGCGGCATGGCGATTCTCGGCTTGCGCGGTGCCGCCGCGTTCCGTTTGCTTTTGCCCGAAGCGGTCGCTAAATCCCGGCCTATGCCGGTCGCCCGATCATACACCCGGCTCCTTCCCCGGCTTGCGGCATCGACGGGAATGAATACAACGGGTTTCAACTGCCTTCTTTTGCTCATCGTAATCCCTGCCTTTGAAGAACTTGTCGTTACGACAGCCTTGTTCTACTTGTCTAATTCATCGTATGCCGCGCGGTAAAAAAAGGCTTGGGTCGTTGGACCGCGTGCACGAAAATAGGTAAGCGGCTTCGCGGAGACAGGCAGTTGTTTTATAACGATTTTTTCCGTTGACGCCTGTTCGGGGGCAGTGATACAGTGGACGATGTAGTTATTTTCCAGAAAAGGACGGTTACGTTATGTCAAATGCTGCGCATCGGATATTGCTCCATCAACTGCATAGCCTCGTTAGCGTAACCCGCCGTTTCCGAAGACCCTCGTAATATGAATGGGATCGAAATCAGGTGCGCACCGGTTACGCTGCCGTAATCATGCGCCTTTTTTATGCCAGCGCTCCGTCCGTAAGGACGGCGGCACGGGCACGCCCCGTTCCATCGGGGCCTAGAAGGCATACCGCTTGCCGGCGGATGCCTTTTTTTATTTTTATTTTCAGAAGCTGCAGGAGGGAATGATTATGTTTATCGTGCTGCACAAGCTGCGCTGGTTTTTTGCCGCGCATTGGAAAAGATACGCCTCCGCCATCATCCTGCTTGCGATTGCGGGCATCATCGATGTCATTCCGCCCAAGCTGATCGGATACTCCATCGACGGCATTCATACGGGCTCCCTGTCCGGCGCGGATTTGTACCGCCTGCTGGCCTGGTGGGGCGCGCTTACCGTCATTGGCTACTCGATCAACTATGTATGGATGTACCAGCTGTTCGGCGGCGCGTTCGTCCTGGAGCGGACGCTGCGCACCGGCTTCATGAAGCATTTGCTGCGGATGACGCCGACCTTCTACGAACGGAACCGGACCGGCGATCTGATGGCCCGGGCGACCAACGACTTGCGGGCTGTGTCGGTCACGGCGGGATTCGGTATTCTGACCTTGATCGATTCGAGCTTGTTCATGCTGACGATCTTGATTGCGATGGCTGCACTCATTTCGTGGAAGCTGACGCTCGCCTCGCTGCTACCGCTGCCGCTAATGGCCTGGCTGATGCAAAAGTTCGGCAAGCGCATCCACGAGCGTTATACCCGTGCGCAAGACGCCTTCGGGCGGATGAACGACCAGGTACTGGAGACGATCGGCGGCGTGCGCGTCATTCGCGCGTTCGTGCAGGAGACGTCCAGCCAGCATCAATTCAAGCAAATGACCGACGAAGTGTACGAGAAAAACCGGGCCGTCGCCCAAATCGACGCGCTGTTCGATCCGGTGATCAAAGTGCTGGTCGGCGTCAGTTATTTGATCGGGCTGTGCTACGGGGCTTACCTCGTATTCCATAACGAGATTACGCTCGGCGAGCTTGTGTCGTTCAACGTCTTTCTCGGCATGCTGATTTGGCCGATGCTGGCGATCGGTGAGCTGATCAACATTATGCAGCGGGGCAACGCTTCGCTCGACCGCGTGAACGAGACGCTCGCTTATACGCCCGACGTGGAAAGCGCGGAGCATCCCGCTGCCGTCGGCGTCCCTCACGACATCGTATTCGACAATGTTACGTTCCGCTATCCGTCTTCCCCGACGGACAACTTGAGCGGCATCTCCCTCCGCCTGGTCCGCGGACAGACGCTCGGGATCGTCGGCCGTACCGGCAGCGGCAAAACGACGCTGCTAAAGCAGCTGCTGCGCGAATATCCGGTGGGCAGCGGATCGCTGTCCATCGCCGGCTCCGCCGTAGACCGGATCGCGCTGGAGCAGCTGCATGGCTGGATCGGCTACGTGCCGCAGCAGCCGGTGCTGTTCTCCCGCTCGATTCGCGATAATATTTTGTACGGCCGGGAAGGCGCGGGCGAGCAAGAGCTGCAGCAGGCGCTGGAGCTTGCTTCCTTCGCCAAAGACGTGCAGTTCCTGCCGGACGGTCTGGATACGCTGGTCGGCGAAAAAGGCGTGGCGCTCTCCGGCGGACAGAAGCAGCGTGTTTCCATCGCCAGGGCATTGATCGCCGATCCGGAAATATTGCTGCTCGATGACGCGCTGTCGGCCGTCGATGCGAAGACCGAGACGGAGATCGTGTCCGGCATCCGCCGCGAACGGGCCGGCAAGACGACGCTGATCACGACCCACCGCCTTTCCGCCGTGCAGCATGCCGACTGGATCGTCGTCCTCGACGAGGGACGCATCGCGGAAGAAGGCAGGCACGAGCAGCTGCTTCGGCAGGGCGGCTGGTACAAAGACCAGTACGATCGCCAGCAGCTGGAAGGAACCTCCGAATCGGAATCAGGAAAAAGGTGATACGACGATGAAAAAAACAAACCGCACCGGCGCCAGGCTGTTTCAATACGCGTGGGGCTTCAAGAGGCCGATCCTCATCGCCCTCGCCCTGCTGACGCTGGCCGTCTGTGCCGAGATGGCCGGTCCGCTGATCGCCAAACGGATGATCGACCGGCATATTCTCGGCATCGAGTTCGCATGGTACGAAGCTTCGCCGGGCGATACGGCCGCCGTCCCGTACGACGGTAAACGGTATAAACGAAGCGACCATTGGGCCGAAGGCGAAGCCAAAGGACCGGAAGCTCACGTGCTGCAAGTGGGCCGCAGCTACTATTTTGTTGCGGAACCGCTTGCCTTCGACGGCCGGCGCAGCGTGGAGGGCGAGCGGCTGACCGTTCGCTCGCAGGACGGGCGGGAAGCGGCTTATACCGCAAAGCAGCTGACTGCTGCGGAGCTGTTCGGCTTTTACCGGCCGGAATTGTCCGTCCTGCTCGTGCTTGCCGTATGCTACTTCGGCCTGCTCGTGCTGAGCGCGCTGTTCACCTACGGACAGCGGTACTTGCTGCAAACGTCGGCCAACCGGATTATCGCCCGGATGCGCACGGACGTGTTCGCCCACGTGCAGCGGCTGCCCGTCCCGTATTTCGATAATTTGCCCGCCGGAAAAGTGGTATCGCGCATTACGAACGATACGGAGTCCGTGCGCGAGCTGTACGTGAACGTGCTCGCTAATTTTTTCTCGGGCATCATTTATATGGGAGCGATTCTCGGGGCATTATTCCTGCTGAACCCGACGCTGGCGGTGATCGCGCTGCCGATGCTGCCGCTCACGTACGTCTGGATCCTCGTCTACCGCCGGTTCGCAGCAGCGTATAACCGTGTCATTCGCGCCCGGCTCAGCGACATTAACGGCATCATCAACGAGTCGATCCAAGGCATGCCGATCATCCGCGCATTCCGGCGGCAGAAGCACACGATGAATGAATTCGAGCGGCTGAACGGGGAATATTTCGCTTATCAGAACAAGATGTTGAACTTGAATTCCATTACGTCGCACAATTTGGTCAACGTCTTTCGCAATATCATATTTCTGATCGTTATCTGGATGTTCGGCGGCCAGTATCTCGGTCCCCTGGTCACCGTCGGCGTGCTGTATGCATTCGTAGACTATATGAACCGGATGTTTCAACCGATTGTCGGCATTGTGAACCAGCTCAGCAACCTGGAGACGGCGCTCGTCTCCGCCGAGCGGGTGTTCGAGCTGCTCGACGAGGAAGGAACAGACGTCGTCTCCGGCAAGCTGGAGCGATACCGCGGCGACGTATCGTTCGAAGGCGTCCACTTCGCCTACAAAAACGACGAGATGGTGCTTCAGGACATTTCGTTCGAAGCAAAGCAAGGCGAAACGGTCGCGCTCATCGGTCATACCGGCTCCGGCAAAAGCTCGATTCTGAACCTGCTGTTCCGCTTCTACGACCCGCAGCGGGGAACGATCCGCATCGACGGCCGCGACATCAGCGGTATTCCGCGGCAGCTGCTTCGCCAGCATATGGGCATCGTGCTGCAGGACCCATTCCTGTTCACCGGTACGATCGCTTCCAATATCAGCCTGAACGACCCGGCTGTCACGCGTGACCGAGTCGAGCAGGCACTCCGTGACGTAGGCGCGTACGACATGTTCATGTCGCTGCCCGGCGGTATCGACGAGCCGGTCATCGAGAAAGGCAGCACGCTGTCCGCCGGGCAGCGGCAGCTCATCTCGTTCGCCCGGGCGCTTGCCTTCGACCCGGCGATCCTCATCCTCGATGAAGCGACTGCCAGCATCGACACCGAGACCGAAGCCGTCATCCAGAACGCGCTGGACGTGCTCAAGCAAGGCCGCACGACGTTCGTGATCGCCCACCGGCTGTCGACGATCCGCAGCGCGGACCAAATTCTCGTCCTCGACCATGGCCGCATCGTAGAGCGCGGCAATCATGAGGAGCTGATGCGGCTGCAGGGCAAATACGATCAGATGTACCGGCTTCAGGCCGGCGAAGCGCTCGCCGATGGGACGAACGATGCCGTACTGCGCCCGGCTCCGGCGCGCTAAACGGCGTGGGTTCTTGCGTGCTGTGACGCAACCGCCGGATTGCACAGCACATTCGGACTGTCACTGTCACTTTGTCACCCGAACCATTCCTGGTATCGCGCCCCGCGCCCGGTACAGGTTGGCTTTGCACACAAAAGACGCCGCCATCCCCGCTTACTTAGCGGTTTGGCGGCGTCTTTTGCGTACCGCCGAAGCACCTTGCTTCGAGCTAACGCTTTTACGTCTGGGGAGGAACGACGATCCATCACTTCGTTCAGACAGCACCGTACCAATGACGAGAAACCGCTATCGAGCGGACAGCAGCTTCTCAGTCGGTTTAGTTATCCAAATCCGTCACGGCGCCTCTGGAAGCCGACGATACGAGCCGGGCGTATTTATTCAACACGCCTGTTGAAAACTTCAGCGGTGGTTTGACCCACCGTTTGGCTCGTGCCTCCAGCTCCGCTTCGGATACTTCAACATGAATTTCCTGCGTGTCGCTGTCAATCGTAATGATGTCTCCATCCTGCAGCAAGGCGATTGGACCTCCAACCTGCGCTTCCGGTGCGACATGACCGACGACAAAGCCATGCGAGCCGCCGGAAAACCGGCCGTCCGTTAACAGCGCAACCTCGCCGCCGAGTCCTTTGCCTACCAGCATCGCCGTGACGGATAACATTTCCGGCATACCCGGTCCGCCCTGCGGCCCCGCATAGCGGATAACCACGACATCCCCCTTGCCGATCTCTCCGTTCATAATTGCCTGCGTGGCCTCGTCTTCGTTGTCGAATACGCGGCACGGGCCGGTAAAGCGCGACTTTTTCAAGCCGGACATTTTGGCCACAGCTCCCTCCGGAGCGAGGTTCCCTTTCAATACGACCAGAGGCCCGCTTGGTTTTAACGGATTGTCGATAGGACGAATGATCGTTTGTCCTTCCTTTAACGGTTGTTCGGAAGCCAAGTTCTCGGCCAATTTTTTTCCGGTGACCGTCAAACAATCCCCATGCAGAAGTCCTTGCTCCAGCAGAAGTTTCATAACCCCGGGTACGCCGCCGATTTCATTAAGGTCCTGCATCGCATATTTTCCGCTTGGCTTCAGGTCGGCCAGATGGGGCACTTTTCGCCGAATGCGCTCGAAGTCGTCCAGCGTCAGGTCCACCTGCACGGAATGAGCAATCGCCAGCAAATGGAGAAACGCATTCGTTGAACCTCCGAGCGCCATGACAACTGTAATCGCGTTTTCAAACGCCCGCTTCGTCATAATATCGCGAGGAACGATGTCGTTACGCAGAAGCTCCAGCACCGCCTTCCCGGCACGTTCGCATTCGTCCGACTTGCCGCTTGCAATCGCGGGGGTGGAAGACGAACCGGGCAGGCTCATTCCGAGCGCCTCTGCTGCCGAAGCCATCGTATTGGCCGTGTACATCCCCCCGCAAGCGCCAGCCCCGGGACATACCGTACATTCGATCCGATGCAGCTGTTTCTCGTCCATCATCCCTTCATGATACTGACCGACCGCTTCGAAAGCCGTTACGATGTCGACGCTCTTGCCGTCGAGGTGGCCTGGCTGAATTGTTCCGCCATATACGTATACGGCAGGTATATTCATTCGGCCGATAGCCATCAAACAGGCAGGTGTATTTTTATCGCACCCACCGATCGCGACCAGGCCGTCGAACCGTTCCGCGTTGGTGACGATCTCAATCGAATCGGCGATGATTTCGCGGCTGGGCAAAGAAAACAACATGCCCTCATGTCCCATTGAAATGCCGTCGGACACAGTGATCGTATTGAAAATGAGCGGAGCGCCACCATGCGCCTGCAGCCCTTTTTTTGCGTGCCTAGCCAATTGATCGATATGAATATTGCATGGCGTCACTTCACTCCATGTGCTGGCAACGCCGATCATCGGCTTTTGAAAATCCTCATCCTGGAAGCCTACGGCTCGAAGCATAGCCCTGTTCGGCGTGCGGTTGACACCTTCGCTGATGACTTTACTGCGGATGCGTAAATCTTCTTTGTCTGGCATACGAATCGATCCTTTCGATATAGGTTAGATCACAATAAGCTAGATTAAAGCATACAGCTCATTCATCGGCCGCAGCAGGTTTTGCTTCATAACCGCCGCAGCACCAGCGGCATCCCCCTGTTCCAAGGCTCGGATGATATCCGCATGCTCTTGAACCGAAGCATAGGTTGCAGCGACAGGCTGCTTTAGAAAGACGTACTTGAACCGGCGGATATGAATTTGCAGCGATCCGCTGAAAGAGGTTACGTAGGGATTGTCCGCAATCTCGATAATCAGATTATGGAATTGTTCGTCGAGCTCCATCGCCTGAAAAGGCTGCCCGTGTTCGATCGCTTGGGAGAACTGGGCATTCAGCTCCTTCAACTGCTCGATTTGTTCAGGAATAATGACAGGCGCCGCCAGCTCGGCAGCCAAGCTGTGGAGTGCGGCAAGCGTAGGATACATTTTCAAAACGTCGTCTTTTTCGATCGTCTTGACTCTCGTATCTTTTCCCGGATGCATCTCGATCAGATTTTGCATTTCGAGAAGCTGCAACGCTTCCCGGATCGGCGTTCTGCTGACCCCGAGCGCTTCGGCCAGGTCCGCATCGATCAATTTTTCGCCGGGCTGGAGTGTTCCGTCAATGATCCAACGTTGGATCTGCGATAAAGCCCGTTCTTTGGCTGACATACGAGCCGGTGTTGCGAAATTACTAGGAATTGGCATCGTAATCCCCCTTCTGTAATATGCAATATATCGCATATGGATGCAGAATTCAATACTATGTTACAAAAAAACTTAGCTGCGGATTTGGCAGCCTTCGAATGCGTTTGCCACTGCCTACGTCATATGCCCTCGGAACAGCAGAGGAAAATGAACTAATTGTTGGGCCAAAGCAATTATTCTCAGATGAAAATAATAATGCAAGGCAAATAAAAGACCAAATCGAACGATTCAGAGCCATACTCCTCCGAATTATTCGTTTCGGCCTATTCAATCGAATTTTTTTTATTTTCGAACGAAAATGATAGCTCTGTCCCATTAAATAATACGTAAACTGCAAAGCGGCCAACCTCTATGTTCAGTTGTAATGCCGCGCGCTTCTAATACCCCGTGCTGCGCAATGCTTCTTCGCCGAGTCGGTCTTTTAACTGCTGCACATACAGACTGCGCGGCTCCACATGCTGCCCGTGCGAATCCCAAAAGCCGTCCGGGCCCCGGTTGCCGCCTGGATCTTTTTTTCCGATATGGCCGATCGCCCAGTTTTGAGCCGTTGGCGGCTGATGGGCGACAAGCGTCCCTTCCGTGTTCCAAGCGACGTAGTTCGCGCCGGCCCAGCCGTGACCGGAGCCCATATTCAGCCGGTTCATCAGCGAGATCATGTCATGCACATTATCGTACAAACCTCCAACGGACCAGCGGTGATGCGGTTCGCTCCATGTAAGCGGCTGTTCGCCGATACAGTCTAGGAAGACGTTAGGTCCCGTTACCCGGGAGCCGAGCGTAAAGCCGTGGCGGTTGTTTAGCGCAAAGCAGCGCTGTACCAGCCCCGATTGGCCGATCAAGTAGAAGCCGTAACGGCCGACATAAATATTCGTCTCGTAAAATGTGCGTCCGGTCGGATCGTAGCCTTTGCCGTTATAGTACTTTCGGTCCGCGATCAAGTTCGAGGAATCCTGAATCGTAATCCACTTCGAGCCTCTTCCGGTCCGGAATGCGCCGTTCGTGCTGTTGAAATGTTCCAGCGTCACATTGCGTACCCACCCGTTTTTGCAATAATCCAGATCGACGAATTCGTCGGCATGCCGCGTATCGTCCACGCCGTCCTCATTCGGCTGCCAATAGGCAATGGCTCTTAGGCTTTCGACGCCGACCTGGCTGATGCGGCCCGGGTCTTCGAATTTGTATATTCGTCCGCCGCCCCACCGCTTGTCTACCGCGTTCATCAAGGAAGAATCGACGGTGATCCGATCCTGCTCGATGGCCGTGACGACATGTTCGAACTCCAGGCCGAACGGCGACCACTGCGTAATTTTACCGCCGTCGTCGCGTGGAGGAATGCGGTCCATCCCGATTTCTCCGATCCAATCGGCGTTCCCGCTCCGCTGCACGATAATCGTATCGCCGACACGGAACCGCTCCGGATGCTCGACGCGGAACGCATTCGCTCCGGCCGGGACGTAAGAGTCCAATATTTCGCTGCTGTCGGATGCCGGTACGCGGACCGATTGCTCCGAACCATGAATCTTCAACACCCGTCGCCGTACCGAACCGGTGGCGAGCAGCACGGTCGCCTCCGTCCCGGCGAGCGCTTCCTGCAGACGCGCCAAATCATAGCGCTGGTCCGGGTCGTACCACAGCTTCCGGACATCGCCCTGTCCTTCGCCGCGCAGTACGACGCCGCTCGCCTTCACCTCAATCGAGCCGGCGATCTCATAGACGCCTTTGCGCAGCAGCACAGCCCCGCGAATGCCGCGGTCGTCCAGCGGCAGCCCTGATACTCGATCAATCGCTTCCTGAATCCGGCCCGTGTTGTCTCCCGGCGCAGGCTCCAGCGTCGCCATAACCGGAACGTCCGGGATTGCCACGCCGCCTCCGCTATAGCCGACTCCTGAAAAATCCGGCAGCCGATTGCCCCGGTAATCCGGCAAATAAGTCATGCGCCCCCGCTCGTTCACGTATGCGGCTTTGCTGCTGTTCGGCGGCAGCCCCTCGACAGCGGTAAAATAATAACAGTCTATCTCAGGCGGGAGCCCGTCGAGCCGAAGCTCCGCTTTCATGCAGCAGACTCCGCTCTTATAAGCTGTCCCCGGAACACGAATAACAGCTACCTCTCCCGCTTGCAGCGGCTGCTCGGCTGCGACTGCGATCCGTTCGCCGCTCTCCTCATGAAACACGTTCACCGATACCGTCCCTGCACGCTTGCTCGTTACGGCTAGGCTCGGATAAGTTTCGCCCGGCGCAACAACAGCCGGATACCCGATACGCGCCTCCATCGTCTCATGCAGCAGTTGCACTGCTGCCAGTTCATGCATTGCGGGTTGTTTCGTTTTCATATCGATCCCTCCGAATCAAATCCTACGAATCAAACTCCTCCGAATCAAACTCAATCCGGGCTGTCCATAAAACTAAATCTGCCATCGATCATAACGCGTCGCCGCTCCTGGCATAAATAGCCAAAGTTCAGCTTTTTTTGTACAATGCTAACAAAATCAACGAACGGGAGGAACGCCGCTTGAGCAACCAGCATCGCATCTTATGGTTCGACGGACAGGTAAGGCTGCGCAAATACCCGAACAGTGCTGCACTCGCCCGTCAATTCGAAATTTCGACCCGGCAGGCACAGCGGGATATCGAATACATGGCCGCATCGATGGGAGCCCCGCTTCAATATGTCGCAAAGCATCGTGGTTACGCCTATACGGACGATACATATGTGCTGCCGAATATGTATTTGACCGAGCAAGAACGGCAAGTGCTGTTGTTTATGTCGTACCGTTTCGAGCAAGTGAACAAAGTGACCGGCGGCACGTTTCACAACGCCAACCGCTTATCCCATCTATTCAAACAAATGAGCGGGGCGCAGGGCGATCACAGCGAGTTCCAACTGCCCGCTTTCGAATACGACCCGAAGCTGCTGCACCGAATCAGCACACTGCACACCGCCATAAAAGACAAGCGGCAGGTTCAGCTTTGGCTTCCATCCGACGACGGCGAACGGATCGTCACCGGCGTTCCCGAACAGCTGCTATACCGATACGGGGAAGATTACGTGGTCGTCCGCACTGCGGATGCCCATGCACCGAGGGAAGAATATGTGGCGCTGCAGAAGATCCGCAAGATCGTCCTCGAGAAGGATGCGGCCGTCAAGCAAGCACCGGACACGCTCGAAGAAGGCGATCATACGACGCAATTACCTGCCCCCTCGACGCAACCGGCGAATTCCAGGCTAACGCAAACCATTTCTAAAAATCTAAAGCCTTTCCGTGCCCGCATTCGGCTGCAAGCCCCATTGAACAGCGCTCATTGGAGAGGGTATCCTGCCGCTCCAACCGAGGTGAAGCATGTATACGACATCGAGTTTTTTGATCCCGATAGGTTTACAGCCACGCTCATGGAAGAGGAATGGGAGGCACTGGAGTCGCCGGGATGGCTGAAGGACAAGCTTTATCGCCGATGCCAACAAATTATGGAAAAAATTGCCCCGTCCGAATGACACGACATTTTATGTCGTACCACGTGTATTATGATAAGACTATGCAGCGAGGAAAAGGAGGGCCGACCTTGAAAAGGACTGTTCCCGGCTTAACATGGTCCAGACAATCCAAGACGTTCGTCGACTGCCTGCATGCTGTCCTTGAAGCCGCAGGCCTCTGGAGTGAGCCTAAGTATATGCTTTCCGGCAAAACGGGGATGGCGTTCAAATTTTGCGTCCATCAGGAGCTGCTACCCTTGTCCGTCACCGCATACGGCGAGTGGGTGCAAGAGCATCAGCCTGCTGCCGAAAATATCGGGATTGCCTCGGCGATTTATGCCGGGCATACGCGGCATCATACGTTTCCGTTATACCGCGAGGCTGTTATGCGGGAGATGAAAGCTTCGATCAACCGGGGCGTCGGGGTTATTTTTTGGGAGCCGGAGTTTTGCGTCATATACGGATATGACGATGATGATCAAGTGTTTTTTTATTCCGATGGGCGTTCTGGGGAAGAAAAGATCAAGCTGTACGACAATTTCGGATTGAATTTTACGCCGTATTGGTACGCTCATTTGATCCTCGGCAAAGTGGAGCGAGATCCTCTGGACGTCGTCTTGCAATCGCTGCGCACTGCTGTCCGGGAATGGGAAACGCCCTACAAAACGCCGCCGAATACCGATATTGGTTCGGGGCAGCTCGCTTACCGTTACTGGATCACCGCACTCGAGAAAGGCGGTTTCCATTCGTTCGGGGCTTCGTACATTCTTTCCTCGGCGGCGCAGTCCAAGCGCGAGCTGCACGCCTATTTCCGCGAAGCGGCTCCGCTCGTTTCCGCGCTGACCTATATCGTCCCGTTGTACGGGGAGTTGGACGCGCTCTATCAAGACCTCGTTGCGCATCATTCCAAGAATCCCACGAAACAGGCGATGGCGTTAAAGGAAGCTTCCGCCATGGAGGAGCAAGCAATGCAATGCATTCGGGCGGTCCTGGCCGAACACCCTGCAGCCGACCGGCCGATGCCGCGATGGGGCTCGGCACCCCCGAGATGAAAGGATTATCACGATGAAACCATACTCACATTACATCGATGCCCTTCACGATGCTCTAACTGCATCCGGTTATTTTCACGGTTCGGAAGCGCTGCTGAGCGGAGTAACGGCGAATGCCTTCCGATTTCAGGTAGATCGCAGACTTACTGCGGACTCCATCCACACTTACAACTGGCAAGCCGAACACTGGCTATCAGCCGATTTTTTAGGAATTCACAACACGGTCTGGTGCGGCTATACAGACAGCCCAACGTTCCCGTTGTACAAGGAAGCCGCCTGGAACGCTGTCATGAATGCGAGTCGGCTTGGCCGTCCGTCTATCCTATGGACCGGAGCGTTTGCCGTGACCGAGCCCGAACGCGACGTGCCGGGTGAAGCCGATCTGCTGGGCAGCTGTCCTCCCTACTGGTGCTGCCAGACGTTCGGAGACAAGCTCGAGGTTCGCATGGAGGAGCTGTACCGGGAATCTCTCGTACAAGCCGTCTATTTATGGGAAAGGCATGACAGCGTATTGCCGTCCGATCAATACGGCTGCGGGAAACGCGCCTATGACTTCATGGTCCACGCTTTCCGTTCGGGCGACCTCGAGCGGTCCGGTACCGCGACCGTCGTAGGATGGATGCTGGAACTGAAACGATACGTCCTTGCTTACCTGCAAGAAATCGAGTCGCATGTGCCCGGATTGGATCCGGTGATCGAACGGTACCATCAGTTGACTACGGTTTTTGAACATATGGACGCGGTGCTTTTCAAAAAAGAGACTCATGAGGAAAAGACCTTTCAACTGCTCGCTGAAGCCGCTAGTGAAGCGAAGCGGATTGAGTCGGATGCGATGAACCGGCTGAAAGCGATGTTTCGCGAAATCATCGGCAGCCGCCATCGGAATATCGGTCTTCGATAAAAGGAGTGTGCATATGGATGAATTATACGGTTCGGCCATTTCGTGAAGCGGATCTGGAACCGCTTCATGCGATAGACACAGGCACTTGGGGACACTTCAAGTGGGACCGAACGATCGATCCGCTCAGCAGGTTCTGCGCTGCGGACGAACGGGACCGGCTCATCGGCGCAGGGGCGCTCATGTACAAGGACGCAAATTTAGTCATGACCATCGTACATCTTTCTTCGCTGCCCGAAGATGAAGCGTATCGCCTAAAAGTACAGCTGGCCGATGCACTCGTGCATCGATATCGTAAGCTTCACGAGGAAAAAGCCGGCGGCGTCCCCCGTTTGCTCGCCAGAATCCGCAATGAACAGGATCGCGACTTTTACGAAGGGAGAGGATTTAGGCCCACCGGGCACCTCATTTCGCTGTATTTGCGTAACGTTTCAGCGTCTCTCCCCCCGATTCCGCAGCTTCCGCCCGGCATCGAGATTCGGCCGTGGCCGATGCGTTCCGCTGCAGAAAAGGAAGCTTACCTGGAGGCGGATCGAGCCGTGCTCCGGAACGATTACTCGATGGAGATGCTGAACTATATGCAGGGCGGTCCGGTCTGGTTCGTGATGGCTGCCTTCCACGGGGATACGCTAATCGGAAGCTCCATGAGCTGGGGCACGGAAATCGGGATTACGGAACGCCTCTTCACCTTGCCCGGCTGGCGGAGACAAGGCATCGCCAAAGGGCTGCTTGCCGCAAGCTTGCGTCAGCACCGCGAGATCGGCAGAACGCATGTATCGGCTGCGGTATCCGGTACGAATGAAGCCGGAATAGCGCTGCTCCGGGACTCCGGTTTCGAACGGGAAGCACGTGAGATTCGGATCTATGAGTACTGCTTGTAATCAAATAGGAAACTAGCCTAAAAGGAGACATCGCCTATGTCTAAAAATAATCGAGGAAAAGCGCTGTGGAAAATGCCGTCCCACGGAAGAGGCACATGCCCCGTGTGCAAAACGACCCGGATCAAACTGCTGTACACGCGCAATAAATCGGACGGCACGCAGCTCAAAGTATGCAAGCGATGCATTAACGCTTCGCAGGACCGCGTCAACGGCGCGCAAAAGGTAGTGTAAACAAAAGACCGCGCCTTATCGGCCCTGTACAGGACCTATCGGGGCAGCGGTCTTTTGCTTATCGATCTTATCGGTCGTTGAAATCAAACAGTTGGCGAGCCGCCGACTCCAAACGAGCACTGGGAAATGCGTGAGAGATAATGTGCCCCTCTAGCCGCTGCGAACGAGCGAAATACTCGAAGCTCGCCGCCTGTGCTCCCCTGCAAGGCCAGCTAAGGTGACGACGCGTTCCCCGCTACGTGAACGGTCACCTGCTTCGCGTCGATGGCGGCGCCGAGCTCCTTCAGCTCGATCCGCGCCCCGATGAGCGCCGTGCCGGCCTTATGGCCGGTGACGGTGCCGTCTTCGGCGACGGAGGCGACCTCCGGACGGCTGCTCGTATAGCGGATCACCGCTCCGGCCGTGTTGGCCGTCGATTTGCCTTTCTCCAGCAGCAGCTTCTGCACGCGCACCTTGGCCTTGTCGCTTGGCCGGATCGTATCAGACGATAGCGCCAGCTCCGCACTGACCGGCTTGACCTGCAAGGCCGGGCTGCTGTACTTCCACAGCTCGTGACTTTGCTCCTTCACGCCGGAACGCAAATACAAATTGCCGTAGTCGTCCTGCGCCAGGTTGGAAAACTTCCGGGCCGTGTCGAGCAGGGTCACCTGCTTCGTTTTGGCGTCGACGGCAAAAAATTGGCCTCTTGCCGTGCCGTATACGTTGCCGTCATTCCCCAGCTCCATATACGCGTCGGTCCATGTCGTGCCGGAGTAGCTGGCCTCCATGATCGCCGCCGTGTAGATGACGCTTTGCTTGGCCGGGTCGAATACGAACAGGTTCCCTTCGGCAAAGCCCCAGAGCATGCCGTCCGGTCCGGCCAGCAGCCCGGTCACGCCCTTCTTGCCCGGGACAGGCGCCAACTCAAACTCTTTCTTGCCGGAGGCTACGTCCCATGCGAACAGCTTGCCCTCCGTTTCCGTCGGGTTCGGCGCTCCATACGCTCCCCAGATCGTCGTCCCGCCGTACACTTTGCCGTTCAAGTACGCGAGGCTGACGACGCTCTGATGGCGGACGACATCACGCATCGTCTGCAAACGGCCGGAGCCGGTGTCATATATCGCAAGCGCGCCGGCCTGCTGGCCGTATTGAGCCACCGTTCCGACGAACAGCTTGCGGTGCGCCTCGACGCCCAGTACCGCGAACGGACGATCCTGCAAATCGGCGGCAGGCAGCTTGAACACCTCTTTCGGGTTGCTGGCGCCCCATGATCTGGTTGTATCCAGCACCGAGACTCGGGCGCTCGGGTACATGCCGAAGTACAGGCTGCCGCCGAGGGAGCCGATCCCTTCCGCCTGGCTGAGGTTTGGGCCGGCCACCGTGACGCCCGTGTTCGGATCGTATACCCCCGAGCCGCCTTGTATGCCGGAGGTGTACACTTTGCCGTCAGGCCCTCCCTTGATGCTGCGGATTTCGATCGGCTGCCCCGGCACCTGCAAGGAGCGAGCCTCCAGCTTGCCGGCCTGCATATCATAGCGCATCGCGCCGCTGTAGCCCATCCAGGCAACAAGCGTGTCGTTGGTTGAGCCGGGGAGCTTCACGAATTCAGCGGCCTTCCAGCCGTTGTAGCCGCCGACGCGAACGATAGTATTCAGCTTCTTCAAGTCGGGATCATACGCGGTCAAATACCCGTCGCCGGGATTGAACAAATATACTTTCCGATCGCCCTCCACCGGGGACTTCACTACAGAGGGCGACGCCTTATCGATCGTATAATCGATGTTCCCGGTCCGTTTGTCCCAGACGACCATCTGCGAAGATTTGTTCAGCTGAATATACAGCTTCCCGTCTATGATTTCGATGCCGTTCGGGTATTCCATCGTACTATAGCTGTCGGGCAGCAGGTTGCCGGACTTCGCGCCGGTCGTCAGATCAACCCGAATCAGCTTGCAGGCGGTACCTGTCCCTACGTACAGTGCGTTTTCGTCGAAATCGTAGGCCACCTGCCTTGCGTACTTCTCCCCTTCGTGAACAACCCCAAGATCCTTAAATGTGCCGCGGACCGAGTCATACTCAAAAATTTTCCCGCCGGGATACGTGCCCCCGTACAATTTGCCGTCCGGACCGTTCGTCAAATCGTAAATGATCGTCTCTCCCGCAACCGCCTTGCCCAATGATTCCAGACGGTCCGCTCCCGGCGTATAACGGAACAGCTCGCCGGTTCCGGCCGAACCGATGTACACCTTTCCATCGCTGCCGGTCAAGATCGCCCGGTGCGATGCCGAGCCCGGCACATCGATCAGCTTGACGAGCTCCCAGGTTTGCGCGGACAGCACCGCGAACTTGCCCGGGTTGCCGTTGACAAACACGCCGTGGTACACGTTGCCCGAGCTATCCTTGAACACCGTGCCTTCGGTCGAGACGACGCGCGTAATCTGTGTACCCAAATTGACAAACGTCCCGGCCGTTGACGGGGGAGACGTTTCCGGGCTTCCGCCCGTCTTGCAGGCGGTCCCTCCGGCAACAAGCAAGCTGATCGGGAATATCAAAGCAAGCGCCCGTCTTACGCCGTGCATGTTCAAGGGCATACTCCCTCCTTCTTTCCTTCGTCCCTTCCGATTCAAACCGCCTCATAGCGACAGCCGCATCTCTCGGCTCCTACGCACAGCACGCGTGTGTTCGTTCATCAGCGTAACGTCTTCGGTTCGGCCAATCTTCGTTACCGAATAGGAATCGTCAGCCGTTTAGCTCCGCCGTTGTCATCTTCCCGGCATCTTCCGGCTGCGGCTCGTACCGGCACACGATTTGCCGTTCCTTGGTCATATAAACATTCCCCGCGCCATCCTGGGCGAACAAGGATGTGCGTGCGGCGAGCGTCTCGTACTCCCACGTTTGCGGATCCAGGCGAAACACGTTGTCGACCGCCGTCCCGTACAAATAACCGTCTTGGTGAAAGTGCAGCCCGTGCGGCTTCAAATAAATCGAGCCCCACTCATAGGGGTACAAGCGAATGGACCGCAGCGTGCGGCACGTCTGCGGATCGAACTTAAATAAACAGCCGCTCGTTATCCCCCACAACATGCCCTCCTCGTCAAAGCAGAGCGCCGATACGGCCTTCTCCCCCGCCATCGGTGAGCCTTCCCATAGGCTGCTGCGCGTGCGGAGATCCCATATAAACAGCTTTGCTTCATCCGCTGCCGGCGCAATCCCGTAGCCGCCCCATACCGTCGTGCCGCCGTAAATGAGGCCGTCCCGGTAAGCCAGGGAGAGGACGCTCTGCCCGGGAACGATGCTGCGGTACACCTCGGTCTCGGAGGTTTCCGGATCGTACAGGCATAGGGCGCCGCCCAAGCGCCCAGCCTCCGGCACCGTTCCCACGGCAAGCCATGCGCCCGCAGGGACGAGCGCGAATGGGCGGTCCTGCTCATGTTCGCCCGCCGCAAACGGAAGCTTCCGCGGATTGGCTCCATAGGACCACGGCAGCGCAGGATCGTACGCGTAAAGGCCGGCATACGGGTACGTTCCCATATACAGCTTGCCCGGCAGCGCATGTTCGAGCTGACCAGGCTTGGCCCTGGAAAGTCCTTGTCCGGCAGCTCGATCCAGCCGAAGCCGCGGGTCGCTTCGACTCGTGAGATGTCAAGCCCTGTATCCGTCAGCCTGCGGTCTGTCAAATGATAAGCCATCAGCGCCGAGCCTTGCTTGAAATAAACATGGCCTTCGGCGTCCGGCGGCGAGACGTCCCATCCCGGTGTGGACGTCCATTCGTCGATCCAGCGCTGTGCCTGCACATCGTACACGAGTGTGACGTTATGCAGCGGGCTGCTCGCAACCGGATAAGTAAGCCGTGCAAACAGCAGGCCGCCCGCAACGGAAAGATCGTAGATCTCCTTATGCTCCCGAAACCGCTCAGGCAGAGGGATCGCCCGTTTCTCGCCGCTGACCGGGTCGATTTCGAACAGCTGCGCCTGGGCCGATCCGGTTCCCGCGTACACTTTGCCATGGCCGCAGGCGACGCTCCGCACATATTGCTCTCCGGCGGCCATCGTTCCGTAATCGGTAAACGTGCGCTGCTGCGGGTCGTACCGGTACACTTTGCCGTTCGGATACGTTCCGCTGTAAATGTTCCCCCGCTCATCGGAAGCGATCCGCCAATGATGCGTTTCTCCCGGCGGCGACCCGAGCTTCTCCGGCTTATCCCCGCCAGGCACGTAACGGTACAGCAAACCGCGCCCGGTCGTCCCGATATATAGATGGCCAAAGGGGTCCACAACGCTGCCCCACGACGCTTCCGCGCCTTCCAGCTCGAACGACTGGACGCGGCTGCCGGTTCTGACGTCGATGATCGATAAGATGGCCGGCTGACCGGTGCAGACGACATACATCCAATCTTCACCGGCCGGCCCTTTGCCAAAGCTGGCGTCCGGCGTGTTCACCATCCGCATCGGAATGCCTAATGTGCGAACAGACATCGCTCCATCCCCTTTATATGTGATAAGACGCCGCTGCGAAAGGCCAAGGCTTGCCCGCTCTCCCGCAGCGACGCGGGCTAGGCGTGCGGCTCAGCTGTAATCGACCAGCAGCCCGAGCGTTTCTTGCGGGCAATGCGCGTATTGCTCGTACGCTTCGGCGATCCGATGCAGCGGATACCGTCCTGTGATCAGAGAGCCAACATGCAGCCGCCCTTCGCTCAGCAAACGCACGTATTCCTGCATATTACGCCCTTCCGTCCATCGAACGAAGCCGATCGGATAGTCGACGCCGTCCTTCTCGTAGCTCCGGTCGTAGCGTCCGGGGCCTCCGGCCCGCGAGATGAGCAGCTTCGCTTCCTTGCGAAACATCCGCTCCCGGTCGAACTCGAGCTTGAGATCGCCGACGACGACAAGACTGCCCCGATCCCGGAGCCAGTCGAGGCCGCTGTCGATCAGTCCTCGCTCCTTGCTTCCCGCACATACAATGACAGCATCCGCTCCCGCGTTATGCGTCGCCTCCCGGACCGCAGCCTCCACTTCCTGCAGGCTGCGGCACGCCTTCGCGCTGCCCGAAGACTCCCATTTCGCGCAACGCGACTCGATGAGGTCGAAGCCGATCACACGATACGACGCCGCATTCGCGATTTGGCACACGAGCTGGCCTACTATGCCGAGACCGACGACGACGACCGTTTCGCCGAACTGCAGACCCGCTTGGCGCAGCGCATGAATCGCAATCGCTCCCAGACCGACAAAGGCAGCCTCGCCCGAATCGACATGATCCTCCAGCGGAACGGCCAAATGCTTAGGCACCAACAGCGTTTCTGCATGCCTGACATAAGGGCCGCCGTAGCAAGCGACGCGCTGCCCCTTCTGAATATGCCGGACGCCTTCTCCGACTTCCTGTACGACGCCCATGGCGCTATATCCAAGCACGACGGGATGTTCCGGCTTTCTCCGCTGCGCCGTCATCTCCGTCCCCGGGCTGATCGCCGAACATCGAGTCTGCACAAGGATATGACCCGGCAGCAGCTCAGGATCGGGATAATCCGCCGTATGCACCGTGCCGGCCTGTGTGACAACCACTCTCATGTTCACTCCTCCAGTGCGTCGTTCCTCGTCCGTTTCGCGAATAGGCTATTTTTTGTCCGATTTTAATTTCTCGATTTCCTTATTCGCTTCCTCCGTCGACTCCCTGAGCGCGGTGTTCAAGTCCACCTGCCCTTTGCCCAATTTGTACATCGTTCGTTCGTAAAATTGCGCAGCGGCACGGCTGTATGGCGATGGGGCGAACGGTGGCGCCGGCTTGTTGCTCAGCAAGACGCGCACATTTTTCCCTTGCAGCAGCGGCGCTTCCTGCGCGAAAGCTTTCTTGACGTCCGCATTGCTCGTTATCGGCAGTGCAAGCGCCTTTTTCGAAATATTCATCTGAAATTCATCGCTGGTCAAGTAGGCAACGGCTTCGAATGCAGCCTCCTTATGCTTGCTCATGCTTGTAATGTAAGCCATCGACAGCAGCGTCTGCGGCCCGACGCCGGGAAGATCGCTGAAGGTCGGCAGGCTGACTACGTCCCAGTTAACGGGGATTTCCACGCTGGGAATAAAATTCGCATACATGGCGGCGACTTTATCTTTGTTAAACAAATTGCCTACAGCACCGAACGTCGTTTCCTTCAAGGCATTGCCGGGAATTTCGTAAAATCGGGTCAAGTTTCTCGTAAACTTCGCCCACCGGTCGTCGCTGACGTACAACGGCTTATCCGTTTTCGGATCGACGAAACCGAGCGACAGCTGGCTGGTCCAGGCGAAATTGTATGTCTGCGTAATGAATCCTCTGTACTGAACGTCGTTTTCCACGCGGGTCATCGCTTTGGCCAGCTCATACGTTTCGTCCCAGGTCATCCCGTCCTTCGGATAAGGCTGCCCGAACCTGTCGAACAAATCGCGATTGTACATCAGCGCGAAGTGATTCATCGAGATCGGCAATCCGTACATGCCGCCGTTCGATAACGCCTGGATCGCTTTCACCGCGCCGGGATCGAGACGGGATAAGTCGAACCGCTCGCTCTTGATCAGCTCGCTGATGTCATACTGCAAATTGAACGGCGCGATCAGCCTGTGGAAATTTTGATCCGCGGTCATCACGATATCGATCGTTTCTCCGGCCGTGATCATCCCGGCAATATGACCTTCCGGATTCGTATCCGGGGAGGACACGTAATTCACGGTAATGTACGGAAATTTCTTCTGAATCGCATTCCCGTACTGCTCCATAAAGTTCTCGGTCAAGCCCTTGGCCGTCGGGTCATAGAACGTCAGCGTCACCGGGCTCTTCGGCTTATCCGGCGAGTTGCCGTTCCCGGTCTGCCCGCTTCCGTCCTTCGTCGCCGTCTGCCCGCCGTCGCTCGTGCAGCCGGTCAAGCCGGAAGCCGCCAGCAGCAGCGCCAATAGCGCAAATGCATTTTTTCCCACCACATGGGTTCACCCTTCCATACATGGAATCGCAATGAATGTGCCATACAACGGAGCTCGAAGCAACGATTTCAACTCGCCGGCTGAACCACTGGCAATAAAGCGGATTACGTATGCCGTAACCATGCGACTGCAGCCGTACGATCCCCCTGTGCTCCTAACGGGACCAGCCGTTAGGGCGATCAGGTTCACTTGACTCATTTCATCTGGTCTATATCTGGGTTATATCCGAATTATATAGAAGCTTTGAAAGCGATGTCAATTCATAAATCCGTCTGTATTTGGACGAAAAATAAACTAAAAAAGCAACCGTTTGTACAGAAAACGCTCTAACGCTCCTTCGGCGCCGTTTATGACGAATGTTTGCCGATTTCGCGGAAAATAAGCTATAATATTGAGAAACTTTATCGTACAAAAAAGATATACTGCCCAGATATATACCACAAATTCCACAATGCATAAGGAGTACGCCGCATGACCAACAAAACGAGCCGCTCCACCTTTCGTTCCCGCATGGACACGATGGTTACGGCCATCCGGGGACAAATCCATTCGGGCCAGCGGAGCATCGGAGAGTATCTCCCCTCCGAATTAACGCTCGCCCAACAGTTTCAGCTCAGTAAAACGTCCGTCCGCAAAGGACTTGATCTGCTCGTCGAAGACGGGATCATCGAGAAAGTGCCGCGCGTTGGCACCCGGGTTGTAAAGGCCGGGCCTGCTTCTATCGTCACGCTGAAATTCGGCTATTATCCTACGCTGACGCGCGCGGCGCAGCTGCAAGTGCTTATCAAGCAGTTCCAAGCCCTGCATCCGCATATCCGCATCGAAATGATCCCGATCCCGTACGAAGACGACCAGCCGAGCGTGAAGCAGTACATGGAGAAAGACATCATCGATGTCGCTAGTGTCAACTACCATCATTACCAGCACTTCGGCGAGGCCGATCGCAGCATCGATTTGCTCGAGCCCCTGGAAAATATCAGCGGCCTGTACCCGTTCGTGCAGCAGCCGTTCGTCGTAAACGGGGCGTCTCGGGTGCTCCCGCTCATCTTTTCGCCGGTCGTTTTGTGCTATAATAAAGATCATTTTCGAGAAGCCGATTTGCCGGAGCCGGACAGCAGCTGGTCCTGGTCGGATGTGGAGGCCGTGTCGCTCAAGCTCGCTTCCGGACGCGACCGCTCCGGTTTCTTTTACCATCTGATGTCGGATAACCGATGGCCGATTTTTTTGCTGCAGGGCGGGTACGAAGCGGGTAGCGGACAAGGCTTCAAGAGCGAAGCCGTCAGGCGGGGACTGCAAATCAGCAGAGACTTGATTTACCGGCAAGGGACGTTTCCGTTATTGTCGGAACGCGATTCCGATGCGGAAATGTTGTTCGCCCAGCAGAAGGTGTCCATGATCATGACGACTTATTTCAGCTTGAACGCGCTGCGCCGTGCCGACTTCGACTTCGACGTCGCTCCCCTGCCGACGTTTCACGATGCGAAAACGCTGCTGCTCATTATCGGCATTGCCGTTCACAGCCATTCGCCCAATAAAGAAGCGGCGATGGAGCTCGTGCGCTTTCTGCTATCCTACGAGTCGCAGCTGTACATCCGTGAACATACGCTTAGCATTCCGGCACTGAAAAAAGCGGCAGAATGGCAAGGGAAAGAAGCGGTCGCTCACCTTTCACGCTTTCACATGTACCGGGAAACGTTCCCTACGTTCCGGCTGTACACGGAACTGAATGTTACGGCGGAGGAGCTTCAGCGTATGCGGCAGGTGCTGAAGCTGTATTGGTCGCAAATCGACGATCTGGACACGGTGTGCCGCCGGCTTGAGGAAATTCCGGCACGCGGGGAGAAGCAAGCGGAACGAGGAAGCCCTTAACGCTCATGCTTATGCCACTCTGGCGGGAATCATGCGGGCAGCTGCGATACGACGGTGGTTACGACGGTGCAATTGCAGTGCTGGAGGGAAACGGATCTTTCGCAGGCGGCGGAAGCCGGATTGGCTTGTACCGCGGAGCAGTTCGTTCAAGCGCCTCGGCAAGCTTCCGGCGAAGCGGCACCGGCACTGGATGACGAGGCATTTCTGAAAAAGCTTCCTGCAACCGGCATTTCTAACATACAGGCAGGTGTATACGATATGACACGCGGACGTTTCGCTCCGACACCTTCCGGACCGATGCATCTGGGCAATGCCTTGTCGGCCCTCATCGCATGGCTGCACATTCGGAAGGACGGCGGACAATTCATACTACGGATCGAAGATATCGACATGCAGCGCTCCAAGCCGGAGTACGCCCGGCAGCTGCTGGACGATTTGCGCTGGCTCGGCATCGATTGGGACGAAGGCCCCGATGTCGGGGGCTCGTACGGGCCGTACGTGCAGAGCGAGCGGCTGGCCCGCTACGATTCGGCGCTGCACGAGCTGGAGGCGGCTGGGCGCGTATATCCGTGCTACTGCAGCCGCGCCGAGCTGACCGCCATCGCCGGCGCCCCGCACGGGATCGCCTCCGAGGGGCCGGTCTATGCGGGCATGTGCCGGCGGCTGACGCCGGCGGAACGCATGGCGAAATCCGCAGCGAAGACGCCTTCGCTGCGGTTCGCCGTGCCGGACGCTCCGCTCCGGTTCGTCGACGAGATCCAAGGGCCGCAGCAGGCGCCGGCCGGCAGCGGCGGCGATTTCGTCGTGAAGCGCGCCGACGGCATGTTCGGCTACCAACTCGCCGTCGTCGTCGACGATGCGGCGATGCGCGTCACGCATGTCGTCCGCGGCGGCGACCTGCTCGACTCGACGCCCCGCCAGCTGTGGCTCTACGAGGCGCTCGGCCTGCCCGCTCCCGCGTTCGCGCATGTCCCGCTGCTGCTCGGCGAGGACGGCCGCAAGCTGTCGAAGCGGCACGGCGCAGTCGCTCTGCGCGAGCTGCGGGAGGCGGGCGCCGCGCCCGAGCAGGTTGTCGGCTGGCTCGCGCATATATGCGGCCTGCGCGACCGTCTCCAGCCGGCGAAGACGACCGAGCTGCTTGCGGACTTCCGCCTCGATCGGATCGCCAAGCAGCCGATCGTCGCAAGCGGAAGCCTGCTCGCGCAAATCGGCCGAGTGTAATTACACGCTCGCTCCGTGACCTTGGGGCAGGTCGAGGCTGGTCAGGAGAACGGTACGCCAGAGCCAAGGCAAGGCCAGGAGCGCCTCGCGAAATAGCCGTGCCCATCACACGACGTAAGAAAGGTTTCTGACCGAAGCATCTACATTCTTATCATGAAAAAAGGAGCGCTTCATCGCCCGGCAACCGGGTTGAAGCGCTCCTTTTTTCATGCCATTGAGGGACAGAGTAGCCGACCGGGTCGAGTGAAGGCAGGCCTCAAGACTTAACCGCTTCCGCGGAACGAAGCTCTGCCAGCCTGGCAGCCCGCTGCTGCTCCGTCAGCCGCGGACATGTGTAGCAATAAGTTCCGCTGCCGGTCCGGAAGTACATACAGCAGGAGGACTTGAGCGAAATGCGCTGCTCAGGGTCCTTGACGCCTTCCACGTACCGGAGCTTGACGTCGAACGGGCTCTTCACCCGGTTCAGCGGCACCGGATCAAGCCCTTCCTTCAAGAACCGGGCGTCCGCCGCAATTCGCGTGCTTACATCTTCCTCCGCAGCGGCTATTCGCCACTGCTCGGTCTGATTGGCCATCCGGCTCGGAAGCTGGCCCCACAGCTGGCCTGCATCGCAGCCGGCCGCGGCGGCCACCGCTTCGAAAAGCGGCCGCACCGTATCTCGGTAAAAGGCCGTCAATACCCGGTCGCGCCATGCGTCCCGGTCGCCTTCTTCCTCCGGTGCTGCGTGCACTGTTCCGTCCTGCAGCCGGAAACTCAAGGCGCACCGATTTTCCTTATGTACCATTTGGATCGTCAAATCGCCGAGCGGCACTCCAAACGACGCGTTGCATACGGATACCGCATACTGCATCGCATGGGCAACGCCGCTGAACCAGCCGGCGAAATACGCCGCAGCGGCGGCCGGCTCCATCGCTCCGATCGCTGCGCCATACCGGTCGACAAATGCCTTGGCCCGCTCCGGCAGCAGCAGCTCCACCGCCGGAATTGTACAGATCGCATCCGCTTTGCCTGTCAAGCCGACCCAAAACCGCTCCTCCGCAAACTTCCAGTCCCATGCGGTCATGCTGCACAGTCCCCCTTTTTCATATTGAAACATCCGTTCAACATCGGCTGCATCTTGTTGATGAATTACCTGCGTCATATCGATGATAATGGTTCTCATTATCATCTGTCAATGAGTTCAATCGTTCATCGACAAAAAAAAGGGGCCCCCGGCCGTAAACAGCGGGGGGCGGCGCTAAACTTATTTTTTTCTTCTCGACCGCTTCTTGGACGATACTGTGCACATGACGTCTTTTTCCGAGTACGCTACGGTATGATGGTACACCGGCACGCAATGATGCTGTTTAATGACTTCAACCGGATGAATCACTTGAACGAGCTGCGGATGGTAGTAGTTTTGATATTGTTGCACAGGCGGGTCATACACTGTTTTTGTCGGGCAAGTCGGACAAAAAGCCATTAAGCTCACTCCCTTTTGGTTTATAACACAGTATACACATGTCATGACCCGATGGCTTGTGTGCTTGCCCTACAGCACACGAGCGGAGCGAGCTTGATTTGGGATGCTTATCCGACCTACCTCGAAGAAAAAGACAATCGATCATCTTCCGCTTGCAAAAAGACATTGTCGCACGCTCGCTCACTCTTATCTCGGCTGCAGCCGCAGCCGTACGTACGTCCGGTCGTCAAACGATGCGTTGCCCTTCACCAGCCCCTTGGCCAGCTTGTATTCGCGAAAGCACAGCGGGTCGCGCTTCAGAATGTCTTGAAGGGCATCTTCCGACTGCTGCAGTGTCGGCCGGATGAACGGGTAGCCGTCCGATGCGAGCGCTAGCGAACAGGCATCCGGTCTGAGCTGCACCGTCTTGATCTGGCCCAAGTCGAACGGAAATCCAGTAACCGCCGCGTACCCGTACGGATGGGGCTCCGGCAAATTTTGCATATAATACTGCATCTGAATGAACGGACGGACCGCCTCGAAACCGGTATCCCGCTCCAGCAGCTCTTCGATCGTCTTGCCTTTCAGCATCTCCGCTTCCAGAAACAGCGATCTTGTATTCGCGATAATATCGTCGACGATCTTCGGGTTCGTCTGCTCCTCTTCGTCGATCATACATTGGCAGTCGCCAACCATCCATACGGTATGCCTGCTCCGGCTGTACAAGATCATCGCTGCCGTAGGACGCGTGTACGGCGATTCCCTAACCGCATCGTACATGCCGTTCGCATCGTAATAGCGAAGCAGCGCTTCATTGATGATCCCGATCACTTCCTCGATGTCCGCACCCGCCGGCAGCAGCGGGATCGTTTCGGCGATGACGCCGGCAACGACCTGTCCGGAGGTGCGCCCGTTGTATCGGTTGCCCGACACGTCGGTCGCTCCGTCGATGACGCAAGCGTAATGCTCCGTCACACAGTAACGGTCTTCGCATGTTTGCGGATCGCCTGTTTTTGAAACGATGCTCGCTTCGACGACTTCCATACCCTCACCCTGCTTTTCTATTTGATCATTTCATCGATTTTTTTGTTCACCGCTTCCTCATTTTCCCGGAGCGCGGTGTTGACGTCCTTCCCTTGCGTGACAATGCTCTTCAAGGCTGCGGCGAGCCCGTTGATGGATGCCGTATCGTAGAGGGTCGCTTCGTAATTCGCCATTTGCGTCTTGAAGATGGCCTGAATGTTTTTCCCCTTCATGAAAGCCAAATCCTTGGCAAACGCCGACTGAATGTTCGGGTCCTTCATGATGCTCGTTCGCCCGTTCTTGGACATATCCATCTGTACTTCGTCGGAGAGCACGACGGACAGCAGGCGTACGGCGTCATCCTTGTGCTTGCTGACTTTGGACAGCACCAAAATTTGCTCGTCCGGGCTCATCCCGACTTTCGGAGCTTCCGGCCACACCGGAATGGTCACCATATCCCAAAATTCAGGAGACGTCTCCAGTCCGTAGCCGAATAAGATGTTGCCTTCGGGCAGCATAGCCAGCGTCCGTTTCTTGCTGAGCAGCTCGGCGCCGGCGCTCTTGACGGTAATGCTGCCGTTACCCGGAATTTGGTAAATGTTCGCCATCAGTCCGACGACTTTACGCCACGGGTCCGTGTTGATCAGCGTGCGGTTCGTCTTCGAGTCGACCAGCGGCAAGGACAGCTGGGCTCCAAGCCGCTCCGCTACGTTCGGATCGATCCCCCGGTACTGGACCCCGTTATCGAGACGGGTTACTTTTTTGGCCAAGTCCGTCGTTTGCTCCCATGTCATCCCGTCCTTCGGGTAAGGCACGCCGAACTTATCGAATATTTCTTTGCTGTAATACAGGACAGCGAAGCTTCTGGAGTAAGGAAGCGCCACAATGTCCTGCCGCTTCGCCCCCGTCTTGATCGCGTCGATCGTCCCGCCTTCGAACCGGTTCAGATCGATGCCGTGCTTCTGGATGAGCGCGTCCATCGAATCGAGCAGATCGAGCTGTGCCAGCTGCGGGAACCCGTTAATGTTGTTGGAGACGATCAGATCCGGCGTTTCGCCCGAAGCTACGATCTTCTCCAGATTGCCCGTTGTGTAGATGACGCGTTCCGCCGTAATCCAAGGGTACTTTTTCTTGACGGGCTCCGTAATGTACCGGTTGAATTCGTCTTCGGTCAAGTAGCCTGTCGCTTTGATCCCCACCTTGATCGTTACGGGATCGTGCTTCTCCTCTACTGCGGCTTTCGTTTCAGGCGCCGGCGATTTGCTGCATCCGGCGAACAGCAGCGCGCTTGCGGACAAAAGGCATACCCCGGCATACCACCGGCCAGACAAAAAGGAAACAGGCGGATTTCCATTGGATGGATTCATATGTATTCTCCTTCGATATGGGATTATGAATCGTTTGCGTTAACGCCAACGTTTTTTTCATCAAAATCAATCTTGGGATGGAAATGCCGTTCGGAAGCCCGATCATTCATGGCCGCGAAGATGATGCGATGGACCGACTTGTTCGTCTTGCGCAGTCGGCCGGCATGTAACCGGTTCTGGTGTGGGGTCAAGGATGCAGCGCAGTGGTCTGAAGAACGGTTTTCGAAGGCTGCGGTTCGGTATCAACCTCGTGCAATGACTGATTCTGAAGTCATATCTGCTTCTGCCTAAACGTGATGCACCATACCGTCATAGGCCACCAGTACGCCGTGCGGCGAGAATTCCTTCTCGAGATCTTCATGGAGCAGTCCGCAGTTGTGGGAGAAATGAGTGGCGATGAGCCGCCCGCCGTCGCGCAGCATCTGTTTTTGCCGGAACAGCTCGTTCATCTCGAGGATCGCTTCGATATTCATATGGTTGCGCCGTCCCGGCAGCGGGCCCTTCGTGCAATCGAGGATGGCTGCGTCGAACGATTTGCCCTCCAGCCAAGCCCACGTTTCGTCCGGAAACCATCCGGAATCGTTGCCGTACAGCAGCGCCTTTCCATTCCGCTCGATAAAATAGAGGAGGCATGTTTGTTTGCGGTCATGGTCGGCGAGCAGCGGGGTCACCTGCGTCCGGTCATCGAGCTGCAGCGTGCGGAACGGCTGGACAAGGTGAAGCTCATACAGCTTGCTCTTCAAGTCAAGCTCCCGGGCGCAATGGTGCAGCGCAAGATCATGCCCGTAAATATGCAGCGGGTGCTCGACCCCTTTGGCGCATACGGGCATCCGCTTCTCCAGATCGGCGGCAAATAAATGATCCGTATGCGTATGCGTAATGAGCAGATGCTCGACCGCCGCCATATCGATTTGATCGCGCAGCATATGGTAGTACGTGTCCGGCGGAAAGTCGACCTTGATCGTCTCGTCGATCAGCACGGACGAGCGGGTGCGAATGTTTTTCCCGCCGAGCCGTTTCGCTTCCTGGCAAAATTCGCACCGACAAAACAATCCGGGCCATCCTTCGGCCGCCGCCGTGCCTAGAAAATGAAGTTTCATTGCTTAGCCCCCCTAAATATTTAGTAGAGTTTCTCGGAAACGGCCTTTGCCGTCCGTTCGCGGAATTTCCCGGCCGCCTCCTGCAAGCGCAGCGACACGCCGGCGAGCAAGATGTCAATGACCGTCAGCTGCGAAATTTTGGCCGACAGCGAGCTCCCTTGAAACGGATTTTCCTTGGCCGCCATCAGCAGATCGACATCGGACAGCTTGGTGATCGGCGAACGGGCATTGTGCGTAATGCATAGGATGCGGGCGCCGCCTTCCCTCGCAAGCCGCAAGTTCTCGATCGTGTCCTTCGTGCTGCCGGAGACGGACAACCCGACGGCGACATCGCGCTCCGTCAGCAGCGAGGCGGACATCGCCTGAAAGTGCGTATCCTGCTTCGCGTCGCTCTTCTTGCCGATCCGCGAGAACGAGTGGGCCGCCTGCTGCGCCGTCAAGCCGGAGGACCCTACGCCGTAAAACTGGATCGTGTCCGCCTGCGCAAGCAGCTCGATGGCCTGACCGAGCTTCGCGGCGTCGAGCAGCTTCCCGGTGTCCTCCAGGATGCGGCTGTGGGAGGCGACGAGCTTCTGCCGCAGCGTCGCCGGGTCGTCATCCGCCTTCACTTCCTCGGGCGTATGGCCTGCGGGCTGAACGAGGTCCTGCGCGAGAAGCAGCTTGAAATCCTGAAAGCCCCGATAGCCCAGCTTGCGGCAAAACCGCAGCACCGTCGTCTCGCCGACACCGGCCTTCTCCGCCACATCCGTCACGGACAAATAAATGACATCCTCCGGATGCTCCAAAACGTATGCCGCGACGACGGCCTCCGTTTTGGTCAACGCGTTCAGCTGGCTTCGGATTGCAAGCAGCGTATTTCCTGTTTCATGCATCGTTTTCAACTGAGCTCCCCCTTGCCTGGCAAATTAACTAAAGGCGATATTCTCCTTTTATAATAACTTTGGTGGAGTTTTTTTTCAATTATAATTTTATATTTATTTTGTAAACGACAAAATCCCTTCCGCATCAGAAAGGAGGTTGCTCCAATCTGTTACATGGAAGGGATCAAGCAAGGGTCCTATATGCGTGTCCTTTGCCGGGACGCTACAGCTTCTTGACTCGATAAATCGTTTTCATCGGTCGCTTCGTAAAGTAGCTGTTCGTCTCGACATAATGCGCGAAGCATTCCTCTTTGGTCATAACCATCACTTTCTCGTCGCGGTTGTTCGCGAAATATTCGATCGATTCGTTCAGCACAATGATGTTTTTGTTCGCCTTGATAAACAAACCCACTTGCCGAAGCGTATACGTGTCCCCAACCACAAGCCCCGCTGGGACTTCTTCCTTATAAAGCATGATTCAATGGCCCCCCTTGCTGATCTTCATCTCATAGATACATTTTGTATCAATCAGCAAGGATTGTCAATGTACAAAAATCATTCCGTCGCCATACCCATGACTTGCCGCTTCCTGAACGCTAACTGACAGCTCCGGGTTCCTTTAGTGCTTAAGGGGGGGATTTTTCTCCAACTCGTCACGCAGAAATTGAATGAATCGAAGCGCCTCGGCTTTCGTGAGCCGCCGTCCTTCCATCGTGAAGCGAAACCGTTCCAAAATCTCTTTCTCTTCCAGATGCAGTATATCGATTAAATTGGCTATATCCTTCTCCATCATAGGTTCCCTCCGCGTCCGCCCGCGATAAATTGAAAATCCACTTCATTATAGCGCCGCACCTGGTGACGGAAAATGAAAAGTGTCACAAAAAAAAAGAAAGGAATGCTCCAAGCAACGGCTTAGAGCATTCCTTTCTGCGCAACTTTCTTCATGAACCGGCTCCGATTCGTTTGCCGCGTACGGCGTTTCCAACCACCATTAAATTTCAATATCAAGCACGATGCTGTCGACTCTTCCCGATTCGCGAATAAAGGCGGCGACCGCCTGATGGTCCGGGTTCGGTCCATACGCTTCCAGCGCCGCACGGTTCTCGAAACGGACCGACAGCAGCACCTGGTAGCCTTGGCTTTTCTCCGAGAAGTTGATTCCCGCCTGTATGTCGACAATTCCCCCAATGCGGTCTTTCAGCGCTTTATACCGGGCGCATACTTCCGCCAGCTGCTCCTGGGTTGTCGTTTCGCTGAATTTGATAATGACGATATGATCGATCATGGCTTGTCCTCATTTCTGAAAGGTTAACGATACTTTATCATTATACCAGCCGAAGCGAAGACAGCAATGTGCGGTCCTTATTATCGCGCGCCGATGCCTTCCGATGTCCCGAAACAAGCAAGCTAACCGACGGCCCGATTGACCGCTTCAATCACGCGCTCCGCCTGGAACGGCTTCACGATAAAATCGCGCGCTCCGCACTGGATGGCCTCCACTACTTTTTGCTGCTGGCCCATAGCCGAGCACATGATGACCTTTGCGAGCGGAAACTGGCCCCGGATGATTTTCAGAGCCTCAATGCCTTCCATCTCCGGCATCGTGATGTCCATGGTGACCAAATCCGGCCGCAGCTGTTTGTACTTATCGACGGCTTCCATCCCGTTTCCCGCTTCGCCTATGACCTCATGACCTTCTTTGGATAAAATCTCCTTCAGCATCATTCTCATAAACATTGTATCGTCTACCACTAGTATTTTCGCCAGTTCCAACGCCTCCCGCCTCAACGTGATTGCATTCTACCCTTCACCCCATTGTAGCAGGCGGCATCTCAACACTTTCTGAACATCGCTCCTTGCCTATATCGAAACGCATCACTCGAAGGCCATGTCGATGCCCAGCTCACTCTGAAACCGCCGTTTCATCAGCTCCGTTACGGCTTGTACCGCCACGTTGTCCCCGGCTTCCTTCAGGTCCCGCAGCAGCAGACGGTAATACGTCTCCGCATAAGGCTCGATCTGAATCATTTTCCGCAGGACGGCTTCCCGCTCCGTGCGTCCGAGCCGCTGCTGGAGCTGCTCCAGCGTGCGCAAATACGCGGTCCGCAGTTCGGCACGACGCGGCACAGCCCAGGCGTAATCATCAGCTTCCAAGTAATCTCCGCGGTAGATGGCCGTTAGCTCCGCCACAGCGTCCCGGTCCTCACCAGGTTCGTTCATCAGCGTGAACAAGCGGTTGACGTCGCTTACCGTCTGTTCCGTACGCAGCCAGTAGCGTTCATCCCCATACATGACCATATGCGGATACCCCACCTGCTTGAGCGTATTGCGCAAATGGTACAGCGTCGTATGAAACAGCGCTTGCGACCGGTCAAACGTCAATTCCGGCCACAAGTCGTCCAGAATCCGGTGTCTCTGCACCGGCGTTCCGTCATGATGCCACAAATAGGCAAACATTTCTTTGGCCTTCTTCGTGCGCCACGTTACCAGGTTATTCCCGCTGTCGTACAGCTCCATGCTGCCGAGCAGGTTCAGCCGGAAGTGTATCTCGTCCGGAACCGGCGTCTGCTCCAAACTTGCAGTCTCGCCAGATGCAACCGCCGTCGACGGTTCGGACTTTCCTTCCGTACGGCGCCGGAATCTCTCCAACGTTTTGGCGAGCCGTTCCTTGGACACGGGCTTGAGCAAATAGCCGAACGCGTTCACCTCGAACGCCTCGAGTGCGTATTCCTGGTAAGCCGTGACGAAAATAATTTGCATGTGCGGCCACCGGAGCGACAGCCGTTCCGCCACGGTCAGTCCGTTCATGCCCGGCATTTCAATATCAAGAAAAACCAAATCGACCTTCGATTCGGACAAATACGCCATGGCATCGTCCACATGAAGAAATTTGCCTTCGACGGAAACGCCGCCTACTTCCTGGAGCACAATTTCCAGCACATCCAGCGCAATTTCCTCGTCATCAATTAATACGGCTTTGAGCATCGGGTTCCTCCGCAATAAAAAACTGAATGGTTGTTCCTCGGCCTGGCTCGCTGGAAATGCTCAGCTTCTGCGCGTACAGCATCTTCAAACGGCGGTTCACATTCAACGTGCCGACGCCGCTGCCCTGATCGGCATTGAGCCTCGCCAGCATTTCTTCCTCCATACCTACACCGTCATCCTCCACTGTAAATTCTCCTCCTCCGGCTACCCGGCGGGCGCGAATAAGCACCGTGCCTCCCGCCGGTCTCGGGCCGAGGCCGTGACGGACGGCGTTCTCGACCAGCGGCTGCAGCGTCAGCGGCGGCATCATGCAGTGAAAGTCCGGTTCGATTTCGTAACGCACCTGCAAGCGGCTGCCGAAGCGAAGCTGCTCGATCGCGAGATACGCTTCCACCAGCTCCATCTCGCGGTCGAACGACACCAGCTGGCTCTGGAACGAGAACGTAAACTTTCCTCGCAAATACGTCGTCAGGTGATGGATCATTTCTCTCAGCTTATCCGTGTCCTTATAGCTCAATCCGACCAACGCGTTCAAGCTGTTATACAAAAAGTGCGGCGTAATTTGCGCCTGCAAAAAGTCCATCTCACGGCGCACCGCATGCTCCGAGGAGCGCTTCATGGACAGCAGCGACTGCACCCTTGCCTTGAGCTCGGCTAGCTCAAACGGCTTCTGCAAAATGTCGTTCGCGCCGGCCGCGAAGGCGGCGACCGTATCTCCGGTTTGCCCCGAAGCGGTCAGCATCAGTACCGGGAGCTCCGCCAGCCCGTGCGTTTTGCGAATTTCCCTGCATACCTCGAGTCCCGAGACGCCCGGCATCATCAGATCGAGCAGCACCAGATCCGGCTTCGGGTAATCGCGTATCGCCTCGATCGCTTCCTTCCCGCCATGAACCGCGGTATAACCGTAACGAAGCGAGGAAATGGCATCGACCAATATTTTTACATTGAACGGCTCGTCGTCGACAATCAAAATTTTCATATCTTGCTGTCCGCCTAGCGACGACAAAGCGGTTAAGGCTGCCGGCTCGGCAGACGGCGGAACGTAATTTTTTTTGCCGGACGCCGCTTCTTTTTGCGCAATGGGCAAATTGAAGGTGAAGCTGGTGCCTTTGCCAACTTCCGAAGTCACCTGCAGCTTGCCATTCTGGAGCTCCACCAACTGCTTCGTAATGCTGAGTCCGAGCCCGATGCCGCTCGGCGTATGCGCCCCGGTTTCCACATACTGCTCGAACGGGCGAAATATGCGGGCCAGCTGCTCTTCCGGAATGCCCCGGCCGGTATCGATAACCGATACGAAGATATCGGAGCCGTTCTGCTCCGCCGTAATCCGTACCGTTCCTGTTTCCGTAAACTTGAGCCCGTTCTCGAGTAAATTGTGCAAAATTTGCTTCAGCCGATTTTCATCGGCGTAGGCCAGCGGCAAATCGCTCGGCAAATCATTGACGAGCATCACCAGCTTGTTCGTCGGCATGATGGACAGCATCTCCAGCACGAAGCTTGTGGTCACCCGCAAATCGACCGCGGTTTTATGAATGCGCAGCTGACCGTGCTTCATCAGCGACATGTCCAATATATCGTGAACGAGCCCAGCCAGACGCCGGCCGACCAAATTCATGAGACGCACGTTTTCCTTGTGCCGCTGAGGCAAGTCGCCGCCGCGGTCTTCGAGCATCGACTGGGACAAATTTATAAGGCCATGCAGCGGGGTACGCAGCTCATGCGATGTTTTCGCCAGAAATTCGTCCTTCTGCCGGTCGTATGCGAGCAACTGCTCGGACAATTTCTCGTTCCTGAGAAACTCCTGCTGTATCCGGTTCGACATTAAGAACGCCTGGGAAAACACAAGCAGCAGCGGCGAAACGATCATATAATACGGATTGTCCAGCGCGAGCTCATAACGAAATTGGGCGAATCCCCAGCTGGTGATCAGGAAAAATACCCCCAGCGACAAGTAGCCTGTCCCCGGCACACCCTTCATTCGGCCGCGGATCAGCACGTAAAAAATATTCGCAAACGTAATCGCCTGCAGCGAAACATTCAGCAAGAGGGTTTTGGCCAAGTAATCGTTAGGAAGAACGATAAAGACGAGATAGACGTACATTGTTCTTCGGGTCCATATAAATACGATATTGTCCGGTTGTCCCAAGTACCGGAATATGTAGGAGGCAAACCATAAAAACGATAAATAGACGGAGACGAATACCGCTTTTTGCAGCAGTGCAAAGGAAATGTCAGGAAAAATGTTCCTAATCAAGATCTCGTTGTCCAGACTGAAAAAAACGCCGGTCGCCAAGCAAAACAAACTGAAATACATCAAGTGACGTTCCTTGCGCCACTGCCTGAACATGCCGCCGTAATACAGCGCGAACAACAGCATCGCCGAAATTTGCACCATGTCGGCAAGCCGGGAATTGCTTACCCGCTCGAGCACCGCCGTGTGGGTCCCGAATTCAGGCGCCTGCACCAAGCCGCCCGCCAAAAAGTTCAGGCTGGCCACCTGAATAATGATTTCCACCGTGCCGGCATCCGCCTTCTCGACGCCGAGAAACGGCAAATTGCTCGCGATAAAATCGGGCTTGTCCAGCGCCGTCTTCCCGTTCCCCCCCAGGTCGGCGCCATTGATATAAATATGGCTGGACATCCGTATTTTTTTCGCGCGAAGCGCATACACGGCACTCTGATCGATGTGCACAAGCAGACGATACGTACCTGCACCGTAGCCGTCATGCCCGTCCGTCTCCAGCACGCCCTTCCAATTGCCGGGCACCTTCAGCATGCGCCGCTCCCCTGCCAGCTCAGGGCGGTTCTTGAAATCTTCGGGGCTGAGCAGCTGGCCTTCGTAAAACTCCCACTCCCCCTGCAGCGGTACAATCCCTTGCTTCGCAAAATCCCACCCTCGGGCATCCAGCACGCCTTGGTGTGCCGAAGGATAGCCGACGGCAGGATGAAGCCACTTGTACATAAAAAATACTTGCACGGCTAAAAACACGCCGATCATGCAAAGCATCGTGACCACGGGCCTGCTGAACCGTTTCGCCTTTATGCGGTTGCGGAACAGCGGACCAACCTTAACAGCCTCATCGTTCGTTTTCCATATCATAGCAGATCATT
The DNA here is from genome assembly GCF_910593845.1 of Paenibacillus solanacearum. Lineage (GTDB taxonomy): Bacteria > Bacillota > Bacilli > Paenibacillales > NBRC-103111 > Paenibacillus_G > Paenibacillus_G solanacearum. The sequence goes on along the minus strand of NZ_CAJVAS010000006.1, from coordinate 181,457 downwards.
GCCAGCCTCTCGTTGTTTTGCTTGTCTTGATCGCACAATAATCCTGCTCCTTCATCTTAATCGGTGTGCTCTAAACATTTTCTGAAACGATCTTTACTTTACGTCAATTGCTTTCGGGCAAACCGTCTGCCCGTCTTCCGCGCATGGCACCATTCCTTGTATTGCTGCGAGGAAAACCTCCGCTTTGTTGAAAATCGCCGAAACGAACGACTATAATGGAAATGAATGCCACCCGTTCGCAAAGGAGAACGACACTCGTGTTAGTCGCCACCCATATGCTGGCCGCTTCGGCCATTTACAAACTATGCTCTGTGGACCGTCTGCCTGCAAGCCGAAAAGCGGCTGCGCTGCCGATCGTCTTCGCCCTGTCCTTCGCTTCGCATTTTGCCCTGGATGCAGTTCCGCACGACGAGCTGCAGATGGGCGGCAACGTCGCCGTCGGCATTGCGGTCATTTTGTTCCTGTTCTACATCGCCTGGAGAGACAAACAAATCTTCCTTCTCGCCGCCGGATTTCTGGGCGCGCTCCCGGATCTCATGTGGGTGCTCAAGATTAGCTCCGCATACGATACGGTACATGCTTCACTGCACTTTTCCGGCGCTAACGTATCGCCTGTGTTGATGCTGCTGGAAGTCGCCGGCATGCTGGCGCTGACCTTCCTCATCTATGCCAAAAAAGCGTAGCCGCTACTTGCCATGGCAACCGGCTACGCTTATTCTTCGTCATGAACGTTAGGGAACGGCGGGGCCGGCGATGCCGTGCGGCGCTATTCGACGCGATGAATCGAAGCCTGCTGCCGTACCGCTTCGCCGCCCGTCCGATGCAAGTGATTGAGGAATTCGATCTGGAAGCTGCCAGGATGATCATCGCCCGCCACTTCCACGGCGTTCTCCGCAGCAACACCGTAATAAGCAAGCGCGGAGACAGCCGCCGCTACGGCGTCCTTCTCAACGGCCAGGAACGCGGCGATCACGGAGCTCAGCAAGCATCCCGTACCGGTCACTTTCGTAAGCAACGGCGTGCCGTTGCTGATTCGGTACGTCACCTTGCCGTCGCTGACATAATCGTCCTTGCCCGTGATCGCCGTTACGCATCCGAGCGCCTGCGCCGCTTTCCGGGCGAGCGAGGCTACGTCTTGATTCGAACCGACGGCCGCATCGACGCCTTTGATGCTCCAGTCTTCGCCTACGACATTGGCGATCTCCGCCGCATTCCCGCGGATGACCGTCACCGGCAGCTCTTGTACGAGGCTGCGGGCCGTTTCCGTCCGGTACGGCGTCGCTCCCGCGCCGACCGGGTCGAATACGATCGGCACGCCGTGCGCCGCCGCGGATGTTCCCGCTATGCGCATGGACTGCACCACCTGCTCGTCCAGCGTTCCCATGTTCAATGCAAGCGCGCCCGCGATCCGTGCCATATCGGCGACTTCTTCTTTGGCGTAGGCCATAACCGGAGAAGCGCCTAGCGCAAGCAGGCCGTTGGCCGTAAAGTTCGTCACTACAAGATTGGTGATGTTATGAATTAGAGGATTGCTGCTGCGTACATTGGCCAATATGTCGGCCGCTCTTTGGTTATCCAATGTTTGCCCTTCTCTCCTGAAATATTCGCGTCAAGCTATTGTTACTCTTACTATAGCATGATGCGACATTCTCTCCAAGATGCTGAAGCATTGGCAGATCGAGGGAATTTTATCGGATGAACTACGGATTTGAATCGGGATACCTTACGGTGCAAAGGGGATGCGTGTGATCGAGGGAGACATTCTGTACCCTCTCGCTTGAAGGCGCATTCATTATATCGGGAGCTAACGGTACAGCGCGCGGGACGTCTCGTCTTTTCAGACTTACACTGCCGCACAGTTATGGGGAAATACGCAGTCCAGACGCCTGAACGGCCGGATGAACGGACTGTCAGCCTCGTGCCGCTAACGCATCGGTTCCACGCGGAACTGCCCTTCAGCCGCCCGAACGCGATATAAAGCGTCAAATCCTTCGCTCCATTCAGGCGGCTGAAGCTTGTTGAGCGCGCTCCGGATCCCGATGGTCGGCACCTTGCTTTTCCCGGTGCGCCGATCGTTCCGGATCACCGACTCTTCGTAATCCGGTTCAAAGAAATATCCGGTCACGCGGAATCGATGCCGCTTAGCAAGCTCAATATACGGTCGTCGTTCCTCGGTGGTCGGATTCGTGTTATCGATGACAAAAGGCTGTTTCGCCTCTAAGGAAGCCATGAGGAATAGGTGCTCCCTATGTCTTGTCCGCAGCATGTCCAAATTGATTCGAACATGCGTATGAAAAAACGTTTCTTTGTAAAACGTCGACTTGCCCGAGGCTTGAATGCCGACAAAAAGAATGCATTCCATCATTTTCATCCTTATCGGATTTCTGTAATCAGCTTCCGCTCTCCCATTATACGCCGTTACGATCCGGTTTGCGAATACGCCGCCGGCTGCCGCCATCGATGCTTGTGCACCTGTCGTCAACCGCCGATGGCTGGCAATCCTCGCTCGTAAGGCTACGCTTCCCTATACGTCAACCCCTTGTTTGCGCGACAAGACGATCGCAGTCAGCCAGGCCAGCTCCGTGCCCGTCAGCTCCCGGTTATACGCCTTCTCCGCCCACGTATAGTCCGCGATCAAGCCATTGCGATACAGCCCGTCCAGCGCGTCGCCCAGCATTTTCCATTGCCAGTCATGCTCGAATTTCATCGCCATCCCCTCGTCCTCCTCCCCTGTCTCGTCATATTGTTCCAGACTGTAACTAGCCATGAGACTGCACAGTTTCGACGCATACAACGGGTCTGTCGCGTACCCGCAAGCATATAGCATAGCGGCCTGCTCGGTCGACGCCGTCGCGGCAAGTACCCGCGCATAGCGGCTGTTCCCGAAGAGCAGGTCCTGATCGCGAAAGCAATCTTCGATCGTATCGTATGCGCGCCAATTCGCCTGCACGCCGTCCACCCGCTCCCCGCCGTATACTTCCCATGTTTGCGTGCTGACGGAAACGCCTTTCCAGAAGCCGTTCGGCTGGCCTGTGCCGACCTTCAATCCGACGAGATTGTTCCAAGGATGAAGGACGCATCCCGTCTCGAGCATCGTCTGGGCAATGCGGACCGAGGGGAACAAAGCCGATCCTTCCCGCCTCAGCTTGACCGCTACAGGGGCCACCGCTGCGATGAAATCGGCCCGGTTCATGATTGTCCCCCGTTTCTTTGTCCCGGAGGATTCAATGTCTTGTTCTGAATTTGGGCGGAGGCGGCAGCGACCAGAAATGCATTGGCAAAGGTCAGCACGTACACGCGCCAATCCAGCGCATCTGCGTCAAGCGCCAGCTGCGCCAGCAGCAGCACCAGATAAGCGACCATCAGCGCGAGCAGGTCCGTCGGCAGCTTGACATAGCGGTCGATCAACACCTTCGTATACTGCACAATGAAAAAAGTGAGCAGCGACGCCCCTCCCATAGCCGAAAGCGCCTCCCATGTGAAAAACTGACCGTCCCTCATTCGATCACATCCCTTTCAGCTTGAACAGCAAATTGATTAAACCGACAATCAGCGCGCTGGCCACCGTCCGCCACAGCCATTTCTGATGGTCCTCCAGACTGTCCAGCCGCTTGTGCGCAGACTTTCCCATCTGCTGCGCCTCGCTCGCAATATCTTTCGCGCTCACCATCATATCCAGCTTCGTTTCAACCCGAGTCAGCCGCTGTAAAATCTCCTGTTGTGTTTCACTGTTTTCTGACATATCCCGCCGCCTTCCTGCCCATCAACGGACAATAAAAATAACCCCGATTCGGTCGGGGACAAGTATCGAAATATTACATTGCCTATGCCCATTTTGCGATAATTCAAGAATCTGACATATGCCTTACGAAGGCCGAGTCTGCGCTGCCCACTCCGGAAGAGATGACGGACCGGGAAGCGTCCATGGACTTAGCATCATGAACACAGAGACGCGATTTGATGCCTGATTTCTGGCTGAACCTGATTGAGAAATTCGAATCCGATCCTGATGAATACGAATATTTCGTTTTGTCGTATTGTTTGGCGAAAAGTTCTGGTTCCGTGATCTTCTGGCCGTGGATGTGCTCCCATTCTGTTTAATGCATGCTGCAGCACCGGTGACATGGGTGCTGCCATGCTCGCCCCGTTCATATAGCCGTAGGACTTTGGCCTCGGCATCGTCAAGAAAGAAAATCAATTCTCTAGGTGCAATGATGTCGATTTCATCATTCGTGTTGCTGAACCCGATCCGACGCTCACGACTACATGATAACCGGACGGATAGTTCACGCTGTTCGGTCCCTAGTTTCGGCAGCTGCCCACTACGAGAATGTTTGCGGCCACCGCTTCCCCTGTCCAGTGAATCCTTGTTCGTGTAAGTTCTACCCCAGTCACTAAAATGTTATCTGGATAAAATGACATTGGTTATTGTCGCTCCTTTTGTATAAATTCAAAGGGAGACCCTTTTCAGGATCTCCTTCGTTTACTTTGATATTGACTTGATTCCTCCGGCGGTTATTACTCGGATCGGTGACGCGTTTTGATCGTTAGTCGGTATAATCTCAAAACAGCCTACAGAGCCATTCGTTGTCGTGATTCGAACCTGTTTATTCCCCAGAACACCCGAATTAGGATCATATATCGGTATTGCGAGTACTGCATCACCGGCGAGCAGCATGCGCATTTCGCCTATCTTCTTCTTAGTAACAAATTCGCGCCATGTATATGCGCTCTGATTGTCCGCTTTATCGTAATGTGCGACCGTGTACCTGTAACGTTTACCCGGGGTTAGTCCGGAAACATACTGGGTTGTTACGCTTGAATCCGTTGCGACTACATTTCCGTTATAAAGCATAGCCCCGACCCAGTTCGATCCGTCCCATTCACCTAACCATAGCTTAGTATCCATATACCCCGATGAAGGAGGCGGATCGGAGATGCCGCCCCATAAAATAGTTGCATTCGTCTGCCCCCATACAGCTGAGGGGTTCGGATCGTTGGCACGCACGGAGTCCACAAAGAAGCGAACCGCCACCACAGGAGAAGTGTTGCCTGATCTGTCTTGCGCCTGAAATTCCGCATACCATTCCCCCTGAATGTTCGATAGCGGGACATCAGCATACCAGTCAGACCCCGACTGACCTGCGTTTCCATAGCCCACGACCGCCCCTTGGGCGTTATATGCGGTAAAGTAGACCATGCTGATTCCTGACGATGTGTCAAGCACGCCATATATCCACACTCGCCTATTTCCCGTGGTTTGGTTCGTATAACTATAACCCTGAGGGCTGGTGATGATCGGTGGCGTCGTGTCCGATATGAAGTATCGATTCGTTGACTCTATGGGCCCACTCTGTTCGCCGGCTTGGTCGCGAACCAACATGCGAAGGAAGTAGCCACTATCAGCCGTTATTACGCCCGCTGGCAAGGTGTAACTTTTTTGGCTACCGGATATCCACCCAGAGCTCCAGAGAACCGTGCTATAGGCTCCGTCAACTAGCTCGATAAGGAAGGCGGTTTGCGCGTCCTCGGGATCGTTAAATGACCACTGGACGGTCGGGGTCCTTGTGTTGAGCGATTGCCCCTCTGTCGGGCTCGTAATGGTGACGGACGGCAGGACGTTGGTCCTAAACGTCTTGTATACATAGTTCGATTCGAGATTGGCATTATCGTGATAGGTGACGGTATAGCGGTACTGTGTTCCCGGCTTGAGTCCGGTGATATTCAGGCTCGTAATATTCCCGACATCGCCACCGCTGTGCTTCATTTCCCCAGTAAACCCAGCAGTATTCCCCTCCCCGAAATAAACGTCAGTGGTCTTCCTTCCGGAGCTGGGGGCTGGATCATTGAAGGCATTCCAAGAAAGTGTGCATGAGGTGGTCTTGATGTTGCTGACTGTCGGGTTTGGATCGGCCGCTTTGACGGTATCGCGAAATACAGTAGTCAGGACACTGCCACCGTTATCCGCATTGTCCCTTGGATATATCCAGATTGACCAGTTGCCATCGATGTCGAAATTGTTGTAGGTAGAACTCCAGTTCCCTCCGCCGACATTGGTCGCCTGTAAACCCGTGGCCCTTGCCGCCCCGTCTGGTTTGAAGATGTCAACATAGACGACCCGCATTCCCGACCCAGCCTCAGTAAGGTTTACTGTTACGGTTGCGTCGTTTTCGGCTATATTCTGCCGCGGAGAGACGGAGTTGATTGTTGGCGGTGTGCGGTCAACGATAGTAATAACCTGTCGAACCATCTGAACATTCCCTGCATTATCGTAGGCATAGACATGAGTTTCGTACTGTCCCTCATTGTTGTTATACGCACTGATCGGAATGTCACAGGTCCATCTCCCACCACCCCGATTCACGCCGTCTCGCCATTGGAAGTCATAGCCCGGACCCGCCGTCGGAAATCGGACGATAGAGACTCCGGACAGATTATCGGTGACTGTAACCTCGACTTGGAAGGTATTGTTAGGCTGGACATTGATGTACCGCGGTGAAGCAGTCCCTCCTGAGACGGTCGGTGGCGTCCTGTCTATCTGGATGTTGCCGAACCCCCCCCAGTCAGACCACACGTCTCTGGAGTCCCAGACACTAACGGCAAACTGCCAGTTACCTTCGCCAACGGATACTGCTCTAGACCGTGCATTACCATCGGCCACCTTCCCGGAGTCGTACCCCCAGCTGGCCCAGCTATTATTAGATCCTACGATTTGGTATGCAGTCTGGTAGTCGCCCCCGTCAGGATCGCTAAAGCCCCAGTTGACGTTGAAGGTCCCAGCGTTCGTCGGGCTTGATACACTATATGACACTGACGGAGGATTCGGTTTGACGTTAGGCGGCGTATAAGTTACAGCAATGTACGAGTCGTATGTGGCGTTCTCGCCGTATGCATATTCATACCAATAAGTGGCAAGCGATACGGAACCACCCACCCCAGTTCCTGCATTGAGTGCTTGTTGTACTGCGCTTGTCACATCTAGTGTAATTTGTGAACCACTGTAACCAAAGTCGAAGTCTGTCCAAGCTGAACCAGCCTCAAATCTGTGAGTAAATCCCGGAAGTCCCCAAGGCCAATAAATGGCGTTCAAGTAGGCTGTTGCGGAGTTTATTGTTGACCCTGCTGGGATATAGTTTGCTATTCTATTGTAATTAAAATCAGTCCCGCCGCCATATAGGTTATTACTATTATTATCCCAAGTTCCAGTAGATGTTATCTCTCTATCAGCTGGAATATTAACAGTTGCCATTGGCTCACCCCCTATTCCAAATCACTGCGATACCAGATCCGCCCCACGACCGGGCTTGCCGGATCGCTCGTCCGCACTTCCAGCACGAATTCCTTGGCACTGTCCTTCCGGGCGTTATCGGCCTTGGCCTGTGCGCCTGCCGGCGTTTCCGCGCCGATCTGGGCCGCAGTTACGTTATGCGGATTCGAGGTGTTTGTGGCATGAGCGTACGCAGCAGCCAGCGTGGTCGCCGCTTCGTCTTTCCAGTTTTCCGTTCCTTTCACGGACTTCAGCGTTTTGGCCATGAAAGACAGCAGCTGCGTAACGCTGCCCGTATCGGCAAGCGCTGCCGCAATCGCCTGATCGACGGTCCGGTTGCCGATGACGGCATCGGTTGCGGCACCGTTTGCCAGCGCGCTTGCCGTAAGCTTCGGCCCGTTCCCTGCCGTCCCGTCATGCTTATGCCCTGCGGTCACGTCGAATTTCTCATCGATGACATCCGCATTGTCGTCAAGATACGTCTTCGTGTTGAATGTCGTCGTCGACGGCGACGTTCGGTCGATTTTATTTAATCCCAGGTTCGGTGTTTTCGGATTGGCCATCAGGATCACCCCCATGCAAATTTATCAAGCGTTACATTGTCAATCTGGTCAATCGTGAAAGCATCGACTTCCGCAACCATCAAGTAGCGGAAATGAAAACTCATCGCCAAGTGCGCAGGCTTGATTTCTTCGATCGCCGCCTTCAGATCGTCCAAATTCGGCGGAAGTCCCACCGTATCCACGAAATTGATCTCTATGGCATACTGCCCCGCCGTATCCACAACTTCCACCATGCCGCGATCATACGATTGCGCGACGCTTTGAATCAGTTCGACGGTCACGGTTCCTGTACCGCGCAGCTTCGACTTAATGACAGATCGGCGCTCGTTGACAGGCTTGCTGTTATCCTGCGGGATATCGAATTCCCTCTCCCACTGGACCAACCCCCAAGTAGCCGTATCAACGAAAAATTGGTTTAGCGTCCCTTCGAGCGCCGCCTCCAGATCGCCGAACTCCTGCCCCTCGGTGTCCATAATTTCGTTCATTTCGCGAACTTCCGCATAGTACTTCGGCAAGTAGCTGATCAAATGTCCGGTCAATTCAAGCTCACCGTCCCGCGTTTCGGTATTTCGGTTTCAAGCAGGGCAACGTTGCCGGTTCCGCCGTTAACCGTAAGATTCGAGTGGTCAATGACGCTGGGCAAATTGAGCAGCAACGCCCCGATTTGCGCATAGCGGACGACGGTATCCTTGAATGCGATCGTTTTCAAATAATCGTCAAGGCTTTGCTCCGCTTCCTGCTGCGCCTCGGCCAGCGTCCTCCCGGGAGCGAGCGTCAGCGCAGCAGACAGGTCAATCGTTTTCTCCGTCGCGCTCTCTACCGTCACATGTGCGCCAATCGGTGCCATCCCCGCTCCTTTGCCCTGCTCCGGCAAGGGGTCGATATATTGCTGCACTTTGTCGACAAGCTCCTGCGAAGCAGGTGCATAGGTCGCATCGACGATGACCACTTTTACCGTCTTCGGTCCGTCCCAGAGCGGGAATACCTTCGCTCCCCCGACACCCGGCACGTCGCCGGCCCATTGCAAATAGTGGCCTTTATTGCCGCTTGTTGCGGGACGGGTTATTTTTTGCTTGTATCGTTCCTTCAGCGAGGCATTCGTTTCCGTGTCTGTGCCCGGAACCAGAATCGTACCGATGACCGCTGTAGTAAGGCCGGGGATATTTTGCACAGGCAGTAAAGCGCCAAGCGGCCCATTGCCGATCGCTCCCGCCGTTTCGCATTCCAGCTTCGCCTTTATGCCCGCTTCAATTACCTTGTAGTGCAGACCGTCGATATAGAAGCGCTCTCCTGCTTTCACGGCAATATTGAACGTGCCTTCCCGGATCGCTTTGGTCGCCTGCCGTTTCACGATATTTTGCTCCTCGGCCCTTCTTTCCAGATACTCCCCTTCCGACGTGCTGACATATCCGAGACGCAATACGCGATCAAGCTCAATATACGCTTGGGCCAGTTCCGCCGCCGCCGGGGCCAGCGCATCGTAGATGATGCTTCCTTCCCGTTTATCGATACTGTCAGGAACACGGCCCAGCATTCGCTGCAAGACGGCTTCGTAGCTTTGGTTCTCAAACATCTTGTCCCACCTCCTTGGTCAGTTGGAAATTACCGTATTGCGACAAAACCGTGAATGTAACGAAAGCCTCGCTGCCATTGACCACAATCTCCATATCTCGTATATCCTTGATGCGATCGTCCTGCATCAGCGCCTCCCTGACGCGCCTGGCCAAGTCGGAATGGATGTACGAAGAGCTGCTCCCAGGCATACTCTGCAGCTCGCTGCCGTAATTGCTGCCGTAGATAGCATGCTCAAAACGCGCCGTTTGCAAAATTTTGAACGCAGCTTGCTTGACGGCGTCGACACGGTCAATTTTGCCTGCGATACGCTGGGTTTCCGGGTCCAGCCGGTACGTCAGTGATGGCTGCTGCGTCAGCTTAACGTTAAATTGATCGATGCTGCTGCGCGGGATCATGACATCACCACCTGTCCAAAACAATGAACTGCTGGCCGCCCTGTATGCGCAGCAGCAGCACCTTGTCGTCTATTTCCAGCCCGCGTCGAATCACAAGAGGCTCGGCCAGTGCTTCCGCCGTATTTTCACCATGCGCATGTTTAAGATCTGCTTCATATGGCGTAAGCCGTTCCGGCACGATCAAAAAAGGCTCCGTTAACGTAAAGCGTTGATCGACGTGAATCTCCAGCGGTGCATCGTTCAATACGACGCCGAATAAGATCGATACCGGATACCCCGCTTCCACCGCTCCGGCACCTGCTTGCTTAATAATCTCCAGTAAACCCACCTTGAAACACCCCTATCAGCTCCAACGACATCGTATGGTCCATGCCGTCGAATTTATGCTTGCACTCATTCACGAGGAAAAATTGATCCAGCCCAAGCTCCGAAATATTGACCGAAACGTAAAATCCCGCGCGAACGCGGGAATCGCCTAGAGCATCCATATGGAAGCTGCGTTTCTCACGATTTCTCAAACGCATGGTCGTCTCCAGCTTTTCATTGACTTGGGCCGTATTCAGCTTCTCGTCAATGATTTGGAAATACTGCAGCTTCCCCCATTTCCTGATATTGTTGCTGTTCATTAGAACGTATTCACGATGCAACTGCTTTTCCTTGTTTTCTTGAACCAGCTTTACGACATTGTACGCATCCTCGATCGAACGTTTATGCTTGTAATCGTACAGCAAGCTCATATCTCCAAGGGAGCAATCCAATGTCAACTCTTCGATATTGCGCAGCGTGAGCTCTCCGAAATTGTCAAACAACACATAGTTGCGTCCTGTGGATTGTAGAGTGAACGTCAGCGCTTTGCAGATGATATCGAACAGCTTCTTATTGTCTTCAATCATGGCGGGAATTTTATACCCCGTATCATCCAGTGTTCCGACATTCAGCTCAAAATCTTTAGCGATAAGCCTGATCATATCGGTCGCGGTCATATCGAAAAACTGATAGGACTCATTGGCCTGCAAGTAGCGCAGCTGATCGTATGCCGAAACGCTCACTTCCTCACCACGGCCCTCCTCGATCGTAAAAATGAACCCGTAAAATAAATTCGTCTCGTTATGCCGCACTCGAACGATATCGCCTACATTGATTTTAAAATCGGCCGATTGATACAAACCGCCGTGAACGAGCTTGAATTCAAACGTGGACGCTTTGCCGATCCGGCTTGTTTTGTACGACGCCTCCGGAACGATTCCGGAAATATCCCACATCATGCCGTCTTTATTATCGATGATGATCGTTAACATGCCGCCTCACTCCTAATTTTGAGGAATCCTGAGCACCATACCGACAGGGAGTCGTCGCAGCTGCACATCCGAAATTCCGTTCAGCTCCTGAATTTCCCGGTATCGGCTCTCATCATTCAATAAGAGACGGGCGACATGCCACAAGCCTTCCCCCGGACGAAGGGCATACATTTCCGGCCTAACCCGCTCGTCGGGCCGATCCGGCGGAAGCTGCACGACCGTTTCCTCCCCGAACTCGTTCCTTCGCACCACCGCTTTGCGCGCCGAGTAAAATACATACTCTTTTAAGGACAAGCTGTACTCGATGTCCCCGGGCGAACCGGCAACTTCTTTCCATTCGAAGCTTTCGATCGAGGCCGGGATGACAATATCTTTTTTGATATCGTTGTCCATTACCTTTTTCAACGTCGCATATTGCTTGACAAAAATGAACCGGATCGGATGCTTCGTCTCCATCCATCGTCGGATGTCGTTGACGTACTTCATTGGCGGAAACAATGTCGCCTTATCATGAACAAACGGATATTCCACCGCCGGAAAAATGCTGCTGAATTGAATTTCTTTGAGCTTCGGACTTAGAATGACGTTGATCTCTCCGGCCCTCGTTTCGTCTGTGCTGCCGCCCGGACCGACAATGTTATACGTCTTGCCCTGCCCGGACTCCTTCACTTCCAGCGATTCCGGATTGACCGGTATGCGGAAGCCTTCCTCCTGATTGTTCCAGCTTAAAAAAATGCCGTATCCGCCGGTCTCCACTACGTGTACACCCCCTGCGCCGAATTGGAGATCTCTTGCTGCATCACCTGCTCAATGCGGAAAATCATATCGTTGACATCCATTTCATGGCGAATATCCCCCGTCGTCACTTGAACCGTCGGAGTAAGCGTAACGAAGTTCTGTATGTTCTCCATCTCCGCAAGATCGCGCATCACTTTCAGATCTTCGCTGGACACGTCTACCGTATCTTTAATGGACCCGATTTCATTGACGCGATTAATGTTCGACAGCTTGTTGGAATATTCCGGTTCTTCGTCTGACGGCGACTTAATGGATAGGCTGTTCGTGAATTCGTGCCCAATTTTGTAGCCATAGTCAAACTCGTTTTTCAAGTCTTTATAGCCCATGCGGGGGATGGACACAACGAACTTATTGGTGGTCGGTTTTTGCAACAAGTCCATTGTGTTCTTAAGCTCGTCACTTAATGCATGTATATTGGAAGAATTGAACAAGCCGGCTTGCCCCAAATCTACACCCGTCATTTTTTTTATGGCGTCACTTAACCAGTTAAACCCTTTAAGTGCTTCGTTTATTCCATCTAATATGCTTGTCATAAATCCGCCCGCAAAATCCTCTGCACTTCGAAGCATAGAGTACATATAACCACCGAAAGTGACGACTAGATCGTAAAACAATTTATTGATTGCATACACCGGATCGAAAAACATATTTGCTATAAATTCAACCAAACTGAGAAAATAATTCACAATAAGTGCCAGCGTATTCCATACAATACCTACCAGCGTCATAAACGAGCCTGTAATAAATCCAATGATTTCAGCAAAGGTGACGCCGCATTGCAACAGCACATAAACTAAAAAGCCTATTAACGCAGCAACAAGCAAGATCGGCCAGGTCGCAGTAAGCCATAGGCCTGCTTGAGTCAAAATCGGCGGAATCATCGCTAGTAAAGGAGGAATCATCGCCCACAATTGAGGGATCAACATTACCCCGATCATCGACGCTATTCCTGCGAAAATTTGACTAATTAAGGGCCAGTTATTTTGAATCATGCCTACAAACCATAATGCTCCTTCAGCTAGCGGGACGATAAGAACTGCCGCAGCTCGCAATCCCGTTTGCAGCGCATCAAAGAAAGGTTTAAACTTGCCTTCGTCAAACGCCTGGTTCAGCTTCTGGAATAGAGGGAGGATCGCCGCGATTGCTCCTCGTCCGGCTTCCGCCAGCGAGCCGGTCAAATTGTTTTTCAGTTTTTCCACTTGCTTTAACGGCGAATTCAGAACTCTGTCGAAGGCCTGCTCGCCCAAGTTATTTTGCTCCAGCAGCTTACCGATTGATTCAATCAGTCCTTTATTATCGCCTTTCTTTGCCAAGCTCTCCAAACCAGCGGATTGGATTGACGTTTCGCTAACATTAAACTTTTCCTTGAGGGATTTAAAATCGCCCTTCATCATATCTTTGACGGAAGAAACCGCACCGCCCATCCCTTTTCCTTCGGGATCAAGCGCAGCAAGCCGCTGGGCCATATGCGTCATATCGGATAATTGTTTGGTGTCCTCTGCGACGGGCATGAAGGAGAGAACTCCTTTAATATTATCTGCCACGCTAACCCCGGATTTAAGACCGTCCTTTTTAAACTTATCGAACATAGCGGAGCCAAGCTGTTCATCGCCTGTCCGCGCAATAAGCAAATCTCGCAAGGACTCCTCTTCCATGGCTGCTTTCATTGAAGGCATAGCCAACTTGTCAAACGCTTTACCTGCGAGCCCTTTGACACTGCCCAGCAGATTAAAGCCTTTACCCTTTTTCGGATTATCTGATGCTGCCTTTTCCCCGGCGTCTTGAGGTTTATCGGCGATGGCATTCTTTGGAGCCCAAATACGTTTGACCGAGTCGAACAGACGACGAGCTTGCGTTTTAACTCCTTTAAATGCGCTCATAAGCGTCGAGGGGAGCTTGAGAAAAAACTGCAGTATGCCATTTCCAAGTACTTGCAAAATGTTTTGCCGGATTTGCTGCGCTTGAACCAGGATCGCCGCTGCTGCAAAGACAACTCTGACAGGCACCACGATTTGGATTCGAGCTAATTGCCGTATAATATCGCTTTTATTGATCGCGAATCCAATCCGAATCATGGATACGCTGCGAATGCTGCGGACTAACAGCAGTATTCGTTCCAAGTGGTTCACAGTCGCACTTGTATCGATATTAAACTGAAACCGGGCCTGCAGCGTCCTTTGCAGCCTTTCGGCCACTCTGACGGTCGACTGCATGTTGTTTTGCGAACGCTCCATCGTTCTCGAAAACTGAGAAAACAAATCCAGACTGGCGGATACGGTTGCCATAAGGATCTTCCTCCTTTCTGAAACTATGAAAAAAAAGCGTCTCGCGGAGAGACGCTTTGGCACTGCTTACTTTCTGGACTTTCGCATACGTTCCTGCTTCTCCTTCTCCACCCGGACATCGATCATCGCATAGATCGCTGCCTTTTCCCGGCGTCCGAGCCGTTCCAGATCATGCGGCATAATGTGAAGCTCAAAGAGGGCGTAGTAAGCATAGTTCGCCCCTGCATCGCCCTCTTTGATCAGTTTTTTACTTCGTCCACCAGCTCGTTCATGTCTTTGTCGAAGCCGTTAATTTCTTGCACTTTTTGCAGCAGCGTCGTGTACTCGCCCGGCAGCAGCATTTTGCGCAGCAGTGATTCGGCGCCGAGTACGCCGTACGATTTTTGCAGATCGACGTCTTTCAAATTCGGGAAGACGACGCTGGTCACCGCCAGCTTGGCGAGATATTCGTTATGATCCGTCTCGGTTGTATAGACGCCATTCTTCCCTTTCACCCGCTTCGTTACCGCTTTGCGGATATATTCATCCTCTTCTTCCGTCATACTGCGAAGCTTCCAAGGTACCGGCTGGGTGCTGTCTTTCGCCTTGAAGCGCTCCGAAACGACCACTTCCTCCGTCACCTCAATCGAAGCATTTTGCGCAAAAAATACGCTTAAATCACTCATATCTCCATTCCTCCCAAGTAAATTAGCCTAAAATCGGCGCGTTGAATGTTTTTTCCAGATCGATGTCTTCGAATGTGAACGACACTTCCTCTTCGAGCACCTCGCTCTCGGAATTAAGGGAAGCCATAATGACGCTGTCCAGGTTGACGCCGCGCAAAATAACTTCTTGCATGCCTACCGTCGATACCGGGTCCTCGTTGATCACCTTGATGCTGAAATACGTATCTTTGCCGTTCTTGATGTAATCGAACATCATTTGGCGGAATTTGGAGGTGACGTAGTAGATCGTCATCGTACCTTTGCCCGTCCAGCCTGTCGCCTTATGCTGCACCCCGCGCCGGCCGATCGTCTTGATCTCCGCCTTTTGCTTTTCGACGGTCGCCTCCAGCGACTTGATGTAGAACATTTCCTCCGATAGCTGATTCACAATGGCGTAGGCACGCCCCTCTTGCCCCGAAATCGTATCGCCTGCTCTTAAAAATGCCATGTTACTTCACCTTCACTTTCATATAAATTTTTTCAATCGAATCTACCGGCTGTGCGTGAACTTCCACATACACGCTATCCGCATCTTGACCTTCCAGCACCGCAATGTCCGTTTGCGAATTGAAATTTTGAATCGCACCGATCTGCTGCAGCGTGTTCAGGTAAGACACGATTTCGCTTCGCAGCAAGCCGCGGCCGTCGGGATTGTTGTCCACTTTCCCCACATAGAACGATTCGAAGATTCGTTTCACATCGTTGCCGATGCCATCCAGTACCCGGATGACGCGATTTTTGGAAAACTTCATGTCCTTGTTCGGGGAAAAGCTGCGGAACGTGTTGATGTCCTGCTCCACGATGGCCCTGCCGTTATTCGGGACGAAGACGAGCTCGCCGCTTACAATGGCAGCTTCGATCTGCGAATTCGTATAGCGCGGCGTTGCGTCAATCGCATCGTCGTATGCTTTGTACGTCAACGATTCGTTCATTTGCGCGCTTGCCGTCGCTGCGGCTACCCATGCCGTAGCTTGAGCCGCTGTCAACGTCGTGCCGTCGGCAAGAACGACGCCGTTCTTCACGCTGATGACGCCTTCGGAATCGGCGGCCGAATAATTTTCCAGCACCGCCTGCACCTTCTTGCCCTCTTCTTCGCGCAAACGGCGAATATAGGCCGTATAGATCGACTTCAGCGTTGCATCCGTCGAAGGCAGCGCGATCGTCTGGAACTCGAACAGCTCCGCCGCCGCAAGAAAATCGGAATGGTCCTGATTCGTGACCGTGCCGTCCGCACCGCCTGTAAGCGGCGCGCCAGCCGTCGCCGTCAAGGCCCCGGTACCGCTGAACACGATCCAATCGTTCGCAGCAAGCTCGGTAATGGAAGCAACCGTCTGACGGTCGACTTCATTTCCCGACAGCAGCGTCTTAACGTCAAACACATTCTCATCGTCAATATTCTCCTGAATGACGATCGTCAAATCATTGCCCCGCGAGCCGCCGTGCTTGGCTGTTGCCGTCAAGCCGCCGGATGTAACGGATGCCTTGACACCTGCATTCAACCGGTAGAGGAGCAAGGTGTTCGACCGCTTGAGCGCCTCTTTCGCCAGCAGCAATTGCGGCGCCGCCAAATCGTAGCCAAGCAATGCGGAGATATCGTCGCCGGCTTGAATCGCAAGCAGTTGCTTCGAAGGTCCCCAAGGCAGAGAGAGCGCAAGCGCCATGGTCCCGCGCCCGCTAGCCGTGCCGGCCGTACCGCCTTCACCTGTAAAGTTAATATAGACGCCCGGGCGCGTTTTGTTTTGTGTTGTCCATTGTCCGCCTGCCATATTAGCTCACCGTCCTCTTCGAAATGTCCTGGAGCATTTTTTTGACCTGCTCCAAGGTATACGTTTGATCTTCTATTAAAAGCGCGTCCAGTACATCTTTTTGCGGAGCGCTAAACTGCTTCGACTGCATGAACTGCTCTTTCGCATAAGCTGCCGCCGATTTGCCTGCGGCTGCTGCGGATTCCTTTTTCGTACTCACTGGAGATGCCACCTCTGTTCTATTTTTTTCATGGTTGGCTCCGGTTCCCGGGTCAGGATGAGATACACGTCAAAGGCAACGTAAAAATGAAGCTCGCCCTCCTTGATCTCATGCCGCATGCTTTGCCCGCGGTAGAGCCGTCCGCCCCATTCGATGTACGCCAACTGCTCCAGCAGTTGTTCGGCGATTTGCACGCATTCCTTGTTTTTCTCCATGCTGTTCGGATCAGGATCGTATCGAATATCGAAGCGATCCGTTAGTTTGTAACGTCTTCCCAGCAGCTTCACCTGCGAGCCTTCGAGCAGACTTACATAAAAGGCAGGACCCTGGACTCCCTGTCCCGGCTGCTCGACATAAACCGGCAGTTCCGGAAATGTCGCCCGAAGCCGCTGCACGACGCTCTGTTGTAATGATTCCACCTTCACCACCCCGATTGCGTACTGCTTTTATCTCCTGCAATGCATGACCGGCCTGTTCATCCCTCCAACCGCTGCACCACGATCAGCGCAGGCTACAAAAAGTTCCCGCCGAGCAGCCGCCAACGGATGAATCGTTCGAGCGACAGGCTTGCTGCCGCGACAACAGATACCGGATTGCCGTTATTCATGGGGTTCACCTCCTCTCAAGCGGATTTTGGTAAAACAAAAAAGCCGTTTATGGTTCAAGCGACTTGTTCGGCTGCTGCGATATTGAATGGTTTGCCATGTTAGCATAGTAGCACGGATAAAATCGTCCGTATACGACACCTTTGACGACAATGTTACGACAGCCTTGCGACATCGTTACCGCTCGGTTCTGCGTTCCAAAACCGCGCACATTGCTGCATCAGTCTGCCGATACAAAACAAAAAGCCGCTCTGCTATACGAGCGACTTGTCCGGCTGCTGCGGTATCGAATTGTTTTCCATACTAGCATATTAGCACGGATTTTTTCGTCCGTATACGACACCTTTGACGACAATGCTGCGACAGGTTTGCGACGGGTCTCACGGCTTACGATGCGCTGAAGATTTTACCGTACTCCTCGAACGCTTTCGGCTTCCAGCGGTCATACGTCCTTCGGACGATATTCAGCGCGTCCGCGACCTCGTCGATCGATTTCCCCTCAATGAACTGCAGCTTCAGCAGCTGCGCGTATTGCGGCTTGTACTCCGCCAGCACCTCCAGCGTATGCTCGATGTATTGCTTCTGCTGCTCTAATTCCTGCAGCTCGCTGACTCGCTCGATCATGGCGTCAAAATCGTTCAAGCGGCCGGCCCGCGCCTCGATCACCTTCTGGATTTTACTGCGCAGCTCCCGCAGCAGCTTCTCATCCTCCGCGTCGTGGCCCACAGTAGGAATGGCATTCAGCTGTGCTTTCGTTCCGGTCGGGTAGTGTGTCAAATACGTGTGAGCGACCGTTTCCAGCTTCTGCTCGTGCTTGGATAAATACATATAAGACGGAAGATGCTTCAGCTGCCGATGAAGCGTCTGCAAATTATCGTCCTCTTGAAATTGGCTTAAATACATGCCGTTGCCGATCGGATACTTTTCCAATACCTTCATTCGAAGAGTAATTTGTTTGTAACTTTTCAATTGTTGGATCGCTTGATTATCCGGCATATGCGTCGCACCCTTCCTTTTCATTTTCTTCATTTCATCTTGTATTTCCGACATTTAAGCTGCAAAGTTTTGCTTCCACCTTCATATGAACCTGCAGCCATCCACAAACTACAATTTATCACCGGGCCGCTTGTCCCTTGTAGCCAAAATGTACAGTATTCACGACAATTCGTAAAGCAGTGTATCAGACTATTAACGGCCAAATTCATAATAAAACACATAATTTCCTAATAATTACTTATAAATGCCCATTTTTACTTGTATTTCCGGCAGTCCGAATACTTGTGCGTTCGACATCACCTGTGTATAATAAAACCAACCGTCGGATATACCGACATTCGAAGGGTTGGCGTTAAAATGTCGATTGGTGAACGAATCAAATTTTTTCGCAAGCAGCAAACAATGACGCAGGTCCAGCTCGCCGAGCGGGCGGGCCTTTCCAGATCTTATTTGGCCGATGTGGAAGGCAATCGCTATAACCCCAGCGTCGATACGCTGAAATCGATAGCCAAAGCGCTTCACATTGAAGCCCACCAGCTGCTGGACGAGCAGTGGAATGACGATCCGGCAGGGCAGCCAGGGCCGAAACCCGCCTTTACCTCCAAGGAGGAGCGAGATATCGCCAAAGACCTCGAGCGCATTATGTCCGATCTGGAGAGCGGCGAAGCGCTCGCGTTCCACGGCGAACCGATCGATGAAGAGAGCAAGGAGCTCCTGAGAATATCTCTCGAAAATTCGATGCGTCTGGCCAAGCAGATGGCCAAACAGAAATTCACCCCGAAGAAATACCGTAGAGAATAATATCATTAGGGGGCTGACGGATGCGGTTACCGAAGCAATCTGTCTTGCAATTACTCAAAATATATAAGACCAACAACCCTTTTACAATCGCATCCAGAAAAGGCATCACGGTCTTGTACGAGCAGCTTGGCGATATTTTGGGCTACTACAGCACATACAAACGGATGAAATTCATTCATTTGAACCGCGACAACGGCGAATCCGTGCAGCGGTTCGTCATCGCTCACGAGCTCGGCCATGTCATGATGCATCCGAACCTCAATACGCCATTTCTGCGTAAAAATACGCTGTTATCCGTCGACCGGATTGAGCGGGAGGCCAATGAGTTCGCGGTCGAGCTGCTGATCTCGGACAAGCTCCTGCTGGAAGGCGTCTCGATATACGATGCAGCGGCGGCTTGCGGCGTTCCGGAGGAAGTCGCTCATTTGAAGAGCAAGCCCGACGGGATGAAAGCATCCGTCCGGAAGTTTTGGACGAAGGAAGACTCGTATTTTACGCTCTGAGTCCGCATGGCAGGGGTACGGTTTATAAAAATGAGCTTGATAACATAAAAAGGAGCCGCCGGCTCCTTTTTTTTCATTTGCTAACCTGAAGCATTCAGGATTTCGCTTTACTATAGATCCGATATTTGTTGAAATCCAGCTTTTTCACGATAATGAAGCGGCTGCCGGGACTTCCCTTGCCGTTTTTCATCACCATGACCAGCTTGGTCAGCCAATACGAGCAATAGGCGACGGCCACATCGATCAGCAGCAAATGGAATTGATTCATTCCTTTGCGTACGTGCAAAATCCCAATCATTTTCGATATAACGGCAAACCCGAATGCAAACAAACAACTCATGAGCAGCGCATACAGGTAAAAGTTTTTGTTATGGTTTATGCAATACTGGTACACCAACAGAAAGGCTACCGGCAGAAACGAAGCGGTCGAGCTGATGCCGAACGGCAGGAACGGAGCCAACATGTAGGTATGCACAAAATAATTATCCAACTCCAGGATCGTGTCCGCATAGTTCCAGAGCATATGGATGGTATATCCGAAAAACAATACCTCCCATATTTTTTTGCGGTCGAGCGCAAAATAGAGCACGATCAGCGGAATCGTGAGCATCGCTACAGCAACCCAAAACTGCCACGTTCCCACATGGGAGTAACGATGCCAATATGCGCTCAGCAGCGAGCTGACTTCTTCTCTTCTTGCGTAAATCTCGTTCCAATAATCCTGCTTGTTCATACAAACCTCCAAGACAGCAACTTTTTCCTATTATGCCTCTTGGTGGATGTTACTATTCCTCGGCGTCTTGTCAGCTGCGTCTCAAACTTCCCGCGCTAAGCTCCTTTTCATTTCTTTTTCATCCATACCAAAAAAATAAATGCCATTAATCGACATTTATTGCCGTTTTATGATAAAATCATAGTGCAATATAACTATATGCGGTCCTTTAGGACTACTTCTTTCATTGGAGTGATACTTGTGCAAAACAAACTCTATAACCAAATTTCTCATGGAACAGAAAAACGGTTGGAACAGGTTCTCGAAACATCAAAAAAGCTACTCGTTAAAAGGAATAAACGCCCTATATTTTTAAAATTACTTAAATCTAAACCCAAAACGACACCTAAATGGCATTAACTATACTCCTCATTAAATGCCGCAGCTTTTCCGACAAGCTCCCTGCATTAGCGACCCATTCTTTTCCTTTGTGTGGTTGAATCACCTTTCGCTTTGGCCATGCGACAGCAGCCCATCAATTTACCGATTAGCCCTCTCGTCTCCAAACCATCCCCCAAGCCTAACTTTCCAGCAGGCAACCTCTCCTTAAATCCTTTTATAAAGCTTCTAATCCACCAAGACAAAAAAAGAGACTCGCCAACGGGGCGAGCCTTAAAGGTGTATATATTAAAAAGGGGGTCTTGGGTATTATTGTATACCTTGAATATGATAGAACGATAACAGAAATATTTCATTTGTGTAACAAATGTGAAGGCGCTATCAGGGAAGTTTTATCCTGCATTCCCATCTTACGAGAAATCCAGATTAATTCATTGATAAAGCTTCTCAAACCAGTGATAATACCTCTCAAATGCCTGAAAATCGCTCTCAATTAAAGTATTTGCCAAAATTCCGACCTTGACGTATAATCCCTACATGAGAGAAACAGAACAAGAAGGTTAGGTGAAATCCATGTACGATTACCACCACTTACATCACGTCAAAGAGCAGAGCCAGTCGAAGAAGGCACTGTGGGTTACGCTCATATTGACTGCTTTTTTTACGATTGTTGAAATTATCGGCGGCATTATGTCCAACTCGCTCGCGCTGCTGTCCGATTCGGCACATATGATATCCGACGTCATCGCGCTCGGATTGAGCATGATCGCCATCTACTTGGCGACGCGCCCGCCGAACGCCAGATTTACATTCGGGTACCTCCGGTTCGAAATCATCGCATCGTTCCTGAACGGGCTCGCTCTCGCCATTATTGCGGTCGGTATCTTCATCGAAGGCATCCGCCGCTTTATTCATCCGGAACCGATCAACTTCAAGCTGATGCTCGTTATCGCTTCCATCGGCTTCATTGTGAATCTGGTACTCACGCTGGTGCTCAGCCGCAGCATCAAGGAAGAGGAGAACTTGAATGTTCAGAGCGCCCTGTGGCATTTTATCGGCGATTTGCTCAGCTCGGCCGGCGTCATCGTTTCGGCGATCATTATTTACTTCACCGCCTACCAATGGGTCGATCCGCTGATCAGTATGGTCATCGGCGGCATCATTTTTATCGGCGGTTCCAAAATCATCAAAGAATCGTACTTGATCTTGATGGAATCCGTTCCGCAGAAGTTCAATCTCGACGAAATCCGCGCCGACATCGGCAAAGTGGAAGGCGTCGAGGACGTTCATGAAATGCATCTGTGGGCCGTCTCCACCGATCATTATTCCTTGACGGCGCATGTCTTCATCGACGATAAAATTCAGCCATTCTGCATTATACTTGCGATTAACGAAACGCTCAAGGAGAAGTACGGCATCGAGCACTCCACGATCCAGATGGAGCACGCAGGCATACACCCGCACGGCGAATACGGCAAAGAGTTTTTGCGCAGAGCCGAGCACTAAGCCAGCCTCCTTGCCGGCGATGGACCCGCACAATAAGCAAACCTCCTGTCTCGGGACGCTCTAGCGTCCGAATCAGGAGGTTTTGTGCTTTACTTGCGCTCGTACCAGTAGCCCGGGATGCCCCGCTCCAGCCGCAGCAGCGCTTCAAGATAATAATAGTCGCCCCAGATCATATAATCATCCGGCGCATTGTTCCCTCTGACGCTGTAGGAACCGTGCTCCAGCAGCCCTTCCGCTTCCGGCTGCCCGATCGTAGAATAATTCTCGACGAGCGACGTCATTGTGCGCTGCAAGCCGTCTTCCAGAAATGCCCGATCGGCATCGTCAGGTTCCAGATGCGATAACAGCTCCAGAACGCCGGCCGCCGTAATCGCGGAGGCGGAACTGTCCCGCTTCGTCTCGGCGTTCACCGGGGCGTTGAAATCCCAATACACAACGTCGTCTTCCGGCAGGCGCTCCAGGAAATAGCGCGCCATCCGCCGCGAAGTCTCCAGGTAAAGCGGATTGCCCGTATAGCGGTACGACAGCGCGAAGCCGTAAACGCCCCACGCCTGGCCGCGCGTCCAGGTCGATCCGTCCATGTAGCCTTGGTGCGTACCGCCCCGCAGCGCTTCCCCGGTCTCTTGCTCGAAATAGAACGTATGATAGGACGAGTCATCGCCGCGCACAAGGAACCGGCGGGACAGATCCGCATGGATGACAGCCGCGTTGAGATACTTGTCATCGCCCGTATGCGCGTATGCCCAGTACAGGAGCGGCAAATTCATCATGCAGTCGATAATGATGCGGCCGCCGTTGCGCTCGTCCCCTTCTTTGCCCCAGGCCTGAATGTACCGGCCTTTCGGTCTCCAGCGTTTCATCAGCGTGTCAGCCGCTTGCAGCGTCAACTGCTTGGCCGCTTCGTCCTTCTCGATAATCCACTGCGCTTTCGATGAAAGCGAATACAGAAAACCGATGTCGTGGTGATCCAGCTGCCGATGCTCGTCCAGCCGGCGGTGGAAGCTGTCGACCGTACCCACAGCCGCCTTCCGGAACGCATCATCCTGCGTGTACTCGTAGCACAGCCACAGCATACCCGACCAGAAGCCGTCGGTCCATTCGTTGTTGTCATTCAGCGCATAGGTCCCGTTGCTGCTGACATGCGGGAACTGATCCCCGAAACGCTCAATATTCGCTTTCGTTTTCCGTACCGCGTCTTCAATCGCCTTTTGCCATAAACTCATGAGGACCAACTCCTTCTAAAGGTAGGTTGACAACGGAGATCGCCGTCATCGCGCCAACCGCTCTCCGCTGCAACATATGGGAAAATGATTCTATATCGCAGGCTGCCGTTTATCTGCGCCGCATTATCGTCCAAGAGTGGACATGCGGGGAATAAGCTGCAGCGGGATGCGTATTTCCTGTTCACTCGCCGAACAGCCATGCGGAAGCTCGCCGTCCACTTGCTTCAGCCGCTCCGTCTCGCCGAGCTCGAGCAGCATCAGCCGAATCGCCAGCCGCACTTGCTCCTTGTACGGTATATCGATCGTGGTCAGCGGCGGATAAGCCAGCTTCGAGACCGGATCGTTGTTAATGCCGACGACGAGATAATCTTCCGGTACCCGGTACCCCCGGTGGAAGACGGCCGACATCACCGCAAGCGCGTCAACGTCGTCGAAGGCCAATATGCCGACAGGACCCGCAGCATCGCTGGACGAAGCGGTAATGACTTCGTCCATCAACTGATCCAATGATTTCGCATCGCGAAACTCGACGATCGCGGCCGGCACCGCTTCGGGCAGCCGCTGGACCCCTTCGGTGAAGCCGATGCGGCGCTGGCGGTCCGTCGCATGCGCTGCGGCTTTGCCGAAGTAATACAGCTTACGGCTGCCCTGGTCATACAGATGGCGCACCGCATCGATACAGCCCCCGGCAAAATCGAGATTGACGGCGCATGCCGCAATGTCGCTCGGCCATCCCCAGCCGTTGAACAGCACCAGCGGCGTGCCTTCGCCGACGATCTTGCGCGTCGTCTCATGCGACATCGCCAGGCCGTGACAGAACAGCCCGTCCACCCGGCGCTGAAGCAGCACCTCGAGATGCCTCTGCTCGATCTCCGGATCGAAGCCGGCGGCGGAGAACACGGACAAGTGGTACCCGTACAAATGCGCTTTGCGCTGCATTTCTTCCGCGAACCGGCCATAATAGCCTCCGAAGCCCGGCACAAGCATCCCGAGCTCATACGTCTTGCGGCGGCTCAAATTGGCCGCCATCACATTGCGCCGGTAGCCGAGCCGCTCCGCCGCTTCTTCCACCTTACGGATCGTGTCTTCGGACATCGGCACGTTGCGGCGGTTCAGCACGTTGGACACCGTCGCGATCGATACGCCGGCCGCCTCCGCAATATCTACGATCGTCACTTGTCTTTTACTGCTCATGCGAGACAGCAAGCCCCCTTTGCACTAAAACCTATAATTTAAACGTTTAAATACATTCTATACCTAAATAAATCCCCAGTCAACCCAAATAAAACCGTCATAATATAAAAACTCCCCTGTCCCGCCTTTCGGCGGAACAAGGGAGCTGCAGTTCATTGAGTTTCAATTACATGCCGAGCCATTTCTTGAATAAATGCTTCGTCGTATCGAGGTTCATCGCCGCGATGGACGTTGTAAGCGGAATGCCTTTCGGGCAGGAGCGCACGCAGTTTTGCGAGTTGCCGCAGCCTTCGATGCCGCCCTCGGACATCAGTGCTTCCAGACGCTCTTCCTTGTTCATCTCGCCCGTCGGATGCGTATTGAACAAGCGCACCTGCGAAATCGCGGCCGGACCGATGAAGTCGGTTTTGTCATTCACGTTCGGACAGGATTCAAGACATACGCCGCATGTCATGCATTTGGACAGCTCGTACGCCCATTGGCGCTTCGATTCGGCGAGGCGCGGGCCCGGGCCCAAATCGTACGTGCCGTCGATCGGAATCCATGCTTTCACTTTCTTCAGCGCGGAGAACATCCGCTCCCGGTTAATGACCAAGTCGCGCACGACCGGGAAGGTGGCCATCGGGGCAATCCGGATCGGCTGCTCCAGCTTGTCGACAAGCGCGGAGCAAGCTTGGCGCGGCTTGCCGTTGATCACCATCGAGCAGGCGCCGCATACTTCCTCCAGACAGTTCGACTCCCAGCATACCGGTGTCGTTTTCTTCCCTGCCACATTCGTCGGGTTACGCTGAATCTCCATCAGCGCGCTGATCACGTTCATATTCGGACGGTAAGGAACTTCAAACTCCTCCGTATACGGACTGCTTTCCGGCGAATCTTGACGAGTGACGATAAACTTCACTTTTTTGCTTGCAGTTGCGGTTGCTTCGGCCATGATCAATGACCTCCCTTCTTGTCCGTTGTGTAGTCGCGCTTACGCGGCTGGATCAAGGATACGTCAACGGCTTCCCACTCGATTTGCGGGCCGTCCGGCGTCCACTTCGCTTTCGTCGTTTTCAGGAATTCTTCGTCGTCGCGTTCCGGGAATTCCGGCTTGTAGTGCGCGCCGCGGCTTTCGTTGCGCAGCAAGGCGCCGAGCGTCATCGCATGGGCAAGCTCAATCATGTTCCAGAGCTGACGCGTATAGGCCACGCCCGGGTTGTTATAGCGAGCTGAGTCGTTGACGTTGATGTTTTTCCAGCGCTGCTTCAGCTCGTTGATTTTATCGATCGTTTGCTCCAGGTTTTTGTTGAAGCGAACGACCGTCATATTATTGTTCATCCAGTCGCCGAGCTCTTTGCCGAGCACGTATGCATTCTCCGTGCCGTCCATTTTCAGGATGCTCTCGTAGCGGTCCGTATGCTGCTTCTTGTAGCGTTCGAACACCGAGGAGGAAATATCGTCGGCATGCTTCTTGAGCCCTTTGATATATTCGATGGCCTTCGGTCCGGCCACCATCCCGCCGTAAATCGCGGACAAGAGCGAGTTCGCGCCGAGCCGGTTCGCGCCGTGGTATTGATACTCGCATTCGCCGGCGGCGAACAGTCCCGGAATGTTCGTCATCTGGTTGTAATCGACCCACATGCCGCCCATCGAGTAGTGAACCGCAGGGAAAATTTTCATTGGAATTTTCCGCGGGTCGTCGCCCATGAACTTCTCATAAATCTCGATAATGCCGCCGAGCTTGACGTCCAGCTCCTTCGGATCTTTATGGGACAAGTCGAGATATACCATGTTCTCGCCGTTGATGCCGAGCTTCTGGTCTACGCACACCGAGAAAATTTCGCGGGTCGCGATATCGCGAGGAACCAGGTTGCCGTAAGCCGGATATTTCTCTTCAAGGAAGTACCATGGCTTGCCGTCTTTGTAAGTCCAGATCCGTCCGCCTTCGCCGCGCGCCGATTCGGACATGAGCCGCAGCTTGTCGTCTCCCGGAATCGCCGTCGGGTGAATTTGGATAAATTCGCCGTTGGCGTAATATACACCCTGCTGATACACCGCACTGGCAGCGGTGCCGGTGTTAATGACCGAGTTCGTTGTTTTGCCGAACACGATCCCCGGGCCGCCGGTTGCCAAAATGACCGCATCCGCCGAGAATGTATTCACTTCCATGCTGCGCAAATCTTGTCCGGCAATCCCGCGACAGACGCCGTCGTCGTCGATCACTGCGCCGAGGAATTCCCAATGCTCGTACTTCTTCACAAGCCCGGCCGTTTCCCAGCGGCGCACTTGCTCATCCAGCGCGTACAGCAACTGCTGCCCGGTCGTCGCCCCGGCAAATGCCGTGCGGTGGTACTGCGTTCCCCCGAAGCGGCGGAAGTCGAGCAAGCCTTCCGGTGTACGGCTGAACATTACGCCCATCCGGTCCATCAAGTGAATGATGCCCGGTGCGGCTTCGCACATTGCTTTAACGAGCGGCTGGTTGGCAAGGAAGTCGCCGCCGTATACCGTATCGTCAAAATGTTCCCACGGGGAATCGCCTTCCCCTTTTGTATTGACGGCCCCATTTATGCCGCCTTGAGCACAGACAGAGTGGGATCGCTTCACTGGCACCAAGGAGAACAGGTCTACGTGAACTCCGGCTTCCGCTGCCTTCACGGTGGCCATTAAGCCCGCGAGACCTCCGCCGACTACGATGATTTTAGAATTCGCCATGTTCGCTTTCTCCCCCTTAACCTTTCGCTACTTTCGGCATCTCTTGGAACTGCGGGTCCACGAAAGCCGACAAAGACATAATGAACATGATCGTCATGACTACGAATACGCCCATCCAGACGTACGTAGATACGCGCTGCGCGCGCGGTCCCACCGTAATGCCCCAGCTCACCAGGAACGACCACATGCCGTTGCTGAAGTGGAATACCGCCGAGACAATCCCGATACAGTACAGCACAAAATAAACGGGATTGCTTGCAATCTCGTTCATACGCATACCGATATGTTCCTGTGGCAGGCCGAGCGTAATTTGGAACCGCGTTTGGAAGAAATGCCATGCAACGAACAGGAACGTAAGCACACCGGTAACCCGCTGCAAGAAAAACATCTGGTTGCGGAAGTAACCGTAGTTATTCACGTTATTTTTGGCCGTATAAGCTACGTACAACCCGTAAATTGCATGATATGCCAGCGGAATCCAGATGCCGACGATTTCCAGAAGCAGTACCAGCGGCAATCCGTGAAGCCATTCGACATGTTCCAGGAAGCTTTCATGACCGCCCTTGACCGCCGAATAGTTTGTCAGCAGGTGTTCGATCAAAAAGAAGCCGACCGGAATGACCCCCAACAATGAATGCAGCTTTCGAGAGTAATACGAGTTTTTGAACATTGAATTTCATTCCCCCCTTAAATTAAGGCTTGTCACCGCATCGTCAAAACCATCTACCATTGTACTCCCGCATATTGGGAGCGTCAACAAAAAACGCTACGACTATTTTCCATGAATCGACATTCTTTTATGCAGGCATCGACGAAACTTGTGTACAAAGAGTGACATATACATACTACTCCTGTTTCGCTTATAATGGAAGTGCTTATTAATTATAATGACTTATAACTTTAGTGCATATAGAGCGTGAAGAGGTGTATGTAATGGAACTGTTCGATGTGTTTGCCACCGTGGTGGAGCAGCAAAGTCTGAATAAAGCTTCCCTGCTGCTGAACATTTCCCAGCCGGCGCTGTCCCGCAAAATCATGCGGCTGGAGGAGGAGCTCGGCGTCCCGCTGTTCAAGCGCAAAGGCAAGCGGCTGGAGCTTACCCGGGCAGGTGAAATATGTTACGAGCATGCGCTTGAGCGAAAACGGCTGGAGCGTAAGCTGGAGCAGGCGCTGCAGGGCTTCAAGGCGCATACGCCGCCGGCCAGCATCATTATCGGGGCGAGCCTCACGACCCTGCAATCCACTCTTCCCGATTTGATCACGATTTATACGCGCGAATACCCGATGACCGATGTGAAGGCGGTAACCGGTAAGACGCATGAGATCGTGCCGCTCGTCAAGGAGAAGAAAGTCAATATCGGCCTCGTCGCCTCCAGCATCAGTGAGCCGGGCCTGACGTGCGTGCCACTGTTCGTCGACCATCTTTGCCTCGTGCTGCCGGTCAAGCACCCGTTCGCCGATAGAAGTACACTGACGATTCAAGACCTGCACGAGCTGCCGATGATCTTATTTTCGCGGGGAACATGGTACCGCGTGCTGATGGACGAAATGTTCCATCGCTGCGCCGTGTACCCCGACGTCAAGATGGAGATCGATTCGTTCGAGGCGATTACACGGCTCGTAACCACCTGCGAAGCGGCGACGCTGCTGCCCGAATCATACTTGCGCCATACGTTAATGGAAAACAACCAGCTGACGGTCCGCTATATTGCCGAGCTGGAGCAAACCAAACGAACGACTTCCCTGCTGTATACGGAAGAAGCCTTTCACGAGCCGTCCATCCGGCAGTTTATCGACAAAGCGATGCAGCATTATCATGCGGAATTCCCCGCCGATTAACGCGGCTGCGGCCGGATAGCCGGATGGCGCTCTTCGAGCCCGAGCTTGCGGGCGACCGCCCCGGTCGTCCCGGCTTGCAGCAGGATCGTGAGGAGCACTGCGAGGAACGTCACGGAAGCAATCACGTCGGCGTGCTCGACGCCGAGCCCGGCCACCATGCCGGATAATGCCGCCGGGATGACGCCGGTTTCCCTCACCCAGAACATGAACACGATCTCGTTCCACTTCCAGTCCGCCCGACGATCCGGCAGCGCCGAGGCAAGTACCGCGAGCGGCCGGGCAATGAACATGAACACCGCGATGACGCCGAGGCTTGGCCACAGATGATGAAGGATGACCGTAAAATTCACCTGGCTGCCCAGCAAAATAAAGATCAGCATGCGCATCAGCACCGTCGTGTTCTCCGTGAAATGCGCCATCTCATTCAGCTTGTCGTTCAAGTCGAGCTTGAACAAATCGACATTGCCCCAGATCAGCCCCGCCGCGAACGTTGCCATAAAGCCGCTCACCTGCAGCGTCGTTCCCAGCCAATACGTTCCGAGCGCCGTCACGACCAGCGCGATCGTCGCATATTCGCGCAAATACCCCAGCTTCAGGTGCGCCGTGGCGAACGCAAGGAGCAATCCGACGATAACGCCGACCGCGACTCCCCCCAGCGCTGTCTTCACAAACTCGAGGATGCCCGACGACACAGAGAATGCTTGTCCGCCCGTTACGATCGCGAGCACCGAGAACGTCAGGATCGACCCCGTCGCATCGTTGAAGGCGGACTCGCTCTCCACCGTTTCGCGCACCTTGTCGCGAATCTTCACCTGCTTGAACACGGGAATCAGCGTCGCCGGATCCGTGGAGGATATGATCGCACCGAGCAGCAGCGCGTACACCATTGGCAGCCCCAGGAGCGCATGCGCCGCAACCGACACGGCCGCGCATGTGATCAGCACGCCGGGCACGCTCAGCAGCGATACGGTGATCCATACTTTGCGCAAGCCGGACAAACGGATATTACGCCCGCCGTCGAACAAGATAAGCGCCGAACCGACCGTCAGTATAAACTGGTTCGTAAAGGAAGCGCTGGACTCGCTTACGAGGTGAAGGCCGGGGCCAACCAAGATCCCCGCAACTAAAAAAAGAGCGACGTCCGGCAATTTCAGCCAGCCCGCCACTTTTCCGAACAACATACCCATGGTGAGAATAATCACGATCAAAAACAGAACATGGTCCAGCTGCGCTCCGTGTTCCACGAATGTTTCCTCCAATGCTCGAAAAGCTTATGCCCTTATATTCTGAACGTTCCGTTCCAGCACGTCAGACCACCCTACCGTGCGCGTTCTCGCCATGGTAGCCCGACTGACGCGCCAATAAGCCGTCTAGCGACGGTTTACCTCATGCTCGAACGATTCGATTTGCTCATTCGTCCCGATAATGACCATGACATCCTTCTCTTCGACGACGTCGTGGGCGGTCGGCGCAATGACGATCCCGGTTTTCTTGTTGATGGCGACAACGCTGCAGCCGTACCGCGCCCTCGGGTTCAAATCCTCCAGCGTGCGGCCCGACATCCGCTTCGGAACAGCAATTTCCGCGATGGAGTATTCGCTCGACAGCTCGATAATATCAAGCAGGTTGGGCGATACGAGCTGGTGCGCTACGCGGATGCCCATATCTCTCTCCGGGTAAATGACGCGGTCGACGCCTACCTTCGTCAGCACTTTGCCGTGCAGTTCGGACAGCGCCTTCGCCACGACCGTTTTGACGCCGATGTCCTTGAGCAGGATCGCCGTCAAAATGCTCGCCTGCATGTCGTCCCCGATGGCGACGACGGCGCAATCGAAATTGCGGATGCCCAGCGACCGGATCACCTCTTCATCGGTGGCATCAGCCACGACCGCATGCGTGAGCTGATCGCTCATCTCGTCTACGGCTTCCTCGTCCCGGTCGATGCCGAGCACCTCATACCCGAGATCGACAAGCTCCTTCGCCAGGCTTGATCCGAATCTTCCCAATCCGATGACCGCGTACTGACCACGTTTCATGATTTCTCTTTTCCCCTATCCAATCGTAATTTTCCCCTCGGGATACCTATATAATTCCTTTTCCGTTTTTGGACCGAGCGCATAAGCCAGCGTCAGCGGGCCGAGACGGCCGGCAAACATCGTAAGCGCGATCAACACTTTGCCGAAATCGGTCAAATCCGGCGTCAGACCGAGCGACAAGCCGACGGTGCCGAAAGCGGACGTCACCTCGAACAAAATAACCAGAAACGAGTGACTCTCCGTCGTCGACAGCAGCATCGTCACCGTAATGACGAGGAACAGCGCAATCATCGTCAGCGTAATCGCCTTCAGGATGCGGTCCTTGCCGAGCCGCTGGTGGAAAAATACGATATCTTCCTTACCGCGGATCATAGCGATCATCGCGCCGATCAGCGTCGTGAAGGTCGTCGTCTTGATCCCGCCCCCGGTGGAGCCCGGCGAAGCGCCGATAAACATTAATATAATGATAAAGAACTGCGTTGCCTGGCGCAGGCTCGCAAGGTCAACCGTGTTGATCCCGGCCGTCCGCGGCGAAACCGATTGCGTGAACGAGGCGAGCAGCTTGCCGTACCAGCTCAGTGAGCCGACCGTTTTCGTATTGGAAAACTCGAAGACGAAGATCACGATCGCCCCGACGAGAATCAGCGTGCCCGTTGCGCTCAATACCACCTTGGAATGGAGCGACAGCCGCTTGTTCCGCTTGAACTCGAGCAAATCCGAGATGACGACAAAGCCGATGCCGCCGAGCACGATTAAAGCCATCGCGACGAAATTCACAATCACATCATCGGCGTAATGCGTCAGGCTGCTGAACGGACCGGTTACGGAACCGAATAAATCGAACCCGGCATTGTTGAAAAAAGAAATCGCATGAAAGATACCGTAATAGATGCCCCTAGCCGGACCCAAATCGATCGACCAGCGAATCGAAAAGATGACGGCGGCGATAAACTCAATCGTCAAAGAGTAGCGGATAACTTTCCGGATCAAACGGACGATGCCCTCCATGCTCCCCTGATTCATCGCTTCCTGCAAAATAAGCCGCTCCTTGAGCGAAATACGCTTCTTGAGCATAAAGGCGAACACCGTCGACATCGTCATGAACCCGAGGCCGCCTATTTGAATCAATAAGATGATGACGATCTGCCCGAACGTAGAGAAATAAGTGCCGGTATCCACAACGACCAGACCGGTTACGCAAGTCGCCGACGTCGCCGTGAAGAGCGCATCGAGAAACCGCAGCGGTGTCCCGTTCGCCGATGCGACGGGCAGCATCAGCAGCACCGCTCCCGTCAAAATGATAGCCGCAAACCCGATCACCAGTATTTGCGGAGGCGTTAGCTCGATTTTTTTGGCCGGAGCGCTCATGTTGCACCTCAATGTTGAATTTCAGGCAATAAAAAAAGACACTGGAAACCCAATGTCGTCTTGTCAGGTTCCTGTAAAAGTCGCGACGTCAGCGGCGTGCACACCGCCCGATCGCAACGCAAGCCTACGAGGTTAGCTGACGGATTCGGATGTACAGTCACCCTATCAGCGGCCGGCTGCGGCTGCGCTGAATTCACCCCTAAACTCATGGTTCCCCCGTTTTCGTTAAGAAATTCGGCTTTATTCAATTGATATGAATTATAATCGTGTTTATCGTGAAGTACAAAGTCTTAAAAATCGGAAATGCAGAGGATTACGCGAATATTACCGAAATGTAAGCGTTCCACTGGATGCGGCACTCCGCTTTGCTTCGATTATCCGCGCCGCGCTCGCGAAATCATTGGAATTCCGCAGCGCATGTATGCTACGTTTAATGAATATAATGAAATAATTCAATAACAATGGAGAAGGAGCAACCTATGCAGAGAAAACGGTCCGAACCCCCGCTGCTGCTGCTCGCCGTCCTCGGTTTGATCATGTATATGGGCGTGTTGTTCATCGCTCCGTTCATGGAGGGAGCCGACCGGCTGGATGAGAATAACATTGACAAGCCCTCCGTGACGAAACAACAGGCGGCGGATGCTGCGCTCAAGTTCGCGCAGAACCGGTTCCAGCTGTCAAGCGACGTCGAGACAAGCACGCTCTATCAATCGTACACGACCCGAAGCGGCTACTTGCAAAAAGAGCATTTATACGACGATTATGTAAAAAAATACGGCACACGGTTTCCGCTCGATTATTACGAGGTCGAAATCAACGACCGCGCAACAGGCGTCAATTATTTTATTGCGGTCCATTATAACACGCTCGCGGTCATCGGCTTCGAGCGCAACAAGCCCGCTGGGGCAAAAACAAACCGCGTCAGTTCGGCTGAAACGAACTTGAACCAGCTGCTGGGACAAACGATCACCGACATGGGCTATAAACCGGCGGACTTCACCATGGAGCCGGACAGCGCCGCCAACGGAACGTATACGTTTCATAGCCGGACGGATTCGATCGGTGAAGCGAAGCTCGTACTCGTCATGAAAGCCGAGAACGGTCAGACCACGGCATTTCGTCCCGCCTTCTCCATTCCCGGCTCGTACGGCGAATGGAAAAACGCCCAAGATGCCAAATCCGCGCTCATGACCCGCATCAGCATGCTGATCTCGTTCCTGATGACGATTGTCGCGATCTGGATCGTCATTCGCTGCCGCAAAGAAATCGGGTTTGCCAAAGGTCTCCTGCTAACGCTCGTTTTTCTCGCGGTATATCTCATCAACAATTTCAATATGATGCCTGCGTTCCGGACAACCCACGGCAGCGGGCCGACGGAAGCAGGCGCGCTCTTTTATTTGTGGTTTGTCAACGTGTTCGTCGTGTTGATGGGCGTATCGACCTATTTCACGCTGCTGGCCGGCCGGCATATGTGGCATGACCACGGCTGGATCGCCTGGTCCACCTGGAAGGATCACGTGTTCGGCGATCATGTCCGCACCGCCATGATTCGCGGCTACCTGCTTTGTTTGTTTTTGCTCGGATTGCAGCAGGTCATGCTGTTTACCGCCGGAGAAGCATTCGATGTCTGGGCCATCAGCGATCCGGCCGATTCCGTCTACAACATGGTATATCCGGCGCTCTTCCCGCTGATGGCGTGGGCGGCGGCGATTTCGGAGGAAGCGGTGTACCGGCTGTTCGGCATTGCGCTATTCCTGAAGCTGACGCGCAACCGGTTCCTTGCCGTGCTGCTGCCCAGCTTGATTTGGGCGGCGAGCCATACGCAGTATCCGATTTATCCGGTATACACTCGGCTTGTGGAAGTGACCGTCATCGGCTTAATCTTCGGCTGGGCTTTTCTGCGCTTCGGCTTCCTCACCGTCGTCTTTGCCCATGCCGCCATGGACAGCATATTGATGGGGCTGTCGCTCCTGTATATGGGCGAGCCGCTGCAGGCGCTGCTCGGCATCGTTTATCTGGTTGTTCCTGCGCTGGCCGGCTGGCTGCTTTCATGGCTGCACCGTACATATGCCGACGGCGGCCGTATCCGCCCGTTTCCGCGCTAACCCTTGTGCATAATAAGGTTCAGCATAAAAAGACGTTTCCAGCGCCGCCGTTCAAGCGGGGATAGAAACGTCTTTTTTCATTCGATATGGCGTGTTCAACGCGGGTATCCCGCTTTACATTTCGAGGCCTTCTGCGGTTTGCGAATCCGCCCCGTCGTCCGATGAGTCCGGCTCGTCGCCCGGCTGATCCGGGTTCGGGGACGTTAGCGCCTGCAATATTTGCGCCGCCAGCTTCTCGCCGATGCCGAGCGGCTTGAAGTCTTCGACGGCGGCCTCCTTTATTTTCTTGAGCGAGCCGAAATGCTTCAGCAGCGCCTTGCGTCGCTTCTCCCCGATGCCGGGAATTGAATCGAGCATCGATACGGTCATCGATTTGCCGCGCGTCTCTCGGTGGAACGTGATCGCGAAGCGGTGAACTTCCTCCTGGATGCGCTGCAGCAAATAAAACTCCTGGCTGTCGCGCGGAATCGGCACGACTTCGGCCGGATCGCCGATCATCAGCTGCGCCGTCTTATGCTTCGCATCCTTCACCAGGCCGCACACAGGAATGTACAGTCCAAGCTCGTTCTCGAGCACGTCGACCGCAGCGGAAATTTGGCCGCGCCCCCCGTCGATGACGACCAGATCGGGCATCGGCAGCTCTTCCTTTAAGACACGCTCATATCTGCGGCGAACGACCTCGCGCATCGTTTCGTAGTCGTCCGGCCCTTTGACCGTACGAATTTTGTATTTGCGGTATTCCTTGCGGTCCGGCTTGCCGTCCGTAAATACGACCATAGCCGATACCGGGGACGAGCCCTGAATGTTGGAGTTATCGAACGCCTCGATCCGGTGCACGGCGCCGATCCCCAGCCATTCGCCGAGGTTTTCCACGGCGCGCACCGTCCGCTCCTCATCCCGCTCGATGAGGCGGAACTTCTCCTCCAGTGCGACATTGGCATTGTCGCACGCCATCTCGACCATATTTTTTTTCAGGCCACGGCGCGGGAAATGCACTTTCACCTTCAGCCAGCTCTCGAGCGCTTCCTTAACGTCCGTCTTCGCCTCGAACGGCTTGGCGGCTTCCTCATCCGCCGATGCCGCCGGCGCCGGATCGGCCGCAAGCGCAGCAGCTGCGATCGCCTCGCTCTCCACCGCCGCTGCATCCGTTCCGTCGGCAATGGCAGTGCCGTTTACGGATGACTCAGCCTTACTCTCGTCAGCTGCCGCGTGATCCGCGAGGCTTCCGGCCTGATTCGCGCCGGATACGGGCGCGGCCGCTGCCTCCGCCTCTTCCGCGGGCATGAAAATCTCTTTCGGCAGCGCCGGATTATCGCTGTAATACTGCGTGACGAACGTCAGGAAGTCGTCGTACGCTTCGCCGTAATACGGGAACATCGTCGCTTTGCGTTCGATCAGCTTGCCTTGGCGCATGTACAAAATTTGCACGCACATCCACCCTTTTTCGACAGCAAAGCCGAATACGTCACGGTCGACGATATCGGCCGTATTGATTTTTTGCTTTTCCATGACGGCGTCGATATGGACGATTTGATCGCGAAATTCTTTGGCACGCTCGAAGTTCAGCTCCTCTGCCGCCTCCTGCATTTTTCGCGTCAGATCCTGCTTGATCTCGTCGTGACCGCCGTTCAGGAACCGGCTGATCTCCTGCACCATTTTATCGTACGTCTCCCGCTCCACTTCGTATTCGCATGGGGCGACGCATTGGCCCAAATGATAATAAAGACAGACGCGGTCCGGCAGCGTCTTGCATTTGCGCAGCGGGTACAGCCGGTCGAGCAGCTTCTTCGTCTGCTGCGCAGCGAAGGCGTTCGGGTACGGGCCAAAATATTTCGCTTTATCCTTATACACCCGGCGGGTCACTTCCAGCCGCGGATGCGCTTCATTCGTGATTTTAATGTAAGGGAACGACTTGTCGTCCTTCAGCAGCACGTTATAGCGCGGATGATGCTTCTTGATCAGATTACATTCCAAGATGAGCGCTTCGACGTTGCTCGCCGTAACGATATATTCAAAATCAACGATCTCGCTGACCAAATGCTGCGTCTTCGCCGTATGGCTCCCCGTAAAATACGAGCGCAGCCGATTGCGCAGCACCTTGGCTTTGCCGACGTAAATGATCGTTCCTTCCCGGTTTTTCATTAAATAGCAGCCCGGCTGCTCCGGCACAAGCGACAGCTTCGTCTTGATCGCATCCAGTCGTTTCTTCCGTTCGCGGTCCCCTTCAATAACAGACATGCGGCTTCTCCCCTTTCTCCGCAACAAAAAAAGCTCTTTTTCCAGAATACCAGAAAAAGAGCTTTTTCTCATCTGCCATTTGCAACCGTTGCATGCGTGCAGCAATGCCGGTTGTCAACAGATTTGCAACCGTGATTCCTTATTGATGGCGGCCGATTACGTTTTTGAGCGCGTCCTTGGACTGGAAGCCTACGACTTTATCCACCGGCTGGCCGTCTTTGAACACGATCAGCGTCGGGATGCTCATTACGCCGAAGCGGGAAGCGGACTCCGGATTGTCGTCCACGTTCACTTTTGCGATTTTTACATTGTCGCCTACTTCTTTATCAAGCTCTTCCAGTACCGGAGCGATCATTTTGCAAGGACCGCACCAAGGTGCCCAGAAATCTACAAGAACCGTACCAGAGCCTTCCACTTCATTCGAGAAGGATTGGTCAGTTACGTTTACGATAGCCATGATTCATATCTCCTTTTTTGACGAATAATAAAAATCAACATGTAAAGTATACCACACTGAAGTCCTTTTTCAACCGCGCCAAAGTTTGCACAATTGTCACTTTTCCCGTCCTTTACAATTGTTCGGCAAGTTGGGTATACTAATCATAATAAGATGAACTGGCACGACTTAAGGAGGAACTATTCCGATGACCGATTCCAAACATCCGGAGCTTCACGTATATGAAGAACAGCGCGACGACTTAATGGACGTTGCCATGGGCTTCGGCGTCTTTTTTGCGGTGTTGTTCGTGATTGCCATCGTGGCCACGATCATTACGATTGCGATGAGATAACGATTGTGAAGAAAGCCTTATCCGACCTTCTCGGATAAGGCTTTTTTTAATGTTCACAGACTCCGATCCGGAGTTATTTTGCGCGCATCGGCTTAGAGGTAGCCCGTCAGTCATCGGGACTTCCAGACCGGCAGTGACGGCATCGCAACAAACTGCCGACCGTCTGCTACTTGCCGCGCTTGTTGTGCCCGTTCACCTTCACCAGCTCGACAAACGGCCGAATCCGGTCCATGATGCGCCGCCCTTTAAACTCCTCGTCGCCGTCCTTGCTCGTAAAGCTGAAGTGCTTCTCCAGCGCGTCAAGATCGTGGTTGGAGGTGAAGAAGGTCGGCTTCCGGTTCATCCGGTAGTTCAGAATCGCGCCCATCACATGATCGCGCAGCCACGGGCTCAAATTTTCCGCCCCGATATCGTCGAATACAAGCAGATCCGTATCTTTCAGTATGTCGATCGTTTCCTTCATCTTGAGCGGATCGTCGAACATCGATTTCAAATCCTCGGCAAAATCGGGCATGTACACGATCGCTCCCGTGTAGCCGTCCTTCGCCAGCTCGTACAGCATGTAGCACATCAGGAACGTCTTGCCCGTTCCGAGTTGGCCTGCCAAGTAAAGCCCGTTCTTCTGCAGCCCATCCTCGCGCATTTTGAATATATAGTCGATCACTTGCCCGACAGCTTCTTCCCGCTCCGGGTCCTTGTCCAATATTTCAAGAGACGAATAGCCTTGCGACAGCGCCCGTTCGTCGACGTAGAAGCTGCGAATCCGGCTGCGCACGGCATCCTGGGTCGATTTAGCCAAAAACTTTTTGCAGGCGACCTTCTGGTCGAACACCCGCGTTCGGTCATCTCCCCGCTCCACGGAAAGAAGCGTGTAATGCCCTTCCAGATCGTTCGGGCAGCGGTCGAGTCCAGGGCACTGCGTGCAGTTGCCGTACTCCGTCACATATTGGTGCAGCTTGTTCAAGTTCAGCTTCATCGTCTCGTGGTCAAGCTCCGGGTGCTTCGCACGCAGCTTCGTAA
Organism: Paenibacillus solanacearum; assembly: GCF_910593845.1. Taxonomy (GTDB): domain Bacteria; phylum Bacillota; class Bacilli; order Paenibacillales; family NBRC-103111; genus Paenibacillus_G; species Paenibacillus_G solanacearum. The sequence goes on along the minus strand of NZ_CAJVAS010000006.1, from coordinate 142,577 downwards.
CGAGCGGATGGGAAGCGACCTGCTGCAGCTTCTCCTCCGCCTGCTTCAGCAGCTTCCGGCCCTGCATCCCGCCGCGCAGCAGCTCTCCTAACGATTCCATAAGCGTCCCCTCCTTACCTCATGATGCTAACGAACGGCTCATGCCGTTATATTTTGCCGTCGAGCTGCTGCGCTTTTTTGCGCAGCGCTTCCCGTTCCGCAGCCGTCCGCTGCTTGGCGGCAGGCGCATCCTGCACGGCCGGAATGACCGGCTTCTGCCGTCCGCGCGCGCCTCCGCGGTTGCCCGGCTTGTTGCTGTAACCGGCCGCGCTTGGCTGCGCGCCTCGCGAAGCTTTCTTCTCCTGGTACGACATCTGCTCGCGAATGTAGGCTACGGCCTGCTCGAACGAGCCAACCTGCTTGCCGAGCATGTCCGTCACGCTGAATTCGATCGACGTTTTCGACCATGACCGCTTGTTCGTATAAATAAAATGGATCAGGACGTTGATAACTTCTTCCTTCAAGCCGTAGTTCAGGTCGACCTTCGCCAGCGTATCCAGCAATCCGTCCGGCACCGAGCCTTTGGAAAAAATCTTTTCCAGCAAATACGTATACGGCTCGTTCCGCAAAATGTAATTGTATTGATGCTGATTGCATTCGCCCTGGAACAAATCCGGCACCTCGAGGTAAAACTCCATCTCGACAACCTTGTCCTTCACGGCGCCCGGCGTGACCGATTCGTCGCTTACGACGCCCTGCTCGGCAAGCTTGGCCAGCAGCCGCGTGCGTTCGTCGGACCGCTTCTTGTCCTGGCGAAACACTTGGTTCGCCTTATGCTGCAGCAGCTCCAGCGCGATTCGGCCTTCTTCGTTGAACACGCCGTCCTCGTCGAGAAGCCGGCACACGTCGGTGAGATACAGATTATATTTTTTCGCTACAAAATTAATCGTCGCCATCTGCTCAGGCTCGTACTTCAGCCGTTCGACGTACTCGCGGTTCAGCGATTCCCTTGGGAAATGCATAATAATGTCGGCGTACTGAAAGCCCTTGTTCGTCACGTCCGGCTTCGTTTCCCCTGCGGGCTTCGTCACGGCCGATTCGAAAAACGCCCGTTCCAGCTCGTAATCGATCACCTGCGTATTCAGCCGGAACAGCTCGTAGAACGGCACCGATAAATTCTCGCTATTGGCGTCTTCCAAATTCTCCGAAGCATTCTGCACCAGCTCGTCGCGAAGCGCGAATACGGCATATTTGCCGACCTTATCCCGCAGCAGCAGCGTCAAATGCTGGTTTTTGAAAAACTCGACAGGCGACAGCGGCGCATACAGCGTATATTCATAGACATAATCCTCCGACGCTTCGGCAAACCGCCGCGTCGTCTTCAGCAAGCCGACCGCTTCCAGCCGGGACGTCTGCTCGATGAACAGATTGCGTCCGCGCTCGCCGGTTTCAAGCTCCAGCGCCAAAAACAGCTTGCGCTGCTGCTCGACCGCGGAATACCCGACCTTGTCCGCCGGCAGCTGCTGGAACAACGTATGAAAGATGGCGATCGCATACGCGCCGATCATCGGCTGGTATACGCTGCTGAGCATTTTGTAATCCATCGCGCTCAGCGCAAAATCCCGTCCGACGTAAAAACGGTGATACTCGGAAAAGTGGAGCAAATTCGTAATCCGCATTCGTGCAAAACTCCATCCGTCATTCATCTGTTTCAAGTGTTTCTCCATTTTACCACAATCCCCGACATCTCGGGAGAAGAAAAAGAAGGCTTGGAAAAGAAGAAAAACTCCGCAGCGGAGTCCTTCAAAGGGGAACATGTCGTTGGAAGTGTATCCTACTTCCTATGTCGTACGGCGAAATTCGCAAGCTCCAAGCTCCGCTTCGTGCGGCTTCAGCTTGCTGGGGATTAGAACATCCGGAAACCTTTTTGACGCAGCGAACGAATCGTTGACCCGCTCAGAATCGCGCCGATCAGCCCGCCGATGGCAGGCACGTAGTCAATAACCGAATATTCGGCGAGGTTGGAAGCAAGCGATCCGGTCCCCCAGCCCCAATACATGACAAGGCCGATGACCAGTGCGATATAACCGTATATGGGAAACCAGGTTGTTTTCATCAGCATGTTCAGAATAAAGCCGAGCCCGAAAAACAACACGAACAACAGCACGGTGACGATAATCAACTGCAGCAAACGAACCGCTCCTTTCATAAATAGGCGAATGCGCAAAAGCATCTATCTAATCTATATTATAATAAATAAGGCCGCCCGGTAAAGTGAACGGTTATTGAACGGACTCGCGCTTGATTCCTGTGAATTTCTGCGTCATCAGGCGCTTTCATTTGCCCTTTGCACCCGATTTCGCTACAATGAAGGGAAATTCCGCAATGCGTTATAAAGGAGATGGAATGCGATGAGTGAAGCTGTACATACATTGGAAGGCTGGTATTGCCTGCATGACTTCCGCGCAATCGACTGGAACATATGGAAAAGCCTGACGGCTCAGGAGCGCCAGCGCGCAGAGGACGAGCTGTACTCCCTGCTCGGCAAGTACCAGCAAACCGAAGACCAGAAGCAAGGCAGCACGGCGTTCTATTCGATCGTCGGGCAAAAGGCCGATTTCGTATTCATGCACCTGCGCGAAACGCTGGAAGAGCTGAACGAGCTCGAAACCGAGTTTAACAAGTCGCTCTTCGCCCAAACGACGGTGCCGACCTTTTCATACGTCTCGATCGTGGAGCTCGGCGGATACATGGCCAAGCCAGGCGTAGATCCGATGGAAGATCCGGAGCTTGTCGCGCGGCTGAAGCCGACCTTGCCGAAGGCGAGACATCTGTGCTTTTACCCGATGGACAAGCGCCGCGAAGGCAGCGACAACTGGTACATGCTCTCCGTGGAGGAGCGCCGCAACTTCATGCGCAGCCACGGCATGATCGGCCGCAATTATGCCGGCAAAATCAAGCAGATTATCACCGGCTCGATCGGCCTCGACGATTGGGAGTGGGGCGTGACGCTGTTCGCGGACGATGCGCTGCAATTCAAGAAAATCGTGCATGAAATGCGCTTCGATGAGACGAGCGCCCGGTTCGGCGAATTCGGCGACTTCTACGTAGGCAACCTGCTCGATCAGCAGAAGATGGAAGCGATGCTCCGTCTGTAATTACAATTTCCATCACAAGGATAGAGCAGCAAACGCCGCTCTATCCTTTTCTTATAAAATTGTTCATATGGGCCAAAAAAAGACGTGCTGCAAAGACTTTAGCAGCCTCTGCCACACGTCCGTCCCGGTCGCGCCGGTTATTCCTCGTCTTCCTCATCCATGTCCACAAACCCGGCTTCCTTTTGCCGCAAATACAATTCCGTGTCCCGGTCGCGCTGCCGCGACTTTTCCTTGAGCCGCTCAATGGCGGGCAGGATCAAAATGTCGATTTCTTTTTGAACGGTATACACCAGGTCGTAACGGTTCTGCGTCTCCAAATAATGCCCGACGTCGATGAGCGCGTTATAACGGTCGAGTTCTTCCCGGGTGAGCAGTCCGCGGACTTGAACGCTGCAATGTCGCATATTAGAATCGGCCTTTCTTGAGCACAAGCGGGATTCCGCCGATAATGTAAAGATAGCGAAGATCGATAATTTTTTTCATGGCGGAGGCTACGCCGCCCTTGATCTTGCGGGATCCGACGATGCCGATCGCTTCGCCCCGTCCCAGGGAAGCCACTGTCCCCTTCGGCTTGTATTCGAACTTCTTCAGATCGGCGCCGCGAATCTGGGAGATGAGGTTGTGTCCGCACACTTCCGCCTGCTGCATCGAAATTTGGGCCGTAGGGGGATATGGTCGGCCTTCCGGACTCATCACGATCGAGCAGTCGCCCAGCACATAAATGTTGTCATGACCCGGTGCGCGAAGATCGTCTTCCACCTTAATCCGTCCGCGCATCGTCTCAAATCCTGCTTCCTCCAGCATATGGTTGCCGCGAACGCCGCCGGTCCAAATGACCGTAGCGGATTTGATTTCTTCTCCCGTAGCGAGCGTGACGCCATCCGGCGTGCATTCCTTGATCGCCGTTGCGATTTTGAACGTGACGCCTTTATTTCTCAGCACGTTCATCGCATATTCGACCAGTTCCGGGTCGAAGCCCGGCAGCGCCGTCGGGGCGGCTTCGATATTGTAAATTTTCACAAGCGCCGGATCGACGTCGAACTCCTTGCACAGCTCCGGCATCCGGTCCGCCAGCTCGCCGACAAACTCAATGCCGGTGAATCCGGCCCCGCCGACAATGAAGGTCAGCAGCTCCGTACGGGAAGGCTCCCGCTTGAACTTCGCAAACTGGTATTCAATATGTTCGCGGATATAGCGTACACTGTTGATCGAGCGAATATTCAGCGCATGCTCCTTCAGCCCGGGAATGCCGAACGTCTCCGGCTCCCCGCCAAGCCCGATGACCAAATAATCGTAGGAGAGCGTCCCTTCCTCCAGCACGATTTTTTGATCTTGCGTGCGGATTTGCACCGCCGTAGACTTGACGAAATCAATCTTGAATTCGTCGATCAGCTTCGTAATGCTGACCCTTGCATTGTCCGGCTTATCCGTTCCTGCTGCCGGCATGTGCAGATGGGTCGTAATGTAATGATAGTCGTGCTTGTTGACCAGCGTGACGTCCGCTTCATTGTAATTCAGCTGCTTTTGCAAGCGGAGAGCCGTAACAATGCCCCCATACCCCGCTCCCAAAATAACGATTCTCGGAATTCGGCTCATGGTTGTATCCCTTCCATCCCGTATATTGTAATCGATGGACTCAAACCGCATGTGAAAAAATACACAATCCTTGCCAAAGCAAGTTTGAATCCTTCATTTCTTCTCTGGCTAATACCAATATAAGCGCTATACAGGGCAAATGTGTTTCATGATTTGCACAGTTTTATCCAAGTTTAAAAGAATGATATAATGTAACGCCCCAAAAGGCAAGCGTTATTTTCCCTTCTACAATAAGGAATTTGCCGCACTGCCGACACCGCATCAATTCATATCCTAACGGGGGCATTGCGCCAGGTTACTGCCTTGTGAAACGTTGTCGCCCCCTGCCTGCCCCCATTGCTTTCTTGAAAACGAAAAAAGTTTTTTTCATTTAAATAATCCTCGCGACTATAATATAGTGGATAAATAAGTGAACCGGAGGTGTTCATCCGATATGAGCATGGAGATGGTTGACATTATTATCGTCGGAGGCGGTCCGGCCGGTATGTTCGCCGCTTTTTACGGCGGCATGCGTCAGGCGTCGGTCAAATTGATCGAGAGCATGCCGCAGCTCGGCGGGCAGCTCGCAGCCCTGTATCCCGAGAAACATATTTATGACGTTGCCGGCTTTCCGAAAATTACAGCGCAAGAGCTCGTTTCGAATTTGGAAAAACAGATGAAGCATTTTCCGCTCGATATTCGCCTCGAAGAAAAGGTGCTCAAGGTGGAGAAGAAAGATGAGCGGCTCTTCCAGGTGACGACGGACAAAGGGGCACATCTGTCCCAAGCGGTCATCATTACCGGCGGGGTCGGAGCATTCGAGCCGCGGAAGCTGGAGCTTCCGGAAGCGGCCAAGTATGAGAAGAAAAATCTGCATTACTTCGTCAGCGATCTGCAGCAGTTCAAAGGGCAGAACGTACTGATCAGCGGCGGAGGCGATTCGGCGGTTGACTGGGCGCTTATGCTGGAGCCGATCGCGAAGAAGGTTACGTTGATCCACCGCCGTGACAAATTTCGAGCTCATGAACACAGTGTTGAAATGCTGAAGCAATCGAAGGTTGACGTATGCACGCCAAAGGAAATTACGGCTTTGCATGGAGAGAGCTTCATTGAGAAGGCAACGCTGAGGGATTGCAAAAGCGGAGAAGAAACGGTGCTCGACGTCGATGCCGTCGTCGTCAATTTCGGTTTTGTCTCCTCGCTCGGCCCGATTGCCGAATGGGGCCTTCGTATCGACAACGGCTCCCTGCTCGTCGATTCGCGAATGGAGACGAATGTATCCGGCATATTTGCAGCCGGCGACATTACGACATACCCGGGCAAGCTCAAGCTGATCGCGGTCGGCTTCGGCGAAGCGCCGACGGCCATCAACAACGCGAAGGTATACATCGATCCTACCGCCAAACTATCCCCAGGGCACAGCAGCAATATGAAGCTATAGGCAGCACATATACACAAGCTGTGTATAAATTCGTGAAATATTCTGAATAAATACGCATTTGAACCGGGCATTTCTTCTCCATTGTTGACAACGCTGCGGAATACCGGAAAGCTTGGCAGCGATTGTGGATGGAATGATGCCCGTTTTGCATTTTGTCCACAGTGCAGGGCGCGAGCAAAAAAAAGGCCCGGTCAGCTGACCTGGGCTCCGCCATTTTTGTAATAATCCAAGTTGATTTGCCGGCGTCTAATCTCTTCCAGCAACAGTTCGACAAAATCCTGCTCCAATTTCAAACTCACGGCTTTGAAATAAGAATCCACCAACATTTCATTGCTTATAAATTTCATTCAGGGACCACCTTGTCCTGTAATTTAAAATTATATTAACATGGCGCCGAGAATAGAACAAGCGTTCCGTTATCCACAAATTCATGTGAATAACCTGTTAGCAGTTTGTTGATAACTGTAGAAATATGGATGATTATGCGGTGGGTTATGTGGACAATGTTATACACAGCCAACAGCAGGAAAATTTCGATAAAAAAGAGTAATCAACTTTAGGAAACTGACGGTGAGGTGAAAAGCATTTTTTTTCGGTTTAGCCGCTTTCCATGCCTCCCCCCGCTCTCCGCCTAATTCGCCGTATCGCTGCATCGATCAGCGCTCCCATAAGCACGAAGGACAAGAAGTGCAGCGCGTAGGCCGGGAAGCGGACGCCGACGCTTGCGCTGTATTCCGGATGCGGCACATTGGCGTAATCGAATATCCAATGCCGCAGCGGCTCCGTGTAGGCGATGGCATGCAGGATCGGATTCAAGCCGATCAACAGGATGTTGCTCTCGTCGTTCCCCACGTATTTGTTCAATCCGATGCATATGCTCGCGGCAGCGAACCAAAAGGTCCATTTGCGTACATATTTCATTATTTCCCCGCCTTCCTTTGATGCGCGCGTTTCCACCTTTCATTTCTAAGGCAGCCGGACGAAGGATTCGGCGATCGCCAGGACATCTTTTTCTGGCAAATGCCTTGTTTCTTCGAGCACAATGTAGTTCGTATCGATCTGGAACCGTAAAATCCGGTTTCTCGGTAAACCGGATTTGTCGCCGATCCACTCCCCCTTGAGTCCGTTCTTCATTTCGACCCTCTTTGACACAGCTTCTTGTGATTCTTCAAAGGGCTTCGCGCTTTGGATCACGGTCATGTATTTATAATCCAGCTCCACCCCATTTGCGAGAACTTTCCCATCGATCAGTGGACAATCGTCCACGGCGATCTTAGGAATGTAAACTGTGCCAAGACTGGCTGCTTTGGCTTCCGCCGCAATCGAAGCGATTTGCTGCTCCGAATAGACGATAGGTCGAAGCACCTCTTCTTTCGCTTCTGTAACGACTTCCGCAAGCGAGAGCTGCCGGCGCTGCGCCTCCCTTTCGTTATGGCTTTCGCCGCTGCAGCCGCTGATCATCACAATGTTCAAGGCAAGCAAGAGGCATAGGCTCAACTTATGTTCCATGCGGATCCCCTTTCCTTATTTTACAAAACTAGACGCTGCGACAGCCTGTAAAGTTACAAAAACCTCCTGACGAATCGAATCGTCAGGAGGTCGTTATGGTGAACCTATGGAGCTTGCCTCATCACACTGCCTTGGCGAAGCTTAATCCTCGCAAGGCTGCGCTTTTACCGCGTCTTCTTCTTTCGTACGGAAACTGGAGCCGCACCCTCAGGTTGCTACGGCGTTCGGATTATGGATGGTGAATTTTCGTTCGGATAGCGGTAGGCTAAAAGTCAAGCGCTATAGTAAATGACGTCTCTTCACAAACGGAAGCTGACGAAGTATACTTTCGGCAACGAACGTATATTTCCTCGAATGATGGGCGTTTTACATATGGGTAAAAAATTAGATATATCCCTGAGTGAAAATTTGAGGCATCTCCGTTAAAATTAATAGTATTGCTTTAACGTTTCTACTCTAATTCCATTATAGTTAAATTCCAGGGTACCGTAAAGTAAACCCCGTTTTATAATCACTGTAACTATGTCCCCCTTTTCGGCCCCATACTTTATGGTGCCTGTTAAAATTAGCTCTTTCGGTATAAGCAACCCATCATAATTATCTTGAACTTCCCCGTCAATTATAAGTGTCATCTTAGTTAATGGGCTATCAACGGTAATTATGTGTCCCTTGTGTTGAATGACGTGTTTCACTGAAATCTCTCCCTGTTGTTTTTCGAACGATGTCTCTCACTCGCAGCCGAGATCTCCGACCATTGGAAACGATTCGACGAGGCGAGCGGTTAATCCTCTTTCGATAAAATTAAAACGGCTGTACCGTGGGGAAGACGGCCAGCCGCGTTAAGAGTTGTCACCGAATGCACCGGCGAAACTCGTTATTTAGTTATAACCGGGATAGGTGGTGTTTAAACACGCTCGGACTCCGTTTTTTCTGTTGACTCAGTAGCGCTCGCGGAATCAGCCGAATTCTCCCGCGGCCTGTTGACCCCCTGAGTGAAGACTTGATGCGTAGCTTGTATGCGGGCTTTGCCGACGTGCCTGGAGGCCAGGCCTTGGGGGTCCGGTACTTTCTCGCATTAACGCATTGGCATATTCAAAAAATACAATTAGGATAAAAAATTCCAAGTTTCGTTGACCAGCCCTTGATTCTACTGTATTTTCTTTTGTGAAAATAAAGTGAGGAGGAGAAGAGGTAATGGCTTCTGCTAATAACAAAGTCGATCGCCTGCTCGAATGTAAGCCGCGGATAATCGTTTTGCGATACAAGCGTACCGGCCGCAACTCGCCTTTCACGTTTCTTAAGCGTCAAAATAAAAACCTCCCGTCGAAATTTCGCGTAGAAATTCCGTCAGAAGGTCTGTAGTCCGCAACCCAGAAACGATAAATTTCGAGTTGTTAACATTCAATACTCAGGGTTGTTAATCCGCTAAATTATCGAAACAATCCGCAATCCACCGAGTCTGCTACCGTTTAGGCTATCGTTACAGGTCACCGCTAACATTACCGAAGCAAAAACGCCCATAACCCGCACTGCTCCGCCCCTTAATCCTCGCAAGGCTGCGCTTTTACCGCGTCTTCCTCTTTGGTCCGGAAGCTGGAGCCGCACCCGCAGGTTGCTACGGCGTTCGGGTTATGGATGGTGAACCCTCCGCCCATGCCGGAATCCGTAAAGTCGATTTCGACGCCGTACAAATATTTGGAGCTGTCGCTGTCCACGACGACTTTCAGCCCGTGCACTTCAAACGTTTTATCGTCCGCAGTCTCTTTATCATCAAAGCCCATGCCATAAGAATAGCCGCTGCAGCCGCCGGACTTCACGCCGATACGCAAGAACAGGTTCGGCATTTGTTCCGCCGCGAGCATTTCTTTGATTTTATCGCTAGCCGATTCGCTAATCGAGATCATGTGTAGGACCTCCCTATAGTTGAATAAAAAAAAGAAGCACAGCTCAAGACAAAAGCTTCTGTCTTTAAGTATACTCCTTCTAACGCCGCTCCTCAAGAGCAGCCGCCTCTTTTACGCGTTGTTTCATCTCATAAAAACGCAGCAACAGGACATCCAGATGCTGGCTGCACTTCTGCACCTCAGGATGCATCAAACCGAATTGATCACCGAGCTTTACCATTTGTTCGCGGACTCTTTCAATTTCGCCGGAAATGACGGAGTGCGAATCGGAGGATACCGAAGACAAGAACTTTGCACCGCCCGTTACGAAGATTCAATGTAAAATTATACTAGAATGATTTGACAAAAGATATAGCGATTCTGCATATTTCAGCCAGAATCTGCAATATTTTATGACATAAACCGGAACCTGTTTCCTGATCCCGCGATGAAAACGCTTTTGTTGTGCCGGCGTATTGCCCGCCTCTTGACTTGAGGTTTATAATAGGGTGTATTGTGTTTATGAGTCATCGTCCGGCGGTGCTTGTGCAAGCTTTCACAGCTTCCCGTGCGCCGCTCCGCTTGTACCGAAGCAGGCGGTCATGCATCGCACGGCCCAACGGCCCGGCAGCAACGGACATTCGCTCGTGAATACGTTTCGAACGTTAGACTGTATATGCGTCCCTGCCATGCGCAATGGGGCCAAAATCGTTATGGAGGTGTCTTTATGAGTATCGCAACGGATCAATCGGAACTTCGTATGGCCGAAATCGCGGAAAAAGTGGAACACGGCGAACGGTTGACGGTGGAGGATGGCGTATTTTTATATGAATCGGACGATTTGCTCACCATCGGCCAGTTGGCGAACAAGGTCAATCTGCGTAAAAACGGCAAAAAGGTGTTTTTTGTCGACAACATGAGTCTTTATTTCACGAACGTGTGCGAGGAGCACTGTGCGTTCTGTCATTTCCGCCGCGATGAAGGCGAGGAAGGTGCCTATACGCTGACCGCCGAGGAAATGTTCGAATTTATCGACGAGCATTATCATCCGGATTTGCGCGAGTTTCATATTTCCCAGGGGCATAACCCGAATGTGCCGTTTCAATATTATGTAGACAACATCCGCAAGCTGAAGGAGCGCTATCCGAGTGTGACGATCAAAGCGCATACCGCCGCGGAGATCGAGTTTTTTTCCAGACTGAGCGGGTTAAGCTATAAAGAAGTGCTGCAAACGCTGATGGATGCAGGACTGAGCACGCTGCCCGGCGGCGGTGCGGAAATTTTGTCCGACCGTTACCGCAAAAAAATGCGCCTGAAGGACAAAGCCTCCACGGAGCAATGGCTTGAAGTGCATCGCAGTGCGCATCAGCTCGGCATGAAGACGCATGCAACGATGCTGTTCGGCGCAATCGAGACGCTGGAAGAGCGCATCGAGCATATGACCCAGCTCCGCGAGCTTCAGGACGAAACGGGCGGCTTCCTCGTGTTCATTCCAAACTCCTTGCAGCCGGCCAACCGCGATGCAGGAATCAAACGGCGCGTATCCGCCTATGATAACTTAAAGACGATTGCGATCAGCCGTTTGATGCTCGACAATATTCAGCATGTAAAAGCCTACTTCATTAATCTCGGCGTGCAGCTGACGCAGCTGGCCTTTGCCTACGGAGCCTCCGATGCGCACGGCACGATCATCAAGGAGCGCATTAGCCACTCCGCAGGCGCGCAATCACCGGAAGGGATGACCCGGGAAGAGCTGGTATGGCTGATTAAAGGCGCAGGCCGGATTCCGGTGGAGCGCGATACGTTTTACAACGAAATTAAGGTTTACTAATTCCGCAGCATAGAAAGGGTTTGCCTGGCAATGAAGAAACTTGTGATATTGGGCGGAGGATATGGCGGCCTTACGGTTGCGAAAGAACTGCTGGACGGCGAATTGCCTTCAGATACGGTGATGATCCTGGTCGACCGGATGCCGTTCCAAGGTCTGAAGACGGAATATTACGCGCTTGCCGCAGGCACGGTCTCGGATCTTGACATTCGGGTTCATTTTCCCGTAGATCCTCGGCTTATACTGAAATACGGCGAAGTGACGGCCGTCGATCCGGAGCGGAAGCTGATTTTATTCGAGAACGACGATCCGCTTTCCTACGACTGGCTCGTTGTTGCGCTCGGATGCGTGGACAAGTATCACGGCATCGAGGGGGCGCAGTCGTTCTCCCACAGCATTCAAACGCTGTCGTCCACGCGAAAAACGTATCAGGTCGTCAATGACACGAAGCCTTATGGACAAGTGACGATCGTCGGCGGCGGCCTGAGCGGCGTCGAGATGGCGGCGGAGTTGCGGGAAAGCCGCAAAGATCTCAACATTCGCATTCTGGACCGCGGAGCAAGCGTCCTGTCTCCGTTCCCGGAGAAGCTGCAGCGGTTCGTCCGCGAATGGATGCTTGAGCACGATATCGAGCTACGCTCGCACATCTCGCTCTGCCGGGTCGAGCCAGGCGTGCTCCACAACGGGCAGGAGCTGATTGAAACGGATATGACGATCTGGACCGCCGGAATTCAGCCGAGCCCGATCGTCCAGCTGCTGGACCTGCCCAAAGACAATCAAGGACGTCTCGTGATCAACGAGTATCATCAGCTTCCCGATTATACGAACATTTACGTGGTCGGCGACTGTGCGGCGCTCCCGTTCTCTCCCAGCGGACAAGCTGCGGAAGCCCAAGGCAAGCAAGTGGCGGAAGTGCTGCAGGCCGTCTGGAACAACGAAACTCCCCGGCTCGGCAAAATCAAGCTCAAGGGAGTTCTCGGGTCGCTTGGCAAAAAATGCGGCTTCGGCATGATGGGCAAACGGACCGTCATGCTCGGTATGGTGCCGAGGGCGCTCAAAAGCGGCGTACTCTGGATGTCCAAAAAGCATTTGGGTTAACTTAATCGCCTAGGAGGTCGAGCATCGCTTCGATCTCTTTTATTTTGTTATCGATGGCGACCTCCAGCTCTTCCACGGTCGCCGCGGGGACGATCTCCCCGTTGACGAGTGCGTAAGGCGCTAGATAGCACTCGCCGCAGTTACCGAGACAGCCGTATTCGATTACGTCGTAATCGGGATTTTGCTCGAGTTTTTGAAATAAAACATGAGTGCCGTGATGCATATTGTTCGTACAAAATTCGATAATCGGTCTCATCGGTCCTAAGCCACCTTGTAAACCATTTTATTTTTAACTGTATTGTAATATAATAAGTTATAGAAGGGAGATGATGCAAATGAGTGAAAATACACAGCAAAGCACGATGTATGACGAGGTGCTTGAAGTTTTAGATAAGTTGCGCCCGTTCCTGCAGCGCGACGGCGGAGACGTGGAACTCGTAGACGTCGAAGACGGCATCGTGAAACTGAAACTGATGGGTGCATGCGGCAGCTGCCCGAGCTCGACCATTACGCTCAAAGCCGGCATCGAACGCGCCCTGTTGGAAGAAGTGGAAGGCGTTCAGGAAGTCATGCAAGTATTTTAAATCGTCGTGAAGAAGCCCCGTCGTCTGGCACATCTCAGGATGCTCCGGACACGGGGCTTTTTTTGTTGTTGCAAGAAGAATGCGATTCAATAATGGCCGTGAACGCTTACCCGAATGTGGTACAGAGCTTGCCTCGGCTTTCCTGCGAACACGCGTTATTTGCTGCCGATAATGGCGCGGATCGGATCAAGACCGCCGGAGACGTCCATAATGTTGCCGGTTATAAAATCGGACCGCTCCTCGCATAAGAAGGCGATGACCCTGGCAATGTCCTCGCCTGTGCCCGGCCTTCCGCGCGGCGACTCCTCGTCGGTGAGATGCTCCGCCTCTGCGATCGTCTTCTCCTTGTTGGCGCCTTTAATGTCTCCCGGGCAAATCATGTTGACGGTGATGCCGTTCGCCGCTTCTTCGACGGCAAGCGTTTTCGTAAATGAAACGAGCCCGACCTTGGCCGCGGCATAAACGGCGCGATGCGGCCATCCGCGGGATTCCGCCGCATGCCCGAAACCGAAGTGAATGATTCTCCCCCATCCGCTCTTGCGCATAAGCGGGATGACCAGTTGATCCAGATACATGACACCGACCAGGTTGCCCTGCATCAAATATTGTATTTCATCCGGGCGATATTCGCTGAACAGCCGGCGCTCGCGTACGAACGGTCCGGCGTTATTAATCAGGATGTCAACCGTCCCGAACGCCTCAACCGCCTTTTCCACCAGCCGCTTCATGTCGTCGTAGCTGGCTGCGTCGCCCTGCACGGCGATGCACCGCACACCAATCCGCTGAATGTGCTGGCACAGCTCTGCCGCTTCACGCTCGCTGCGGACATAATTGACGATAATGTCGCAGCCCTGCTCCGCCAGCCGGATGGCCGTCATTTTCCCCAGACCTTTGGCGCTTCCGGTAATTAACGCCACCTTGCGTCGTTGCTCCATCTGCTTCCTCCCGGTTCTCTCCCTGACTATACTACAAAGTATAGTGCAACCGTCGGATGGATTCAACCTTGCCGGTGAGGCGGTCTGCTTCCGGCCGCGGCGGGATGCTTGATCAGATAGCGGAACACGATTGTGACCGCCCGCAGCGTCATCTCGCAGCCTTGCTCCAAATCGGCAATATGGCTGCCGATGCTGTCCGTGTCGATCCGTACCCGCTCCCCGTACTTGGATTCGGCGGCTTTCATCAGGTCATCGAGCAAATCGGCATTGATCGTATGAATTTCCATGTTACGCTCGTTACGAAGCCGTGCTACCGCATCCTTATACTTCATCTTCAGCTCGTATAATTGCTGCTCCAAATCGGTATAAAGCCGGTGCTCATGCATTTTGCGCAGCACGGTGAAATAGGAGAAGCGGGACTTGATTCGCTCCGTCTGCAGCGCCAGCCGCTCGTTCATGAAATAGCCGAGCTTGTCCAATATAGCGAACAACCGAATCAAAGCATTTCTGTAAAAATACAGATGCCGATGGTAGTCGTCCTTTTCCTCCCGCGACATCTGATCGACGTAACGCTGCTTTACGTTTTGTCCGAACCGTACGGCGGCGTACTGGCTTTGCTCCATTTCATCGATCGCCCGAACGAGGCTTTGACTCAAAATAACGAAACGCCGCTCATACGGCGTCTGCTTGTCCGAAGGGATCAAAGTTAAACTGTTCATATATTTGTGAATCGCGTGGAATGCGTCCTGCAGCGGGCCGCTGTCCACCCGCGGCGGATCGCCGAATAAGGCTCTCAGCATCGAACTGCCCCCTCTCGATCGTCGGTACTTGTATCGTTAAGTATAACCGATTCCGGTTTTTTATAACAAATAAAGCCCCTTGCCAGGGGCTTGGAGCTTTGTCGGGAGCCGGATACAGGCGGTGCTGCCGCCTCTTGCTCCGGCATTGCTGGATGAAAAAAAGCTTACGGCAGCCTCGGAGCCGCGTAAGCCTGAACTTTGGATCGTCCCGTCGATTGCAAAGACGTTATTGACAAGTAACACAGCATGCCGAACAGGCAAGAAACGATCAAGGTGTGCAGCAAGCTGGCAAGCAGATACACGTCGTAACCGATCGACAGCGTGACGAAGCCACCGCTTAAGATTTGCAGGACGACGAAGATAAACGACAGCCGCGTCGCCCGGTACAGACTGCTGTCCGAGCTGGCCTGCATCCGAACAGCCAAGTACAGCAGCAGCAAGGAAATGCCGAGAATGGCGGCTGCAAGCCGGTGAACGAACACGATCGCGGTCGCTCCCGTAAGCTCCGGAATCACTTGACCGTTGCAGAGCGGCCATCCGATACAACCGCCGAGCGCCTCCGTGTGGCGTACGAAAGCGCCTAAGTACACGACGACGTAAGTGAAGACGAGCGTGCTCCAGATCGCTACGCGCACGCCTTTGGTTAGCGTCGTTCCATCGCCCCTCTGCATCGAATCGCCGAAACGCGTATAGACGAGCGCGAGCAGCAGCGTGAAAGCAAACGACAGCAAGGAAAATCCGAAATGCAGCGCCATAACGAGCGACGACTGCGGCATGATGACCGCAAGCGCGCCGAGCACGGCCTGCAGCAGCGTAAAGAACATCGCGCCGGTAATGTACCACTTGGCGTCTTTGCGATTGCTGTACATAAACACAAGAATCATCGTCGCAAGCAATACTAAACTGACGACGCCCACCACGAAACGGTGACTGTATTCGATCATCGATTCTATCGTATAGGCCGGAATGAACTTGCCGTTGCACAGCGGCCAGTCGTCGCCGCAGCCGGCTCCCGATTCCGTCTTGGTCACAAGAGCGCCCATCAGCAAGATGAGGAACATTCCGATCATGCTGGCAAAGGAAAAACGTTTAAGCCAATGATGCATAGTCATGAGGCGAAGTCACCTGCTTTATGTGCATTTGATCGGCACCGTCAAGCTGGGCCCGATCACTTTAGTAACATTATAACGATTAACGCAGGGCAAATCCATGCGGAAATGTTACAAAGCCATGAAAGAACAAAAACCCTGCCGAAATTGTGTCGGACAGGGGAATTTCGCTGCGCCTTCCCGGCTTTTCTTCCATAGAATCGGGGGAACATCGCTTGGCGAGCTATGATTCGCTCGTTACTTGTTCATGGCATTGGCCACTTCGACGGCCCGGTCCAAAAATTGCTCGATTTCATCGCGGGTTTTGCGAAGCTTGCTGACAAACCGGATCAGCTCCTGACCTTCGCGGAAGGCGATAAAGCTCGGAATGCCCAAAATATTCAGCTCAGAGCACAGGTCCGGCAAGTCGTCCCGGTCGATATGAATGAACTCCAGACGATCGCCATACGCTTCTTCGATCTGCGGCATGAAAGGATCGATAAAATGGCAATCTTTGCACCAGGTTGTTTTAAATACGGCAATCGTCGGCTTGGAGCCGGCTATGATTTCGCGGAAGCGCTGCTCCGTCGTCACTTTTTCCAAGAAAAGCACCGTCCTTCTCGATAGGTATAAGGTTTTTGCGACTTATCCAACTTATAGCACTGCGTATCCTTTCTGTCAATAAGCGGCCGGAGGAGCCGGGTGTCGAAGGAGTCTTGTTCAGATAGGCAGCTTGACCAAGTATTCGGAAATGGGTTTTTATAACGGTTTACATTATTTTGTAAAAGTGATATCATAAAAATATCAAATCAATATTTAATCAATCTCATCTAAAAGGAGTTGGTACGTTATGAAAGAAAGAAATGCCTGGAAGGTAAATGGATATTTAGGCATATTGGTTATCTTTGCTCTGTTCGTGCTCGGCTTCGTCCTGCTGGTTCCCGCCTCTTCGCCGATTGCCGGCGTGGCGCTGATCATTATCGCCGCTCTGTTAACCTCGTCCATCACGGTCGTGCAGCCGAATCAAGCGCAGGTCGTTACCTTCTTCGGAAGTTATGCCGGTACGATCCGCGAGAGTGGCCTATGGCTTACCGTTCCATTTTCTCTCCGCAAAAAGCTGTCTATGCGCGTGCGCAATTTCAACAGCGCCAAGCTGAAGGTGAACGACATCGAAGGCAACCCGATCGAGATTGCCGCCGTCGTCGTCTTCCGCGTCGTCGATTCGGCCAAAGCTTCCTTCGATGTAGACAACTACGAGCAGTTCGTTGAGATTCAAAGCGAGACCGCCTTGCGCCATGTGGCGAATAAATATCCTTACGACAGCTTCGAAGAAGCCGGCTATTCGCTGCGCGGCCATTCCGACGAGGTCGCTTCCGAGCTTAGCCGCGAGCTCCAGGACCGCTTGTCCGTCGCCGGCGTTGAAGTGCTGGAAGCCCGGCTGACGCACCTGGCGTACTCCACCGAAATTGCCAGCGCCATGCTGCAGCGTCAGCAAGCCGCAGCCATCATTGCGGCGCGCAGCAAAATCGTGGAAGGCGCCGTCGGCATGGTGCAGCTCGCCATTGCCCAGCTGCAGCGCGAAGGGGTCATCGAGCTGGATGAGGAACGCAAGGCTGCTATGATCAACAATCTGCTTGTCGCCATCGTTTCGGATCGTTCCGCCAATCCGGTCATTAACACGGGAAGCTTGTACTAACCGGCGGCATGGCGGCGAAAAAAAATTTCCCGCTGCGGCTCGATCCGAAGCTGTACGAGGTGCTCGAACGGTGGGCGGCCGATGAATTCCGCAGCGTCAACAGCCATATCGAATATTTGCTGCGCGACGCCGCCGCCCGGGCGGGCAGACTGTCGTCCGGACGTCCCTCCGCCGCTCCTTCCGGCCCCGAATCGGATCACGACGGGATGCGCCCCTCCGGCGATGGAGACCGCAACAATTGAAAAAGCCTTCCTTTTGTTCCAGGCGGAGTCAAAAGGAAGGCTTTTGTCGTATTTCATTTAGAAATGCCGTATTTTACTAATGGTTCCTGTCATTTCAGTGCATACTACTCTCTGGTGATGCTGACCGTTTGCGTTCCCTGGTCCCACTTGACTTGAGCGCCCATGTTTTCCGTCACGAACCGCACCGGAATGTAAGTCGTCCCGTCTACAAGCGCAGCTGCTTTCTCCAGCGTTTGCGGCATGCCGTTCACCGTAGCGGTCGTGCTGCCGACCGTCAGCGTAATGACGCTTCCTTTGAGCGGATCGGTGATTTTGACCTGCTTGGCCGCTTCATCCCATTCCACTTCGGCATCCAGCCGCTCCACGACGAAACGGTCCGGCACCATTACGTTTCCGTTATCGTTGTAAGGCTTCGTGCCGAAATATCCGTAATCATCGCTGTCGTCGTTCATGATTATCGTAATTTCTTTTTTCGTAATTTGCAGCTCGTTGCGGAGCAGCTTGTACAGCTGGGAATTCGGATCGAGCGAAGCGACGATCTTGCTCGGCGTCATCCGTCCGGTCGTGCCGTTCAGATCGATGACGCCTGCCGATGTATCGATCTTGTCGGCTTTGACCGCTTTGTTGATATTCCACATTTCCGCTGCGGAAGTAATCTTGATGCTCTTGAGCCCGTCCGCCTTACCTTCCGGCGCTGTGATCATGAGCTCGGTCACCGACTTGCGGGTCATGCCGTCGCGATCGAAGTACAGATCCGTTTTGATGTATTGCCCGCCGTCCAGCCATGCTTTAGTCGCAGCCCCTTCTTCGGTGGCGAAATAAGCGGCGACGGTCGCATCATACTTGCTCAGCACCATACCGAGCTGTGTTTTCAACGTCGTAAATACAAATTCGACCGCCAACGTTTTATTTTGCAAATACGGCATGATCATGGCGGTCATCTCGTCATTCTCAGACTCCCCTACCTGCTTCAGCACCGCCTGCAGGAACGGAGCATACACATCGTACAGTTGGCCGATAAACTCCTTCAAGCCTTTTTCATCCGCCAGCACGTTCGTCAAAAATCCTTTGACCAGATCGATCAGCTCGCTGCCATGCACTTCGGCATGCAGCTTCTGCAAGCTTAAGGATTCTCCGTGAATTTTCTCCGATACGTTCTCGACCGAGATCTTATTCGGATTCGGGGAGCTTCCCATGAGGAAGGAGGCAAGCGAAGGTGAGGCTTCAACCATCCTTTTGCTCATCTTCTGAATCTCCTCCTGCAGCGCTTTGGCCATCGGCGACGGCATATCGGCCGAACCGAGCGCCGCAGCTCCGGTGCGAAGGACCAGCGGCTTCTTCGCGCCCTCAACCTGCAGTATCATGTTCTGTTCGTCCAAAGAAAGCTGGAACGGGATGCTGCCTTTTGCGTAATCCAGCGTTCCTTTCATCGAAGCATGGAACGGATCTTCCGTCTTTGCGTCGGTGATCGTCAGCTTCATATTACCGAATAAATCGAACACTTTTTGCGCTTCCGGCGACAGGCCGGTATGGTCCGGCGTCAATTCCACCGTTATGGTCTGATTGCTCTCCGCCGACTTCACGGCAAAGCTGTTCGTCAGCACTTTATTCACGTCCAAGCCGCCGACCGGCTGACATCCCGCCAGCACCAGCAGCACCAGCACGAGCAAGGAGCTGAGCAACACGTTACGTCTTTTCTGTTTAAACAATGGAACACCCTCCAACCGAATAAATTCGATACAACGCAGCTCGGCGCTGCACCGTAACACCTATCAGGAACTTCTAGCAATTGGCCGAAATACCTGTCATATACTAATTCAACACGTTTCAGTAAAACCCTTTTTCTGCGGGAGGCGGCGGCATTGCAGCAAAACCGGCATAAGAGCCGTTGGAACGGCATCGACCTGCTCCACAAGCTGGCGGAGCTGCCGCTTGAAGCGGTCCACTGGATGAAAGCAAAGGCGCAAACCGCGCTGCTCGAAAAAAAGCTGCTGGAGCCTGCCCGATCCATCCGGCTGCAGGACGAGGCCAAGGCCATGCTCGGCAAGCGGCTGCAGCGGCTGGATCAACTGGCCGGTTGGCAGAAGCCGTCCGGAAGCGGGAGTTCAGGGAACTGGAGCGCATCCGGCTTCCCGGGAGGGCTCGGAGTTAATCCGAGCGGCGCCGAGCTTGCGCTGCTCGAATCGATTCGCAAGGAGCGCGACCGCTGCAACCGCAACAACGTTACGCGTACTGCGGCATACTGGGAGATGTACCGCAAGCATCCGGAGCTGCACTGGGCGCTGCTCGCGCACATGGTATCCCGCAACGGCGGCTGGTTCATGACCGATTTGCAGGGCGAGCTGCTGCCGTTTCTGCTCAGCCCGGAGCAGCGAGAGCAAGTATTCCGCTTCCTGGAGCGCTCCAATGCGCTCATCTTTCACGATGCTTATCCCCAGCTATTGCTGTACAGCGCCAGTGTCAAGGCGCGCCTCCCCCTCTTCCACCTGCTCCCGCAGCTGGACGTTTCCCGATTCATGCGCCCGGTGTGGGACTGCTTCTGGGAGCGGCGCGATTCGGCCTTGCTGACGACCGGACTTATCGTCAACGAGCAGCATTTTATCGAGTCGCGCGTTGTCCGGCATCCCGATTTCCGGCACAAGGTGCTCGATACGCTGTTTTTCCAAACGCAGTCGCTGCTGCAGCTGAATCAGGTCGTATTCCCATTTGCAGACGAAGGACGGACGCGTCTGGCTGGGGTGATCCTGGACAATTTCAGCTCGCTTCGGGAACGAATCGAGGCCGGCAAAACGCTGTACGCGATCTTGTTCGGCATCCCAGCGGTTGCCGAAGGTGCGCTCCGCTTCGCGCAAATCACGCGGCACAGCGGCTCGCGCGCCGACTATTGGCCGCACCTGTTCGCCGCCGTGCGCAAGCAGCCTCCCGTGCCGCGCGGCCAGCTGCAGGAGCGGCTGGACGGATGCAAGCTCCGGCCGGGTGCGGCCCCGCTGTACAGTCCGCGGCTGAGCGACAGCTGGGCGGACCGCCGCGTCGCCCCCGCCGAGCCGGGCGACTGGTACGAAGGCGCGAAGGCGCTCGGTTATTTCTCCGACATCCGCGCGCCGTTCGCCTTTGAGATGACGGGCGAATTTTGCTTCGGCTTGAACAAAATCGAAATGGCGGTGCTGGCGGGGGATTTGCTTGTATAGCGCGGAAGTAAGGCCAGCCGTCGAGCACGCCGCGCGCTGCGGGATTGTTCGGAACGCGCGGCAGCAACGTGCCGCGGCGCTGCCGCGCGGCGACAAAGACAAAGAAGCCCCGAGCCTCGGAGATCGACATGCGATCTCCCGGTTCGGGGCTTCTGCCGCTAAACGCGGCTCTCTATATTGTATACGGTACGGCTCGTCCGATCGCTAGGTGCGCTGCCAACGTTCGTTACGGCGTTTGCCGCTGCTTGCGGTCCAGCCTGGCGAGAAGCGGCTTCGCCAGCTTGCGCAGCGGACCTGGCAGCTGCTGCAGGTCGCTCGGCGTCATGACGCGCGTCAGGAAGAGCAGCAGCGGGTAAGCCGCGCCGATGACCGCGCAGAGCACAACCGTTTGCACCATGTCGTCCCAGCGCATGCTGGCAAACGGATGAATATAGGCGCGGCACAGCGCATCCAGCCCGATGCCGACCGCGCAGATGATGATCGTCGAAACCGCCAGCGCCGCCCAGCGCCGGGTACCCAGCACACGGAAGCGTACTTCCCTGCGCAGCACCAGCAAATTGATCGCCGTCATCACGATAAAGCACAGCGCCGTCGCCGCAATGATGCCGTAGATGCCGAAATACGGAGCAAGGGCGAAGCTTGCGGCCAGCTTCACGGCGATGCCGATCACTACGCCGAGCACAAGCGGCTTCATCCGCCCCATCCCCATCAGGACAGCGCCGGATGTTTGCATGACGATCTGGAATATGGCGCTTACCGTAAGCGCCATAATGACCGGCGCCGCGTAATCGGCGGCGATCGGAGATTCGCTCGGGTTGCCGAATATAAATCCGTTGATCGGGCGCGCCGCAAGACAAATGACGAGCACCATCGGCAAGCCCGACAAGATGGACAGCTGCAGCACTTTGCCGGTTTGTCCGGCGACTTGCTGCATATCCTTTTGCGAGTAGGCCGATGAAATAATCGGCACGATCGACTGGCTGAGCGCCACGGCAAGAATGATCGGGATGCCGGCGAGCGACTGCGCCCGTCCGGTCAGGATCCCGAGAATTTCGCGCGCCGGCTCCTCGCCCATGCTGTCCTTCAACAGCAGCGTGACGATCGAGGAATCGATCGTATAGATGAGCGTCACCGTCATCGAGAAGATGACGATCGGAACGGACAGCTTGAACAGCTGTGCGTAGATGGAGCGCAGCGGCTGCGCGGCGGTCGCACCCGCTTCCGGCTGAGCCCCCAGCTCGCGGCGGTCGCTGCTTCTCAGCCGCATCGCGTAATAGAGCATGACAGCGGCTGCCGCGATGCTGCCGATAACGCCGCCAAACGAAGCGCCGGCGACCGCGAATTCGAGGCTGTGGCCGAGCAGCAAATAGGCGAGCGCTACCGACGTGGCGACGCGGAAAATTTGCTCGATAATTTGCGAGATGCCGTTAGGCATCATCATGCGGCGGCCTTGGAAATATCCCCGCATGATGGCGATGAGCGGGAACAGGAGCAGCGCCGGAGCGATGGCGCGAATCGGCAGCGCCGCCTGCGGGTTGATGATGCTCTCGGCAAAATAAGGCGCGCCGATATAGAGCAGCAGCGTCATGACGACGCCCGCCCCCGCCGCGAACAGCAGCGCCGCTTTGTAGATGCGGTCGGCTTCGGCATGCCGCCCGAGCGCGGTGCGCTCGGAGATCATTTTGCTGAGCGCGCTCGGGATGCCTGCCGTGGCGACGACGAGCAGCACGGAATATAAGTTGAAGGCGATGCCGTATGCGGCCATACCGATATCGCCGAGCAAATAGACGAGCGGAATGCGCTGCACCACGCCAAGCGCCCTGGCTACGAGCGCAGCCAAGGTGAGGATCAGCGTTCCTTTGACTAACGAATCCTTGGACAATTGCGTTACCTTCTTCCCGGTCAACCTAACGGCCGAAATGGCGCAAACAAGAAGACTCTCCTCCCTGTAAGGCGACGATTATTCACGTGTATATTCCACCGAATTAATATTTCACGATCCAAATAATAAACAGGATGATCATGAGCAGCTGCAGCGCGAACTTGACGACAAACCCGGAGAAAAAGCCGACGAGCGCGCCGACGCCCGCGCGCAGCGATTGGCGCATATCTTTTCCGGCGATCAGCTCCCCCGCCACGGCGCCGAGAAACGGACCGGCGATCAGTCCGACGACGGGAATGACGAACGGCCCGATCAACAGCCCGATCGTGCTGCCGATGACCGAGGCGCGGGTGCCGCCGAACTTTTTCACGCCCAATGCGCTCACCGCGTAATCCGCTATCATCAGTACGACGACAATCGTCGTTTGGACAAGCCAAAACCATAAGCCGAACGATTCGAAGCCGATCATCCAGCCGTAAACGAAAAATGCGGCATAGATCGCCAGCGCCCCCGGCAGCACCGGATAGACCGCCCCGGCCATGCCGACGGCAAACAATAATACGATCAAGATCCAAGCTGTGGTGATTAACATCGAACCACCCTCCTTCTTCGATCAGACGAGCGCATATTTGCGGATGGCATGCGCTACGCCATGCTCCTCGTTGGTCAACGTCACCGTATCGGCGAATTGCTTCACCGCTTCCTGCGCGTTGCCCATCGCGATGCCGAGTCCCGCTTCCCGAATCATCGACTCGTCATTCAAGCTGTCCCCCATGGCGATCACCTGCGACATCCCGATGCCAAGCATCGCGCATACTTCGCGAACACCGCTCGCTTTGGTGACCCCCTTCGGATTGACCTCGATATTGGACGGATGCGAATTGGTCAGTTCAAGCAGCCCCCAAGCTGCGAGCTCCTCGTGGATTTTCCCGAGACTGTTCATATCTTCGGTGAAGTAACCGAATTTCAACCATTCCTTGGCTTCCGTCTCTTCGTCCGTCAGCCACTGTTCCTTATTGTACAGCCCGCCTACGCTGTATCCCCAGAACCAGGTATCGTACTGCTCGGCCAGCTTGTGCATCCGGCGGATCAGCGCCGCATCCAGCGTACGACGCACATGCAGCTCACCCGGCCGCTTCCATACTTCGCCGCCGTTAACGGTGACGAGCGGAGAAGTCAGCTGCAGCTCCTCAATGTACTGCAGCACATTTTGCACGCCGCGTCCCGTCGAGAACATGACGGTGATTCCCGCCTCTTGCGCTTCCGTCAGCGCCGCGCGATTTTCCGTGGAAATCGTCTTCTCCTCCGTCAACAGCGTGCCGTCCAAATCCAATGCAATCAGCTTGTAGTTGCCCATCGCTTCCAATTCCCCCGCTTCTTGATATATACCGTCCTTATAGGATATTCGTCTTCGCCTTAGTGCGCGTGCGCCAAAGACGGTGACGGCACCTCTTCCATATACGTTTGATGCCACAGCGCAAACATATAAATCGTCCAAATGCGGCGGGCGTAGTCGCCTTCGCCGCTCCGATGGCTGCCGATCATTTTGCGTACGGTTTCCATCCGGATGTAATCTTCAATGCCGCTTCCTTCGATCTGTTCCAAAATGACCTGACCTTGCGGCCCCTTCATCCAATCGCGCATCGGCACCGGAAATCCGAGCTTCGGCCGGTTGAGGATAAAATCGGGAATGATGCCTTCCATCGCTTTGCGGAAAACATATTTGGTCGTGCCTTCGGCGATCCGGTATTGGGCCGGGATGCGCCGCGTCACCTCGTACAATTCGACGTCAAGGAACGGTACGCGCAGCTCAAGCGAGTGGGCCATCGTCATCTTGTCGGCTTTCATCAGAATATCGCCGGGCATCCACAAATTCATATCGATATACTGCATCCGGGATACCGGATCCAGATGCTTGCTCTTATCGTAAAAGGCTTTGGCGACCTGTACCGGGTTCTTGTAGCTTCGCAGCATTTCCCGGTCGACCCGCACCACTTCCGCCTTCATGTCCTCGCTGAAAATTTTGGCATTGCCGAGGAAGCGTTCCTCCAGCGGCGTCGTGCCGCGAAGCACGTAATTGCGGCCGTACGTGCCTTCCGGCAGCAGGCGCGCAAGCGCGCGCAGCATCCGCTTGACCGGCAGCGGCAGCCGCTCGACCGGCGCAAGCGAGCCTGGCTCGCAGTAAATCCGGTAGCCGCCAAACAGCTCATCCGCGCCTTCGCCAGAGAGCACGACCGTGACGTGCTCTCTGGCCAGCTGCGCGACATGGTACAGCGCGATCGCCGACGGATCGGCCACCGGCTCGTCCTGATGCCATACCGCCTTCGGCAGCGTGGCGAAATAGTCACTTTGCGTTATGATTTTATCATAATGCTCCGTATCGAGCGCCGACGCGGTTTGCCTCGCGATGACCGTCTCGTTGTTCGCTCCTTCGAAGCCGACGGAGAACGTGCGAATCGGTTCGATGGCACGCATATGAGCGGCGATCGCGGTCGAGTCGATGCCGCTGGACAAGAAACAGCCTCGCTCCACGTCGCTTTGCATATGGTGGACGACGGAATCTTTGAGCGTCTCGCGAATTTGCTCCACGCATGATTCGAACGGTTGCTCCTCCGGAGCGAGCATCGGGTCCCAATATTGCCGGATCGTCATCTCCCCGTCGTAGCTCAGCGAGATCGTATGTCCCGGCGGCAGCTTATGTATTCCGCGAAACATCGTATCCGGCTCCGGCACGTATTGAAACGTCAAGTAGTTCAACAAGCTTTCCGTATGAATCGTCCGCTCCATGCCGCCGGCCGCCAAGATGCTTTTCATCTCCGAGCCGAACAGGAATCGTTTGCCGTCCTTATAATAGTAAAAAGGCTTGATGCCAAAATGGTCCCGCGCGCCGAACAGCTTCTTGCGCCGGCGGTCCCATATGACGAAGCCGAACATGCCGCGCAGCTGCTTCACGCAATCCTCGCCGTACTCCTCATACAGATGAACGATGACTTCCGTATCGGAGTGGGTTTTGAACTGATGCCCTTTGGACTGCAGCGTGTTGCGCAAATATTTATAGTTATAAATTTCGCCGTTGAACGCGATCCATACCGTTTCGTCCTCGTTCGCAAGCGGCTGGTGTCCTTCCTTCAAGTCAATGATGGACAACCGGCGAAATCCGAGGCCGATACGGTTGTCGCTCCAAAACCCGACATCGTCCGGACCCCGGTGAACGATGCAATCGGTCATGCTCTTCAGCAATGACGGGGAAGGCTCTCTATCTTCAAAATACATGACGCCGGTAATCCCGCACATAGCAAGTAACTCCTCCTATATTGCAACTGGCACGTCTGCTAATGTGACAGTTGTCAATCATATTGCAACTGGCACGTCTGCTATACATGACAGTTGTCAATCATTTTGCAACTGCACGCTTTTGCCGCGCGTGTCAGTTGCCAATCCACTAAAATAGTCCGATATAACAGTATACCATATTCGTCCCGAATTGCGGAAATGGATTCGTATACGGCCAAATTCGCTTCATTTTCCGGATATGCAGGGCATTTCGTACCGTAAGCGGGCACACCTTCTTGTCGCGATTTTCGAGTAGACAGTCCCTACCCTATTGGATATGATGTGGTCAGATTAACCATATTGGCGATAAGGAAAGGAGCATGATTCCGTGATCAAAGGGTTAACAAGAGCAGGTCTGGGGCAAGTCGGGCCGGTGGAGCGATTCGCAACGCTCGCTTCGCAGTTCGGTTTCGGAGCGATCGACGCCGGAGGCAAGGAGCTGGAGGACTGGATTGCGGCCGCCGGACTGGACGGAGTAAACAGCGTTCTGCAGCAAGCTAAGGTACAGATCGGTTCCATCGGCTTGCCGGTCGAATGGCGGCAGAGCGAGGAGAAGTTTCGGGAAGGTCTTCCGCGTCTGGCCAAGGATGCACAGACGGCCGCACAGCTTGGCGTGACTCGCTGCTGCACCTATGTACTGCCTTCAACCGATGAGAACGCCGCCCATTTCATGGCGATCGCCACCCGGCGCCTGCGGACTTGCGCCGACATTCTCGGGGCGTACGGCATTCGTTTCGGGTTGGAGTTCGTCGGACCGCATCATTTGCGCACTCGCTGGGCTCATCCTTTTATATGGGATATCAACAGCACGCTCGACTTTATCGAAGCCATCGGCAAAAGCAATGTGGGACTGCTCTTCGACGCTTACCACTGGTATACAAACGAAGCAACCTTTGAGGACATACTCAAGCTGCGCGCGGAGCAAATCGTCCACGTGCATATCAACGATGCACCGAATGTGCCCATCGCCAAGGTGCTGGACAATAACCGTCTGTATCCCGGCGAAGGCGCGATTGATTTGGTTGCGTTCCTGAAGGGACTTCAGGCCATCGGTTACACCGGCGTCGTATCGCAGGAAATATTAACGCCTCAACCGCCGACTGCACCGGCCGAGGAGCTGCTCGCCCGATCGCAGCGCGCCTTTGCGAGCGTATTCGCGGCCGCCGGACTGGAATAAGAGCATCATAAGCCTCTGTATGAACGACGACACGGGCTGCATCGTGCGAGTTTCGACGCTTATCCCATGACCCGGACAGCCACAGAACTAAGGCAGAAAAGCTCACGCCCCGTTGCCCGATGAAATTCCCAAAAAGATTCCAGTCTGGAATCTTTTTTCGTTTTTCAGACGCTCTTCCAAAGGGAGGCACCGCATTCTCATTGAAAAGCACTCTCGATTCCGTCGTCGGTCACTCCAAGCGATGCTTCCATCACTGTGCCGGGATCATTTGCTTATAACCGGTCTTTACATAGACTTGACGGAAAAGAACCTGTAAAATCAATATGTTATCGCCATTTTGGAAAGAGGTGGAAATTGTGTCTTTTGTGGTTCGGCTGCAGTGGTTTTTTAAAAGAAGATGGGGCAGCTACTTGCTGGCGATCAGCCTGATGGCCGGCGTCAGCTTGCTTACGACGATTCCGCCCAAAATGATCGGAAATACGATCGATTTGATGCGGAAAGGAACGTTGACCTCGACCGGCTTAAGCCAAACCGTACTGCTTCTCGTCTGCCTGTCCCTGCTCTTATATGCGATGGTGTACGTCTGGATTACGACGTTGTTCGGAAACTCGGCGCTCATTGAGAAGCTGCTCCGCGGGCGACTGCTTGCGCATTTGACGAAGATGACGCCGGCATTTTTCCAGCGAAACAGTACGGGGCAGCTGATGGCGCTGGCGACCAACGATATTCTCGCCATCGGACAAACGTCCGGCTACGGCGTCATGACGCTGGTCAATACGCTTGTCGGGGCATCCGTCGTCATCATCACGATGATTTCTTACATCAGCTTTAAATTAATGCTTGCGGCGCTGATCCCGCTGCCCTTTCTCGTTCTGGTAATCAGTAAGCTGGGCAAAAAAGTAAGGTCTCGGTTTCTCGAAGCGCAAGCTTCCTTCGGCAAAATGAACGATCACGCGCTGGAGTCGATTTCAGGCATTCGCGTCATTCGTTCCTATGTGCAGGAAGCTCACGACTTGACTGCCTTCGATAAAGTAACGACCGACGTGATGAATAAGAACAAGCGCGTAGCGGTCATGAACGCTCTGTTTCAGCCGCTCATTTCGCTTATTGTCGGGGTGAGCTACTCGATCGGAATCGGCTACGGCTCGTATCTTGTGTTTGACGATCAAATTACGCTTGGGCAGCTGATTTCGTTCAACATCTATTTGGGCATGCTGATCTGGCCGATGATTTCGTTCGGCGAATTTATTAATGTGCTGCAGCGCGGCAGCGCCTCGGCCGACCGGCTGGAAACGGCGCTGACGCAGCAAGCCGACGTCCAGGATGCGGAAGCTCCCGTTGCCGTCAGCGTGCCGACCCGCATCGAAATGAAGCGGTTATCGTTTACGTATCCGACTTCCAGCCGTCCGAGTCTCGAACAAATTTCTTTTGTTTTGGAGCGCGGCCAAACGCTTGGCATCGTCGGCAAAACCGGCAGCGGCAAAAGCACGCTCTTGAAGCAGCTGCTGCGTCAATATCCGGTCGATCCGGAGAAACTGCTGTTTTCCGGCATTCCGGTAGAACAAATCGCGATCGACCAAGTCAAGCGCTGGATCGCCTATGTGCCGCAGGAGCATCTGCTGCTGTCCAAATCGATTCGCGACAATATCGCACTCGGCAAGCCGGATGCGAAACCGGAAGAGATCGCCCGAGCCGTCGAGATGGCTTCTTTTACGCAGGATATCGAACAAATGCCGGAAGGCCTGAAGACGATTGTCGGCGAGAACGGCGTCATGCTGTCCGGCGGGCAAAAGCAGCGTCTTGCGATCGCGCGGGCACTGCTCATCGATTCGGAAATATTGCTGCTCGACGATGCGCTGTCGGCGGTTGATGCGCGGACGGAGAGCCTCATTCTTCAGCATATTCGTCAGGCGCGTGCGGGAAAGACGACCTTGATCACGACACACCGCTTATCGGCGGTAAGCCATGCGAACTGGATCCTTGTGCTTGATGACGGGCGGATTATCGAGGAAGGTACGCATGAAGACCTCATGATGTATGGCGGCTGGTACAAGGAACAATGGGACCGCCAGCAAATGCAGGCCAGTCTGGAGGAATGAATGATCACTACATTTTATGCGAAGGAGGCCGATCCGAATGCCGCAGCAACCTACGGCGAGAAGACTGTTCAGCTATGCTTTAGTGTATAAATTCAGAATCATCTGCGCGCTGCTCATCCTTTGCTGTGCGGTAGGCGCCGAACTTGCCGGTCCTTATATCACGAAGACGATTATCGACAAGCATCTGTCGACAGACACGCGCGAACTGCTCCCTGTGCTCGGGCTTCTTGGCATGTACTTAGGTCTATTGTTAACCGCCAGCGTAGGCAACTTTGTTCAAGCGTACATTTTGCAATCGACTGCACTGCAAATTATTAAGAACATGCGCATGGATTTAATGCGCCACATTCAGCGCATCTCCCTGCGCTATTTTGACAATACGCCCATCGGGCAGGTCGTCTCGAGAATCGCTAACGATACGGAAGCGATCCGCGACTTATTCATGAGCTTTATGGCTACATTCGTTGTCAGCCTGGTGCAATTGACCGGCATTTTTACAGCCCTGTTTATATTGGATGTGCGGCTGGCTCTGTTCTGTCTGCTGCTGCCCCCATTATTCGCGCTGATTATGAAGATCCATCTGAAATATTCCAAAGGATTCATCAGCATTATGCGTGCGCGGCTTAGCGATATGAACGCGATGATCAATGAATCGATCGTCGTGATGCCGATCATTCAAGCGTTCCGCCGGGAAAAAGTAACGCTGGACGAGTTCGAGACGCTGAATCAGGACCGCTACGTCAACCAGATCAAACAGTTCAAGGTGTTCTCCCTGTCCTCCCGCAATATCGTAGGCACGATCGGCAGTCTGGTTACCGCAATGGTCGTCTGGCATTTTGGCCAGGAGTCGCTGCAGTCGGCGATTTCGTTCGGGGTGTTTTATGCGTTTATCGATTATTTGGGCCGTATCTTCCA
Organism: Paenibacillus solanacearum; assembly: GCF_910593845.1. Taxonomy (GTDB): domain Bacteria; phylum Bacillota; class Bacilli; order Paenibacillales; family NBRC-103111; genus Paenibacillus_G; species Paenibacillus_G solanacearum. Next base: position 112,167 of record NZ_CAJVAS010000006.1, on the reverse strand, counting down.
GCCGATTATCGGGATCTTCGACCAATTGACGAATGCGCAGCGAGCGTTCGTTTCGGCGGAAAAGGTATTTGCGATTCTCGATATGGACGGAACCGAGGTCGAGCAAACCGACAATGTCCGCCGCCCGGAGGGTACCGTCAAGTTCGACAATGTCACCTTCGGCTATAAAGCGGGAGAGCCGGTACTGAAAAACATTTCGTTTGAAGCCGGCAAAGGGGAAACGGTCGCGCTGGTCGGGCACACCGGTTCGGGCAAAAGCTCGATTATGAACCTGCTGCTCGGCTTCTATGAGCCGAATGACGGAAACATCACGATTGACGGACGCGATATTGCTTCCTTCTCCAAGCAGGAGCTGCGCAAGCATATGGGCATTGTTTTGCAGGATCCGTTCCTGTTTGCCGGCGATATTAAATTCAATGTGAGCTTATACAACGAGAACATTTCGCTGGACCGTGTCAAAAGCGCATTGAGAGACGTGGGCGCGGCATCGTTCGTCGAACAGCTGCCAAACGGTTATGACGAACCGGTCGTCGAGCGGGGAAGCACGTTATCCGCCGGCCAGAAGCAGCTCATTTCGTTTGCGCGTGCGCTTGCTTTCGATCCCTCCATTCTTATTCTGGACGAAGCGACGGCCAGCATTGACAGCGAGACCGAAGGGTTGATTCAACAAGCGCTCAAAGTCGTTAGCGAAGGCCGAACGACCTTGGTAATCGCGCATCGATTGTCCACCATTCGTGAAGCCGATCAAATTCTGGTACTGCACCGGGGAGAAATCGTCGAGCGGGGCAATCACGATGAACTCATGGCGATTGAAGGCAGATACTACAAAATGTATCAGCTGCAAAAAGGAGAGCAGGCGTCGCCGGTCATATCTAGCGGTTAAGGATAAAACAAAAAATAGAGTTGCAGCAGCCTTGACGTAATAATTCGATTGGCTTAGGATAGAATTATAAAGAGAGCCATGCGCGAACATGACTCCCGGGCAATATCCGCTACAAGGGCGGACGGCTTGTTAGAGGGCCTGTCTCAAAGAATAGACCGCATACCTCGTCACAGGGCGGTCTATTTCTTTTTGAGGTAAGTTAGCAAAGCCAGAATGAACATGCCGAACATGATCATTAAGGAAATCGCTTGGTAAACCTCCATGGCATCACCTCCCTTCCGGGAGATTAGCCGACCGCCCATTGCAAGCCGATATATTGCTTGTCCCATATTATACCATAATGCCGCCAACCGGTCGGCATTTTTATTTTGCCAAGGAGTAGAGGTACGCGGACTACGATTTAGGTATCGAATAGTGTAGGCAAACTTTCCACAATGATAAAATGAGCGCCTTCAACCGATTGGTCACGGTGAAGCGCTCATATTTTCAATTTACACGGCGAACATCTTGCCCGCTCTACGCCCTGCCTTTCAAAAAAGCCTCTACTTCCTCCGCATCCGGGATCGAGCTTTGCGCTCCAGCGCGCGAAACGGCGATGGCCGACGCCGCGCTAGCCCATTGCAAGCACGACTCCGTTGACATCCCTTTCTGCCTAGCGGCAAGGAACGAGCCGATAAACGTGTCCCCCGCAGCGGTCGTATCCTCGACGTTTACTTTGAATGCAGGCGTATGAATGATTTCTTCCTGCTCGTTCATATAGAACGATCCTTTGTCGCCAAGCGTCAAAATGACCTCTTTCACGCCGGAACGGATCAGTGCCCCCGCGGCTTGCCGTAGTGCGGATTCATCGCCGTCCAGCTTTACCCCGGTCACCCACGCGGCTTCCGTTTCGTTCAGCACCATGGTGTCGATGAGCGGGAACAGGCGCAGCGGAATCGTTAGTGCCGGAGCCGGGTTGAAGCATACCGGCACTCCGCAGCGATGGGCCGTTTCGATCGCGTACTGCGTGCAGACCCAAGGGATTTCGTTTTGCAGCAGCATGACGGACGATGGTTCGAACAGCTCCGGAAGCCGCGTCAAATCTTGCACCTTTAACTGTGCGTTAGCCCCTCCGTTCAGCACAATGCTGTTTTGCCCCGATGCGTCCACCGTAATAAACGCGGTGCCGATGGCCCCGTTTACGAGCACAATGGAGCTTGTATCAATGCCGTGTCCATGCAACCCGGCCAGCACGTCTTCGCTGTACGGGTCTTTCCCAAGCGCGCCGACCATCGTCACTTCGGCGCCGGAAAGCGCTGCGGCCACCGCCTGATTCGCGCCCTTTCCGCCCGCCTTCGTTTCCGTTCTGACGCTGTGCACCGTCTCCCCTGGCAGCGGGTGGCGGCTTACATAATACACAAAATCCATATTCATGCTTCCGACGGTAATGATGTTCCCCATCGAGAACGCCTCCTTATTCCTTCGAGCCGGTATTGGCGATGCCGTTCACAAAATAGCGCTGTAGGGGCAGCAGCACAATGACCGGAATGATCACCGCAATGACGGCTCCTGCGAACATCTCGTTCCAATACGTCGCGAATTCGGTAATGAAGTCGCTCAGCGCCACTTGAATCACTTTATAATCTTTCGACCGGGTCGCAATCAGCGGCCACATGAACGATTCCCATTGGTGGATAAAAATGAGCAGTCCGGCGCTGACCGAAACCGGTTTGCACAGCGGCATAATGATCCCTGCATAAATTTTGAACCACGAAGCGCCGTCGATCCGCGCCGATTCGATTAATGCCTTGGGCAAATCGAGGAAAAACTGCCGGTACAAAAAGATAACGAGTCCGTTGGCGATGCCGGGAATAATGATGCCGGAATACGTATCGATCCAGCCCAGCTTGTCAACCAGACTGTACAGCGGAATCGCGATGACTTCGAACGGAATCATGAACGTCAGCAGCACAAGCAAAAACAAAAACGATTGGCCGCGGAACGAAAAATAGACGAAGCCGAAAGCGGCCATGGAAGCGACGATCAGGCCGACCAGTACATTAACCGCCGACACGTAGAACGTATTGAAAAAGATTCTTCCGAAGCCTCTCTCCGTAAACAAGGAAACATAAGCATCAAACGTAATATGGGTTGGAATAAACGTCCTCCACGAAACGGGCGACATATAGCGAAAAATTTCGTCGAGCGGCCGCAGCGAGGAGACAAGGGCAAAAGCGAGCGGCAGCAGCACGACCAGCGCAAGAACGATATGAATCGCGTACTGCAGCGGGACAGCGCCTTTTCTTTTGTGCATCAAGCCCACCTCCTAGTGTTTGGCCTTGAAAAATTTAAACTGCATCGCCACGACGCTGAGCGTAATCAGCAGCAGCACAATAACAATGGCCGACGATCTGCCCATGTCCGAATACATAAATGCGCTGTTGTAGCTTTCAAGCATCAGCACGTTGGTGCTGTGCTCTGGTCCGCCGTGCGTCATAATGTACATCGGCGAGAACAGTAAAAAATTGGAGGTTGTAACGGAAACGGCCACAAACGTCAGCGAGCGGCTCATCATCGGAAACGTCACCTGCTTGAACTGCTCCCAGCGGGAAGCGCCGTCCATAGCCGAGGCCTCGTACAGCGATTCTGGAACTTCTTGCAAGCCGGCCAGCAGAAAGATTGCCCAATAACCGACGCCTTTCCAGCTGGCGATGCCGATGATTGAAGCAAGCGCCTGGCTGCTACTGGATAAAAACGGCTGCGGGTCAAGACCCAGCCCTACGAGTATGGAGTTGATGACGCCTTGCTCCGGGCTCAGCATAATGTTCCATAAAATGCACGCCGTCGGAATCGACACGGCTACAGGGACAAAATGAATGCCCCGGAACCAGCCGATGTGCTTCAGCTTGGCATTAAGAAGAAGCGCAAGCCCGAATGCAAGCGCGACTTGAATCGGATTAATGAAGACGTTGAACAGAAGCGTTATTTTAAGCGAGCTCCAAAATACCGGGTCGGTAAATAGAGATACATAGTTTTGCAGGCCGACGAACGCTTTCCCCGCATTTAAAAACTCCGGTCCGTACAAGCTTAGCTGCAGGCCGTTGAACACCGGGTACAGCTTGAATAAGAGGAGCCCCAGCATGGCGGGAAACAAAAACAAGTATGGCGTGAGCTTTTCCGCTTTCATCTATTCTCACCCTCAGTCTATTAGCTTTATCGATTGCCGCACATGGAAGAAGAAAGGAAGGGATCGCTCCCTCCCCAAACATTACTTCACGACGGATTGATATTTTCGAAGCTGGCTATCGATCAGCGTCGCGGCATCATCCAGCGCTTTTTTCGGGTCTGTACCGTTTTTAATGTCTTCGAATGCTTTGTTTACGTTGTTTTCCCACTCCAGATAGCCTGGCGTTTTCGGCCGAAGCGCCGCGGTTTGCCTTGCTTCGCTCGAGGCCAGCTTCATGATCGTGTTCGGAAACTCGTTGTATTTGGCATCTTTATCGATGTGATCCAACAGTTCCAGCGTTGCCGGCAGCGCGCCGTTTTCCTCGAACCAAATTTGCGAGCCTTTGCCCAGCGTCAAATATTTGACGAACTTGGCGGCCGCTTCTTTTTTCGTGGAATATTTGGAGATTCCGATATGCCAGCTTCCCGTCGGCGTCGCCACTTTGCCGCCTTCAAAATACGGATGCGGAGCAATGCCGAAATTCATCTTCGCGTCTTTAATTCGCGGCAAGTTTTGCGTGGAGGCGAGGAACATCGCTACTTTGCCGGAAATGAAGTAATCCAGCGCTTCCTCGCGTTTGATTTTCGGGCTGACCTTATATTTGTTGAACATATCGGAGTAAAACTGGAATGCGCTTACCATTTCCGGAGAGTTCGTATACCCTTTGGCCGTAAGCCCGTTGTCGCTGAGCACCTTGGCGTTTTTGCTTTGACCCAGCGCGAGCAACTGATACGCTTTGCCGACTTGGTCGAAGCTGAAGCCGAATATATCGTTTTGGTTATCACCGTTCGTATCTTTCGACAGCTTTTTCGCCGTCTCGACGAGCGCTTCCCACGTCATCCGGTCTTTGATCTGCTCGGATGGAAGCGGCACGCCCGCCTGCTGCAGCAAATCTTTGTTGTAGAACAGCACGACGCTCGACGTGTTCATCGGCGCGGACATAAGCTGTCCGTTATACGAACCGGCATCGACCGTGGAAGGAACCCATTTCGACTTGGCTTCCGCGCCGAGCAGGTTATCTAGAGGCTCCAAGTAGCCTTTGAGCGAATAACCCATCGTCAGCGGCACATCGACGGATACGACATCGAGGTCCTGCGCCTTGGAAGCGAGCTTGATCTCGATCGTTTCGGTCAGTTTTGTCGTCGGGCTGAGCTGCAGGTTCACTTTGATGTTCGGATTTTCTTTTTCGAATTCATCAATGACTTTTTTGATCGGCTTCTCCCAGATCGAGTTGGCCAAATACGAAATTTCCGTCACGCCGCCCGAATCCGCTTGTTTATCCGGCGAAGCTCCCGGCTTGGCTGTGTTCGAGCAGCCTGCGGCAAGTACAAGAGCCAGCGATCCGATGAGGCCCGTCTTTATCATGTTCATGGCAAGAAATCCTCCTCTAGGATGATGTTCGTTATCCGTAATCAGCTCAGCTAAATACTCTTTGCCGCAGCAAACGCAGGAACGCATCGCGGTCGACCTCGAGGCACACTTCAACGTTGCCGTTTTCGTTCAGCTCACCGACGGTTGTGCCGGTCGGATGACGATGGTCGTAGTCGACACGAATGTCCATTTTTCTCGTCTTAACGAGATCCCGCCTAATCAGCAGCGCGACGGCTAACGGGTCATGCATAAACGTAAAATCACGCTTCCGGTAATCCATGTACCCGGTAATTTGCTGTGTCAGCGTCAGGGCTAGCGGCGTACCCGAGGCGGCCAGCTCGTCTTTATCGGCCCGCGTAATGGATACTTGTCTGGTCACGTCCAGTCCCACCATCAAAATTTTCGCCCCGCTGGAAAACACGAGCGAAGCCGCTTCCGGGTCGCATTTCACGTTATGCTCTATGGCAGGCAGCTCGACGCCGACGCTTCCCAGACGCGTGACGCCACCCATCATGACGATTTCTTTCACCGCTTTGGCGACGCGCGGCTCGCGAATGATCGCCGCCGCGATATTGGTGAGCGGGCCGATGGTCACAAGGGTGATTTCACCGGGATTTCCCATCACTGTCTCGATGATATAATCGACGGCATGCTTCGTTCCTTCCTCGCGGTCATCCACGAGGTCGAGTCCTTCGCCCTCGATGCCCGCCCAAAACACTTCGCGGTTATGCAAAAGCGGCTTCACGATGCCGGCATATACCGGCGCCTCCCCGGCGCCGGATAACGCCATAATTTTTTGCGCGATTTTCGACCGTACGATCACGTTCCCGTACACTGTCGTCACGCCTTCGACAGTAATTTCCGGAGATCTCATCGCCAGCGCCAGCGCAACGGCATCATCCGAATCCGTGCCAATATCCGTATCCAAAATCATGCGACTCATGAAGACGCCCCCCGTAAAAATGTTTATTTTCGTTCACACTTGTAATTATAAAAGGGAATCGAGAGGCGTCCTACGGATGATATTTTAAGAAAATAGATGACAATTTAAAGCTTTTCTATATTTCATACGGAGGCTCTACGATATTCTTGCGGGGATACGCCGTAATAGCTTTTGAACAGCTTCGTGAAATAAGGAGTGTACTGATAGCCGATTTGAGCGGCGATTTCGTAAATTTTCGCATTCGTATTCCGCAGCAAATAAGCCGCCTTATCCATGCGGAAGCGGTAAATGTACTCGCTTAAATTTTCGCCGGTTTCCTGCTTGTACATCGCCGATATGTATGTCGGGTGAAGCCTTACATGCTCGCTGATCGCCTGCAGCGTCACATCCTCGGACAAATGCTGCTCAATGTATTGATGAACCTGCTTGACGAAAGCGCCATGATGCTCCTGTGCCCCTTTCCGCGCACGCTCCTCCATCTTTCTGAGCAGCTCCAGCGCCCACTCGTGCAGTTGCCTGACCGAACGGAACATGGTCGGATGGAAAGGCCGGCCGTACTGGCCTTCTAGCACATCCGACAGTTGCAGGCCGCTAGCATGCACCATGTAAGTAAAAGCGTTGGACAAATAGTAAAACAGCTCCGACATGTTTTCTGCCGTATCCATCCCGCTTAAAGCCAGTTCGTCCATCATATAGCTGAGCCTCGCCTCCGCATCGTTCCATCTCCCCGCTTCCATCAACTGCAGCACAGTAGGTGGCTCGTACATGCGCTGAAGCGAACGCTGAGGCGTTGCTGGCGGCTGATCCCACAGCCGGAGCATATAGCTTTGCTCGCTTTCCGGCAGCTTTCGCAGCAGGGCAAGCACTTTCGGGTACGATTTGGACACGGACTCGGGAAATGCGTGGAAATCACTCATGGCGGCTGAAATATGGCCCTGCAAATATTGCGTTACGCTGCTCTGCAGCTCGCGCACATTACGTTCGAGCAGCTTCCTTGCGCTGCCGCCGTCCTCCGGCTGCTGCCGCGGCTGGGCGAGCAGCGCCAAATATTGATTGTCGTCCTTGCATACCCACATATGGAAGTGCTCTCCGAACAGTTCCTCCGCGATATTGACGATCGCGAACTCGAACAGCGAAATGCTGTGTTCGTCGTAATCCAAGAAGCGGTTTTCGATCCGCAGCAGGATAACCGCCGCCTGCTCCCCAACGGCAAACGGAATATCGAGCTTGCCCATGTCTTCGATGAGCTGAGACGCGGAAGCTTTCCTTGCGCCAAGCAGCTCGCGCAGCAGCGCGGCCTGCAACTGCAGCAGATGGGTCCGAAGCGTCTGCTGCGCCTTTCGGCTCGCCGCCTCCACTTCCCGTTTTTGCCGCAGCGCTTCCGCTGCCTGCCGTACCGTAAGCAGCAGCTCGTCCTTTTTGACCGGCTTCAGCAAGTAGGCGGCCGCCTTCGTTTTCAGCGCTTGCTGCGCGTATTCGAACTCGGCGTAGCCTGACAGCAAAATGCACAGTGTGCCCGTGTCCGACCGGTCCACGTACTCGCACAGCTCAATGCCTGACATTCCCGGCATCCGGATGTCCGTTACGACGATATCGATCTGCTGCCGCTGGAGCAGTCCAACCGCCTCCTGTCCGGACGCAGCAGTGTATACATGCTCAACCTCGGAAATATGTTGAAAATATTGAGCCAAGTCTTCGAGGATGACCGGCTCGTCGTCTACCAGCAGCAGTTGAATCATTGACGCAGCTCTCCTCTCCAGTGCATCGTAATCTTGAGTCCTCCCAGCGTCTCTGACCGCTCCAGCGTCAACCCGGCCGTTTCGCCAAATGCGTACTTCAATCGCTGGTACACGTTCCATACGCCGGTCCCCGTCGATTCGTCCATCGGACGGCGAAGCTGTTCCTTCAACTGCTCCAGCCTCTCTCCGGATAGGCCGACGCCGCTGTCTTCCACCGTAATCTGCACGCGATCGCCTCTTGTTTTCCCGCTAATGACGATCGTACCCCCTCCCGGCTTCGGCTCGAGACCGTGCACGATGGCGTTTTCAACGATCGGCTGGATGAGCAGCTTCGGCATTCGAATGTCCAGCATATCCTCCGGGATGTCGATTTCGTATCGAATCCTTTGCAGCCGCAGCAAGTGGATTTCCAAATAATTTTTTACGAGCTTCATCTCGTCTTTCAAGCGTGTCCCCGTATCGTCCAGCCTTGTAATATAGCGGTAATAGTCGCTTAGGTTGTACGCCATCGCGATCACCGAATCGTTGCGCCCGAGATTGGCCGAGCTGATGACGAAGCTTAAGCAGTTGTACAAAAAATGCGGATTGATCTGCGCTTGCAGCTGCTTTAAGGTCGCCAGCCGGGACCGGCTCCTCTCTTCCAGCACGTTCTCGATCAAATATTGGATTTGCCCGGCCATATCGTTAAAGCGGACGACGACCGTGTCAAATTCGTTGCGAAAATATTGGTTCAACCGAACGCCGAAATCGCCGTTCTGAAATCGTTTCAACACACCAATGAGCGCCTGCAGCGGCACTTGGACGTTTTTGTACAGCAGAAAAGAAGAGATGATGCCAACCGCCAGCAGCAAGGCGATGCAGCCGTAAAACCAATTGCGGATCGTCGTAATCGGCATCAATATTTGCTGCATCGGCGTGTAGTCCACCAAATAATATCCGAGCGGCTGCGAATACACGTAATTGACTAAATAGGTCTGACCGCCGACGCTTTTCGTAAAGCTCCCGCGATCCTGCTCCGGCTCAAGGAACAGCGCTTCCGCCACCGCACGGGTATTCTCCTCATCGGAGGTCCGGTTGAAAGCGATATGCCGCTGCTTGCTCACCATGAACGGGTCGCCTTTGCCCCCCGTTTTGAGCTGATCGAGCAGCGACGTAATATTTTGCTCGTAAAACGCCAATTCCACAATGACGTTGCTGTCTTGAATTTTTCCCGATTCGTTGATCGGACCGCCGGCATAATAGACGAAGGAAGATAAATCCGGCCGATACGTCCAGCTGTTGCGCCGCACCTGCTGTTCCAGTTGTTTCTCGTCATAGGCGGGCGCGGGACGGTAGGCGGTGGTCATCGTTTTTTGTACAGACGGAAAATAGAGCGTAATGTCGTTGTACCAGTTGCTAGCCGAGCTTTGCAAAGTCAGCTTATCCTGCACGCTCGTCTCGGTTTGGCTGAGCGCCCGTTCATCGCCGATCAGCGACGTTCGTTCGATTCCAAGAACGGTCGGATCGCGCGTTAACGTGACGGCGTTCATCGCCAAGCTTAGCGCCATGGAATCGAGCTGCTTGCGGACGAAGTCCAGCTGGTTTCCGTTCTCCTTTTGCAGCAGCGACTGCACGACGTGCACGCTGACTTGATGCGATATGCCGTACAGCAGCAGGATTGAAATTAAGAAAAAGAAAATGACCGCATTCATTTTCGAAAAAATCGTGTTTTTGATTTTCATGCTGAACCTCCCTTTGCTTTCGCACCCCATTGTACCAGAAAAAGAAGGGAGCGGAGGATTCGATAGAGCGCACCTGAGCTTCGATGCTCTTATTATTGCAATTTTAGCCATAATGACTCTGAGCATAAGATAAAAAACGGATTGTTCTCGCGGCGGATGGCAAAAAAATGACCGCCATATCGGCGGTCATTCATCAACGGGCCTATTTCATGTAGTAAAATATTGATATCGTTTAAGATTCGTCTACAACGCCGCTTGCTTTTGCCGCAGCTTGCGCCAAACGACACCGTGTGAAGGAGACAGCAGCAGCGCTGCGACGAACAGGAGGCCGGCTACCGTAATCATGCATCCGGCGATCGATGCGTCGAGCAGCACCGACAAGTAGTACCCGCCCGTTGAGCTCAGCAGGCCGATGACCATGCTGTAGCCGATCATCCGGCTCAGCTTTTCGGTCAACAGGTAAGCGGTAGCCGCGGGAACGACGAGCATGCCGACGACGAGAATCGCGCCGACGCTTTCAAACGAAGCGACGGTCGTGACGGAGACGAGCCCCATCAACACGTAGTGGAACAGCGCCACCGGGATGCCGACAGCTGCCGCCATGGCGGGGTCGAAGGCACATATTTTGAACTGCTTGTAAAACAGCGCGATGACGGTGCCGCTCAACAGCAGCACGAGGCCGAGCGCCCATACCGCCTTCGGTCCGATGTCGACGCCGGCGAACGTAATCGTATCCCACGGCACATGAATGATTTCGCCGTACAACACGCAATCCAGATCCAGATCCACCTGGCGCGTATAAATGCTGACGAGCACGACGCCGATAGAGAACAGCGCAGTGAACACGACGCCGATCGCGGCGTCCGACTGCACGCCGCTCTGATGAAACATTTGGATCAAGAAGACGGTGATCAGTCCGATCACCGACGCGCCCAGCATCATGAACAATGAATCGCGCGAGCCGCTGAGAAGGAAGGCAATGACGATGCCGGGAAGCACGGAATGACTGATCGCGTCCCCGATCATCGCCATGCGCCGCAGTACCAGGAAGCAGCCAAGCAAGCTGCAGGAGCAGGCGACGAGCGCCGCGGTGAGTAAAATCCAAAAGTCGTTCATGCCTGCCCCTCCTTTTTGTGCACCGGCTGTGTGTGTACCGCGATCCGCGGCCGCTCCTGCAGCTCCGCCAGCACCTCGCGCTTCACGGCCAGACGTTGAAGCAGCTTAGGCAGCAGCCCGCGCTTCGGCGCGAACAGCACGGATATGACGAACAGCAGCGTTGCCGCCAGCACGCTGAACGGCCCTGTCGGCAGGTTGTTCGCGGTTGTGCTGATCATCGTGCCGACCAGTCCGCTGACAGCGCCGAACACGCCCGATAGCGCGACCATGACGCCGAGCCGTTCCGTCCAGTAGCGGGCGGATACCGCAGGGGTAATGAGCAGCGCAGACATGAGCACAACCCCTACCGCCTGAATGCCGACGACAACGGCGACGACGATCAGGAACATCATGAACTGATCAAGAAACGCGACGGGATAGCCGAGTCCTTTGGCAAATCCTGCATCAAAGCTGAGCAGCTTGAATTCTTTGAACAGCAGCGCGCATACCGCAACCAGCAGCAGCGCGACGACGGCCATCGTGATGACATCCGACAGCACCATCGATGCCGCCTGACCGAACAAAAACTTGTCGAGTCCGCTTTGGTTGCCGCTGCCGCTGTGCTGAATTTGCGTCAGCAGCACGATCCCGAGCCCGAAAAAGACCGATAAGACGATGCCGAGCGCCGTATCCTGCTTGATTCGCGTATTGCGCGTTACATAACCGATGCCGAATGTAGCCGCAAGGCCCGCGATCACGGCGCCGATCAGGAAAAAGAAGATCGACTTGGAGCCGGTCAGCATAAAGGCGATGCACACGCCCGGCAAAGCCGCATGCGCAAGCGCGTCGCCCATCAGGCTCTGCTTGCGCAAATAGGCAAAGCTGCCGAGCACGCCGCTGCTAAGTCCAAGCAGCACGCTGCCGAGCAAAATCCACTGCGTATTCGGATCGAGGAATAAATCCACGAGTGCGTTCCACATCACCGATCACCTCGACCCGACGATGATCGCATCATCGTCCCTGTTTAATAGCGTTAATCTTCCGCCGTACGTCGCCTGCAGCTGTTCTCTCGTAAACACCTGCTCGGTCGGTCCGACCCCCATCAGCCGCACATTCAGCAGCATCACCCAGTCGAAATACTCTTTGACGGTGGACAAGTCATGATGCACGACAAGGACGGTTTTCCCCTGGTTCTTCAGCTCGCCGAGCAGCGTGATGATCGCTTTCTCCGTTGCCGCATCGACGCCGACGAATGGTTCATCCATAAAATACAGCCGTGCGTCCTGGACGAGCGCCCTCGCCAGAAAGACGCGCTGCTGCTGGCCGCCCGAGAGCTGGCTGATTTGCCGGTCGGCAAAATCGGCCATGCCGACTTTGCCGAGGCATTCCAGAGCCAGCTTCCGCTCCGCGGCGCCCGGACGCTTGAACCACCCGAGATGGCCGTACCGTCCCATCATCACGACATCCAGCGCGCTTGTCGGGAAATCCCAATCGACCGACTCCCGCTGCGGCACGTAGCCGATCAGCTTGCGCTGCTCGCGGTAAGGGCGCCCGTAGATCGAGACTTCCCCGCTGACGCGGGGGATCAGCCCGAGCGTCGCCTTGATCAGCGTCGATTTGCCCGCGCCGTTCGGCCCGACAATGCCGATCAGCTTGCCTTCCGGAATATCGAATGTAATATCGGTCAACACCGGCTTTTTTTGATAAGCTACCGTCATGCCGCGTACGGATAGCGGCGATTTGCCTTGCGTCTCCATCATCGGTATCACTCCCCGCTTATTTATTTCAATGCCTTCACAATCGTGTCCACATTATGCCTTACCATGCCGGTATACGTGCCTTCCGGCGTCCCTTCCTTACCCATCGCGTCCGAGTACAGCTCGCCGCCGATCGTAATCGTGTGCCCCTGCTTCTTCGCGCCCTGGATGACGGCTTCGATCGATTTCTTCGGCACACTGGACTCCACGAACACCGCTTTGATTTTATTTTTCACGAGGAAATCCCTCAAGTCGCTCACATCTTTGGAACCGTATTCTGACGCGGTGCTGATCCCCTGCAGCCCCATCACTTTAATGCCGTACGCATCGCCGAAGTAGCCGAACGCATCATGCGCGGTGACCAGCACCCGTTGCGATTCCGGGATCGAAGCGATTTGCTCCTTCGCGTACCGGTCCAGCTCCTCAAGCTGCTTCGTGTATGCCGCGGCGTTCGATTTGTAAGCTTCCGCATGGGCTGCGTCGAGCTTGCTCAGCTCCTCTCGCACCACCTCAGTTGCACTGATCCAATGCTTCACATCGAACCAGATGTGCGGGTCATGGGAAGCTTCTCCGCCGTCCCAGCCGCGCAGCTTCGATTCCGGGATCGACCGCGATACCGCAACGGTCGGCTTCGTCTTGCTCATCTTCTCGAACATATCCACCATCTTGCCTTCGAGATGCAGCCCGTTGTAGAAGATGATGTCCGCCTGCTCCAGCTTCTTCACATCGCCTTGCGAAGCTTTGTATAAGTGAGGGTCGACGCCTGATTTCATCAATCCGGTCACCTTCACATGCTCTCCGCCGACCTGAGCGACGATATCGCCGATCATTCCGATCGTAGTCGTTACTTTCAATTTTCCGTCAGCCCCGGCTTCCTGCGATGAGCCGCAAGCTGCGGACATGGCCGCCAGCGTCAAAAACAAAAGCGTCATAATCAATCTTTTGAATGAAGACGGCATCGATTTACTTTTGTGCATGATTTTACACTCCCAACCTTTTTATCATATGACCATCTATACACTTGCGAATGTTGTCTCATACCTTCTTTTTTAGCCAAGACAACATTTGTTTGCTAAATGACTATATTTTAATTATATACAAATATGTTTCCTTAGTGCAACATTTAATTTAAAAAAAAGAAATCTCCCGTTTTAATCAGGAGATTTCTCTACGGTGCCGTTTACGGCTTTTTCGTGCCGGTCCCTGCCGAAGTTCCTTTCGGTACGCCGTCCAGTCCGACATATTGATCGTACGCATCGAAAATTTTGCGCGCGATCGGCGCTGCGCCCCACGAACCGAACCCGCCTTCCGGCACGACGACCGCTACGGCCAGCTTCGGATTATCCGCCGGAGCAAAGGCGAGAAATACCGCGTTATCGACTTCCTTACCGCCGCCGACGCGCTGCGTGGACGTTCCCGTCTTTCTGGCGATTTCGTAAGGAAATCCATCGAAGCCTTGGACACCGACCTGCTTCATGCCGGTAATGACCGCATCCCAATACGACTTCGGGAACGTCGTCTCGTCCAGCACTTCCGCCTCGTCGAATTTTTTGACCAGTTCTCCTTCGTACGTCTCGATCCTATCCACAAACTGCGGTTTCAGTCGTTTGCCGCGCGTCGCCAGCGTCGTTGCATACTGGGCAATCTGCAAGGTTGTATATTTTTCGTTCTGGCCCCACGAGGCGAATACCATACGGGATTGCACCGTTTCCTTCGTGTTCGTCTTGAACTCGCTGAGTCCTGCGTATTCTCGCGGCAGTCCGCTTCCGGTCGACACGCCCAAGCCGAATTTACCCAAATATGTCTCCCACAGCTCGACCGCCTTATTGCCGTTGCGCAAGTAAAGCGCATTACCGATCATCGCCGACATGAACGTATTGGAAGAGCGGCGGATCGCCTCCGTGGCGTTGATGTTGCCCCACGCGGCACTATCCGAGTTAGAAAGCCGCGCATTGTTGTCTTTCCCGTAATAGAAGACGCCGGTATCGTTGTATTTCTGCGACGTCGTAAACAGCCCCTCGTTCAAGCCGATCAGCACGGACAGCGGCTTGACGACCGAGCCCATATACACGATCGAGGTCGGATGCTTGGCCAGCTCGGCGTCCGGGTAATCCGGGTAAGCCGTTGTGATCGTTCCGTTATTAATAAACGGTTTGATCCGCTCGTACTCCGCCTGCGGGATACCGCCGAACCATACGGTCGGATCGTAGTCCGGCATACTCGCCATTGCAACCACTTTCCCCGTGTCCACTTCCATCGCCACCGCGTAGCCGGCCACCGCATTACGTCCCTTATTCGCGTACGGGTTGTTGCGCGCCTCCGGTCCCTTGAGCCACTTGAGGTGATCGACGATCGCCTGCTCGGTGATGAGCTGCACGTTTTTGTCGAGCGTCAAGAACAAGTTGTTGCCTTTGATCGGCTTCGTGATTTCGACTTTGCCGATAATTTTTTGCGACGCGTTCACCGGATACGTCTTGTACCCGTTCTTGCCGCGCAGCTCCTCCTGGTACATCAGCTCGATGCCGTCGTAGCCGACATCCTCCGTATCGAGATATCCTTCGGACTTCTTGTCTTTATAGAACGGCAAGCCGTACTTCGGCTCCCTTGCCGCCGAGAACGGACGCATATAACCGACAAGCTGCACGGCCGGCGTCGTATCCTGGTCGTAAGTCCGTATGCTTTCTTCGGTAATCTCCAGCCATTTCAGCTCGTCGCGATGCTCGTAAATGTACGCCATCTCTTTCTCGGACAAACCGGACTTAAGCCGCCGTGGCACGGCGAAATAACTTGGAGCCGTCGTTTTGTTCTGGTCCAAATCATAGCCGACATCCATGGCCTTGATAATATCCTCGGCCGTGAGCGGCTTCGGCGTAGAAACGCCGTATTCGGCGAAAATTCTGGCCAGCTCGTTGGCGAGCCAAATCACTTCTTCCTTCGGCTGCTCCTGCTCAATTCGGAAATACAGCGACTGCGTCGAGGTCGTGTAAGCAATCGGGGCTCCTCCACGGTCATAAATATTGCCGCGAATCGGGGGGATTGGCGTGTCCGCTTTATTTCGAGCCGCTTTCTCCGCCTTCATCTCGTGGCCTTCCACGAACTGCAGCATCGCCAGCCTTACGATGAGAACGGAAAACAGGAAAAACGTAAAGAAAAAGAACAGGTTGATCCGAAACGTAAACTGCCGGCGCTTGTTATGCTCCTGCTTCTGCGGGTCGTCCATGACAACAGGCTTCTTCATGAGACTGAAACTCCTTTACTGGGATTACAGTGCGAACAATTCGCGAAGGGAGTGGATGCCCTCTCCTGTATGGTAATCATAGCGTTTGATTTTCACGGCATCAATGCCGACCTGGGCCGGCGCCCAAATGTCATTGCGGTCGTGGTCGCCGATATACAGCACATCCCGCGCTTCCAGTCCCGACCGCTCGAGCGCCAGACTGAAAATCGCCGGGTCCGGTTTCTCGAGGCCGACCTCGGTCGACACGATGACGGGATCGAAGTAATGCAGGATCCCTTTATGCTCCAGGATGGATGAGAGCGTCGGGGCAAAGTTCGAAATAATGCCGAGCTTGTAGCCTTCCCGGCTTAATCGTTCGATGCATTCCTTCACATCCTCAAACAGCGCATACTGCTCCGGCGCGGTAAACAAATGATACAGCTCGTGGCAGCATTGATGCACCTGTTCTTCGGTCCATTGCTCCTCGTCCACGCCCAATCGCTGAAGTATATAGTGATACAGCTTGACCCAGAATGCCCTGTCCGATTCCGGCGTGCATACCTCGAACGGATCCAGCTGTTTGCCGTAATAAAATAGACGGAACGCTTCGGTAAAAAGTTCACCGATCTGCTCCTCTCCCCGGTGCATCGCCTTGCTTGCCAAATACTGCTGCATAATGACGCGCGCGGCGGGGATCGTAATTAACGTATCGCCTACGTCGAAAAATATCGCTTTATAGTCGCGGAGTGACTTGACCATCGATGCTTCACCTCGTATCTGACCGGTTAACCGGCCCTGCTCATCTTTTCTAGTTTACCATAACTTTTTCGCGCGCAAAAGAAAAGCCGGAGACGGTCTCTCTTGCGACCCTTCCGACTGGCTCCAGTGTGCTTCGGCTTACGTTTCTTTAATATGTGTGTCTTTGAAGTTCGGCGGATTGAACCAGTTGCCACCGCTCGCCACCCATGTCGAATCGAGCGGCACCCATTCATTGCTTTCCGACAAATATACTTCGTTCCAGGCGTGGGGGCCGTACCCGCCGCGGCCGTCATACCCGAGTCCGGTTACGACCTTGACTTCCAAGCCGACCGACCGGGCCATGACCGCGTACAACCGGGAATAGTCGATGCACACGCCTTTCTTCGAATGGAACGTCTCTTCCGGCGTCTGCTCTTTCCAGATGCGCTGCTCTTCATACAGCTTGACCTTGTCCCAGTCGTACTTCACGCGTGTGCCGACCCACCGGTACAACAGCTTCGCCTTCTCTTCATCCGTCTTCGCGCCCGCCGCGACCTCCTTCGCCGCCAGCGCAATATCCGGCGGGACTTTGGCGTCCAGCACCTCGTATTTGCGCTGCAAAATGTTGGCGAATTCCTGCTCCACCGCACGGGTAAACACGGGCAGTCGGCTTGAAATGAACTCGCCTGCGGCCGGCTCGATCACTTCCTTCGCGCCTTTCTGGTAAATCGAGGAGGCCTGAATGTAGCCCGCCGCCGGTGTTTGCGGGAACAGCGTCGTAACGACGAACAGCGCCGCGATCATCACCATCCCCCGGCCCAAGCCGGTCACCGCGCCGAGTACGCCGCCGATCAGGCTGCTGAGCAAGGACGGCGTTCCTTCCCCGAGCTTGCTCCGGTCACTGCGGAGCGCCTCCCAGCGATCCAACACCGGATCGACGATCCGGTAGACGATCTGCTTAATCGCGCCGTAGCCCAGCACGAACAATAAGCTGAAGCGCAGCAGCGAGAAATCGCGGATCGCGGTAATCAAGGTATAGTACAGCTGCTTCCAGAACCCGAGCGCTTCGGATGGAATGACGATGTTCAGTCCGATTAGAAAGGCTTGCAGCATGGGCGACAGCCAGCTGCTGAGCTTCCAAGCGAGAAATAAGCTGACCACCGTTACCGCTCCTTCCATCACCATAAGCAGCAATCGTCTGGCGGAGGAGGAAGCGCCGCGGACGAGCCCCTGCACAACCGACGCGATCATAACGACGCTGATCATCACCGTAATCCAGTTCCACTGCTGCAGCTGCTGCCAAACGCCCATCCGCTCCCCCTCCTTTTCACGGCATCCGATATGAACAGGAAACTCGTAACATTGTGTCTCTCTACATGCCCGCGTTCTTCTTCGCCTGTTCTATGAACGTTTTCACCATATCGTCCACCTTCACGGTGAACGTCTGATTCATGAACGTCACCTGCACCTCCGCGGCGCCGGGCTTACCTTCGACCTTCACGCTCTTGGTCATGATCGTGAACGAGCCGTCGGCATTTTGCGAATATTTCGCTTCCTTCACTTCCTGGCCGATCGCGTTCATCGCCTGCGTCTTCGCTTCGGCGGCGACCTTGGCGCCTACCGTCGTGCCAAGCTCAAGCAGCTGATCTTTGTAGCTCGCGCCATAGAAAAACAGCCCGGCGACAATCGCCAGCACGATGACCCATTTGATCACCGTCTTCACGATTTTTATGACCAGGAATAAAACGATGAGCGCCCCCAAAATAATGTACCAGCGTTCCGCCAAAAAGGCTGTTAAAAAATCCAAAGCCATCTCTCCCTCATTGAGCTCATGCGCATCTGTTACTCATCATACAATAATTTCCTTTTACTCTTCATCTCTTTTTTTCCGCAGTTCCGCCAGCTTTCGCTGGATTTCGTCGCTCCGGTCCCGCTGCGAATGGCGGAATGTCCTTCTCAGCCTCAGCAGCGCCAGAAGCACGACGATAGTCAGGACCGCTACTACAAGCGTATCCATGGGCTCCCCCTTCAAAAAACTTGTACTATTCCGGCCCCCGCAGGCGTAAACGTAGTAAGGATAGGCAACGGACAACCAACAATGATGTGTGAGGTGATTTGGGTGAAAACCGCTGTATGGCTGTACTTGTTTATGTTCGTAGCCTTCTTCGACCTGCATGCGCAGTATCCGATTCTTTCTCCATTTGCCATATCTCTGGGGGCTGCGCCGTCCTTCATCGGACTCATTCTGGGCGTGTACTCGATTACCCATTTGCCCGGCAATCTGATTGCAGGCTACGGCGTCGACAAGTACGGCAGCAAAGCATTTATTGTATTCAGCCTGATTGTAGCAGGAATCGTCCTCCTAATTCAATCCCGCGTCACCGATCCGTGGGACCTTTTGATCATTCGTTCCATCAGCGGATTCGTGCTCGCTTTTTTATCGCCGGCCTGCCTGACGCTGCTGGCGAAAATCGCCAAGGATCATGTGCAGCAAGGAAAGCTGATGGCCGGCAACGGGATGGTGCATACGATCGCTTCCGTGCTCAGTCCTGCAGCCGGCGCTTTTCTCGTCGCGGAGTTCGGCTTTGCCGCATCCTTTACGTTTCTGGGATGGGTCCTGATCGTGACCGGTATCCTCGCCTGGTTCGGCGTCAACGAACAGCAGTACAAGCAGGCCGCGGCAGAGATGTTCGCCCCGCACGGGGCGGCAGCCGCACTGCCGCCGGGCAATCCTGCGCTCGGCGATCCGTCAAGCCGGATTCCATGGCTGTTCTACGCCGTTCCGCTCGGCATTTCATGCTCCCAGGGCATCTTGTTTTTCGAGCTGCCGCTCATGAAAGAAACACACGGCTCCATTGTCACGTCCGGCGTCTTTTTCTCGCTGATCAGCCTTGGGTCGCTCGTTACGCTGAGTATGCTGTTTCTCAGCCGCGTATCTCCGGTCTTGAGAACATCCTTCGGCAGCCTGGCATTGGCGCTTGTCTTCTTCGGCATGTCGGTGCATTGGCCGCTTCCCGTCTCCGCCTCGCTGTTCTTGATCGGCATGGCCAAAGGGGTCATTTTCCCGGCGATCGCTTCATTTCTTGCCAGTGTGACCAGCTCGAACAAATACGGGCGCGTCTTCTCCATTTTATCGATTTCGTACTCGATCGGCGCCTTTATAGGCCCCATTGTTGCCGGACAAGTGCGGACGCATACATCGCCGTATTTCATCGCGTTCCTGTTTCTGATGCTTTCGCTCTGCCTGCTTCCGATCAACCGGATCAGCCGAACGGTTCGCGCTTAACGCCGCAGCTATATCTTTCGACAAATCTCGTCATCCCGTCTTAGTCCATCAGCCCGCCCCTGCCGCCTTGCGGTCGGGGCTTTCTTTTGGCCCAAAATCGAAAAAAAGGTAGTGCCCGGGTCTGATGTTCCTGGTACTTTAGTTCAAAAATCGAAAATGACCGCAACCTTTGCGAAATGTTGTGCGTTTCACTCTGTCGAGATGTTTAGCAGCGGGCCGTCCCGGTTAAGTACTGATTGCGAGCTGAAAAGGCGGCTTAGTAATTTTTGCCAGCCAGGACAGAAAATACTTGTCCGCTTCGAACCATCTATATGGAACACCGCAAAGGAGGTGAAATACATTTGTCGAGGAAGCCTGATTATCGCAATAAGAAACTATTTGCCCAAAGAGATAGGAGTGAATCCTGCATGAAGCCAGCTGTTTTTAAAAAGACAGCGCAAGTAACCGTGATGATGCTGATCATCTCGATTATGCTTCCGGTACTCGCCTTCGCCGCATCGGGGTTTAAAGATGTGAAGTACGAGAACGGAACCGTGACCGGTACGGTCTATTCCGACGTTTACAGCGTCAATTCGCAAGTTTATATGTACAGCCCAAGCGGCACCCAGCTTAACGTAACCGATGTGACTTACAGCGTGTACGACGGGGTTTACAACTACAAGTTTACCGCATCGGGGCTCGGCACTTATGATTACATTAATTTGTACGGCCCTGTAGGTTCGTCCGTCTATGGCGAAGCCATCACGGATTCGGTTTATAAAGCCGTTTACCGGACCAGCACGCCTCCGACCGGCGGCGGCGGTATTATTGGTGGTGGAGGCGGCGGAGGCGGCGGCTGGATGTCCGGTTCCGAGACCATTATCGTATATGCCGACGGTTCCGTTAACGCCGACCGGCTGAAAGACTCGTTTGAGAAGTACGATACGGTCACGCTGTCGCTGAACGGCGATTTCGTCCTGATTCCGGCCAAAGCACTCGTAAACTTTGTCTCGAATCCGGATAAAATGCTGAAGATTACGAACAGCACCGGTACATACAATCTTCCGCTGAACGTACTGAAGCTGGACGATCTGGCAGCGAAGCTGAATGTAACCGTTGATGAACTGATCATCAAAGCATCCATCAGCAAAGCAGACGACGCAACGACCAATGCAGTGAATGCTGCTGCAAACGCAATCGGCGGCACGCTCGTCAGCTCCATTGTCGATTTCAGCATCACAGGCCTTGGCAAAGAAGACAATAAAGTGGCGGTCGACTTTGGCAGCAATTACATCAGTCGAGTGCTTCCGATGGTGAAAGCAGTCAACCCGGGACAAACGACAGCTGTATTGTACGATCCGGCAACAAGCAAGTTCAGCTTCGTTCCGGCATTGTTCTCCGAGAAGGAAGCGCTGATCAAGCGTAACGGCAGCAGCATCTATGCCGTGATCGAAACGAGCAAAACATTTGGCGACATTAACGGGCACTGGGCGCAAAACTACATCACGCTGCTCGCGAACAAACTGGTTGTAGACGGCGTGACAGACACGACGTTCGAGCCTGAGCGCAGCATCACCCGCGCCGAATTCGCAGCACTGGTTGTACGCTCCCTGGGCTTGTCCACCAGCAGCACAGGCACAACGTTCTCTGACGTCGCATCCGATGCTTGGTACGCAGGCGTGGTAGACGCAGCGTCCAAAGCGAAGCTGATTGACGGCTATGAGGACGGCACGTTCAAGCCGAACGCGACGATTAACCGCGAAGAACTGGCGGCCATGGTTGTACGCGCATTGAACTACGCAGGTGCGAAACCGGCCGTTACGTCCGAAGAGCAGGCTCAGCTCCTTGGTAAATTCAAGGATGCAAGCAGCATCGTCTGGGCGAACGAAGAAGTCGCAACCGCAATCAAAGCAGGCATCATCGACGGCATGACGGACGATATGCTTGGCGCCCGCAGTACGGCGACTCGCGCACAATCGGCAACAATGCTGAAGCGTCTGCTCACAACGGCTAAATTCATCAACTAAGAATCAGCTTAACGGCCACTCTCCTTTTGTAAAACGGTCCGGCGATCAGCCGGACCGTTTTTTTGCTATACAGCAAGGTAAGCACCGTGACTCGCTACGAATGAGTTCCCCTGTTCCGCCCCACGAAATCTCGCTCTAACGCAAGTTTACGCTTTGGAATAATCCGCTAAGGATTAACTTCTTCGTGAGGCCAGCCGGTTCCTTAATCGGCGCCGGACACGGACAGACATCCTCGTCCCATCGTTGCTCCCCCCGAGCCTGCTGCCGCCGCCATCCTGTCATAGCCTAAGCGGATTCAACGAAGTCCAGCGCTTGCATTTCGGAGCTAAGTCACGGCCGGTCAAGCCAAAGCAGCGATCACACATATTTTTCGACATTTCCTGGGAAATACGAACACAAAAGTATGGGATGGGACATCAAAAGGGGATATACTACAAAAAAGATCTTATCTACTCGTTGAACGGAGGATTGCCATGTCGATCGCCATCATCGTAGAGGGGAAAAACGACAAAAGCAGGCTTCGCCGCCTGCTGAAGGATGACATTGCGATTTACTGCACCTTCGGTTCCTTAAATACCGAAAGGCTGGAAAACTTGAAAAAAAAGATCGGCGAAAGCGAGGTCTTCCTTTTTACGGACAACGACTCCTCCGGCAAAAAAATACGCGGCATCCTGCGGGATACTTTCCCCGACGCCGAGCAGATCTATACGCGCCGCGGCTACGCCGGTGTCGAAGGAACGCCGGACGAGTACCTGATTCAGCAATTGGAAAAGGCCGGGCTCGAGGAGTATATTGTCTACCCTCCGGAATACCCGACCTTCGATTCGTTATGACGCTGTCCGTCAACCGATGAACTTCAATAAATAAATGACCAGCGTGACGGTAAATATGCTGAAGATTGTAGAGGAAAACACCACTTGCGACGAAAACTCCGGCTCATTGTCATACTCTACGGCAATGAGCACGCTGCTCAGCGAGGTCGGCACCGCGCACGACAGCACGAGCGCTTGGGCCATCACGCCGTCGATGCCAAGCAGCAGGACAATCCCGAACCCGACGGCGGGCCCGGCCAGCAGCCGCAGCACGTTGGACAGCATCACATCGGACAGCTGAAACTTCCACTTCATGCTCCCGAGCTGCACACCAAGCGTCAGCAGCGCTGTGGCGATAAACGCATTCGACACGTAATTGATCGGCGTATACACCGGCGCCGGAATCGGGATATGCAGCCCATTCATCAAAAACGCGACCGGGATAATATAAATGACCGGCAGCGTCAAGATCGTCCGAATCGTTTGGCGGATATCGCCTTTTTTGTGCGCATTGACGGAGTATATTCCGTACGTGTTCGGCAGCAGGCTCTGCATCATCATAATAATAATTTGAATCGACATCGTGAAGGCGTCGCCGACAAACACAAGCTGGTTGAGCGGAATGGCGTAATTGGCGCTGTTATAAAACAAGACGCTGTTTCTGACAGCCGGCACCATGCCGCCCTGATAGCGGCGAATACGGATTACGATTTCCACGAGGATATACATCGCTGCAAAGAAAAGAACGAAGAACAGCAGCGTTTGTCCCAGCACACTTAAGGAAAGCGTGGATTCATACAGCATCTTGAAGACGACCGCCGGAGAAAACAAATAAAAGTTCAGCTTGGATAACGTTCGTATATCCAGTTGAAAGGCTCTGTATAACACAACGCCAATCGCGATCATAATCGTAAGCGGTATAACGTTGCTGAGCAAAATATGCGTGAAGTAACCCATCCTTGCAATAAAGCCCCCGTTCGATTGCGATTATTCTTTGCTGATCTTGATCAGATCGGAGACGACTTTATCCAGGTCGAGATCCTCGTCATTTCCGCTGTAATAAGTCCGCAGATCGCCCTTCCCGTCCACCAGCAGGAACAAGTTGCTGTGGGTATACGTTCCTGTTTTCGGATCTTTCACGACAAGCACGCCGAATTTTTTGGCCAGGTCGATGACCGATGCTTCTTCTCCCCGCAGAAAATACCATCCTTTATAATCGGCATGAAACCGTTGGGAAAATTCCTTCAGCTGCGCGGTCGTATCGTTTGTCGGATCGAACGTAATGGACATGAGTGCAGTTTTCGTACCGAATACGCCCTTCTCGACCAGCTTGTCTTGAATTTTCGACAACGTAAAGGTTGTCGGCTGGCATACGTCAGGGCAGGTAGAATAGTAGAAATAAATCAGCTTGGCTTTCCCCGTCGTGTCGCCGAGCGATACTTGCTTTCCATCCAGGTTCTCCAGCTTGAAATCAGGCGCTTTTTGCAATACGCCGATTTTTTGATCTGGTCCTTTCATCAGCATGTAGCCGAATGTGCCGATCAGACCGACCAGCAGCACAATGACAATGATTTTGAAGCCGTTTTTTTGCACCCTCTCCACCCTCTCGTTCTCGCTATTTAACCATCTCGCGCACCTGCTGCGGCTGCCGTCAAAAAATAAATCCCAGGCGAAGAAGCCGCCGTGGGATTATATTTTGACTGGATCAACGCGCCGCGTTACACGGTGTTCACAACCATAATAATGAAGAGCAGCGTCAAATAATTAATCGAGAAAATAAACATCTTCTTCGACCACTGCACCTCGTCCTCCGCCTTGAAGCCTTTAATGCTGAGGAATGCCCAGTACAGCCCCATCAATGCGGCGAACGCCAAATAAATTTCGCCGACATAGCCGTACACATAGAGCAGCAGCGATACGGGAACGAGCAGCACGATATAGCGGACCATGCTCAGCTTCGTCACATACGTGCCTCGCACGACGGGTAGAAGCGGAAACCCGGCTGCACGGTATTCTTCCATGCGCCGAATGCCCAGCGCCCAGAAATGCGGCGGCTGCCATAAAAACATAATGCCGTAAAGAATGATGGCACCTGCGTCAAATTGCGGGTTCACGGCGCAGTAGCCGATGACCACCGGCATCGATCCGGAGAAGCTGCCAACAAAGGTGCTCCACACCGAAGTGCGCTTAAACCATGCCGTATACAGCCACACGTAAAGGAACAAACCGATCAGACCTAGCAAAGCCGCTAACGGATTCGTACCGAACCACAGTACTGCAAGGCCGACAATGCCAAGAATAATCCCGTATAACAGTACCGTTTGCGGGGCGATTCTGCCCGTGGCGAGCGCACGCTTCTGCGTACGGGCCATCTTCGTATCCATGTCGCGGTCCAAATAATTGTTCAACACGCATCCCGATGCCATCACCAGCGCTCCGCCGAGCAATGTATATATCATCAACAGCCAGTTGATATCCCACTTGGACGCCACCCAAAATCCGCCAAACGTCGTGATCGAATTGGAAAACAAAATACCGGGCTTCGCCAGTTGGACGAAATCCCTCCAGCTCACCGGCAAGCTTTGTACCGCATCGTCGGCAGCGGCGGCCGTCTCCGCGCCAAGCTCCAAACTTGCTTGCTCTTTCAATCTTACAACCCCCTTATATGAAGGATCCGTTCCGCAGCCACTTCATCAGTATAGCTCATACATCCCCTTTATAATAGCAACCTGCCGAACATTTGACAACAAACACATCCTGGTGTTCAAAATATTGTCGATATGTGCGCTCGAAGTTGTGACAATAAAATAAAATCCGTCCGGTGAAAAACCGGACGGTAAGTGATGGGCGCTGTCTGCTGTTTTGTTCACTATATATTATAGAAGAAATACGTTTTACTTATTGCCGAATGTTAGCCAAAGCTAATGCATCCAGCTCTTGCAAAGCTTATTTTCCGAGCTTCGGTCCCCGTTTCGTACTAGAACCGCCGGACCTAATTGTCCGGCAAAGCGAAGCGGAGCAGCCCGTTACTTCGGCACGGACAACGGCGGCTTATGAAAAGACACGGAGCGGATGATGCTCCAGGCCTTGTCGAGCAGCGCAGCGATCTCGTATACGCGATGGCCGAGCACCGAGACGGCGAGTCCGTGTTTGTACGTCAGGCTGATGCCGTAATACAAGCTGCCGTCCGAAGGGAATTCTCGCTCCAGCCGCTCGCGCAGCTTCTCGGCCAAGGCGGCATCCGCGGCTGTTGAGAACAAATACAGGGCGCCCAGATGCGTATAGCCGTCCCAGCGTCCTGCGACGGCCGGGGCATGCCGGCCCGGCTCCGTCTGCTGCTTCGCCGAGAAAATCAGCTCATCGTCATACCGGACGGACAGGCGCGACCGGTAAAGCTCATATTGGAACTGCTCGCCGCGATGCGTTCGCCCCGGGCATACGATCTCGCTAAAGATCAGCGTCGAGTCCCGCTCCATGCGAATATCCGTCTCGCTCACATAATACGCCTCGCGGTACAGCATTAACGGTTCCGGCATGTATTCGACATAGGCACCGGAAGCCAAGTGCAGCGTTTGCCGCTGGCGGGTCGGGACGGCTGGGTCGCCTTCGCGTTTGCGCGCCGGATGCACCTTCGTATACGACTGGTTCGTAATGAAGACATCGGTGCCTTCGCCGAAACGCCACTGCTGGTCGTACACGTCGCCGGCCATCATACCGGGAGACGCGTCCATGACGTACACGCCAAGCTGCCGTCCGTCGAAGCGGAACGTTTTGGCGATTTTGAGCGGATACGATTGCTGATGGCGCAGCAGCTGCGTTCCGTCCCCGCTGAAAGTAAATTCAGCGGCGATCGCCCCGGTCACCTCAGGCATGGCTGAACTCGTGCTCCACCCAATGGACGATATCATCCAGCCCTTGACCGCCGAACAAGTTCGAGAATACGAACGGCTTGTCGCCGCGCATCCGAATCGTGTCCTCCTCCATCACCTTCAGGCTGGCGCCGACATGCGGGGCAAGGTCGATTTTGTTAATGATCAGCATGTCGGAGCGCATAATGCCCGGGCCCCCCTTCCGCGGGATTTTCTCGCCTTGCGCCACGTCAATAATATAGATGAAGCGATCGACCAGCTCGGGGCTGAACGCCGCGGCCAAATTATCGCCGCCGCTCTCGATGAAGATGATATCGAGATCAGAGAACCGCCGTTCCAGCTCCTCCACCGCCTCGAAGTTCATCGAAGCGTCCTCGCGGATCGCCGTATGCGGGCAGCCGCCGGTTTCTACGCCGATGATGCGCTCGGCAGGCAGCGCCTCGGAACGAATCAAAATATTTGCGTCTTCCTTCGTATATATATCATTGGTGATGACGGCAATACTGTACTTATCCGTTAATTTGCGGGCAAGCCTTTCGACCAAAGCGGTCTTGCCCGAGCCGACCGGACCGCCGATCCCGATCCGCATCGGACGGCCCAAATGGATGTGATCCGGTGTTTCCCATTCGTGATGATGATGCGCTCCTCCTTGACACATGACGCGTCAGCCTCCTTCAAGTTATCAATGAATACGTATATTAATGAAGCGAAATAAATGATTCAGGACATAAACAATCGCGAGTACAGCGCTTCGTGCCGCATCATAGCGATTTCCGCATAAGGAACGCTTACGTACCCGTCCTCCAGCGGATCCAGCGATTCCGTCTGCCGCGCCGCTTCCGCAATCGCGGGCAGCAGCGAAGCCAGCAGCTTCTGACCGTCCGTCTGGCCGAGCGACATAAGGCGCAGCCCGCTGTTTATACACGTTATCGTACACGTGTATAAATACCCTTCCACGGCAACGGGCAGCGGTGCCTGCAGCTCATGGCTGATCCAGCCGTGAATGAACGGATGCGTGCCGATGCACTGCTTCGACTGCATTGCTTCGTCCAGCGGCTCCCACGCCAGATTCGGATACATCGCCCGCGCCAGCTGGTACAGCCGCCGGCCCATCTTGGCGACGCCGTCTCGGGTTTCCGCCGCGATCCGCTGCACATGCTGTTCGCGGTCGATCCGCCACAGCTCGGCGTAGCGCTTGTCGGGAGCGAGCAAGTAGACGGCTTTGACTGCCAGCGCGTCGACCGGCCCCCAGCTGTGAAACAGCATCGCTTCGATATATTGCCTCAGCTGCCCGGCATGCTCGATGCGTCCGCTTTGCACCATCGTTTCCAAACCGAATGAATGCGAGAACCCGCCGATCGGCAGAGCCGAGTCGAGGAATTGCGTATAGGCGAGCCAAGTAAAGGTTGAAGTATTGTTCATCAAAATAGAAAATACCGCTGCGCCATCGGCAGCACGCTGACCGGCTCGCAGGTGACCGCCACGCCGTCCACCTTCACCTCGTATGTCTCCGGGTTCACTTCGATGTTCGGCGTTTCACCGTTATGGATCATATGTTTTTTCGTGACGGAGCGGCAATGCTTGACCGGCTCGATACGCTTTTGCAGGCCAAGCTCGAGGTGTACGCCGGCATCGTAGGCGGCTTGCGACACGAATGTGATGCAATGGTTCAGCGCCCGGCCGAACGCGCCGAACATCGGGCGTCCGAATACCGGCTGCGGCGTCGGAATGGAAGCGTTCGGATCGCCCATTTGCGCGAAAGCGATGATGCCGCCCTTGACGACCATATCCGGCTTGACGCCAAAGAAGGCGGGGCTCCAGACGACGAGATCGGCGAGCTTGCCGACCTCGACCGAGCCGACGAGATGCGAGACGCCGTGCGTAATCGCGGGATTGATCGTGTACTTGGCGATATACCGCTTGATGCGGAAGTTATCGTTGGCGCCTGCGCCGTCATCGCCGGAGTCGGCCCCCGTGGCGGCTGCGCCCGGTTCGGGCAGCGGGCCGCGCTGCTTCTTCATCTTATCCGCCGTCTGCCACGTGCGGATGATCACCTCGCCTACGCGGCCCATCGCCTGGGAATCGGAGCTGATCATGCTGAACACGCCGAGATCATGCAGTATATCCTCCGCCGCGATGGTCTCCGGGCGAATCCGTGAATCCGCGAAGGCAACGTCCTCCGGGATACGGCTGTCGAGATGATGGCAAACCATCAGCATATCGAGATGCTCCTCGACCGTATTGATCGTATACGGGCGGGTCGGGTTCGTCGAGGAAGGCAGCACATTCAGTTCCGAGGCGATCCGAATAATATCCGGCGCATGCCCTCCCCCGGCGCCTTCGGTATGGTACGTATGGATCGTGCGCCCGCCGATGGCGCGGATTGTGTCTTCGACAAAGCCGGACTCGTTAAGCGTGTCCGTATGAATCGCCACCTGCACGTCGTAGCGGTCGGCCACGGCCAGGCATGCGTCGATCGCAGCCGGCGTCGTGCCCCAATCCTCGTGCAGCTTCAGCCCGATCGCGCCGGCCTCCACCTGCTCGGCGAGCGGCTCCGGGAAGGCGGCGTTGCCTTTGCCGGTGAACCCGAGGTTCATCGGGAACGCCTCCGCCGCCTCCAGCATCCGGCGCATATGCCATGCGCCCGGCGTGCAGGTTGTGGCGCTGGTGCCCGCCGCGGGTCCCGTCCCGCCGCCGATCATCGTCGTTACGCCGGAGGCGAGCGCCGTTTCGATCTGCTGCGGACATATATAATGAATATGTGTGTCGATGCCGCCGGCCGTCACGACTTTGCCTTCGCCCGCGATCACTTCCGTAGAAGCGCCCACGATCATGTTCGGATCGACGCCGTCCATAATATCGGGATTGCCGGCTTTGCCGATGCCGACGATCAGGCCGTCCTTGATCCCGATATCCGCCTTCACGATGCCGGAGTGATCAATAATCAATGCATTGGTGATCAGCGTGTCGAGCACGCCTTGATCCCGCGTATGCCGGCTGGACTGTCCCATCCCGTCACGGATCACTTTCCCGCCGCCGAACTTGCATTCGTCTCCGTAACGCGTGTAATCGCGCTCGACTTCCGCCCACAAGTCGGTGTCCGCCAGGCGGACGGCATCTCCGACCGTCGGGCCGAACATGAGCGCATACGATTTGCGGTTCATCTGTACCATCTACTCGCCCTCCTCCCATTGGCCTAGCCGGATGCGCACCGGTTCCGGCAGCGCGCCGCGGCGCGCCTCGCCCTGCGATAATCCGTTCAGGCCGAAGGACAGCCGGTCGCCTCCAAGTTCCGTCAGCGTGATCGGCTTCTCTTCTCCCGGTTCAAACCGGACCGCCGTGCCCGCCGGTATATCCAGACGCATGCCGAAGGCCGCAGCACGGTCAAACGCCAACGCCCGATTCACTTCGAAAAAATGATAATGCGAGCCGACCTGTATCGGGCGATCCCCCCTATTAATGACGACAATTGCCGCTTTCACTTTTCCGGCGTTCAGTTCCACGGTTCCTTCCCGAACGCGGTATTCTCCCGGTTTCATTGCGTCGTTCCTCCTCCTAAGCTAGATGTTCGGCTGCCCGCTCATTCAAATTATTGGCGAATCGGCTGATGCACCGTAACCAGCTTCGTGCCGTCCGGGAACGTCGCCTCCACCTGCACTTCATGAATCATGTCGGGCACCCCGGACATCACCTGCTCCGCACGCAGCACGGTCGTCCCATACTCCATGAGCTGCGCAACCGTCATCCCGTCGCGTGCGCCCTCCATAATCTCCGAAGTAATAAGCGCCACGCTCTCGGGATAGTTAAGGCGCACACCGCGCGCAAGCCGGCGCCGGGCCAGATCAGCTGCAACCGTAATGAGCAGCTTCTCCTTCTCCCTTTCTGTAAGGTTCATGTTAGATCCTCCTCAACAAAACACGAATAATGCACTGCTAATAACTTTATTATATTCGCGTTTTGCTCATCTGTAAATCTATTTATGTTATATAAAATCACACAAAACACGGCATAACATCAAAAAATCCCGCGCATTTTCTTAATGACGTGGAAAACCGATAAATAAGTGACGCATTTACCGCGTTCACATGTTTAGGAAAAATAAATTTATGTAATATATATTGACATGTAAATCACATTTGAATAAGATATGGCATGTAAGCCATACTGACATACCGACATGATGGATTAAAAAAATTAGGGGAGTGGATGAAACATGTTATTCAAAAGAAAAAGGCTTACCGCACTGATGGCAGTCTCACTGACGCTATCCGCCTTCCTGGCGGGCTGCTCCGGCGCAGCCAAACCGGCCGCATCCGGCACCGACGCCAAAACGGAAGCACCCGCAGGGGACAACACCGTTCCCGTCGGAATCGTTCACTCCTTGACCGGCACCATGTCCATCAGTGAAGTATCCGTGAAAGATGCGGAAATGATGGCGATCGAGGAAATCAACAAAGCCGGCGGCGTTCTGGGCAAACAGCTGAAGCCGATCGTCGAAGACGGCGCTTCCGACTGGCCTACGTTTGCAGAAAAGACAAAAAAACTGCTGCAAAAAGACAAAGCCGTCGTCATCTTCGGCGGATGGACTTCCGCCAGCCGCAAAGCAGTGCTGCCGGTCGTAGAGCAGAACAAAGGGCTCTTCTTCTATCCTGTCCAATACGAAGGCTTGGAATCATCGCCGAACATCTTTTATACCGGCGCTACGACGAACCAGCAAATTGTGCCGGCCGTATCATGGCTGCTGCAAAACAAGGGCAAAAAGTTTTTCCTGCTCGGCTCCGATTACGTATTCCCGAGAACGGCCAATAAAATCATTAAAGAGCAGCTCAAGGCGGAAGGCGGCACGCTGATCGCCGAAGAATATACGCCGCTCGGCCATACGGATTACAACACGATCATCAGTAAAATCAAAAAGGAAAAGCCGGACGTCGTCTTCAATACGCTCAACGGCGACAGCAACGTCGCGTTCTTCAAACAGCTGAAAGACGCAGGCCTCAGCTCCAAAGACTTGACGACGCTGTCCGTCAGCATCGCCGAAGAGGAAATCCGCGGCATTGGCGCTTCCATTCTCGAAGGCCACTACACCGCATGGAACTACTACCAAACGACGGATACGCCGGAAAACAAAAAGTTCGTCGAAGCCTACAAAGCGAAGTACGGCAAAGACCGCGTGACGGACGATCCGATCGAAGCAGCATACACCGGCGTCTATCTGTGGGCTGAAGCCGTCAAGAAAGCCGGTTCCTTTGAAGTGGATAAAGTGAAAGCGGCGGCGAAGGGCATCGAATGGAACGCTCCGGAAGGCAAAGTCAAAGTCGACGGCGACAATCAGCACATCTATAAGACCGTGCGGATCGGCCAAATTCAGTCCGACGGCATGATCAAGGAAGTTTGGAATTCCGGCCAGTCGGTTAAGCCGGATCCGTTCCTCAAAACGTATCCTTGGGGCGCAGCCGTAACCAAGTAGTCTTACAGAGAGAGAACCGGTAAAACGGGGACTGCCGAAGGCAGTCCCTCTGTTTTCCGACCGTTAAAGGAGGTATTCCGTTATGAGCCTGATTCTGCTTCAGTTGTTTAACGGGGTGTCGCTCAGCTCCATCCTGCTGCTTATCGCGCTTGGACTGGCGATTACTTTCGGGCTGATGAACGTCATTAACATGGCCCACGGCGAATTCATTATGATCGGCGCCTACATGGCGTATACGATCCAGCAGCTGTTCCAGAAGATGCTGCCGGCTTCCAGCTTCGGCCTCTACTTCCCGCTCGCGCTGGTCGTCGCCTTCGGCGTCGCGTTCGTCATGGGCTGGCTGCTGGAGGCGCTGCTCATCCGCTTCCTGTACGGACGGCCGCTGGATAGCCTGCTGGCCACCTGGGGCGTCAGCCTCGTGCTGCAGCAGCTTGCCCGCTCCATCTTCGGCGCGCCCAACGTCGCCGTCACCGCGCCTTCGTGGCTGGAAGGCGCGATCACGATCGGCGATGATCTGACGCTGCCTTACAAGCGGCTGTTCATCATCGCGCTGGTCATCGCATGCCTGGCCGTCATTTACTGGTACTTGTATCATACGCGGGGCGGGCGCAACATGCAGGCCGTCATGCAAAATCGCAACATGGCCTCATGCCTCGGCATCTCCACCCGCCGCGTCGACGCGCAGGCGTTCGCCTTCGGCTCCGGCATGGCCGGCATCGCCGGCTGCGCCCTGACACTGATCGGCCCGATCGGTCCGACGATCGGCACGTATTATATCGTCGATGCGTTCATGGTCGTTGTGCTCGGCGGCATCGGCAAGCTGATCGGCACGGTCGCCGGCGCGCTTGGCATCGGCGTGCTGAATACGGCCTTCGAATACTCAACCAGCGCGACGCTCGGCAAAGTGATCGTGTTTACGCTTATTATCGCCTTCCTCCAGTGGAAGCCGTCCGGTCTTGTCACCATGAAATCGCGGGCGCTCGACTGATCGCGCTCGCGCGGTGACCGTTAACGAAAGGGGTTTGTGCCATGAACACTCTGCTTAGCAATACAAAAGTAAAAATCGCGCTCAGTGCGCTGCTCTTCATTCTTATGCTGCTGGCGCCGGCGTTTTTGTCCGAGTTCCGGCTGTCGCTGCTCGGCAAATTTCTCGCCTATGCGATCCTCGCCATGGGTCTGGATCTCATCTGGGGATATACGGGCATTCTGAGTCTGGGCCACGGCGTTTACTTCGGGCTCGGCGCTTACTGCATGGCGATGCACCTGAAGCTGGTCGCCTCGAACGGGCAGCTTCCCGACTTTATGTCATGGAGCGGCGTGGAGCAGCTGCCCGCGTTCTGGCTGCCGTTCCACTCCGCCGGCACGGCGATGCTGCTCGCCTTGCTCGTACCGGTCGCCGTCGCCTTCGTGCTCGGCTACCTGACCTTCCGCAACCGGATCCGCGGTACGTTTTTCTCCATATTGTCGCAGGCGCTCGTCATTATCACCATCACCTTGTTCGTCGGCCAGCAGGGCTACACCGGCGGAACGAACGGCCTTACGAATTTCGATACGTTCCTCGGCCTGAAGCTGGGCGAACCGTCGACCAAGCTTACGCTGTATTACATTACGGTCGTCGTCGTCGGACTCGTACTGCTGCTCTGCCTATGGCTCGCGTCGAGCCGTCTCGGCAAAATTCTCGTCGCCATTCGCGACGCCGAGAACCGGGTCCGGTTCATCGGCTACAACCCGGTCGCCTACAAAGTGTTCATCTACTGCGTGTCCGCTGCGCTCGCCGGACTGGCCGGCGTCTTGTTCGTCCTGCAGGAGGGCATCATCTCCCCCG
This sequence comes from Paenibacillus solanacearum, assembly GCF_910593845.1. Classification (GTDB taxonomy): domain Bacteria; phylum Bacillota; class Bacilli; order Paenibacillales; family NBRC-103111; genus Paenibacillus_G; species Paenibacillus_G solanacearum. The sequence goes on along the minus strand of NZ_CAJVAS010000006.1, from coordinate 78,233 downwards.
CGCAAATGGGCATTGTCCCGTCCATCGAGATGGTGCTGTGGGTTGCCATCGGCGGCCGCGCTACGATCTTCGGCGCGCTGATCGGCGCGGTGCTGACGAACTCGGCCAAGACGACGTTCAGCGAAGCGTATCCCGAATGGTGGCCGATTCTGATGGGAGCCATGTTCATCATCGTCACGCTGTTCCTGCCCAAAGGCATTACCGGCACGGTGAAGGACTGGGCTGCCGGCAGATCGCGTCACACTGGGGAGAGGGCCGCTCCCGCCGCATTGAAGCCGGCGCCGCCGCTCGGATTCGCCGAGCTTGAAAAATCACAACAGGGAGGCTAGTCGTGATGAATGCTATGAATGTTTCGTATCGTGAACCATCGACCGCTCCTCTACTCCGCGTCGAACAGCTAGAGGTCGATTTTGACGGGTTCAAAGCCATTCGCGGATTGAATCTGGAGCTGCTGCCGGGAGAGCTTCGTTTTCTCATCGGACCGAACGGCGCGGGAAAAACGACGCTGCTGGATGTGCTGTGCGGCAAAGTTAAGCCGTCCAAAGGCCGGGTGCTGTTCAAAAATTACGATATTTCGCGAAACCAGGAGCATCAGCTCGCCCAGCTCGGCATCGGACGGAAGTTCCAGGCGCCTTCGATCTTCACGACGCTGACGGTGCAGGAGAACCTGCTGCTGTCCATGCGCCAGAAGCGCGGCCTGCTCAGCACGCTCGTAGCGGCCACCAAGCCGGAGCAGCGGGAACGTATCCGCTATTACCTGGATTTGATCGGCCTGGCGGATAAAGCGAAAGACAAAGCCGGCGGCTTGTCCCATGGCGAAAAGCAGTGGCTGGAAATCGGCATGCTGCTCATTCAAGAGCCGGAGCTGCTGCTGCTTGACGAGCCGGCGGCCGGCATGACCGATAGCGAAACAGAAAAAACCGGCGAGCTGCTGCACGCGATCAGCAGCCGGCAAACCGTCGTCGTCGTCGAGCATGACATGGAGTTCGTCCGCCGGTTCGCCAGGACGGTCACCGTGATGCATGAAGGCGCGGTTCTTCGCGAAGGCACGATGCAGGACATTCAGAACGACGATCAAGTCGCGGAAGTGTACTTGGGAAGAAGAGGTGAACGGCATGACTAAGGCAGGAAACACGCTAACGATCGATAAGCTCGCGTCCGGTTACGGCGAGAGCATGGTGCTGCGCGAAATTACGATGAAAGTACGGCCCGGTCAGGTCGTCTGCCTGATGGGCCGCAACGGTGTCGGCAAGACGACGCTGATGAAGACGATCATGGGCCTGATCAAGCCGAAGAACGGCACGATCCGCTACGGTGAACAGGAGCTGACCGCCGCCCCTCCGTACCGCCATGCGAGAGCCGGCATCGGTTATGTGCCGCAAGGCCGCGATATATTTTCCCAGCTGACAGTGGAGGAAAATTTGAAGATCGGGCTCGAAGCGGCCGGCGGCAGCCTGCGCAAAGCCGGGATCCCCGAATCCGTCTACGAGAAATTCCCGGTGCTGGGACAAATGCTGAAGCGCAAGGGCGGAGACCTCAGCGGCGGCCAGCAGCAGCAGCTCGCCATCGCCCGGGCGCTTGTGGCCGAGCCGAAACTGCTGCTGCTTGACGAACCGATGGAGGGCATCCAGCCGTCGATCGTCATGGACATCGAGCGCGTCATCGAGTCGATCAAAGCGAACCAGTCGATGTCGGTGCTGCTCGTCGAGCAAAGCCTGACGTTCGCGACCAGCATCGCGGATTACTACTATGTGCTCGACAAAGGCATGATCGTCGCCGAAGGCACCCCCGCCTCGCTCAGCGAAGATCAGGTCCGCAAGCATTTGGCGGTATGACGCAGCGGCGCGGCAGGCCGAACCTCACAACATCGTTATTCCGATCGCGCATACGTGCGGCTTCGACGGAACAACGATGTTTTTTGATGGAACCGGCGATTTGCTTTCTCGGGAAAACAATGTTTATCATAGAGAGGTCACCCGTTGAAGCTACACCGACAAATACATAACCAAGGAGGAATTACTGCATGTCCACCATTTCGCAACTCAACGACACGACGACGTTAAACAACGACGTCCGCATGCCGTGGCTCGGTCTCGGCGTTTGGAAAACCCAGGAAGGCGACGAAGTCGTCAATGCCGTAAAATATGCCGTAAAAGCCGGCTACCGCTCCATCGATACCGCGGCCGCCTACGGGAATGAAGCCGGCGTCGGGCAAGCGATTCGGGAATGCGGCGTCCCTCGCGATCAACTGTTTATTACGACCAAAGTATGGAACGCGGATCAAGGCTACGATTCGACCCTGCGCGCTTTCGACGAAAGCCGCCGCAAGCTCGGCCTCGACGTAATCGACCTGTACCTCGTCCATTGGCCGGTAAAAGGCAAATATAAAGAAACGTGGAAGGCACTTGGCCAGCTGTACAAGGATGGCCGCGTCCGGGCGATCGGCGTAAGCAACTTCCATATGCACCACCTGAAGGACATTATCGAAGACAGCGGCATCGTGCCGGCCGTCAACCAGGTGGAATTCCATCCGCTGCTGAATCAACCCGAGCTGCGGAGCTTTTGCAAGGAGCAAGGCATCCAGCTGGAAGCGTGGAGTCCTCTCATGCAGGGCAATCTGGAACACCCGACGCTGACCCCGATTGCCGCCAAGTACGGAAAAACGCCGGCGCAAATCATTCTTCGCTGGGATTTGCAGCATAACGTCGTAACCATTCCGAAATCGGTCAACGAGCAGCGCATCATCGACAATGCGAAAATTTTCGATTTCGCGTTATCGGCGGAAGATATGGCGCTGATCGACGGCATGAACCAAAACAAACGGTTCGGGCCAGATCCCGATAACTTCAACTTCTAAGCAACCATCATAGAAGCGCCGCCGGACGGCAGCTGCGAGAGCAGCTGCCGTTTCTTTTTTTCCCAAAAGATCCGTCACCAAACATCCGCCTATGCCATAGTATAATCTTGTGCTAAAGCCTACTGAGCGGCGAAAGCTGCAAGTTATTTTTCTTTTCAAGGAGGATTTTATAACATGTACAATCCGATCAAAACGGGGATGAGTCCCTACAGCGGTTATCCGATGACAGGCATGCAGCCGACAGGCCAGGGCCAAGGCCAGTTCCCGCCTATGGTACCTAGCGGCTCGACGCTTTCTCCGCAGGGCTTCCCTGTGCAGACGCCGGCTGCGCCGAGCTCGCCGGGCCAGCTGCCGCTGGAGCAATCGTTCATCGAGAACATACTCCGCCTCAACCTCGGCAAGATAGCAACGATCTACATGACATACGAGAACAACTCGGAATGGAACGCCAAAATTTTCAAAGGCAAGCTGGAAGCCGCCGGCCGCGACCATATCATTATCAGCGATCCGCAAACCGGCATGCGCTACCTGCTGCTCATGGTAAATCTGGATTACATCACGTTCGACGAGCCGCTTCAATACACATATCCGTACGGAACGCCTTCGGGCCGCTGATCGCCGGTCCCGCGCCGTGCCCGGTTCGGCCAGCGCTTGACCGCATCACTCAATAAAAGTCCGGGAGCCTGCGAAACAACAAGGGCTCCCGGATTTCATTTTTATACCGTTCCGCATGACTTTCTCCCATTCGCCCATACTATGGTTAACATTTCATCTGATGAGGACGGATAAAGCATGCATCCAATCAACACGCCGCCTTTTTCCCGCAACTTCACGCTTCAATTCCTGATCGCGGTCTATGCGATCTATTGGATCGTGCTGGCCTTTCACCCGACGAACCGTGGACAATGGCTGATGGAAAATGTGATCCCGATCGCAACCGTTGCCTTGCTCGGCTGGACGTACCGCCGGTTTCCGCTATCGAACCTCTCCTACGGGCTGCTGTTCGTCTTTTTATGCCTTCATACCTATGCCGCGCACTATACATACCAAGGCACGCCGGTCGATGTTTGGCTGAAATCGTCCTTTCATACGAAGCGCAGCTACTTCGACCGGGTCGGGCACTTTGCCTTCGGGCTGTTGCTCGCCTACCCGTGTCGGGAAACGCTCATGCGCTTGACCGGCATTCGCGGAAAAGGGTCGTATGTATTGGCGGCGGCTATCATCTTAACGTTCAGTGCCCTCTTTGAGATCGTCGAAGCGGCGGTCGGCATCCTCGCGGGGTCCGTCGGGGCTCAATATGTCGGGCTGCAGGGCGACGTATTCGATTCGGAGCGGGACATGGCTCTTGGCTTGGCCGGAGCAATCATCGCCATGGGCATCCTCGCCCTTCGCCATCGACGTCGCCTGCGCACCTGAACCGGCGCATCGGACCGGAATGATTTTGGCTATACGGCACTCGTCAAGCACCGGGTCCCCACGAGGTGAATAACGATCAAAAAGAGCTTAGGATTCGATATCGCGCATGCGTCCCCCTGTTCTTATAATGAATGGTAATGTCAACAAAACATACAGGGGGTCATGTCATTGGTATCAAAAACAGGAAAAACTCTTCTCGCAGCTCTACTCGCAGCAAGCTTGCTGACCGCATGCAGCAAGGCCGGAAATGGAAGCGTTTCCGATCCGAAAGAAGCGGTGAAAGTCGATCTGTCGACGCCGGTTACGCTGACGGTCGCTTCCGGGCTCGGGATGAGCGTCGAAGATTTCAACAAAAGCTACGGAGACAAAATCAAGGCCAAATTTCCGAACGTCACGATCAATTTTATCGCCCGCGGGCAAGGCACGACCATTCCGGAGCTGGTGACCGCCGGCATCTATCCCGATATCGTGTTCGGTATCGTATCGGACATCGACAACTACCTGATCAATCTGAACCTGCATGAGGATATGGGCCCCCTCATCAAAAAGCATAACTACGATATGAATCGCTTCGAGCCGCTGCTGATCGACGCGATCAAAACCACCAACCCCGAAGGCAATGTCATCGGCCTTCCGATGCCTTACGGCGGCATGCAGGTGCTGTTCTACAACAAGTCGATCTTCGACAAGTTCGGCGTCCCTTATCCGAAGGACGGCATGACGTGGGATGACACGTACGAGCTTGCCAAGCAAATGACCCGCGTCGACGGCGGCGATGTGTACCGCGGCTTCGCTTCGTTCTACGGGGCGCTGCTGCGTGATAACCAGCTGTCAGTGCCTTACCTTGACCCGAAAGCGGACAAAATGTACGACCCCGAAAAATGGAAGACGCTCTTCAACAACTTCTCCCGCTTTTACCAGATTCAAAACAACAAGCGCGCCGACGGCACATCGCAAACGGCCGAGGCCGCGGCGTTCGAAACTTCGCAAAAAGTCGCGCTGAACGCCAACCAATTCGGCCGCTATGCCGGATTTCCCGCCGAGATGAACTGGGATATGGTCACGATGCCGACCTTCAAGGAAGCGCCCAACACGACCGGCATGATCGTCGGCTCCAGCGGCTACTGGTTTATTACGAAAACGAACAAAAATCAGGACATTTCCTTTAAAGTCATCGAGTTTCTGCTGTCCGACGAAATGCAGATCGAAGAAGCGAAGACCAAGGCCAACATGCCTTCCGTCCGGACCATCAAAGACTTGGACAAAATCGTCGGCTCGGAGCTCCCGGCGTTGAAAGGGAAAAACATCAGTGCGCTGACGAAGATGAAACCGGCTGCCGTTCCGCCGGCACGCGCCCAAGGTCTTGTCGGCGCCAACTTGAACGAGCTGAAAAAAATCGTAGAAGCGACGATGAACAGAATCATCATCAACAATATAGATGTAAATACGGCGCTGCGCGAAGCCGAGGAAGCGATGGCGAAGCAGGTGGAGGCCAAAAAGGCACAGTAAGGATACCGGTTGAAAAAAGCTCAATGTTAAATAAAGGCCGTCCTGACCCATATGGCAGGACAGCCCCGATAATCGAGTGTCGATTAAATCCTGCCTTGGATTTGATCGGCACTTTATTTTTTATGCAGTAGATCCGTGCAGCCGGCTTTTTGAGCAGGTCTCCATCGAAGCCTTTCCTTTAAGAGTCGTGGGTGGCTTACCAAAATAAAAAGAACTCCTTGCGGAGTTCTTTTAACGGTGAATTGAATGTTGGTAACAGCTTTTGACCCAGTCGAATCTCGGGCTACCTTATTGACCAAATGCAGCTTATACTACATTAATGTCTCTTGGGCACAACCCCTCGCTTCTTATTGGATTCAATCACAGTGTCCCCGGTATTGCTCGTTAGTAAGCCCAACGGAACCACACCTCTCTTTCCACCGTCGCTATTATGATGTCCGTTTTTCCCCCGATTATACATCCGTACATCCCGTTTTTTTGCAGTTGCCATTTGTTTTGAAAGTTGTCATTCGTTGCGATTCGCTGAACAGCTGCACGAAATCGCGAAACATGTGCATATCTTTCATGCGCCCTGCCGTTTACGATGAAGCGGAAGCTGTGAAAACAAAGGGGGAGCATGCATGAGTCCTATCGATGAATCCGAACGGCCGCCGGCGGCAAACGAAACGCCGGAGCGGAAGGAGACGACCATCAGCCGCCGCGGCGTCATGATGGCGCTGGGCGCCGCCGGCGTCTCGCTGGCCGCGCACGCACTGCTGAGCGGTAAAGCATTGTACGCGGACGGAGGCACCGTCACCGGATCGGTCTACGATCCCGGCGGAAGCCCGCAGCCGTCCGCCCATCTGGACTGGCTGAATGTGAAAGATTACGGAGCGCAGGGCGACGGCGCGGCCGATGATAGCAATGCCTTCCAGAGCGTGCTCGATCAGGCGCTGTCCGGCGCCAGTCCCGCAATCTATGTGCCCAAGGGCGTCTACCGTCTGACGAGAATGCTGCGCATCTACCGCAACACGAAGCTGATGCTGCATCATGAAGCTGTCATCCTGCGCTGCCACAACGACAGCTTCCTGCTGAACGGGCAGTCCGGCGCCGCTTACGCTGCGTATACCGGGCACGGCAACATCACGATCGAAGGCGGGATATGGGACGGCAACATTCTCCAGTATCCCGACGCGTACGTCGGCTTCAACTTCGGCCATGCGGCCGACGTTACGATCCGCGACCTGACGATCAAGGACATCGTCTGGGCGCATGCCATCGAACTGAACGCAAGCCGCGACGTGCTGGTGGAGCATTGCCGGTTCCTCGGCTACAAAAATGCGGACGACGGCTCGCGCTTTTTTTCCGAGGCGATCCAGATCGATGTGCCGACCCGGCTGAGCTTTGGCGGCTTCGGCCAGTACGACGGCACGCCGTGCCGCAACGTTACGGTGCGCAGCTGCTACTTCGGCGCGAGCGGCACCGCGGGAACAGCGGCCTGGGCATGCGGCGTCGGCACGCACGGGGCGATTCACGACGTCTGGACGAGCAATGTCAAAATTGTCGGCAATACGTTCGAGAACTTGACGTATTGGGCGGTCCGCTTATTCAAGTGGAATGATTGCCTCGTCGAGGGCAATACGATGGTCAACTGCGGCGGAGGCGTTCTGGTCAGCGTGCCGACTCCGGGCAGCGAGTCGACCAAGGACAAGGACGGCAACCAGCGCACGACGCCGCAGGCGGGCAAAGGGATTCGCATCGTCAATAACGTGATCACCGGAGCATCCGTCTACGGCGGCATCGGCAGCTATGGCGATCAGGCGGCGCCGATGGCCGACCTGTACGTCACCGGCAATATCATTTATGACACGGGAACGCAGAAGCACGCCATCACCGCCTCCTGGTGCCGGGCGGCGATCATCAACCACAACATCGTCTACAGCGCAAGGCGCGGCATCCATCTGGAAAATACGTCGGACTGCCATGTCACAGGCAACCGGCTGGAAGGCATCGTCGTGAACGGCATCGAGTCCGCCAAATGCGCGGATCTCTCCATCGAGAGCAATTTCGTGCGCAATAGCGGGTTTTACGGCATTCTGGTCAGCGAGACAGCCCGGTTCTCCGTGACCCGCAACATCATCGACGCGGTCAGTCAGAGCGAGCATAACCGGTATGACGGCATTATCGTCAGCACCCGCAACAGCAACGGCTCGGTGCACAGCAACACGGTGCGGAAAGCGGCGGCAAGCCCCCAGAACCGGTATGGCTTGCAAATTTCGGCCAGCAGCGAGCAGATCGACACCTCGCAGAACATACTGGAGGGCGCGTCGGGCGCCTACTTGAACGCTTCGCCCACATCATCCGACCGGCTGCTGCTGTACACTGCCGGCGGGACCTGCTACAAACTGACCGTCGACGCCGCAGGGCAGCTCGTCACAACCATTCTATAATATACATGGGGGTTCATAACCAATGAGAAAATCAGTGCAACTCTTATTATCCGGCACGATCACGATGACGCTGCTGGCAGGCTGCGGTTCCGGCAGCGGCTTGGGCAGCGGTGCCGCAGGCGGCACCACCGATCCCAAAGCGGCGGTGAAGGACGTCAAGGACGACGCACCTGCTACCGTCTCGATCGGCATTCGCGCCGTCGGCTATTTGACCGAGGACGAAATTCAGCGCTACATTATCGAGCCCGTCAAGAAAAAACATCCGAACATCACGATCAACCGCATTGTGCTTGACGATAAAAACAACTCGTTCGAAAACTTGCTGGCCATCAATGAGCTGCCGGATATTATTTTCCATACGTCCCTGCTGCTCCCCGATTTGAAAAGGCTCGGCATTGATCAGGATCTGGACCCGTGGATCAAAAGCAACAAGATGGATTTGAACAAGTTCAACAAGACCGCGCTGGACGCCGTGAAAATTACGAGCGAAAACAGCTTTCTGATGGGCATTCCGTATACGATGCATTTCAACGCGCTGTACTATAATAAAGACATCTTCGACCGTTTTGGCGTCGCGTATCCGAAGGACGGGATGACGTGGCAGGAGTCAACCGAGCTGGCAAGGAAGCTGACGAGACTCGATAGCGGCACCCAATACCGCGGATTCGAGCCGGATTCCGTCTATCGCGCCGGTTCCCAGCAGGAACTCCCGCTTGTCGACCCGAAAAGCCTCAAATCGCTGGGCAATACCGATCCATGGAAGAAGACGGTGGAGATGGTTCGCGACATTTATGAAATTCCCGGCAACTCGACGATTCAAACGTTCAGCTCCGGCGTCAACGCCTTCGTCAAGGACCGGAAGCTCGCCATGCTCGCCGGCCTCAACTGGCTGCCGAACTTGGCCGAGGTCAAGGAACAATTCTCCAACTGGGACCTAGCCACATATCCGGTCTGGCCGGAGAAGCCGGGCATCGGCACCCAGATCGACCTGCACGTCATGATCGTGCCGAAGACGAGCAAGAACAAGGATGCCGCGTTCAAGGTCGTGAACACGGTCGTCTCTGACGAAGTGCAGCTGGAAATGGCCCATAACGGCCGCGTATCCGTGCTGAGCGACAAAAAATACCAATCCGAATTCGGTAAAAATATGGACATTTTGAAAGGGAAAAACGTTCAGGCCATCTTCAAAACCGCTCCGGCCAAGCCGTTCCCTTCCACGCTGTTTGCCAACAAAGCGTTCAATGAAATTACGAAAGTGATGACGCAAGTGGTGAAAAATAAAGTGGACGTCAACACCGCGCTGCGCAGCTATGACGAGCTGATGGATAAATTCATTCGCGAGAACAAGCCGAATTAAGCATTCGAATGCCGCTCCTGCGCGGTACCGCTTATTCCATCGTGCACGGGTGGTTGATATAATAAGGAAGAATTAAACCATTCGGCTAAAACGGGGGTTCGGGAATGAAGGCTTATAAATGGCTGCTGCCGGCGGCGCTCCTGCTCGTCATCGCCGGATCGGTCGTCCTGTACGTCGACCGGCAAGCCCAGCGCGCGGCGGCCGGGCCGGAGGAGCCCCCGCTGCTGCTTCCTGAGGGACTGCCGATCTTAAGCAAGCCGGTCGAGCTGACGTTCCTGACCGGCAAGTCCGCGACAAGCGGCTCCAACTGGGATGAAATATTGCAGTGGAAGCAATATGCCGCCGCAACGAACATGAACGTCCACTTCCAGCTCGTCCCGTTCGAAAGCATGGGAGAGGAGCGCAAGCTGGCGCTAGCTACCGGCAGCTACCCGGACGGCTTTTACGCCGCTCGGCTCACCGCCGCCGAGCTGATGAAATACGGGAAGGACGGCGTCTTTTTCCGCTTGAACGACTGGATTCCGCGCTACGCGCCGAACTTCCACAAGCTGCTCGAGCGGTATCCCGAGCTGCGCCAATCGCTGACGATGCCGGACGGCGGCATTTATTCGATCCCTTCCTTCTACGATCCGGAATTTTTGTCGATGCTGATCGGCACGCCGCTATGGCTCAACGGCGCATGGCTTGAGGCGCTCAAGCTGCCCGAGCCGCAGACGACAGGCGAGCTGTACGCCTACTTGAAGGCCGTGAAGGAACGCGACCCGAACGGCAACGGCGTCGCCGATGAAATTCCTTTCGGCAGCCTCGGCATCAGTATGTTCGTTCATCAGTTGAAGGGCGCCTGGGGACTCGGCAACCGCGGTCTCGCCCATCCCCTCGTCGATGTGGATGAGTCGACGGGCCAGCTGCGGTTCATCCCGGTCGATCCGAAATATAAGGAAGTGCTGGAATATGTGCATACCCTGTATGCCGAAGGACTGATCGAGAAAGACATCTTCACGATCGGCAGCAGCGAGTTTTACACCAAAGGCGCGCACAATCTTTACGGGGCGATGGTGACGCCGAGCCCGTACACGCAGATGAAGCAGCCGGGCTACATCGGCGCGCCCGCCCTTCAGGGGCCGCACAGCGACAGGCTCTACTCGCATGTCAAAGCGCCGCTCGTACACATCGGCGCGTTTGCGATCACGAACAAAAACAAGTATCCGGAAGCGACGCTGCGCTGGATCGACTACTTCTTCGGCGACGAGGGCAGCAAGCTGTTCTACATGGGCGTAAAAGGCGTGAGCTACGAGGAAGCGCCCGACGGGTCGCTGCGGTACACGGAACGCATCTTAAACCATAAGGACGGCTTGACGATCGAGCAGGCGCTGACGCCCTATGTGACATGGCTCGGCGGGAGCTATCCAGGCTTTGTCCGTCTGCCGATGTTTCAGGGCTCGGAAAGCTACCCCGCATCGATCGAAGCCGCCAGAAAAGTAAAGCCGTACGCCGTGAAAGAAATATGGCCGCCGTTTCCGTATTCGCCGGGAAGCCTAGGCACGGAAATCGCATCGTACGCCAGTCAAATGCAAGCCAAGTTCGTAACCGGCGAAGTGCCTTTCTCGGATTGGGACAAGTATGTCGGCAGCATGCGGATGATCGGCCTCGACAAGTACATGACCATGTACGAACAGGCCTATGGAGCATACTTGACGAGCAAGCGGGGGGAATAATCGGACAAACGCGGAAGCAGGAACGGCAGTGGTGGCAGCCGTCGGAGCTGAGGTACTGCTGCCAGCCGCGCCCGGGGCATGAAGTTCGAATGGCAGCCGGGCTTCGCCGCTATGCATGCTTGAGCTGGGCGCTCACTGGATAATCGGCCGCCGCGGGCGAGGTCATCCGCCGCTTGCTTCCAGCGCTCCCCTTTTGCGATAATCGCCGGGCGTCAGCCCGGTGATTTTTTTGAACATGCGAATAAACGAGGTCACGTTGCGATAGCCGATCCGCTCTCCGATCTCTTGGACGCTGTAGTCGGTTTGCTGCAGCAGCTCCTTCGCTTTGCGGATTCGCACGTTGTTCAAATGGTCGCTGAAGTTGGTTCCCGTCTTTTCTTTAATATACGCCGACAAGTAGCTGCTCGACATGTTCATCCGGTCGGCCACGGCGTCAAGCGACAGCTCCTCGGAATAATGCGCCTCCAGAAAAACGGCGAAAAAATCGACGACCGGGTCCTTCTCGTCCCGCTTCGCCCGGATGGACTGAGCCGCACGGGTCAGAAACCGTTCGAAAAACCGCTTGTATTCCTCCAGCGTCCAGCATACCTCCAACTGCTGCTCCAGCATATCGTTCAGCAGCCCCCACTGCTTCGGCTCCACCTTGGCTCGTTCCGCGATTTTCAGCATCTTGACGGACACGTTTTGGGCAAAAGCGCGAAATTGCAGCCGCGTCGCTTCCTTCCGGTACATGTAATCCAGCATTCTTTCTACCGCCTGCGCGCATGTTGCGCCGTTGCCTTCCTGCATGTTGACATGCAGCTCCTGCTCCTGCTCGGCCGTGAACACATAATGGCTCGCAGCGGGCGCATCGTCCCAAATCCACTGCGTCTCGTCCAGCAGCCGGGTCTCCTTCGCCCGCTCCACCGCCTCGACGTAGGCGCGATTGAAATCGGAGCCGATCGGATAGTGCGAGCCGACCGACGCGGAAATCAAATAGTACGCCTTATCCTGGTCAAAAATCGTCTTCAGCTGCGAGAGCGCTTGCTCCAGCCGGTCTTGGGACGGCTCCCCAAAGACGACCGACAGCAGCTGGTTGCTCTCCATCTGCAGCGTACGCGGCTTATCGAACGTCCCGGACAGCACGAGATCGATGCATTCCCGCACCGTATACGTCAGCCGGTCCGGCTTCGTCGACGCGGTCAGCGGGTCGGCGCTGCGGAAATGCAGCTGGAACAGCACGATCCGGAACGGACGATGCTGCACCATCGTGTCCGTCCAATCGGCCGGACCGGACCGGATCATCTTCAGCCGGTTGATGTAGCCGTAGTCGGTCAGCAGCGACTGCTTGCTCTGCAGGTCGCTGTGATATTCGTTGCGCTCGCGGATCAGCTCGCTCGAAATGTCGCCGATCAGCGCGAACTCGTGAATGCTGCTGCGGACGACTTCCGTACTGCGGCGGCGAAGCGAAGCGATGATCTGCGCGACGGGATGGTTCAGCTTGCGGCTGAAAATAACGGAGGCCGCGCCCGCGATCATGATCGAGACGACGAACAGTAGGAACAGCGTCCACTCCAGCTTCCGGATTTGCGCGGCGATCGACGAATAAGGAACGACCGTGACATAGGTCAAATTCGTCTCGTCGCTGTGGTGGTAGAAGTAATAGCGGTTATCGCTGACGACGTAATCATTTCCTTGCATTGGCGGCATCGATACGGCGGCCGCTCCCTCCGCCGACGAGTTGAATACCGTCGAGCCGCCAGCCTGTACGATGAGCAGCTGCGGGTTGTCCGCGCCATGGAACGATTCGAACAGACGCCCTGCGTCCAGCATCCCGATAATCAGGTGGTTGTAAGCGGGCAGCTTGACGGTCATCGGAATGAGATGGCGGCTCTGCTGATCGGAAGACATAATCGAGAACAAGGCGCCCAGATGAAGCTCGGTCGTATTCGGCGATTCGAACTGCTGCTGCCAATACGAAGCCGGGTACGGCTCGCTGACATAAAACTGCGAGAACAGCCGGGACGCGTCCCCCGTCCCGTTCTTGTCGACCGTGAAGGGAACGGAACGGTATACAATGATCACGTTATCCAAATAAAGGAACGGATTATTCACTTCGCTGCGGATGCTCTTGATCATATCGGCCGGCTTCAAATAGTTGACCTGCGCCGGATCGTTCGCGGCCAGCTGCCTGCCGAAGGCGACCACGTCCTCGTTCTGGTACAGCTTGAACAGCATGCTGCGAATGATGGCCAAATGCTTCTCGTACCGGTCCGCCGTATTTTTGAGCGTCAGCCGGTTGTTGCGGATAATTTCCTGCTGGATGTTCGTCTTGAAAAATGCGAACGACAAAAAGTTAAACGAGGCGAGCAGCAAAATGATCGTTAAAAAGCTGACAAGGCTTTTGAAAAATAATGAATTCGTATTGATGGGCAGCTTCAGCATTGTCGTTTGAACCCCTTTTTGCTTCAATCCATCGCTTCGCAGCGGCTTCTGTACCCCATTGTAACCGATCCCATGCGGTTCGAAAACTTACCATTTTGTAAATGATTGTCTTTGGATACGATTTGTGCGGGAAAAACGCAAAAAAGGCCGGGACGCCTGTATGCGTCTCCCGGCCTTGCCGATGGGTTCTTATTCCGCCGCAGCCTGAATGTTCTTGAACTGGTTCGTGAACATCCGGTTGTAGGCGCCCTTTTCCTTGATCAACTGATCGTGGCTGCCCCGCTCCTCAATCTCACCGCGGTCGATGACCATGATCGAATCCGCGTCGCGGATTGTGTTGAGTCGGTGCGCGATGATGAACGTCGTCCGGCCCTTCATGACCTGCAGCAGCGCGTCCTGAATATGCAGCTCGGTGCGCGTGTCGATGCTGCTCGTCGCCTCGTCGAGAATAAGTATCGACGGCTCCGCCAGAATGACCCGCGCGATCGCGAGAAGCTGGCGCTGGCCTTGGCTGAGGTTGCCGCCGTTCTCCGTCAGCATCGTATCGTACCCGTTCGGCAGGCGGCGAATGAACACGTCCGCATTGGCCATCTTCGCCGCGGCGACCACTTCCCGGTCGGTCGCGTCGGAGCGGCCGTATTTGATATTCTCCTTGATCGTGCCGGAGAACAAATACGTGTCCTGCAGCACGATGCCGAACGTCCGCCGCAGGCTATCCCGCGTATACTCCTTGATGTCTCTGCCGTCGATCAGGATGCGCCCTCCGGTTACGTCGTAAAAGCGCGTCAGCAAATTGACGATCGTCGTCTTCCCCGCTCCGGTCGGCCCGACCAGCGCCGTGCTGCTGCCTTCCGTCGCTTCGAAGCTGATGTTTTTCAATATCGGCACATCCGGCGAATAGCCGAACGTGACGTTCTCGAACACGACATGGCCGCGCGGATGCTCCAGCATGACGGCACCCGGCGCATCCTTGTCTTCCTCATTCTCGTCCATGATCTCAAACACCCGCTCCGCGCCGGCGACGCCCGATTGCATGATGTTGTAGATGTTGGCCATTTCGTTGAGCGGCCGGACGAACTGTCTGGAGTAGCTCAGGAAGCTGGCGATGACGCCGATGGTAATGTCCCCGTTCACCGCCAGCACGCCGCCTACGATCGCCACGGCGGCGAAGCCGATATTGTTGATGACGCCCATGATCGGCATCAGAAAGCCGGAGAAGATTTGCGCCTTCAAGCCGACTTCATACAGCTTCGTGTTCACCTCTTCGAATTCCTCGATCGCCTTGTTCTCGTGATTGAACGCTTTGACCACGAGCAGCCCGGTAATCGTCTCCTCGGCATGCCCGTTCAGCTTGCCGAGCTGCGCCTGCTGCTCTCGGAACAACGCGCTCGTCCGCTTCGTAATGGTGCGAGCCAGCAGCATGACGAGAGGCACCGTAATCAAGCTGGCGAGCGTAAGCAGCGGGCTCAGCACAATCATCATCGTCAGCGAGCCGAGGATCGCGATGGAGCCGGTCATCAGCTGCGCGGTCGATTGCGAGATCGTGTTGCTCACGTTATCGATATCGTTGGTCAGCCGGCTCATGACTTCCCCATGCCGGCGCGTGTCGAAAAACGATAGCGGCAGCTTCTGCAGCTTGCCGAACAAGGCGCTGCGCAAATTCATCACGATGCGCTGCGACATCCCCGCCATCAGCCAGCCTTGCAAAAATGTCAGAAAGGCGTCCGATATATAAGCGGTCGTGAGCGCGATAATGGCAATCTGCAGCAGATGGAAATCGACCCGTCCTCCGGAGACCGACATCGCATCGACCGAAACCCCGATCAAGTAAGGTCCGGCCAGCGTAATGACCGAATCGATCAAAATAATAAGGAAGATGAAGGAGAGCAGCTTCTTTTCCCTGCCGAGATACTGCCACAATCTTTTCAAGGTGGCGCGGAAATTTTTCGGCTTCACGACAGGTCTGCCGCGACCGCCGCCGAATCCCCCCATCGGCCGCCCCGGACCGCCCATCATCTGCGGCATATCCTGCGGCGTTTGGCTCGGTCTTGCCGGTTCGTTAGGCTGAGACATCGGACTGCATCTCCTTTCCTACTTGCGATTGGCATATTTCCTGATAGACGCGGCACGTTCGCATCAGCGTCTCGTGCTTGCCGACGCCTACGATTTCCCCGTTATCGAGCACGATGATTTTATCCGCGTCCATGACGGACGTGATACGCTGGGCGATCAGAAGACAGGTCAAGTCGGCGGCATACGTCTTCAGCGCTTCCTTGATTCTTGACTCCGTAGCAACATCCACCGCGCTCGTACAGTCGTCGAGAATAAGAATTTCCGGCTTGCGGACGAGCGCTCGAGCGATCGATACGCGCTGCTTCTGCCCGCCCGAGAAGTTCACGCCGCCTTGTCCGAGGATGGTGTTGTAGCCATCGGCAAACGAACTGACGAAACCATGCGCCTCGGACATCTTGGCCGCCTGCTCGATTTCCGCCATCGTCGCGTCTTCCTTGCCGATCTTAATATTGTCGAGCACGGTGCCGGTGAACAGCACCGTCTGTTGCGGGACGAGCGCGATCTTCTCACGCAGCAGCTGCGGGTCGATCTCCTTGACGTCGACGCCGTTCACCTTCACCGTTCCCGCAAGCGTATCGTAGAAGCGGGGGATGAGTCCGACGAGGCTGCTCTTGCCGGAGCCGGTCGAACCGATGATGCCGACGGTTTCTCCGGCATGACAGGTGAACGAGATGTTTTTCAGCACCGGTTCGCCAGACGTGCCTTCATACGTGAAGTATACATTTTCAAAATCGATGCGACCTTTCATTTCCGGATTCGGCCGCGTGTCCGCATTCCAATTCATCGTATTCTCCTGCGCGAATACCTCGTCGATCCGTCCGGCCGAAGCTTTGGCGCGCACGAACATATTGAACACGTTGGAGATCATCATCAGCGAGAACAAAATTTGCGTCATATAGTTGATGAAAGCGATGATCGTGCCGACCTGCATCTGTCCGCCGTCCACGCGGACGCCGCCCAGCCACAGCACCGTAATGATGCCGAAGTTGACAGTCAGCATAATGGCCGGATTGAAGATCGACATGCGGCGCATCGCCCGGACCGAGCGGGCCCGGTACTCCTGGTTCGACTGCTCGAACTTGTCGACCTCGTAATCGAACCGGTTAAACGCTTTCACGACACGCACGCCGGACAAGTATTCCCGGGACAGACTGTTCACCTGGTCAAGCGCCTTCTGCACCTTGATAAAGAGCGGGAAGCCGATCTTCATGTTCAGCGCGATCAGCAGCGCGACGATGGGAACGACGACTGCGAGCACGATGGCGAGCTGGGAATTCAGGCGCGTCGCCATAATAAGCGAGCCGATGCAGATGAGCGGCGATTTGACGAAGATGCGCATCAGGCCGTTCATGAAGTTCTGCACCTGCGTCACATCGTTCGTCAGCCGGGTAACGAGCGACGCCCGTTCGAACCGGTCGATGTTATCGAACGACAGCGACTGAATTTTGCGGAACATGTCGGACCTCAGTTCCGCGCCGAACTTCTGCGAGACGCGGCTGGCCAATATATTGCGCCCACAGGCCGCGACGGCGCCGAACGCCGTAATGAGCAGCATCAAGCCGCCCATCCGCAGTACATAATCCATCCGGCTGTGCGCCACGCCGACGTCGATGATTTTGGACAAAATCGTCGGCATCGCAAGATCGCAGAGCGCTTCGAACGTCAGGCACAACACGGCGAGACAAAACATCTTCCAATATTTCGGAACATACTTTTTCAGAAAAGGCATGCAGTGATTCCTCCGCGCTTTGAGAAATGTAGGAAACCTATATAAAATAAAATACACCTATCCGGCATGATTGTCACCCTGTTATTTGCCTTTTTACAAAAATATTTTTGTGTCGCTGCTGCTGCGCCCACAGGCCCAATTTGTGCCAAAGTATTGAAATATCGAACCGTTGCACTACAATGGATACATTGCCTGTTGTTTTCCAATCCACATGAAGTAAGGAATCGAACCGATGCGAAAAAGTAAAATCGAAGAAATCGAATATTTGCGCGCCTTTGCCTTTTTGGCTGTCGTGCTGCAGCACGCCATCGCCCACTACGCCTACCTGCCCGAAACGGAGCTCGCCGACGGCGTATCGCTTGTCATCCTGCTGATCGCCTCCAAATTCGCCGTGCCCCTGTTCATTTTCATTACCGGGCTCGTGCTGTTCTACAACTACGACGGACCGTTCTCCTATGGCAGCTTTTTGAAAAAACGGTTTTACGATATCGCCGTGCCGTATTTGCTATGGAGCGTCGTTTACGGCTTGCCGCAGGTCCTTCACCAAGGCGGCGGACCGGCTGCTGTCATCGACATGCTCCGCCTGTTTCTTACCGGCAAATCATCGTATCATCTATGGTATATCGTCATGATCCTGCAATTTTACCTGCTGTTCCCGTTGTACCGTTCCGCCATCGGCTGGCTGAAGCCATGGGTCCGCACGCCGAAGCGAATCGGACTCGCCCTGCTCGCGGCTGCTGCGGTATATATGTACTTAATGAAGCTGGTCGGACCGATTTATGTAATGGCGGAGCAGTGGCGCATCCCGATCATCACACCGATGTTCACCGAATACGAGGACCGGAACGCGCTGTTCTTTTTCTTCTACTTCGTCCTTGGCGCCGTCGCCGGCTTGACGCTTCCCTATTGGCGGGAATGGCTGCTGCGGTACGACCGCGCCATACACATCGCCTTTTACGCCATGTCGGCTTATCTCGGCTATCGCTGCGTCGCCAGCTTCGAAACGTCGCCGGCCTTTGCGATCCATTACGACGACTTGTCCTTGCTTCGCCCGGTCATGGCAGGGTTCCTGATCTTATCCATTCTCGTGCTGTACCGGTTCGGCATGCGCATGGCGGCAGCGGAAGGCAGCTCGCCGGCTCACAAGCTTCTGACGGCTGTGGGGCGATACTCGTACGGCGCATATTTGGCGCACGCGCTGGCGCTGACATTCGCCACCCTGGCGGCCGATTGGATGCTGCCGGGCGTGAACGTCACGCTCCGCACCGCGCTGGCGTTCGTATTATGCGCCTTCGCCTCGGAGCTGGCTTCGTTCCTCTTGTCGAAGCTGCCGTTCGGCAAGGCGGTCACCGGGATCGGCGGAGCAAGGAAGAACCGCGTTCCCGCCACATCGGGCGGGTCGCGAAGCGCCAGCGGCTGATCGCCTGCCTTATAAAGGCAGCATGAGCATTAAGATTAAGGGCATACGGCGCAAAAAAAACAGCGGCGACTAAGAATGGAATTCCATTTCTTAGCTGACCGCTGTTTTTCTCGTTGCATCATCGCTTGGGAGCTGCTCTCCTGGCTAGCCGTGGCGCACCTTTACTTCTAATAGCCTCGTTTTGTTTCGACGAAGCGATTGGTGCGATGGTCCGGTTTCGCAGGAACGTCGCCTTTATTTTACCGCCGTAATCATGAAGCGTTTGGAATTGGTCATGATGCCCTTGCTCGTGCGATGCCGCTCAAGAAATGCTTCCAATATGGCAAAATCATGCTCCAGCTTCCCGAAGTCCGGTATGATCGGCGCGTGCTTCAAAAGAAATAATACATCCTCGTAAGTTTCGTAATATTCCGTTGCATCGTATTCAAACGATTGAATGTCGCGAAATCCGGCTTCCCGCAATTCGGCGATATATTGGTTTTGCAGCGTGCCGTCGGTATGAACCTCCCGGTTTCTGCCGAATGCCGACTTGAGATTCAGCTTATCGTCTTCACTGACTTGCTGCGTCAAGAACATACCGCCCTTGACCAGCACTCTGCATGCTTCCTTGGCGGAAAAGGGCGCGTGTCGGCATGAAACCACGTTGAATAACGACTCGGGGAAATCCAATTCGCCCGCATCCATCTGCAGCATGCGCACGTTCGATTTTCCAGAAGCAGCCCTATTCGCCTGGGCCGCTTCGATCATTCCGGGAGAGCTGTCGATGCCTATCAGCAATAACGCCGCACCGGCTAGACCCAGCAAAGCCTCCCCGCCGCCAGTACCGATATCCAGCAGCAGATCCGATGGTTTGCATCTACGCATGACTTCGCCGTAAAAATCCCATTGTTCGCCCTCGGAAATACATTTCACCTTGCTAAAATTCCAGCCGTTCATTCTCCCGATGCGATCATAAAAACACTTGAATTCGAATTCGTTCATCCTGACTCTATCCTCTCCATGAAATGATAGAAGCCAGCGGTATGGACATCGTGCAGGAATAAGCCGCTTATCGTTCGCACGTCCGTTCCTCTACTCCGCTGCCAGTGTCCCCTGGCTTCTTCCGTGACGACAAACCGTTCCTGTACTCAAGGCTTTGCTTCCTCTGGATCAAAAGGGCATAGAACCCCCTTGATAGCCGGCACGCGTTTCTCCCGGCCCGAAAGCTATATACCTCGAACGATGCGGATTGTCATCCCTTCACCCCATTTTGAAAGATATTCCCATTATAATGGTCGCACCGAACGGCTTTCAAGCGTGTTTTATGAATTGTTCCTATTGACTACGAACAAACGTTTGGTATAATAGAGCTATAGAACAAGCGTTCGCAAATTTGAGAGGGGTGTAGACGATGAAGGTGACCATTGTTAGATTTATTGAGCGTGATTATTACAAGAATGTGATGCTGACAGGCAGCGAAGCCATGCCGGACGTTCGGATTGATAAAATTCTTGATGTCGCAGGGCAAACCTGGGCAGATCTCACGTTCAAATTCAACGATAACGGATCGGTAACGATTATTGATAATCATACAGACCAGCAGGTTCCTCTCGCTCACCTGAAGGGCGTAGCTTATGACTTCTATGTGAAACAACGTATCCGGCTCATTCGGGCGAATCTGCAAGCGAAAATTTTGCAAACAGCTTAACATATACCTACTATGCGGCAATATGCAGGATCGCCTCGCAGGCGCTGCATGTTGCCGCATTTTCATGACAGCGATATCCGATCACCGTACAGCTTCCTTGTCTATAGGAACGACCCGGTCCTGGCGCCTCCCCACTTTGAGCGGCATTAAGAAAGCGTGTATGATTCTGTCTGCATCGCAAGTCATTCCAATGCGTGCGAATCCCAGGCGCGTTTCGGCGCTGCGCGGGATCGGCCGAACTCACGCCTCGCTCCCATTCTTCCAGGAGTACGTGCTGCGCATGATCACTTTCTCAGCATTCCCCGGCATGTAGGTGCGAATCACGCTCATTCTTTTCCCGCCTTTATAGTTGTACCGGCTGCCGGCTCATGGCCGCCGCCCTTCAATTCGTCGATTTATGTCGAATAATAGTAGAAAAACCTCATTTCTTTACGCCAAATTCACACGATTCATCATATAATGTAAAGTGACCGCATTTTTTGTCGAATGGACGTGATCAGTGATGTATTACTGCCTCTGTTGCGAAAGGGTGCATAAACCGACCTATCTGAAAAGCGAAGTCATCTTCACTTCGGGCTTCCGCTTCTTCAACGAATCCGTATATAACGTCGGGATATGCCAAAGCAGCGACCGACTCACTCCCATCACCCCTATAAAAAAAACGTAAAGCAAGCTTTCGCTCCGCTTGATCCGCTTCTTTCTTACGCTACGGTGCGAGAGCATATGGAAAAACCCGCCATCGCTTCAGATGACGGGTTCATTCGCATTGCGCTTTGATGATTGCTCATTTCGGCTTCGGCCTGTTGCAAAACGGGAGCTGAGCTCACGTTTGCCGCCCGGCAGCCTTTGTTCCGCCTGCGCCATGAACTACCGTGCCGGACCGCTTCCCGCAGCGCGCTGCCCTGCGGCCTCCATCTCCCGGTCCCACGCCCCGAGCAGCTCCCGAATCCGGCCTCCGGCTGCCGGAATGAAAGCGTCGACCATCGGCTGCGTAATATAGTGCGGCTCCACCTCCGGTTCTTCCCCTAACAGATCGAACCAGTGAACAGTGCGAAGCCGCCAATAATGAATTTCGCGGGCTGTCAGCAGCGGCTCCATGTCAAACGAACGGGCACCGATCAGCCCGCTCCATACGTCCCGAACCCACGGCTTCGTCCGGTAATAATGAAAGTCAATCTGATCCGTATCCCGGTAATATACGGACTTCGCTTCCTCTTTCGCCAACCCGTCAAGCGCGGTCTTGGCTTTGAAGACCGCATACACATCAAGCAGCCACAAGTAATCCGTCAGCAAGTGCGCAAAATATCCTTGCACGAACCATTTCCATTGTTCGTCCCCGCGCTGCACAATGTAATGCTCATAACGGCTGCGCATATACGCCTGCAGGTCCGGTTGGGATTCCGCGGTCAGGTGCGTCTGCCGCTTATGCTCCCTGTTCGTGCCTTTCCGCATATGAATCGCGTCCGGCGCAATACTGCCCAGCAGGAAAGCAGGCGGGACGACCCCATGCTCGAAATATTCCACCGCGACATTCAAATGGACCATAGGCAGCGGCATTGGCAACACCTCCATGCAACCATTGTTCCTTACTTTACCAGCGGATGCAATGAATTAGAACTGACGGGTTACTGATAGACGCCTAGACGCCTAAGTTTTCTTTACTTCACAATCCACTCGTTGACCGCGTACGCGATGCCGTCTTCCATCATCGGCTTCGTAACGAAGCGCGCCTTCTCCTTCAGCTCATCGCCGGCGTTGCCCATCGCGATCCCGTAGCCAACCGACTCGATCATCTCATAATCGTTCAGCCCGTCGCCGAAAGCTGCCACTTCTTCGGAGGAAATGCCCAGATGATCGAGCAGCCGCTGCAAGCCGACCGCTTTATTCATGCCGCCGGGGTTAATGTCGATCGCCCACGGCCGCCAGCGGTGCAAATAATACAAGTCCTTCCCGCCGGCCGTATAAGCCGCTTCCTCATGCTCGCCGCAAAACACAATCGCCTGATAAATATCCGGCACTTCGTCCATCGATTGAAGCAGCACCGGCTCCATGAAGCCGATCTCCTGCTGCGCCTGTGCAAAATAAGGGTTGTCCCTCCGGTTCGTATACATCAGCTCGGCGCCGTACAAGATCAGCCCGTGCCCGGAGCGCTCCGCCTCCCGCAGCCAGCCCCGCACCGTCTCCGCCGGAAACGTGCTGCCGAATACTGTCTCTCCCCGGTAGCCGACATGGCTGCCATTGCACGTGATCGCCCAGTCGATCCCGAGCTCCTCGCGCAGCGACTTCACCTCGAATTCGCTTCGTCCCGTACACAAGGCGAGGGCAACGCCGTTTTCTTTCAATTTTTGCAAAGCCGTGCGCGTGGAATCGGGCAAATAGTCCCGTTCGCGCAGCGTGCCGTCTACATCGAATGCCGCCAGTTTGATCATCTCTACACCCCATTATATGTTCTGCCCTCATTATAACAGAGGACAGCGCATTTGTGGGCACATGGCGGCATCCTTTACCGTTTCTTCCAACAACATCGCAAACCGCTGCCGGGCCGATCCAGTCCGCCGCTATCCTTCGCAGATCATGACCAGATGGCCGTCCGGGTCTTTTACTGTAAAAAACGCAAACTCACCGTGCCGTTCGATCGAACCGAAAACTTCGATCCCGTTCGCCTCCACGAAGGCGTACGCCTCATCGACGCTGCGGCAATCGAACATGAACGGAATGGTGAACGAATCGTTGTGACGATGCCGGTTATGATCGAGCAGCAGCCCAGGCCCCCGTGTAACCGGAATCGGGTAAATGGCCTCTTCCGACGTGTTCTCGTCCAAAGGCAGCGCCAGCAAGTCGGCGTACCAGGCGGCCATCGCCTTCATCTCCTTCACATCGATGAACACGCCTTTGATCCGCGCCGCCACCGGGCTTTCCGTCGCCGGAAGCTGCGGCTCTTCGCCTGCGTTCCCGTCCCAACACGCCATATGCGCATTGCCTTCCGGGTCGCGGAACGTAATGTACGCCATATGCGCGTGCCGCTCCGGCGCATGGAATACTTCGGCCTTCTCGCGCAAATAAGCGTAAGCCGCGTCAATATCGCCGGTCGGGAACATGAAGCGCGGCTTCATCTCCTCCCGCCAGTCCGGGTCCTTGCGATTGTTGACGTTCGAATCGAGGATCAAGCCCGCTCCCGGCAAATCGAACCAATACACCGGCCCGCCGTTCAGCCGGTTCTCCATGAGCGGCAAACCCAGCAGCCGGCTGTACCATTCGGCCGATCTGCGGAGATCGGCGACGTGGACGAAGACGCTGGCGACCCGGTTCTCGATCGGCGCCGGCCGTTTACTCCGGATAGGGAACCACAGCTCCATCACCGATTCGGCGTCATCGTTGCCCCTATACCGCTCGTCGTAATATTCAAACTCGGCGCCGGCGGCACGGTCGTAATCCGACCCTGGAAGCCACTTCTCCCAAAAATAATGGAAAGCCTGGGGCAGCTCGTCGATCGGTCCTTTGCGTGTAACGACGCAGTACAGTCCTCCGGGATACGATTCCGCCACCATTCCTTCCGGGACGGTGCTCGTCGCTGAGACGCCGCAGCCCGCTACATAATCGAACGGATCGCCCGGCTTCATGCCCGGCGGCATCGTCATGAGTCCGTACACGCCTCCCGTTCTGCCCGTAATTTCGCAGTAGCGCGGATTGAAGCGCTGCCACAAGCGCGTTATTTCATTTTCAGAAGGCTTGGCGTTCGAAGGCTGATAACGTATTTTCATACCAATAATGTGAAAACGGTCCTTCCACACCACTTTTGTATCCAGGATCATCTCAATGCACCTCGGTTTCCCTTATATTTCCTACAACGATAAATATACGAATATATATTCGTATTTATTTTAAAAAGTCCTTCTTTATCCGCCGCATTTTTTCTGAGAACGTCACCTCCGCCATCGCGTGATAAAACCATCGCGATCCACCTTTACATCGTAGATGCAGACCGACGGTTGAAGGCTCGGCTCTAGACAGCAGCCGACTCTCCCCCGTTCTACAGATTACAGATGATTCCCACACTCCGCTTAGCTTCGTCTCCCTGTGATATAATGAATCCAGTGACTTAGCGCAAAGGAGGAAGCCGCTTGTACACGATGAACGAATCGTTTTATGCCGATTACTTGCGCATCAAAGTTCGCTGGATTCGTGAAATGCGCAAGCCTCCTTCGTATGCCTTTGAACGGATGAATATCCCGTACACACTGTTTTGGATCGTTATGGACGGTGCGCTGACAGTGCACATTGACGGGCAGCCGTTCCACGCCGTCAAAGGCGATCTGATCATTTTCCCTCCGAACGTCACCTTCTGGCTGCCTCCGCGAGAGGGCGGGAAGGACATCCATTATTTATCGTTATGCACGGAGCTGACCATCGCTGGGCTCGATGTCGTTCATTTGTACAAGCTGCCTGTCATCTCAAGCCATCTTGCGTCGCCGTCGCTTCCGGCGCTGCTGACGGTTTGGGAACGCGCGGTAACGGTCTTCGAGCAGCTGGGCGAGCTTGTCGCCTCAAGGGCCCCTTCGCCGTCGCAACCCGGCGGACCGTCTGCGCCTACGGTGATCAGCGACACCGACGTGTCCGTACAGTTTTTCGGACTGCACGCCGAGCTGTTCCAGTGGCTTCATCGCTTTTTAATGCTGATGAGACCATATTTGCCCGCCGAGCCGCTCCAATTCGACCCCCGCGTCATGAATGCTTGCGACTACATACGGCAGCATCTCGGCCGCCCGATCGGCCTGGAGGAGCTTGCGAGGCATGTTCATTTAAGCCAAAGCCATTTCAGCCATTTATTTTACAAATCGCTAGGGCTCTCCCCCATCGACTATGTTCAAAAATCGCGCATTCAGCTGGCCAAAGAGCTGCTGATGAATTCATCCCATACCATTAAGGAGATTGCCGAGAGGACGGGTTATGCGGAGCAAAGCCAGCTGAGCCGGGCGTTCCGCAAGCAAGAAGGCATCAGTCCGCTCCGTTACCGCGAAGCTTGCCGCTCGATGCCAAAGTAGGCCGCCGGCTGCGAGCAGCACAAAGCCCCCTGCTGCCACGTTCAAACTCGGGATAGCGGGAGGCTTTCGATGCTTGCATTCGGTTTATTGCTTGACTTTCTCGGCGGCGATCGCCTGATTGAGCTGTTCTTCGGCATTTCTCAGCGCCGTGTTCACGTCGACCCCTTTTTTGACCATACTGGAAAATGCAGCGTCGACGTACGGCCCCGCAGCGACGTTCACCAGTCCCGGCGCGCGGGGCGGCGGCGGGGAAGCCAGCGCATTGTAGAAAAATGCGGACACGTTCTTCCCTTTCAGCAAAGGCTGCTCGCTGCCGAACTGCTGCTCGATCTGCTTGTTTTTCAGCGCGGGGATCCGCCCTTGCTTCGCCCATTTCAACTGGACCTCTTCCGACAGCAAATAAGACATGACCTGGAACGCCGCATCCTTATGCTTGCTCGTCTTCGCAATCGTCATATAAAACGGATTCGGCTGCGCGCCGACGCCGGGGCGGTCCGCGAAGACGGGAAACGATACCATGTCCCAATGAAGCGTGTTATTCGTCGAAGGATACTGCGTATACTTTTCGCTCGTGTGCGGGGATAACGCTACGAAGCCTTTGTCGAACGACGCCGGCTCTCCCGTGTCGGCCATCTCATTGCCCGCAATGGCATAAAACCGGCCCAGGCTGCTGAACAGCTTCTTGAAGCCGTCCGTGTTGACCGACGCCTTGTTTTCCTTCAGATCGAGGGGCGACAGAGACAGCTGGTTATTCGTCAGCAGCACGCCCATATAATACGAGCTCAGCCCGCGGTACGCCGTCCCCCCGTCGGTTCGGGTCATTTTTTGCGCGAGATCATACACTTCGTCCCAGGTCATGCCGTTCTTCGGATACGGCATACCGAACTTGTCCAATAGATCCCGATTGTAGAACATGACGAGCACATTCACTTGAAACGGGAGCCCCCATACGCCCTGCTGCGACAAGCTGTTCTTCGCCATATCGATCAGCACCGGGTCGACGGTTTGCAGCGGAAAGGCATGCTTCTTCACCAGGTCCGACAGATCATACTGTAAGTCGTACGGCTCCAGCAAATTGCGCATGGAACCGGAGCCGGTCAAAATCATATCCGGCACGTCCCCGGCGGCGACCAAATCCTGAATTTCTTTGCCCTTCTCGACCTTCAACAGCTCCAGCCGGATATGCGGAAATTTCGCTTTGACGTCGTTCCCGATCTCCGCGTTGAATTTGTTCTCGTCATTGTAGTTGCTGAGCGCAGGATACACTTTTAACGTGACGGGCTCCGGTTCGGCTGCCTGCGGTACTCCCTTAGGCGCAGCGTCGCTGCCCGGAGCGGTGCAGCCCGGAAGAACAGCCGATAAGACGAGCAGCGTAACAGCGGCAAGCGGCATGTGACTTATATTCATACTATAGCTCCTTCACTCGGTAATGGTCATGCGCCGGGGCGAGGCATTCGGTAAATCGCAAATCCGCCCCAACATTAAAGCGCTTTCAATTAGACCGATACGGCCGACCTCCGCGCCGTGCTCTCAACGCGCGCTCACACATGCGCGCGTTGAAGGCGCTGCTCTTCAGCCGTTCTCCCTTCCCATCCACGCCAGCCCCTGCTCCCAATCGGCGCCGCCTGCATTGGACTGGCGGGCTCCCGGCGTACTGCGGCCATCGCGAACATAGGCGGCCAGCAGCGCCAGCAGTTCCTCCACCACATCGGAACGGGCCGCCTGCTGATTGCTCCGCTCTCCGATGTCGTCATCCAGGTCGTAGAGCTGGATCGACGGCGCTCCCGGCGGCTCCTGCCCCGGTCGCGGATCGCTCCAGCCGCCCGAACCGGGACACAGCTCCAGCTTCCAGCTTCCTTTGCGGATCGAGAATGATCCGTTAATCGAGTGATGCACAACCGCTTCCCTCAGCGGACCGTCTAACGGATGGCCGAGCCAGAGCGGCAGATTGCTGACACTGTCCTCTCCTGCGTCATCCGGCAGACGTTCGCCGACAATGTCGGCAGCCGTCGCCAGCAGATCGGACAAGCATACGGTCTCGTGCGATACCGAGCCCGCCTGAATCCGCTCCGGCCATTGAACAAGCAGCGGCACGCGATGTCCGCCCTCATAAATATCCGCTTTCGTTCCGCGAAACCGATAGCTCGGATGATGTCCAAGCGCGGTCAGCTCGGGGAAATTCGCCTTCGGCGAGCAGCCGTTATCGCTGGTGAACATCACAATCGTCCGGTCGCTAATCCCGCATTGCTCCAATTTGGCGACCATTTGCCCCACCACATCGTCGCACATCAATACAAAATCACCGTACCGGTTCGTCCCCGATTGGCCTTCGAATGCGGCGCTCGGCAAAATCGGAGTATGCGGCGCCGGGAGCGGGAAGTAGAGGAAGAACGGCGCATCCTCCGCCGCTTCGATCGTCTCCAGCGCCTTCTGCGTGCAGCGGGGAAGCACTTCCTCGTGGCGAAAATCCGCGCCCGTCGGCCCTTCCCGCCAAAAGGCCATCTCGTCGTCGCCCCGCGTGATCCGGTTCGGCAGCGCGGTGACGCGGTCATTCTCGATGTATACGTAAGGCGGCATGTCGAGCGAAGCGCTGATACCGTAAAAATAGTCAAACCCGACGGCCGTCGGGCCGTTCTTAATCGGCTGGGTGTAATCCACGTCGCTGGCTTCCGGACCGCTGGAATGCCAATCGAAGCCCAGATGCCACTTGCCGATGCAAGCCGTGCGGTAGCCTGCTTCTTTCAGCAGCGAAGCGACCGTCATTCGCCCCGGCTCGATTAAAGGTCCGGCGTACCCGTTAAATACGCCCTTCTTGAGCGAGGAACGCCAATTATAGCGCCCGGTCAAGATGCTGTAGCGGGACGGCGTGCATACCGCGGAGCTGGAATGCGCGTCCGTGCACCGCATGCCCGCTTCCGCCATCCGGTCGAGGTGCGGCGTACGAATCCGTGACTGCGTGTTCAAGCACGACACGTCGCCATACCCCATGTCATCGGCCAAAATATAAATGATATTGGGGCGGGAGCTTGGCTCCGCCTGCATCTGTTTCATGTAAGTTTCCCCTTTCCTGCCGCTGATTTCCTTATGCTACCTGCATCTTATCATGCGGATCAGCCCGATCCTATGGCTGCCGTTTCGGTGTTTTTGACATATCTTACGATTTCGAAAATAAGGAGCCGCTGGCCATCCGTTCAAAAAATGCGAACAAACCCTCAGCAGAAGCAAGCCGCGCAGACGCCGGGGGATCGTCCGAGGATGACTCCCGCTTCGCGTTACGGCGGTATGCCAACATCCAAGCGCTTCCGGGACAGCGGCATGCTCCGTGCCCGCGCCTCTCCGTCGCGCTTGTGATGAGGCGGCATTTGCGTTAAAGTTCTTAGTACAAACGTACATGAGAAGGGGGAGCGGTGCATGTCCCTAGCAAGCGAAGACCGCAAGCGCATCATTCTCGAGCTGCTGGACACGGAAGGAAAGGTGACGACAGCCGAGCTGGTGGCGCGGCTGGACGTATCGAAGGAATCGGTGCGGAGATACTTGGACGAGCTGGAGGGCGAAGGACAGCTTCGGAAGGTGTACGGCGGCGCCGTGAAGCCCCAGAGCAGCCGCGACGAGCCGCCCCATCTGGAACGGATGGCGCTGCACCGCCTTGAGAAGGAGCGCATCGGCCGGCAAGCGGCCGGACTGGTTAAGGACGGCGAGCTGCTGTTTCTGGACGAAGGAACGACGCCGTTGTGCCTCATTCCGTATTTGCGGCAGCGCGGCCTGACGGTGCTGACCCACTCGTTCTCCGCCGCCACGCTGCTGATGGAGAGAATCAATCAGGGACGCTTCGAGGGGCGCGTCATCTTCCTCGGAGGCGAGCTGGAAGCACGGCACGCCCGCAGCTCCGGCACGTTGACGGAGGAATGGCTCGGGCGGTATTACGTCGATAAAGCGATCATCTCCGTGGACGGCCTGCATGCGGAATCCGGCATCACGTCCCTGGACGAGGGCAAGGCGGCCGTATCCCGCAAGGCGATCGCGCATGCGGACACGATTGTCGTCGTGGCCGACGCGTCCAAGCTGGAACGGCGGCACCCGTACAAAATCGGCGATCTGCGCGAGATTACGCATATCGTAAGCAATCAGGCGCCCCCGGCGGAGTGGGGGTCCGCCCTGAAGCGCCATCATGTGCATTGGCATATTGCCGCAAACGAGACGAATTAATTGAACAGCCGCTGCGGCAGCTTCGCTTCCCAGGAAGCCGGCGCGGCGAACCGCAGCGCGTGAGCGACGACGGCTGCCGTGTCCGTAATCGTCAGGCTTGATTCCAGCGTCGCTCCGGGCGCGACACCCGGTCCTGCGCAGCCCCAGAAGATCGTTTTGTCCAGCGGATGATCGCTGCCGTGCTGATCGGCGCGTTCGCCGCCTCCGCCATGATCGGAGACGACGATGATCAGGCTTTCTTCGTACATGCCACATTCCTCAAGCGCCCTCAGCACGATCCCCGTATGGTCATCCGTCTCGCGGATCGCTTCGAGCTGACCGGGCGTGTTGTATCCGAACTGGTGCCCGGCCGCGTCCGGCAAATCGAAATCGATGAACAGCAGCTTCACGTCGGAATGGCTTCGGATATAGGAGGCGACGTCCAGCGCCAGCTGCCGGTCAATCGCGGAAGCGTGCGCCACTTTACGCTGCGGGGTATCCGGCACGCCCCTCTCCTCTTCCACAGGCAGCTCTACCGTCGCTTTATGAACGCCGATCGCCGGTTCGATGATCCCGTAATTGATCGGGTCCCAGGAGCAGAACGAAGCCAGCTTCGCACCGGGATCGGCCTCTCTCGCCGCGCGGAAGATCGAAGGATACGGCGAGTCGCCGGGGAACGTCTCCCGGGCGGCGATATCGTTCGTCAAGCCATGTTTATCCGGGTCCACGCCATGCATCAGCGCCCCCCAGCACTGCGCACTGATCGTGGGCGATACGGTTTGCGCGTCGAACGCAAACGTGCCTTCCCGAATCAAGCGATCCAAGTGGGGTGTCTCGGCGCCCGTTACAAAATTCCCCGCACCATCCCAGCCGAAAATAATAACGCGTGCAATACGACTATGTTCCATACCAGCACACTCCTCTTATTTTTTCATGCAGGCTACGGATTGCCCCACAGACCGATCATGATGACGCCCGTGGTAATGACCGCCGACAGCGCGATCCGCCGCGCGCCTCCCGCTTCCTTCAGCAGCAGCACGCCAAGCATCGCCCCGAACACGGTGCTGATCTCACGAATCGGAGCCAGATGCGATAACGGCGCCATCTGGACGGCGAACAGGAACAGCAAGTACGAGCCCGGAGATAAAAACGTGCCGAGCAGGATGGTGCGCGCATTCGCCCGCCATTCTTCCTTGAGCTTGCTTCCCGCGCGGATCACCGTTGGCGTCAGCACGATGGCATAGGCGATATTGCTGACCTCGATCAGCGAAACGGGCGAAATGTAGTGCAGCACCATTTTGTCAGTCATCACGTAGCCGGTAATGCACAAGCCGACGAGCAGCGCAGGCGTGATGCCGCGCAAGGCCGCAGCCGACCGGCGCTCCTTGCCCAGAAAGCCGCCGAGGGCGAACATCCCCGCTACAATGCACCCTACGCCGACCCATCCGGCCGCCGACATCGATTCGCGGTACACCCACACGCTGAACAGCGGGACGAGCAGTGCGCCGGTGCCCCGCATGATCGGATACACCTGCGACATATCCCCGTGACTGTACACGTAAGGAAGCAGCAAAAAATACGCCATCTGAAACGCCATCGACAGCAGAATCAGCAAATATCCCTGCAGCGGGATCGAGGCTTGAGCGACTTCGATTACAAAATACGGGAGCA
This sequence comes from Paenibacillus solanacearum, assembly GCF_910593845.1. Lineage (GTDB taxonomy): Bacteria > Bacillota > Bacilli > Paenibacillales > NBRC-103111 > Paenibacillus_G > Paenibacillus_G solanacearum. The sequence continues at coordinate 46,719 of NZ_CAJVAS010000006.1, read as the reverse complement.
GCAGCACGAAGGACACAATGTGAATCGACCATAGAAACACGATTTTATTGTTGCTTGTCTTCGTGAACAAATTCCAGAATGCATGCGCCAGTCCGGAGCATAAAACAAGAATGATCGCAATAACGATGACCCTATCCCCCTGTCGGTTCTTATTCTTCTTCATCATACTCGCGGCAAGAAATTAAAGTCAATTAAAAACAACGAAAAACACGTTTGTAAAAAAAATAATTCCCGGCTCGCTGTCGAACCGGGAATGCGCTGCATTTGTATGAAGAATTCAAGAAGAAAAGACGATATAACGGCTATTCGGACCGTTTCCCCCTCACGACGTTCGGAACGGGCTGCAGCGTGCTGTCGAACTGTTCGATAAGACCGGTCAGGCGGGCGACCACATCGGGGTGGCGGTCGGCCAGATTGTAGCATTCTCCCGGATCGAGCTCCATATCGAACAGCTGCGGCATCTCCTTGCGGATGCGGCGCTGGGGTCCGCCCATGGCGACATGAAGCTTCCACTTGCCCGACCGAACGGCATTCAGGCAATCGACATAATAATAAAACAGCGCTTCGTGAGGCGAGACCCCTTCTCCCGTAAGAAGCGGGGCGATGTTTTTCCCGTCGATGCCCGCCGCCTCGTCCAGACGGCCGCCGGCAAGCTGCACCATGGTCGGCAGCAAATCCATCAGACTGGCGACCTCTCCGCACTCCGTTCCGGGCGGAATGACCCCTTTCCACTGCGCGATGAACGGCATGCGTACTCCGCCCTCGTACACGTCGATTTTGCGGCCCCGCAATCCTCCGGCGCTCCCTTCATACCAAGGCCCGTTGTCGCTGGACACCATCACCAGCGTGTCGTTCTCCAGCCCATGCTCTTGCAGCGTCTGCATGATGCGGCCGATATGGTAATCGATGCATTCGATCGTATCGCCGTAAGTCCCGCCCGCCGATTGGCCCCGAAACGCATCGGGAACGTGAAGCGGAATATGCGGCATCGTATGGGCCAAGTAGCAAAAGAACGGCTTGTCCTTGTGCTCCTCGATAAATCGAATCGCTTCATCCGTATATTTCTCGGTCAAGGCGGACTGGTCCGTATCCGTCTCGATCACCGATTCGTCGCGGTACAAATGCACCGGACTCATGTCATTGCTGTAAAGCAGCCCCAAAAAACGGTCGAAGCCATGTCTTATCGGATTATGCTCGGGCAAGCAGCCCAAATGCCATTTGCCGATGCAGATGCTGGAATAATCATGTTCCTGCAGGTACGCGGCGACCGTCTTGTCCCGCTGCGTCAGTCCCGCGGTATCGTCCGGGAACAAGACGCGGGGAATGCCTACGCGCTGCGGATACTTGCCCGTCAGCAGTCCGCAGCGGGACGGGCTGCACACCGGTGCAGCCGAATACATTTGCGTAAAACGCACGCCGTCGGCCGCAATCCGGTCCATGACAGGCGTCTTCAGCACGCGATTACCATAACAGCCCAAATCCCCGTAGCCCATGTCGTCCATGAAAATGACGATATAGTTCGGCTTCCTTTGCTGCGCCATGCGTCATCCCCTCCCTTATCCCTCACACACTAGCGGCGCTTCGTCGGCGCGGGTCCACTCCCTCCCGGCGGCCTTGTGATCCGCTATGATTTCATCTGCCTCCGCATTCGCCGCACTTGCCGTACGGGCTTCAAACGGAAGGCGCGTTTCTTATATAATCTCCAGCTCATCCCGGTGCGGGATTGGAGGATGCGGTACGTGAGGCTCGGCCTGATACCAGAACGCAACGGAAGCGATATCGTCTTGCAGCGGCAAATACCTGAGTCCCGCTTCCGTACGATTTCGCCAGCCAAGCGCCTGGATCGTCACCTTCAAGTCCTGCTCGAACCGGATCGGGTCCATAATATGCCAGCGGTACATGCCGAACCGCTGCTGGCTGCGGTACAATCCGTTCGGCTTGATCACCTGCGGAAGGCCGGAGAACGGCGCGTTGAACGCGCAGTATTCGCCTTGAGGCTGCTCGAAATTCCAAGCGCCGCCGATGTAATCCTCCGTGCCGGTTCCGCAAATGGTCGGAAATTCAGAGTCGCCGTCCATATAAAACTTAATCTCGCCTTCTCCCCACCAGCCGTTGTTGTTCACGCCCCAGGCCAAATACGTACCGACATAATGGCCATAGCCTTGAATATGATCGACGATCGTATGCACTTCTTTATACGGCAGCGGGTTGCTTCTGCGCCAGTGGGCATGAAAGTAGGCGGCATCGTCCGGCACGGTCGTCAATGCGTAATCGATCTGGTAGTACAGCACCGCCATGTCGTCTCCGACATTTTCCAAGGTGATTCTGGCCGATTTGCGGAACGGCATCTCCCAGTAGCAGTTAAAGCCCCCTGCGGGATTGACGGCAACGGGCAGCGACTGGACGTTGCAGCGCTCGTTCCAGCCGCAGCAGAAGAAGTCTCCGTAAGGCGTCTGCACGGAAGGCTCCTCTTCCCCGTCCCAATAAATGCGCAGAATCAAATTGCGCCAATGCTTCGGGTGGGTTGTCATCCACATATGCTGAATGACGCCGGGGCCTTCGATTTCCGCAAGCGTGGCGGTCGTATGTCCGAGCAGTTGGATCGAAGGGGAGATTTTCCACCCTTGGCCCAGATCGCCGGCGCGATCCTTGCCCGTTCCTTCCGTCGCCATCCCGCCTTTCCCTTTCTCGCCGGTGAAATTTTCCGGGCTGATCGACCGCGTTCTGGCATGGGATAATCGCGATAAATTGCCTAATCCGAGTCCAAGTCCGTTAAACGTGTACATAATCCATGACCTCCGTTAAATGGGTTATGATTTCATCCCTGAAGCGGGCAGCAATGCTGCAATGGGACGGATAGCAAGATCGCGCCGAAGGGCGCGGCGAATTTATTGATGTTGATGTATTGCCGTTCTCCTGACTCTTGTTGCGCCGTGTCCACACTGCCTTAGGCGATCGGCAAAGCTGCTGTCTTACCGCGACTTTATCGTTAAAGTTTACATACTCTCCTATCTCATCCCATAACTAAATGTACGGCTTCTCAGATCATTCGCTACCGTTCGCCTCCTGACTGTAAATTCACTTTATCGTTAAAGTCATCTTACCGTATGCTTTTCCGAAATGCAAGCCATATCGTTGAAAAAGCATGACGTTCCCCGCGCAAACCAACGCGCTGCAAAGGGCGGCTCCATTTGCAATATAAAAAAATAGTTACTATAATACCTTTAACGTTAAACAAAGCACAAGGAGCTATTCATGAAACGAAGGGTCAAACTCGAAGATATCGCCAAAGTGGTCGGCGTATCCAAAATGGCCGTCTCCCTCGCGATGCGCGGCGACCGGTCCATAAGCCGGGAAACGGCGGAAAAGGTGAAGGCGGTAGCCAAGGAAATGGGTTACGTGCCCAACCGTATGGCCCAAAGCCTGGTCAAAGGAAAATCGAATACGATCGCGCTGCTGATCTCCGCCCCTCTCCATGACGATTACCAGAATCAGATCATCCGGGGTGCGGTGTCCTATGGGATGAAGCGGGGCTATACCCTCTTCGTCGCTCCGGTTCGCGCAGAGCTCGAGTCCTCGTATATCGAAAAGTATAAAAACATGATGGTGGACGGCTTTCTCGCCTTCCCTTCCGCGAAGAGCGACAACTACCGCGCCATGAAGCAGGACGGGATTCCGTTCGTCTTCTATACCAAATATATTCAAGATTTGGAATGCGATTACGTCGTCTGCGACGATTTCAAGGGCGGCTACATGATGACCCGCCATTTGATCGAGGCTGGGCATACGAGAATCGGCTTCGTTTACGATGCGAGGCTCAAACAATCCTCGGAGGTGCTGGAACGGATTCGCGGTTACCGCCAGGCGCTGCAGGACAACGGGCTTGCTTATGCGGACGACAGCCTGATTCCGTTCGAGCTGCACTACCACGAAGCGGATATGAGCACGGGAGCCTTGCTGCACAAAAATCCGGAATTCGCAGCCTGTCTGAAATCGGATAACCGGCCAAGCGCGTTATTCGTCTGTAACGACATTACCGCCTCTTCCGTCTATATCGCGATCAAACAGCTCGGACTGAGCATTCCGCAAGACGTTGCGGTCGGCGGCTACGAAGGCGTCTATTTGGGTTCCATCATGGACCCCGAATTGACGACGGTCGCAACACCAATCGCCGAGCTTGGAGCGAAGGCATGCCAGCTTCTAATCGATAAAATCGAAGGCGTCGTTTCTCCAAACGAGACGGTTCACGTGAGAATCGAGCCGAAACTGCTTGTCCGCGGTTCGACATCGGCAAAGCGGAATCGCCCGGATAATGCCTCGCAGGCATAACGCTGACGTCTGGCTTCGCTTCGGAATGCAAAGAAAAAAAAGTCGTGCCGCTATGGCACGACTTTGCTATTTTTACAGGTCGTTTAGACGTTATGGCCGTTACAGCCGGCGCAGCTTCGTGATCCGCCCGTCGGAAATCCACTCCGCTACGTATACATCCCCAACAGAATCTACGCAAACCGCATGTGGCGAACTGAAACGGTTCGCGCGATAGTATGCCTTGGGCAAATTGGGCCAGCCCGGCTGTTTGTACGCCAACAGATCCTCGCCGAGATGCGCGACAAGCGTGTCGTCCTTGGCGTCGAATACGGTCACCCGGCTGTGAAGGTCCGGGAACAGCATCAGCCCGCCGTGAAAATAAAAGGAACATGGCATATCCATGTCGTTATCGATAAATTGCTTATGCTCGCCTGTTAACGTAAATACTTGAATGCGATGATTTCCCCGATCGGCGACGTACAGCTCCGGCTCGCCGTCCGTGAGCTTGACGGAAATGCCGTGCGGACTTTTCAATTGTCCAGGCGCTCTCCCCGTCCCGCCCCAGGATCGGATTCGCTCACCCTCGGCATTATATTGATGAATCCAGTGCTGACCATAGCCGTCTGTCACATAAATATCGCCGTTGGGCGCGACAGCGACATCGGTCGGCTTGTACGGTTTCTCGCCGGAATAGACTTCGGGCAAATCCGGTGGATCCAGACGAAGAACGACTTCGCCGTCCAGCGTTGCTTTCACGACCGTGCCCAGTCCGCAGTCGGTCATATACACATATTCGCCTGTCTGCTCTTTTTGGAGATAGAAGCCGTGGGCATTGTCGCCAATGCCCTCTACGGACCAAGACCGAATCCACTCGCCGGAGCGGGTGAACACCGCCACATTTGGCTTGCCGGTATGAAGAACGTATACGTTGTCTGCGGAATCGGTAACGATGCCGTGCGTATACCCGAACGCCTGACCTTCCGGAAGCTGCCCCCACCCCGCTACTACTTCTGTTCTAAACATGCGATTGCCTGTTTGCATTCGTGATCTCCCTATTGGACCGTTTCGCTCAATTCGCGGGACGCAGGACGATGTGCTGCTTCCCTCTGCCGAGCGGCACAGTCGCTTCTTGATACGATACGATGAACGCTCTTCTTACTTGATCCGTTTCATTGCCCTTTGAGGAGTGCCAAGTCAACGCGTTAAACAGCAGAATCGAGCCGGCCTTCATCGGAACGGGCTTAGCTTGCGACAGATCGACCTGCTCCTCGACCAGCGCCTTGCGGCAAGTGCCGTCGGATTTGGTGGTATATGGCTGCAACCCCTGCCTGTGACTTCCGGAAACGATCCATAGACAGCCGTTCCGCTCGTCGGTGTCCTGCAGCGGAACCCAGATCGACATCCGAGTGTTGCTGTCCACCACTTCCGTATAGTAGGCGTCGTCCTGATGCCAGTGGCAGACGGATGGGCTGTGCGGCTGCTTCGTCAACAGCTTGGAGGAGAAGATCGCGATGCCCGGCTTGACAATATCCTCGAGCAAGTTCAGAATACGATCGTCATGGGCGAATTGCTTCGTCTTGTCCGTCAGCATCGCCAGCTGATACGTAAATCCCTCGTGCTCTCCCGTCGCTTGGGTGGGCTTCTCACAGCGGTCAAGCTCTTGATTGATCTCGCTTAATTCGTCCACCGCAAAAAAATTATCAACCACCACATACCCATGCTCATCGTAATGCCTGTGCTCTTCCGCGGTCAGCTTTCTCACTTGAATCACTCCTTAAGTAATGGCTTAACTGCATTGTAGCACTTGATTTTTCGATACCGCCATGGAGAAACCCGATATGTAATCTGGACAAATCGGATATGACCGTATGCGCGGCGAACGGGCGGTGAGACTACCGGCAACGTCCGGGCCATACGGGCAATGGGAAAAAACGCATCGCACAAAACCGCAGCGCTGCTGGATACGGTCATGCCGATGCGTTTTATTGTCCAGTGCCTGGCGTCTGCTCTCAGCTAGGGTCCTCGCAGACAGGGAGCGCACCCTCGCCTCACTAGATCGGCGTCAGTGTACCTGCGGCTCGCAGGACGCTCTGATCTCTTCGCGAAGCAAATGATCCCTTCGTGTGGGCGCGCTATCCCGCAGATCGTCCATCATGCGGGCATGCAGCATCAGCTCGAACAATGCTCGCCGCGCATCGGCGGCGTCCCGGTCATCGTACAGATTGCGCAGCTCGGCGGGGTCTTCGGCGAGATGGTACAGCTCTCCGTCCTTAAAGTGCGGATGATACCACAGCTTTCGGTCCTCGGTCCGTATTCCCATCGCGCCGCCCAGACCGAACAACGTGACGTATTCCCTGACCGGCTTCCCCTGCGCAATGGAAGGCATCAAGGAATGGCCCGGCAGCGAAAGATCCGGAGACACGCCCAGCACGTCGAACAGCGTCGGTGCAAAATCGAGACTTGATGCTAACGCGTCTACCCGTTCTCCCGCTTTATACCCGTCCGGAAACCGGATCATGAACGGAATCCGGATCTCGGATTCATAAGAAGTCGCCGCTTTATTGAACAGTCCGTGCTCGCCAAGCAGCTCGCCGTGATCGGAGGTGTACACGATCAGCGTACGCTCCAGCAAGTTTTGCTTCCGGAGCGTTTCCATGAGCTGCCCCAGGCAGTCATCCACCATCTTCAGCGCGCAATGATGACCTGCAATTCCTTTTCTGACCATACCGTCCGTAATGTCGCCATGCATCTTTCGAAACAGATCGACGCGTTTACGGTATGCCTCGGACTTCGTTTCATATTCGTCGGCCGACCGGTATGCAGGCAGCGGAACATCCTCCAGCTTGCAGTAATCGAGATAAGCCTCAGGCATCACATAAGGCTCGTGGGGAGCGTGAAACCCGATGAACATCGCGAATGGCTTGCTGTCATTCAGCCGTTCGATTGCCGCACAAGCGCGCCGGGTCATATGTATATCGAAAAAGTACGGCTCCGGCTCGCGCGTCGGGGCCGGTTCGAAATGATTCCAGTCGGCACGGTCGCCGAACGATTCCCCCGGAGGAATCTGGATGTGGAAGCTTCCCGCATGAATCATGTGCGTTTTTCCTACGGAAACGCATCTGTATCCATACTCCCGCAGCGCCTGCATCCAGGTCGCGTCCCCCTCCTTGCTGAACTTACCATTTCCATTCACCCCCAGCTGCCACGGCTGCCTCCCCGTCAGAAAGGTATGCCGGGACGGCACGCACGGAGAAGCCGCTGTAAAAAAACGGTCAAACGAAACCGATTCGCTCCGCAAACGCTCCATATTCGGATAGTCGGCGCAAGGATGCCGGTCCGGTCCGATCGAATCGGCACGCTGCTGGTCGGTCATGATGAAAACTACGTTCAAATGCTGGCTCATACGAATCCCTCCGCTTGTTTCATTCCACTTTATCGGTAAAGTAGATTACAAAATAAAAAAACGCTCTGCTCGGGCTGCGCTGCTGCTGCTCCCATCCTTGCTGTACGCATCCGGCCCTCCTCCTCACTTCTGCAGCTCCTGCTCGATTCGCTGATTCGCACGCTCCTCCGCTTGCCTGAGCGCGGAATTTACGTCCGTCTTGCCTGCGAAGACGTCACGAAACGACTGGTCGATGGCAGCGTTTACAAAAATGTTGTATTTGCTGTACACCGGAAGCTTGGCCGGACGGCTTTTAAAGATGCCTTGAATATTTTTCCCTTTGACATAAGGAATGTCCGCGGCGTACTGCTGCTTGATCTCGGCGTTATGGATCGCCGGGTATTTGCCCTGCTTCGATGCCAGAAGCTGAATTTCGTCGGAGACGGCGAATTGGATGACCTGGAAAGCCTGCTCCTTGTGCGGGCTTGAATCCGAGATGAAAAACTGATGGACATCCAGCTCGAACGACGTATCGGGCGCTTCGTTAAAGCTTGGCGTTTGCACGACGTCCCAATCCAGGCCGCTGCTCTCCGCCTCCGCCAGCTGGGCGATCATGGCATTCGTAAAGCCGGGCGCCATCGCCAGCGTCTGTTCTTTGAAGAACGGGTTCAACACGTTGTTCGGCCCCAAACTCGCCGGCTTGTTCCCAGGGATGTCGTAGATCGACATCGCCAGCTGAAACACACGCTTCCATGCATCGGACACCATGGCCCGGTTCGTCTTCGGATCGATCACATCAATCGAGAGCTGCGTTGCGAAGCTGCGGATCGTATTATTGTTGTAAACCTCAAGCCCCCGGTATGGTGTGGTGCCGTCCGTTTGGGTTAATCGCCGGCCGATCGAGATCGCATCGTCCCATGTCATGCCGTCTTTCGGGTAAGGAACCCCGAACCGGTCGAATATGCCTTTATTGTACCAGAGCGCAAACGAATTTTGTGTAAAAGGAATCGCGTTGATCTGCCCCGGGTTGCTTAAGCCTTTGATCGTCTCCATGATGAGCGGATCGAACCGGGACGCATCCATGTTGAACTTCTTCATCAGCGGCGTCATATCGGCGGTTACTTTCAATTCCTCCGTATAGTTGCTGAGATGGCCAAGATGACCGTATAAAAGATCCGGAATCGTGCCGGCCGTAACGAGATCGACCAAGGTTTGGCCTTGCGTCGGCCGCATCGGCTGCAATGTCATATGCGGGTATTTTTTCTTCAGCGGCTCTTCGATGAATGCTTCGAATTCGGTATCGGTCAGTCCCGGCACCGCAATCAATACGGACAGCGTGACAGGCGCCGTGCTGATCTCCGGCACACGGTCAAGTTCCGTAGTCGTCCTGCCGCTTCCTTCCGATTGGCACCCGGCCGCAAGCCATACGGCGGTGGCGATGCACCATGCCTTAGCCATTCTTGTTTGATGGATCAAGAGCTTTCCCTCCCGTTTGATTCGTTATTCCGTCCTGGAGCACGGAACAGAAGATAAGGTTTTAACGGTAAAGTCGCAGAAGCTGCCTCGCCCGGCCCGATCGGACCGGGTCAAATCCATATTTGATTCATTTCCTGTGCACGCCCCCTCTTTCGTCTTTGGATATGCGTTACTTTAACGTTAAAGTAAGTATAAAATACATAGAGTACATTTGCAACCCTTTGCAGCTGGTTTTACAGCCGGTTGTGAGCCAAGAACCCCAAACACAAATCGCCCGGCGCTGCGATGAAGGCCAGCGTGCGGGCGATGATTTCCATGTTTTAATAGACTTTACAGGCCGTTCGGTTATTTGCGCTTCATTTCGCGCAGCGTGCGCATTACGTCATTGCCGCCCCGCCCGAAATAATCGTGAAGCTTGCGGTACTCCGCATACAAACGGTCGTACGCCGCGACATGAGCCGGAATCGGCTTATACGTCTCTTCCTTGAGGCGCGCCATATGCGAAGCGGCTTCAGGGACGGAATCGTATCCCCCTTCGGCCGCTCCCGCCGCCACCGCGCCGTAGATCGCAGAGCCGAGCGCCGGCGTTTGCGAGGAAGCGGCAATGCGGATTTCGCGGCCCGTGACATCCGCATAAATCTGCATCAGCATCCGGTTGCGCTGCGGCAGCCCGCCGCAGGCCACGAGCTCGGTAACTTGAATTCCGCCATCCTGGAAGGCGTCAATAATACGGCGCGTGCCGAAGGCCGTCGCTTCGATCAAGGCGCGGTATATTTCCTCCGGCTTCGTCTGCAGCGTAAGACCGACGATGAGCCCGCTCAAATCCGAATCGTCGAGTACGGAACGGTTGCCGTTCCACCAGTCGAGCGCCAGCAGGCCGTTCTCGCCCGGCTCGAAACCCGCCGCGCGGCGTTCCAGCCACTCGTGCACGCTGATGCCCTCCGCCGCCGCTTCTTCCCGCACGTAGGCCGGAACGGCTCTATCTACATACCAGGCAAAAATATCGCCGACGGCAGGCTGTCCCGCTTCATAGCCGTAGAAGCCCGGCACGATACCGTCCGCCACGACGCCGCAAATGCCTTCGACGAGCAGCTCCTCGTCGCTAAGCAGCAGATGGCACGTGGAGGTGCCCATCGCCATGACCAGCCGGCCCGGGGTGACGACGCCGCATCCCGGCACGCCCGCATGGGCGTCCACGATGCCGGCGGCGACCGCAATGCCCGGCCGCAGTCCCATGCGCTCCGCCATCTCTGCGGTGAGCCGGCCGACCTTCGTGCCGAGCGGCACGATCGTTCCGCGCAGCTTCGTCTCGAATACATCGGCAAGACCCGGGTCCAGCTCGGCGAAGAACGAACCGGCCGGATAGCCGTCCTCCTTGTGCCACAGCGCCTTGTATCCGGCTGCGCAACTGCTGCGCACGAATTCGCCGGTCATCATGAACGGCACCCAATCGGCCGCTTCCATGAACCGGTCCGCCCGCGCGTAGAGCTCCGGCGCTTCGCGCAGCACTTGCCACAGCTTCGGCAGCATCCACTCGGACGACAGCTTGCCCCCGTAGCGGGCGAGAAACGTCTGCCCCGCGCGCGCCGCATGGGCGTTGATCGCATCTGCCTCCTCCTGGGCGGCATGATGCTTCCACAGCTTCACCCAGCTGTGCGGATCGCCGGCAAGCGCCGGGTCGAAGCACAGCGGCATGCCCTGCGCATCGACCGGCAGTATCGTGCAGGAGGTGAAATCGACGCCGATGCCGACAACATCGGCCGGATCGATGCCCGAGCGGCGGATCACTTCGGGAACCGAGCGGTACAGCACGTCAAGGTAGTCCTGCGGATGCTGCAGCGCCCACTCGTGCCCGAGCTTCGTTCCCGAGCCTGGCAGCTTCTCCGTCATTACCCCGTGCGCGTACGGTGTCACGTGAACCGCTATTTCTTCACCGGTCGATATATCGGCAAGCAGCGCTCTGCCCGACTCCGTTCCGTAATCGATACCGATCGCATATTTCGTAGAACCCATACCGAATAACATCCTTTCTATTTATACAAAGGTCCAAAATTATCGCAAGCCCGGAAATCGGCACCCGTAGCGTCCGACGCGCCGAAGGCGGCCCAAGCGCTCGGCCGGAACAGCCGGTCCTCGGCGACATTGTGCATGCATACCGGAATGCGCAGCATCGACGCCAGGGTGATCAGATCCGCTCCGATGTGCCCGTAGCTGACGGCGCTATGGTTCGAGCCCCAGTTGTTCATCACCGAATATACGTCCTTGAATGCGCCGGTTCCCGTCAAATTCGGAACGAACCAGGTCGTCGGCCAGGTCGGGTTGCTCCGCTGGTCGAGCTTATCATGAACGTCGTCGGGCAGCTCTACGGTATACCCTTCCGCCAGCTGCAGCACCGGACCGAGCCCTTGAATGACATTGATGCGGGCCATCGTCACCGGCATGCCGCCGCGCGTCGTAAAGTCGGTGGAGAAGCCGCCCCCGCGGAAGAAGTCAACGGCCGGACACCACTGCGTCGCTTCGAGGCTCTTCCGGACTTCCTCTTCGGTGATATCCCAGAACGGCTTCATCGCCGGAGCGCCGTCCACCGTCTGCTGTCCCGCTCCGTCGAGCGCGGCCGGACCGGAATTGATCAAATGGATGACGCCCTGCGCCGCGCGTCCTTCCAGCGTGTGGCCGGTCACCCGCTTGACTGCGTCCGGGCTCCAGAACGTGCGCACATCGGCGAATATTTGTGCCGCATCCGTCAGCAAGTGTCCCAGCAGCATCGTCACGGCGTTCAGCGTGTCATTCTCCGTGGAGAGCATGAACGGCTCGCGAATGCCGTTCCAATCGTAGGAGCTGGTCAAGATCGCCTCCATGAAATCGCCGTTCGGGAAAAAGTCCGTCCATGCCCGCTGCCCTTGGAAGCCTGCTGCAATCGCGTTGTGGCCGAGCGCTTCTTCCCCGTAGCCGATCTCGCCGAGCTTCGGATTGCCGATCATGAGATCGCGCGCGATAAGCGCCATCTTGACGACCGTTTCCCAGTCGCCGTCCTTCTGTTCGCGCGTTCTTTGCAAATGAGGCGGATTGACGTCGGCCCCCTCCTTGCAATGCTCCTTCGTCCAGGCGAGTGCGCGCGCGTATTCGTCTTTATCATAGATGCCCAGCTCCATGCGCCGCACGAATTCCGACATATCGACATACTCGTTGCGCATGCCGAGATAACGCTGGAAGAACGATTCGTCGGCGATGCAGCCGGCAATGCCCATCGATACGTTGCCCATCGATAAGTACGACTTGCCGCGCATCGTCGCGACGGCGAGGCCGGCTTTGGCGAATTGCAGCAGCTTCGCCTGCACATCCTCGGGAATCGTCGTATCCCCCATATCCTGCACATCGCGGCCGTAAATACTGAAGGCCGGCAGCCCCTTCTGGTTATGAGCCGCCAGCGCGGCGGCAAGGTAGACGGCTCCCGGCCGCTCCGTGCCGTTGAAGCCCCAGATCGCCTTGGGCATATGCGGATCGGTGTCGATCGTCTCCGTCGGGTAGCACCATGACGGAGTAACCGAGAGACTGACGCCGACCCCTTCGCGGGCGAACTTCTCCGCGGTTTGCGCAGCCTCGGCCACGCCGCCGATGCACGTATCGGCGATCACGCATTCGACCGGCAAACCGTTCGAATGGCGCAGCTTCTCGCTGAGCAGTCTGGCGACGGCCCGGGCCATCTCCATCGTGACCTCCTCCAGCGACTCGCGGATGCCGCCTCTGCGGCCGTCGATAATGGGGCGAATGCCGATTTTCGGCAAGCTTCCTTGCAAGCGGTTAACACCTTGAACGGTTGTCATATGAGATCGACTCCTCACTTTGTGTAATCGTTTACGTAATCGTTTACACATACCGTATCATAAAACACTCCGACTGACAACACCTTTTTCCATTATTGAACCCGAAGCTTTGCCGGCCCGCAGCCTCGCCGCCGCGGGCATCAAAGCGTGCTCAGCTCGGGCATGAACACCATTCGCTGCGCGGGGGCTGTCTCCTGCCCCGTGTGCCGCAGCCGTTCCAGCAAAATCTCCCCGGCGCGAACGCCCATCTCGTAAGGCAACTGCTTGATATAATGCAGCTCCGGCTGCTTCAGCAGCATCGCCGCCTCCACCTCGCCGTACGAAGCGATCATGATGTCCGACGGCAGGCGCAGCCCTCTCCGGTTCAGCTCCAGCAGCAGACCGAACGTCATTTGGTTGTTGAACGAAACGACCGCCGTGGGACGCGCCTCGAGGCCGAGAAAATAACCGGCCGCCTCCGTCCCGCCCTGCACCGTGAACTTCCCGTTCACCACATAAGCCGGATCGACCGCAAAGCCGGCTTCGCCGAGTGCAGTTAAATAGCCTTCATACCGGTCCCGGCCGGTGCTGACATTCAGATTGCCGTTAATGACGCCGATTCGTGTATGTCCGCTGCTCAGCAGCTTGCGGGTAAGCAGGTACGCCCCGTGCCGGTTATCCTCGGCGATCAGGTCCAGCTCCGCCGCCAGTCCGCTCCCGGCTTCGCGGTCAAGCAGCAGAACGGATACGCCGGAAGCGGCGATGCGGGCAATCGTCTCCTCGTTGCCGCCGGAGGTCGCGATCAATATGGCGTCGGCCCGCTTCTCATTCAGCAGCATGAGCAGCTCGCGCTCCTTCTCCGGCTGCTCATCCGAGCTGCAGAACAGCAGCTGGTACCCTTCCTCGCGGACCGTGTCCTCGATCCCCCGGGCGATCGACATGAAGAACGGATTGGAGATATCCGGGACGATAATGCCAAGCGAATGCGTCTTATCCTGCTTCAAGCTTCGGGCTACCGCATTCGGCCGGTAGTTAAGCTTCGCTACTGCCTCCTGCACTTTCGCTTTGACCTCGTCGCTGACGTAGCCGGTGCCGCTGAGCACCCTCGAGACCGTAGCCGTCGATACGCCCGCCTCAAAGGCCACTTGTTTAATGTTCGCTTTCATGTAAGGCCACCTTATGTAATCGTTTTCCTATTTCCTACCATACATTGCTTGCGCCGCGTCTGTCAACCGATCCCAGCCTGCGGGTCGGCGAAGCAAGCTCGCTTCATAAATATACGAAATAAAGACCAGCCCCGCTTAATACGGGCTGGCCCTCTTATTGGTATATCTACGTTTAGCACGAACGACCATCGAAAACATCCGGCGACGGCCATGATCAACACAACTGTTTTACAGCCACGCCTCGCACCGGTCCGCACACTGCTGCAGCTCCTGGAACAAGACGCCGGCGTGATAACCGTCGCACACGGCATGGTGAAGCTGTACCGATAATGGCAGCTGCACCCGGTCATTCTGCAAGACGTATTTACCTATCGTAAAGATCGGCAGCAAATACGTTCCATCCCCGTACACATTCAGATTAAATCCGGTGAAGCTGACCCAAGGGATGCACGAAACCGGGAAGCAGTTCGGCGGTTCGTTCGCTTTCGCGGCAAACTGCATGACCTCACCGTACATCTCCATATCGGCGAGATACCGCCGGTAGAACGCATCAAATTCCTCGCAGAACGGCGTCCAGACGGTGGAAAACGATTGGTTCTCCTGATGGAAAATCGTAAACGAAGGCGTCATCTCATCCCAATAGCCGAGCCTTCCTTCGGCGTCGAAGCAGGTGCGAAACTCGCGGTGACGGTTGACCACGGTCGCAATCATATGGATTACGGCCGGATACAGTTTCACGCCTCCGCTTTTCAGCGAAGCCAACAGCCTCGTGATGTCTACGTTCGCCGTCATGCTGTAAGTGCATCTGACATGGTTTAAGTAATGCTCGAAATAAGGCTTTCTATCCCACTGATTGACGTCGATATAATGAAACTTCATGATGGTCATCCTCCTAAAATGATCGCTTAGTATCGCTTTAGGAGGCTTGATCCACTGCTTTGACCATATCCTCATCCCTTTGTTTCTGTAAGCTGCGATCATCGGCCGCTTTCAAGCTAGATCGGCAAGTCCTCCAGCCGCTCCGTCACGATGCGGACCGTCCGGGCGTCCGGGAACGTAATGTCACCCGCGCGTCCGGCCCACGCGTTCGGATCGACTTCGCGGTAATACCCGGCCTCGAACACGAACGGGGGCCTCAGTCCGGTGAACGGCGGAATGTCGCCGCGGCGCTTCACGGCCACGGCCGCACCTTCGCGAATTCTGCGGCACGCTTCCGCGGAGTCCAGATGAACGGCCGATTCCAGTCCGGTCCCGTGCTTCGTCGCGACCGTCTCGATCTCGGGCACGAACATGGCCGCTTCTGCCGCCGCCTTGTCGTCCCCGGACAAGAAGATCGTTGGCACGCCCTGATAGCCGGCGGCAAGCGCCCGCGCCCCGAATTCCCCGATGAAGCATTCATTCAGCTTGTAATAATTGACGCTTCGCGAATTATACGTATGGCACAGCGGGGCAAATACCGTTCCCGCCATCGCATGCTGCCCGACGAACAACAGCGCGTCGAAGCCCTTTAGCTGGAATGCGCCCTTCGTTCTCGGCGGAAGATACGTGCAGGCTTGCAAGTCTTCCTCGCGGAGACCGCCCGAGCCGTGCCCGTCCCAGACGACGATCTCGGCATCCGGGTCGACCGACCGAATCCCTTCCATACACGCATTCACTTCTTTGGCCAGCTGCGTCATCGCCTCGGCTTTGTCTTCCAGACGGGTCGTGCGCGTCTGGGAGAAGCGTTCCACACCTGCCGGGCCTTCCAAATCGGTCAATATGAAATATTTCAACGTTCCTCACCCTTTGCCCTATATTCGGTCTTCGGGAATATCTCGCTGATGCTTCGATTGTACCACGAAACTTTTATGCGCTGATGAACAAAAAAGCCTCCTCCCACAGAAGGGAAACGGTGCGCTTCGTCGAATTATGTCTATTGGTAACCATCCAGCTTTTGTCGAACGAGTCTTATATATACACCGCTTCCAGCCGAGCTCGCATTTTGCAGACCAGGGTGAGAACATGATCAGCATATTGAAGGACTACTTGCTCAACATCTTTATTATATTTTCACCGCTCGTCGTATTCCCGTATATTTACAGATTCCAGTACACCAGGTATTACCGCGTCATTCTATGCTTTTTGTTCTCGATCTCCATTATCGTGACGATGTCGTTCTCCGTTTCCATCAACGGATTATCTCATGATTTCCGGGCCATCCCTTTAACCGTCGGCTCATTGTATGGGGGACCGCAAGTATCCATCGCGCTCTACGGCACTCTGATCTTGTACCGTCTGCTCCAGGGCAACGTGCACAGCCTGTACTACGTCCTTTCCATGGTACCGACATTCCTTTTATTCGTCTTTCTGTTTCGCCTGTACGCCAGGTTGTCGCTCACGCAAAAAATCGTTTGCGCCATTCTCGTCAGCGCCCTTGTTAAATTTTTCACCTTCTCGACGTATTTGATGATGCTGAACCAAACGTACCGGCTGACGGATAACCCGCTGATGGTGTTGAATTCGTATGTGCTGCAAAGCGTGATCATCGGCATGTATGTTTATCTCGTCGAGTTTTTGCAAAACTATTTCCGCATGCAGGAAGAAATGATCCGCAGCGAGCGGATGAAGCTCGTCAGCGAAATGGCCGCGTCGGTGGCGCATGAGATCCGTAATCCGCTGACAACGGTGCGTGGCTTCATTCAACTGCTGGGCGCAGGCGGCACATCGGCCGAGCGTAAACGCTATTACGAAAAAATATGCCTCGAAGAGCTGGACCGCGCGCAGCATATCATTACGGACTATTTGTCGCTGGCCAAGACCGAAGCCGAATCAATCGAAATGATTAACATAAACCAGGAGACGGACTATTTGGCCAATATTCTGTTAACCTACGCCAACTACAACAATGTCAAAATCGAAGTCAGGACAGCGGAAGAGCCGCTGTTCATCGTCGGAGACAAGCATAAGCTGCGGCAGGCGCTGATCAATATTGGCAAAAATGCGATTGAAGCGATGTCGAGCGACGGCGTGCTTTCGATTGACTTGCAGAAGCGCGGGCAGACGGTCGTATTGAAGATCAGCGATAACGGGGTCGGCATGACGCCCGAGCAGTTGAACCGGCTCGGCAGCCCGTACTTCTCGACGAAGGACAAAGGAACCGGGCTCGGCACGATGGTGTCATTCAGTATCATTAAGAAAATGGACGGCAAAATCGATATTCGAAGCCAGGTCGGCAAAGGGACGATATTCGAAATCAGCTTCCCCGAAGGAAACCAGGGCGTCTAAGGGCTCGCCGTTTTGCGAAATTGAAATTGCCTTCACGCGATCGCGTCTATCCGGAATCGCCCGCATTATAATGGAACGAAATGCTGCGGATCGCCGGATTGCCGGCGCTCTCCGTCACCTCGAGCATAGCCTCGCACCTTCGCGGCGGGCCGACGTATACTCGCCATAGGTCCGAACCATATTCCTTCCTTCATCGATGTTGATGGACAGCGGGATGGGGCGCCTGTCATGCCAAAGACAGTCGAACGCTCTACCCTATAAGCAGGCTGCTTGGCGAACAGCTTGACGCCTGCAACGCTGCCATGCGAACCCCCTTTTCCCACGAATCTCCTAATGAATTCACCGTCCCGTACCTCTACACTTTATCGCACTTTTGCCAATTCATGCCGATTGCCCGCAATCGCCCGATTATCGCCCCAAGTCGGTTTGACTGGACATTCGCGAAGTGCTACAATGCAAACATTCATTTGGTTTCACGCGAACGGAGGGTTCCTTTTGCACAGCGCTTCACATCACCGTCGACACTGGGTCGTTCTCGTATGGATCACCATTATTTTCTTCCTGTTCCCGCTCACTCCCCCCATATCGCAGCATTTCTCGTTCGAGGAGAGTGCACTGGGCCAGGCAGCCGATACCCCGGCGTTCATGCATGCGGAGCCCGTGCCGGCCAAGGTTTCAGTCTATGTGCAGAAGCCCGCGCCCCAGCAGCATGAATATGATATTAAACAATACTACTTATCGATATTCGTCGTTTTTATATATTTCTTGCATTCCAAAGCACGCGAAATGTTAAAAAGGCGAATGCTCGCGCCTCTGAAATTCACCTCGGTCTACGTGGTTTCCTGATCGCCATACTCCAAACCACAAATCCAGACTGAGTTGGAAAGAGGGAACCCCATGAACAGCAATGCCACCTTGCAAAACGAATTGACCCAGCACCAGAAGGTGACCCGGATCAAATTTTTACAGCGTACCTTCATTATGCTTGCCGGATCGCTCCTGTTCTCGGTCGGGCTGGAAATATTTCTTGTTCCCAACCGCATTATTGACGGCGGAATAACAGGGATATCTATTATTTTGTCTCATCTGCTCAACGTGCCGCTCGGCGTCTTTCTTGTCGTCCTGAACTTGCCGTTTTTGCTGATCGGCTACAAGCAGATCGGCAAAACGTTCGCGATCTCGACGTTGTTCTCCGTCGTCATCATGTCGATCGGCACATCAATGATGCATAAGGTGTCTCCCATCACAATCGATCCGCTGCTTGCAGCCGTGTTCGGCGGCATCATTCTCGGCATCGGCGTAGGCCTTGTCATCCGCGCGGGCGGCTCGCTCGACGGAACGGAAATCGTAGCGATCGTCTTCAGCAAGAAGTCGCCGTTCTCCGTAGGCGAAATCGTCATGTTCTTCAACTTCTTCATCCTGAGCAGCGCCGGTTTCGTATTCGGATGGGATCACGCTATGTACTCATTGATTGCCTACTACATTGCTTTTAAAATGATCGATATTACGATCGAAGGACTGGATCAGTCCAAATCGGTATGGATTATTAGCGACGAGCACGAAAAGATCGGCGATGCGATCACGTACCGGCTCGGCCGCGGCGTCACGTATTTGAACGGGGAAGGCGCCTTTACCGGAGACAATAAAAAAGTCATCTTCAGCGTCATTACGCGCCTCGAGGAAGCGAAGCTGAAATCGATCGTGGATGAGCTGGACCCCCGGGCGTTTCTGGCCATCGGCAATATCCATGACGTCAAAGGCGGAAGATTCAAGAAGAAAGACATTCATTAGCGGCCGCATGGCCTGCAGCAAAGCCCCTGATCGCCAGTTTAACGGCTTTCAAGGGGCTTTTTGCTGTGTCTCACTGTCCGGGTAGTCCGTAGCTCCCGAAAGAGCTCGACTGGCTCTTACGGCCGCACAGCGCGTTACGCGCTGCCCGCACCGACCGGTTCGCGGAACGATTCGGTCAGAAACTGCAGCAGCTCGCCTTCCCGGAGCGGATCTCCCGCGTGCCGGAACACACAAGGCCGGCCGTAGCTGTCCATCACTTTTTTGAGCGTATAGCCGTGCAGCGGATGATGGATCACCTGCGAGATCGGCGTATCCGCGGGAATCGGCACCGGCCCGAAGTCGATGTTGTACCAGGTGAACACCGGCGGCGCGTCCGGCGTCACGAAATGGATCGCAGACGCTTCATAGGACAGCTTGCGAATGTCGGGGTCCTCCAGCCGGTCGGGATGATCGATGCCGTAATACAGGCAAATGTTCGGCTGCAGCTTGTCCCCCAAGTAATGCTCCTTATAAAAATATTGATCCTTCGTCACTTGCCCGTCGAACGTAAGGATGGCCGACACGGCCGAGGACACCCGTTCGATCGGATCGTCCGAGGCGGGATTGGACAAATCGCCTTTCATTCCGTTCCACAAGACGATGTGCGCGCCGGCTGAGGAGCCGGATACTGCGATGCGGCCCGGATCGATATTCCACTCTTCGGCCATATGCCGCACGAACTGAATGATTCGCGTGCCGTCCTGCATCGGCGCGGGGAACGGGTCGGTCGTAATGAACCGGTAGTTGCCGGAGATGACGGTAATGCCCGCCTTCATACATACTTGAAATAACCCTCTGGACGTTACCGCACTCTTATCCCCGTTCACATAGCCGCCGCCGTGAAGAAAGATGACCGCCGGCGTCGCCGCCCCGGATGCGCTGTCCGCCAAGTACACGTCCAGCACATGGCGTTCGTGTTTTCCGTACCTGATATCGGTATACACGGTACTCAACGTAAGTCCTCCTTGATCAAATGTATCGTTATTCGCACATGCAAAATATGGAATCCTTACATACATTCACTATAAGAAGAATCATTTCCTGCCAAACGGCAAAAAACAATGTAAAGCCTTGTCCATGAACAAGCCGGACAGACGCTCTGGTTTATCCGTATTCTGCAGCAATCGTTAAAAACCATGAAACAATCGGAATGATTTTATTGACAATCATGAATAATACGGAATAGGATAATAGCAGATTACGGAAGATGATTCCGATTCCGGAGGATTGCTATGCTTGCTGAGGAACGCCGGCAATATATATTGGAGCTGCTGGAGACGGACCGCAGGGTTGTGGCCAAAGATTTGGCCGCGAAGTTCGGGCTGTCGATCGATTCCATTCGCCGTGACTTGACCATCATGGAAGAACAAGGACTGCTGCAAAAAACGTACGGAGGCGCCATCCCGCTTGCCCCGCCGCCGCAAGTACGCAAACTGGCTCAGCCCCCGTCGACCCGTTACGGGAGAGGTGCCCCGCATCAGAACGGCATATCCAAGCTGGCCGCTTCCTGGATTCAGGAGGGCGATACCGTCTTTATAGGCGGGGCCGGCATTCATTACGGCATGCTCAAATATTTGCCGGACGACATCCCGTACACCGTCGTCACGAATTCGCTCGCCATCGCGGAATCGATCCGAAATCGGCCGCGGGTGGAAGCCTATCTTGTCGGCGGCAAGCTGCGGGCTTCGTCCGACAACCTTACCGATACGATCGCCTTCGAAATGATCGGGAAGTTTCATTTTGACATCGGCTTCATTACCGGGGGCGGCATCTCCGCCAGTGGCGTCAGCACGGCGACGCCGGAAGGGGCAGCCTTCACCCGCGCGGTGGCCGAAGCGTCGCGGCGCACGATCTGTCTTGCCCCGCATGAGAAGCTCGGCGTGACCATGTTCGCAACGTCCGTCCCGCTTCAACGGATCGGGCTGATGATTACCGATCAGGGAGCGTCGGAGAAAGCGATACGCGAATTCGAAAGTCTGAACGTGAACGTGATTATTGCGGATGATGCGCATCCGAGCGAAGGAGCTGACCATGAAAGCGATTAAGGTAGAACGATCCTCTCCCCTGAACGGCCGCGTGAGCATCCCCGGCTCCAAGAACAGCTCGCTCGCGCTGCTGGCCGCCGCGTGTTTGGCGGATGAGCCGGTAACGCTGCTCGGCATACCCGATATTGCCGACCTGAGAACCATTAGCGACATCGGCCGCGACATCGGCCTCAAGGCCGAACGCGATGCCGCTGGCGCGGTGCACGTCGATCCGCGTCCGATTCATAGCACGGCGCTGGAGCCTGTGAAATCGTCTTCGTTTCGGACCGCCTATTATTTTATCGGCTCGCTGCTGGCCAAATTCGGTAAAATCTCCGTCGGTTATCCCGGCGGAGACGATTTCGTCCATCGGCCGATGGACCAGCATATTAAAGCGCTGCAAATGATGGGCGCGACGTTCCGCTTTTTCGACCGCCACTACACGGTGGAAGCGGCGCAGCTGCAGGGCGCAGCCATCTACTTCGACACGATCACGTGCGGCGCGACGATCAATGTCATGCTGGCCGCCGTCCGGGCGAAAGGCACGACGGTGCTGCGGAACGCGGCGCGCGATCCCGAAGTGACGGACACCGCCAATCTGCTCAATCAGATGGGCGCCAAAATCGCCGGAGCGGGCACCGATACGGTCCGCATCGAAGGCGTCACGGCGCTTCGCGGCTGCACGTATACCGTCATCCCGGACCGTCTGATCGCCGGCGCGTTTCTGATGGCGGCGGGCGTAGCCGGCGGCTCGGTTACGGTCGACGATGTCATCCCGGAGCATCTCTCCTCCTGCCTTGCCAAGCTGCGCGAGATCGGCCTCGACATTGAGACAGGCGACCATTCCATCACCGCGCATGCCACCGGCAAGCTGCGCGCGACGCGAGTGCGGACAGCGATGTACCCGGGCTTCGCCACCGACCTGCAGCAGCCGCTGACCGCACTGCTGACGCAAGCGCAGGGCAAAAGCATCATCGGCGAGCGCGTGTTCCCGGCCCGGTTCAACCACGCTTACCAGCTTATGCGGATGGGCGCGGATATTAAAGTGCGCTCCGGCGTAGCCTGCATCAAAGGGGGCCAGCCGCTGCGGGGCGCGCTCGTGCACGCCTCGGACATTCGGGCCGGCATTTGCCTCATTCTCGCCGGGCTTTGCGCGGAAGGCACGACGACGATCGCCGGCGTACAGCATATCGAGCGGGGATATGAAGACGTCATCGGTTCGTTCCGTTCGCTAGGCGCGACCCTCAGCCTGCATGACTTCGATGATTTCGGCGCCACCGGCGCTAATCTCAGGCAGAGCCAGTAATGGTAAAAAAACAGGCTTGCGTTAGCTGTATCCCCGGTTGTTGTCCAACCTTCCGCGGGTAGTGCAGCGCGGCGCAAGCCTGCTTCTATTGATGGCTTCCCTTCATCGTTCATTCCAGACCGAACGCGCGCGAAATCCCAAGCGCGTTGGAAATGCGCTTATTCCCCCAAGTCAGGCCGGTCTTCCAGCGTGATCTCCGGACGTTCCGCGCCGTGCAGCTCGAACACGACGATCTCGTTGCCGCCCCGGCGCAGCAGCGGTCCCGGCACATACAGCGTCCGCTGCGGTCCCCGCTCCCAATACCGGCCGAGATTGAAGCCGTTCACCCAAACGACCCCTTTCGTCCAGCCGGTCAGCCGGATGAACGTATCGGCAGGCTCCTGCACGTCCAGTTCCCCTCTGTAAAAGGCGGGTCCCGCCAGGATATGGCCCTTCTCGCACGGCTGGTACTGCAAACCGTCCAGCTTGTCCAGCGGCAGCGGGTGGATCGTCCAGTGGAACAAAAATTGATTGTTCAGCCGGACGCCTTCGGTAATGCCCTTGAAGTCCCGGAGCCGCGGACCGTAATTGATACGGCCCATATTTTCCACGACGATGTCGAGCCGCGCCCCTTGCGCCGGGACATCCAGCTTCAGCGGCTTCGGGTCCCAGCGCTCGACCGTCCCGACGTAAGCGCCGTCGAGGAACACAAGGGCGCGGTCATGCGCATCCTGCAAGTGCAGCGATTCGCTCAGGCGCGGCCCGGACACCGTCGTCGAGTAGACGATGAAGCCGTAGCTTTGCCCGAGCTTCTCCATCGGCTCGGGGCATGTCCGCTCGACGGGCGACGACAGGACCGGCAAGCTGGCGAACAGCTCCGCATGCTCCGTCAGGCGAACCGTGCCGTAGCTCCGCTTCGGCAGCGGCTCCGGCAGCTCGGCACCGCTGGCGTATCCGTATCGCCGGAGCAGCTCGCGGACGGCGATATACTTGTCCGTGACATCGCCGGACTCCGACAGCGGCGCGTCGTAGTCGTAGCTCGTCACGGTCGGCTCGTATACGCCTCCATAATTAGCGCCGTTGTAGAAGCCGAAATTCGTCCCGCCGTGGAACATATAGAAATTCACGGAAGCGCCCGCTTCCAGCATGCGCTCGAACACATCCGCCACTTCTGCGGCTGGCCTTGTATGATGCGGCTTCATCCAGTGGTCGAACCAGCCGTTCCAGAACTCCATGCACATTAGCGGCTCCGCGCTTCGATATTCGCGGAACTTCGCGAACGCCTCCTCCGGACGGGAACCGAAATTGACGGTCGCCAGCACATCCGGCAGCGTGCCGCCCTGCAGCATCGCATCGGTCGGACCGTCCGACGTGAACAGCGGCACATCGATGCCTCGCGTCAGCAAGCCCTGGCGCAAATAGTCGAGGTACGCCCGGTCGTTGCCGTAGCTGCCGTACTCGTTCTCAATCTGCACGGCGATAATCGGCCCGCCGGATGTGCTGAGCAGCGGCTTCAGCAGCGGGATGAGCACGTCGTAATAGGCGTCCACCTTCTCCAGGAACAGCGGGTCCATGCAGCGCAGCCGCAAATCCGGGTAGCCGAGCAGCCACGCCGGCAGTCCGCCGAATTCCCACTCCGCACATATATAAGGGCTCGGCCGGACGATGACATGCAGCCCAAGCTCGCCGGCCGTTTCGACGAAACGGACTACATCCGCCATCCCCTGAAACTGAAACCGGCCCTCCGCCGGCTCGTGCACATTCCAGGCAATATACGTCTCCACCGTGTTCAATCCGCAAGCCTTCAGCTTCAACAGCCGGTCGCGCCAGTATTCGGGAACGATCCGGAAATAATGCATCGCTCCGGACATCAGCCGAATCGGCTGGCCGCCGAAGCGAAATTGCCCTTCCGCCACTTCCAATCTGCCCATCCGATAACCTCCCATGAAGTGAGATGAATGTCACCTCTCCATCATGCGCCATTTACCGCCGCGACTCAAGCTTATAATTCCGCTTCTAATTGGACCAGTAAATCTATAACCCGATCGGATGCGGATTGCAGTTGGTTAAAAGCTTCCTGGGCGCCAGCGATATCGCCGGATTCATATTTTTCTACAGCTATTTTGGCGAAATGGTGGACTTCATGATGTGGTTGTTCAAGCGCTTTATACGCAGACTGATTTTTTACTCGATCCGGCAATTCCCCATAATACCATTTCCCAAGTCTACAGACTTGGTGAGAGGTCACTTGCTCGGAACTAAGCGTCTCCAACCCTAATAACATGTTATATATTTTCCATTTCCAAAGCAGATGGTCGGTCTTGGCCGCTCGAATCGTATCTTTGAAATTCAATTTTACGTTAATGTTGAAAAATGTATTGCGGTAGCCCTCCATTTGTCTACTAAGGTCAAATACCGTTTTGGCTGTTTGTCTGGCCATCGCTTGAGCGTCGGTGCTATGATTAAAGATAATCGAGTTTCGATAAGCAATATCTGTAACAGAAGCCGTCTGCTCCTCGGCCATCGCTGCGATTTGCGTGGTAGCGCCGTTGATCTTCTGAATCGTGGACACGATCTCCTGTAGTGCCGTGTCGGCAAATTGAGCCTCGCTCACACTCTCCTCGACGAGTTTCCCCGTGTCCTGAATACCTTGCGTAACTTGGTTCGATACCTTTTGTAACGATGCCATATTCGTGGCAATCTGAGTAATTTGCTCCTTGGTGTGCTCGGCCAGTTTACGCACCTCTGCAGCGACGATCGAGAAGCCTCTTCCCTCTTCTCCGGCTCTGGCGGCTTCAATGCTTGCATTCAAGGCAAGCAGATTGATCTGATCTGCGATCTCCTTAATAACCTTGACCACGTCTCGCGTATGCTCAATTTCCTGATTCAGCTGTTTGACTTGTCCTAACACTTCATCGTATACGAGCCCCATCTGCTGGATATCGCTCAAAGCCTTGTTAATCACTCGCTTACTTTGCTCGGCAGATAGAACGGCTTCATCCGTTCCTTCGGACACCTTGATTGCATAGTTCGCTACTTCCAGGATGGATGCGCTCATTTCCTCCGTTGCCGCGGATACGCTGTGGGTTTCCTCCATCTGCTTATCCATTTCTCTAATCAATTGCCGCGTCGTATCCAACTGGGTCATGTGATTGAGCATATCGGAAACGCCAAACAAGAAAGACTTAAAGGTATCCTCCATATACACTTCCACGATTAACTGCTGATCGAACGCCGCCAATTTCTGTACAGCGAGAACCGTCTTCATCATGCGATCCGGCGTCTGATGCAATTTTTCCATTAGAATAGACGTCATAATCTGAATGAGCAAATGATGTGCCGTGATAAAATGTTCTGCCGTCAGGTGAATACGACTGTGAACCTGACCGACAATGATCCGTGTCATTACGTACTCCTGATTGACCTCTGCCTGCAGGAACTGTTCCAGGTATGTTTCCATTGTCTTTCTTAGACGCTCTATAGTGGAGTTTTGAACAATCATTTTTTGAAGATGCTCAACAGAAGTGATCGAGGTGTAGAACTGGTCCACGATCTGTGATTTGTATGGATATAGAACGTGCGCTGCCTCTTTCACTTGCATAAGCAGGTCCTGGTTGATCCCCATAAGACCTAGTCGCTCTTTGACCCGATCACCGACTTGCAAAATATCCGTTGACCGGGCATAACCCATATATTCATTCCATGATTTTGTTTTTCTTGAGAAAATATTCATCTTTTCTGTTTCTCCCCCAGATGTACTGATCAAGTATGTTTCAAATGGTTCACTCAATATCGGCTTACGTTTAACAACCGCTGGAGACCGTTGGATGTAAGAAACCGACGCTATACAATGATATAGGTCTGTTGCACTACCATCTCACGGTCATCAAGTACCCCGCAGGAAATGACTATTCTCCGCCAATATATCGTACAGATATACGTTCGAAACACTCAATACACTCGTTGACATTCGACATGATTCGTCATTTTCCCGTGAATCAAAATAGGTCTATTGGACTACTTTAATTTAAATGTACATGATCTTTTTATTTGAAGCAATATCCAACTCGCTAAAGTTTTCTTGATGCATATCGTGGTCGGTGCAAAAAATGTTGGGCTGTGGGACAAGCGGCCGCGCGACTGCGTACAAACACGAACAACCGGACCTCCCGCCTGTACGGGAAATCCGGTTGTCGTGAAACGATATTCGCATGCTGCGCTTGTCTCTAGGCTTTGGCGGCAAAACGCCGGCACGGCAAGCCGTTTACTTCTTTTGCCCTTCGATATACTTGTTGATTTCTTCTTCCGCTTCCCTTAACGCGGTATTGACGTCTTTTTTCCCGTCGGCGTAATCCTGGAACTTGGTCGTCATAATGCCGCTCGCTTTGGAATAATAGGTCGACAGGCGGGGAGCCGGCGCCGGCTTGCTCTTGAAGATGCTCTGAATGTTTTTCCCTTTGAGCAGCGGCATGTCCGCGCCGTATGCCTGCTGGAACTTCGGATCCTTCAATGCGGATACGCGGCCGGTCTTCTTCGTCGCGATCATTTGCACGTCGTCGGAGAACAACACTTCGAGCACCTTCGCCGCTTCTTCTTTGTACTTGCTTGTTTTGCTGACGGCCATAATATGCAGATCAAACATGCCGTATACGTTCGGCTTCTCTTTGTAGCTCGGGTATTGAGCGAGATCCCAGCCCGTGAAATCAGGAACTTGCGCCAGATACGGGAACAAGTTGACCGTTCCGAACATGCCGACAGTTCGTTCTTTCATGAATGCGTCATATGTGCTGTACTTCCATTTGGACGGTTTGTTGCCGGGTACTGAGTACACACTGTTCGTCATTTCGAACAGCCGCTTGTACGGCTCGCTGTTCACCAGCGCCTTGCTCGTTTTGGCGTCAACGATGTTCAAAGATAACGGAAAGCTCATCCGCGCGACGTTCTCGGGATCTAGGCCGCGGAACGCCGTCCCGTCCTGGGTTCGGGACAGCTTCTTCGACAGCTCGATCGTGTCTTCCCACGTCATGCCGTCTTTCGGGTACGCTACCCCGAACTTGTCGAAGATGTCCTTATTGTAGTACAACGCGTTGAACTGTACGTTGTACGGCAGCCCGTACAGCTTGCCGTCATTGGAAATATTTTTGACCGTCTCGATCGCCTGCGGATCAAAACGCCCGATATCGAGCCCTTGCTTCTGGGCCAGCGGCGTAATCTCTTCGAACAAGGCAAGATCCATGTTTTGAGACATGCTTCCGTTCCACTGCGTGATCAGATCAAGCTGTTCCCCCATGGCAATATAGTTGTCCAGCGGATTTTTGCTCCGGTCGATCACTTCGACCGTAATATACGGATATTTCTTCTGGAGCGGCTCGTTAATCATCATGGCCATATCTTCCGGCGTGATCATTTGCCCCGGATACAGCTTCAGAACGACCGGATCATGCGGTTTTTCGCTGACCGGAGAACCTTGCGCGCCGCCGGGAGCGGGCTGGTTGCCGCACGCCGATAAAACGCTTACAGAAACGATAGCCATCGAAATCAAGCCTGTCTTCATCTTCATTTTGCTCTTCTGCCCCTCGCTATATATGATTGAGTATAGGTTGCCTTCTATTTCATCATATATGGACACAATGAATTATTACATGGATAATTGTAGTGCAAATTTTAAAGAGTATGTAAAGATGCAGTATTTTCTCAATTCATTGGATTAATTTGTCATTATTGACGACAAAGAGAAAAATAGCCAACCCCGCTGAACGATTCGATGATCTGTTCGGCGAATTTGGCTACTCGATAAACATGATAGCGTTATCACAATGAATGGCATATTTCCTGTTTGGCCGGTATGTCTGTCTTTCTTATGGATAAATGTAGTTCATTCGAAGCTTTTATGGATTTTTGTAGTGCTGCCGGCCGTTTGGCCCGGATTACAATACGCGTCTTGCCGTAATGTAATGATCGTCCCACCAGCCGGATTTGATGGTGGAGATCGTAACGCCCGGTTTGCCGTACGTGTGGAGAATTTTGCCGTTCCCAATGTAAACGCCTACATGTCCGATTTTACCTTTCCCCGATTTGCGGGTAGAGAAGAAGACGAGATCGCCTTTTTTCAAATTGCTGCGGGATACGTGTTTCCCTTTCTTCGCTTGATCTCTCGATTCGCGGGGAAGCTTAACGCCGTGTTCTTTGAAAATATATTGCATAAACGAGGAGCAATCAAATACTTTGTCCGATCCTGACGGAGCACCGAATTTATAACGAACCCCCATAAAGTCATCGCCGGTATCAATAATTTTATCCACCTGCGACTTGGCCTGGGCTGCTCCGGGATGAATGACCATAGCTCCTGTAAATAGAAGAGACAAACTCAAGCCTACCGTAACCGCTTGTTTCACAAACTTTTGCTTTAACATCATGAAGACCTCCTGGTGTCATTCTTGTTGTCCTTGCTTGATCCCAGTATAGCACCTATTAAAAATAGGTTAATTTACCAATGGGGCCAAATTCCCGGTCGTTTCAACATTGTTTGGCAATTATGAAAATTCGATTAGAATTTCCCCTCCAAGTTATTGTTGTAACCCGCCCATCGGTTTGGTATAATAGCGCATTCATAACCAGAGACACGGCTGCAGCGGCATATTGCGCGGCCTTTTTTGCATTCGAACCGGCTTCGCTCGCCCGTAAGGCGGCAGCAGGATATTTCACGCCATTTTGGAAAACATATGAGAACATCGTATTTTCTGGAGGAATGGCCTTGGACAACAATCGCCTGTCATCAACGGAAATTTCCGCTTTGTGGACAACGTACATGAATGACTGCGCTTCGGTTTGTTTCCTGAAGCATTTTATGAACGTCTTGCAGGATGCCGAGATTCGGCCGATCGTGCAAGACGCGCTGAACATCGGAGAGTCTCATATCCAGACAATCCGGTCTCTGTTTCAGCAGGAGCAGTTTCCATTGCCGAAAGCGTTTTCGGATGAAGATTTGCATTTGTCGGCGCCTCCGCTGTTTACCGACTTGTATGCGTTAGGCCATGTATACGGAATGAGCAGAATTGGGCTCATTTCCTATGGCAGCATGTACTCCACCCTCGCTCGCAAGGATGTCCTGGACTTTTATGCCAAGGCGCTGCAGCAATCGGCGGAGCTGTACCAAAACGCTGTAAACCTTATGCAGAGCAAAGGCGTGTACGACCGGCCTCCCAAAATTCCTTATCCGGAATCCGTCGCATTCGTAGAGAAGGCGTCTTATATGAGCGGGTGGCTCGGGGAGCAGCGCCCTCTGAACGCACTCGAGCTGACCGAAATATTTTTCAATATTGAAAGAAACTATTTTGGTCTGCTGCTGCTGACAGGTTTCCTGCAGGTCACGCAGGACGAGCACATCAAGAAGTATTTGATGAAGGGCAAGCATTTGGCCGAAAAGCAGATCAAGACGTTCAACACGCTGCTGCTCAACGAAGATTTGCTCGGCACCGTACCGGTCGCGATGGAAGTGACCGCGTCTACAACGTCTCCTTTTTCCGACAAGCTCATGCTGTTTACGGTGAATGTCTTGCAATCCACGGCGATCTCGACGCTGGGACACAGCATCGCCGTATGCACCAGAAAAGATTTGTCGGCGCAGCTCGCCAAATTTATGGCCGAAGTGCTTGCCTACGGCGATGACGGGCTCAGCCTGATGATTGAACGCGAATGGCTGGAACAGCCGCCCCAGGCGCCGAACCGAAGAAAATTAATGCAAGTGTAAGCGGACATATAACAACGATCGCCCCTGCCTCTATTGCTCGGAATAGAGAGGCAGGGGCGATTGAATATCTGTGCATCTTTCGTTTGCGGTTTCTCACGCTACTTGCGCGTCTGGTCTCCGGCCTTCAAGGAGTCGATCTCCTTATTGGCCGCCTCTTCGGCGGCTCGCAGCGCGCTGTTGATGTCGGCTTCGCCTTTATTTACTTTTTGCAAGGCGGCGCTGACCGCTTTTTCCGCGATGCTATCATATTTGGTAGGCAGCGGCGACGTACCGTATTTGTTTTTGAAGATGGCCTGCACGTTTTTTCCTTTCAGCGCCGCGACATTCGCACCAAACTCCTTCTTGTATTTGTCATCCTTCAGCGACGAAATGCGGGCCATGCCGGCCACTTGGGTCTGTACCTCATCGCTCGTCGTCAAGAAACGGATCACCTCGAACGCCGTTTCCGGATGTTTCGCCGTAGCGGAGACCGCCAGGACGTGCGACTCGGTTTCCATCCCCTGCACCTTGGTTTCCTGGCGTACGGGGAATGTCGTTAAATCCCAGTTCACGCCTTGCCCGCTTTGCTCCGCTTCTTCCAGCTCTCCGATCCGCGCCCCGTAAGAGGTGTACATCGCCATCGTTTTATCTTTGACGAATCCGTCACGGCCGCCTTTGGCCGAACGGTTATCGGGGATTTTGCTCAAGCTCTCTTGAAATTGCAGCATCCATCGCCAGTCATCCGTAGCCAGTACCGCCCTCTCCGTTTTCGCATCGACCACAGGGAGCAGCAGCGATATATAATCTCTGGTCACGCCCGAAGTGCCTAACGCTTTGATCGTGTTGTCTTTCACGGCCAGCTTCTTTGCGATGCCGAGCGTTTCCTCCCAGGTGATGCCGTCCTGCGGATACGGCTCGCCGACGCGGTCGAACAAATCCTTGTTGTAATATAACGCGCCGAAATTGATCGAGAACGGCAGCGCATACACTTGTCCGCCGCTGCCGTACGCCTTGATCCCGTTAATGGATCGCGGTTCGAACTTGTTCAGATCGACGTTCGCCTTCCGGATCGGCTCCTGCAAATCTTTCATCAGCTCCAGATCGAGAAATCCGCCGATGGAAAGCGAGGACGTGAAGATCAAATCGGGAAACGTACCGCTTGTAATCAACTGATCGCGCTTCGCGTTCGCCGATTCCCGAACGAGTTCGAGCGTAACGTTCGGGTACTTTTTGCGGACAGGGTCTGCAATCAACCGCTTGAATTCGGTGTCGGAAATGCTGCCGCCTGCTTGAAATATTTGAAGCGTAATCGGTTCGCTCCCGATGTCGGCGCGAGCGGACGGTTCGGAAGCGGAAAGCTTCGCTCCGGCCGCCGAGCATCCGGATAAAGACAAGCCAGCCAAAGCAAACAGCAGCAACGTTTTTGTGTTCATGTACATGTTGAGCCCCCCCATAAAGTTAACGGCCTAGTGGCAATGGATTCGCCTTGGGCCGGATCGATAATGAAACAAAAAAGAGGCCAAATAAAACCTGATGACAGGTTCAACATGGCCTCCAGCGGTCTGGTAGGAAATTCCTATATGTTTACTTGGTTTTTAATTATATACAGTCCTTCGAAACGTGTCAACGGCTTTTTCCTTTCACTGCCAAGCATGCGGCTGGACGACGGCATCGCGTTCGAATCTGAAGCTGCATTCAGGCGTCGCTGTATTCAATTTACATGAAATAGGAAAAGATAACATCAAAACGCAAAACGGAGGAACCCCAACGATGGAAAACGCGCATCACATTCGATTGACCGCTACCGAGCTGGGCACACTGTGGGCAACCTATATCAATGATACGATGGCCCGATGTGTCATCAGCTATTTTCTGGCAAAGATTGAGGACACGGAAGCGAAGCCTGTAATTGAACTGGCGTTAAGCATAACCGAGTCGCACATTGAACAATTGTCGAAGCTGTTCCAGTCTGAAAACTTCCCGATCCCCCACGGTTTCTCGGATGAAGATGTTCGATTAAGCGCCAAGCGGCTGTACTCGGACAGCTTTTTCCTGTATTACATCAAAAATATGGCTACCGTCGGATTAGCGACGTATGGAGTGGCGTTTACGTCGGCATCGCGTTCAGACGCAAGGGACTTCTTCCATCGTTGCTTGCTGCAAACGGTAGAGCTGGACCAGGCTGTTACCGCGGTTTTACAGTCCAAGGGCCTCTATATCCGCCCGCCGTATATTACTGCGCCGGACAGTGTTCACTTCGTTGAGAACACGCGGTTTTTGTCGGGCGGGTTTTTCGGCTTTGTGGAGAAGCGGCCGCTGATTTCCATTGAAATCGCACATTTGTTTTCGAATGCGCAAACCAACGGCTTGGGCTGCACGCTGCTGCTCGGATTCAGTCAGGTGGTGCATAATCAGAAGCTTCGCGACTATTTCGCACGGGGAACCGGCATCTCGGCCAAGCATACGGACGTCTTTGCCAAAATCCTCAAGGACGAGCATCTTCCCGTTCCTATGACCTGGGACAGTGATGTTACGACTTCGACAGAAGCGCCTTTCTCGGATAAATTAATGCTGTTCCACGTGTCGCTGCTTGTCGCGGCCGGTACGGGAAATTACGGCGCCGCCGCCGCGGCAAGCCCTCGTAAGGATGTGGCGGCACAATACGTGAGACTTGCCGCCGAGATTGCGTCTTATGCGGAGGACGGAGCCACCTTAATGATCGAACACGGGTGGCTGGAAGAGCCGCCGCACGCGCCCAAACGCAGCTCCTTGATTTCCGCAAGCCAATCCTAATGAAGAGATTTCCGAGCGGCAGCCATCCCTGGTTCCCGCTTGTTCTTCTTACTGCGATAAGCGCTGCGAATGGACGCCGCACTGAACGGCGATCCGGCTTCTTTCTTCGGCAAGTCCTCCCTTCGTCCGGCCCGGGCCTCCCCGGCTCCGGCTCCCGGACGGCCGGCTTCCCCATTCCCATTCGATTGCATCGCAGGCTGCCTGCCTCCCAAGCGGCCGCGAATGAACGATTCCCCTCCTCTTCCCGCTCTCCGCTGACGCGGACCTTTCCTCCATGTCCAAACCGAAACCATGCTCCCGCTTGCCATCGATTCTGAATGCCGAGCTTTATTCGGTTTTTTTACGTCATCGATTCAATAATTGAATAAACAGCCTTAAACGCTTGCCTGTACACGCTTTTTTGCGATACTGGGGGTTTTTATGATATTGATAATCATTATCAATTACACTATGATACGTTATAGACAACAACAACCCCAGCAGGAGCGTGAATTCCATGTCCGTCATTCGCATCAAAGACAATAAAGAAACACTCGAAATCCGCTTTGCCGACATTCGCAAATATCATGGCAGTCTGGCGCTGATGGCCGTCGCCGTAGGCTTCCGCAGCCTGCAGGCCGCATTCGGCGAACTGTTCGGAACCGGCGAAGCGCCGCAGCGAAAGTCGATTTCCGTCCTGTCGGGCCATGCCGGTCCCGGCTTCCGCGACGCCTTCGAATTCGTGACGCGGGCAGTTACGCGCGGAGCTTACACGGTCGATACGGCGTACCCGCAAGGCCAATACGATCCGCACCGGCCGCAGAGCTACGCGTTCGTCATCTCGACCGATGACGGCTCGGCCGTGGAAGTCGTGCTGCAGGAAAATTTCCTTCCGTCCGTGTTTTACGATTATTTGAAAAAAGGCCGTGAGCAAACGTTCACGGAAGCCGATATCGCGGCATTCGACGAGCTGAAGCTGTCCTTGTCCGAACGCGCCTTGGCCTTGCCGGCCGAAGAGCTGCTGTACGTAAGGAGAATTCGATGACGGACGCACCCGCAACCCCAAGCGCGCCGGCAGCCGACTTCCTGCTGCTGGACGGCGGCTGCTATTTCGGGCAGAAGGCCGATCCGGCTGCGAGCGATACGAAGCTGCTCGATCTATACGACTTGCCCGATTATGACTTGTCGCCCCATCTGTGCCTGGTCGTCGATCCGTTCGCCGATCAGGAGCTGCTGTACCGGGAAAGGGACCGGATCGAACAGTTTCTTAACTGCGGCAAGGTGCTGCTGTTCAGCGGACATCTGTTCCGCCCCTGGATTCCCGGCGCATCGATGTTCGTACCGAAAACAATCCGTCATCACGGCGACTACGCGGTATCGGTCTGCGAGCCTGCGCATCCGATCTTCGAAGGCGTGCTACCGGACGACATGACGTTCAACAAGGGCGTCTCCGGCTTCTTCGCGCGGGGCCATCACCCGCTGCCGCCGCGGGCCGAAGCGCTGCTGACGCTGCCCGGCGGCGAGCCGATCACTTATATCGACCGGCACAGCACAAGCGGCACGATCATCGTCCATTCCGGCAACCATTTGCTCGGATACGGCGGCAGCGTCAATACGAGCGGCCGCATCCGCGGACAGCTCATGCGCTGGATTCGCGAAGAAGCGGCGCGACTTGCGGAAAGGACGGCTGCGCTATGAGAAAAATCGCCGCATTGTATGGCGGGAACTCCCACCAGCACCGGACGTACAACGAACCGAAGTACCGCCGCTGGCTGGAGACCCTGATCTACTTGCCGGACCTTCATCGAACGGCGCTGGACCCGTACGACGTGCTGCTGATCCCTTCGCAGCTCCATGAGCGGCTTCTCCTGTCGTCGCAAGAGCAGATCGCAGCCTTCGCCGAACGCGGCGGGATCATCGTCGCCCTCGGCGCGCAGGATCACGGCTTGCTCCACGGGCATCAGTGGGAATTCCGGCCGACCAACTTCTGGTGGTGGCTCGATAAGGAGGCGCGAAGCGGCCTTGTCTTGAACCGCCCCGAGCATGATCTGTTCCGCTACATTACGCTGAACGACGCGACCTGGCATTACCACGGCATCTTCTCGCCGCCGGAAGGCGCGGACGTGCTGATCCGCCTGGAGGACGGCGGAGCGATTCTGTATATCGACCGGGTTACGACGCCCGGCACGCTCATCATGACGACGCTCGACCCGGAATTCCATTACGGCTCGTACTTCATGCCGGCGACCGAGCGGTTCCTTGACGGCTTCCTCCCTTGGCTAGCGGAAGGAAAGCTGAAACCGGCCCATTATTTTATCATCATACATAAGGAGTGTGCTTCATGTTATCCCG
Organism: Paenibacillus solanacearum; assembly: GCF_910593845.1. Lineage (GTDB taxonomy): Bacteria > Bacillota > Bacilli > Paenibacillales > NBRC-103111 > Paenibacillus_G > Paenibacillus_G solanacearum. The sequence continues at coordinate 11,328 of NZ_CAJVAS010000006.1, read as the reverse complement.
CAAGAAATTCGGTTCGTGGCTCTTATTAAGCTGCCTCGCGATGGGCGTCGCCGCCTGCAGCGGCAACGGCGGCAGCAAGCCGGAGAGCGCTTCCCCCGCCTCCCCTCCGGCGCAGGCGGAGAAAGCTTCCGCAGCCGCCCCCGCTCAAGTGCCCATGCTTCGTCTCGTATGGGGGACTGCCGGTTATCCGTCTCCGTTCGCATTCAATAACTCCGGTCCGGGGGGCTTCCTGCGCAATTCCTTCCTGTTCGATACGCTGACGTGGAAAGATGCGAACGGCACCATCCCATGGCTCGCCAAATCGTGGAAGGTGTCCAGCAACGGACTGACTTACACGTTCGAGCTGGAGCAAGGCGTCAAGTGGCATGACGGCAAGCCGTTCACCGCCGACGACGTCGTGTTCAGCTTCACGTATTACAAAAAATATCCGTTCATGTGGACCGGTGACGTCGAGCAGATCAAGGACGTGCGCAAAACCGGCGAGCATACGGTCGAATTTACACTGAACAGTCCGTACGCTCCGTTCCTGACCGATCTGGTCGGCATCGTGCCGATCATTCCGAAGCATGTGTGGGAAAAGGTAGACAAGCCGGCCGAATTCCGCGACCCTTCCGCGCTCGTAGGAACCGGGCCGTACATTTTGAAGCAGTTCGACGAAAAAGCCGGACAATACTTGTTCGGCGCCAATCCGGACTTCTTCAAAGGCAAGGTGTTCGTGCAGGAAGTCGCCTACATTAACGCTGCCAACAAAATTCTTTCGCTTAAGAAAAACGAAGTCGACGGCATCATGACATTCAGTTATCCCGAGGTCGAGCAAATGCAGAAGGAAGGCTTCGACGTCATCAAGAGCACGCCGACCGGCAGCGCCGTGCGCGTCACGTTCAATCTCGACCATCCTCAGCTGAAGGACAAGCGGCTGCGCCAGGCGATCGCTTATGCCCTCGACCGCAAGGAGATGGCCCAGAAGCTGACCGGCGGCGATCCGATTCCCGGCAGCGGCGGCATCATCCCGCCCGACTCGCCATGGTATAACCCGAAGGTCAAGACGTACAACTACAGCACGTCGGAAGCGGAACGGCTGCTCGACGAGCTCGGCTATAAGAAGAATGACAGCGGCGTACGGGATACGCTGAAGCTGAGCGTCATGGTGTCCTCCACGTCCCAGGAAGCGCAAATGATGGTGGAAATGCTGAAGAAGGTCGGCATCGCCCTGAATGTACGCCAGACGGATGCGGCCGCCTTCGCCACCGCCATGGGCGAGAACAAATACGATATGGCCATTACCGGACATATCGGACTGAGCGGCGACCCGGATTACTTGCGGCTCTGGTTCCTCGGTAAGGCGAGCAATGCGCTGGCCGCCCGGGGCAAAACGTTCGACAACGCGGAATTCCAGAAGCTCGCCGTTCAGCAGACCGGAGAGCTGGACCCGGCGAAGCGGAAAGTGATCGTCGACAAGCTGCAAGATATTTTGTCCGATGAGCTGCCGACGCTCGTGCTGTATCACCGTCCGTTCTACTACTTGTTCAAAAAAAGCGTGTTCGGCGGTTATTTCAACACCTACGGCGGCATAGCGGACGGCATTCCGCTGTGGGAAAACAAGGCTGCGTTCATCCATGCGGGTAAATAAGCAGGTCGCCGTATACCTTGCCGTCTTCGTATTTGTGCTTCTGCTCAACTTCTGGCTTCCCCGGCTTCTGCCGGGGGGCCCGGTCGAGTTTATAAGCGGCAGCGACGACAGCGCCGTGTTCATGACCGAAGCGCAGAAGCAGGCCATGCTGGAATATTATCATTTGAACGATTCGCTGTGGCAGCAGTTCGTCACCTATATCCGGGGAGTGTTCACCCTCGACTTCGGCATCTCCTTCAGCTTCAAGGCGCCGGTGCAGGACATCATTATCGCCCGGCTGCCGTGGACGATGCTGATCGTCGGCATCTCCACCGTGCTGTCGATTCTCATCGGCCTGCTCGCCGGGCTGCTGTCGGCGTGGAAGCATCCCGGGCGAGCGGATCGCAGCCTGTTTCTCGGCATGCTCGGCTTAAGCGCCGTGCCGGAATTTCTCATCGGCATGCTGCTGCTGATCGCCTTCGCCGTGCACTGGAGCCTGTTCCCGCTGGGCGGGGCGGAAACGCCCTTCTACCGGCCGGCGTTCTGGGGCGACCGGTTCGCGGACGTGGCGAAGCATGCCGTCCTGCCGGTCATCACCTTGACCGCCGGCAGCCTGGCCAGTCTGTATTTGCTGATGCGCAACGAAGCGATCCGCATTCGGCAGGAGCCGTTCGTCGAGTTCGCCGCCGCCAAAGGGATCGGCGAACGCGCCGTCCTGCTCAAGCATGTCGCCCGCAACGCCGCGCTGCCGCTCGTCACGATCATCGTCATGCGCATCGGCGGCCTTGTGGCCGGCTCCGTGCTGGCGGAGACGGTCTTCGCCTATCCGGGCGTCGGCAAGCTGCTGCAGGAAGCGATTCTCGCTCGCGACTATCCGCTGCTGCACGGCCTGTTCCTTATGATGACGGCAGTCGTGCTGTGTCTGAACGCGGCGGCCGACCTGCTCTATCCGCGGCTCGATCCGCGCATTCGTACACAGATTCGGGGGGAATCGTCATGAAGCGGGCACAAACGGCCGGCGGCCTGATGCTGCTGATCTTCGTCGCAGCGGCCGTCTTCGGTCCGATGCTGGCAGCCTACGCGCCGTTTGCGGTGGACGGCCAGCGGTTCTCCGCACCGTCCGCCGCCCACTGGCTCGGCACCAACGCGCTCGGGCAGGACATCTACAGCGGGCTCGTACACGGCGCGCGCACGACGCTGCTCATCGGGGTAGCCGTCGCGGTGCTCAGCACGGCGCTGAGCGGCGGCCTCGGCCTGCTGGCCGGCTATTCCAGACGGCTCGACGCCGTGCTGAACGCCGTCGCCAACATGCTGCTCACGCTCCCGTCGCTGCTGCTCGTGCTGATCGTCGCCTCATTCACGGGAGGCAGCGCCTGGCAGCTCATATTGACGCTGGGCCTGCTCACCTGGCCCGGCTACATGAGGCTCATCCGGGCTTCGGTGCTGTCGCTCCGGGAGCGGGAGTTCGTCAAGGCGGCCCAGCTGTACCGCGGAGGAACGGTCTACGTGCTGCGCAAGCACCTGCTCCCCTTCCTGAAGCCCTTGCTGCGGACGAAATTCATTATTTCCTTCAAGCAGGCGGTTGCGATGGAAGCGAGCTTGTCCTTCCTAGGCATCGGGAATCCGAGTCAGCCCTCCTGGGGCAAAATGCTGCAGGAAGCATTCGCTCGCAGCGAAACGTGGATGACGGACGTATGGCAATGGACCGTGCTTCCGCCGGCCCTCGCGATTTTGCTCGTCACGGTGGCGCTGGCCCTGCTGGGGGAAAAGCACGAGACCGCCCGCAGTTCCGCATTTCAGTCTGCCAGGCCCCGCCGCCCGGCGAAACCGGCGGCGGCCATCCCGGCTTCGAACGCGCACGCTGCGGTGGCCGCCCAGCGGCTGAGCGTCGCCTACGGCGCGAAGACGATCCTGCATCCCCTCTCGCTCGCTGCGGCGAAAGGCAGCATTACGGCCATCGTCGGCGAATCCGGCTCGGGAAAAACGACGCTGTACGGCCTTGTGCCCCATAAGGCCGTCGCCGGCGAAGCGTTCATCGCCGGCAAGCCCCTGTACGGCCCGGCGCCGTGCGGTGCGATGAAGCGGTGGGCGGACGCCGCGTTCATCTTCCAGGATCCGCGCTCCAGCTTCGATCCGATCATGACGATCGGCGCGCAGATGACGGAAGCGATCCAAGGCGGCGGCGCTGCCCGCGACAAACGGGAAGCGGCGGCGCGCGCCCTGCGGGAGGTGCAGCTCGACGAGCGGCTGCTCGGCAAATATCCGCACGAGCTGAGCGGCGGCATGCTGAGCCGTGCGCTGATCGCGCTGGCGCTCATCAACAAGCCGGCGGTCTTGATCGCCGACGAACCGACAGGCGCGCTGGATCCGATCATCAAGCGCGAGATTATGGATTTGCTTGTCAGCAAGGTGAAGGAATACAAGATGACGCTGCTGCTTGTCACGCATGACCTGCAGGCGGCGCTTCATTACGCGGATCAGATGATCGTCATCGAAGACGGCCATCTGCTGGAAGGAGCCGACAAGGCGCGTTGGCTGGCCGGTCAAGGACAGCCTGTGTCGCGTACGGCAAATGGAGGATAACCAAACGTACGGAAGGAGAGCGATCGACGATGTTATTGGAGTTGCGGCAGGTGACGAAGCGGTTCGTTGATCGGGGCGGCGACTTCACTGCCGTCCGCGACGTGACGCTGTCGCTAGGCGAGGACGAAATATTTGCGCTCATCGGGGAAAGCGGCTCGGGCAAGTCAACACTCGCCGAGATGGTTGTGGGGCTGCAGCAGCCGACCGAAGGCTCGATTCATTGGCAGGGAGAAGCGCCCGGTCAGGCGGCGAGCCGCCCTCACGTGCAGATCGTGTTCCAGAACCCGGACCGTTCCATGAACCCTTATTGGAAGGTGCGCGACATTGTCGCCGAGCCGCTAATCCTGCGGAAGACCGGGCGCGCCGAAGCCTGGAAACGGGCCGGCGACCTGCTCGAGCAGGTCCGGCTGCCGCGCGAGCTGCTGGACCGTCGGCCGGACGAATGCTCGGGAGGCCAGAAACAGCGCATCGCGATTGCGCGGGCGCTTTCCATGACGCCGAAGCTGCTGATCGCCGACGAAATTACGTCGGCGCTCGACCCGGGAACGGAGCGGGAGATGCTCGCCTTGCTGCAAACGCTCAAGCGGAAGCATCGCATGGCGGTCCTGTACATTACGCACCGGCTGGAGACGATTGCCGGCTTCGCCGACCGCATCGCCGTCATGAAGGACGGCGCCGTCGTCGAGACGGGGCATACGGCCAGCGTGCTGTCGCAGCCCCAATCGAGCTACACGCGGGCGCTGCTCGCCGCATGCTCCTACGCCTAGCCGGGCTTTGCCCGCCGGCATTCAGGAAAGAAGCGATAGCGGAGCGCCCGCCTTCCGGCTTCTCAGCCGCTTGCGGAAATACGCCTCCACCTCGCGGCAGAAAGCCTGCTCTTCCGCGCTAAGCTGCTTCTGCTTGCGGATCACATAACCGTTCTTGCGCCGGATGGCAAGCGAGGAGACGCGCACGGTCGCAAGCTCCCCGCGCCCCTTCTCCTCCTTGTATACTTCCGATGGCAGAAACGCGACCCCGAGTCCGGCCTTGACCGATTCCTTGATCATGTTGAAGTTGCTCATCTGCAAATACCGCACCTTCACGTCAAGCCGGCGCAGCTCCGCTTCAATGTACTGACAGATGTACCGGCTTTGCGGCAGCAGCACCGTCACCCCTTGCAAGTCCCGGATATAGAGCGTTTTGCGCTCTGCCCAAGGATGGCCCTCAGGGATGACAAGCTCCAGCTCCTCCTCGAACAGATGGAATACGTCGAACCCGGCAAAAAGCTGCTCGTCTTCCGGGTAGATCGGCATAAACGCCAGGTTCGTTTTGCCTTCCAGCAGCGATTGCCGCAGGTCGTCGTAGCAATACGTATAAATTTCCAGAAGCTGCTCAGGAAAGGTGCGATGATAGTACGATAAAATGTCGCGAAAATAGCAGCCGGAGATGTAATTGCTCACGTATACGGACAAGATCCGCTCCTGCCGGCTGAGCGATTGCTTGACCTTCAGCGAAGCTTCCTGAACGAGCCCGGTCAGCCGCTTCGCGTAGTCGAGCACGATCTCTCCCTGCTCCGTCAAGCGCAGCTGCTTCCCGCTCCGGTAAAATAATGCAGCGTGAAACTGATCCTCCAGCTGCTGAATATGATGGCTGATCGTAGGCTGCGAGCAGTACAGCCGCTTGGCCGCTTCCGTATAGGAACCGCATTCGGCCAATACCAGAAAGGTCTCCAACCGTTCCAGCGTCTTCAAATCACGTCACCTCGTCTTGTGCAATAAACGTAGCCAGTTCAACGTTGTTACGGAAATTATAAATGATAATGATTCTCATTGTCAATTATGTAACGACGCGCTTTGACATGTTTGAGCTGGGCGACAATGATCACGCTAATGATCACGAGAAGGAACCACGAGCTGATTTTGCCGAAGCTAACCAGCTTCCACGCGTGATGCTGGTCAGGATATTGCCAAGCATTAAAGAATGTCGCTATATTTTCGGCCAGCCAAATAAAAAAGCCTACAATAAAAAAAGCAGCCGTCAAAGGCATCCGGTACGTCTCGCTCCGGACACGGAATATAATCCATGTCCTCCAAAACACAAAGAGCACAAGCACGGTCAACCCCCAGCGCAAATCAGGAATGAAATGATGCGTGAAAAAATTCAGGTAGATGGCCCCTCCCAGCAGCCCCGCCGCCGCAAGCCCCGGCCACCCCGTCAACTCCATCCTCAGTCTCCGCCATATTTGGCACATAAAGCTCGCTACGCTTGCATACATAAATCCGCTGTAGAGCGGTACGCCGAGCAGCTTCGTATACCCCGGTTCCGGGTATGACCATGATCCCATCTTTACCTTGTATATCTCCAGCAGCAATCCGATACCATGAAATACGCCGATCACTTTCAGTTCATCGCGCGTCTCTAATCCGCTGCGGTACATGAGGAACTGCACTGCAAGCAGGATGAGAAGAATCGCGTCGTAACGGTAAAAGAAAGGCACCTCCACTACGCTGGACAGCGCCAGCGTCCCAAAGATCGCAACAGGGAATAGGCAGCTCATCGCCTGGTGATAGCCAAAATGAAGCAGTTGCATGATCGGCTTCAATGGTCTTCCCTCCTCGTTATGCCCTAGATGCCTTGACCGCCGCCCTACTTTTGCCTCAGACCGTTAATTCGTTTTCCGATTGCAGCTCGATGGCGTCTCGAACCAGCTTTTGCAGCATGGCCGCAAAGGTCGCGATCACGCTGGAAGCAAACGTGCACATGAGCGACAGCCCAACCACGCCCGCAATGTCATCGTCGATCATCATCATGACGAATGTGATACCCGCTGCAATACCGATACTGATGAGGATGGCGCAGTACCTTATGTACCTCAGAGCTTTCACCGACCGCACCGAGAAAACCTTGTTCCCGTCGATGTAGCATAACAGCTGAAACGTTTGGTACAACGCGGTAAAAAAAGGAATGGATAACAGATAAGCACAGAGCAAGAAGGGATACTGCAAGTAAGCTGTCTCCGGATGCGCCTCCGCATCTCTGCCGGCGACTCCTGGCAGCCAAAGGACACTTAAAGCCAGCGCGGCAATGCCAATGGAAACAACAACGCCCTTAAGGAAACCTGTTGATACCTGTTTCACTTGAACCACCTCACTAACGTTTTCGTAATTTTGATTCTAACATGATATTTATCGATTAACAATAAATAATTATTAATTTTTATTATGTTTTTATTGTTATAACCACATACTCCGCAGGAATGCACTCGCGTGCCCGCGCGATGTCTAGAGCCAGACATCGCGTAAGTCGTTCAGTCTATCATGATGCGATAGACGTCTTGATCGCTCACGAACACATGTCTGGCAAGACAGTTCCGCAGTGCAATGGCATGAAATGCTTCGGGTGACGACGTGTGTTGCTGCTAACTCGAAGTGCGATGCCGGGATGTGTGCATGACGATGATCTCTTCCATGTATGCACGTAATCCGGCGATTTGGTCGTCCATGGTAAACCCGTGCTCCGTTAGAAAGTTTTTGGAGATAGAGACAGACGCTACCTTCTGCAACTGATCTCTAAAGCTTTGCGCATCATTTAAAACCGCACCGACCGGGTAAGAATCAATAAACTGGGTAAACGCCGTGAGATGGCTGCACAAGATCGGAAGTCCAGCCGCCAAATAATCCCACGCCTTATTGGGAAAGGTGCTGTCCAGAAATTGCCGGTTATGCGGAGTGACATTTAAGAGAACCAAGCCCGCATCATAACGGGTCATCTCTCGAATCAGCTCGTTGGGCTCTCTGGTCCCTTCCCAATGCAAATAATCGGATTGGGCCTCAAGACTCCTGTAGTAATCGTTCTGAAAAGGTGTATAAAAATGAACGTGGATATGCTCCTGGGCCATCTGTAAAAACATCGGTTCAATAAACCGATGATGGTCGCTGCGATTGGTTAGCCCTCCCTGGTAAACACAATGGATTTCACCGTCACCATCGCTTAACTTGGAGAAGGCTTCAGATGGCAGCTGCTCCTTGAGCACATAATTGTCGAGAAGGAATACTGTTTTTTTATCGAGACCGAATTTTTGAATTGCGATCTCCTTCACCCGTTCCGTTACATATATATTCCCGGTGGCGTATTTGTTCGCAATGAACTCCAGAATAGCTTGATCATTCGTGATATGCCCCCGAAGCGACATCATGTCGTGGCAATCATGGATCATTGGCTTACTGCAGCCCACAAGTGCAGCGCTGATCGTATCCGGCTCGTTGCAGCTGATGACAATATCGTATGGACTTCGCTCTACAAAATCCACAATCTCTTTTACCGTTCTGATTCTATATATGTTCGTATAGGGGAGCTCGTATCCTCTGTAAACCTCGGCGGGGTGCATGCTTACATAAAGGAGATCGGTTTGGATCTCCTGCTCTCGCAGCGCCTTTGCGATTTTATTCGTGCGAATATCCGGTATCATTTGGATAAAGAGTACCCGGCGGATCCATGGCTTCATTTTATTCTCCCTCTTGCTGCGGTTGTCCTTGAGCGACTGGGATTCCCAGCTTCTCCTCCAGCAGCTTTTTGTTGTGAAGAATGCTATGGTCATTGGGCCGATATATTCTGGCCTCTTCGTTATGGGCGTAAGCCTTCTCATATTGGCCTAGACGGTAGTAACAAACGCACAAGTGCAGGTGAGGATACCAGGTCCAGTAGGCCGGATAACTGAAGCTCCATTGATTCGTATCGGCTGGCAGCTGCGTGGCTAGTTCGTACCAGAATATAGCCGTAGAATAATCCCTCTTACGATAAAAATAATAACCAAGCCGACTTGCCACTTCAGCTCTTGGCTTGCTGTAATCGAAGGATTGGCACAAGGCGGCAAGCTCTTGCTTCATATTCCCAAGAAAACGGTAGCAGTCTGCCATGTTGATACAAGCATAGATTTTATCCTCGACCCATCCTTCGTTGAGCTGCAGATTTTTTTCGTAGCTTTCAATGGCTTTTTCATAATGCCCGTTCTCCCTTAATTCATTTCCGTAGTAAAAATAGTCTCGCGGGCTGAAGGTGTCGCCTCGAGCGATCTTGGTTTCATAGATGCTCAAATTCCGGCCCACTTTATGCCGAGTCTTCTTATGTGTGATGGCAACATCGGAGTTGATGATATAGCCGCTGACATCTAGATAATTGTGTACCTCTCCGCACCATTGGAAATTCCTTGATGTTTTGACCAATCGGTTGCGGCGATAGCGAAGGGTGACATTCCCAAATTCGTCCATGCCTGCATTGTAAAACATGGAAACAGAATCCACCGAAGGATTCATTGTTTTTTTAAGCTCCATAAATTTTTGACGGTCTTCTTCAAGAATCACATCATCAGCGTCCAAATAAAGCGTATATTGTTTCGTCGCATAGGTAAAAGCATGATTCCTCGCTTCCGAGAAGCTGCCGGTCCATGGAAAATGAAAAATCCGGTCCGTATACTGTTGGGCGATTTCGACAGTGCGGTCTGTTGAACCTGTATCGACAATGTTAATCTCATCGACGATGTCTTTGGCACTGTCCAGGCAGCGCGCCAGAACTTCTTCTTCGTTCTTGACAATCATGCAAAGGCTGATGGTGATCATAATATTCATTCCTTTCATTATGAAAATAAAGAAGGGGAGAATGCCTCCCCAAAAGGAAAGCATTCTCTGTAGACTAGGCAGCAATGCCTAAAGTGACTATTCGAACAATATAACGCTTAAATCAGTATTTAATCCCTCGGCAGAAGTTACATTAACCGCACTGTTGATGGTCACTCGTACTTGGACCGTAGCGCTCGTAGTTGCTGCAGGTACTGTATATCCAAACACATCTGTCATTGGCCTGCTAAACGTAAATGCATTAGCGAATGAGGTACTATAGGTTCTTGAATTTTGTAATACATCATTCACATATATACTTGTCGTAAGGCTAATTTCGTTATCGGCGTCTGCAGTCCATTCTATTGAAGTTGCATAAAGGATCTGAAGTACATTCCCCGGTTCAACAGTGATTGTGGTTGTGGCCAATGTAACCTCTGTACCTACTACGGGGGTGATTCCATGCGGCCCTGGATCGTTAACAAACGTAAATGCAGAAGCGGATGGTACGGCTATACCCGTAGGCCCGGTGGTACCGGTTGGCCCCGTGATACCCGTTGGTCCGGTGATGCCGGTTGGCCCCGTGATGCCTGTCGCTCCGGTGATGCCTGTGGCTCCCGTGACGCCTGTTGCTCCGGTTACTCCAGTTGCTCCAGTTGCTCCAGTCACTCCGGTGACTCCAGTTGCTCCGGTTACACCTGTCGCTCCCGTTACACCTGTGGCTCCCGTTACACCTGTTGCTCCGGTTACTCCTGTCGCTCCCGTTACACCTGTCGCTCCCGTGATACCCGTCGCTCCCGTTACGCCAGTCGCTCCCGTTACTCCAGTTGCTCCGGTTACACCTGTCGCTCCCGTCACTCCAGTCGCTCCGGTGACTCCAGTTGCTCCGGTTACACCTGTCGCTCCCGTCACTCCAGTCGCTCCGGTGACTCCAGTTGCTCCGGTTACACCTGTCGCTCCGGTTACACCTGTTGCTCCGGTTACACCTGTTGCTCCGGTTACACCTGTTGCTCCGGTTACACCTGTTGCTCCGGTTACACCTGTCGCTCCCGTCACTCCAGTAGCTCCCGTTACGCCAGTTGCTCCGGTTACGCCTGTTGCTCCAGTTACGCCTGTCGCTCCCGTTACGCCTGTTGCTCCAGTTACGCCTGTCGCTCCCGTTACGCCAGTTGCTCCGGTTACGCCTGTTGCTCCAGTTACGCCTGTCGCTCCCGTTACGCCTGTTGCTCCAGTTACGCCTGTCGCTCCCGTTACGCCTGTTGCTCCGGTGACGCCTGCGGCTCCGGTTACTCCTGTCGCTCCCGTTACGCCTGTTGCTCCCGTTACGCCTGTTGCTCCCGTTACGCCTGTTGCTCCCGTCACTCCAGTCGCTCCCGTTACTCCAGTTGCTCCCGTTACACCTGTTGCTCCGGTTACACCTGTCGCTCCCGTCACTCCAGTTGCTCCCGTTACTCCAGTTGCTCCCGTCACTCCAGTCGCTCCCGTCACTCCAGTTGCTCCGGTTACACCAGTCGCTCCCGTTACACCAGTTGCTCCGGTTACACC
>NZ_CAJVAS010000005.1 GCF_910593845.1 Paenibacillus solanacearum | reverse complement strand
AAGTACGGACGGGATAAGCGCTGAAAGCATCTAAGCGTGAAGCCCCCCTCAAGATGAGATTTCCCAGTATGTAAGACCCCTTGTAGACGACGAGGTAGATAGGTTCGGGGTGGAAGCGCGGCAACGTGTGGAGCTGACGAATACTAATCGGTCGAGGGCTTATCCAAGAGCTTTCCGAAGGAAAGCTAGCTTCGGAAGCAGTAGTTAAAGGTTCAGCATTTGACTTTTGTTGCAGCGAAGATTTATCTTTTAGAAGTGACCTTTGTGCGAAGCACAACGGAACGAGAAAAGATAAATCGGAACCCGTTTCGATCCAGTTTTCAGGGTGCAAGCCTTGAGTACCTCTGCAATACGATTGACATTTATTGTCCAGTATTGTATATTATGAGCCATTAGCTCAGTTGGTAGAGCACCTGACTTTTAATCAGGGTGTCGTAGGTTCGAGTCCTACATGGCTCACGTTTAATCTTATATGCGGTTGTGGTGGAATGGCAGACACGCTATCTTGAGGGGGTAGTGGGCTTACGCCCGTGGAGGTTCGAGTCCTCTCAACCGCACCATAATCAAATATGCGTTCGTGGCGGAATTGGCAGACGCGCTAGATTCAGGTTCTAGTGGGGTAACAGCCGTGGAGGTTCGAGTCCTCTCGAGCGCATAGTTTTACGCGGAAGTGGCTCAGGGGTAGAGCATCGCCTTGCCAAGGCGAGGGTCGCGGGTTCGAATCCCGTCTTCCGCTCCATTTATATGTGCCCTTAGCTCAGCCGGATAGAGCGTTTGACTACGAATCAAAAGGTCGGGAGTTCGAATCTCTCAGGGCACGCCATTTAGTCAAAATGCATTGAAATGTATGCGCCGCTTTTTTTAACAACGGGACGTAGCTCAGCTTGGTAGAGCACCTGGTTTGGGACCAGGGGGTCGCATGTTCAAATCGTGTCGTCCCGACCATAAAATGCGGGTGTAGTTCAATGGTAGAACTCCAGCTTCCCAAGCTGGTGGCGTGGGTTCGATTCCCATCACCCGCTTATCTTATAAGAACGTTCGAAACCCTTGTGCGCAAGGGTTTTTTATTTGCATTTTTTTCGACAAACGATGGATGATTTTTTGTCTATGTGGCAAATGAGGGGGTGGCGGAAAAGGTTACTGAGGTCATGATGTAAGCGTGAAATGAGAAATGATACCGTCTATGACTGCCTAGGATGATGAGGATATTTTTTGGATTCTTGCGAGTTGGATACCCGTCTCTATAGTCAGGCGCCGACTTCCAAGTCAAGCGCCGGTTATTTTTATGAGAGTTTCGGTTTCCTGCTCGTCCGCCGTTCTGGTAAAGACATGCTTTACAATGACATTCGGATCGATCGATAGAAGATGCGCGATTTCGATAATATCCAATTTTTTTTGAAAAGGTAGCAATGCCTTGCGCTTCAATTTGGATTTCCCCCCAATTTTAGAGTTAATTGTGAATCGTTCCAGAAATAAGTTCTTCAGAACTATTATACAGGAGGGGTCTATACAAATTCTGAACAATTAGTCCTAGTGCTGGATCGACCGTGAAGCTTTTATTCATGTTAAGTGGCGCGAGCGAATAACGCGCATAAAGAAAACCGCCCATTCGAGCGGTTATTTTTATCAACTCCGCGGGGCCCACAGCATGATAGAAACGCCTACGATGCATATCGCGGCGCCGAGCCAGTCGTATAGATCGGGTGTCTTCTTATCGACAAGCCATCCCCACAAAACGGCGAGTACGATAAACACGCCGCCGTATGCGGCATAGACGCGCCCGAATGAAGGGAAGTTCTGCAGCGTCGGAACGATACCGTATAAGATGAGAATAAGGCTCCCAACGATTCCATACCACATGGGCCTCGATTCGCGAAGCCAGAGCCAGACCATGTAGCCCCCGCCGATTTCGGCGAGCCCTGCCGCGATGAAGAGGAATACAGCCAACAGCATGAAGAGTGCCACCCCCTTACGGGTTCTCCCGTCGTTAATCGAATTTACAATTCCCTTAAGACCGTTTAGGACCGACCCCGGATCATCGTGATGCTGATTGCATTACAAAGCGATCGTATGCTCTTTACCCAATCGTAATTTTGCCCTCTGGGTACCGGTAATGTTCTTTATCCGGCGTTATGGTCAGGCTGAAGGCCAGTGTAACGGGGCCGAGGCGCCCGATAAACATAAGCAGAACAATCAAAATTTTACCGAACGATGTGAGCTGGGGGGTTAATCCCAACGACATGCCTGCGGTTGCATAGGCCGAGGTAACTTCAAATAAAATGCCGAGAAAGGAAAACTCCTCGGTTGTAGACAGCAGCATCGTAAACACGACGATAATCAGGAACGAAATCATCGTAAACGTAATCGCTTTGTAAATCCGATCGCTGGCGATACGACGCTGGAACATGACAATGTCCTCTTTGCCGCGAACCATCGCAAGCATCGCCCCGATCAGGATGGCAAAGGTCGTAACCTTGATCCCTCCCCCGGAGGAGCCCGGCGCGGCGCCGATAAACATCATGATGATGAGGAAAAACTGCGTCGCCTGACGGAGTGACCCGATATCCAGTGTGTTCAGCCCTGCCGAACGGGAGCTGACCGATTGAAACAGCGAGCCAAGGATTTTGCCCGTCGGAGATAATGGCTGCAGCGTATGCGTGTTCGTAAATTCAAAGATGAAGATGATCAGGCAGCCTACGGCGATCAATATTCCCGATACGCTCAGAACGACTTTACTGTGAAGCGTAAGCTTTTTGTTGATGCGATAAGTGAGTAGGTCAGAAATGACGATAAAGCCGATGCCGCCGAGCACAATCAGTAATATGGTAATGATATTGACAAAAGGATCGTCCACATAATGGACCAGGCTGCCGGGACGATCCTTGAGACTGCTGAACAAGTCGAAGCCGGCATTATTGAAGATCGAGATGCTGTGAAAGATGCCGAAATAAAGTGCTGTTTTGAAAGGCAGCTCGAACCACCAGCGAAGGGTTAGCAGAACAGCCCCTGTCAATTCAATAATGAGAGAGTAGAACAGCACTTTGCGAATGAGCCGGACGATGCCCTCGGTTGAGTTGTGATTCATCGCTTCCTGTAAAATGAGACGTTCGCGAAACGTTATTTTTCGTCGAAATACGAGGGCGATCAGGGTGGCCATCGTCATGAAGCCGAGTCCTCCGATCTGTACAAGAAGAAGCAGCACGATTTCGCCGAAAAAGGAATAAAACTGGCCTGTATTCACGACGGTCAGTCCGGTGACGCAGGTGGCCGATGTAGCCATAAACAAAGCGTCCAGGAAATGCTGGCCTGTCCCGTCGGCCGATGCGACAGGAAGCGACAGAAGGAAGGCTCCGGCTAAAATAATGAGGATAAAGCCGAGCGACAGCACTTGGGGAGGATTGAGCGAGAAGGTAAAGCCCTTCTTCTTCAAACGTTTGAACATGAGATACCTCGAATGGTTAAGTTTCGATCTATTGTATAATTCGAGGGCCGGAAAGTAAAGGCCGCGGGCGGCGGCGGTGCTGGGATTCGGGGTTTCCATTCGTTTGCTTTGCGGCATCGTTGCCTGCAAGGCTGCTCGGGGATGGCAGCGATGAGCACAGAAAAGAACCGCCGCATTAGGCGGCAGTTCTGTGTGATTGACTGAAAGGAATGTAACCGCTGGTTGGCAGGCCGGTGGCCTAGTTCGTGACCATATGGCCGCCGTCTGCGACCGAAACAGAGGCAGGCGCGGACGGCGACGATGCAGCAGCAGCGCGCTGCGATGGATCGAATTGCTTCTCGCTCTTGGCGATCACGACGGTGGCGACGCTGTTCCCGATCAGGTTGGTGATGGCGCGGGCTTCGGACATGAAGCGATCGACGCCGAGCAGCAGCGCCATTCCCTCAATCGGGATTACGTTGCCCGGAACGGCTGCGAGTGTGGCGGCCAGCGTGATGAAGCCGGATCCGGTTACACCTGCCGCGCCTTTGGAGGTGAGCATCAGCACCCCAAGCAAAGTGACGATTTGAAGGAATGTTAATTCGATACCGTAAGCTTGGGCGATGAACAAGGCGGCCATCGATAAGTAAATCGACGTGCCGTCCAGATTGAAGGAATAGCCTGTCGGGACGACAAGTCCGACCACCGACTTGGAACAGCCGTATTTCTCCAGACGTTCCATGAGCCGCGGCAGTGCCGATTCGGAAGACGACGTACCGAGCACGAGCAAAATTTCTTCCTTAATGAATTTCAGCAGGTTGAAGACGCTGAAACCGTAAAACCGGGCAATGCCCCCGAGAATGAGGATAACGAACAGGAACAACGTGATATATACCGAACCCATCATTTTGCCGAGCGAGAACAAGGACCCGATGCCGAACTTGCCGATGGTGTAAGCCATCGCGCCGCCGGCGGCGAATGGGGAGAAGCGCATGATCAGCGCGACGAGACGGAAGAAAATATCGTTCATTTTCTCGAAAAAGACGGTGACAGGCTTGGCCTTTTCGCCGAGTCCGGCCATGGCAAGACCGAACAGGACGGAGAAGAACAGGACGGGAAGCATTTCGCCCTTGGCAAGGGCGCCGACCACGCTGTCCGGAATGATGCTGAGCACAAATTCCATGAAGCCGTGGCCCCGACCTTGCTGATGTCCATTCCGGTTCCCGGACGGACGATGTACATGACCGCAATCCCGATTGCCATCGCGAACGTAGTGACGATCTCGAAGTAGAGCAGCGCCTTGCCGCCGATGCGGCCGATTTTTTTCATATCGCCCATATTGGCGAATCCGATGACGATGGTGAAGAAGACGATCGGAGCGATCACCATCTTGATCAGCTTGACGAAAATATCGCCCAGCACCTTCAATTCTACGCCGAAGGCGGGAAAAAACTGGCCGATGAATATACCGATGACGATGGCGATCAGCACTTGAACGGTCAAGTTTTTAAAATTGATTCTCATCGCAATACCTCATTTCCTCGTTTTCTTAGTAGTAGGGAACCGGCTGCTTCGGTGCGGTCGGCTGCGCTTTGCGGGCGACGCCCGATTCGTAAGCCGCCTGGATCACGGCTTCGCGCACCCGTTCGACGACCGCGGTATTGAACACGCTCGGGATAATGTAATGCTCGTTGAGTTCCTCGTCGCTGACGACGGAGGCAATCGCTTTGGCTGCGGCCAGCTTCATCTGTTCCGTTACGCAGGAAGCGCGGCAGTCAAGTACCCCGCGGAAAATGCCGGGAAAGCAGAGCACATTGTTGATCTGGTTCGGGTAATCCGACCGCCCTGTCGCCATGACGCGAACATAAGGCTCCGCTTCCTCGGGCAAAATTTCCGGCGTCGGGTTGGCCATCGCGAATACGATTGGATCGGGAGCCATCGCTTTCAGGTCGTCGACCTTCAGCACGCCGGGGCCGGATACACCGATAAACACGTCAGCGCCGCGGATGACTTCCGACAGAGAGCCGGTCAGCCGGTCCGGATTCGTATGATCGGCGTACCACTGCCACGCAGGGTTGGAGTACGTCTCGCCGCTGACGATGGCGCCGGAGCGGTCTACGCCGACAATGTGCCGTACGCCGGCAGCCAGCAGCATCTTGGAGCAGGCGATACCGGCGGCGCCGATGCCGCAAACGACGATCTTGCAGTCCTCGAGCCGTTTGCCGACAATCTTGACAGCGTTCAGCAGGCCGGCGAGCAGGACAACCGCGGTACCGTGCTGGTCGTCATGGAATACCGGGATATCCAGCTCCTCAACGAGCCGCTGCTCGATCTCGAAGCATCTCGGCGAGGAGATGTCCTCCAGGTTAATGCCGCCGAACGATGGTGCAATCGCTTTCACGATAGCGATGATTTCTTCCGTGTCCTGCGTATTGAGGCAGATCGGGAACGCGTCGACGCCGGCGAATTGTTTGAACAGCACCGCCTTGCCTTCCATAACCGGCATAGCGGCTTCCGGGCCGATATTGCCGAGGCCGAGTACGGCGGAGCCATCCGAGACAACGGCGATCGTATTCCGCTTGATCGTCAGCGAATGCGCCCGGGAAGGCTTCTCATGGATGGCCATGCACACGCGGGCGACACCCGGGGTATACACGCGGGAGAGGTCGTCGCGGTTTTTGATCGGCGTCTTTGGCGTCGTTTCGAGCTTGCCGCCGAGATGCATCAAGAACGTCTGGTCCGAGACGTGGATCACTTTGGCGCCGGGCACAGCGTTGACAGCCTGTACGATAAGATCGGTATGCTTCTGATCGTATACGTTGACCGTAATGTCGCGAACGATCGTCGTTTTATCGGAGCGGCCTACGTCGATGGCGACGATATCGCCGCCGCTGTCGCCAATGGCCGTGGCGATTTGACCGAATGAAGCGGTTTCTTTGTGAAGCTCAAGGCGAAGAATAATGCTGGTATGGGCACCGGAGGGAATGGACATCCGTTAGGTCACTTCCTTTGTTCGTTTTGCGTGACCTCATGATATCGCTTTCAGGAATCGTTGTGAATCATATGACCATAATGGTTGTTTTGATCATTTTGGTCTTAAGCGGGTCGTACCGTTACGGGAACGAAAAAAAGACCGCACAATGCTCACGCAAATTAGTGCGATCCGTGGGAGGATGGGGGAGAAGGGGAGGTAAGCATGTACTTGTTAACCGGACGTCCTACGCCGTACTGCAGATCCAGCCGCAGTTGACCGCTCTTCTCCAAATAATCGAGGTAGCGGCGCGCCGTCACGCGAGCAATGCCGACGCCTTCGGCAACTTCTTCGGCAGAGAGCGGGTGCGGCTGGCCGAGCAAATATTGCATGATTTGCTTCAGCGTTACCGCCTGCAGTCCTTTCGGCAGCTCGGCGGCTGGCAGCACCGGCACGTCAGGCACGGTTGCCGCGGAAGACCGGCTCCCGCCGAACAGCATCCGGTCCAGCTCGTGCTGGGTTGCTGTCTGTTCGCTGCCCAGCGCTTCCTTCATCTGTCGGTAATGCTCGAGCGCCTGTTTCACGCGCTCGAATTTGAACGGTTTGATAATATAGTCGAACGCCCCGTTCTGAAGCATGCGTTCGATGGTACGCCGATCGCTTGCGGCGCTGATGACGATGACATCGACGTAGAGCTGCTCTTTGCGTATTTGCGTCAGCGTCTCGATGCCATCCTGCAAAGGCATGAAAATATCGAGAATGACGAGTTGGGGCTTCACTTGGCGGACCAGCTCCAGCCCTTCCGTGCCGCTTCCCGCCACCCCGGCGATGCGGAAGCCCTCGACCCGCTCCACGAATTGGCGGTTCACTTCCTGCACCATCGGGTCGTCCTCGATCAGAAGTACGGAATAAACGTTCATGTGAAGGAAAGCTCTCCCTTAGGCTAGGATAGAGACATGGGGAAGGTAATCACGAACGATGTCCCTTTATCCGGCGCGGAATCGATGTCGATCGTTCCTTCCCCTTTGTCGACGATGCCGCGTACTAAGTACAGTCCGATCCCGCGGCTGCTGCCGCGCTTGGTCGTGAATCCGCGCTCGAACACTTGGGATTGAGTCGTGGCGTCCATGCCCGGACCGTTGTCTTCCACAAGCACGGATAGCGCGTCGTCGTCTTGTGCGATGCTGACGAAGATATGCTTCTCGCGGCCGGTTTGCTGCTGCAGCGCATCGAACGCGTTCTCGATCAAATTGCCGAGCAGCAGCACGAAGTCATGATGGTCGAGCCGCGGCGGGAACCGGTCCAGCCGGCTCTGGCGGTCGATCGTCACGTCGATGCCGAGCTCGCGGCCGCGGCTGATTTTTCCGATCAGCAGCCCGGTCAGGCTGTCGTTGCGGATACGTTCGGATAAGAAGCGGGTGAGCTCGCCTTTTTCTTCGGTCGCTTCAAACAAATATGCCAGCGCCTTCTCGTTATTGCCGAGCTGGATAAGCCCGCCGATCGTATGCAGCTTGTTCATGTACTCGTGGCTCTGCACGCGCAGGGCGTCGACGAACGCCTTGACGCCCGTCAGTTCTTCCGCCATGCGAGTGACCTCGGTACGGTCCTGGAATATAGCGACGGCGCCGACGGTTTGGCCGCCAACGGTGATGGGAACCCGGTTGCTCATAATGAGCGTATCGCCGACGGCCAGCTCCTGGTTGTAGATCGGCCGGTTCAGCTCCAGTATTTCGGGCAGTCGCGTATCGGGAATGACGTCCCAGATCGACTTGCCGATCACGTCTCCGGTAATGTTGAAGATATGCTTTGCCTTGTCGTTGAAAATCGTAATGTTCTCGTCTTTATCGATCGCGATGACGCCTTCATGCATCGCATGGAAGGTCGCGGTGCGCTCAACCAGCAGCCGGGCGATTTCATGAGGCTCGAGCTCGAACATTTGGCGCTTGATATGCTGCGCAAGCCGCCACGAGCCCCACAGCCCGAACAGCAGCGAGAGCAGCAGCACGACGTAGCCTTGGCCGGTGAGGCCAAGCAGCACGTCCAGCGTCGTCGGCATGATCCGGCCGACGAGCGCGACGCCGATCTGCACGTGATCGGCGTTCATGACCGGCACGAAGGCGCGCAGCGCCGTGCCGAGCTCACCCTTTGCCTTGGACACGTACGTGTGCTCGGCAAAGGCGGCCCCTTCATCGGCGCCTTCCGAAACGGTGCCGATGGCGCTTTGAACCGGGTGCGACAGCCGTACCCGGTTCATGTCCATCACAACGACGTACGTAACGTCGTTGATGATGCGGATGCGCTCGGCGGCCGCCTGCACGCCGGGGCGCAGCTCCAAGCGCGTCAGGCCGTCCGCGACCTCCGGCATTTGCGCTACCGTGCGCGCCGTGACGACAAGCCGGCGTGACAGCTCCTCCTCCTTGAGGCGAATAATGCCGCCAAGCAGGATTGTACCCCCGATGCAGACGGAGAACAGAACGATGCCGAACGACCAAATCGCGATTTTCCAATTGATTTTCAACCGCTGCAGCAATGCCCGTCCGTCTCCTTTCATGCCGCTGTTCGAGGTCAAGTACAACCTATCATACATCAGCGGGGACTGCTTGAAAACAATAAAACCCGACGGGCATCCGCTTTGGATGCCGACGGGTCACGACGAACTGCCGGTCGATTTCGTATTTTTTTTTGAGCCGCCGCCGGAGCTTTGCTCTCCATCCGGGTTATCCGTTCCGCTCTGGTCCGATTTTTTCGTGCCGAAATGATTCGTTCCTTTGCGGACCTTTTCCTGGAATTCAATTTCGCGGCGCAGCGACTCCTCGCGCATCTTCTGGTATTCCTTCAGCCGCTTTTTTTCATCCTGGCGAATCTTTTGCTGCTGTTCCAGCTCGCTTTGTTTGATGTCCTTGTACATCTTCATATGCTGCTGCAGCTCGGCATCGATCGGCTGATTCTGATTTTGGCTTTGCGCTTTCGTTCCTTTGTCTGTCTTGGTTCCGGTTTGCCCGCCGCAGCCCGCAAGAGCCAAGGTTACGGCAGCGATGACGGCGCAAGCCGCCGGCGCATTCCTCAGTTTCATGGCGAAAACCTCCTTTGGTTCGGACGTAAGCTTACAGCATGATCATATTGGGCGACGAGTATGGATGCGCTTAGTATAACCGCCGGTGCAATATTTCATGAATGGCAAGGCGCTCGTCGGAAAAAGCGATTTTGTGTATACTAAGCACATGATTTGCGGCAGACGCAGCGAAGGGGGCGCGGCATGAGGCCGTTGTTGAGCACCGTATTATTCATCTTGGCCGGATTGGCGGCGGCGGCCGCAATCGGATTTTATCCGGCGTTTGTCGGAGAACCGGTGGTCCAGGACGACGAACAAACCGGCTTTGATAAGACGCTTGTTATGAAATTCAGCCATGTCGTGGCGGAAAATACGCCCAAAGGCTTGGCCGCGCAAAAGTTCGCCGATCTCGTCAAGGAGAAGACAAGCGGCCGCGTGTCCGTCGAAGTGTTCCCCAACGGGGTGCTGTATACGGAAAAAGATGAAGTAGATGCCTTGATGCGCGGCGATATTCAACTGATCGCGCCGGCCTTTGCCAATATTTCGGAGCGGGTGCCCGCGTGGGAGCTGTTTGACCTGCCGTATGCTTTTTTGTCGGAAGAAGCGGTGGAGGAAGCCTTTGCAGGGGAAATCGGACGTATCTTGTTCAAGAAGCTGGAGAGCAGCAATATGGCCGGTCTGGCTTATTGGAGCAACGGATTCAAGCAGATGACATCGAACCGGGGGCCGTTAGTCCGTCCGGAAGATTTTAGAGGGCAGCGGTTCCGCATATTGCCGAGCAAGGTGATTGAAGCGCAGTTTACGCTGTTCGGCGCCAGGACGATTGCGATTCCGTTCAACGACGTGTACCGGGGGTATGAGACGGGCATTGCGGACGGCGGGGAAAATACGATTTCGAACATTTATACGAAACGGTTTTACAAAGTGCAGCAATATATGACGATCAGCAATCACGGTTATCTCGGCTACGGGGTGCTGACCAACAAGAAATATTGGGACAAGCTGCCCGAAAGCGTGAGAAAAGCGGTGAAAGAAGCGATCGATGAAACATCGGCTTGGGCGAACCGGAACGCCATTCAGATGAATCAGGCGCAGCTGGACGACATTCGCACGCATTCCACGATCCAGCTTCACCTGCTGACAAGCAGCGAACGGGCGGAATGGATGCAGGCCTGGGACCCGCTGTATCGCCAATTCGAACGCACGATCGGACGCGAGCTGATCGAGGAGGTTCGACGGCTGCAGCAAAAATACGGCGGCTAGCCGGGGCCGCTCGCAGCGTCCCGGCCAAGCCCCGGCTATATCGCTTCCTTGGCGGCCAGTACATACACTTTCACGTTCTTCTTGACGCCGAATTGGCGCGCTTCGTTCAGGTCGTTCATGAACACGTCAATCTTGGCGCCGCGGATCGCCGAGCCGGTATCTTCGGCTTTGCGGAAGCCGACGCCGTCAATGAAAACCATCGTGCCCATCGGAATGACCGCAGGGTCTACGGCGATCGTGCGTCCTTCCTCGGCCTTGCTCCCGCTCGATGTGATCCCGTAAGCGGGACTGGATTTCGTCTTGCCGGTCGATTCATAACCGGCGGTATATGCCGTAAGCGTCGTCGACAGCACTTGGCGAATGACGCCGGATTGTCCGCCGATCGCTTCGACGCCGGTGAAATCCGGGGGAATGCTGAGCTGCTGGCCGACCGCAAGCCGGTTCGGATTCGTAATCTCGTTGAGTGCCATCAAATCCCGGACGGACACATCGAACGACCGGGCAATATTGGACAAGGTGTCGCCGGAACGAACCTCGTACAGCAGCGGCTGCGGCAAAGACGGTTCGATCGTATCGGCGGCGGCCTCCGCGGGTTCAGGAGCCAGATAGGGGACAAAATATTCCGTCGAGATCGGCCCGAACAACTCTTCCTCTTCTTCATAGGCGAGCAGAGACATGGGGGTCATCGCGTAGAACAGCATCAGGAAAGCAAGACAAACCAAACGTTTTTTCATTATCGGAATCATAGATAAGTCGATCCTCCTCTAGTGAATATAGAAGCGATAGTCTTATAGTTTCCGAAATTGATAGATTATAAACCTATTTGCGCCGCGATCTGATAGAATGGGAAGATAAGAACGACTACAGATGGAGATTGCATAGGGGGAGAGACGATGTCAGGGTTGACGGGGAAGCGAGTCGCGCTTACCGGGCCGCGCAAAGCGGCCGAGCTTAGCGTCATTGTAGAGAAGCAGGGAGGCGTTCCGCTCGTCCGGCCGGCGCAAGGAACGATCGCCGTGGAACGTGAGGAAGTCGGGAGGGAGATCGTCAAACTGCTCGGGCAAGGAGCGGATTGGGTCCTGCTCACGACCGGGATCGGCACGGAGCTGCTCTATCAGGCGGCGGAAAGCATCGGCCGGGCCGACGATTTCGTCGAGACGCTTCGCCGCGCGAAGATTGCGGCCAGAGGGTACAAGACCGTCAACTTCTTGAAGACGCTCGGGCTGACGCCTGACGTCAGGGATGACGATGGAACGACGGAGGGTCTAATGCGGGCGCTGTCGCCCTATGATCTGCAAGGCAAACAGGTGGCGCTGCAGCTGTACGGCGACCCTGCGCCGCGGCTGGTCGGCTGGCTGCGCGAGCGCGGCGCAATGGACTTCGAAATATTGCCTTACCGGCATGTCCCGCCGGAGCTGGATGTCGTAGATACGCTGCTGGCGGAAATATTGCGGGGCGATGTCGACGCGGTGACGTTCACCAGCACGCCGCAGGCTCGCTTCCTGATGACCTATGCGCGCGAGCGGGGACTGGCGCCGCAGGTGCTGGACGCTTTCCGCGGCCCCGTCGTCGCGGTGGCGGTAGGCAAAGTGACGGCGGAGGCGCTCCGCGAGGAAGGCATCGAGCGCGTGATCGCTCCCGAGCAGGAACGCATGGGAAGCATGATCGTCAGCCTTACGCGCTATTATGAATCCGTGGAGAAAGGTTCGCCGGACGGGGAGCAGTAGCACGGATTGCCGTTTGGTCAACAACTGGAGGTATGGTATACTTTTCCTAATAGGAAAACGACACCATACTTTTTTTGTTGCACTGGAGGCTTTATGAACGATACTGCGGTAGTACGGCTGGAGGGCTTAACGAAAAAAATCGGCTCCAAAACGATCGTCGACGGACTCAGCTTCGAGGTGAAGTCCGGCGAAGTGTTCGGCTTTCTCGGACCGAATGGAGCGGGGAAGACGACGACGATCCGCATGATGGTAGGGCTGATTTCCATCACGGACGGGGAAGTGACGATTCAAGGCTGCAGCGTGAAACGTCAATTCGAGCAAGCGATGGTGCATGTGGGAGCCATTGTCGAAAATCCGGAATTTTACGGATTTATGAGCGGCTATCAAAATTTGCAGCATTTTGCCCGGATGATGCCCAGCGTGGAGAAGGACCGGATCGATGAAGTGGTCAAGCTGGTGCGGCTCGAAGCGCGCATTCACGATAAGGTGAAGACGTACTCGCTCGGCATGCGGCAGCGCCTTGGCGTGGCGCAGGCGATCCTGCACCGCCCGTCCGTGCTCGTGCTGGACGAGCCGACGAACGGGCTCGACCCGGAAGGCATACGGGAGCTGCGCGATTATTTGCGACAGCTGTCCAGGGAGGAAGGCATCGCCGTCATCGTATCAAGCCACCTGCTCTCCGAGATGGAGCTGATGTGCGACCGGGTCGCCATCATTCAGAACGGGCGGCTGCTCGACGTACGCTCCTTCAAGGAAGCGCCGGCGGAGACGGAATGGACGGAAGTATGCTTTGAAGTGGGGGAAGCAGAGCGGGCGCGGGAACTGATCGAGGAAGATGCGCTGATCCGCGCGGAAGGGGCCGAGCTCGTCGTGCGGCTGCATAACCGCCGCGATGCGATTGCCGCGCTCAACGCGCGCTTCGTGCAGGAAGGGATTCCGGTTTACGGCATTCGGGCCGTAACCAAAACGCTGGAGGATCAATTCCTCGAGGTGACAAGGGGGAATCGGATTGTCTAGCTTGGTTCGGCTTGTGCAAAATGAACAGATGAAAATATATTCCCGTTTCCGGACGTGGGTGATGCTGGCGATCGTTGTGCTAAGCGTCATTTCTGCGGGCGTGCTGTCCCGCTTCGTCATCGGAATGGGGATCAGCCATACGCTGCCGTTTATGTATTTGGCAACGAGCCTAACGTCGATCGTGACGATCTTTACTGTCATTATCGCCGGCGATATCGTTGCCTCGGAGTTTACGTGGGGGACGATCAAGCTGCTCTTGATTCGTCCGGCGTCGCGCGGCAAAATTCTTTGCGCCAAGTACATCTCCGTCCTGCTCTTTATTTTGACGCTGACGGTCATGCTGCTCATTATCAGTTATTTCACGGGGCTGCTTATTTTTGGCCTCGGCGGCGCGGTCAGTCCCGACATGTCGTTTCCCGCGATCTTGAAAACGTATGGCTTGAAGCTCGTTCAGATCGTCATGACCGCGACGCTGGCCTTTATGATTTCGGCGGCGTTCCGCAGCAGCTCGCTGGCCATCGGGCTGTCCATTTTCCTGATGCTTTCGTCCAACACGATCGTGCTGGTGCTGATGTCGCTTAAAAAGACATGGGTAAAATATTTCCTGTTCGCCAATACCGACCTGTCTCCTTACTTGTCCGGAGGCAAGCCGCTGTTGCCGGGCATGTCGCTCGGATTTTCCGTCACGGTGCTCGTGGCGTACTGGATTTTGTTTTATGCCGTATCCTGGCTGCTGTTTACGAAGCGCGATGTGGCCGGCAACTGAAGGCTCGCGGTTAACGGGGCCGAGGAGAGGCCGCGCCGCATAACGAAAAAAAGACGTGATGGCTCGATGTTCGCGAGCACACTCACGTTTTTTTCGTTTAAATCATGTCGCTTAACAGGAGAGAGACGCGCTCGTCGAGCAGCATCGGATCGATCGGCTTGATCATGTAGTCTTTCGCTCCGAGCCGCATGCCCCGGATGACCGTATCCTTGCGCGAATCGGCGGTCAGCAGCAGAATGGGAATATTGTGCGTCGCGGGCGTCGATTGCAGCCGGGTCAAGGTGTCCAGACCGTCCATGCCGGGCAGATGAAGATCGAGAATAATGAGATGATAGCTGGCCGCTCGCGAGACGAGCGAGATGAAATCTTCGGCGGACGAATACGAATCCACTTCATACCGGTCTTCGAATATTTGCTTGACGAGCAGACAGAAGGGGGAGCTGTCGTCCACCAGCGCGATTTTTTTCCTGTTCATACGTTTTCAGTGACACATCCTTTTATTCGAATTGGAGGCGAGTCCGAGATGTCGCAAGCCGCGGATACGAATGAAGACAAGCGCCGGAAGATGCAGCGCATCCTTGCCCGGACGCGGGAGCTGTTCCTGGGCGATGCCCGCCTACGCGGCGCGGCTGTGCTGGAAGCGGCTGCCCGGTGGCGGGAAGGCGCGCTGCCGGCGGACCGGCTGGGCGAATCGGCGTACGCCTATGCGCATGCGCTCCGAGGCGTCGCGCTGACGGTAGGCTGCAGCCGCATACATGAGTTAAGCGAAGAAATGATCACTACCAGTATACAGCATAGCGGGGACTGGAATGAAGAAGCGTCGCGCAAGCTGTTACGGCTGCTGGCGGCGCTGACCGAAGAAGTGGAGCGGGAGAGCGTCCGTGCCGAGGAAGGCGGTATGGAACGTTGACGACATCGCTGATTCTGGTTTGCGTCCTGACGCTCATCATTCATGCGGCGGAAACGATGGGGTATGCGATCCGTCTGGCGGGCATCCGCAGCGGCAAGCTTGCCGTATCGTTATCGTTGTCCGGCATCATCATGCTCGTATCGAGAACGTCCAACATGGTTCAGGCGACATTCACCGGCGGAATGATCGATTCGGCCAAAACCGAAGGCGGTCACAGGCTGCAAACCGATTTTCAATACATTATCGGCTCCGCCTCGCTCGGCACGCTCGTGTCGATCCTGCTGTTTCCGACCATGGTGTTCATCTTTATGCGGCTGATCGCTCATTTGGAGGTGGCAGGCTCCTTCCCGGCCCTCGTCCGCGAATCGGTATCGCTGGACAAGCTGAAGCGGGCAAGTCAGAACGTGAGGCTCCCGAGATGGGAGATGCTGCGGCGCCTGCGGATCGGCGGCATTCCGAAACGGCTACTGCTGCTCAACGCCGCGGTAACGGGCATCTACACCGTCGGCGTGCTTTCGGCTTTGTACGCTTCCTATCTCGTGCCCGAGCATGCGATCAAGGCGTCTCAATCGTCGGGACTCATTAACGGGATCGCTACGGTGCTGTTGACCGTCTTCGTCGACCCGCATGTGGCGCTGCTCTCGGACAAAGCGCTGTCCGGCAAGGTGGGGAACGCCGAGACAAACAAGATGTTCGGGCTGCTGATGCTGTCGCGGCTAGCCGGGACGCTGCTGGCGCAGCTGCTGCTCCTGCCGGGAGCCGCGATCATTGCCTGGTGGGTATCGTGAGCGGGGAAAGGAATGGACGGCGAGTAGGCAGGGAAGCTTAGAGGGAAAATAAGGTTTTGGTAAACGGACAGAGGATAAAGAGGAAATACGCGATTTATGTCGAAATGTATTTCGTTAGTCATTTTAGTTTAAAGGGGAATTCTGGAAGCCTATGATCGAATTTCAAAATGTGTCCAAAGTTTATCCCAACGGGACAATCGGTCTGAAAAACATTAATCTTACGATCAATAAAGGCGAATTTATCGTCATTGTCGGGCTTTCGGGGGCAGGGAAATCGACGCTGCTTCGCTCCATTAATCGCCTTCATGAAATAACCGATGGTCAAATTGCGATTAACGGCCGCTCGATTACGGCGGCGACCGGCGTCCAGCTGCGGAACTTGCGCCGCGACATCGGCATGATCTTCCAAAACTTCAATCTGGTTAAACGCTCCTCCGTGCTTCGGAATGTCCTGTCGGGCCGCGTCGGCTACCACTCGACGCTGCGAACGCTGCTCGGCTTGTTCCCGAAGCATGATGTCGATCTCGCCTTGCAGGCCCTGGAGCGCGTCAATATTCGCGAAAAAGCGTATGTCCGCGCCGACCAGCTGTCCGGCGGCCAGCAGCAGCGCGTCTCCATCGCCCGCGCCCTTGCGCAGGAAGCGAAAATCATATTGGCGGACGAGCCCGTAGCTTCCCTCGACCCGTTGACGACGCGCCAGGTTATGGACGATTTGCGCCGGATTAATCAAGAGCTCGGGATTACGACGGTCGTCAACCTGCACTTTATCGATTTGGCGCGGGAGTACGCTACCCGGATTATCGGGCTGCGGGCCGGTCAAGTCGTATTCGACGGACCGGTATCGGAAGCGACGGACGAGGCGTTCTCGGACATTTACGGCCGGGCCATCAAGAAAGACGAGCTTCTGGGGGGGCAGGAGTAATGAAACCCGACGCTCTGGCCAAGGCGGCGCCGCTCAAAAAGCCTGACCGCACCAAAACGTACTTAACGGCGATCATCCTGATCTTGCTGCTGTGGGGCAGCGCTTATAAAACGGACGCGACGTTGACCTCGCTCATTACCGGGATGCCGGAGATGGGCAAGCTCATTGTGGAAATGTTCCCGCCGGACTGGTCGTACTTCGATGTGATCTGGAAGCCGATGCTGGAAACGATCCAGATGGCGGTCGTCGGTACGACGCTTGGCGCCATTCTTGCGATTCCGATCTCCTTGTTTGCGGCGCGCAACGTCACCAAGTCGCCGCTGCTGTACTACCCGGCCCGGTTCATATTGAATCTGGTGCGGACGATTCCGGATCTGCTGTTTGCCGCCGTCTTCGTCGCGATCTTCGGCCTCGGCCCGTTCGCCGGCGTGCTGGCGCTCATGTTCTTTTCGTTCGGCCTCATCTCCAAGCTTGCGTACGAATCGATCGAGGCGATCGATCCCGGGCCGCTGGAAGCGATGACCGCTGTCGGCGCCAACAAGCTGCAGTGGATCCATTACGGCGTCATCCCGCAGGTGATGGCTTCCTTCACGGCTTATTTGCTCTATACGTTTGAAGTCAACGTGCGTGCGGCTGCGGTGCTCGGGCTCGTCGGCGCGGGCGGGATCGGCTTGTACCTGGATCGTTCCTTGGGTCAGCTGCGCTATGACCGCACATGCCTGATCATTCTGGTGACGCTGGCCATCGTTCTGATCATCGATTACGCGAGTACTAAAATTCGGGAGAGGCTGTTATGACAAATCCTTCGGTAAAGCCGCCGCAGCGGTTTCGCATGCGTTTTTGGCTGGTTGCTATATTCATCCTGGCGCTGTATGTATGGTCGTTCACCGGCATCCAGTTTACAGGCATCAAAGAAACGGCGGGAACGATATCGAAGTCCATTCTTTCCGGGCTGCTCCATCCCGACTGGTCTTACGTCTATATTCCCGAAGGGGAGGACCTGCTTCGCGGCCTGCTCGATACGCTCGCCATTTCGGTGCTCGGCACCTTCATTTCTGCGATCTTGTGCGTGCCGTTTGCCTTCTGGGCGGCAAACAACATAAGCCGCTACCGGGCCGTCACCGGCAGCGGGAAATTCATGCTCAGTCTCATTCGGACGTTCCCGGAAATCGTCATGGCGATTTTGTTCATCAAAGCGGTAGGCCCGGGACCTTACGCCGGGGTGCTGGCGCTCGGGCTGCACTCCATCGGGATGCTCGGCAAGCTGTTCTCCGAGGCGGTGGAGAACATGGATCTCGGACCGACCGAGGCGCTTACCGCCTGCGGCGCAAACCGGCTGCAGGTGCTCTGGTTCGCGGTCATTCCGCAGGTGCTGCCGGAATTTTTCTCCTTCTCGCTGTACCGCTTCGAGATTAATGTCCGCTCCGCGGCGATTCTCGGGATGATCGGCGCCGGCGGGATCGGCACGCCGCTGATCTTCGCGCTGGAAGCCCGCGCTTGGAACCGCGTCGGTATTATCCTGCTTGGCATCATCGTGATGGTCACGATCATCGACTTGATCTCGACCTCAATCCGCAAGCGTCTTGTGTAACACCAAACAGCCTGCTTCCTTCGCCGTCTGGCGAAAGGAGCAGGCTGTTGCTGTTGTATAAGCTAGGCGGCGCTGTGGTTTACGGCAAGGTCAAGGCCATCAAATCTTCGTCCCAATACCGGCCGTTCAGCCGCAGCGCCCGCCGCTCGGTCCCGTAAACCTCAAATCCGAGCGATGCGTACAGCCGTTTGGCAGCGGCGTTGTCCGACATGACGGTCAAATTGATTTGCTCTAGTCCTTCGAATTGGCCGGCCCGCGCGATCAATTCGCGCAGCAGCGCCGAGCCGGCACGGTTGCCGCGGTATTTGGGAGCGACGTACATCGCGTAGATATGGCCTTTGTGCCGCAGTTTGGGGTGGGATTCGCGAACGAACGTTACGATGCCGGCCAGCTCGTTCGGATGGGGGAAGCAGCCCAGCGTAAACCGGTCGCCAGCCGCTTGAAGCCGCTGTTTCGTTACGTCAAGCGGCTGGTCCTTCTCCATGTCGTAGGTTGCCAGGAATGCATCGGGATGCTCCTGCAACGAGCGCAGGCGCAGCGACCGATACTTCACCGCATCTTCCGGGGTCAGCACGCGGATGAGCATAAGATCGTCTCCTTCTCTGTAGCCAAAACGCTTTCAAGTTGAAAGCGAAATGACAGATTGATATAATAAGTTTACTAAATATATGAATAGCAGGAGTCTATGTGATAACGATAAAGCAAATATCGGAATTGGCCCAGGTGTCTCAAGCGACGGTATCCAGAGTGTTGAACGACGATTATACGCTGGCCGTCACGGAGGAAACGAGAAGAAATATTTTAAATATAGCACGCGAGCATCAGTATGTGAAACGGGAACGGAAAAGCGCCGGCGGTGCGGGGAAAAAGAAACGGCCGGCCGACAAGGTAGCTATCTTTTTATGCCAGATCGAAGACGAGATGAACAACCCTTACTTTATTTCGATCCGCAACGGGATTGAGAAGGAATGCGCCGAACAGGGCTTGTCCACTGCGACCTATACGTTCAACGCTTTGTTTCAGCAGGAAATCAAAGCCGATTTCATGGGAATCGCCGTCGTCGGAAAAGTACATCCCGATGCGGTGGAACTCGTCAATAAAGACTCCAGCAGCATCGTCTATATCGATTATTCGCCGAATGAGAGCATATACGATTCAGTTACGGTGGATCTGGAAAAGGCGATGGAGAACGTCCTGGAGCATTTGACGGCCCGCGGCTACAACGATATCGGGTTTATCGGCGGATATTCCAGGGAATATGTGCGCGTGGGCGAAACGATCGTAACGGACGATAAACGATACCGGTCGTACAAACGTCTGATGGGGGAGCAGGGCCGTTATCAGGAACGGCAAGTTTTTCTGGGCGAATATACGATGTCCGACGGATATCGGCTCATGAAAGCCGCCATCGAATCCGGACAGCTGCCGGAGGCGTTCGTCGTCGCGTGCGATCCGATGGCCGTAGGGGCGCTGAAGGCGCTGCAGGATTTCGACATCAAGGTGCCGTCGCAAGTCGCGTTAGTCTCGTTCGACGATACGGAGCTGGCCCAGTACGCCAGCTGCCCGTTAAGCTCCGTCAAGATTTATACGGAGCAGATGGGAAGAGCCGGCATTCAGCTGCTGCTGAGCCGCTTGAAGGGAAGAGAGATTCCTTACAAAATTACGATCCCTACCGGGCTGACTGTGCGGGACAGCACCGGAGCGAAGTAAATAGCGATACAGTTGAGAAGGAATGCCCTTGCCGCGAAGAGGGTGTTCTTCGCTGTCATGGGCCTAGCCGAACGATTCAAAGGAGCAATGCTTCGGATCGTTCAGCTAGGCCTGTTGTTTCGTTATTTGGCCGTCATCGGCTAGAATATATCGTATTCGAGAGAAGATAAAATATGATATTTACTAAAAATTAAAAATAAAAATCGATAAAATTATTGACATATTTACTAAATTATTATTAACTGAATGTAGCAGTACATCGCTGAATTGTAGGGGGAAACCAGGTGAATCGTTCGCAAATCGCAAAAAAGCTTCAGGAAAGAAAAGCGGCAAAAAACTTGCTTGTCGCGGTACACCGCGGCTGCAGCGGGGGGAATATTATCGAGAATACGATTCCCGCCTTTGAAATCGCGCTCAAATACGGCGGGGATATTATTGAGATGGATGCTTCGAAGTCGACGGACGGAGAGCTATACACGATCCATGATGGGCAAGAGCAAAGATTGTTTTTTAGTAAACATAATGTTCAAACGCTTGCCTCCGAGGAAATCGACCAGCTGCATTACCGCAACCGCAATTCGTTCGAGGTGAAGCAGAAGGTTCAGAAGCTGGAGGCAGTGCTTTCCCATTTCAAAGGCAATACGCTGATCAACCTGGACCGGGCTTGGGATTGCTGGGACGATGTCTATGAGCTGCTGGACAAATTATCGATGTTCGATCAGGTGATGCTGAAAAGTCCTGTCACGGACGCCTGCCTGGATACGCTGGAGCGGTATGAAGTGCCGGTGATGTACATTCCGATCGTTAAAAAAGACAGCGAACTGCGGCGCGTGCTGAGCCGCAATATTCATACGGTGGCCGTCGAGGTGATCATCGGTTCGGAGCAGAGCGATTTCTATAACTTGGAGGTCATCCGGGAATTGAAGGACCGGAACATTCTCGTGTGGCTGAATGCGATCCGGCTCCATGATAAGTCAACGCTTACGCTCGGCAGAGACGACGATACTTCCTTGCTGGTCGGTGAAGACGAAGGCTGGGGAAGGCTCGTGGATATGGGGGCGGACATCATTCAAACCGACTGGCCTATGCAGTTATCGCATTATTTGCGCAGAAGAAACGCCGTTGCAAGCCGCTGAACTCGTACATCATTTTATTGAAGGAGAGATGATCGATGCGCAAGCTGAACGTTCTGCTTCTAGCCCAACTGGTGGGCATATCGGCGCTGCTTGGTTGTTCCCAAGGCGGCCCCGTGGAGGGAGGGAAAAGCCCCGCAGCTTCGGACGGAGCCGCAGCCAAGGCGAATACGGAGCCGGTGACGCTCAATCTGTTCGCGGGCCAGGACATGTCCGACGATTTGTGGAAGCTGCTGCTGCATGATCCGCTGAAAAAGAAATATCCTCATATTACGGTTAACATCGTGAAAAAAGGCAAGGGCATTCAAGATTTGGTGGCCAACGGAACGAGCTTTGACTTGTATTTGGAGTTTCAGGGCTACTTGGGCAATTTGATCCAGGTCGGTTTATTGGAAGACATTACGCCGCTGGCGAAGCAGGAGAAGCTGGACCTTGCCCGTTTCGACCCGATCTTTATGGAAGCGCTTAAAGCGTACTCCGACAAAGGCGAACTGTACGGCCTTCCCTTCTACCGGCAGGCGAATGCGCTGTATTACAATAAAGACGTCTTCGATAAATTCGGCGTAGCGTATCCGAAGGACGGGATGACCTGGGAAGATGCGGTCGACCTCGCCCGCAAAGTAACGAGAACCGACGGCGGGACATCGTACTACGGACTCGATCCCGAGCATGCGACCCGGCTTGCGTTTCCGTTATCGCTCGTCATTGTAAACGGCAAGACGAACAAGGCTGAAGTCAACAACGAGCAATGGCAAAAGGTGTTCCAGCTCGCCAAGGACATGTACTCGATTCCCGGCAACATCCCGAAAAAAACGACCGACCTGAACGGCGGCGGCATCGTCCGCTTTATGAAGGAGCGCAATATCGCGATGCTGGCTACAGTCAATATCGTCGACCGGCTGCAGGAAGCGTCCGTCAACGGCGTGAATTGGGATATGGTGCAATATCCGAGCTATAAGGGAAGCCCGAACGTATACGGCATGACCGACTTTGCCGTCATCGGAGCGACGAAGACGAGCAAACATAAGGAAGCGGCGATGAAGGTGGTGGAGCTTCTGACATCCGATGAGGTGCAGATGCTTGCCGCGAAAAAACGGCCTGTCGTGAGCCCGCTTCTGAATCCGGAGCTGCAGAAGCAGTTCGCTGCTGAAGTGGATTACGCCAAAGGGAAAAACATCCCTGCGTTATTCAAGAGCAAGCCGGCGCTGGCTCCGCGCTTCAGCGATTATTACACGACCGCGCGCACGATTCTCGACAAAAACTACGACGATTTCGTCCTCGGCAAAAAAGACATGAACACCGCGCTGCGAACGGCGGAGGAAGAAATCAACAAGAAAATCAGCGAGCTGGATAAGAAGTAATCCTTTGTTTCCAAGCAAAAGGAGTGCAAAATGCATGAGCGGTGAACAAAAGTCAAACGGCAAGCGGATCAGCCGGCGGAAGCTGATTGCGTCGATGGGCGTGATCGGCGCGGGTGCGATGGGGGCGGCAGCGCTGTTGTCGGCCGGTCGTTCGACGGCCGATGCGGAGAGCTGGGATAAGGACAGCGTCAAAGCTTTCGGCGCGAAAGGGGACGGCGTCGCGGACGATACGTCCGCTTTTGAACAGGCGCTCCGCCGCATCAAAGAAAACGGAGGAGGGAGGATATACGTTCCACCGGGAACGTATATCCTTACCCGGCCGCTGCAGTTGAGCAAACATACGGAGATTCGGATGGACAACGGCGCCGTATTGAAAAAGATGGGCGATCCCGACCGGAATTTAAAGCTGTTTACGAACGGTACGTTAGGCGACGACCACTACGCGACAGGATATGACGGCGAAGGAAACATCAGCATCATCGGCGGCACGATCGATCTTGGCTCAGATGTGATCCGGCCGAGCGAGCCGGGCAAAGGGTATATGGCTTTCGCCATCGGGCACGCGGACGGCGTCCACATCGAACGGGTCCGCTTCGTTAATGGCTGCAACGGCCACATCATCGAATTCAACTCCAGCCGAAACATCAAGCTGCTGCACTGCCTGTTCCACAATCAGTTGATTACCAAACCGGGCCAGTATGAAATGGTTCAGCTCGATTTTGCAACCAAGGAAGGCTTTCCGAGCTTTGGCGCTTATGACGACACCCCGTGCACGGACGTATTGGTCGAAGGCTGCACGTTCCGGAACGGGGACCGGGGGTTCGGGACGCACGGCTCAAAGTACGATGCGTCGGGCAAGCCGATCTTTCATACGAATATTCGCATCGTCAATAACCATTTTCAAGAATTGCGGGATGTCGCCATCCGGCCGGAGAGCTATCAGCACTGCGTCATATCGGGCAATATCATTTCCGGCGCAGGCGGCCACGGCATTATCGCCTACGCTTGCCAGCACACGACGATCGTTAGCAATGTGCTGAGCGATATCGGACTTCACGGCATTGCGGTCGTGCCCAAGACGACCGACGCCTCAGCCGCTTACGTATTTAACGAAGCGTCCAAATACGTGAACGTTTCCGGCAATATCATTAAGAACGGCAAAAGCGTCGGGATCCGCGTCATCGGGGGAGAAGAGATCGTAATCGCCGACAACTTCGAATACAGTGTGGGCAAGGAAGGCGTCTCCGTAAGCTCCTCCCAATATGCGGTCGTTAAACAGAATGTGATCCGCGGAGCATCGCAGGAAAAAAACGGCTCGTACAGCGCCATCCGGCTGGAAGGCTGCGCGAATGCTGAAATCTCGCATAACACCGTGCATAACGAAGGGTTCTCGAACCGGTACAGCTATGCGCTGAACGTGAAGTCCGATTGTTCCATGACCGCTGTGCTTCATAATATGTGGCGTAAGGGAACGGCAGGGGAGCTGGCGAACGACGCGTCCGATACGCTCGTCGCGACATGGGCTGCCGCGAGCGGTCCGGCGCCGGGCGCAGTCCGGGAGAAGTTTCTCACCCCGACGATCAATGCCGTGTCCGGCACCG
The DNA here is from genome assembly GCF_910593845.1 of Paenibacillus solanacearum. GTDB lineage: Bacteria > Bacillota > Bacilli > Paenibacillales > NBRC-103111 > Paenibacillus_G > Paenibacillus_G solanacearum. Next base: position 257,596 of record NZ_CAJVAS010000005.1, on the reverse strand, counting down.
TCGAGTTGAACGACGACATCACGAAGTTCAAAGCCGTTATCGTCGCGACGGGCGTCGTATCCGAGGGCGGGCTTGTTCATGAATACGCCAGAGGCTGGTCTTCGTCCGGCTTCCGTCCGGGAACCGACAGTATTAATGTCGCAACGGCGAACGGAAGATTTGCGGCGGTCATTGCCGGGACGCATCAGATTCGCATTACGAGAGCGGACGATCCGCTGAGGTATTTGATCGGCGTGTATGGGGACTGAAAGGCGGGATAAACCCGTCTACGTTTCACAAGCTCGCTCCTCAGGCGCAGAAGCGGGAAGCAGCCGTCATTCGTTCATTCCAGATGGGACGAATGACGGCTTTTCTTATTGCTTGCCGGAATTTGAGTCGTATATAAGACTGGGCGGCTATACGGCTAGGCGACAGCATCCGGTTCATCTGGTTGTCTTTCTATGAAAGCGGTATAATAGGTTTTAAATGCTTCAAAAGAGGTGCCGGAAATGGGACACATCCAGGCCGTAAGTTTTCTCAGAGACCTCTCCTTGAAATTGAATTGGATTATTGAATGGAAGTTCAAGCCTCATATGGGTGTCGGCAAAATCGCCTATCCCCACACGATCATATGGCTTATATTGGGCGGCACAAGGCATATTACGATTCGCGAGAAAACGTATGAAATCAAACGGGGCGATCTGGTCGTCATCCCGCCGCATACGATACGTAACGTAGAGGCCGATGCGAATGACCCGGAGCTGTTCCGGTATATTACGATTTGCTGCGACTTGAGGCTCGGCTCGCTGGAATTTGTGGATATGTACCGGTTTCCGATCGCGTCGGCGATCCAGGACCAGACACGTTTCCAGGAGCTTGTCGACTTATCCTTCACGTTACTGAAAGAGACGAATCGTATTTTGAACCAGCTGGGTATCAAGGAGATCTCAGAGCTCGAAGCCCAGGAGAAAGCGGCAAACGTGAGCAGCGAGGAGACCGAGGCGCTGCTGCACGTACAAAGCTTGTTCGTCACCTGGTTTTATCAATTTTACAGGCTGATGCGTCCGCTTCTGCTCGAGCAGCCGATGACGATCGATCCGAGAATTCAGACGGCATGCAGCTATATGGAGAGGCATATGAATCAGACGATAAAAATCGGAGATTTGGCGCGCAACGTCTACATTAGCGAGAGCCATCTGCGGCTGCTGTTCCGCAAGACATTCGGCATATCGCCGATGGAATATTTGCAGCAAGCCCGTATGAAGCGGACGAAAGAACTGCTCGTCAACACGCAAATTCCGATCCGCGACATTGCGGAAATGATCGGCTATCAGAACCAAAATATGTTCAGCCGGTCATTCGTCAAATTGGAGGGCTTGAGCGCCAGAGAGTACCGGAAACGGTACAAGGAGAAGGCTGACAAGCATTGACATCGGCTTGCGGCATTCCGGCGCGGATGGCATAGTATCACTCCGAACCGTCTGCCGCTACAGAACCGACTATAAATGAACCTACGAAGGACCTGCGACTATTCGCCAGGTTCTTCTTTTTTTCGTAACGGAGGACGTTCTTTCTTACCCCTATCGAACAAGCCCGCAGCCATGCCGGACATCGCATTCGGGGGCTTTTTTGCGTTAATCGAAATGGAGAAATTTGTAATCGGAATTGTTATATCATTCGATCGGGCAAGGTGGTACATTGATAAGCAAATCTTGACAGGGAGGTGTCACAGTGAAGGGAACACGGCGTTTTTTTGGAACTAGCGCATTTCGGGCAGGGAGCAAGCGCGCGCTTTATGTGTGCTTGACGGCAGGGCTCGTTGCTGCAGTAATGCCGAGAGCGGGAGAGCAGGCCGTCCAGGCGGCAGGCTGCACGACCGCGCCTTGCGCTGTAACGATTAATGTCGATACCGGCAGCGAGGAATCATATGCATACGGCTATCGGGGGCTGAACAACGAATTTCAGAAAGGCATTGTCGAATTTACAGACCAGAACGTCATTGATCGGACCCGAGCGCTCGATCTTGGCTGGATTCGTTGGCCGGGCGGCACGAACGTGAACTTTTTCAACTGGAAGACAGGCTTGACGGATACGGAATACTTGGCCCAATTTTACCAGCACAACGAGCACGCCGAAGCAAACTACTACAAGTACATGGACTTCTATAAAATGCAGCGGTCTACGCAAATTCCGGAACGATTATCTGACTTCAAGGACTTTCTGCAAAAGGTAGGCGCACGGACGGCTATACCGATCAATGCGGCGATGGACCCGGTCAGCAAAGTATACGACTTGGCCAAGTTCGTCAAGGATAACAACATCCCGGTCCTCTACTGGGAGCTTGGCAACGAGCCGTTCTTCTACCAGAATGACCCGAAAATATATGCGAACACCCCCGATTACTTGGCGAAAATGAAGCCTTACCGCGATGCGATCAAGGAGGTGCTGCCGGGCGCCCAAGTGCTTATCTCCTATCATAACACCCCGGATTCCAACTGGAACAATGCGATCTACAACTACCCGAATCCATACTGGGACGGCATTAACTTCCACCGCTACAAGGGAGGCGCTGCAACGGATTTGAAGGACGCCAACGAAGCGATCGCCACCCACGTTTCGGTCATCAACAACGGGTACATTGCCCGAATGCAAAATAAGAGTCAGCCGGCGTTTTTCCCTGAGAACGGGGTCGATCTCGGCGGCGTCATCGGCGAAACGGCCTACCACGGCATCTACAATGCAGAGACGCTGCTGCGTACGCTGACCCAGCGGTATGGTACGAACACGAGCTCCAATATTAGATATATGGGCGGATTCCGGTTGTTTAACGGATACCTGCAGCCTGCCAACCGATTTGTTAATGCTTCGATGGATCTGTATCAGCGGGGACAGAAGGCGGACGCGACCGGGTACAACTTCGGATTTTATTCCGCCGCCCCTGCCGTGTATACGCATATCATGGATTTGGCGGTGAACAACAGCTCGTCCTATTGGGGCACAACCGTTACAGGCGGGGCCGAAGTAGACCGGCTGAACGGCGCTTCGATGCCGGCGATTTACGCGCAGGCGTTCCGCGGAAGCTACGACAACAAAAATTATGTTGTCATCACGAACAAGTCGGACAAGGCGCATACGGCTACGCTGCAGTTGAATGGAACCGCTTACGGCGGGACGTTCACCAAGATTTACGCAGCGGCGCCGAACGGCAAACCGCTTGCCCGAAATTCCGCTGCGGCTCCGCAATCGGTGAAGGAGCAGATAGAGAGCGGCGCAGCCAATCCAGTATCCATTCCGGCGTACTCGATCGTGCGTCTGGAGTGGTCGCCGGCCAGCCCGCAGGCGGATAAGGCGCCGCAGGAGCCGTGGATTACGCATGCGGACGCTGTGACGACCGGCGCAGCGAGTCTGAAATGGCTTCCGTCTGACGGTGCGAATGCGTACACGATCAAGTACGGCATGTCACCTTCGAGCTTGACGAATGCGATTACGGGAATTTCCCCAGGCGTATCCTCCTACACGGTAACGGGCTTATCAGCGAACACGACGTATTACTTCCAAGTGGAGGCCGTCGGCACGAGCGGCACGACCGTTTCAGCCAACGTTCCGAGCCTGACGACAGCCGCGCCGTCGACCCCGCTGCTGCGTTCCGCTTACGTAGAAAGAAGCGGCGCCGTAGGCGTGGAGTGGCAGTCTGTTCCGGGAGCGACCGGCTACAAGGTCCGCTACAAGCTGTCCGGCGGAAGCTACGGCACGCCGATTGATGTCGGCAACGCTGTAGGCACACGGGTGGAAGGCCTAAATAACGGGCAAACGTACATGTTCCAAGTTGCCGCTTACAACGCATATGGAACGAGCGCATACTCCACGGAGGACGCTGCTTATCCGAACGCGAACAATCCGTTCGCTCCGCATGACGTTAAAGTATCGGCCAAAACCGCTACGACCGCTACGTTAACTTGGAAGCCTTCCTACGACGAAACGTTCAAGGGCTTCTTCGAGGATGGGGACGGCACGTCGAGCGGCTGGACGGTGCAGGCCGGTCCGGATTATACTGCGGTCAACCATCCCGATGCGGCGAGGGCGACGAAGGTGTACAAGGCGACCGCGAGCGGCCAGCAAATCGTGACGCGCGGCTCGGCTTCATGGAGCAACTTCGAGATCGAAGCGAATATCGACGTCACGAGCTATAACAGTTCGGGAAGAGTCGGGCTCATCGGCCGGTTTCAGGACATCAACAATTACTATTATTTTACGTATGATCACAGCAACGCGTCGTTCCGGCTGGCCAAATATGTGAACGGCGCGACCGTCCTGATCGCTGCCAAGACGCTGACCGAGCTATCAGCGAAGGGCATCAAGCCGAATGTGGCGGATATGAACGTAAGGCTTGTTATGGAAGGAACGCAGCTTAAGGCGATGGTCAACGACAACTTGATCGTGGATGTGACCGACAGCTCGATCGGGGCCGGCATGGCCGGGCTGTGGGCGAACCAGGTCGCGTATTTCGATGAGGTCCTCATCCGGGTGCCGAATGCAACGGGCTTCAAGGTGTACAGAAGCACCCAGCCCGACACCGGGTATACCCAGGTGGCCGGTCATGTGACGGGCACATCGTGGACGGATACCGATCTTCAAGCAGGGGTCACCTATTACTATAAGCTGAAAGGGATGAACGACAGCGGCGATGTGAGCGTAGGGTTCTCGAATATAGCTCCCAAGCAATAACCTGAGTACGCCTTTGACGGAAGGGCTTGTCTCTGCGGATTGGATATCCGGGGCAAGCCCTTTCTTCGGTTTATCTTCAAGGTTACTCCGTTAATCGAAAATGAAACATAGGTAATCGGTTGAGTTATATATTAGCGGAGGAATTCATGATATATTTTGACACAACATCGTATACAGCATCTTACATCTCACATCTACGGAGGTACATGACATGACCGATAAACCGAATATACTCTGGATTTGCACCGACCAGCAGCGGTTCGATTCGCTTGGCTGCTACGGCAACCGATACGTTAAAACACCGAATATCGACAGACTTGCTTCAAACGGCCTGCTATTTGAAAACGCATACAGCCAATCGACGGTGTGCGCGCCGAGCAGGGGGAGCTTCTTGACCGGACGTTATCCGCGCACGGTCCGGCTGCGCAAGAACGGGCAGAACATCCCGGACAGCGAGGTGCTTGTGACCAAGCTGCTGCACGATGCAGGCTACACGTGCGGTCTGTCCGGCAAGCTGCATCTGTCCGCCTGCTTCCCGAGGGTATCTCACGGAACGGAGCGAAGAATCGATGACGGATACGATATGTTCCATTGGTCTCACCATCCGAAGGACGATTGGACGACCAACGAATACAGCCAGTGGCTGCGGGCCAAGGGCAAGAAATTCACTACACGGCCGGTGGAAGGCTGCGAATATGTGGTGTACGGTCCGGATGCGGAGGACCATCAAGCGGCCTGGTGCGCGGAGAAAGCGATTGATTTCATCGAAGCGCATGAGGGGAAGCGGCGGCCGTGGGCGTTCTCGGCCAACATCTTTGCGCCTCACCATCCGTTCGATCCGCCGGAGAGCTACCTGAAGCGGTATATGGACCTGCTTGACGAGCTGCCGCTGCCGAACTATTACGAGGGCGAGCCAGAATCGAAAACGAGCGGCCAGCGAAGAGACCATCAAGGGGCTTACGCCAATCCGAAGCTGTACCCTTTCAATAAAATGTCCGATTCCGATCACCGGTATTTGACGGCGGCTTACTACGCGATGGTCGAATTGATCGACGACCAGGTCGGCCGTATGCTGGGGGCGCTGGAGCGTACCGGACAGCTGGACAATACGATCGTCGTGTTCATGTCGGACCACGGAGAGCTGCTCGGCGACCACGGCGTTTATTTGAAGGGAGCGCATTTCTATGAGCCGTCCGTACACGTGCCGCTGATCGTTTCGTGGCCTGCCGTCGTCAAACAGCCTTCCCGTCTGTCCGCTTTTGTCGAGCTTGTCGATCTTGCGCCGACGTTCCTGGAGGCGGCCGGCATCGAGCGTCACCCCGGCATGCAAGGGAAATCGCTGATGAAGCTGCTGAGCGGCGAGACGGCGGAGCATCGCAGCGACGTGTATTGTGAAGCCTACGAAAGCAGCGGGAAGTACGGCATGGAATACGCGATGATGGTACGGGACCGCACGCATAAGCTAGTCATGTATCATACGCGTCAGGACGGCGAGCTGTACGATCTGGAGGCGGACCCGGGGGAAAGCCGGAATTTGTGGAGCTCGTCCGAGCACGGCAGCGTCAAGCTTCGGATGATGGAGCTGCTATGCCACCGCATGGCGGAAACCATCGATCCGCTGCCCGAGAAGCTTGCGCCCTGGTAAGGGGCGCGTAACGCTTTGCCGGTCATGAACATATGCTTATAGCTCTACTGGATGTGCGGCTCCAACCATTTTCCATATACAAATATGAATATCGGGGGGTACACAGATGTTGAGAAAGAAATCCAAGGTACTAATGACGTCTGCCATTGCAATGGGCTTGGCATTGACGGGCTGCAGCGGAGGAAAGTCCGGGCAGCCCGCGCCCGGCGCCAAAGCCGAGCTGGACCAGACGCCGGTCACGCTCACGATGGCGACGCTCGGCTCGGGCATATCGGATGAGGAATTCAAAACGATGATCGCCGACCCGGTCAAGGCGAAATATCCGTTCATTACGGTCGAATATCGCAAATACCAGCAAGGAGAAAATTTCGAAAGTATGATTACGGCGGGATTCATCCCGGATCTGATCTATTCGGGCATCCTCGACGTGCCGGTCATGCAAAAGCTGGATATGCAGCTTGATTTGACCCCGCTGATCAAAAAGCACGATGTCAACCTGAATGATTTTGAGCCGTCTACCATCGAGATGATCAAGCGTTACGGCGACAAAGGCCAAATCTACTCGATGCCGTTCTCTCTCGGCTTCCCGATTCTGCTCTATAACAAGGATATATTCGACCGCTTCGGCGTCGCTTATCCGAAGGATGGCATGACGTGGCAGGAGACGATCGAGCTGGCGCGCAAGGTGACGAAGACGGTGGACGGCGTCTCGTACAAAGGGTTCGGCACGATGGTCGCCGCGCGGCTTTCGTTGACGATGCTCCAGGAAAAGTATGACGCATCCGGCAAGGCGAAGCTGACGACCGACGGCTGGAAGCAGGCGATGGATATTTACCGGCAGCTGCGCACGATTCCGGGCAATGAAGGCAACCCGGGCGAGAAGATGTTCCGCGACAACAAGAACGTGGCGATGATGGCTACCTTTAACGGCGGGCTGGGGCTTCTGGAAGATAACTATAAAGCCGGCGACGTGTTTAACTGGGATATGGTCACCTTCCCTTCGATGCCGGGCAAACCGCTTGAGGTGGACACACCGCTGCAAATTTTGACCATTTCCGCGCAAAGCAAATTTCAGGATCAAGCGTTTCTTGCTCTGAAAGCGATTACAAGTAAAGAAAACCAAATGGCGATGTCCAAGGCAGCCCGTCCGGCCGTGCTGAAGGATGATGCGATCAAGAAGGCGTTCGGTCAAGACTATGCATCGCTGAAGGGCAAAAATATTGCCGCACCGTTCAAGCACAAGCATCAGCCGATCAATCGCGGCAACGTATACGACAACCTCGTCAACCCGGAAATTAACAAGGCGGCCGACGAAGTTGTGAATAGCGGGAAGGATATCAATACGGCGCTCAGGGAAGCGGAGGAGCGCGCCAACAAGTCGATTGCGTCTTACAGCAAATAATGAAACCTGCAAGGCTTTTCTTCGGTTGAAAAAATGCATCCCTGAATACACATTCGGCACAACCCTCGAGGTTTAACCGATGGAATTCTAGGGGTGCATTTTCGTTAACGGTTGCTCTCCCTGTATTTTCTTGGCGAGACGCCGAATCGCTTGGTAAACATGCGGCAAAAGTGCGTGTAGCTTCCGAACCCGCAGGAGTAGGCGACTTCTTCCATGGAGCGGGTCTCGTGCAAAATAAAATTGCGGGCCATGTTCAGCTTGACCTCGGCGGCATACCCCATGACCGAGATGCCGAACGCTGCTTTAAACAGCTCCGACGCCCGTGAGATTCCGAGTCCCGCATGGGATGCAATCTGCTTCAAGGTGAGCGGCTCCGTAGCGTGCCGTTCGATATAATCTTTCATTTTATTGGGCAAATAGTTGCTGCCGCTTGCATTCAGCCTCGTTTGGATGAACCGGCGGATATACATAAAAGTAAGGCGAATCAGGTAATCCTGAATGCTCGGATCACGGTCCTTCAGCTTGCGGCGCTCATAAACCAAATTTTTTAGCAAATTGAGAAACGGATCGTCCATCCCGATATGCAGTTTGCGCGGGTAATCTCCGAACGGAGCTTCCCCTTCGATTTTGCAGGTGAAGTAGTAATCTGCGCAGCGCACGGCGCTTACTTGCGCGTCTCCGCTTTCCGGATAGCCGGTTTGCAGGTGATAACGGTCGCCGGGAGAAGCAACGAGCAGATCGCCGGGCCGGTATTCCTGAACATGCTCATTGACAGCTATCCTGCTGCAGCCTTCGGACTGAAACCGGACCAAGCACACTTGCAATTCCCGCTTGGACGTAAACGGCTTCGTATGCACCGAATAGCCGCAGGCGAGTAAGGAACAGGGGCCAATATCCATACGAAAGCACCTCCTTCTCCTAGGCAAAAAAATCGGAAGATCCGCTAACTAAACGGAAGATTGTCTCTGTTCATCATACCTGCGGCCTATCTATAATGTAAAGGGACTTGATGGGATGGCCGGATGAGGGATACATGAAGAAACGATGGAATGAAGCGGAGGAGAAGAAGATGGGAAATAAGCTGAAATTCGGCGTTGTGGGGACGGGAAATATTTTCAGAACGGCTCATTTGCAGCCGCTGCTGGAGCATGACGAAGTCGAGATCATCGCCTTGTGCGACATCAATAAGCCAAAGGCCGAGAAGCTGGCTGCCGAGCACCGCATTCCTTATGTATTCAGCGATTACGAGCAGATGCTGAAGGAGCTTCCGGAACTGGATGTTATCGATATTTGCACGCCGAATTTGTATCATTCCAAGGTAGCGATTGCGGCGCTGAATGCGGGCTGCCATGTATTTTGCGAAAAGCCGGATGCCGTAAGTCCTGCAGAAGCTCAAAGGATGGCTGATGCGGCGCGGCAGTCCGGCAAGCTGCTGATGGCGATGCGCAATAACCGCTTCTCGCCGCAAGCCCAGTACTTGAAGCGCTATATCGCCGAAGGCCACGCGGGGGAAATGTATACCGGGCGCTGCGGCTGGCTGCGACGAAGAGGCATTCCCGGCAAAGGCGGCTGGTTCACGACCAAGGAATTGTCGGGTGGGGGACCGCTGATTGACCTCGGCGTTCATTTTATCGATTTGGCTATATGGCTGATGGGCAATCCGCGCCCTGTCGCGGTATCCGGCTCTACCTACACGAAGTTTGCCGGCAACGAGCTATCGGATTCGGTCCATTCGAATTTTGGAGAAAAGCAGGAAAACGGCACCTTTGACGTAGAGGATTTGGCCATTGGCTTCATCCGTTTCGATAACGGCGCATCGCTGCAACTGGAATTCAGTTGGGCTTCCAATGTGGGCGAGGAGATGAATTTCGTCGAGCTTCGCGGCACGAAGGCCGGGGCGAGCATCAAGAAGGGCGAATTGCAGCTATTCACCGAAACGGCCGGCCAGCTGTCCAATATAACGCCCGTATTCAAGGGTGCGAGCAAGCTGGGTAATCATGGGAAGCATTTGTACCACTTTATCGATTGTCTGCAGGACCGGGCGGAGCCGATCAATACGCCGGACCAAGGCGTCGACATGATTAAAATTTTGTCCGCACTGTACGAATCTGCCGAAACCGGCAGGGAAGTTCGTTTGTAGTGTAACGCAAATTGCAGCAAAGGGCCGTCGCTCCGTGACGGCCTTATTGGTGCGGTTGTGCAATCGCAAGGCGGATCTCTGCACCATTCGGAGTGGCTGTGCGTTGTTGCGTTGTCCCGATTGAGTCCCTTCGGCGTGTGCGGTCAGCTGCGCGGAGCTTGCCGATCCTCATACGATTAGCGGTTAATCGATCGACAAGTGGTTGACTTGGAAAACAGGATATGATACGCTCATTTTGTAATCGATTACTTTTCGTTGGAGATTAAATATGAGCTCAGTCAAAGAAGTGGCCGCGCGCGCGAACGTATCCGTAGCAACGGTGTCCAGAGTGCTAAACCATGATCCGTCCGTGAAGGCGGTCAACAGGCAGAAGGTTATGAGGGCGATCGAGGAGCTTCAATACAAGCCGAACGTGCTGGCCAAAAATTTAAGAAAGCAATCCAGTAATACCATCGCCATGGTCATGCCCACCATCGCCAATCCTTTCTACGCCGGAATCGTCAGAGGCGCGCAGGAAGCAATCCGCAACAGCGGCTATCATATGATTCTCGGAACGACGGGATGGCAGGCGGATACATATGAGAATATGCTCAGCACAAGCCAAGTGGACGGGATCATTATTTTATCGTCATGGGCGAATAAGAAAGTAATTCAAAAATTAAACGAGAACTATCCGGTCGTCATGTGCAACGAATATTTTGATGACATTCATATTACTTACGTTGCGATCGACAATAGGAAGGCCGGCTATGACGCGGCGTGTGAGCTGATTCGAAGAGGCTGTCGGAACATCGTGTACATTACGGGTTCCAAGAAATCAAGCTCGGTGGGCGATCGGCTGACCGGTTACAAAGAAGCGCTAAGTGAGGCGGGGATTGACTTTCGTCCTGAATTGATCGTCAAGCCGCACCAAGGAAACGGGGAAGACGGGCAACTCGTCGGGATATTGAACGAGCTTGTGGATCAAGGCATTGCCATCGACGGCTTGCTCACGCATTCGGACTTGATGGCTGCCTTCGTGCTCAAAGGAATCAGAGACAAGGCGATTCGTCTGGCGGAAGAGGTCGGTATGATCAGCTTTGACGGCACGTTTCTGACGGAAATATCTAACCCGGGCGTAACCGCTATCGTTCAACCGGCTTATGAGCTTGGATTTTCCTCAGTCAAACTGCTGCTGCAAAAAATACAAAATAAAGAAATCAACACAAGCGGACGGCATATTTTGGACCATCAGCTGGTTGTAAGGGAAACGTAAGATCAATTTTGCCGCCTATCATTAATAACATGAATGGTTCCTTATCGAAGCCGAATCAACTTTGATGAGAGCTATTCTTGCTTTTCGCCAAAAAGTAATCGATTACAAAATAATTGAGAAAAAGGATGGAATATCGCATGTTTCGCGTTACGAATCGGAAGATCAATGGCTTTCGGCCCGTATGGGCGCACTTTAACGGTTTTTCACTGTTGTTTGACAATCCAGGGGACAGCTACGCTCCGGCCGGCGGCAGCCCGGAGTTAGAACAAATGTTTTGCCGGGAAGAGGAAGCGGACACTTCCTTTTATAGCAGCTTGTGGGAGACGGCGAATGGACTGGAGCGGATGGCCCGAGATTATTTGTTCTGTTTCCTGCCGCTTCATTCGTACCACGTTACCGTCTGGGATGCGATAAATGATTTCAATGTGCACAAGCTGCCCGATCCGATCCGGCAAGAAGCCGAAGCACTGCTGGCGGGGCTGCCGAATTCCCGATGCAAGGAAAGCCGGCTATTACCGGTCATGTGCGCGGATTCCGGCTGGTTCGGCTCGGGAAGTCTCGCCTTTGAATTCGACAGGCTGGAGAACTGGAATAATAACGGCGTTGTGGCGACGCTCAAGCCAGCCGATTCCGAATCCGCCGCCATATTAAACAACATAAAGACAGAGCGGGTTAAATTGAACCGATTCGTTGAGGAGCGTTTCGGTTTTGCTACGGCAACGGAGACGTATAGGCCGCATGTTTCGGTCGGTTATTTCGCGAACAAAGAACAGGGAGCACAATCTGCCGAGACAGTGGAACAATTGAACCTCATGCTGGCGAAGGAGCTTAAAGACCGGAAGATCGTCTATTCCAGCATCAGCTTGTACGGAATGACCGATATGGAGACGTTTATAAGGAAGCGGCCGATGTGAAGGCTATATTGTAATCGATTATTTTTTATTTGATAAACGATAGGTGATTGTCCATAAAGTAAGTTGTTATACAGTATTTTTTTAAGTTATAAAAAGTAATCGATTACGAAATCTGTGGAGCCGAGATGGAATAGGAGGTCGAGCGCGATGACATCGCTGCAATTTAATGAAATATACGCTGCATTCAATGACCCGGAAGCCCGGACCTTGACGGTATCGCATCGGGGTGATTGGCGCCGATATCCGGAAAATTCGCTGGCGGCCGTACAGTCCTGCATCGATATGGGGATCGATATGGTAGAAATCGATGTGCGCAAGACGAAGGACGGGCATTTGATACTCATGCACGACAAAACCGTCGACCGGATGACGGATGGCACCGGCAAAGTATCAGATCTAACGCTGGAGCAAATCCGGTCGTTATTCCTTAAAGACGGCAAGGGAGGGGAAACGGCAAGGATAACCGGCATGAAAGTAGCTTTGTTGGAGGAGGTGATGCGACTCGCCAAAGGCAGCATCATGATCAACCTGGATAAATGCTGGGATGCGCGCGAAGAGGTATACGAGGTGCTGGTCCGCACCGGTACGTTGACCCAAGGCTTATTCAAGAGCAGCGCGGACTATGCGGAAGTGGAACAGTTTTTGAAGGGGAAGCCGACCCGGCCCGAATATATGCATGTGGTCGAGGAAGGAAATATCGGCCAATTGCCGAACGTATTGCAGATGGTCAGGCCGAAGGCGCTCGAGCTTGTATTTCCCGCGGACCCGAGTCCGGTCATCTCAGCTCCGAACTTCGGCCTGCTCATCGGACGTTACCGGATTTGGGTGAATTCGATTCAGAAGAAGCTTTGCGGCGGATACACAGACACGCCGTCAGGCTGGGAATGGATGATTCACTACGGATTCAATATGATCCAGACGGATTGTCCTTTGGAATTGAAGCAATACTTGGAAAATGGCGGGGATCCACAATTTAACCGAGGAGTGAAAAATCATGCTTAAAGGACGACGTTACCGATTCGGATCGATACTGCTGAGCGGCGCGATGTTACCCGCCTTACTCGGCGGCTGCATGACCAAGCAGCCAGCCGCTTCGCCGGAGAACAAGCCGGCCGAGCATCAGCCCGTGACGATTTCCGTAGGGGTTAAAACCCAGGGATATTTGACGGACGAAGAATTTCAGCGTTATATCATAGCGCCGGTAAGCAAGCAATATCCTTGGATTACGGTACAGAAGTTCATATATAACGCACAGGGCACGAAGTTGGCGGAGCTGGTGGCGGCCGGCAATGTCCCGGACATTGTCATTACGAATAATGTGAACGGGATGCCCGAATTTCTCGAGCTGGACTTGGCCGCGCCTTTAACGGAGTGGATTCAAAAGCATAAATTCGATCTGGCCAAAATCGAGACGCAGGCCGTCGAAGCGGTCAAAGCCGCCACGCAAACGAATGATTTGGCTGCGCTGCCATATGCCCGAAACTTTCAAACGCTTTATTATAACAAGGACATTTTCGATAAATTCGCCGTTCCGTATCCGAAGGACGGGATGACCTGGGAGCAGGCCACAGAGCTTGCCAAGCTCGTAACCCGAAACGACAACGGCACGCAATACCGCGGACTGGAACCGAATGTCCCGGAACGGCTCGCTTCGCAGCTTTCGCTGCCTTTTGTCGACCCGAAGACGAACAAAGCGGCGCTGAACACACCGGAGTGGAAGCAAGTCATGGAGCGGATGATTGCCATTCATTCGATTCCCGGAAACGAGCAAATCTCATTTAATAAAGAAGCCGCAGAGCTGTTTTACAAGAAACGGACGCTGGCCATGCTGGCCGATATTAATTTATTCGGCGATTTAAGCCAATTCCAGGATTTGAATTGGGACATGGCCTCCTTCCCTGTCTGGCAAAAGCTGCCGGGCGTCAGCCCCGGAATCGACGCACACTTAATGGTGCTTTCCAAGACAAGTTCCAAGAAGGAGGACGCTTTCCGGGTAATGTCCGCCATCTTATCGGACGAAGTGCAGATGGATATGTCCAGGCAGGGAAGATACAGCGTATTGAAAGATCCGAAGGTGAAAGAAGCTTTCGGTAAAGACCTGACTTATATGGTGGGGAAAAATGTGAAAGCCGTCAATATGACACCTGCCAGTCCGTATCCACAGACGGTGTACGACACGCAAGGGATTAGCGCAGCCCGAGCCGCGCTGACTGCGACCGTAAAAAATGGGAAAGACGTCAACACGGCGCTAAGAGAAGCGAACGAGACGTTTGACAAAAAAATTGAAGAATTGAAGAAGAAATAGCGGCGACTTGATCGCCGCCTACGATTCTTCACGGGGGCGCATGATGATATTCATCAGCGCCTCCGCCGGTTTGGACAACGTCTCCTGCTCCCGCGTATACACGGCAATCGGATTGACGGCTTCGACTTCCCGCACAAAGACGCGGGCGACATCGCCGCGCTGCACATCCTCCCGCACTTCCGCCGCCGAGGCGAAGATGACGCCATACCCCGCCTTCACCGCCCTGACCGCCTCATTCATACCGTCCCATTCCACCGCCGCCGCGGGCGGTTTCAGATTGGCCGTCCGGCACAAGGCCAGCAGCATCTCGCGCGTACGGCTTCCTTCTTCCCGCATGACGAACGGTTCGCGCAAAATTTCCGCAAGGGACGACTCCCGATCCGCCAGCCGGTGACCGCGCGGGACGACAAACCACATTGGATCTTCGAACAGAACGCGCCGGGCGATGCCCGGTTCGGGCTCGGCCCCTCCGCCGATCACCGCCAAGTCGGCTTCGTATCGCATCAGCCGTTCCATTGCTTGGCGCGTGTTGGCCGTATGCAATATGACGCGCACATCGGGATAATCCGATTTGAAAGCAGCGATCCAGCCAGGCAGCAAAAAGTTGGCCGGCAAATACGTAGCGGCGATGCGCAGCTTGCCGGTGCGGCCTTCCTTGTAATCGGCGATCAGACGCTCGACCTCCGTCTCCAGCGAGAACAGCCGGTCCGCCTGGGCCGCAACCCATTCGCCTGCTTCCGTCAGCCCTATGCCGCGGCCTTTCGGAGCGATAAGGGAGAGGCCGAGCTCGTTCTCCAGATTGCGGATTTGGGCCGTTACCGCCGGCTGGCTAATGCGCAGCGCTTCGGCAGCACGGGTCACGCTGCCGCCGTGCGCAACGGCGCGAAAGACGCTGAGCGCATGAAGATTCATAGCGGATGCCTCCTTCCTGTCTTGGGATAAATCATAATTTTAATTTATGAATTACAAAATAACTTATATTTTATTTATGAAACGATTTCCTTTATTGTAGTTCATAAGCAGGAGCAAAACAACGCAATGACACTTTAAGGAGGTTCGAAATATGCAGTTGACATGCATCGATTGCGACCGGTTATGGGAGTTACATCAACCGCGCATCCGCTGCGCCTGCGGCGGCTTGCTGCAAATTGAGCAGCAGTGGAAGCGGCTTGACGCCGACCGGCTGAAGCGTCTATTCCATGCGAGGCTTGCGGAGCGGATGACGCCTTACGCGAGCGGCGTCTGGCGCTACAAGGAATTGATTCATCCCGAGCTGCCGGACGAAGCGATTGTAACCCGATACGAAGGAAATACAGGATTGTATGATGCGGCGGCGACCGCCCGGTTTGCCGGGGTGCGCCGCGTGCTGCTGAAGGCGCAGAGCGAGAACCCGAGCGGCTCGTTCAAGGATAACGGAATGACCGTCGCCGTCTCGCACGGACACGCGCTCGGAATGAACCGGTTTGCCTGCTCCTCCACCGGCAATACGTCCTCGTCGCTGGCGATGTATGCGGCCTGGTGCGGCAAGACGTCGTACGTGTTCGTTCCCGAGGAGGGCGTGGCGGACGGCAAAGTGCTGCAGACGCTGGCTTACGGCGGCAAGCTCGTCCGCTTCCCCGGAACGTACGACGACGGCCTGCGTTTTCTGGAGGCGCATGCGGATGAATTCGGACTGTATGTCTGCAACTCCGTCAATCCACTGCGCATCGAAGGGCAGAAGAGCATCGTATTTGAAATCGCCCAGCAGCTCGAATGGTCGATGCCGGATTGGATCGTCGTCCCGGGCGGTGCGCTCAGCAACGCTGCGGCACTCGGCAAAGGGCTGCAGGAGCTGCAAGCGATCGGCCTGATCGAGACCGTGCCGCGAGTAGCGATCGTGCAGGCGGAAGGCGCGAGCCCGTTCCATCGCATGGTGGAGGCCGGTGAGCGGACGCTGACACCGGAGCCGCGCCTGTCCACGCGGGCCAGCGCGCTCAACATCGGAAGCCCGCCGAGCTGGAAGAAGGCGCTGCGGACGCTGGAGCACACGAACGGCGTGACGGTAACCGTCACAGACGAGCAAATCTTCGCGGCCAAGCAGGTCATCGACCGCTCGGGCATCGGCTGCGAACCGGCGTCAGCCGCAACGGTGGCCGGCTTGAAGCGGCTGGCGGCGGAGCGGATCATCGACAAGGACGAGACGGCGGTGTGCATCTTGACCGGGCATCTGCTGAAAGATGCCGAGGCTTTGGCGGGCTATGCGGGGAGAACGCCGGAGGCGCTGGAGCTTCGCATGCGGGAGCGGATGCTGGATAGGGCGTCGGTCGATCGTCGCCTTTAAGCGCCGCTGCAGCCGAAGCGGATGTCATGGGGGGCACGTCCCTCCGTCCAACGTACGCATACCGCTTCGCGCGCGTTGGAATGAATGGCAGCCGCGGGAAGGGAAGCGCGGTGATGCCCGAACAGCAGCAGAAGGATGCTGTGAAGGAAACAGTGCGGAGTCAGGAGACTCGCTTCGCACTGTTTTTTCATGACAAATAAATCGTTGATTATCTATTCAAATTTGAATATAATAATTTCCATTATTGACTATATGGATTGATAAGAGGAGCGCTGGCATGAATACGAAACAAAGCAAGACCGGGTTTGTCATTGCCGGGCTGCTGCTCGGCATCCTGATGGCGGCCATGGACAATACGATCGTTGCAACGGCAATGGGGACGATTGTGGCCGAGCTGGGAGGCATGGAGCAGTTCGTCTGGGTGACCTCCGCCTACATGGTGGCCGTGATGGCCGGTACGCCGATCTTCGGCAAGCTGTCCGACATGTTCGGACGCAAACGATTTTTTATTTTTGGCATGGTGCTGTTTCTCGTCGGTTCGGCGCTTTGCGGCACGGCGAACAGCATCGTTCAGCTCAGCATTTACCGTGCGGTCCAAGGGATCGGCGGCGGCGCGCTGATGCCCATTGCGTTCACGATCGTGTTCGACATTTTCCCGCCGGAAAAACGCGGAAAGATGGGCGGGCTGTTCGGCGCTGTCTTCGGCATCTCGAGCATATTCGGACCGCTGCTCGGCGCGTATATTACCGAATATATCGGATGGAACTGGGTGTTCTACATTAACCTTCCGATCGGCGTCGTTGCGCTTACGTTCATTGGCGCCTTCTACCATGAGTCGCTCAAGCACACGAAGCAAAGCATCGACTGGTTCGGCGCGGCCACCCTCGTAGCCTCCGTCGTCTGCCTGATGTTCGCACTGGAATTGGGCGGACAGAAGTATGCATGGGGCTCGTTTGCCATCATCGGCTTGTTCGCCGCGTTTGCCGTGCTGTTCGTGGCGTTTCTCGTGGCGGAGACCCGGGCGAGCGAACCGATTATTTCGTTCGCCATGTTCAAACAGCGGTTGTTCGCCTCCAGCAATGCGGTGGCGCTGCTGTACGGCGCAAGCTACATCGTCGCCGCGATTTACATTCCGATCTATGTGCAGGGCGTCTTCGGCGGATCGGCGACCAATTCGGGGCTGATCTTGATGCCGATGATGCTCGGTTCCGTGGTCGGCAGCCAGACGGGCGGTTTTTTCACAGCCAAAACAAGCTTCCGCAACATTATGATTTTTTCCGCCGTTTGCTTCGTTCTCGGGATCCTGCTGCTGGGCACGATTACGCCGGAGACATCGCGGATGCTGCTGACGCTGTACATGATTTTGACCGGCTTCGGCGTCGGGTTCTCGTTCTCGGTGCTCAGCATGGCGTCGATTCATAACTTCGACATGCGGCAGCGCGGTGCCGCGACGTCGGCCAACTCGTTCCTCCGCTCGCTCGGCATGACGCTTGGCATTACCATCTTCGGCATCATTCAGCGGAACGCCTTTGCGTCCGGCATAGCGGATGCGTTCGCCGGCGGAGGCGGTCTGCCTGGCGGCAAGCTCGGCGATCCGCGCGATATGCTGTCGTCGGAGAAGCGGGCGCTGATCCCGCCCGACGTGCTGAACCAGATAACGGATACGCTGTCGTCGTCGATCGCGCAAACGTTCATGTGGGCGCTGCTTCCCGCATTGCTTGCGGCCGTCTTCGTATTCATGATGGGCAGCGAGCGGGTCAAGCCGGCGGAAAGCCCGCCAGTGCCGGAAGCAAGCAGGGGGTGAGGCGCGGTGTCGATGAGATTGGCCATCCTTGGGCTGTTAATCGAGGGTGACGCGCATCCTTATGAAATGACGCAAAAGATGAAAGAGCGCGAAATGCACCGCTATACGAAGCTGCAGATGGGGTCGCTCTATTATGCTGTCGATCGGCTGGCGGAGGAAGCGTGCATCGAGACCGTCGAGATTGTGAAGGATGCCGGACGCCCGGACAAAACGATATACCGTATAACGGAAAAAGGGCGTCAAGAGTTCGACAGGCTGCTGCTGCGCGTCTTTGCGGAATACGAGCCGGTAAAGCACCCGCTGTATATGGCGCTCGTCTTCGCCGATCACGGCGACCAGCAGAAGCTCGCGGAGCTGCTGGACTCGCGCGTCCGAAAGTGCGAGAAGGCGATGAAGGCGCTGCACGATGTGTATACGGACCATATCGGCATCGTGCCGAAATCGGCGCTGCACATGATGGTCGGCGGATATGAGCACGCCAAGACGGAGCTGCGCTGGTTGAAGCGGCTGCGGGACGACGCGAGGGAAGGCCGGCTCGGCGACAAGGGCGTACCGATCGAGTTCACGGTGTAGCAAAAAAAAGGAACAGCTCCTCGCGGAGGACTGTTCCTTTTTGCATGGCAGAGCGCCTTATTTCTTTTGACCGATTTCTTTGGCCGCTTGACGGACGATGTCGAACTTCTTGTCGTCGGACTTCACGTAGCCTTGGTGCGAGTATACGTCGAAGATGATTTTTTGGCTCTCCGGGTTTTTGCCGAGATCGATGAACGCTTGCGCGATCTTGTCTTTCCAAGCTGGGTCCATGTCCGGACGAACGGAAACCGTGTCGTTCGGGATCGGGTCGCTGAAGGCAAGCACGCGAACTTTCTGGAATACGTCAGGGAAATCCTTGATCACGTTGATCCGTGCATCCTGGAATACGGCCGCTGCGTCCACTTCGCCGTTCAGTACGGCAAGAACGCCCTTGTCATGGCCTTTCACGGTAATGCCCGTTACGTCCTTCTCCGGGTCGATGCCGTTTTTCTTCATTAGAATTGCAGGGTATACATAGCCGGCGGAAGAGGTAACATCCTGCCATGCAATCTTTTTCCCTTTCAAATCTTTAATATCTTTAATCGGAGAATCGGCTTTCACCACGATCATTGATTTGTAAAAGTCTACCAATTCCTTCGTCGGTTGGCCGGTTTTATCGTCTACGCCAAAACGTTGCGCTTGCAGCAGCAGATCGGCAGCCTTCTTATCGTCATGCGCCATGACGTAGTTGCTTGGCGGCAAGAAGCCGATATCGACTTTTTTGGAAGCCATCGCTTCGATAACGGTGTTGTAGTTCGTGGATACGGAAACTTTCACCGGGATGCCCAGTTTTTCTCCGAGCAGTTTCTCCAGCGGCTTCGCCTTCGCTTCCAGCGTTTCGGCTTGCTGCGATGGAACGAATTGTACCGTCAATTCTTTCGGTACGTAGCCTTTGGCAGCAGGAGCCGCCGCTTTGTTGTCAGGCTGTGCAGGGGCCGGGGTTGTCTCTGGTTTACTGCCGCACCCTACAGCAAATCCCGCAGTCAGCACGAGGGACAAGCTGATTGCTGCAAACTTTTTGAACATGGAATTGACCTCCTGTTAAATGGCTCGGATAAAAATCCATTACTTACTATATCACAATTTGAAGAAAGAGACAGTAAAATATTCGTTAAGTTGCGTCGGAAATTGCAATTTGCTGTCTCCGTTGTGCCTGTCGGGTGAAGTCTGGTATAGTGTAGTCAAATTCGTGTAACGGAGTTGAACAATGCGTATGGCCCGGGAATGCACACTCACCATTCTGGAAACAAGCGATATTCATGGAAATATGATACCCATTCAGTATGCAAATAATAAGCCGACGGAGTACGGCTTTGCCAAAATTGCCACATTGATCCGCGAAGAGCGCCGCAAAGGAGCGCCGCTGCTCGTCATCGACAATGGAGATCTGATCCAGGGGACGCCGCTTGCTTATCATCATGCGAAGCTGAACGCCGAGGCCGCCAGCCCGATGATCGAGTGCCTGAACGAGCTGCGGTACGATGCCGCGGTGATCGGCAATCATGAGTTCAATTACGGCCCGGACCTGCTCGGCAAGGCTGTGCAGGAGTCGCGGTTCCCGTGGCTCTGCGCCAATATCGTGGACGAAGCGACCGGGGATCCGTATTTCGGCAAGCCGTACTTCATTCGAACGTTCGCGGACGATCTGAAGGTGGCCGTGCTCGGGCTGACGACTCATTATATTCCGCATTGGGAGAAGCCGGATTATATTCGCGGGCTGCAGTTCAAGGATGCGCTTCTCACTGCGAAGACATGGGTGCGCAAGCTGCACGAGGAAGAAGGCGCCGATGTCGTCATCGTCTCGTATCACGGCGGCTTCGAGCGCCATCTGGAAACGGGCGAGCCGACAGAGCCGCTGACGGGGGAGAATCAAGGCTACGCGCTGTGCCGGGAGGTTGAGGGAATCGATGTTCTGCTGACGGGCCACCAGCACCGGGTGCTGTCGGATACGACGGTGAACGGCGTTGTCATCGTGCAGCCGGGAAGCACCGGAGCCTGGCTCGGCAAAGTGACGCTGGAGTTGACCAAGGAAGATGGGAAATGGAAGGTGCAGTCCAAACGGTCCGAGCTGCTGTCCCCGCAGGGCGTAGAGCCCGATCCGGCGGTGCTGGCGCTGGTCCAGCCTCATGAGGCGCTCGCGCAAGTATGGCTCGATCAGCCGATCGGCCGGCTGGCGGGCGATATGCGAGTCACCGATCCGATGGGCGTAAGGCTCAAGGAGCATCCGCTGATCGAATTCATCAATAAGGTGCAGATGGACTTATCCGGCGCGCCGATCTCCAATACGGCGCTGTTCGACAACGTCTCGCCGGGATTTCCCGAACATATTACGATGCGCGATATCGTCTCCAACTACATTTACCCGAACACGCTGCAGGTGATCCGCATTACCGGCGCCGATATTCGGGCCGCGCTGGAGCGCACCGCTTCGTATTTCCAGCAGTACGACGGGAGCGGGGACATCGAGGTAAGCCCGCACTTTAGCGATCCGAAACCGCAGCATTACAACTATGATATGTGGGAAGGCATCGAATACCGGCTGAACATTTCGCGGCCCGAAGGCGAGCGGGTGACCCGGCTGGAGTATGATGGGAAGCCGATCGATCCGAAGGCGGAGTACGATGTCGTCATGAACAATTACCGCGCCGGCGGCGGCGGGAATTACTTGATGTTCCAAGGCAAGCCGGTGGTGAAGGACATTCCGACGGATATGGCGGAGCTGCTGGCGTCCTACATTATGGAACGCGGCACAATTGAAGCGACTTTGAACCGGAACTGGGAAGTCGTCTGGGACGAAGCGAAGAGCTAGGCGGCTCGCTGCCCGGAACGAATAATCCGAAGTTTGTACAATAACGTTGTAAAATATGAATATGAAGCAAGCCTTGGTCCCGATGTCGCGGGATCAAGGCTTTATTCGTTAAGGAACCGTCTGCTACTCGCTGGAAATGCCGAGACTTCGAAGAAGATCCGGCTGCTCCAGTCCTTCCCCTCCGTACGACAGAAGCGGGGAAATTTCGATATCCCGTCCCTGGATCGCGCTTGCCGGCACGCCTGCCTCCAGCAGCCACTTGCGGTGCAGATCGAAGACAAGCCGTCTTGCCGACGCCGGGCTGTCGACGCCGTCCTTGTTCTTCACCGGAGCGAACTGCTCCTCGCGTTTCATCTTCAGCACGGTCATGCGGTCCGCCAGCGGGAAGAAATCGAAGATGAACCGCTCGAACTTATAGGCGTTCGGCGTCTCGGGGCGGATCAGCTCGCCGTTTTCGCCGATATATTTGATTATTTTATGTGCCTTATGGTAAGGGATGGCCGCATCGGCATGCCGCTCGATGTAATCGAGACGGAACAGGTGAATCGAGACGTTGCCCAGGCCGAACAACAGTTTGTCCTTGCCGTCCTTTTGCAGCATCACTTCTTCCGGCACATCGGTATATTCCACGACCGAAGGTCTTCCGTCGCGCAGGCAGAGGATGCCGACCTTCTCTTCCGGATATGCCTTCTCGACCGCCTTCGTGGCGATCGGATGACCTAAGTGCGCCGCTACGCCGACGAACAGCGGATCGGCCGCCTGGATCAAGGCGTTGTCCACGTTATAGTAGAACAGCCAGGCCACGCCGCGCCGCTTCATGTCCTCCAGCGCACCGCTCTGCTTGAGGGCGGCGAAGCATTCGCCGTTGCCGCTCGGAGCGAGGCTGATTTCATCCGGGCCGGAGAGTAAAATGCTCCCGTCCATATCGACAGCCGGCATTACGCCCTGCGGGAAAAAGAAGCAATCATCCTCCGCATAGCCGAAATAGTGCGCGGCTTTAAAAAATTGCACCGTTTCGGCGTGATTTTCCGGGCTGGTCATAATGTACCACGGAATCGGCCGGCCCGCGCGCCGGGACAAATTCAGCAGCCGCTCGGCCTGCAACTGAAACAGCGACTTGCCGGACGGCAGTCCGATATCGAACGTGCCCTTCGGCCCTTCGTGGCCGAGCCGGCTTCCTTGTCCTCCGGCGACGACGATCGCGCCGACGCTGCCGCTGCGCAGCAAATCCCAGCCCTTCGCTTCAAAATCCGCTCGCTGCCGCGCGTCGAAATCGTCCCAGTCCGCTGCGTCCATCGGTTCCAGGCGGCTTTGGCCGCTAATGGACGGAGCCGGCGTCCGCATCGCGCTGCGAAGCTGCGTAAAATCGATTCGCAAAATTTGATCGATCAGCCGCTCCGCCCGCTCCTCCGGCAATCGGGATATACACCGCAGTAAATGCTCCTGCTTATATTGTTGAACGAGCGCTTCCGCCCGGCTTCGTTTCGTTTCCATAAGGTCCCTCGCTTGAAAAAGAATGTCGTGCTTCTAGATTTCTTTTATTTTCCATTGTACCATAGCCGCCCTCGGCCCGGCATCCGTCGACGGGCTTAAACCGGCATGGCTGGCGCAAACGAACGA
Organism: Paenibacillus solanacearum; assembly: GCF_910593845.1. Taxonomy (GTDB): domain Bacteria; phylum Bacillota; class Bacilli; order Paenibacillales; family NBRC-103111; genus Paenibacillus_G; species Paenibacillus_G solanacearum. Next base: position 234,105 of record NZ_CAJVAS010000005.1, on the reverse strand, counting down.
ACGGGTGCGCAAGCGCCGCATGTCAACGGACGGGCAGCGCCGGGAAATTCCGAAGCCGCGGCGCGATTTCATAGTACAAACCGGTCGGCGAATGTAGTATGATTTTAGCATACATTTCCATTGGGGAGGTTTCATTGATGAGTTTATTGCTGTGGCCGCAAGGAACGCCGAATGCGCTTGGGGAGGAGCAGGAAGATCGGCCGACGCTGGTGCCTTTCCTGGTGGAGTCCGCCGAGCCGACTTCCGCTGTTGTCGTTTGCCCGGGAGGCGGCTATGGCCGCCGAGCCGAACACGAAGGCGAACCGGTTGCCAGATGGCTCAATACGCTCGGCATCTCTGCCATCGTGCTGCATTACCGGGTGGCCCCTTACCGGCATCCGAACCCGCTGATGGATGCGCAGCGCGCCATCCGGACCGTCCGGCATAACGCCGCCGCGTGGAACGTAGACCCGAAGCGGGTCGGCATTCTCGGTTTCTCCGCAGGAGGGCATCTGGCCTCCACCGCAGGGACGCAGTTCGACGGCGGGGATGCGGAGGCAGCCGACCCGATTGAACGGGAAAGCTCGCGCCCGGACGCGCTTGTGCTCTGTTATCCTGTCATCACGTTCGGCGCGCATACGCATAGCGGCTCGCGCAACAACTTGCTCGGCGACCCGGCCGAGCCGGCGCTAGTCCAGCAGATGTCCAGCGAGAATCGGGTTACGGAGCTTACGCCGCCGACATTCATCTGGCATACGGCGGATGACGCTGGCGTTCCGGTAGAGAACGCGATGCTGTTCGCTTCTGCTCTGCGGAAGCATAAAGTACCGTTCGAGCTCCATATTTATGAGAGCGGCCGGCACGGCCTCGGACTGGCCCAGGAGCATCCGGAAGCGCGCACATGGCCGAATCTATGCGCGAACTGGCTGAAGAAGCAAGGATTTTAGCCTCCCGACTTATGCGAAAGCGAACGGATGCAAAGGGCCTCCGCACGGAGAAGGTCCCGGGCTAATGGCGGCGCAGCGCGGCAGTGAGGATTAAATCGTTATAACGATTTTGTCACCTTGCCCCAAGGCGGCATGTATGAGTTAATAGTACATGTAGCCGGCCAGCTGACGCTAAAGGAAAGGAGTGATCGTGAGCAATGATTACACAAATGGAGGTGGCTTTCGCGTAAAGCGGAAGCGCCAATCAAATGAGGGGCCTTCGCGGGCCCCTTCTATCGTCGAAGGTACGACTGGACATATATGGGAAAGTATGGTTAAATAAAGAAGATTCGCGTATCATCAATCAAATCAGGTGAAAGGAGTGCAGCTGCAATGATCAACAGAAGCGCATTTAGAAACGGAAAAGGGATTGCTCGCAAGTGAATAAGCATTTTCGAAAGCACCGTCACCTGAACGTCATTGATCGATATATGACATAGAAGGCATTTGGGCACGATACGGTACATCGTGTTTTTTTTATTCTTTCATTTACCCGAATGCTGACAGACATCGGTTTTGTATACCAACAAGGCTCTTGATGGAGGTGTGAAGATGAAAATGCTTGCAACTTTCGAGGCTCGGACGAACACGGCACGAAAGGAGGCTTTCATCGGTGGGGTACAAGAACGGGAAGGACATATTACCGCCTAGCCTGCTGAAACAACTGCAGGATTACATTCAAGGCGAGATTATTTATATACCGAAAAAGGAACAAACCCGCGCAGGCTGGGGCGAGAATAACGGAACGCGCCAATCAATTCTGCGCCGCAACTACGAAATTTTTCGGCTGTACCAAAGCGGTCACAGCGTATCGGAGCTGATCCGCCAGTTTCATTTGTCGGAAGACAGTATCCGCAAAATTATCGTCAAAACCCGCGGACTTACAATCCGGCAGCAGGAAGCGGCGTCCACAAGGCATTGACCGGAAACGCCGGTTCCCGGTCCGGCTAATATAGAAGAATGAAGCCAGAAGTGGACGCTTTTGGCTTTTTTCTTGTTCATGGATGCTTATAGATATGAAGGACGGTTAAATTAATTTAATGCCGCTGATGAGAATAATCGTAGCCATGACCGTACGAAGCGGGGTGGAAGGCAGCTTCGCCGACAGGCTGCTGCCGACAAGGACGCCCGGGACGGAGCCGGCGAGCAGATTGAATGCCAGCGCATAGTTGATCGTTCCGAATCCGGCGTGCATGAGGCCTGCGGCCGTTACGAGCAGGAACGCGTGCACGATATCGGTGCCGACGAGCTCGGCGGCGGTCAGCCGGAACAAAAACATCATCGCCAGCGCAAACAATGAGCCGGAACCGATCGAGGTCAAGCCGACAACGAATCCAAGCACGACGCCGATCAGGATGGTCAGCGCCTTCTTCTCTGACAGCGGCTTCTGCTGAATTCGGTTTGTCCGCGCGCCGCCCTTGTCGAACCAGACTTTCACCAGGCTTACGAGCGCAACGATGATCAGCACGATGCCGAGCGCATGCTTGATGATGGCGTCCTGGTAACCATGCAGCGGCGGATAATATTTGAGCAGCAGAATCGCGGCAATGGCGCTCGGGACGCTTCCCATCGCCAAATACAGCACGAGAGAAGTCTGCACGGTCCGCTGACGTATATGCTGAATGCTTCCGAACAGCTTCGTAATCGAGTTATAAAATAAATCAGTCGCAACAGCCACTGTCGGCTGTATGCCAAGGAATACGAGCACCGGTGTCAACAGCGCCGCGCCACCGACGCCGGTAAGCCCGACAAGCAGCCCCACGAAGGCACCCATCAAAACAATTGTCCAGTCCATTCCATACGCTCCTTGCGATTCAGATCCAATAACAACAAGTATAATTCCTACTTAACCGATATGCAATAAGGTTTTTTTAAGTTTGGCGCTTATCATACCGCGATTTCTCTAAACGGGAAACGTATCTTTACTTTGCGATGGATGGTCATGGAGAATCGCGGCGCATTTCGTACGCTTTCTCACTATATGTATGCCCATGTTTCCTGGTGCTCCTCCATTAGAGGCGCTTTCCGGGCACGGGCGGCGCGTCCGGGGCTTGGGATGTGGTATGATAAGAGAAGGGTATTGACGCTTGGTTGCAAAGGAGTGTTGTCATGATTCCGGTCTTTGTGTACGGCACACTGCTTGAGGGCGAGTCGAATCATCACGTGGTCGCATCCTATACTTTGTCGTCCCGGCCCGGCGTCGTGTACGGCAAGCTGTATGATTGCGGCGATTACCCGGCGATCGTGCTTGCCGGCTATGGGGATGGCGATCTGGTGGAGGGGTGGTGGCTTATCGTTACGGAAGAAGGGCTCGCCCGCATGGATGCGCTTGAGGAATATTACGGTCCGGGCATGCCGAACGATTACGAACGAATCTGGGTGCGCGATGCGCGGCGCGAGGAACGGGAAGGGTGGATTTACGCCTGGGCTGATTCCCGGGGCTGTCCTGCGATCTCCGGACGTTCGTGGCGGAAATATCGGGAGAGCAGGCAGACCGTAGCGGAGCGCGCCCCGGCGGATCCGTCGTGATCCTACTTACGCCGTGATTGCGGCCTCCAGTCGTCTTTCTCGAACTTTTTGACAATTTCGGTCATGCGCAGGACGATGCCGCTGAATTCTTCTTCGCCGATCACCTGCTGCAGCTGGTCGGCCGTCAACGGATCACGGTACAGCTTTCGCGTGACGGAGCTGTCTGTATACCAGGCTTCGGTAACGGCGAAGCTGCCGTTCATTTTCAGCCATACCTCATGATAGTACTGCTCCTGTTCATTTTGCAGCTTCATGTTAAGGTAATAGGCTTGCATCGGGATCCGGGGATCGGAAATGCGCTGGCTGATGACGGACCCGGACGATACCGGTTGTCCGAAGCTGACATATTTGGACACCTTGCGGATCAAGTGTTCAATGGAAGCGGGGTTCAATGTGACCATCCTTTCGATAGGGCAAAACTACCAATATATCTAAAATATTTTTTATAATCGTATCATACCATGGTTCTTATGTCTCATACATCATACTATTGGCTTATGTAAAGTACGAATTTTGTTGAAAAATATGGATGCGGCATTCGGGAAAGGGGACATACAGCATGGCAGCGGGAAACATATTGCTGGCCGAGGACGAGGCGGCCTTGCGGTTTTTGCTGACGGAAACGCTGAAGGACGAAGGATATGAAATTACGGAAGCGGAGGATGGGCAGCAGGCGATCGATTGTTTGCAATCGGAGACGTTCGACCTGATCATCCTGGATTATATGATGCCCGAGCGGACGGGCGTAGAGGTGTGCGAATGGCTGCGGAGACATCCGAACCCGAACGCGCAGGCGCCCGTTATATTGCTGACGGCCAAAGCGCTGGAGAAAGATCGGGAGCGGGCGAAGGCGGCGGGCGTGACGCAGTATATCGTCAAGCCGTTCAGCCCGCTTCAGCTGTTGGATACGATTGGCGATATGATTCGGCGCGGCAAGCCTTGACCCGCCCGGTTTGCTGGAGGAAAGACGGAGTGTGATGAAGATGAACGGGATGATGCAAGACCGCGATGAAAAAGAACGCAGATTGATGAAGGAGGGGCGCAAACGATATGTTCATGAGCTCGGCAAGCAGACGGCTTCGCTGAGCGATTGGATCGAAGCGGCGGCCGGCGGTGAAGAGCCGCTAGCGGCGGGGCAGCGCGTCTATCGAATCGCCCATACGATCAAAGGAAGCGCGCCGATGTTCGAACTGCAGCGGATCGGCCTGCTGGCCGGAGCGCTGGACCGGATCTGGCAGTGGACGCAGGATGAGGGTGCGGGCCTATCCGGCGGAATGGTGGCGGCAGCGGAGTGCGCTGCGGCCAGCGCCGAGGCGTCCCGGCCGCATCTGGAGGAGCTGAAGCTGGAGCTGGAGATGTACGGGCGCGAGCTGGAGCTCGACGAGCAGTACGAGCATCTGTACCGCCAGGTATCTCCGCAGCGCGATGAGAGGCTGCTTGTGATCGACGACGACGATGCCATCCGCTCGTATTTGGCGCAAAGGCTCGCGCTTGAAGGCTATGAGGTGGATGAAGCGGCAGATGTCGCGGCTGCACAAAGGCTGCTGCGGGAGCGGACATACCATCTGGTTACGTTAGACCTGATGATGCGGCCTGCCAGCGGGTATGAATTGCTCGAGTTTATGAAAGAGGATCCGACGCTCAAATGGATTCCCCTGATGATCGTGTCGGCCCGCGACGACGTGCAGGATAAAGTGCGCAGCTTTTATTTGGGGGCCGACGATTTCGTAGCCAAGCCGTTTCATTATGAAGAAATGCATGCGCGCATTTGCAGCTTGCTGAAGCGCACGCGAACGTTCGAGCAGCTTGCGTTTCGCGATCCGCTGACCGGCGTGTACAACCGGCGCTACTTCGATCATCAGATCCAAGTGGAGCTCGATCGCATTCGCCGTTATCCGGCGCCGATCTCTTTGGTGTTCATCGACATCGACCGGTTCAAGTCGATCAACGATACGCACGGGCATCATGTAGGCGACCTGGTGCTGCAAGGACTTGCTCACATGCTGCAGCATCAACTGCGCTCGACCGACCTGCTGGCCCGGTTCGGCGGCGAGGAATTCGTCGTCGTGATGCCGAATACGTCCGGGGCGGACGCCCAGAAAGCGGTGGAAGCGATTCTCGCCTTGGCGCATAAGGAGCCCGTCGCTCAAAACGAGGGCGAGTCGTATCGTATCACCTTCTCGGCGGGCGTAACGGAATGGCGCCCGGGGATGACGGTGGAGGCGTGGATCGCGCAGTCCGACGATGCGATGTACGATGCCAAGCAGCACGGGCGCGATCAGGTTGTGCTCCGCACAGGCGAAGACAGCGCGGCTTCCGGGGGAACGCATGCGCAGCAATCGAGCAAGAAGGTGCTGATTGCCGACGACGACCGCATCCTGCGTTCGATATTGATCGCCAAGCTGAAGCATCTTCCGGTGCAGTTCATCGAGGCGGAGGACGGTGAGCAAGCGTACCGGAGCCTGCTTCAGCAGCCGGTCGACCTGTGTCTGCTGGACGGCGTCATGCCGGAGCTGGACGGGTATGGGTTGCTCGAACGGCTCCAGACGAGCGGGCAGCGTCCGGCTGAGAAAATATTGGTTCTATCCGGCCGCAGCCGGGAAGAAGACATGAACCGGGGACTTCAGCTCGGGGCTAACGCGTTTATGCACAAGCCGTTCTCCATGGTGGAGCTGGAGGTTAAGGTCAGAGAACTGCTGAACCTATGACCTGCTGCACACAGCGAAATGCCCGGCCGTCCGAAGACGGTCGGGCATTTGGATAATGCTTACTTGCCGCGAAGCGATGACGGCTTCCCGCGGGCATTACTTCGCTTTCAATTTCTCCTCATTGATCGTCTTGATCATTTGCTCCTCCGCAACGCGCAGGGCGGTGTTCAGATCCGCCTTGTCGGTAAAATATTGCTCCAGCTGCTTCTGCACAAGGCTTTGAACCTTGCTGTCATATGCTGTTCTGCCATACGGATCGGCATACTTCATGTTGAAGATCGGCGTTAAGTTCACGCCTTTAGCCAGCGGATTGTTCTCATACAGCTTCTTCCGCACCTCGGGATTCACAACGGCCGGCGGATTGCCGAGCTTGGCCGCTTCGCCCTGCACCTCATCCGAGAGCAGATGGGCGACAAGCTGGAAGACCAGATCTTGGTTTTTGCCGCCTTCCGGTATAATGAAGCCATCTGAGAACACGCCCGGACCGACGCCCGGCTTATCTTTCATGGAAGGGAACGTGGTCACGCCCCAGTTCAGCCCTTTCTTGACCGATTCGGCAAAATCGGCGTCGCCGATCAGGAGCAAATGCGGGAACATCGCCAAATTGCGCGTTTCCAGGAACGCTTTCCGGCCGTCGCCGAAGGAGGCGCCTTTCGGGTAATTGCCGGGAATGCCGTAAATGTCCTTATAGGTGCGGAACAGCGTTTGCCAGCGGTCGTTCGACAGCAGCACCGGCTTCTCCGTTTTCGGATCGACATAAGGCAGCGACATTTGCGTCTGGATGCGGTTGATGCTGATGCCCGAATGCAGTCCGCGGAATTCCACGCCGTCGCGGGTGCCCGTCACTTTTTTGGCCAGTTCGACGGCTTGATCCCATGTCATATTGTCCTTCGGATATTCGACGCCGAATTTATCGAAGATGTCCTTGTTGTAATGGAGGCCGAAGGAGAACGCGCGGAACGGCAGGTAGAGCAGCTGATTTTTGTCCGAATAGCTGCGGATGCTTTTCACGAGTGTCGGGTCGAGCCGGCTCAAATCGAAGCCGTGCTTCTTGGCCAGCGGCTCCAGATCGACGGGCAATTTCAGGTCGTTAAGCGTTTGCATATTCGTCAGGCCTTCCCAGATCAAATCCGGAATTTGACCGGCCGTCAACAAGTCCTGGATCGTTTTCCCCTTTTCGCTATCCACCTTTTGAATCGTGACGTTCGGGAATTTTTTACTTAGCGGCTGCTTAATATATTTATCGAAGTCGTCATCGAGCAGCAGTGTCCGCGCGTAGAGCGTAACGGTTACCGGGCTGTTATTTTGCACCGCGGGTGTATTGCCGCTCGACTGCGGCTGCTTGTCGCCTCCGCTGCAGCCGGACATAACGGCGCAGCCGAGGACGAGGCCGGACAGCATCCATTTGGATTGCTTGTTGAACATTGGAATCACCTCATGAATGGATTTGTGGATCGGAAACGACCGATGAGTAAAGCGCTTGCATAACGTGCTGCGGATCGGTATTTATTTTTTGTATACAACCCTCTGCAGCGCCTGAATGTGTTGCCAAATGCCGATTCCCCCTTTGTGTGCCGCACTGATCCCATGCAATGCGTCAATTTTGTTCTATAATGAAGAACTTGATTCTATACATATTAGAAAAAAAGAGGAGCGGCTCGCCGAAGCTAACGGCTCATTGATGTTCTGCAATATAGAACCATGTTCATCATTATATGTTTATAGTTGTATAGTACGGGATACAAAAAAATATATCAACTGGTTTTTCGTAAATTTTTTGAAGCTTGCCAAAAAACAGGCGCAGCGGACACGGGAACGTTTTTTTGAAAAAATTAGGATTGTAATCGCCAACAATGTGTATTAAAATGGATTTGTAAGAACGTTGTTCTATAATTAAGAACGAATCCATTGCAGGATTAGGGCTAGGTTGTGAAGCTGTGCCAAATGGTAAGAACTTTGTTCTTTTATACGGAACCACTGAGGGAGGCTTTGTATGATCGTTAGCGATCTGATCCGCTGGGATCGGGAAAAACATATGTTTCATCCGTCCATCCAGGCGGGAGTCGATTATATTCGGCGGACGAATTTTGACACCGTGGAGGATGGCACGTATGCGATCGAAGGAGAGCACTTGTTTGCGATCGTTCAGACGGTCGGGACAGAGGCCAAGCCGCTTCGCACGCCCGAGTCGCATGAAACGCACATTGACATTCAATGTCTGCTTCGCGGCGAGGAGCGAATCGGGGTCGTCAGGGCCGACGGCAAGCAGCGTATCACGCAGCAGCTGCTGGACGAGAAAGACTTGCTGCTGTATGACGCCGGGCTCGACGATGCGGATTTGCTGCTCACACCGGGAATGTTCGCCGTCTTTTTTCCGGCTGACGTGCACCGGCCTTGCTGCAGCGTGACCGGCGACCGGAAGATCCGCAAGGTGGTTGTCAAAATTCATAAGCAGTTGTGGATGCAAGATTTTTACTTCAGCGAAGCGAGGGAACGATGATGGGCAAAACGATTGCAAGCGGCGTATGGCCAACGATGATTACGCCTTTTACATTGAAGGGCGAGGTGGATTACGACGCCTTGGAACGGCTGGTGGAATGGTATATCGGTCATGGGGTGCAAGGCTTGTTCGCCGTATGCCAATCGAGCGAAATGTTTTATTTGACGCTGGAGGAGCGGATAAGTGTTGCGCGCTTCGTGAAGGAGAAGGCGGCTGGCCGCGTTCAGGTCATCGCCTCGGGGCATATTTCCGACGAGCTCGCCGATCAGATCGAGGAATTGAAGCAAATGGCGGCTACGGGCGTGGATGCGGTCGTCATCGTCAGCAACCGTCTTGCGAAGGCCGAGGAGGACGACAGCGTATGGATCGGGAACGCGCAGAAGCTGCTGGATGCGGTGCCGGACATTCCTTTCGGCGTCTACGAGTGCCCGTATCCGTACAAGCGGCTGCTCTCCCCCGATACGTTGAAGTGGTGTGCGTCGACCGGAAGGTTCCTGTTCCTCAAAGACACGAGCTGCGACATTGGGCAAATGAAAGCGAAGCTCGAAGCAGTTGCCGGCAGCGAGCTGAAGCTGTTCAACGCCAATTCGACGACGCTGCTGGAGTCGCTTAAGCTTGGCGCGGCAGGTTTTAGCGGGGTCATGGCGAATTTCCATCCGGACTTGTATGTGCAGCTTATCGGGCAGTGGCGCCAGAACGCGGAGCTGGCCGAGCGGCTGCAGTCGTTTCTGACGGTTGCCTCGCTGATCGAGCTGCAGGTGTACCCGGTGAATGCGAAGTACCACTTGCGGCAGCTCGGGCTGCCGATCGAGACGGTCTGCCGCGTTCGGGACGATTCCGCACTGAAGGGCAATCATCGAATGGAAGTAGAACAGCTGGAGAAGCTCGGGCAGACGGTCAAACGGCTGTTGTTCCAGGAGAAGGAGTCCGTCCGTTAGGCTGCACAAGGAGATAATGATATTGCACATTGGGGAGGCGTTCGTATGATCGGTGTACGAAAACAAACATGGGGCTATTCGAATACGAAAGCGTTGATGCGTGCGGTGCATGGAGAGGAAGCGGCATGCAGCGATTTGAATATCGTGCGGCTGGCGCCCGGCGACGGCAAACTGCGGCTCGACTGGAAGTATGAAGGCGCTTATGATGCCGGAGCACTCGCTTATGAGATCCGTTTGACGTCCGGGGAAGACGAAACGGAGCTGGCTGTTGTCCGGGTGGCGGACGGTGGGAACAGCGCGGAGCTTAAGGGCCTCGACAACGGGAAGGAGTACCGGGTATCCGTTCGGGCGATGGCGGAGGGCTTAGCTGAGCCGGTTGCGGACAGTCCGGTCAGGCAGGTACGGACCGGCGATGTGCCGGGAACGGTCATCAACTACATTCATCCGGACGATTACACGTACGGCTTCTCGGGCCGCTCGCCGGCCAGCCCTTCCATCGTCAAGCTGCCTGGCGGCGAGTGGATTGCTTCTCACGACGTATACTGGGGGAAAGCGGGGCAAAACTTGACGAAGCTGTTCCGCTCGGCCGACGAAGGACGCACCTGGTCGTTTCTGTGCGACCTGTACCCGTGCTTCTGGGGCAAGCTGTTCCTGCACCGCGGGGCGCTGTATATGCTCGGAACGAGTACGGAGTACGGCGCGCTGCTGATCGGCCGCTCGGATGACGGAGGACGGACGTGGTCCGCGCCTACCGAAATTATTCCGGAGGGCAGCCGGGAGGCCAGAGGGCCGCATCGGGCGCCGATGCCGGTCGTGGAGCATAAGGGCCGCCTCTGGACGGCGGTGGAATTCGGCTCGTGGCAAACCGGCGGGCATGATACCGGCATCGTGTCGGTGCCTGCGGACGGCGATTTGCTCGATCCGGCGCAATGGGCCGTCACGCCGTTTCTGTCTTACTCTAGCGTTTGGCCCGGCACGATCGAAGGCGGGAAGCCGTCGCTGCTCGAGGGCAATGCGGTCGTGACCCCGGACGGAGGACTGGTCAACCTGCTCCGCTACAATACGAAGGGCGGCAGCCCCGAATACGGCCGGGCGATTATGCTGAACGTCGACGACGAGCGCCCGGAAGCGCCGCTGTCGTTCCGGAAAGTCATCGACTTTCACGGGAACATGTCCAAGTTTACGATCCATTACGATGCCGTAAGCGGCAAATATTGGTCTTTGGTTAACCGGGTGACGCTTCCGAACGTGAGTCAGCGCAATATTTTGACATTGGTCTCGTCGGAAGATCTGGAGCATTGGCATATTCACAAAGACGTTCTGAATTACCAGGATAACGGATGGCCCGAGGACGCAACGAAGGTCGGCTTCCAGTACGTCGATTGGCAGTTTGACGGCGACAACATCGTGTATGCCAGCCGGACGGCCATCAACGGCGCCTTCAATTACCATAATGCGAACTACCTTACGTTCCATACGATTGCGCATTTCCGCAATTAATCTTACTGCTGCGTGCCTGATTCCAGGGGAACGACGGGATAGGGGAAGGGAAAGGGAAAGGGAAAGAAGCGATGACGTTTCAATTAAACGATACGCTGGTGTTCATTGGAGACAGCATTACGGACAAGGGGCGGAAGAACGATCCGCTCAAGCTCGGCGGCGGCTACGTAAGGCTGCTGCATGATTATTTCGCTGCGGCGCGCCCGGAGCTGTCGCTTCGGATCATCAATGAGGGGACGAGCGGCAACCGGGTCATCGACCTGCAGCGGCGGTGGCGGCTCGATGTGCTGGAGCATCGGCCGAACTGGGTATCGGTTTCGATCGGCATTAACGATGTGTGGCGGCAGCTCGATTCGCCTGAGGCGGAGCAGGTGCACCCGGAGCGGTTCGCCGAAGTGTACCGGGGCTTGCTGGAACAGGCGAGAGCGGAGACCGGCTGCCGGTTTATTCTGATGCAGCCTACGATCATCAAGGAATATCCCGACTCGGTCGGCAACCGGATGCTGAAGCCGTATGTCGATATCGTCGAGCAGTTGGCCGCATCGTTCCAGGCAGTGCTCGTGCCCACGCATGAAGCGTTTATCGCATTTTTACGGCGGGAGACGGGCAAAGCGCTGACAACCGACGGCGTCCATATGACGTCGCTGGGCGATATGCTGATTGCGTCGACATGGTTGAAAGCGGTTCAACGGGAGATGCCGTTTTAATATTTTGGATGAAAGCGGGGGGCGAACGATGCCGGATGACCGGAAGGAATCGGAGCGGCAAGAACGGGATCAGGACGGGAGCGAGGTGCACGGAAAGGGGGAGGCGGGGAAGCCCGTCATTACGAGAAGAACGTTTTTTTCCTCCGTGGGCGCGGCCGGGGCGGCATTCGTCGCAGCGAGCGTATATGGGATCGGCGGCGGGACGGACGATCGTCTGAAGCCGAAAGATTTGATGGCGCTTCAATATTGCGTGACGGCCACGATTGCCGGCATCCGCAGCGACGGGGCGCCCGATCCGGACTTCGTCTACTTCGTGACGGATCCCGGTCAGGAAGGGCCGTTCGTCTGCGATCCGGCCGATACCGCGACGCCCGATAATACCGGTCTCGTACTGGTGGCCCAGTCGGGCATGCGGCTGAAGCGGGTGTACGAAGGCGAGATCAGCGTCCGCTGGTTCGGGGCGCGGGGCGATGGCCAAACCGACGATACGGCGGCCATCCAAGCGGCGATTCGGGTATGCGGCGAGCGGGGCGGCACGGTATATATTCCGGCGGGCCGGTACATCTGCTCCGCTACGATCGTCGTTCCTTCCGGCGTCGTGCTGCGGGGAGCCGGGCTCGACGAATGGGTGCCGAGCGCGCAAAATATTAAAAAGACCGACGGCAAAGGAACGCATCTGGTCTTCAAAGGCACGGGGCCGAAAGTGCATACCGTATACGGGATCACGAATATGCGGATGGGCGGCGGCGTGCGAAGCAATCCCGACGTGTCCGGCCAAGACTACAAGCTGACGAACTTTTACCGGGAGGACGCGGCGGGTAGCAACCCGGCGACGGCCGAGCCGTTCTCGGTTGCGGTGCTGATCGAGGATGCGGTGCAAAGCGGCATATCGCAGCTGCGGATCACGCATTTTTTTAACGGCATCGAAGGCTTCAACAGCGCGACGGACCCCGGCTTCGGGGATGCGTGGGATATCGGCCTGTGGCTGAAGAACGCTTCGCAGGGCCGCTATGATCTCATTCAGGTGGTCGGCTACTGGCGCAAATACGGCGTGCTGATCAGCAGCATGAACGATCCGCGCTACCCGGATCGCGTGCCGACGGCAGAGAGCAACCGTTTCGTGCAATGCGTGGCCAGCGGCAAAGTCGGGATGGGCATTCGCAGCGGCGACGTGTATCGCTGCCTGGCATCGTCGTCCGGCTCCGTCAGCATCGCCTGGTCGCCGAGCAATCCGTACCCAAACGGCGGCGGCACGTTCCGTGTCGGCTCGGACCCGTATACGTACAGCCAGGCCAACCGGGTCGATGACGCGACGCTGCGCTTCGATGGCGTCAGCCCGAACCCGGTCTCGGGCGGCATTAAGGCCGGAAGCGAGATTCGGACGTCGGCTTCGAATTTCGGCTTCGCCGGTACGGTAATCAGCGACTGCTATATCTCCGGGTTCGATCACAGCAGCGGGGTCGTGTGCACAAACGGCGGCCTCGCGGGGCCCTTCGACTCGCCGTCTGCCTGCTTGGAAATATCCGGGGAGCCGGTACGCGGCATCATCTTCATGAACTGTACGATTCAGACGCGGGAAGATGTGCTGCTGCACTGCCACGATGCCCGGGACATTGAATTTATCGCCTGCTACTTCGAGGCGAAGAGCGCCCGGTCCGCCCTGAGGAGCGGCTTTAACCATCCGGCCGGCGCCCGCTTTATCGCATCGCCGTTTATCGGCAAGAGCACAGCGCCGTATCCTTCCGGGGAAACGAACGATATCGTGTTCGTGCGTTGCACGGGAACGGACAGCGTCATTTGCCGGCAGCCGTTGTTCAAGCGGACGGGCGCGACGCGCTTCGGGGCCGAGAGCGGCTTGTTCACGCCGCGGGGCTTCGTCGACGACAGCCTGATCAACGGCCGCATCGACGGAACGGTTCCGATCTCGCTGCCGAAGTCAACGCCGGTCACGATCTACGATTACAACGGCAATAAGCTCGGAATGATCGGCTACAACGAGAACGGGGAGCTGGACCTGCGGTCCGCAGCGGGCAATTTGCGGCTGCGCAACGATTCGGTGACGCGGATGCTGCTCAGTCCGAGCGACATCACCGTGTACGGCACGACTCGCCCGAACGCGGACAACGCGGTGAGCCTGGGAACGAGCAGCAGCCGATGGAAAGACATCTACGCCGCCACCGGGACGGTGAACACGTCCGATGCCCGGGAGAAGGAGCGGGTCGAACCGCTTGCGGCTGCGCTGGAGCTGATCGAACGGCTGCGTCCGGTTGCGTTCAAGTTCAAGGACTACAAGGAAACGGTCAAGGATGAGTCAGGGAAGGAGCGCGTCATCGAGCATCAGTTCGATCGGATGCACTTCGGACTGATCGCCCAAGAGGTGAAATCCGTATTCGACGCGCTCGGCATGGACGCCGGGGCTTACGTATACGATCGGGACACGGATCGTCACGGCCTTCGCTATACGGAATTTGTGCCCGTGCTGATTCAGGCGGTGCAGGAGCTGAGCCGCGAGGTGAAGCGGCTGTCGGATGCCGCTCCGCGCAGCGATGCAAATTGACAGCTGCTGCCGCCGATGGTAAGATACCAGTAATCTAAGTGAGGAGGATTGCGATCGATGGTTCACTCTATGCGTTTAAGGTAAGCAGGCGATAAAAAAGCGGATATTACCACTAAGGTGGGCTTTTTTCGAGCTGCTTATTTTCACGTATGAGGACATCGACCGCGATCCGGACGGCTTTTTTTGTTATGCCTCGTTTCGTTCTGTTCTGGTACGTACTTTATGCAGACCCAAGCCCGCCAGTGGACTTGGGTCTGCTTTTTTTTGCTATCATGCCAGGATGTGTACCGATTCAAAGCAAATGAAGAGAAAAGGAGCCCTAATCATGCGCAGCATACACTGGTACTTCTTTATATAATCTCCCCTTCGCAAATCGCAGGTCAGCCTGCGAAGTTTCAAGACGGAAACTGCGATTTTTCGGAGGAGGATTATTCATGTTATTGATCAAAGCGACAGAGCTTTATGTGGAATATATGGGACGCGAGGTACTCGATATCGACCGGTTGGAGTTGTATGAATACGATCGCATCGGTTTGGTTGGCGCGAACGGAGCGGGGAAAAGCACGCTTCTCAAAGCGCTGCTGGGCAGCATCCCTCTGCAGCATGGCAAGATTGAAAGGGAAGGGACGTTTGCCTATATCCCTCAGTTGGAAGAGGCGGTTGTCCAAGCCGCACAGGACTACGCTATCATGGGCAAGCTCCATGTCGACCGGGTGCAAGCCGGGACGATGAGCGGCGGGGAAGAGACGCGGGTGAAAATTGCGCAGGCGCTGTCGGGGCAGGTGCACGGTCTGTTTGCCGACGAGCCGACATGCCATCTGGACCGTGAAGGGATCGACTTCCTCGTGAACCGGCTCACGCATTATGCCGGGGCGCTGCTCATCATCAGTCATGACCGTTATTTCCTGGATAAGGTCGTCGATAAGATCTGGGAGCTGAAGGACGGGAGAATTACCGAGTATTGGGGTGGCTATACCGACTATTTGGCCCAGAAGGAAGAGGAGCGGCAGAGCCAGGCTGCCCGATATCGTCAATATACGGCGGAACGGGAGCGGCTGGAACAAGCGATCGAGGAGAAGAAAAGCCAGGCCCGGCAGCTTGATCAAAAGGAAAAGAAAGCGGATAAAAAAAATAAGACGGAAAGCGGCGGACGCCTCAGTCATCAGAAATCGCAAGGCAGCAAGCAGAAGAAGCTGTATAACGCGGCCAAAAACATGGAACGGCGAATCGAAGCGCTTGGCGAGGTGGCCGCACCGAAAGCCTTGCGAAGCGTTCAATTCCGGCAGAGCAAGACGCTGGCATTGCATAACCCGTTCCCGATTGCGGGACAGGAGATCAGCAAACGGTTCGGAGACAAGGTGATTTTCGATAACGTCTCCTTTCAGTTCCCGCTCGGGGGCAAGATTGCGATCGTCGGCGCGAACGGGGCCGGGAAAACCACGCTGTTCCACATGATTCGCGACCGGGAGAGCGGCATTACGTTATCGCCTAAAGCGGAAATCGGCTGCTTTGTCCAAAACGGTTACAAGTTCGAACGGAATCAGAACGTCATGGCCTACATGCAGGAGCAATGCGAGTATCCCGTTGCGGACATTCGCGCCGTACTCGCATCCATGGGGGTCACGCATCAGGACGTTCGCAAAGAGCTATCGGTATTGAGCGGCGGCGAAATTATCAAGCTCCAGCTGGCCAAACTGCTGCTTGGGCGCTACAATATTTTGCTTATGGACGAACCGAGCAACTTTCTGGACATTCCCGCCGTGGAAGCGCTCGAGACCATGATGCGAAAGTACGCGGGCACGATCGTCTTCATATCGCATGATGCCCGCCTGCTCGAGAATGTTGCCGATCAGGTGTTTGAGGTGAAGGAGGGCCGGCTTGATCGATTGAAGTAAGGGGCAAACAGGCGACCTCACGAATACGATCGCGAGTTTGCCGCACGGCCAGCTTGCTCTTCGCTTATCGAACGGGAAGATATTGAGCCAACTTAATACGTTTCATCATCGTCTATAATATATAGCAGATTGGAAAAGGAGGCGAAGGGTATGAACAAATTGTACTGTTCTACGCTGCTGTTGATCGCGCTGTTCATCGGCTCATTTGGCCCCATAACCTCAAGGCTGCCCGCGGAGCCTTCAACCATTCCTGAGCCTGTATATTATGGAGATTGGACCGTTCAGAAGTGGGTTGGTTCTGCGCCGATATCGACGGCTGTTGACGAACGCATCATCGGCATGAAAGCGAGCTACACGAAGGAAAAGGCGTCCTTTGGCGAGGATGAAATGTTGAACCCTGAATATAAGGAACAGGAAATGACGAACCAGGATTTTGTGAGAGCGTACCGGACTCCATTAAGCGACCTTGGCATTTACGCGCCATCGGTTAAAACCGTACACATTCGCAATGGGACGAATCCGGGCAGCTTTCTGATGATCAAGGATGAGCAGACGTTGATGATGTTATGGGATGGCAATTACTTTGAGATGAAGAAGGAGAAGTAACACCTGACGATTCACGGACCGTCGGGGCATATAGCAAGCGGAAGACAAGGCTGCCGGTATGACCGGCGGCCTTGTTGCATAAGCGGGTATTTGTATTTGCCTAGCCTTATAAACACAAAAAAACGACATAAAATATGTCGCATGCCTGTTTTAGATAGATTTTAACTAAAGATAGACGTCCTTGACTTCTATAATATTAGTATAACTTACACTCGATTATAAGTCTATACTTTTTTGGGCGTTTTGGATATATTTTGTCAGTACCCCATTTGAAGGAGGTTGTGTTCCATGCAGGAAGGTCGGATTCAGGATTACGATACCACCGGTGTGAAGAGTCGGCAAGAAGGGAGAGTGCGAGCATGATTGAGCTTCAGGGCATCAGCAAATCGTTTAAGGTAGCCAAACGGTCTGCCGGACTAAGGCAGGCGGCGAAAGCCCTTTTTGTCCGCGAACACACGATCGTCCATGCGCTTCACGACATTTCGTTTTCGATCGGCGAAGGAGAAATCGTAGGGTATATCGGCCCGAACGGGGCGGGAAAGTCGACGTCCATCAAGGTGATGAGCGGCATTCTGATGCCGGACCGCGGCACGTGCAGCGTCATGGGATTTACGCCGTGGAAAGACCGGACGGCATATGTCCGGCATATCGGTGTCGTCTTCGGCCAGCGCTCTCAGCTGTGGTGGGACGTACCCGTCATCGACTCGTTCGAGCTGCTGCGGGATATATACCACATTCCGGCAGCCGAATATAAAAAGAACCTCAGCCTGCTGACGGAAACGCTCGGTCTGCAGGAGATCATGCACATGCCCGTCCGGCAGCTCAGTCTCGGCCAGCGGATGCGCTGCGAAATCGCCGCCTCGCTGCTGCACGGGCCGAAAATATTGTTCCTCGACGAGCCGACGATCGGACTCGACGCCGTCAGCAAAATCGCCGTTCGGCAGTTCATCAAGACGATTAATAAGGAAAAAGGCGTAACGGTCATCTTGACGACGCATGATATGCAGGATATCGAGGCGCTGGCGGACCGCATCCTGATGATCGGGAAAGGGACGCTGCTGTACGACGGGACGGTCAGCGCACTGCGCGGCAAGTTCGGAACGCATCGGCTCGTCACGATCGACTTCCGCGAGCATGCGACGCCGGTCGATATACGCGGGGCGTCGCTGATCTCGTGGTCGCCGGAGCGGGCCGTATTCAGCGTCGATACGGAGCGGGCCGCCATTGCCGGCGTCATCTCCGCCTTATCCGAGCATGTAGAGCTGCTCGATGTCGCGATCGAATCGACGCCGGTGGAGCAGCTGATCGTCGAGCTGTACAAGGAGCATCAAGTATGAGTGCGTATTTGTCGGTATGGAAGCTGCGGTTTATTACGAGTCTGCAATATCGCTCGGCGGCGTTGGCCGGCATGGTGACGCAGTTGTTTTTCGGATTTATATTCATCATGGTGTATGAAGCGTTTTACAGCCAGAGCACAATCACGCCGCCGATGTCGCTTGGCGATCTGGTCGCGTATGTATGGCTGCAGCAAATGTTTCTCGGCTTCGTCATGCTGTGGATCCGCGACAACGAAATATTCCAGATGATCACATCCGGCAATATCGCCTACGAATTGTGCCGGCCGTGCGACATTTATCCGTTCTGGTACGCCAAGCTCGTGGGCGAGCGGCTGGCAACCGTCCTGCTGCGCTGCATCCCGATTGCCGTCGTCGTGCTGCTGCTGCCGGAGCCTTACCGGATGAGTTTGCCATCTTCACCGGCACGGCTGGCCCTGTTCGTCGTGACGCTGCTGCTCGGCATGCTGGTCGTGGTCGCCATCTCGATGCTGATCTATATCTCGGTATTTTGGACGATGTCGCCGACAGGCTCGGTGGTCATGATTGCCATCGCCGGTCAATTTTTCGCAGGGCTCACCATCCCTGTCCCCTTGATGCCGCCATGGCTGCAAACCGTCACGTATGGGCTTCCGTTCCGCTGGACGGCGGACTTCCCTTTTCGCGTATACTCCGGGCATATTCCGCAGAGCGAAGCGCTATGGGGCATCCTGGTGCAGGTCCTATGGCTCACTGCGCTTGTGGCATTCGGCAGATGGGCGATCCGGCGGGCGCTGCGTCAAATCGTCGTACAGGGAGGCTGATCCGCATGAGCTTATATATGAAGTATGTATCGATACTGTTGAAATCCCAGATGCAATACCGCGCCTCGTTTTGGCTGCTGACGCTGGGGCAGTGCTTGACGCCGCTCACCGTATTTGCCGGAGTGTACTTTATGTTCGCCCGGTTCGGCCAGCTGAAAGGGTGGGATTTCTTCGAGGTCACGCTGTTGTTTGCCGTCGTCGGGATGGCTTATTCGCTCAGCGAATGCTTTTCCCGGGGGTTCGACTCGTTCTCCTCCCTTGTGGCCGGGGGGGGATTCGACCGGCTGCTCGTTCGGCCGCGGAACACCGTGCTGCAAGTGCTCGGCTCCCGGTTCGAATTCAATCGCGTAGGCCGGCTGCTGCAGAGCGCGATCATCCTCGTCTGGGCTTTGTATCATTTGCCTGTGGAGTGGAGCGCCATGAAGGCGCTGACGCTGCTGTTCATGATCGCGGGCGGCATCGGGATCTTCAGCGGCATCTTTATACTGACGGCGACGCTCTGCTTCTGGACGGTTCAGGGGCTTGAGATCGCCAATATTTTGACCGACGGCGGCCGTGAAATGGCGCAGTACCCGCTGAACATTTATCGCAGGGGAGTGACCGTATTTTTCACCTTCGTCATCCCGTTCGGCTGCGTCAGCTACTTGCCCTTGCAGTATATTCTTGACCGGGTTCAAGGCAGCGCGCTGCTCTACATGCTGATGCCGCTGGCCGGCATTCTGTTTCTCGTTCCTTGCCTGCTCGTGTGGCATATCGGGGTGCGCCATTACCGGTCCACCGGGTCGTAGCAAGCAGCACCACCGCTGGCAGCTGTTCCCTGAGAATAAAGTTGTTTAAAATAGTCGCAAAAAATGCAAACCCGGCCTATGATGCGGGCCGGGTCAGCAATAAAGTTGTTTAAAATCATTGAATCCAGTAAGAAAATCGCTGCTAACTTATGCATTTCTGTTTACCACTTATTTCTATGCGGAATTCAAATTATCCTACCAGTAGCACAACAACGGCAACCGAACATTGGCCGGCTGCCGTGTGTGATTGAGCTATCGTTTCCGTTAGGAGTTCAAAATCCCAAAGTGTTACCCAAAATAATAACCTGTGTGTTTTTTGTCATTTACTAATACCATAGCCAATGAAATGACACCCAATATAATATATATTCCAAGAAAAACTGGCATCGGTAGGATGTCCTCTCTTTCGATAATCCCCATTATGATAAATGTCGTGCCTAATAAGAAATATGGAAAAATCAGTCCTTTTTGGAATGAGGCTAGCTCATCCTCACTTAATATATTTATTACGGATTTTCTAGAAAAAATTTAACATTGAGAAAATGACAAATTCCATTTACAAGCATCCAAACAAAATTTGTGCATACATTTCCCTTACCTCCTTCAACTAAGATAGTACCATGCATTACCGTTCAGTTGTTAAGCAAATCTGCCAGTTACTTCATTGAAAAGAGGAGCTGCATCGCGACAAGCCCCTCCGCTAAAGAGTATACAACGCAACATCTTACCAAGGTCTTCGCATCCCGAAATATCGCGACAGAAGTTCCCTGTAGCTAGACTCGTCTACCGGGGTCTTGGTCATGACGCCGTCACACCACTCCGTGAAGAAGGAGGGGGTCAACGTGATCGTTCCGCGCTTCGTGACCTTCGTGACAAGAGGTTTCTTGTTGAACGGCGAGTCGGAATGCTCGGCGATTATGCGCTGAATCGCATTCAGCTCAGTATCGTGGGTAATAGTCTTCGCGGTATCGAATACGTAGCCGGTCATCCACTCGCTGTGTTTATGCTTCAGCTTCATCTCTAGGACGTAATCACCAAGTTCGGCATGCTCGCCGTACGCCGGGACAATTCGAAAGTCTCCATTTGAAGAGGAAACAGGCTCGCCTGATAACGGCAAAGGTCGCAGCGGCAGATTACTGCCGAAGCCCGTATCGACGAGGTAAGTCTGATTCTCATGCCGGAGCAGAATCGTAACATGCGTACGTCCGGTGGCCGGGTAACGCTGCTTCTCGTGATTGTATACCACGCCGCTGACCATCCGGGCGTCCAGTCCGTTGTCCAGCATGAAGAAGCAAAACAGTGTATTCAATTCATAGCACAGGCCTCCTTCACCTTGAACCGTAATTTTGTCCAAGAGCTGCTCCTTTGAGATGGTCTGTGTTCTGGATTCGATGATTGCAAAATTTTCAAAAGGGACCGTGAACGCCGTTCGTTCGAGAACAGTGCTCAACTGGTCGAACGTAAGCGGTCCGTCGTCCAACAGTCCGATTCTTGCCCGAAATGGTGCGTTCACATTGCGCATGATTCGTACCTCCTAGACTCAATAATAGATGGTCAGTTTTCCATTATATCGGCCGCTCACGCGAAGAAGTAAGCTGCTTAAATGGAAATATTGTGCCTATTTCCCCGGAACATTGGAGTACAGAATGTCTCACATTGAACCTTAATCAGCGACCTTGATTTCGTTATATTCCAGTTAACGTAACCGAGCTGTCGTTCGTGTACCGGTAGCTTCGTCCTGGTTGCATATTCAGCTATCGTTCCCGCCGAGTAGCAGTCTGCATCTTACTTTTCGATATTTTAGCTGGATTAGAATCTCTAAATGAGCCAGACACTCCTATGACAATACCGATTAACCCTATAACAAAGCCGTAGCCACTAGATTCTTCATATGCTAGGACTACAACAGCTCCAAACAATGATAGATGAACACCTAAAAGCTGAATTTGAATTGAACTTGGATGAATAAAATCAAAGATTAGTCCCACGAAAAACAATGCAATAACTAAGAAGATAAGAACGGTCAAAATTAATAAACCTAAACTTGCCATTTTCTTACCCCTTCCTTTTAAGTTAGGCTACTCATTGCCAAATACCCTTCTTTACCTATCCTTATAAGACGATGATGGAAGTATATTGTTGCGTTAACCTGCCTTTTTAGCTTAACGATAGAAGGAGCAGCCGCCGCGACGGCCTGTTTCCTATTCCGGTTGCATTATAGCACCCGTTCAATCCAATTAAGTAATAATATTCATTTATTCCTCTGTAAGCAACAAGCAGGCGAAGATACACTGGCGACAGTGCTTCCTATCTGCTTGTTGTTTAATTGCGCATTCCCTCTCTTCGCTAAGCGACGAGACTGATTAAATTGTTATCAGGGTCCTTTATGATCGCATATCGCTCTCCCCACGGTGTATCTCGGGGCTCGAGGAAGCCGTCATATCCAAGCGTCGTCAACTGACGGTACACTTCGTTCAGCGCTTCGTTACTGGAGAACTGAAAGGCGAGCTCGGTCCGGTAGCCTACAGGATCTTCCCAGCCTTCAAAAACACTCTTTACCGATTCCACCATATCGAATGCAAACACAATTCCTTCTTGCTCCACGTCTACGTGATGCGCTTCGTCGGCGCCGTCCGGAACAGCCAGCCCCAGCACGCGATAAAAATCCAACGCCCTCTTCATCTCTTCTACGTAAATCGCGACTCGTTTCAACTTTACAGTCATGCTTTGCAGCTCCCTTCGCCTTGCTTGATTTTCACTCCCATTATAGTAATTGTCCCTCATTTCAAAATAGTAAAAAACGGACTTCCTCACGCCTGCTTGGTCAGCCGTTTGAGTGGAAGTCCGTAATATCGCTTAAAAACGCCAGCGAAGTGCGACTGATCGTAGTACCCGTGTTGAAGCGCCAAATCCGTCAAGCTGAGATAGTCTCCGATGTAAAATTCCTCCAGAATGCTTTGAAAGCGGACGATGCCGAGCATCTCCTTCGGGCTGAGGCCAAGCTCCAGTTCAAAGGCCCTTCGCAGATGCCTCTCGCTGAAGTTCACTTTATCCGCCAAATCCGTTACGGAAAGATTACCTTTGACCTCGTATATATACTGCATGCTCTGGTAGACCAAAGTGGGAGCGGGCGCCTCGGTCGCATCCAGTATTTGGCCCAATTGCTGCTCGACGACCTCAATCCTGTCTGGTAAGGATTGGGCAGTAAGCAGCTTTTCGACCCAATCGAGAGCCTCTTGTCCCCAGAGATCCTCCAAAAACACACGATTTGCCGTTAATGTCGATATTGGAGACTTCAGGATCGTGCGGGCCGACTCCGAATACAGCCGGATGCCCCATACCGAGCGTGCTTTTGCAAATTGCAAAACTTCGACTTGTGTCGTTAGTCCTGCGACATACGCAGCCTGCCTGCTTGATGAAGCGAACAGGTCCACTATAATATCGACACAGCCATCGGGGATAACTCGATGCCCCGGATTTCCCGGTATCGGCAGGAAATCCACCGTCCAATAGGCAGCTACATGCGACGCCAGGCGACGGCTCGGCGCAAACTCCCGGAAGTTGTGCGAGTGGATATGCAACTGCGGCTGCAATTGGGGAGCATGCAGGGGGCGGTAATGATGGCTCATCTGCGCTTCTCCCTCCTATTACGTGAAAATCTTGACACCTTGGCGGCTTTCAAGGCTAACTTGGCTCGTCGAGGACTGTATTCCACCTCATGAATGTATTGTAACAAATAACTGATAAGCGGACATATGTCCTTTTCAATTCAATAATGCAGTGTTGAAGTTTATCTTTTCCGGAAAAGGAGAATGAGATTATGAATGTTTATAAAGGAAAGACAGCGTTGATCACAAGTGCTTCTACTGGTAAGTAACTATTCTCCCGTTAGAGCTTAACGGCACGGGCCAATGTTAAACAGCATTATTATCAAATTTAAACGACTTTACTACAAATTCAACAACTTTGTTAACAAACAACGGCAGCACCATTCGCCCTTTGAACAGCCGATTCAAAGGGCTTTTTCCTTTGGAGGAGGGGGGATATAAAATTAGGGGCGAACGTCTTGGCCATTTATGCTATAATTTGTTAAAAATCCACTACAGTGTTCGCTGCATGCAATGTATGCGGCAGGGGAGAAAGAGAGAGACTCCGGGAGAGTGATTTCATGATCAAAGATAAGAAATTAATTCTTGGCGCATCTTTTTTTATACTTCTGGGGCTTGCCGCAACGAGTACGATCGTAAATATATGGCCGAAGCCGGTCGAGGCGTCCATCAAGCAGGTGAAGGTGATGCTGAACGGGCAAGAGCTGAAGCCCAGCGACAAAGCGGGGATGTACAAAAACGGCGATGAGTACGTGCCGATGTCGATCTTGAGCGGGAAGACGATTTATGTTCCGATCCGCTTCGCCTTCGAATCTACCGGGTTCGGCGTCAACTGGGACGAGAAGGGCAGCGTGGTGAACCTCACTTCCAACCAGCCGGTCAAGCCGGCCCAATCGTTCATCGTGGCGGCACATCGCGGTTATTCGAACGCCGCACCGGAAAATACGATGGCTTCCTTCAAAGCCGCCGTCGATAACAAAGCGGCGATCCTTGAATTCGACGTGCAGATTTCGCAGGACGGCGTTCCCGTCATTATTCATGACAATACGGTCGACCGGACGACGAGCGGCAAGGGAGAAGTGAAGAAGCTGACGCTTGCGCAGCTGCAGGCGCTCGACGCTGGCTCGAAGTTCAACCTTCGTTTTGCCGGGGAGAAGATTCCGACCTTGAAGGAAGTGCTGGACTTCGCGAAGACAAGCACCGTCACGCTGTATCCCGAAATTAAAGGGTATCGCACCAAGGAAGATATTACGATCATGATGAACGAATTGATGAACGCCGGCTTCGAGCAGCGGAGCGTCATTCAATCGTTCAACTACGCCGATTTCGATACGGTCCGCAGCATCTCGCAGAAGATGAAGATCGCGCTGCTCGTCAATAACGACATGGCGCAGTTCATGACGGCGCTGGACAAAGCGGTCGCCTACAAAAACGCCGCTTTATTCGTGCACAGCGGGCTGCTGACGAAATATCCCCGTTTGATCGAACTGGCGCATTTGAGCGGCGTCGAGGTCGTCGCTTGGACCGTCGACGATAAAAATACCGCCAGCACGCTGATGGACAAAGGCGCGGACGGGATCATTACGAACCGGCTGGACTTGTTCAAATAGAAAAGTAAATTGGAAAAAGAGGGCGACAAGGCCCTCTTTTTTGTGTACGCTTGCGTCTGCAGCGGTTATTGCAGCTTCCGGTTCGGAATCGATTGATCCGTGATGATGTTTCCCGCGCGGGTCGTTACTTCCATGTATTCGCTCGTCTTGACGCTGGCGAGCGGCTGCTGGCTCAGCAGGTACAATATATTCTGATCCATCTGCTTGTCATCGTAGCGGGCGATCGTCTTGACGCTACCGAAGACCGAGCCGGTCGTAGCCGTCACGTCTTCGATCAGCGAATCTCCCTCGATCGCGCCGATCATGTTGATGACGACGAGGCCCGAAGGCTTCAGCTTACGCTGCACGAGCTGGAAGAAATCCCGGGTCAGCAGATGGAACGGCACGCCTTCCGCCTTGAACGCGTCCAGCACGATCATATCGTACCGGCTGTCCTGCTTCTCGTTCAGAAGGACCCGTCCGTCCCCAATCGCTACCCGATCCCCTGCGTAGCCGAAATATTTGCGGCTCAGCTCCAGCACTTGCGGGTCCAGCTCCGCCACCTCGATCGTTTTGCCCGACTGCTCCAGCGCGTTCGTCAGAATGCCTGCTCCATGCCCGATCATAAAGATGTTATGGGCCTGCGGTGCATACGTATCCGCGATGTGAAGCGTTTCTCTAATGTAGCTGAATAAAATGTTGTTACGGTCGTTTTTGTCGATGGCGCCCTGAAGCGCATGCGTGTCGAACTGCATGAACACGTAGTCGCCGGGTTGTCCGTTGTATTCGCTGCTCTCGGTGATGAAAATATCATGATACGGCGTCGATACGTGATCCTTGATCGGGTTGTCGCCGAGCCGCGCCCCGCCGATGTCGAGCAGCGGGATGAAGGCGATGGCGAACAGGCACAGCTTGTACCATTTGACTTCCATCATAAACCAGCTGAGAAAATAAATGAGCGCGAACCCGATGACGATATGCTGCAGCCGCATTCCGGGAAGCATGTAAAATGTCGTAATCAGCGTCCCGGCCACACTGCCTACGCTGACGACCATATGGTAGATGCCGATTTTGACGCCTTCCGTTCGTTCTCCGATCCCGAGCTTCATCAATCCGGGAATGGCGGCGCTGCTGAGAATGGACGGAATTAAAAATAAGAGCGACGTTTGCAGCAGGATGCTCGCCATAGTCACTTCCTCAGACAGCAGCGGCAAGGTCAATCGGCTGAGCGGCCAGGAGATCGATACGGAGACGGCAGCCCACAGCAAGTAAATCCGAATCCAACGCCGGTTCCCTTGCAGGTCCGCGGTTCTGCCGCCGAGCAAATAGCCGATGCTCGAGCCGATCAGAAATACGGAAATGATGCATGCCCAGACGGTAATGCCGCTGCCGAAGTACGGACCGAGGATGCGGGAAGCGAGCATTTCAAAGCCCATGTACACGTAACTTGCCAAAAACAATATCAACGCAATCATACCGAACCCCCGTGCCTTGGTTTGTCTGCATTCAGACTTTCCTACAGTATAGCCGATTTGCGGGCGAAGGGGGAATGGTCGCGGCTAACGTGCTGTATTTGGAATACGAAAAAAGCAGCCTGCCCCAGTATGCTCCTGATCGCCAACGGTTGCGAATGGGGGATACGATGGGTAGCGCTGCTCATTTTGCGGATACATTCGAGCTGTTATTTCAATCCATGACTCAAAAATGCTTTCGTCCGGTCGAAGCGCGGATTCGCAAACAGCTCCTCCGGTGAGCCGGATTCGAGAATCTGGCCGTCATCCATGAAGAGGACGCGGCTTGCGACTTCCTTGGCAAAGCCCATTTCGTGGGTCACGACGATCATCGTCGTATGCTCCTCGGCCAGCCGCTTCATGACTTGAAGCACTTCCCCGGTCAGCTCCGGGTCGAGGGCGGACGTCGGCTCGTCGAACAGCAGGATGTGCGGATTCATCATCAGCGCGCGGGCGATCGCCACCCGCTGCTTCTGGCCGCCCGACAGCTTCGCCGGGTACATCGACTCCCGTCCGGACAGTCCCACTTTCTCCAGCAGCTCGCCGCTTCTTCGCCGAAGTTCGGCCGCCGACTCCCCTTTGACCATTCTCGGGGCAAGCTCCAAATTTTGCTGTACCGTCAAATGCGGGAACAAATTGAAATGCTGGAACACCATGCCCATCTTGGAAGTGATCTGTTTGATTTTGCGCGGGGCGGAGTACGCCCCCTCCTCCACCAGCTCCTCGCCATCGACCCGGATCGTCCCGCCGTCGATTTGCTCCAGATGAACGAGACTGCGAAGCATGGTGCTTTTTCCGGAGCCGGAAGGGCCGATCACGGCAACGACATCATGCTTATGGACGTCGAACGTGATTCGTTTGAGCACTTCGAGCTCGCCATACCGTTTGCTGAGGTCGGACACTTCTATGATAGCCACATTCGCCATTCCTTTTAATCAAATTTGAATCGCCGTTCCAGCCATTTGAACCATGCGGTCAGCAGGAGCGTCATGATCAGATAGATGATACCGGCGATGAAGAAGGGCACGATCGTAAAATCGCGGTTCACGACGGTTTGCGCATAATGCAGCAGCTCCGGAACGGAGACGGCGTAGAGCAGCGCGGTATCCTTCACCAGCGTAACCGATTCGTTGGATACGGCCGGGAGGGCGACGCGAAACATTTGCGGCAAAATGACGCGCGTCGTCGTCTGCCATTTGCTGAGGCCCAGCACCTGGGCCGCCTCATACTGCCCCTTATCGATGGCAAGCAGGCCGCCCCGGAAAATTTCGGAGAAATAAGCCGCATAGTTCAGGATGAAGCCGAGGCAGGCCGCGGTAAAACGGTCCAGCACCAAGTATTCGCCGATCACCGGGAGCATGGGCAGCCCGAAGCAAATAAAGAGCAGTTGGAGCAGCAGCGGCGTTCCGCGCATCACATAAATGTAGGTATGAGCGCACCATGCGAGCGGTTTGATGCCGCTTTGTACGGCGAGCGTAAGCAGGAAGCCAAGCGGTATAGACACCGCGATGGCGATCAAAAACAGCAGTACCGTCATTTGAGCGCCTTCGAGCATCGGCTTGATCATCGTAACGAGTTGATCAACGGACATATGAAAATTCCTCCAACATGAAAACAGGATTTCCGAAGAGATCCCGTTTTCGCTGCATTCATGAAATGCTATTTCAACACTTTATCTTCGCCGAACCATTTTTGCGAAATTTTCGCGGCGGTGCCGTCCTGATTCAGCTCGTCGAGCGCTTTTTGCAGCTTTTGCAGCAGCGCTTCGTTGCCTTTCTTGACGCCGATCCCGTATTCCTCGGGAGCGAGCGATTCGCCGAGCAGCTTGAACGTGCCGTTGTCTTTGGACATATAGTATTTGATGACCACTTCGTCGATGACGACGGCGTCGACGCGGCCGATCTTCAAGTCGCTCAAAGCCAGTACATTATCCGCATATTCGGTGACGGTTTTAATTTTGGACTTGATCGGGCTGTCGTTCAGGGCATCCGCTGCGGAAGACAACGACTGCAGGCCTACCGTTTTCCCGGCCAGGTCGTCCAGCTTGGTCAAGTTCGATTTGGCCAACGTGACGATCACCTGCGCATTTTTCAAATAAGGCTTCGTGAACAGTACCTTGCCTTTCCGTTCGTCGGTAATCGTATATCCGTTCCAGATGAGGTCGATCCGGCCGCTGCTCAGCTCGGATTCCTTCGTTTTCCAGTCGATCGGCTGGAACTGGGCTGTCGTACCCATCTTTTCCGCGGCCGCCTTCGCATAGTCGATATCGAATCCGACGATCTCGTTCTTCTCGTCGCGGAATCCCATGGGCGCAAATTTGTCGTCGATGCCGATCACCAGCTTTTTGCCTTCCCCTGCGGAAGACGGCTTGGAGGCGCAGCCTGTAACGAGCAGAAGTGCCGAAGCGAGAAGTAAACCAATAGTTGCCATGCGTTTCATGATGTAAAATAAACCACCTTTTGTCTGATTGTGTGTCATGTTGCTTTAGTACGTTACCACTTTATCAAGAATTTCATCATAACATAGGTTGTAAAATGCTGTCGATAAGCAGATTGAACCAAAATATACCATTATTTAATATGATTATTTAAAATAAAACCCCATTTTACAATACTCTTAATCCGATTATTAGACCGAAGGTAAATATATTTTTGCTATATATGCTTCAGTCGCCGGGTCGCGAATTATGGCAAGCGGCTCCCTTCAGAGACGGGGAATCCGCTTGTTTGGTTCGTCTGTCCAAAATATGCTACATTATAGAAAGCTGCGGCATGAGCGCTTTCAGACCGCCCCATCGAAGGGAACGCACAGATTCGCAGGCATAGCGCGCCGCGTCTTGTCTAGGGCTGTCGAATGGCGGAAAACAGCGAATGATGTCGTATGAATTACAATCGTGCTCTAGTCATGGAGGGAGAACCGTGAAGAAATATTTTACACCGGAAGAAGCGAACGCGCTGCTGCCCGCCGTTATGCTTGATCTGGACCGGCTGCAAACGATCAGCAGGCGTCTGGAGGTCAAGTTTGCCCAGCTGCAGGCACTGAAGGCGCATGTTCGCAAATACGGCGCGCCGGAAGGCGAGGACCCGTTCTTTTCCATTGAGTGCGAGATGGAGATGATGCAGCTCGAAGCCGATGCCGGCTTTCGCAGCCTGCAGCTGAAAGGGGCTCAGCTCAAGGATCTCGATACGGGACTGGTTGATTTTCCCGCGATCATCGACGGGGCCGAGGTGCTGCTCTGCTGGAAACAAGGGGAAGAGCGGATCGAGTATTACCATGGAATGGACGACGGATTTATCGGCCGAAAGCGGTTGTCACCGGAGTAAGCCGCATCGTTCGTCTGCTGAATGGCAGAGGAACGGTTCGTCAGGCCGGCATCTTCTCCGGAAGTTTCATCGAGAGTCGCCGGACGTTAGGATGGGGAGGTTTATTCATTGCTGTACCGCAACATGAGGCAGGGGGTTCTGCCTGGCAACGGTTCTTTATATCGCCTCGCTGCTCGAGGCTTCATCTTTATGTTAATGATCAGCTTGCTATTTGCCGCCGCGGGGGCGCGCGTGGCGGAAGCTCATGCCAGTCTCGTCGAATCGGTTCCCGCCGCGAACTCGTCGTTGGCTCAGCCGCCGGACAAGGTGTCGCTCACCTTCAACGAACGGCTGGAGGAAGGGCTGTATTATTTGCGCGTGTTCGATGCGGAGAAGCGAAAGGTTACGGAGCGCAGCGCGGTTATGAACGCGACGAAGACCGTTCTTGCGCTCGATTTGCCGAAGCTGCAGAAGGGGACGTATATCGTCACGTACCATGTCATTTCGGCGGACGGGCATCCCGTAGACGGCACCTACCTGTTCGCGGTAGGCCAGAGCCTCGACGCTATTGGCGGGGAAGCTGCACCGCAATTGGGCCATCCGCAAGGACACGGCGGTCTGATTGAACGGTTTACGTTCGGAGACGGTCTGCGGTTCGCTTCGCGGATCGCCTTTTATATGTCCATGCTCGCATTCACCGGCTGGCTTCTGTGGATGCGGTGGTTCGGCAGCAGCACGGCGGAGCCTGTTCGCGCAAGGCTGAAGCTGTGGGGCGAGCGCCTGCAGCAATCGTATTTGATCATCTATATTTTGTTCATGTGGGCTCATCTGTGGCAGCTCGTCGGCGACGCCGGGGCTCAAGGGCTGCTGCGGCTGTTTGCTTCGACCGGCATCGGCTACGCCTGGATCGGCGGACTGCTGCTCGCGCTGCTGTCTTTCGTGCTGCTGTACCGCAGCGCCTTGCTCGACTATGTGTGGGTCGCCCTCGTATGGGTAGCCAAAAGCTTCCTCGGCCACGCCGCCGCCTTCGAGCCGAAGGGCGAGACGATCCTGCTCGACTGGCTTCACTTGGCCGCAGCCTCCGTGTGGGTCGGCGGCTTGCTGCTCATGCTCGTGCTCTGGTCAACCGCCAGAGAGGAGGCCCGCAGGCTGTACGGCGCGTTTTCGCTGGCCGCCCTGCTCTCGATAATTCTGCTGATCGTGTCGGGTGTCGCGTCCGTGTTTATTTTCCTTCCGGATATCGCTTATGTGACGGAAACGGCATGGGGGACCTATTTGCTGGTCAAATCGGGGCTTGTGCTGCTTGTCGTCATTACTGCGACGCTCATTCGGTTTGCATACCGGAGGAGGAAGGAAGCGTCGGTCGGCTTGCTTGTCCGGACGGACGGGGGGCTGATGTCGCTGATCGTTGCGATCGTAGGCATCTTCACGTACTTGACGCCGCTTCCGGTCAATGAGCCGCTGAACTGGCATGTCATGGGGAACAACATTCATATGACGGCCCAGATCAATCCCGCCGCTACCGGCGTGAACGATTTTACGGTAAAAGTATGGCTCCCGGAACCGTTGGG
The DNA here is from genome assembly GCF_910593845.1 of Paenibacillus solanacearum. GTDB lineage: Bacteria > Bacillota > Bacilli > Paenibacillales > NBRC-103111 > Paenibacillus_G > Paenibacillus_G solanacearum. The sequence continues at coordinate 202,694 of NZ_CAJVAS010000005.1, read as the reverse complement.
GAAGCCGAAGCAAATCATATATAAATTGCAGGAGCAGAAGAGCGCGGACATTGCGCCGATTGAGGTGCCGCTGGAGCCGTTCGAGGATCAAAGCTTCGATGAATCGTACGGCATGAAAAAATACAGCTTCAAGGCGCGCGGACCTTATATCCCGTATCCCGGTTACTGGAAGCTGGAAATTCGGGTGATGAACTCGGCCGACGACGAGACGGTCTATGAAAAGACGATACGCGTGTATTAGCCGCATTCGACGTATAGTCCTTCAGGTCTGTATGTTCAGTCATGAAATGTAGGTCTAAATAACCACATTTTTCTTGTACATTTGGTTCCTCGGCTTTACAATAAAGCTAACACCTTATACAGGAAGCAGAGGATCATCATGGTGAACAAGAAGATTTCCGCAGAAACGGCTTCGGCTCGCGGACGTAATGCACAGGCCAAGTTTTTTCAGCATGTTTCGGAGCTGCGGTTATGGTCGGTTTTGGCCGGTGTGGAAATGTTCATGCTTGCCGGAAGGGGAGCGTTCGGCTACCGCAACGATGCTGCGGAGTACATCAGTACGTTGATGATCGTCTTGCTATCGGTTCCCCTGCTGTACGTCGTTTTTATGAAGCGAAACGGAAGCCCGGCTAAAGTCATCGGTTATGTAATGGGGCTGATTTCCGGGCTGGAGCTGCTGGAGTATGGCGCCCGCCTTGTTCTTCACGTGCCGACGGACTGGACCGGGGAGCTTCTGAGCTGGGCCGGAACGGTGGTAATGCTGATGCCGATGCTCTACTTTGTCATCGTGGATATTCGCCACCGCGAATACACGGAGCGCCAGCTTACCTACATGGCTTATCACGATGTGCTGACCGGGCTGCCGAACCGCCAAATGTTTCAGAAATCGCTAAGCTTGTCCGTCCGCGGCGCGAAAACGTCCAAGCGCAAGTTCGCCGTACTGTATATTGCACTCGATCGGTTTAAAAATGTGAATGATACGTTCGGCCATGCGTTCGGCGACCTGCTGCTGGTCGAGGCGGCGGACCGGCTGAGGGTAGGGCTGCGGCCCGGCGACCGGGTATCGCGGCCAAGCGGAGGGGAATTTACGTTGATGCTGAGGGATATCGCGGACCGTGAGGAGACGGAGCGGATGGTCAAGAGCATTATTGGGCAGTTGACCAGTCCGTTTCTGCTCGACGGCCACGAAATTCGCGTCGGCTGCAGCGTTGGCATCTCGATGTATCCTTCGGACGGAGACGATGCCGTGACACTGATGAAGAACGCGGACACAGCCATGTACCGCGCGAAGGATGAAGGCAAGAACGGCTTTGCGTTTTATGCGGCGGAGATGAACGACAGCGTCATTCAGAAGCTGGTCATGGAAGAATGGCTTAACAAAGCGATGGAGCAAAACGAATTGATGCTTTATTACCAGCCGCAGGTCGATATGACAGTCGGGCGCGTCATCGGCATGGAGGCGCTGCTGCGCTGGGCGCATCCGCGCATCGGCTTTATCTCGCCGGCGGAATTCATCCCGCTCGCCGAAGAGACCGGCCTGATCATCCCGCTGGGGAAATGGATTTTGCGCCGGGCGTGCATGCAGAATAAAGCATGGCAGCTGCAGGGCTATCCGCCGGTCAAAATGGCGGTGAACATTTCGCCCGTGCAGTTTTACCAGCACGACTTCGTGCAGGAAGTGCTCGACGCGCTGAACGAAAGCGGGCTTGATCCCAAATACCTCGAGCTGGAAATTACGGAAGGCGTGGCGATGCATCACGTTGATCAAGTGATCCTCAAGCTGCAAGCGCTCCGTAAGCTCGGCGTGCATATTGCGATGGACGATTTCGGGACAGGCTACTCGTCGCTGCATTATTTGAAGAAATTTCCGATCGACAAGCTGAAGATCGCGCAGCAATTCGTGCGCGACATTACGGTAAGCCCCGACGATGCGGCGATCGTGCAGGCAATTATGGCGATGGCCCGAAGCTTGAAGCTGCACGTCATTGCCGAAGGCGTAGAGACGAAGGAGCAGCTTGATTTCTTGCTCCATGCCGACTGCAGGGAAATTCAGGGCTATATATACAGCAAGCCGCTTCCGGCGGAAGAAATATCTTGCCTGCTGGAACGCATGTCGGCTTAACCCGACGGCAGCACAGCTGCGTCGGTTCACGCATGCGCTGAACGCGGGTCCATAACCGGCAAGCAGCGATACATACGAACAGGAGCGCTTCGATCCCCGAGAGGACGAAGCGCTCCTGTTTTTTGTTTAACGATACAAATTAATTAAACCTGAGAGAGTTTACTAAAGCGTTAAAGTATGAACTGAAAAATTGCGTACCCAGCAAAACTTCGGCTTACGAAGCAGGTTTGCTTCGCAACCCCTCGGGTCAGGTTATTTTGAATGACAACGAGAGCGAGGGATGCGACTTTGTGAGGGAAAGCCAATTCATATTTGGGCAAACTCAACTCATTTCACCTCAAAAGTATAAAAACGACGCTGTAGTTGGCCTATTCCAAGTATTCAAGGGAGGAACCCTTTGAATCGTTCGATTGGGCAATTATTTCGCTATTTGGCTATCGCTGACTCACAAATCATTCGATTTGACCTATAAATAGTTTGGTTGATCTTATGAAACAAGGCTATCCGATCCGGGGCATTCTTATGCGCGTGAAATGCATGAAAGCCTAAAGTTTCTGCTTACTATTGTGCGCGAATTGTACTTGATGAACGGTGGAGATCCGGAAGCGCCGCCATAGTTTTCTAGTGAAGCAAAGCGTGTGGAGGAGAAAACGTACCCTGAGTATTACACGGGCAAGGAAGTCCATGGATATGAGAACCGAATCGAAGACCGGATCGGTCCCAGAGAAGCCTAGAGAAGTAGAAGGGAGCACCAAATGTATGTAAGGAAATGGATATGGGGTGGAAAAGCGACAGCGGCCGCCTTTAAAGTCGTGTTCAAACCACTTCAACCATTCAAGGAACACGACTTTAACAGCGGTTGGAGCTCCATATTCATTTCCTTCACGCTCAAATGTATGGGTTTCGACAAGGATCAAGCTGCTGGCAGTTTCTCCTTAAATCGCTTCGACGCCATCCGCCGTCCGGCTACGCTTGCGTCCGGGATGTCGTCTTCGACGGAGAGATAAGCTCCGCGTCTGCCGCTTCGCGGTAGCATACGTAAAAGAGCAGCCGGCTGGCGGCGATGACGATAAAGCATCCCCATAGCGGCAGAACGGCGGTCAAGAAGCCCGCGATTAAAGCGCCGACGGCGTTGCCGGCGTTCATGACGAGCTGGAAGTCGGAGAAATACGCCATCTCTTTATTGTGTTTGCCGGCTTCGTTCATCATGATCGATTGCGAAGCGACCTCGTGCACGGCAAGACATACGCCGATCCAGCCTTGAAGAGCCAGAAGCGCCCAATAGCTGCCGATGAAGCCGTAGGGCAGCACCGAGAGCGCCATCCCGATGACGGCCGCGCCATACACCTTCATCAGGCCGAATCGTTCCATCCAGCGCCTGGCAAGCGGCAGCAGCAAGGTCGATACGATGCCCGCCGTGACGACAAAGTAGGCGATTTGCGAATTGCTCAAATTGAGCACTTTGACGTGATAAATGATGAACAGCGGCGCGGCCATGGCGATGCCGACATTGTTCAGCCCCATCCACCACGTCTTGCGGTCGCATTCCTGAAAGGGCCGTACGAGCGCCAGTCGGAACGGCTGCTTCTCGCGCGGCGCGAGCTCGGCGATCAGCGACATGCCGGCGAACGTGGCGATGCAGCCGACGAGCATGGATATGACGTAGTTCAGCGGGAATATATGGTTGTACGCGTCGAGATAATGGCCGATGCCAAAGCTGCCGACCGTCACGATGGCGATGCCGATCATCTTGTTGTTGCTGAATATTTTCGGGAATTCGCGCGGCTCGACCCAGCGGCGCATAATCGCCGGCTGCTGGGCCCCGTTCACCATGACGGCGACGGCGTTCACGGACCAGAATAACAGCAAATACGGGATCGGATTCGGCAGCAGCACCGACAGCGCCATCGATAAAAAGGCAAATTGGCGAACATAGCCGCTCGTCAAAAAAACGCCTCTGGTCACGGGCAGCTGCCGCGTCAAAAACGCGAGAGACAGCGCGCAGAACAGAGGCGGCAGCGAATTGGACAGCGCAATTTCAAAGTTGCTTGCGCCAAGTCTGGCAATCAGCACCTGCAGAAATGTAAAAAAACTGACGCTTTTAATGTTTTGCAAGGCGGCATCCAAATAAATTCGGGTCGACAGTTTCATTACATCTCCAAACCTTTCGCGGGTAGTTTCTAATGAGTTGTCATTAGTCTACCGCGGGGACAACCCGAATCCCATGGACGGTCTGATCGAAAAACATGGATTTTTATGCTTCCTGCGCGGTCGCCTTATCCCAATTTTGCGGATGGCCGTCGCCTGCGTAGTTCGCGGCTGCCGCATTCGAGATCACTTGCGCGGGACTTTTGCAGCCGGGAATGACGGCGGTTACGGCCGGGTGCTTGAGGCACCAGGCGAGCGCCCATGTCGCCATATCCATGCCTTCTGGTACCTCACGCTCGCCAATACGCTCGACCTCCTGCAGCTTGGCCAGCGTCTGCTGCGGGTCATGGCGCTGCCTTACGTCGTTGTCGCCGAACGTCGCGCCGGGCTTGTATTTGCCGCTCAAATAGCCGCTGGCCAGCGGCACGCGCGCCAGCACGCCCAGATCCTGCCGCTGGCAGGAAGGAAATACACGCTCTTCCGGCTTGCGGTCGAGCCGGTTGTATACGACCTGAATGACCTGCGAGCCGACTTTCTCCGACGCATCGGTCTGATGCAGGTTATCGTTGCTGCCGATCGAGGTGCCGAGATGACGGATTTTGCCGGCCTGCACCTGCTTGTCCAGCATCGTCCACAGCGCGTCTTGATCGAAGGCTTCGTCCGGTCCCGAATGGAACTGGTACACGTCGATATAATCGGTCCGCAGCGCCTGAAGCGATGCCTCGAGCTGTGCGAGCACCTCTTGGGCCGAATAATGCGGCGTACGGTTCTGATGTCCGTGAAAGTGGTGGCCGAATTTGGTGGCGACGATCCAATCCTCGCGTCGTCCGCGGGATATATAATCGCCGATCAGCGATTCCGACGTATGGTCGCCGTAGCATTCCGCGGTATCAATCAGGTTGATGCCGGAATCTTTCGCTTGATTCAAGATGGCGTCCGCTTCGGCCTGGGTAAACGTCTTGCCCCATTCGCCCCCGAACTGCCATGTGCCTACGCCGATAACGGAAACTTTCAAATTCGTCTTGCCGAGTCTGCGGTATTTCATTGTTCGTTCTCCTCCTCATCGTCCTTGATTCCATTCTACAAAAGTTGGCAGTGCGCGGCAAATGCGCGCAAGCGCGGAACGGCTGCTTGAGTCGGCTGATGCGTTAAAAAAGTGAGCAAGATGGGAGAAAAGCACTAAATTCCAAGAGGCAAAGAACCGATATATACTACATAATTCTACAAAAGGTGATAAAATTTTATGTTATTTTTAGTGTTTTTCGACATAAAACGACATATATCGCCTTGAGAACAGCGTTGCAAGTTCATCAACCACATTAGGAGGGTTTATTATGTTCAAGGTCATTACTGGAAGCGTTTCACGCAAGCTGACACTGACGCTGTTCATCATTCTGCTTGTTTTTTCTTCCGTGTCGGCTTTCATGTCTTATCAGACGGCTCGCGGGCTTTATCTTCGTAACATTACCACCATTCATGAGACGAGTGCGATCACGACGAATATGATCAGCGCCTTCGTCGCCGGGACCATCGCCAAACAAAAGGCGGGTGGGGACGTCAAGACCGACGAGAATCAGAAGACGGTGTCCAGCGTCCTTAGCTCAATGTCGGCGAAGGATCTCGTCGAGAATGCCTATGTTCTTTATCCGGACGTAACGAAGCAAGACGGCAAGGAATATATGACGATGATCGGAGCGAGCGCTGAGCTGGAAAAGGCGCTTCCTCCTATGAGCAAATACGAGCTCGGCGATGCGTTTATCAAAGGCGTCGGCGCCTTGAAGGAGAGCAAGGTCGTTCTGACGGATAGCTACACTGACGTGAACGGTACCTATATCAGTACGCTATCCAACGTGACGGACGAGAAGGGGAACGTGATCGCAGTTTTCGGCCTTGATTTCAACTACGGTCAAGTGCAGCAGATGTTGAAGGATGAAGTGATTCACTCCATTGTCACGGCATTGGTTCTTGCTCTCGTATTCTCCTCTTTGATCTGGTTCATTATTACGAAGCAGCTCGTTCCTTTCAAAGCGCTGATGTCGGCGACGAATCGTGCCGCTCACGGTGATTTCTCCTTCCAGATGAAAGTGGCGCATCAAGATGAGTTCGGCCGCTTAACGGAAAATTTCAACACGATGCTCGCCGGCGTGTCCGGGCTGCTCAAGGACGTTGCAGGCTCGACGAAGGATGTCGTCGCCGCCTCGCATATCATGTACGAGGGAGCCGGTCAAAGCTTGTCGTCGGCCAAAGAAATCGCCCGGGCGATGCAGGAGGTAGCGGCAGGCTCCGAGGCGCAAATGCAGAGCACCGAGGAAACGAAGCGGGCGGTCGGGGAGATGGCCGCCGGTGTGCAGCGGATTGCCGAATCGGCGGGGGACGTGACCGAATACGTCTTTTCCGTTTCCGCCGAAACGGGGGAGAATCAGAAGCTGATGGCCGGCACGGTGGAACAGATGGAGCGTATTAACGAGAGCGTGCAGGCGGCGGTTCAGCAGCTGGATCGGCTGCTCGAACGCTCCGCCGATATTACGGGCATCGTCGGTGTCATTACCGATATTGCTAACCAGACGAACCTGCTGGCCTTGAACGCCTCGATCGAAGCGGCGCGGGCCGGAGAGCAGGGACGCGGATTTGCCGTCGTCGCCGGCGAGATCAGGAAGCTGGCGGAGCAGTCCAGACAATCCTCGGAGAACATCGCGGAGCTGATTCATGCGATCAATGCGGATACGCGCGAAATTGCCGAGAGCATGAATTCCGGCGCACAGGAAGCGGTTGGCGGCGCGGAGATCGTAAGGAAGGCGCATGAAGGGTTCGATCGGGTCGCGGAATCGATGCAGAGCATCACCGCGCAGATTCAGGAAATATCCGCAGCGACGGAGCAGTTGTCCGCAAGCTCGGAGGAAATATCCGCTACGATGGAGGAGCTCGCGCGCATTTCGGAGCAGTCGTCGAGCAGCGCCCAGGAAGTCGCCGCTTCGGTCGAGCAGCAGCTGAAGACGATGGATGAGATGGCCGGGTCTGCTCAAGGGCTGATCAGCACGGCCGATAAAGTAAAAGCGGGCGTAGGCAAATTCACGGTATAGTTTGGCGGAAGAAAGCGAAAAACGAGCGGCGGTTACCCCGGCCATGGGGAAACCGCCGCTTTTTTGAGGATTCAATGAGTTGGATGCTATTTGGCCGCAGCCTTCTCCTCTTCGATCGCCTTGGCGATTTTCTCGTCCGTGCTGCGCAAGACGGAGTTGACGTCCTGCTTGCCGGCAAGGACTTCATTGAACTCCTTGGCCAGAATCGTAGCCGGGTCGGTGGAGTAATTCGGGTTGAATGCGGGAGTCGGCGCGAATTGATTGTAATAGACCGCACTCGTATTTTTCCCGCTGAGCGCCGGCGTCTGCTGGCCGAACGTTTTGCGGACCTCTTCGTTTTTCAGGCTGGTGAGCTGTCCGTCCTTATTGTTCTTGATCTGCACCTCGTCGGAGAGCAGGTGCGCGACCGCCTGGAACGCCTGCTCCTTATACTTCCCGCCGGTGATGAAATAGACGCGCGGTTCGGATTGGAAGCCGACCTTCGGCAGCTCCGGGAATGTCGGCGCAGCGACCATGTCCCAGTTCAGCTTCTGGAATCCTTCCCGGTTATAGGAGGAGAGCGGGGAAACGATCATGGCCATGTTTCGATCCGTCAGGAACGAGTTCAGCTCCGAGTTGCCGTCGCTGCCCGTCTTGAAGCCAGCCATGTTGCCCTCGATTTCGTAAAATCGTTTCGTATTGTCAAGTAACCGCTTCCAATTTGGAGTGCTGGAAGCGAGCGGCTTGGCCGTCGAAGCGTCGATCAGCGGCAAGGAAAACTGGTTCCCGTTGAAGACGAGCCGGTAAAACATGCCCATCCCGCGGTACGAAACGCCACTGTCGGATCGGGTCAGCTTGCGCGCCAGCTCATAAGCCCCATCCCAGGTCATGCCGTTCGTCGGGTAAGGGACCCCGAACCGGTCGAACACGTCTTTGTTGTAGAACAGCACCATCGGATTGAACGAATCGGGCAGCCCGAATATTTTGCCGTCCCCCGACACGTTGCGGATCGTCTGAACAGCCGCAGGGTCGAACCGGTTCAGGTCGTACTTGTTTTTCGTAATGAGCTCGGTCAAATCATACTGCAATCTGAGCTGCAGCAAATGCTTGCGCATCTCGGACAGCGAAAGCCACAACACGTCCGGCACGGTTCCGGACGTAATCAGTCCGGTTAAGTCCGTGCCCGGCGGAATATACTTCAGCGTATATTGCGGATATTTCGTCCGCACCGGTCCGGCGATCTTCTCCTCGAACAGCTCCGGCGTCATCGAGCTGCTCGCCGCATAGAACACGAGCTCCGCCGGGGCCGACAAATCGGCGGCCTTTGACAAATCTGCTTTTCCCGGGGCGTTCGAGCATGCAGGAATCAGCGCGGCGACTGCCGCCGCAGCAAGCAGCAGCTTAACCAGGTCTTTGTCTTTACGCTTTCCATGCTTCCGTTTTATTCGATTCACCATACCATCCCCTCTTTATTCGTATCATTTCCTCACGTAGTCTGCGCTAGCTTATGCCTCTTTCCAAAGTATTGCGGATGACCGGCAGCACCGTAAATAGAAAAAAGAACGAACCTTATGGAAATTTGGTTGAACCTGAATGTGGGCACCGGAACGGGCTGCGCAAGCATCGGCACATTCAACTTTTATTCCATATGGTTCAACTCATCCTCCATTTACTATGCCGGTGAAGCTCCTATAATTGAGTTATAGATCGTTCAAAATTTTATATTACCAGTTCCGCATGGGGAGGGACGTTCGTTGCAGCATGCCTTTTTCGACCGGATTCATTTGCGTATTATCGATGTATTGCAAAGGGACCGCTCTTACGCCGGATCGCTCGGTCATGTGATCCGCAGTCCTTCTACGCATATTCGAAGCTTTCTGTACGCGTATGAGGGCAAAGGCACGATGGAACTGGGCGGTATAAGCTACCCGTTAAGCGCTGGCTGCGTATTTCATTTCCCGATGAATCAGAGCTTGCTGATCAATAGCTCGCCGGAGCAGCCGCTGTGCTATTTTACCGTTCGAATGGATTACAAGTTCATCGAATGGGAAGGTACGGCGATTCGCAGCGTTGAACCGGATGACCGGGTGCTTCCTTTCGACTTTGTCGTGCCGATGCCGGATCAAGAGACGATGTTTGGCGAGATGCAGCGCCTGCACAGCCTGTGGCACAGCAAGCAGCCGGGCTATGAGTGGGGGACGAAGCTCGCCTTCATGAACATTCTCCAGCGGGTCAGCGAACAGCAGCTGCTGCAGGAGGAGCATAATGTCATGGCGCAGCTGATCCTGAAGTGCAAAGACTACATCCGCAATCATTACCATGAGCCGCTCGAGCGCGAGACGCTGGCGCGAAAGGCATCTTTGTCCACCAGTTATTTCTCGGTCATGTTCAAGAAGCATACCGGCTATTCTCCGGTGCAATACATTACGAAAATCCGCTTGGACAAAGCAAAGCTGCTGCTAAGACAAAAGCATCTGACGATCGCGGACGTGGCCCGGGAGGTCGGATTCCGGGACCCGCTCTATTTCGCCAAGGTGTTCTCCCATGAAATCGGCGTTCCTCCGCGGGAATACCGGAATATGTAAAGCGTCAATTCGACACGTGCAACTTGGAAAAAATTAAAGGAAAGAAGGAGTTGTCATGCTTCAATCGCATTACCCCGTCCTTGTATACGGAGCGACCTTTGCGGGGCTCGGCATCGCGGCCGCATTGAAAGATAGCGCGCTGCTGGCGGAACGGTCGGCGCTGGTCGGCCATGAATTCATCGCGGCGTACCACACCGGCGAAAGCTGGTCGGCAAGTACGCTGCATAATGCTGCAGCCAAGGAGCTGCGCGCAGAGCTTGCGCGCCGCAATCTGCTCTCGGAGAGCGGCAGCGTCCATCTCCCGGCCATGGCTCCGGTCTTGTGCCACCGGATTCGCAAGCTGGGGCTTCAAGCGAGGATGATGACCGAGATTGTGGACGTCACAGCGGGTGCAAGAGGGTATGATGTGACACTGCTGAGCGCCTCCGGGCTCCAGCATATTACCGTCGATCATCTCATCGATACGACGTCGGCCTGCCTGTCGAACCCGGCGCATTCCGTGTCTATCGAATCGAAGCGCATTCACGCGATGCTGCACAGCTCGGCGCCTGCTCCGGTTCCGGCGCTTCCTCCCGGGGATGAGAAGCGCGTCCGCTTCGTCAAGGGACTGATGCCGGGCGAGCTCATTCTTGAGCTGTCGCTCCAGCCGTCGGACGGCTGGGCGGAAGCGAGAGCGGAGCTGCACCGCTACTGGGAGCAGCGGTACGAAGCGTTCGCGCCGTGGACGCTGGCCGCCGTCGCAGAAACGTTCGCGATTCGCACCGCCGGGCGCGAACGAAGCCTGGGCCCGGCCTGGACATGGCTTCCTTCGGCCAACTGGGATAATGGGCTTCAAGCGTTTGACGCCGGATACTCGAAAGGATGTCAACTACATGAAACAATCTTATCGGCTTGATCGGCATGTCGTGCAGCAGGAGCGCCCGGACGCGCCGTTTGCGGCAACGTACGACGTCATTGTCGTCGGCCTTGGCACGGCGGGCGCCTTTGCGGCCATCTCGGCGGCTCGGCGCGGACATAAGGTGCTTGGCCTGGAGCGGCTCAACTGCATGGGCGGCACGGGGACGGCCGGCACGGTGCAGGGCTATTACTTCGGCTCTCGAGGGGGCGCGTACGAGCCGCTCGACGAGGAAGTGGCGGCCATGGGGCAAAAGGGCTATACGCGGACCGGCGGCGTGAACGGCGAATTGAAAAAATACGTGCTGGAGCGCCATGCCGCCGAGGCGGGGGTAACGATCCGCTATGAGTCGACGGTTACCGGCGTGTTCCTCGAAGGGAATAAAGTGACCGGCGTGCGCTGGTTCGGACCGAACGGCATGGAGGAAGCGGGGGCAACGGTCGTCATCGACTGCACTGCGGAGGCCGAAGTGAGCGTCATGGCCGGTGCCGCGTTCCGGTTCGGAAGAGCGTCCGACGGCATGGCGCAGCCGTTCTCCAACGTGATCAAGCGGACGACCGATACCGGGGTGCATCAGTTTTATACCGACTCCGGGTACGTGGACCCGACGGACGGAGACAGCGTATCTGAGGCGATACTCGATTCTGCGCTGCGCTCGACGCATCTGAAGGAGCGGTACGAGCCAAGCGACCGGCTGATTTACGTCGCGCCGCTTCTGGGCATACGGGAGGGCCGCTTCATTGAGGGGGAAGCCGATGTATTGCTGGCCGATGTTCTTGCCGACAAGGTAACCGGCGAGCCCGTATTTTACGCTTATTCGAATCTGGATAACCACAGCAAAGACGTCGCGCTGGAAAGCGAGACATATCAAGACTGGATCGTGGCGGCCAGCTTGTGGGGAATCAACTTTTCCGTTCCCATCCCGCTCGGAGCGATGATTCCGAAGGGCGTCGACGGGCTTCTTGTAGCCGGCCGCTGCATCGCGCTCGATCATGATATGGCCACCTGCGTCAGGATGAAGCGCGATATGCAGAAGTGCGGGGAGGCGGCGGGAGTCGCCGCAGCGCTGTCGATCGAGGGCGGCGTCCCGCTGCGCAGCGTGCCGTATCCGGAGCTGGCCTCGCTGCTTCGCGCGACCGGCTGCCTGGATGAGCGCAACGATGTCGGCATCCGCGTTCCGGTCGGCGTCGTGCCAACCGGCGATACGTCGCATCAATGGCTGACCGACACGGGGGCGATCCGTCTCGGGCTGATGAGCGACAAGCCGGGCATCGCGATCTGGTCGGCCAAACGGCTCGGCGACCGGATTCGCGCCGAATTGAAGCAGTGGCTGCATCAGCCGGACGATGCGCATCTGAGCCGCAACAGCGCCATTGCGCTTGCGCTGCTGGAAGACCGCGCCTCCCTGCCGCTGCTGCGGCAAATGGCGCGGGAGCGGGACAGCTACGTTCCGCGAACGAGCCGGAAGTACAATCAGGTGCGCGGTTACACCGCCATCTATTTGCTCGGCAAGCTGGCCGACACGGACATCGTGCCGGAGCTGATCGCATTGATGCGGGACCGCGCCTCGTTCACGAACGTGTCGACGGATGCGGAGTTTATCAATAGCGATGAGGAATATTATTTTCAATATTTTACATTCTCGTTAGCGGCGCTGCTGCGCATCGGCGACCGGCATGAGGACCGGAGAAAAGCGATCGCGGAAGCGGTGGCGGACATGATAGGGCAAAGCGATTTCTCCTTGACCATTACGTTAAAGCCAAGCAAGGATCAGCAGTATGCGATGACCGATACGATTCGTCGGTATGCGGCGTCCAAGCTGCGGCAATGGGGTATGACCTCATATATGAAGCGTTCCTACAGCCAAGAAATGAGCGGATAACCGAGCCTTGCAGCTTGCGGACCCCCGATACTGCGTTACGCGCAGTGTCGGGGGTTTTATTTAGGGTCAGGAGACACGTCGTGTAACCCTTTCTTGAATTCCTTTCGGAATTTAGCGCCTTGCACTTGTCTGGCTAGCGGACGGATCGGATCGGCCGATTCAGCAGTGGCGGCTTATAGCGGATGAGAAACCGGACTGGCATACGATCCAAAATCGGGTTACCGGTGAAGCGCTGACCTTAAACGACCGGTTTGACGGTCTGCTTCATGTTCGCGCTCTGCAGCCGGAGGGACGCGGCCGACAGGCGCAGCGGTTTCTGGTAACGGAGCATTATGGGAGAATTGCAACGCGCTAGACGTTGATGTCAAGCGATTCTCACAAACAAGACCGCTCTCTTCTTTGTCAGGCAAAACCGGTTTCAATAGACAACACCAAGACGGAATGCTATAGTTACTTGTATACAACTGAATAAACGATTCATTGAGGTGCCGCTTTGCATGATTACAGCATGCAGCTCGGCTTAATAGGGAAGACCGGTTAGAAACCGGCACGGACCCGCCACTGTGAAGAGCATCGATTTTATAATGGATAAAATCGGTAACGTTCTGCACCATGTCACTGGAGAAATCCGGGAAGACGCGGAACGGAAGCTCGAAGTCAGGAGACCTGCCTCATGAAGACACTGTTACCTACGGGAGTTAGGGTGGTGTTGGAAAGCGTGCCCCTTGTTTGGGATGCCGGCGGTCGTTTCATGGCCTTTCGGAATTTCAAGCGCAGTTTGGTTAATTTTATCAACGGAGCATTTCTGACACATGTTGTCGGAAATGCTTTTTTTGTTTTCGTCGGATTCGGCAGCCTGGTTGGCTGCCTATGAAATGGATAGAGGTGAAGGGTATGGGAGAGAAAGGGAAGCTGCTCATTATCGGATTCGGACCCGGCTCCTTCGAGCATATTACGGAACGGGCAAGAGCCGCCATCGAAGAGAGTGAGGTGGTGATCGGCTACAACACGTACGTCGATCTCATCCGCGGTCTGCTTACGGATCAAGAGATTGTGCGGACCGGCATGACGGAGGAAGTGAGCCGAGCGCAGGAAGCGGTGCGGCAGGCGGAGAAGGGCCGCAAGGTAGCCGTCATTTCCAGCGGCGACGCGGGCGTGTACGGCATGGCCGGACTCGTGTACGAGGTACTGATCGGACAAGGGTGGAACCCGGCGACGGGGGTGGAAGTCGAAGTGATCCCGGGCATTTCGGCGATCAATTCATGCGCCTCGCTGCTCGGCGCGCCGGTTATGCATGATGCGTGCACGATCAGCTTGAGCGATCATTTGACCCCTTGGGAGATGATCGCCCGCCGGGTGGAAGCGGCGGCTTCCGCGGACTTCGTCATAGCGTTGTACAATCCGCGCAGCGGGAGACGGACGAGGCAGATCGTCGAGACGCAGCGGATTGTGCTGAAATACCGGTCGCCGGATACGCCGGTAGGCCTGGTTAAAAGCGCATACCGCGACCGCGAGCAGGTGATCGTAACGACGCTGGGCGAGATGCTGGAGCATGATATCGGGATGCTGACGACGGTCATTATCGGCAATTCGGCGACCTTCGTCTATCATGGCAAAATCATTACGCCGCGCGGATATCAGCGTAAATATACGCTCGATTCGATCGAGCAGCCGCTGAAGCCGCATGAACGGCTTCGGCCGGAAGCCGAGCCTTGGTCGCTTCATTCGTCGGAAGAGGCGGAAGACTGGGAGGGAGAGGAACTCGCGGATACGGATCTGGCGGCGATACCGTATGGCGGGACACCCGTTTCCGTTCCAGTGACCGCCAAGAGGTCGGTCGATCCGGCCGCGCTGGCAAGGCAGGCGCTCGGCGCACTGCAGGCGGCAGGCCTTGTATCGGGCGGCAGGCTGCCCAAGGCGGAGCCGGGCATCGGCGCAGTGAGGGCCAAGCAGATCGCGATCTTCGAAGCGGGCGTTGCGCCGGGAATCGCGAATAAGAAGTTCAGCGCTAGACAGATGGCGATATTGGCTGAATTGGCTGGAGAGACGGGAGAGCTTGAATATACCCCTAACCACCAGATTATTATGCGCGTGCAGACAGAAGATCCGTCGCAGCTGGTTCACCGGCTGAAGCAGGAAAAGCTGCTCGTTTTCCCGATCGGCGATGTGGCGCAGGTCAAAGCGTGCGACTTCTGCAACCTGGAGAAAGACAGCGCGATCCCGGTAGCCGAGAAGCTGAATTTGCTCGTAGGCGGGATGAAGGCGCCGAAGGAGCTGATGATCGGTGTGAACGGCTGCGGGATGGCTTGCTACGGCGCAGTGCTGGAAGATATCGGGATCGTGCACCGCAGCGGCGCGTACGATTTATTCCTCGGCGGCAAAAAAATCGGCCGCAACGCGCATCCGGCGCAGCTTGTGGCGGAGGGGATCACGGCGGAGGACATCGTACCGACGGTAGAGCGAATATTTAAGCAGTATGCGGAACAAGGTCATCCGAACGAACGGTTTCATAAATTTTTCAAGCGCGTCGGCATGGTCGGAGGCTTCCGTCACAAGGAGCACGCGCCGCAAGTGGAAGTAAACGCCGTATGCGGCGATTGATACGGGGGAGAATGGGAATGGAAGCGATATTGTTAGTCGGCCACGGGAGCCGCGATCCCGAAGGGAACGAAGAGCTGCTGCAGTTTGCCGAGACGGTTCGCCGGATGGCGCCGGAGCATGTGATTGAGACCTGTTTTCTGGAGTTCGCTGCGCCGAACATTATGAAGGGCATCGACAACTGCGCAGCGCAGGGCGCGACCAGAGTCGTGCTTGTACCAATCATTTTGTTCGCGGCGGGGCATGCCAAAATCCACATTCCGGCGGCGATTGACGAGGCCAGGCTGAAATATCCGGGCATCGAATTCATCTACGGCCGACCGATCGGCGTCCACCAGAAAGTCGTCGACATCTTGAAATCGCGGCTTGCCGAAGCCGGCTTTTCCGGGAGGAACGAAGTCGGCCGGGACCCGGAGACGGCGGTGCTGATCCTCGGCCGGGGAAGCAGCGATAGCGATGCCAACAGCGATTTCTGCAAGATGACCCGGCTGCTCTGGGAGCAGGTGCCGGTCAAATGGGCGGAAAGCAGCTTTATCGGCGTGACGGAGCCGACCTTTGAAGACGGGCTGGACCGCTGCCGCAGGCTTGGCGCGAAGACGATCTACGTCCTGCCGTATTTTTTGTTTACCGGGGTGCTGATCAAGCGCATCGAAGACATGACCGCCGCTTTTGCGGCACAGCATCCAGAGCTTCATGTCGTGCTGGCCGGCTATTTCGGGTTCCATCCGCAGCTGGTCGAGCTGCTGCTCGACCGGGTGTCCGAGGCTTCCGGCGGCCGGGCGTTCATGAACTGCGACAACTGCAAGTACAGGCTTGAGGCGGCTGCGCATATGGAGCATCACCATCATCACGATCATGATCACGATCACGATCAGGGTCATCACCATGAACACGGGCACGATCACGAGCATGATCATGAGCACGGGCATTACGATCATCATCATGATCATCACCATGAGCATGAGCATGACCATGACCATGAACATGAACATAATCACGGTCATCACCATGAACATGGACATGATCACGGCGATCGCGAACATGTCCTTCACCACGAGCAAGACGGCCGCTATTCGGGCGATCCTAAAGGGGGAGCATCGCGATGATCTTCATGCTATGCGGCACAAGCGATGCGAGGGAGCTGGCCGTCCGCCTCTCGGCAAGCGGCCGGGAGCTGCTGTGCTCGGTCGTAACCGACAGCGCGGCCAAAAGCTTGCAGGAGGCCGGGCTGCCCGTTCGAACCGGGCGCCTGACCGCCGGCGAGATGGCGGCGCTGCTGCGGGAAGGTGGCTTCCGCGTGGTGGTCGACGCGAGCCATCCGTTCGCGGAAGAGGCGCATCGCAATGCGATGCAGGCGGCCAAGGAGCTCGGCCTGCCGTACATCCGCTTCGAGCGTGCGTCGCTCGTCTACGGCGATCACCCGAAGCTGACGGTGGTGGCCGGCTATGAGGAAGCGGCGCTGGAGGCGAAGCGGCGCAAAGGCTCCGTCATGCTGACGACCGGCAGCAAGACGCTGCATATTTTCGCCCGGCATTTGATCGGCGACCCGGAGATCCGGCTCGTGGCCCGGATGCTGCCCCGGCGCGACAATATGGAGAAGTGCGAAGAGCTTGGCGTCGAGCAGAAGAACATCATTGCGATGCAGGGACCTTTTACAAGAGAAATGAACGAGGCGCTGTACCGCCAATACCGGACGACCGTGATGGTGTCCAAGGAGAGCGGGACGACGGGCGCGGTCGACGAAAAGGTGGATACGGCGCTGCAGCTGGGAATCGACGTCATCCTGATCTCGCGGCCCGAAATTGAGTTCGGCACCGCGTTTACCGACTATGAAGGCGTGCTGGCCGAGGTAGGACGAATATTCGCGTAGCTTCGGCAGGCAAGCGCAAACCTACAGTATTTGGAGCCAAAGGGGGATACGCCTGTGGATTTTAAAACGGAATTCAAGCCGCTGACCATTCAGCCGCAGGAAATTGAGGATAAAAGCTTTCAGATCATTACCGAAGAGCTCGGCGCGCATTCGTTTACCGAAGAACAGTATCCGGTCGTGCAGCGGGTCATTCACGCATCGGCCGATTTTGAGCTGGGGCGCAGCCTCGTGTTTCAGCCCAAAGCGATTCAGGCTGGCATCGAGGCGATCCGGCGCGGCGAGAACATCATCGCCGACGTGCAGATGGTACAGGTCGGCATCAGCAAGGAGCGCATCCGCAAATACGGCGGAGACGTGCAGGTATATATTTCCGATCCCGATGTGATGGAGGAAGCGAAGCGGTTGAATACGACGCGCGCCATTATTTCGATGCGCAAGGCGATCAAGGAAGCGGAAGGCGGTATCTACGCCATCGGTAACGCGCCTACAGCGCTGCTGGAGCTGATCCGGCTGGTGAAGGAAGGACTGGCGAAGCCGAGCCTGGTCATCGGGATGCCGGTCGGATTCGTATCGGCGGCCGAGTCGAAGGATGAGCTGCTGAAGCTGGACATTCCGTTTATTACGAATGTCGGCCGCAAAGGCGGCAGCACGATCGTCGTGGCCGCCGTCAACGCGCTGTCGCTCATGGCCGACAAACGGGGATAAGCCGGAGGAGCGCCCGTGAGCGATAACGTGGAAGGACAAGAAGAAAAGCCGCTGAAGCACGGGTTCACGACCGGCGCTTGCGCTACCGCCGTCGCCAAAGGGGCGCTGACGATGCTCATTACGCAGCAGACTGTAAGCGAGGCGGAGGTGTGGCTGCCGGCGGGGTTCGCGCATACGTTCGAGCTGTTCGAATGCGAGTATACGCGGGACATGGCGCAGTGCGCGACGATTAAGGACGCCGGAGACGATCCCGATGCGACGCACAAGGCGAAGATCGTCGCTGCCGTGTGCTGGACAGACGGCAGCGGAATCGAGCTGGACGGCGGCGTCGGGGTCGGTCGCGTGACGAAGCCGGGACTGCCGGTTCCGGTCGGGGAGGCGGCGATCAACCCGGTCCCGCGAAGGATGATAACGCGCGCGGTGGAAGAGGTGCTGGCCGAGTTCGAGATCGAGCGCGGCGTCAAGGTCGTCATCTCCGTCCCGGATGGGGAGGAGATGGCGAAGAAGACGCTGAATGCCCGGCTCGGCATTATCGGCGGCATCTCGATACTCGGCACACGAGGCATCGTCGTTCCGTTCTCCACGGCGGCTTATAAAGCGAGCGTCGTCCAAGCAATTCAGGTCGCCAAAGCGTCCGGCTGTAAGCATGTGGTGCTGACGACCGGGGGCAGCAGCGAAAAATACGCGATGCGCATGTACCCCGAATTGTCCGAAGAATCGTTCATTCAGATGGGCGACTTCGTCGGATTTTCGCTACAGCACGCCAAACGTCTCGGCATGGAAACCGTCAGCCTGGTCGGTATGATGGGCAAGTTTTCCAAGGTGGCGCAAGGCGTGATGATGGTTCATTCGAAAAGCGCGCCGGTCGATTTCACGTTCCTGGCGCGGGCGGCCGGCGAAGCGGGAGCATCGCCGGAGCTTCAGGCTCAGGTCGCGGGAGCGAATACGGCGTCGCACGCCGGGGACTTGATGGCGGAGGCGGGCACGACGGCATTTTTTGAAATATTATGCGATTACGCCTGCCGGCATGCGTTAGAGCATATCGGCAGCGGGATCCAGGTAGAGACGGTGCTGGTCACCATGAAAGGCGATGTATTGGGGAGGGCGGCAATCAGTGGATAACCGGATTCATATTATCGGCATCGGCGACGACGGACCGAGGGAATTGAACGGCAGGACCGCGCAGTTAATCGAACAAGCGGATATGCTCGTCGGGGGAGAGCGGCATTTGGCGATGTTCCCGGAGGCTGCGGCCGAGCGCGTCGCGCTGCAGGGCGGACTGGCGCGAACGGTCGAAGAGCTTGTGCGGCTGCGGGAAACGCGCCGGATCGTCGTATTGGCGTCCGGCGATCCGTTGTTTTACGGGATCGCCGGCTTTATCGCCAAAAAGGCGGGATCGCCGGCGGTTGCGATTCATCCGCATCTCAGCTCGCTGCAGCTGGCGTTCGCCCGGCTCGGCGACAGCTGGCACGACGCCGTGCTGGAGAGCGTGCACGGCAGGCCGATGCGGGGCCTCGCGCAGCGGATCGACGGGAAGGCGAAGATCGCTATTTTAACCGATGAAGAGAACAGTCCTTCCGCGCTGGCGCGTTATTTGCTCGAATTCGGTATGGACGAGTATGAAGCGTTCGTTGCGGAAAATCTCGGCGGAGAACGTGAACGATTCGGGCATTGGACGCTCGGAGACATGGCGGAGGCCGAATTTTCCCCGCTGAACGTCGTCATTCTGCGGCGCAAGCCCGGGGCGCCTGCCGCCCTCGGCGGCTTTGGCTTCGAAGATGAGACGTTCGCCCAGCGAAAGCCGGACAAAGGGCTGATCACGAAGAAGGAAGTGCGTGTGCTCAGCTTGTCCGAGCTGAAGCTGAAGCCGGACAGCGTCGTGTGGGATATCGGCGCCGGTTCCGGCTCGGTGGCGGTGGAATGCGCCAGACTGGCGCCTTTCGGGCAAGTGTTTGCGCTGGAGAAGAACACAGCGGACATGGACAACATCGAGCAGAACCGCCGCAAGTTTCGCGCGGATATCACCGCGATTCATGCGAAGGCACCGGACGGACTTGATAGGATTCCCGATCCGGACGCGGTCTTCATCGGCGGAAGCGGGGGCGAGCTGCGCGAGCTGATTCGCGTATGCTGCAGCCGGCTACGGGAGGACGGGCGCATCGTCGTCAATGCGGCGACGATTGAGACGCTGGCGGATACGCAGCAAGCGCTGCGTGAGCAAGGCTTCGATACGCGGGTGGCGCTCGTGCAGATCGGGCGCAGCAAGCCGATCTTGGATATGACCCGCTTCGAAGGGCTGAATCCGATCTATGTCATTACCGGCTTCCGGCCTTCATCGCCGGAATCGGAACAGGAGAGAGAATGAACATGACAGCGACAGCGGTAAAACGAGGGACGCTTTACGGCGTAGGCGTCGGTCCCGGCGACCCGGAACTGATCACGGTGAAAGCCTACCGGATGCTGCAGGAATGCCCGGTCATCGCCTACCCGAAAAAAAGAATGGGCGCCAAATCGTACGCGCTCGAAATCGTCGAGCTGTACGTCGATGTAGCGGAGAAGGAAATGCTCGGACTCGTCTTCCCGATGACGAGAGACCAGGCGACGCTGGACCGCGAATGGAGCAAGACGGTGGAGCTGTGCTGGCAGCAGCTTCAGGCGGGAAAAGACATTGCCTTCGTGACCGAAGGGGACCCGAACCTGTACAGCACCTTTATCCATATGGCCCGTCTGATGCAGGAGAAGCATCCGGAAGCGCCGGTTCGCTCCGTACCGGGCATCTCTTCGGTGCTCGGCGCTGCGGCGCGTCTGGATCTGCCGCTGGCTGACGGCGACGAGCAGGTCGCGATCGTTCCGGCCAGCGGCGACAAGGAAGCGATGAGGCAGGCGCTGCAATCGCATGACGCCATCGTCTTCATCAAAGTGGCGAAGGTGCTGGATCTGATGATCGAGCTGCTGGAGGAGCTGGGGATGACGGACAAGGCGTCGGTCGTGACGAAGGTAACGTCGCCGCATGAATTGATCTGGAAAGACGTCCGCGCGCTCAAAGGGCAGGAGCTTGAATATTTGACGTTAATGGTGGTGCGTAAATAATGCGGCTGGAACCTAAAGTATATATTGTCGGCGCCGGGCCGGGCGATCCCGATCTGATTACGGTCAAAGGCCAGAACATTTTGCAAAACGCCGACGTCGTGCTGTATACCGATTCGCTGGTCAGCGAAGACTTGATTGCGCGCGCGGGAAGCCATGCGGAAGTGCTGCAAAGCTCCGGCATGGACCTGGAGCAGATGGTAGCGAAAATGGCGAGCGCCGTTCGCGAAGGCCAATCGGTGGCACGCGTGCATACGGGCGACCCGTCGGTATACGGGGCGATCCTCGAGCAGATGGTGCTGCTCCGGCAGCGGGGGATTGATTACGAGATTGTGCCCGGGGTCAGCTCGGTGTTTGCTGCGGCTGCGGCGCTTGGGGCGGAATTGACGGTGCCCGACCTGACGCAAACCGTCATTTTGACGCGGGCGGAAGGCCGCACGCCGGTCCCTGACCGCGAGAAGCTGCGCGATCTGGCTTCGCATCACTGCACGGTCGCGCTGTTCCTCAGCGCGACGCTCGCCAAGAAGGTCGTCCGGGAGTTTCTGGAGGCCGGATGGTCGGAAGCGACGCCGGTCGCCGTCGTGCAGCGCGCGTCATGGCCGGATCAGAAGATCGTCCGCACGACGCTGGAGCGGCTGGATCAAGATCTGCGCGAGGCGGGCATTCGCATGCATGCGATGATTTTGGCCGGGTGGGCGCTGGACCCGACGATTGTCGAACGCGACGAGCACCGCTCCAAGCTGTACGACAGGACGTTCACGCACGGCTACCGGAAAGGGGTGCCGGCGCATGAGTAAGCCGTTCGCCGCCGTCGCCATCACGAAGCATGGGGTTGAAATGGCAAGAGCGCTGGTCGATCAATTTCCGGGTACGGATTTATATTATATGAGCAAATTTGCGCGGGGCGATGAGGCGGAGCGGGGCTACGAGCTGTTCGAGGGCTCGGTCAAGCTCATTTTGCCGGATTTGTTTAAGCGGTACAGCGGCATTATTTTATTTATTTCGCTTGGGGCGGTCGTTCGCATGATCGCTCCGATTCTGGAGGATAAGAAGACGGACCCGGCGGTCGTCGTCATCGACGACCGAGGCGAACACGCGATCAGCGTCTTGTCCGGCCATCTCGGCGGCGCGAACGAACTGACCCGCGAGGTGGCGCAGGTGATCGGCGCCCGCCCGGTCATTACGACCGCTTCGGACGTGCAGAAGACGATCCCGGTCGATCTGTTCGGCCGCAGCTTCGGATGGGAGATCGAGAGCTTCGACAAAGCGACGCCGGTCAGCGCATCGGTCGTGAACGAGGAGCGGGTGGCCGTCGTGCAGGAAGCGGGCGAAACGAACTGGTGGACGTATGACCGGCCGATTCCCGATCATATCAAGGTTTACGCAAGCGGCAAGGAAGCGGCGGAGGCCGGGTTTGACGCGGCTCTCGTCGTGACGGACCGGCTGCTCGCCCCGGAGGAGGAGAGGGTGCTGCTGCATAACGGCGTGCTGTACCGGCCCAAGACGCTTGTGCTCGGGATCGGCTGCAACCGGGGAACGGCTGCGGAGGAAATCGAGCAGGTCATCGCCGAGACGATGGCCGATCTGCAGCTGTCCGTCAAGAGCGTTCGCAATATCGCGACCATTGATCTGAAGAAGGACGAGCAAGGGCTGCTTGACGTGTGCCGCAAATACAAGTGGCGCATGGACATCTACACGCCGGAGCAGCTCAACACGGTGCCTCTGCCGAATCCTTCGGAGAAGGTGTTTCAATATACAGGGGCGTATGGGGTTAGCGATCCTGCGGCCAAATTGTCCAGCGGAGCTGACAGTTGGCTGCTGGAGAAGAAGAAGAGCGGGAACGTGACGATCTCGATTGCCCGCGTAACGCCCGAGGCCCGAAGGAATGCATAGAAGAAGCTTACACGGCCCATGCCCGATACCGGCCTGTAAACGGAATTTCTTTATATAGAAGGAGAATCAGCACGATGAGCATCGTTCAATCGTTACAACAACGCCGCGCCGTTCGCAGCTATGAACCGCGCGAAGTAGAGGACGACCAAATCGCCGCATTGCTCGAAGCCGCATCCTGGGCGCCTAACGACCGGCTGCGCGAGCCATGGCATTTTTACGTGATTCGAGGAGAAGCCAAGCTCCGATATGAACAAATCGCCCGACAGTTTCTCGAGGAACGGTTTCCCGCGAAACCGCATCTGGTGCAAGAATCGCTCGCCGTCCTGAACCATACGCCGCTGATCATTGTCGTAACGGCCGATCTTGTACCGGGAGACGACGCTTCTTCTGAAGATAACGAATATGCGGCCGCTTGCGCCATCCATTCGATGTGGCTTGCGGCGCATGAGCTCGGACTCGGTTTGGTTTGGAGAACCCGCGGCATCGGTTTGGTACGGGATGAACGGCTGCACCGTTTCATCGGCGCACCCGATAACCGCAAAATCATCGGCTCCGTGTTCATCGGGTATCCTGCTGCGGACACCCCGGCTACCAAGCGGACGCCGTTCTCGGACAAAACAACTTGGCTTTAACTGTAGGCCTCTTGAGCTGAACGGTTAGTAGGGTACTGTAATTTCATGCAAAAGAAAGAGAGAAGCATACGCCTTCTCTCTTCCTTTAAATAACAGTTATCCTTTACTTGGCGTAACGTCGGTCCGGACAACCCCTACATCCGAACCGTTGAATGCAAAAGCGTTGCCTCCCTGGCCTGTTCTCGCATTAGCGGATTGTCTCACATTGACGGTATTTTTGCCGCTCCGCTTGTGTTTTTTCTTCGATTGTTTGGGCATGGGATCACCTCCTTTTCGGCGGTCTGACGGTTTTCCCGGATTTGAAAATCTTTACGTTGACTGCGTTGCTCGCCAGTACGTTTCCCATATCTGCCTTGGCGATGGCGGATTGAAATATTTGAATGACTAGATAATGGTATTTGCCCACCCGGTGCTTGTACGTTTTCACCTGCGTTCGTAGCACGTTCCGACCTCCTTGTTCATAATCATTACATCGTATGTAGAAATTTGCATTGCGTGGCGGCGAATGCGCGCTGCTGCATTATAAGAATAGAAAGGATGCGTGCGGCACATGAGCATGATTTCGGCCAGCCGGAGCATCGTTATTGCCGGAACTGGCAGCGGTGCAGGCAAAACGACGGTGACGCTCGGCATCATGGCTGCTTTGCAGCGAAAAGGACTGCGCGTGCAGGGGTTCAAATGCGGCCCTGATTATATCGATCCGACGTATCATCGGGCGGTGACCGGCCGAGCGTCGCGCAATGTGGACGGCTGGATGCTGCCGCATGAAGCGGTGCGGGAAATATATTGCCGCGCCTCGGCGGATGCGGACATCGCGGTGATCGAGGGCGTGATGGGCTTATACGATGGAAAAGATCCGCTGTCGAATGCGGGGAGCACTGCGGAAATCAGCCTGCTGCTGCAAAGTCCCGTGCTGCTCGTCCTGAACTGCCAAAGCATGGCCCGCAGCGCGGCCGCGGTCGTCAAAGGCTTTCAACTGCTCGATCCGCATGTTCGAATCGCCGCCGTCTTCGCCAATAAAGTCGGCAGCGCCGGCCATTACCGGATCGTCAAAGAAGCGATCGAGCATGAATGCGGCATCCCGGTCATCGGCTATTTGGCCCGGGAAGAAGAGCTGACGGTGCCGGAGCGGCATTTGGGACTCGTCCCGTCCATCGAGCGCGGAGAGTTGGACAGCTTGTTCGAGCGGCTCGCGAGCCGGATCGAACAGACGACCGATCTGGACCGGCTGCTGGAGCTTGCAGACGAGACCGAGCGCGTGGTATGTGAGACGCCCGTGTTGTTTGCTCCGCCTGCTCCTTCCGCGCTTCGGGAAGTCACGCTTGCCGTTGCCCGCGACGCGGCGTTCCATTTTTATTATCCGGAAAATATCGAGCTGCTGGAGCATTACGGCGCCCGGATTCGCTATTTCTCCCCCTTGGCGGGAGAAACTTTGCCCGAAGCGGTCGACGGTCTGTATATCGGCGGAGGGTTTCCGGAGGAGTTTGCCGCAACGTTAAGCGGGCAAGAGCATGTGAAGCAGTCGATTCGCGGGGCCATTGAGAAGGGGCTGCCGACACTGGCGGAATGCGGCGGCTTCATGTATTTGACGGAAGCGATCGAGGACACGCAGGGAACCCGCTATCCAATGGCGGGCATCATCCCGGGCATCGTCACGATGCAGCGCAAGCTGGCCGCGCTCGGCTACCGCGAGGTGTCCGGCATGGAGGGCAACTTCCTGCTCGGACCCGGCGAATTGGCCCGCGGGCACGAGTTTCACTACTCGACGTTTCAGCAAGGCGCAGAGCTGCCCGCCGCTTATACAAGCAAAGGGCTGCGGGGCACGAAGCCGGAGGGCTGCTTGCTGCATCGCATCGTAGCCGGGTATACACATCTGCATTTTGCCTCCCGGCCGGCGCTCGCGCGCAGGTGGCTGGACGAATGTGCCGCATATCGCGACCGACAAAGCAGCGCAGCGAAGGGTTGACTGCAAGGAGCATCGCCTTCCATGATTCCTTTCTTGTGATAAAATATGGTAAATCAGCATTGCAATGAAAGGATGGGAGCAGCGATGAGAAGGATGCAGCAGGAAATCATAACGAAATTACAGGTTCGGCCGGTCATCGATCCGCATGATGAAATCAAGCGGAGGGTGCGGTTCCTGAAAGATTACTTGCAGTCCACGGGTCATAAGAGGCTCATTCTGGGTATCTCCGGCGGACAGGATTCCACATTGGCCGGCAAGCTGGCGCAACTTGCCGCGGAGGAACTGCGAAAGGAGACAGCGGACGCGGATTACCGGTTCATCACCGTCCGCTTGCCATACGGTACGCAAAGGGATGAAGACGACGCACAATTGGCGCTGGCCTTCATTCAGCCCGATCAAGTATATACGTTGAATATTCGTCCTATGACGGACGCGTTCGTGCCTGAGTTCGAACAGGCGACAGCCGTGCCGATCAGCGATTACGATAAGGGAAATGTCAAGGCGCGCATGCGGATGACCGCGCAATATTTGCTCGGCGCCTTCGAGCAGGCGCTCGTCATCGGCACGGATCACGCGGCGGAAGCGGTCACGGGGTTTTTCACAAAATTCGGGGACGGCGCCTCCGACGTAACGCCGTTAACAGGACTAACGAAGCGCCAAGGAGCGCTGCTGCTGCAAACGCTGCATGCGCCGGCAAGACTATACACGAAGACACCGACCGCAGACCTGCTCGACCAGCGTCCGGGACAAGCGGACGAAACGGAGCTTGGCATCGCCTATGACGTGC
The DNA here is from genome assembly GCF_910593845.1 of Paenibacillus solanacearum. Taxonomy (GTDB): domain Bacteria; phylum Bacillota; class Bacilli; order Paenibacillales; family NBRC-103111; genus Paenibacillus_G; species Paenibacillus_G solanacearum. The sequence goes on along the minus strand of NZ_CAJVAS010000005.1, from coordinate 176,465 downwards.
TGGACGATTATTTGGAAGGCAGGCCCGTTTCGGACGAAACGGCCGAATCCATCGAGAAGCGGTATCGGCAAACTCGGCACAAGAGAGAGCTGCCGGCGGGTTATCCGTCCGGCATTTTTTCATTCCCGCAGATCGTCTCTGTCCTTGTCATGTCAAGTTATGCCCCTTTTACCAAATCATGTTTAATCTGCCGACTTCAAGCGCACAATAGGGTAAAAGCATGCGCGCATAGCGGCTGATCAGCGCGGCCTGCGGCCGGGTCGCGGCATCGGTTCCAAAGGGGAGAATGATTATTCGCAGCAGCCATATTACGAAAGCGTTTGAAGAAGTGCAGAAAGCACGGGAGCAGCTGCACCAGCTCGATTATAAACAATGGATGGACGAATCCTTGTTCACGTGGGAATGGTTTCTCCTTGCCGGATTGACGACGATTCCTCTTATCCTGTGGTGGATCATACTGGATAAAAAAAGAGCATATGAAATTGCCTTTTACGGCTGCATGATCAATATTATGGCTATCATCCTGGACGATTTCGGCACGAACCTGGCATGGTGGGGCTATCCGATCAAATTGCTGCCTACCATCCCGCCGCTGCTGACGGCAGACTCGATTCTAGTACCGATTGTGCTGATGATTATCTACCAGATGTTTTCAACGAATTGGAAAAAGCATCTGATCGCCAATGCAATAACGGCGGCTTTTTTGGCGTTCATCGCCGAGCCGATCTTTATTTGGATCGGGTATTACCAATTAAACTCGTGGAAATTGCTGTTCTCTTTTCTTTTTTACAATGCGGCCTCCGCGCTCGCGCGCTTTATCATTATGAAGATCGGCACAAGGACCGGAGCATAGCGGCAAGTCCCTTTGGGTTCGGCCCACCCCTTGCATTTCGCAAGTGCGTTTCGCCTGGAACTATAGTATAATTTGGAAAATTGTTCTACGGAGGCTGGGGAGCATGAATCCATCTGCGAGTTTCACGAATCTGGGCGAAACGGAACGCAACCGTCTGTACGCTTCGCTGAAGGAGTCCTACGATGCGTACAAGCTGCGCGGCATGAAGCTGGATATGTCCCGGGGCAAGCCTTGTCCCGAGCAGCTTGCGCTTTCCAAAGGCATGCTCGATCTATTGACTTCGAGCGATCCGTTACAAGCCGAGGACGGCACGGATTGCCTGAACTACGGGGGCATCGACGGCATTCCCGAAGCGAAACGGCTGTTCTCCCGACTGCTCGGCGTGAGCGAGCAAGAGGTGATCATCGGCGGCAATGCCAGCCTTAATATGATGTACGATGCGTTAGCCAGGGCGATGCTTCATGGCGTATACGGGAGCGAAACGCCGTGGGGGAAGCTGCCGAAGGTCAAATTTATATGCCCGAGTCCGGGCTACGACCGGCATTTTGCCATATGTGAACAGCTCGGCATCGAAATGATCGCCGTCGACATGCTCGAGGGCGGACCGGATATGGATCAGGTGGAGAAGCTCGCCGGAGAGGACGACGCGATCAAAGGCATCTGGTGCGTGCCCAAATACAGCAATCCCGACGGCATTACGTATTCCGATGAGACGGTCGACCGGCTTGCAAGCATGCGCACGAAAGCTTCGGACTTTACGATCTTCTGGGACGATGCTTACACTGTCCATCATTTGACGGACGAGCCCGATCCGCTCAAGCCTATATTGGCGGCCTGCAAGGCGGCAGGGCATCCGAACCGCGTCTACCTGTTCTGCTCCACGTCGAAGATAACTTTCCCCGGCTCCGGCGTTGCGGCGATGGCGTCGAGCGAGGCCAATGTAAGCCATATCCGGAAGCACCTATCCGCACAGACGATCGGTCCGGACAAAATCAATCAGCTGCGGCATGTTCGTTTTCTGCGGGATATCGACCATATCGAGGCCCACATGAAACGGCATGCAGACATCATCAAGCCGAAATTCGATCGGGTGCTGCACAAGCTCGAAGCATCGCTCGGCGGAAAGCAGATCGCGTGGTGGAACAAGCCGAACGGAGGCTACTTCATCAGCTTGAATACGCTGGACGGCTGCGCGACGGAAGTCGTTCGCATGGCGGCGGAGGCGGGGGTTACCTTGACCAAGGCCGGAGCGACGTTCCCTTACGGGAAAGATCCGCGCAACCGCAATATACGAATCGCTCCGACGTTTCCCAAGCTTGAAGAGCTGGAGACGGCGATTGATATTTTATGCCTGTGCATCCAGATGGTAAGCTTGACGAAGCTGCAAGGCGATCGATAGGCAACAATTGCGATCTCCGATGCTTCCCGGCGACATATGGCTTGCGAGCCGCGAATACTCGCTATAAACCAGTCATCCGCGAATAGGCGGAACGACTGGTTTTTTTTTCGTTAGCTACTCCGCATCGCCTTCATGGGGTTAACAGGTCATGCCATTAAGGGCGACGATACGGCCCGTCTGCATCCGCTCGACCTGACGACTCGCGCAGAAGCGGTAACGGTACTGCTTCGTTTGCTGGATGTAAAGGCCAAATCTTAATTGCGAAAGTCCGGCATCCCGTGCCGGACTTTCCAGTCTTCGTGACCACTGTGCTTCACACCTCCACGCCGGCTGTCCAAAGCGCGCTGTTGCGTATCAGCTGCCGGTACGCTTCCGGCCGGAACGAGTCTTGCCGATGGCCGGGCTGCAAATAGACGACCTTCCCCAGACCGTACGCATGCTCCCACGCCGCAGGATAACGCGCCCCTTCGTATTCGAATTCAAGGAAAACGTTTTTCGGTGTGAACGGATCGAACTCGAACATGTAAGGCTCTTCGTTTACATCAAAATCAGCGACGCCGGCCAGCAGCGGGTGTCCGGAGAGCGCTCGGACATAGCGGAGCGGCTGATAAGGCGGATGGCCGGTGAATTTGGCGCCAATCATTTGTGCCAGCTCGTAGCTGCGCTGAAGCGAAATGCCGTTATGGATGGCGAGCAGGCCGCCCCCGCCGGATACGAATCGCAGTAATCCGGAGATTTGGTCCGGTGTCAGGTCGCGTTTCCAGCAGTCGGTATACGAGATAAGCGCAGCATACTTGGCTGCGTCGAGCCTTGCCAGCTCTTCGTAATTTTCCGTGACCGTGATATGAAAGCGGCTGGATAATATGTCGTCCAGCTCCTGCCTTGCGGGCTCGAGCGGATGCCAGGCCGCCCCTTCATTTTCGCCGATCAGCAGTACGTTTATTTTATCGTGCATCTATCGGTTCACTCCTTTGCCCCATTAACCGTTTTCATTGTTAAGTACATTATACTTGGCTTTGGCCCATTCTCCTATCGTTTCGTTTCATTAATGATTAACGCCGTGAACTGGCAGTGGCCGCCGCCATCCCTGCATCCTTCGGATGAAATGCCGCGCCGCGCGACAGGTATGACCGTTGGTAGGCTGCCGTTATGTTATGACAGGCCTGCTTTTGCGCGAGAACGGGCGTACAGGTCACAAAGCCAGTCGGGTACTTCGCCAGCTGTGCTTCGGTCATGCTTGCTGAGAACGTTGCTCCATTCGCCGCTCCAATTTCGAATATGGTATAATATGTAAGGTATTTATTCGATTTCATAACGAGGTGACGAATGCATTGAACTGGACGGAAAGCAGTATTCGCTTAGCCGATGCGCAGGCGCAAAAGTGGGACGAGAACAACGAGTTATGGAAGCAGGGGCCTCGGGCGGAACTGCTTCAATTTTTTTACGATTTTGCGCCAGCGCCGGGCTTGAAGGTGCTTGACTTGGGCTGCGGTCCCGGCGAGAGCAGCAGGCTGATGAAGGAACGCGGTTATGAAGCCGTCGGTGTGGACCAGTCGCCCAAAATGATCGAGGCGGCTCTGAAGAGAGAAGTGGAAGCGTACATAAGCGACTGCGACCCGCTGCCTTTTGCCGATGGGGCGTTCGATGGAGTATTCGCCTGCACCTCGCTGGAATGGTCGGAGCAGCCGCACAAGGTTGTGAAAGAGATAGCCCGGGTCGTTAAGCCTGGAGGGTTCGTTGTAGCGGTGACGCTCGGCCCTTCGGTAACGCCGCGTAAGGCGGCCTATCGGCGATTGTACGGCGAGCCGGTCGTACATAATTCGATGATGCCGTGGGAGCTCCGTTCCTTGCTGGAAGAGCACGGATTCGCCTGCAAAGACATGCGTGGCGCTTACAGCCGCCAAGCTGACGGTCCGGATGAACGGGCGATTGCGCTGCTTCAAGCGAACTGGGTTCACCAAGCTTCCATCGCCGCGCTCTGGGCATTCGGTATGATCAAGCAATAACAGACACGTGCCGAATCGCATGAAAGCCCGCGCGATTCTCTTCGCCAGCCCATGCGCGATTACTCTCGGGCTGCTTCATCGGCATAATCTTCGGAATGCAATATATTCAGCTTGACGGCCGTGAGTACGGCCTGTGCACGGCGATTCACGTTCAGCTTGTCAAAAATTTTTTTGATATGCGCCTTCACCGTCTCGGAGGTTACATCCAGCTGCGCGGCGATTTCTTTGTTGGACATCCCGGAGGCCATCCGCTGCAGCACGGCAAGCTCCCGTTTGCTAAGCAGAGAGGTTGTCGCCGGCGGAAGTGCCGCAGACCTGCTCGTCGCCGCCTGGAGCCGCTTCATGTAGACGATTTGCACGGACAGCATGTGGAGCATGTCCAGATGGCGTCCGGAGAAGGCGCCGGCGGTCAGCCGATTTTCCATATACAGCACGGCCGCAGGGCTGTCTTGCAGCTTGATCGGAAAGACGAGCGCCGACTTCAGCCGCTGCGCCTTGACATAAGGGTCATTCGCCCAGCCCGGCTCGGTCTCCGCGTTGTCGATGACCATGTGCTGCGCTGTGCGAACAGCCTCCAGCGCCGCCGTATGGATAATCGAGGCGTACTCCTTCAACGGTTGAGCCATCGGCTTCATGGACCATCCGTTCAGCGACTGCGATACATGTTCGGCAGACCAGTCGTCTCCCTGCCGTGTCATGAGCAGCGCGCGCTCCGCTCCGGCCGTTTCCATGGCAATCTTGAGCAGCTCCGCGACCAGTTGCTCCAAATCCGGCTGCTGCACGAAGGAACGGGACGCATGCAGCACGGCAGATAAGTCGAGCATTTGCGCATAACCGGATTGCGGTGTGCCTTGCGCCCCGCCTTGCCGCAGCGGCATGCTGCGAACGGTCAAGACCGAATCCGGCAAGTTGTGCTGCGCATCGGCCGATAGGGGCTTGCCGCCGTCAGGGTCTGCCTCATCGCTCGCCCGTCTCGCGCCGTCCGTCTTCCACGCATCGTACGCACCCAGTTCGAAGTCGGCTTCGGTGCCGCTGCGAACGGCTTCGCGGCAGCGCATCAGATCGGCGCTCACCCCGAAGGCGCTTTGGTAACGCTCGTCCGGATGCTTGGCGATCAGCTTCATGACGATGTCGGCGAGAAGCGGCGGGATGTGTTCTATGCCGCGCAACGGGCTTGGCGGTTTGGCTGCGTGGGCGTATGCCCATTCAAGCGGGCTGCCGGCTTGAAACGGCAGGCAGCCGCTGAGCATTTCGTAGAATACGACTCCCAGCGAGTATAAGTCCGTCCGGGCGTCGACGGTATTCCGTATTCTTCCGGTTCGTTCGGGGGCCATATAAGGCGGACTTCCGTCGCTCCATGAACTGAAAGGGAGCTGCTGCTGTGAAACGGCGTCGTTAAAGCCGGTCAACCAGACTTCCAGGGAATCCGGTTTGAGCAGGATCGTTTCCGGGCGCAAATTCATATGCACGATATTGCGGTCATGCAGCCGGGCAGCGGTGTCCAGCAGCGAAACGGCGATGTCGAAGAAGGCGTCCAGGGAAACGGCGCGCATGCTCATGTAATGGCGCAGCGTAATGCTCTCGATGATGTCGAACAGGAGAACCATCGCATTTTCGTGCCGGAATAACGAACACGGCTTCAAAAGGCGGGGGATGTCCAGCCTGGACAGCAATTCGTACTCATGGATCATTTTCGCATTTTCAATCATCATGCGGGGGCCTTCTTTGACGGCTTTAATCAGAACGACTTGCTGGTCGCGCATGGAAAAGGCATGAACGATCGAGATCGAATCGTCTTCATATACTATATGAAGCGTTTGGTAGCCCGGGACTGTAATCATGGCTGCCTCCAGCAATAATATCGTAAAACAATTCCCAATAGGGGAGTAGGAAAGCTTGGGCCCGTGCAGGGTTCGGCCACCGCCGCGCAGCGCCGCAGCGCGTTCTCGGGACCGGCATGCGATCGATTAAATCTATTGTAGCATGAGTTGGCTTGAAGCGTGTAGAGGTGAGGCATCCTGCGGAACGGTTTCCGGGAGGGAAGCTATAGCTCCAAGGGGCGGCCACGCAGCGCAAATGCCGCTTTCGCAAGCGCGCAATGGGGATCATTACCAAGAAGAAGGGAGCCCGTACGTGTACGAGGCTCCTTTCTTCTTGCTACGGGTCAAGCGTGACTGGCCGTCAGCCAACGCTGCGGAATCCGGAATCCGTCCGTTTGGAACAAGTTACGTCAGCATTATTGCGACATATCGCTCGGTTCCGCTTCTTCCGCCCACTGCCTCAGCTTCCGGTCGGACGGAAGGAAGATGGCCAGCAGCCCGATCAGCGGCAGGAACGCGCACAGCTTGATAACATACGCGATGCTCGTCGTGTCCGCGAGCGCGCCGAGCGCGGCTGCGCCAAGCCCCCCTGCCCCGAATGCGAGGCCGAAGAAGAGGCCCGATACGGTCCCGATGCTGCCGGGCAGCAGCTCCTGTGCGTAGACGATGTTGACCGAGCCGCTGGACATGATCGTAAAGCCGATCAAGACGCAGAAGATAATGCTTGTCGTCAAATGAACGTACGGCAGCAAGAAGGCGAACGGCAGTGCGCCGATAATCGAGAACCAGATGATGTTCCGCCGTCCGAAGCGGTCGGCGAGCGGACCGCCGAAGAACGTGCCCGCCGCTCCGGCCGCCAGAAACGCAAACACGCACCACTGCGCGTGCGGAACGGAAAGCTGGAAGCGGTCGATGAGGTAAAACGAGTAGAAGCTCGTCATTCCGGCCAAGTAAGCCATCTTGGAGGTGAGCAGCAGCACGAGGATGGTGACCGCCGAAGCGACTTTCCCGCGGCGTGCGCCCGTTACGCCCGCAGCCTGACGGCTTCGTTTCCCGGCTGCGGCCGAACGCAGCCTGCCGCTGTACCACCGTGCGGTGTAAGTTTGGATGACGATCGCGATCACCGCCAGGATGGTGAACCACATAATGCCGGCTTGCCCGAGCGGCACGAAGATGAGGGCCGTCATGATCGGCGCAAGCGCCTGACCGGCATTGCCGCCGACCTGGAATATGCTCTGGGCCAGCCCTCTTCTTGCGCCTGCCGCCAAATAGGCGACTTTTGCCGTTTCGGGATGAAAGACCGACGAGCCGATGCCGACGAGCACAACCGAGCAGAGCATGGACCAGAAGCCGGTTGCGAGCGCGAGACCGAGCACGCCGAGCAAGGTAGCGACGACGCCGAGCGGGAGCAAATAAGGCTGGGGCTTTCTATCGCTGTACATCCCGATGGCAGGCTGCAGGACGGAAGCGGTCAAATTCAGCGCAAAGGCGATCAGCCCCAGCTGCGTATACGTAAGCGACAATGAGTCTTTGACGATCGGGAAGATGGCCGGGACGACGGCTTGAATCGTATCGTTCAGCAAATGCACCATGCTGACGGCGATCAGGATGGTGAACATCGTACCGTTTTGCGCGACGGGGCTAGGGCCGGGGGCGGCCGTATTCGCATTGATTTTCGTTTGCATCGGAATGATCCTCCGTTCCCTCTAAGCGGTTTTGGAGATTATAGCATAAAATCCCAATCGACTGGCAACATTTTTTTCGCTTCACAAGCGAACAGACGCTTGGTATATTTGGGAAATCATTGGATTGATCGCGTATGGCCGAATCATGAATAAGATGCGAAAAATATTTGCCTGTTCTCCAACCGGCGACCTCCATTTCCTACTTTAATGAATAGAACGCTTCAAAAGGGGTCTTATCCATGACGCTAATGCATCATTTGACCGATTCCGAGATCGGACGGTATGCCAAAAAAATATTCGGTTTTGCGATGCGGAAGACCGGTAATCATCATCAGGCCGAAGATTTGACCCAGGACATTATGCTGGCGCTCTTAAAATCGCTCCAGCCGGGACGCGAGATCGGGAGCATGGACGCGTGGGTACATACAATATGCTGCTACACCTGGTCCAACTACCTTTCCAGAGAAAAGCGGCATTGGCAGACGTCCGATATCGACGGCTTGCAGCTGGAGGACGCCGCGTCCGGCCCCGAGGAGCAGCATGTGCAGCGCGAAATCCTGGATCGAATGAAGCGCGAGATGGCTTTCCTGAATCGGCTTCATCGGACGATCAGTGTGATGTATTACTACGACAACAGGAGCGTGACGGCGATATCCGAACAGCTGCATATTCCGCAAGGAACGGTCAAATGGCATCTCTATGAAGCGCGCAATAAAGTGAAGGAGGCGATGAGCTTGGAGCAAGGGACAAGCACGTTAAGTTTGAAGCCTGTGCGGCTGTGGATAGGCCACAGCGGAAGCCCGGGGCCGGGAGGAGAGCCCGGCAACTATTTTGGGTCGCTGCTCTCGCACAATATTGCCGTTGCCGCTTACCGGCAGCCGGCAACGATCGAGGAGATTGCACGGTCTCTGGGCGTATCCTGCGCGTATGTCGAGGATTGCATTCACAAATTCGAATACGCCGGATTGCTGCGGAAAATCGGCAAGGATAAATACCAAACCGATTTCATCATCGGGGACATGAGCAGCAATATCGCGCAAGCGGCGTATTTGAAGGCGAAGGCGCCGGCGCTGGCGGAGAAACTGTACGAGGCCGTCCATGCCAGGCTGGGCGACTGGAAGGCCATCGGCTTTCATGGCAGCGGCTGCAGCGACGCGTTTCTGCTGTGGGCATTTGTTCCTTACGCCGTGAACTATCAATATAACCGGGTCAAAGATCGGGAATATTACGCGCGCTACGGGCCGGTTGAAAGAAAAGACGGAGGCAAGTATACGGTGCAAGCGAGAATCCGCTACGAAGAGCAGGAGTATCAAGCCTCGATTCCCGATTACGAGCGTGTACGGCAATATGCGTCCAACGGGATCAAAAGCCGCAGTACGGGCAAGTACTTCGCTCTGCAAATGGACTCGTGGTGGTCCGGGAGGAAGTGGCGCGATTTCAATGCGCCGGATATCGTCGATATGCATCATGTCATACGGCTGATGGAGTCCGGAGCCGCCCACTCGGAGTATGATAAAGAACGCATCACGCGCATGGTCAAGAAGGGGTTTGTTTCGTATAAAGACGAAACGCTTGCATGCCTGATCCCGTTCTTCAAGGCGGATCAATACACGGCATTTATCGGTATTCTGGAACAGCTGCTTCAGGAGGCCGGTGCGAGAGCCGATCTGGAACAGGTGCATGACGATTTCATCGCGCTATGGAAATCGTTTGCCCCGGCGCATATATCCAGCAAGGATATCGTGACCAAAGCGATCAGCGACGGAACTGCGATTGTGTTCGCCGTGATGGAATATTTAGTGCATAAGGAGCTGCTCCCTCTGCCGTCGGAGGAGGAGCAGGAGAGGCTGACGACCCTCATGTGGATGAGCGGCGAAGCGTAGAGGGAGGACCTGTCGAAGGCAAGGGCTGTCTCTCGGATGTTCGTTCGGCTTCAAGCATCCCGTTAATCTAGCAAAAAGGACCTCAATTTCCACTGCTTGTGGAAATTGAGGTCCTTCGTATTGGGCTCGATGATTCGAAGCGGAACGGGCCCGCTGTTTCCTTGCGGCATTGCATGGTACCAGCGGGCTGTTTTCCCGGTGCGATCGAATCCCGGGCGCATTCTTCGCTGCGTGGCCGCGGCCGGAGCCGCTTGGATCAAGCGGCTAATAGGAAAACCCGCGGATGGCTACGATCGCAGGCCGCGGAAGCTTGCCGCCGGTCCCGGCGGGCCATGTGCTGGCCGGAAGGGAGCTTTCGCTTGCAGTTGCTCCCGGGTACTGCACGGCTACAAACATCGTTCTCTCATCCGGCGTGAAGCAAGGGCCGGCGAATGCCGCCTCGGAAGGAGCCGAGGCGAATTGCATCACTTTTCGGTTGGCGGATAGCGGTGACATGACGGCGAATAGGCCGTTGTTTTGAAACTCGGCATAAGCGCCCTGATTCAGCTGATCCGAGGCCATGCCGGTGGAAACCCACAGATTGCCGAAATGATCGGTAACTAGACCGCTCGGCGAGCTGAATCCGCTTTGCAGCCCTCCGGCCGCAACCGTCTCGAAGCTGAAATCGAGCGCGCCGCAGTCGCCGCCATTTTCCAGCAATCGGCTGATCTGGCCGTGCAGGTTACCGTGGTCCGTATTATTCGTATGGGCGACGAACAGCAGTCCTGCCTGCGGACTCGTCTGCACGGTTTGCGGGCGATCCGTCGGCGTCGCGCCGAGAATAAGCGCCGCTTCGCTCGTGTACGTGTACACGTCGGCCTCCTCCCGGAACAGCTCCAGCAACTCCTCTCGCGTGTATCCGAGCGAGGATGGCAGGCTGTAGAGCAGATTGTTCAGGGCGCTGCGCACCGCCTGTACGGTAATTTCGATCCAGCGCCCGCGGACGACATCCGCAGCGTACAGCTTGCCGTCGGTCAGCAGGTCGGCGTTCGCTTTTCCTTTCGCAGGATCGAATGTGCCTTTGCTAACATATTTGTACAAGCAAGCATAGGCGGCGCTGTCGCCCATGTAAACGACGACGCGCCGGTCTTTGGCGAGGCTCATGACGGTCGCGCCGTGCCGGAAACGCCCTAATGCCGTATGTTTGCGCAGCGGGAAACGGGCATCCGCCGGGTCGACCTCGATAACCCAGCCGTAGTGGGTTTGCGGCAGGCCGGCTTCTCTTGCCGTATCTGCAGCTTGGTTCTCCGAAGAAAGCTGCGTCCCCCAAAGCGTTGTTCCTCCGGCTCCGTTGCCGAACGTGCCCTGTACCCGGCTTGCGCCGTGAACCGCCTTGGCTCCGCGCGCCGGACCTGCAAGCTCGAAGGCGTCAAGGCCGGTTATGCGGCGGGCATAGGGCGACGACGGGTTCATGACCCAGCTTCCCGATGCGTTGCGGGAGATGCCGAGCACGGTTCCTCCTTGCGCGTAGAGCAGCTTCTCGATTTGCGCGGCGCTGTAATGGCCGTTCTGCGCGGCGCCGAGCACCCAGAAGGCGTCGGCCGATTCGTGGTTGACCCAAAGCAGCCCGTCGCTGGAAGAGTCGCCCGCCGGATGATAGCTTGTCCCGCTATTATTGAAACCGAAGGTATCTCCCTTGGCGTTGATCGGGTCGCCGTAAGCCGCAAGCACATCGTATGTAAATCCGGGAGGAAGCAGCAACTCGTCCTGGCTGGACGGCTTGATGAGACCCTTGGCGGCAGCTACTGTATCCTCCGGGTAAGTAAACAGCGCGCCTGCCTCCTCCTCTGCCAGAGCTTTGCCGCTGAACAGGCTTAGACCCGAAGAAGCGGCGAGCAGCGCGGCAGTTCCCGAGCCGACGTATGCCAAAAACGAGCGGCGCGACATTATTTTCTTCTCGTTCATCCTATGCCTCCTGAAGCGGGATTAAAGTCCTATGCATTCCCGTAATCTATGATTGCAAGTAGTCATATCTTCACTATGATATATTTACTGTACAGTAATATAATAGAAAAGTATATGTGAATATAGTTTCAATCATTCTGGGTCTTGGGGTGGGGGAAGTGCTCGTTTTGACGGCCGAAGTTCCTGCCGATGAATCGTTTTTGCGCGTGCTGTACGCTGATGTCCGCAACGAGGAGGTGCAGCGCTTCGGCTGGGGAGATGGGCAGGTCCAGGCTTTTCTTGCCATGCAGTTTGACATGCAGAGGCGCGCTTACCGGATGCAGTATCCGGAAGCCGAGTATCGGACGGTCCGGGACGCAGGCCAGCCCATCGGCAGAATCGTGACCGTGAAACAGCCGCATGCGATCGCACTGGTCGACCTGTCGCTGCTGGCCGCTTGCCGGAACCGCGGAATCGGCACGAAGCTGCTGCTGAGGCTGCAGCAGGAAGCAGCGGATTGCGGCAAACCGATTCAGCTGAAGGTGCTGCATACGAATCCGGCCAGACGGCTATATGAGCGGCTCGGGTTCCGTACTTCGGAAACGAGCCAAATGTACGATGTCATGCAATGGCATCCCGTTACACAATAAACATCGGGGAGGCGTAAGCCGGCAAATGAGTTCTTATTCTATATCCGCATTTCGAGAGGCGGTAGGCACGCCGTTTCGCATCCCGCTCGGCGATCAGGAAGTGACGCTGCAGTTGGTTAACGTATCGGAACAAGCGGTTTCGCCGAATGTGGAGCAGTTTTCGCTGCTGCTTCAGGGGCCTCTTGCGGTTTTTCTTCCGCAGCAGACGTACCGGATAGTGCATGAGCAGCTTGGGGAGCTCGAATTGTTCATGGTGCCGGTCGGCCAGGCAGCGGACGGGTTCCGGTACGAGATCGTGTTCAATCTTTTCCAAGGCAATCGATAAACGACGAAAGGGGGACCCGTGTGGCGCAGCCTTATATCGGAGAAATCCGCATCTTTGCCGGGAACTTTGCCCCGGCCGGCTGGGCGTTTTGCGACGGCAGCATACTCAGTATCTCGCAGAACGATACTTTGTTTAATTTGATCGGCACGACATACGGCGGCGATGGCCAGGAGACGTTCGCGCTGCCGGATTTGCGCGGACGCATTCCGATTCATATGGGACAAGGTCCCGGACTGAGCGCATATCCCATCGGTCAAACCGGAGGTGTCGAGACGGTTACGCTGACGACGAATCAAATCCCCAACCACAATCACCAGATGCTCGGACAAACGAAACGCGGCAACACGAACCGTCCGAACAATGCGGTGTGGGCCAAATCGACGCTTCGTCAATTCAGCAATTCCCCGGGAACGGCGCAGCCGATGCACTCGAACATCGTCTCCCCCAGCGGAGGAAGCCAGCCTCACGACAACATGATGCCTTACTTGACGATTCATTTCATTATTAGCCTTTACGGAATATACCCGTCTCCAACGTAATAGATGCCGGCATGAGCTGCATCGGAATAGGAGGTACATAGAATGGCCGAACCCTTTTTGGCCGAAATCCGGCTGTTTTCTTTTAACTTCCCCCCGAAGGGATGGGCGCAATGCAGCGGGCAGCTGTTGCCGATCGCTCAAAATCAGGCGTTGTTTTCCTTGCTTGGCTCGACGTATGGCGGCGACGGGCGGACGAACTTCGCCCTTCCCGATTTGCGCGGCAGGGCGCCCGTTCATTGGGGGCAGGGAATATCTTTGGGGGAAAAGGCAGGCGAGGAAGCGCATACGCTGAATATCAGCGAAATGCCTGCGCATACGCACGCTGTGAAAGCTGGCGGCAGCATTGCTGCCGCCAAGACGGTGTCGGGACAGACATGGGCAACGACCGCCGCCAGCTCTTACAACACCCAGAGCGCTTTAGTGCCGGGGGATAGCGCGTTTCATTCGAGCGCCATAAGTCAAGTGGGCGGCAGCCAGCCCCACGGAAATCTGCAGCCCTACGTTACGGTTAATTTTTGTATTGCGCTTATTGGAATTTTCCCATCTCAAACTTAGCCGGAGAGGAGGTATGAAATGGCAGATCCTTTTGTAGGAGAAATTCGCATTTTTGCCGGGAACTTCCCGCCGAAGGGCTGGGCCTTTTGCAACGGGCAGATTCTTCCGCTGTCGCAAAACACGGCGCTGTTTTCCTTGTTGGGAACGAATTACGGAGGAGACGGCAAGTCCAATTTCGCGCTGCCGGATTTGCAGGGCCGTGTGCCTTTGGGGCAAGGACAAGGCCCCGGCTTATCTTCGTATGAGCTCGGCCAATCCGCGGGAACCCGTACGGTTACTTTGCTGCAGAACGAAATTCCCGGACACGCTCACCAGGTGTACGGCGCATCGTTGGCCGGCAATACGGAGTCGCCTGGAAATACGCTGTGGGCGGATACGCCGGGAGCGGAGACCGGGCAAGCGTACGGTACGCCGGGCGCGCAGGACTGGGTATCGATGCATCCGAATGCGATGTTCCCCGCAGGGGGCAGTCAGCCGCACAACAACATGCAGCCTTATCTCGGGCTTACCTTCATCATCGCTTTGCAAGGGGTATTCCCTCCCAGGTCGTGATGACTGCGTCGGGAGAAAGGTGGGATGGTATTAATGGAAGAAGTGGAGCGAGAGACGGGAAGGCTGGGGAAGAACAGGTACCCTCCCGCGAGAAGGGCCGTCAAAGCCGGAACGCTGCTGACGGCGCTGCTGTTTGCTTCGATCTGGATCGGAACCGAAGCTTCGGCGGCTTCGTTTACCGTAGGTAAAACGGATGATTCGGCAGGGAACTGCTCTGATCCCTCCAATCCCGGACAATGCACGCTGCGTACCGCCATCGAGCAGAGCAATGCGGCCGGAGGCGCGAATACGATTCGAATCATGCCCGGGACGTATAAGCTGACGTCGGGGCAGCTTGTCATATCGAGCCATATCACGCTCACAGGCGCGGATGGCAACGCAACGGGCGACGCTTCGGCAACAGTCATCGAGGGAGACGGAAGCCATAGGCTGTTTGAGATTCAGCCGGGCGTGAACGCGGCCTTCCAGGCGCTGACGTTGCAGGGCGGCAAGGCGGCGCCGGACGCTTCCGGTTACGGGGGCGGCGGCGTAGCGGTCAAGCTGGGTGCGGGCAATACGCTGACGTTCACCAACGCCGTCATTCGCAATAACATGACGACGACTTCCGCGAATCCCGGTTATGGCGGCGGCGTGTACGTATCCGGGCCGGCGACGGCCAAGCTGATGTTGACCAGCACGACCTTCAATGCCAACGTGGCGGGTGAACGCGGCGGCGGCCTGTATGCGGAAGGTGATCTGGATATTGAGGCCGATCAGGCAACGTTTGTCTCCAATACGGCTTCCAAGCAACTGGGAGGCGGGATGGCGGTGCTGTCGGCAACCCCTGCGTCAGGCACGATCGCGATCCGGAACAGTTTGTTCGACTCCAACGCGGCGCAAGGCGTATCCGACGACGGCATTGGGGGCGGCTTGTATTTGAATGCCCCGGCCATCATCTCGGGCACGACGTTCAAAGGAAATACCGCGAACAGCGATGGCGGCGGTTTGTTCCTCAGTTTTTTTCAAAAGGTGACCAGCTTGACGAACGTTGAGTTTCTGAACAACACGTCGAGCAGCGGATACGGCGGCGGATTGTTCGTACAGAACGGCAATCCGGCATTGACGAACACGACATTTGCCGGCAACCAGGGCGGCGCATCGTCTCCTGAATTTGGAGCCGTGGCTTCTCCGGTGGAGCCCTTTAGCCCGGCCGCTCCGATGAAGACTTCGGATGGTGCGGAATATAAGGGTGGCGAGTGGACGGCCCAAGACGTTACGGTTGCAGGCGTCGACGTATCCTTGAATAATGGGGCTGCCTGGAATCCGGGGCCGGCCAGCTTTACGACGGAAGGTACGCACAAGATCGTGTACAAGCAGGCGGATAACACCGGAAACGCGGTACTGCAGACGAAATCGATTCAGATCGATAAAACGAAGCCGACGCTAACGGCGGACATCACCTCGGACAATGCAGCGTACACCGACGGGACGTGGGCGGCCAAAGACGTGACGATCACGGTATCGGCCCAGGATCAAGTAACGCTCAGCGGCTTGAAGAGCGTGAAGTATTCCTTCAATGAAGGGGCAGCCTGGAGCGATTACTCCGTTCCGCTGAGCCTGACGGCGGACGGTACGTATTCCTTGCAGGTTCAGGCAGCCGATCAAGCGGGAAACCTGGAGGAAAAGTCATACACGATCAAGCTGGATAAAACGGCTCCCGCCTTGACGGTCGACTGGAAGACTTCGGATAATCAGCCGTACATCCCCGGGACATGGACGACATTGCCGGTAACCTTGTCGGCGGTTTCTTCCGACAGCGGCAGCGGGCTGGCACGTACGCAATATTCGCTGAATGGAGGAGCGACGTGGACGGATTATACGGAACCGGTGACCGTATCTGCCGAAGGCGCGCATGATGTGCGGATCCAAGCGTCCGACCAGGCGGGAAATACGGTTACCCGCAATGGAGCTGTCCAGATCGACCAAACCGCTCCGCAAACCACGGCCGTATTGACAAAAGAGGACAACACGACTTACGCGAGCGGCGAGTGGAGCAAGCAAGCCGTTACGCTGAATGCTTCGTTCATGGACAGCGGCAGCGACCTGAATCAGAAGCTATATTCGCTTAACGAAGGAGCGACGTGGTTGAACTATACCGCACCGCTCAACTTTCAGACGGACGGCACGCACGAGGTTTGGTTGAAAGGGATCGACAACGCAGGATTGGAAGATACGCATCGAGTAACGATTCAGATCGATACGGCTGCCCCAGCACTCGGTGCAGCGGTCGAAACGGCGAGCGGAACGAATTATCCGGTCGGAACATGGTCGACGGACAAGGTGACGCTTACGTTGAATCCGAGCGATGCAGGCGGCAGCGGTCTGGCTGTAACACAGTACTCGCTTGATGACGGAGCGTCGTGGACCGATTACACGATTCCGGTCACCGTGACCGACGGTGTGTACGCCGTTCGTGCGCGAACAAGCGATCATGCCGGCAATACGGCGGACGGCAGCTGGTCCGTCAAGGTGGATACTGTTCATCCGAGCCTGGCGCTGGGGATGGAGCTTGAAGGAGACAGAACGCCATACATCGATAATACATGGGCTTCCGAGCCTGTCGTGCTCAAGCTTAACGCTTCGGATATCGGCGGCAGCGGTCTGGCTGTAACGCAGTATTCGCTCAACGGCGGAACGTTGTGGACCGATTATACGTCGCCGGTTACCGTAACGGATGGGGTTTATCACGTATCGGGCAAGGCGGTTGACGCTGCGGGCAATACCACCGTGCGGAATGCACAAATTAATATCGACCGGCTTCAACCTGATTTGTCGGTTACCATGACCGCAGCAGGGACGCCGTATGTGAGCGGAACTTGGACGACGAATGATGTTACCGTTGAAGCGGCTGCGGATAGCGGCGCAAGCGTCCGTTCTACGACATATTCGCTTGATGGCGGAAGCACGTGGGCTGAATACACAGGTCCGATCGACATTACCGCGGAAGGCCAAACGGTGATCTCGTTTAAGACCGTGAACGAGGCAGGCCGCCAGACGCAGAAGCAAGCAATGGTAAACATCAGCCGTACGGCACCGGCCATCGTTGTGACTCAAACGCCAAATGCCGTGACACGCTTGGATGTGAACGTTTCGGTTACCGCATCCGCCTACGGCAAAGAGGCGGGCAATACGATTACGGCGCTGCGCTACGCGCAGGGGACGCAATCGGCTGCCTATTTCAGCGGCGGCGATGGCATTGACTTGACGGCCGGAACCGCATCGTTTACGGCGACCGACAACGGTACATTTACTGTCTATGCGAAAGACGCGGCAGGCAATGAAGCGGTGCAAGAGGTGACCGTGACGCAAATCATCCGCGATCTGCCTGAGCTGCAGCTAACGGCATCGCCATTAGGTCTGACGAACAGAGACGTAACGGTAACCGTAACCGCCACCGTGTATGGAACGGATAGAGGCAACGCGCTGACACAGCTCAAATGGGCGGAAGGAAGCCGGAGCACAAGTGATTTCGCGGGAAGCGGAACCGACTTGAACGTCGATGGAGGGGTCGCATCGTTTACGGCGGCCGACAACGGCGTGTATACGGTGTATGCGAAAGACGCAGCAGGCAACGAAGCGGTGCAAGAGGTGACCGTAACGCAAATCATCCGCGATTTGCCGGAGCTTCAACTAACGGCGTCGCCATCGGGCCTGACGAACGGAGACGTAACAGTATCCGTAACCGCCACGGTGTACGGAACGGATAGAGGCAACGCGCTGACACTGCTCAAGTGGGCGGAAGGAAGCCGGGGCACAAGTGATTTCGCGGGAAGCGGAACCGACTTGAATATCGCCGGAGGGGTCGCATCGTTTACGGCGACCACGAACGGTGCGTATACGGTATATGCGAAGGATACGGCAGGCAATGAAACGGTGCAAGAAGTGACCGTAACGCAAATCATCCGCGATCTGCCGGGGCTTCAGTTAACGGTGTCGCCATCGGGCCCGACGAGCGGAAACGTAACGGTATCCGTCACCGCCACGGTGTACGGAACGGATAGAGGCAACGCGCTGACACAGCTCAAGTGGGCGGAAGGAAGCCGGAGCACGAGTGATTTCGCGGGAAGCGGGACCGACTTGAGCACCGCCGGAGGGACCGCATCGTTTACGGTGGCTACCAACGGTGCGTATACGGTATATGCGAAAGACGCGGCAGGCAATGAATCGGTGCAGGAAGTAACCGTAACGCAAATCATCCGCGATCTGCCTGTGCTGCAACTAACGGCCTCGCCATCGGGTCCGACGAGCGGAGACGTAACGGTAACCGTGACCGCCACGGTATACGGAACGGATAGAGGCAACGTGCTGACACAGCTCAAATGGGCAGAAGGAAACCGGGATCGAAGCTATTTCGCGGGAAGCGGAGCCGTCTTGAACGCTGTCGGAGGAACTGCATCGTTTACGGCGACCACTAACGGCGCTTATACGGTGTATGCGAAAGACGCGGCGGGCAGTGAAGCGGTGCAGACGATTCAGATCGCCAACATTCATCGTACGGCGCCGTCTATAGAGCTTGCAGTTGCGCCGGTTGGCGCGGCGAATGAGCAGGCGAAGATCACGGTGACGGCCTCCGTCTACGGGGCTGGCAATTCCGTATCGGTTATCAAATGGGCGCAAGGGTCAAGAGATACTGGTTATTTTGACAGGGCGGGCAATGATATTACACCTGCGCCAGGGGAAGCCGCCGCATTTATCGTGAATGAAAACGGCATGTATACGGTTTATGTTAAGGACGCTTTGGGTCATGCCTCGATTCGTACCGTGACGGTCACTTCGATTATTCGCCCGGGAGCGGGCAATCAACCGCCGGTTGCGGGTCAGGTGCAGTTGAATGTGGCAGCAGATTCGGTAGGGTACGGCACATTGGAAGGACATGATCCCGATGGCGACGGAGTGACGTTCGATGTCAGCCGGCAAGGAACGCGTGGCGCGTTGGAAATCTTGAATGTGCATACGGGCGCGTTTAAGTATACCCCTCGGCCAGGCATGCTTGGAACGGATACGGTCACTTATGCTGTCTATGACAGCCTCGCGGCGGTCGGTTATGGAACGGTCCAGGTGACGATTGTGCCGAAGGGAACGCCGTCGGGACCTTCCAACAGGGCGGATCTCGTCTCGCTGCACGTATCGGCAGGTTCTTTGATTCCGGCATTCCATCCAGACGTGTACCATTATAGCGTCTCTGTGCCTAACGAGGTGAATGCCACGACGGTCACGGCGGTCGTATACGACTCGCTTGCGGCACTGACCGTCAATGGGATGAAAGCGACCAGCGGAAGCGCAAGCCCGCTTCTGCCGCTTCAATCGGGAACCAATTCGATTGCTGTTGTTGTTACAGCAGCGGATGGGACAACGGTGCAAGCGTATGTAGTGACGGTTTATCGCGAACCGCAGCCGCCGGGCCCGGGAGATTCCGATTCCTCCAGTCCGTCCGGTTCCGATGGGGAAACGCTGCCTGCCGAACCGCCCAAAGACGACGGCTTGACCGGTGATTGGAACGGCACGCCGGTGGAGCATTTGGGGACGGTCACAACGGAGATTATTGACGGGAAAACGGTGGTTACGGCGACACTCGATACGGAACGCATCGAAGAGCAGCTGAAGCAATCGACAGAGCCCCCAACGTTGATCGTACGCGTTGAAGGCAGCGCAGATCGAGTCGAAGCGGTGTTGAACGGCAGCATACTCGAGATGCTTGCGGATCGGCAAGCGGTACTGCAGGTACAGTCCGGTCTTGGCAATTATGCTTTGCCGCTGGCGGGCCTCCCGCTGGATTCTCTGATGGCGCAGCTCGGCAGCCAGGCGAATTTGTCGGATATCGTTCTGCGTATTGTGATCGCCGAAGCGCCGGAGCAGCTGGTTGAGCGAATACACAACCGGGCGCAAGAAGGACAATATACCGTCGTGATGCCGCCGATCGATTTTACGGTAGAAGCGGTATATCAGGGCAGAACGATCGAGATTCGCGAGTTCCAGCGCATGGTCAGCCGGGAAATACCGATTCCGCCGGAGGTGGATGCAAGCCGCATTACTACGGCTGTCGTGGCCATGGCGGACGGAACGGTGTATCACGTACCGACGAGTATCATTACGCGGGAGGGCAAGAGCTACTTGCGGATCAACAGCTTGACGAACAGCACGTATGCGGCCATCTCCCACATGAAGACGTTCGCGGATCTTGCCGGCCACTGGGCGCGGCTTGAAGTGAACAACATGGCATCGCGCATGATCGTGAACGGAGTGACCGATCAGCAGTTTAGCCCCGATGCTCCGGTGACGCGGGCGCAATTCACTGCGATGATCATTCGGGCGTTGGGCTTATCGGAGCATGCCGCAGCGGAATCGCGATACCGGGATGTTCTTCCGACGGATTGGTTCGAAGGCGCGGTCGCTCAGGCGAAAGCTTACGGCTTGATCGACGGCTACGAGGACGGAACGTTCCGGCCTGACCGGTCGATTACGAGACAAGAAGCGCTTGTCATCATCGCCAGAGCGATGAAGCTTGCAGGCAAGCCGGTCGAGCTGACGGCAGCCGATCCGCAATCGATCCTGTCCGGCTTTAAGGACAGCGGGGAGGTCAATGAGTGGGCGCTTCGGGAAGCGGCGGAAGCCGTGCAAAGCGGCCTGGTGCAGGGCAGTCAAGAAGGGCTTCTGCCCCAAAGCCAGATGACCCGGGCGGAAACGGCGGTTATCCTGTACCGTCTGCTCGTCCAGTCCCAGTTGATCGACCCGCAATAGGAGAGAGGTGACTGCCTTTCCCGGCAGTCATCGGAATTGCTCCTGCGGCGTCATCCTTGGGTAGAGCCTAGAGATTACAGCTTGGAAGCATCGAAATCCTCTGCAATAAGTGATAGACCGACCCGGTAATAAAAAAACAGCGGTAGTCTTGGACTGGAAACGAAGTCCTGGACTGCCGCTGTTTTATATATAACCAACCATATTCGCGCGTAGTAAGCCACGGCTCAGCGGCTCAATCTGAATCCGGCCAACGGACAGACGATGCAGTTGAATCGTGGATAATTGCAATGGGTTAAGTTGGATGGATGAAAGCTTGATGAGATGAATGCCGGTTCTCGCCAGCATTTCGCGCGGAACCGTATAATTTTGATCGACAAAGCCGAATAGGGTCCAGCCGCGATCAATGGCTAATGTCATGATCAGACTTTTGCTGCCTTGGTAAACAAGCGTGCCGATGAGACCGCCAATCAAGTTTCCGATGAGTGAGCCAAGCAGCGGAATCGGTATAAGCGCTTGCCCTGCCGCCGCTCCCAGCAGACCGAAGGAAACGACGATCGAATCCATCAGGCAGGCATCTGCGAATTCACTTGCGGTAAGCTGCCCGCGCGACAGCTTGATCGCATTCCTGATGGCATTGACAGCTACGACCGTCGCAGCGCCTATAATGTCAGGGGACGCCTGTTTGAACATGGAGCCGATCTGTCCGCTCTGACAGCTGATCGTCAGGAAGGAAGCGATTCCGCCGCGAAGACCGTCCCACACCGCGTCATGAAAGGCATCAATCCCCTTCAAAAGGAATTCCCCAGGGTCGACCGCACTTTCCTGCATGGCCTTTTTTAGCATATCCATCATCAGAGGTGCGGACTTCAGCGCCAGGCTGAACAAAGCGGCATGGACAGCAGCTTGCCCGGATTGTCGCGCGATATCGGACCATTTGACAACGGAATCGATATGGAGCCCGTATTTCTTCGGATCAAAGGTCCCATCCCGAAGCTCTTTAGCCATTTGCTTCGCTTCTGCTTCGGACAAAGGCTTCGATTCCACACCGCCTTCCTTAAGGCGATCCGATGCCGACTTCGCGGTGTGCTCATACTGTTTAGCCTGCTCAGGCCGGCGCAGTTCATTTTTTTGCTTGAGTGTTTCGGCCGTACGCTTGACTTCCTCCAGCTGATCGGAAGGCACAACCTTTTCCATTTGGCCGTACTTGGGATTGCTGATCGCTTTGGCGGTTTCCTCGCCGTTCTTATAGTACTTCAGCTGCGCGTCTTTGAGATCGGGCGAAGAACCGAATCGAATATCCGCCGCTCCGGTATCTCTAGGCGCACGGGCGGATACATTCGTTTTTCCCAGCCGGGAGGCATCGATGTTAAAGGTCTCGGCATGCCAGATTTCGGCGATGTCGCCTTTGGCATAATCAAGTCCCTTATTTCCGGTACTGTCGCCCATTTGCCGCAGCGCATCCGTTGCCTGTCGAATGGCCTGTTCTACGTTATTCGTGTACTGTGCGCCATAAGACGCTCCTTGACTGCCTGCCCATGCCTCCGCACCAAGCCGGAAGCTGGTCTCGAAATCAGAAGCGTTCACCCCGCTTGTTGGTTTACCCATTGATTCCACCCTTTATCTAATAGAAGCTGTACAGCTGCGGCGGTTGCAAGCTCCTTCTGGTTTGCAATGGAACGATGTTCTTTGAACATTTTGCGGATGCTGTTCGCCACGAAGATTGCCGGCCCCATCGGTAAAAGCAACGGCCACGCATCCTTAATCGATGACTTATCATAAAGATTTTTAATGATCTGGAACGTGCTGCTGTCAAAATGCTTCTCATCCGCATACACGAACGCTTTGTTCTGATCATAGCCGTAGCAGATCCCGCCGTCGCTGTGTACCGGCTTGATCAGGTCGATATAATCCTTGGTAAACTTATTTTCCTTCGCATCGCCGATGAAGATGATCAAATTATCTTTGGTAAGCTGCATTTCATTGTCCTGGTAATGCTTCTCGGTCCAGAAGACGGCGTTATTGAAGTCTTCCTTCTTATTGATCTGATGGGCAAGCTGACGAGCCTGCTTCGCATATTTCTCGGGGGCTACTACTAGAATCGTTCTGTTGAGCATAATGGGACGGAGTGCCTCCTTCTAGTCTGTAATAGGTCTAAATTACTAGTTCCTCTATTATAAAAATTTTCCCGGCACTTGTCACCCGGTAGTAGCGGCAGCTGTGACAGCGGCAAATGCTCCGCTTCGTAACCGTAGCCCAAAGAACTCGCAGGGGGTCCTTTTTCCGGCAAAGCGGCCTGCCGAAAATGGTTTATGCAGACGAAAAACGAAGAGTTGTCCGTTCTTTTTTGCATGTAAGCGTTTGTCATGCGGTTTCCGGAAGGATCGCATGTATCTAGTTGCGCAACTTTTTGATACAATAGATAAAAAATAACTCACATGAGGGGATTTTACATGAAATATGTCAGTACTCGGGGCCAAGTGTCCCCGATCGGGTTCATCGACGCTGTATTAATGGGACTGGCCGACGACGGCGGCCTGCTTGTCCCGGAGCAACTTCCTAAACTATCGGAAGACCTCCTGAAGAAGTGGCAGAAGCTCTCTTATCCGGAGCTTGCGCTGGAGGTATTCTCTTTATATGTTAATGAAGAAATTCCGCGGGCAGATCTCAAGAAGCTGGTCGACGACAGCTATTCGACCTTCCGTCACGAGGACGTAACGCCGGTCCGCCGTCTTGATGATGGCCGGTATGTGCTGGAGCTGTTTCACGGGCCGACCTTCGCCTTCAAGGACATTGCTCTGCAATTCCTGGGTAACCTTTATTCGTATATTTCCGGTAAAACGAATTCCATCATCCACATTCTGGGTGCGACGTCAGGCGACACGGGCGCATCGGCGATCGAGGGCGTGCGGGGAAAAGAAGGCATCCGCATCTGTATCCTGCACCCGCATCAGAAAGTGAGCAAAGTACAAGAGCTTCAGATGACTACGGTCGATGACGCCAATGTGCTGAATTTATCCGTAGAAGGCACCTTCGATGACTGTCAGCGCATCATTAAGGAGCTGTTCGCGGACGTTGAATTCAAGCATCGCTATCATCTCCGCGCGATCAATTCGATCAATATCGCCCGGATTCTGGCGCAAGCCGTGTACTATTTTTACGCCTATTTCCGTTTGGCGGACCAGGGGATTTCGGAGAAGGTCCATTTCAGCGTACCGACAGGCAACTTCGGGGATATTTTCGCCGGTTACTTGGCCAAGCGAATGGGACTTCCGATCGACCGGTTGATTTTGGCGACGAACGAGAACAATATTTTGGCGCGCTTTGTGCAGGATGGCGTATATCAGCCTGGCGAGTTCCGCGGCACCCACAGCCCGTCCATGGACATTCAAGTCGCAAGCAACTTCGAGCGTTACCTGTATTACTTATGCGGGGAGAACAGCCAAGCCGTGACCTCGTTCATGGCCCGGTTCAAAGCCGAAGGCCGCATCGACATCATCGGTGACGCGCTTAAGCAAGTGCAGGCCGATTTCGGAGCGTACAGCGTCGGGAATGAAGAGTGCCTGGACACGATAAGCGAGTATCATGAAAAATACGGATACCTGCTCGATCCTCACACGGCGTGCGGAGCGGCTGCTTCAGACAAGCTGACGCCTCCGGGGGAAGTAACGGTTGTCCTGTCGACCGCCCACCCGGCGAAGTTCGATGAAGCCATTCAGCTGCGCCATATTCATCAGACTTATCCGGAGCAGATTCAAGCGCTCTTCGGGATGCCGCAATTCCAACGCGTGGTTGGCGGAACCAACGAAGAGATCAAGAAGGAGCTCCTGACGTTCTTTTAACCCGATCATCAGCTAGACCGAATGAGGACCTCGCCCAAAGGCAAGGTCCTCATTTTAGTTCATATGTACGGATAACTCACGGCCGCGAGTGACCGGCGCATACCGAATGTCATGCGAGCCAATCTATTGTGCACAGTGTCAAACGTTTTTACATTCAGCGACGATGTTGACGGCTGAACTCGATGATCTCATCCACCGCTTGGCGGAATCCGCCTGAACTCCGGAATGACTCCTTTAGCTCCGCGGCTGCTTGCTTGAAAGTAGAGCGGCTTAATACATGAGCTACGGCTTCCCTCAGCTGAGGCGCCGTCAAGCTTTGCATTTGCAATGTCATGCCTGCTCCGAGATTGGCGACCTGCCCGGCAATGATCGGCTGATCCGCGCTTTGCGGGATGACAATGAGCGGAACCCCGTAATAGAGACCTTCATTGGCACTGTTCATTCCGCCGTGGGTAATAAATAGCGCAGTGTATTGCAGTACATCCGTTTGCGGAACGTAATTTTTCACGATAAAGTTATCGGGAATTTCCCCCAAGTCGGAGATTTGCGTCCTCTTTCCGACAGACATGACAATCGTATGATCGGTGTCTCCTAAGGCTTCAAAACAAAGCTTATAGAAATCAATGGCTTGATTAAAGACGGTACCCAGGGAGATGTAAATCGGATGTTTCCCCTTGATTGTACTCAAATCGAAGTTTTCCGAAGCCGCGCGTGAAGCGATGGAGGGACCTACAAATTTATAGGATGGGTCGAACGCTTCGCCATCGGGTTGAAACTCCCGCGGTGTATAAACGATGGTCAATGGCGCAGGATTGCAAAACACTTCGTAAGGGGAATGGATCTCCACATCATATTTTTCCTTCACCCTGGCCGTTAGGCTGTGATAGGTATCGATGATAGGTTTTGTTATTTCAGCAGGGACTTTTGTGTAGAAAGGCTCGAGCATTTGATCGAATGACGCCTTTGTTTGGGCAAAAGAAGTGCAGGAGCTGATGGCCGGAAGCTTGAGAATTTGAGCAAGCTGATGCCCGCAACCAAACATGGAGTCATGGATGATGTAATCGAAATGCTCTCCTCTGATCTGTTCCAGAACGGTCGGTATGACGACATCCGCCGTAAGCAATAGGCCGTTGATTCTTTCGAGTAAATAATTTCTGCCGCCCGAGATAAAGGCTTTTATAAATTTCTGATCGTCAAATGTTCGCACCGTAGCGCCTGTCTTCTCCATGCGTTCCCGAAAAGCTTCTACGCAAAAGTACACGACCTCTTCTCCGCGGGCAATCAGCTCTTGGACCACGCCAATCGTCGGATTGATATGTCCTTCCGATCCGCCATTAATAAATAATACACGAGCCATGGGTTCCACTCCTTTATGGTTGCTGTTCACGAATGGTGTGAAAGTAAGGGCTGCTATGCCGTCGCTCGAATCCAATAATGGAATCAAGTTTATCATAGTACATTATGGGAAAATTACAAAACGTTAACCGTTATATGGATCCGCCGCATAGGGGACGGACACTAAGGAATACCTGATGACTTGTCATGGAACATATGTTCTATTATAATGATAAAGGAAAGACTTTACAACCTGCGAAGGAGCCGGCCCAATGACCGAATATTATAAACTCGTAAGGGATCGCATACCCGAGATCATCGAAGCGAACGGGGAGCGCGCGGAGTACCGCACGCTCGACGAGCAGGAATATAAGCGAATGCTGGATAAGAAGCTCCAGGAGGAGCTTGATGAATATATGGCGGCGGAAGGCGCGGATCGGGTGGAGGAATTGGCCGATCTCGTCGAGCTCGTCTATGCGGCGTTGCAGAGCAGGGGCGTAACGATCGAGCAATTTGAAACGATCCGGCAGAACAAAAAGGCGGAACGAGGCGGCTTCGAACAGAGGCTGTTTCTGATACGCGTCGAGTAGAAGCTTGATCGGTTTCGGAACACGCGGTACGGTCGATCTTTTTTCTATCGGCAACTTCGTCCTTCTTCAATTTCTCAATCAAGGTGAAAAGATCGATACCAAGCAGGGTTGCTTCTTTCGTTCGCTACGCACCCGCAATGGGCACGCAATGGGCATTAAGAAGGTGGAGAGTCCGTCTCCACCTGAATGAGAATATTATGTTCATTCGCTTGCTTGGTTAGAACGAAAAAGAACTTCGAACATCGCTTTACCCTTCTTCTCTAGCCAAGTGTCGAGATTCATAAGACCAGGGTGAAGGTTGCGCAATGTCGGAAAATCTACTTCGTAGCCGTCTCCGTTCAACCATTCATATATTCGGGCCAAGATTTCGTTATGCTGACGTACAGTTTCTATAGGAATCTGGACGTAGTTGACCGGGCGACCAGTCGCACGAGTCAAGGCCGCGGCAATACTAGGTGGTGTCAACGCATCACCGGCGATTTCAATCGTTTTACCCAAAAATTTATCGGGATGTTTGAAGGCAAGCATGGCAAATACACCGATGTCATCCACAGCTATACACTTTGCAGGCACGTCCGGGTTGGTGGCTTCTGCTAATGTTCCATTTTGAACACCATAAAAAGGGCTAACGTAACTTTCCATAAATCCAGAAGGGCGCAATATCGTTGCTTGAAGTCCAAGCGACTTAATATATTGTTCAATTTCCCACTTGGCAAAGTAACGAAAGCGGGACTGTTTGTCAGCGCCGCTATTCGATGAATAGACGAAATGTTGAACCCTGGCATCTTTTGCCGCATCAGCTACATTTTTACCCAATTGAATCTCTACGGTTGTAGAGGCATCGCTAGGCTCCCATATCGGGGGTTGAACGCTGAAGACCCCGTACACTCCTTGCATAGCAGCATCTAGCGAAGTACGTTCGCCCATATCCCCTGAGACAAGCTGAGCTCCAGCCTGTGCAAGAGCCTGGGCTGCCTTACTTGAAGTATCACGAGCGAATGCACGTACTTGCCAACCATCAGTCAGTAGATGTGCCGCTACCGCACCCCCTTGCTGGCCGGTAGCTCCTAAAACTAAAACCGTCTTATTAAATGAAGCCATATGCTTCCTCCTTCATGGATTTGTCGGGGCTTTTCTAAACCTCGCCAAGTCTCCTTGGGGAGTGATATACCCAATTGAAATATTAAATCAAATAATATATCTTTGTAAGAAGACACTTTGTTTAGTTGTACTTACGAATGGTAAGTTACATGTAAGGAAGTGATAGCTTGAACCGAAATGATGAGCAAATATGCCTTGCCGCTGTTAATGAAGCGTTACAAGTGATAGGCAGCAAATGGGCGTTCTTCGTAATCTCTCAATTATATTATGGTCCTCAGCGCTTCAATCAGCTGCGTAGAAATTTGAGCAACATTAGCATCAAGTCTTTAACAGATATCCTGCGACATTTAGAGCTTTATAAAATTGTAAATCGTCAAGTATTCCCAACAATCCCTATAAGCGTGGAGTACTCCTTAACGGAAAAGGGCAAGGAGTATCGGACAATACTCCTTCAAATGCGCGAATGGGGAGAAAAATGGATCGCGACACCAGATGAATAAAAGCCAGTCATTCTCATACAGAATTGACTGGCTTTAGTTATATTTCTTGTAGAGAGGAAGCAGAGCGCATTACGGACCGTGAGTTTCCTTAAACGACACTTAAGGAGTCGACAATACGACGTGGGACGGCTGAACAAACACCAGAAAGGCAGACCTCTGAACGCATCCGCCGAGAGCAGGCGGCGGCTTCTGACATAAGGCACCAATGTTTCAACAAGGCTTGAAGCCCGATTATCGGTTAGCCGCCGTCCGGCCATGAAGTGGATTTTCGTGGGCTGGCAGGCAAGTGCAGCGTCATCGTCGTGCCTTGTCCGGATTCGCTTGCCGCTGCGATATCCCCGCCGTGCCTCGATACGATCCAATGCGCGATCGCCAGACCCAGTCCGGTTCCGCCGGTGCTGCGGCTTCGCGATTTGTCGCCTCGGTAGAAGCGATCGAAGATTCGCGGCAAATCTTCGGCGGCGATCCCGGTTCCCGTATCTTTCACGTAGACCTCGATCAACTGTCCTTGCCGGCGGGCAGCGATGTGGATCATGCCGTTCTCCGGCGTAAACTTCATGCTGTTGTCCAGCAGAATGACGAATAGCTGATGCAGCCGTTCGCGGTCTCCCCGCATTTCGAGTCCGCTCTCCAGCTTCGTCTCCAGCCGCAGCCGCTTCAACTCGGCGAGCGGCTCGAATTTTTGCGCCACCTCATGGATGATCTCGTCCACGTGCAGCGGTTTGAGGATGATCTCGTCTTGATCGGAATCGGCGCGGGCCAAGGTTAGCAACTGATCGGTCAATTTGCCCATCCGTGTCGATTCGGAGAGCACCATGGACAGCGGCTCGCTCATGTCCAGAATTGTACGATCCGGATGGCGGAATACAAGCTCCGCATTGGCCCGGATGATCGACAGCGGCATCCGCAGTTCATGGGAGGCGTCGGCAACAAATTGCTGCTGCTTCTCCCACGAGCGGCGAATGGGCAGCAGGGCTTGATTGGCGAGGTACATGCCGGCCAGTACCGTCACTGCGCCGCCGCAGGCGATGCCGAGCAGCATCAGCTCGAGCAGTTTTCTCAGGATGTTCTGCTCGGAATCGACGATGCTGATCGCTTGCACCGATACAATGCGCGACGCGATGGGGCCGGAAGGTCCGGTAGCCGGGAGATGCAGGCCAAGGGAGAGCTGCTTGGCGCGGAACAAGTCGGCCATTATTTTCAGACTCTCGCTGGAAGCAGGGTCGTAATCGACTCCAATCAGACGGTAGTAATGATCGCCGACCTTGACCGTTTCCGGCGTCCGGACCGAACGGTATGGCTTGAATACATCCACCGCCTCGTCGTAATGGGTTCCGGCCAAAACTGGATAAGGCGTGCCGTTCTCGTCCCACAGCACGAGGAACACCCGCGGATCGATGCCCTGGATTTGGATCATTGTTCTTTTTACGGCCGCGCCTCCGGGGAGATCGTCCTCTTCGCGTTCGTCCGGCACTCTGGAGTCGGAGGAAGTGTAGAACACCTGCACCCCCTGCAATCTGGAGCGCAGCGACTCATCCACTTTAACATACAGCTGATGGCGCAGTTCGGTATATATGATCAAGCCGAGGCAGGCGAGAATAACGAAGAAGACGGCCGCATGAAGTACGGTCAGCCGGGTACGGATTTTCCTGAACATGCCGCGTTCTCCTTTAACATGTAACCGACGTTTCGGACCGTTTGAATCATATGATCGTATCCATGCGCCTTTAGCTTTTTACGCAAATAATAGATATACACCTCGACGACATTGGAGCCGACATCGGACTCCAGCCCCCATACGCGCGTGCAGATTTGCTCACGGGTCAAGATTTGCTCCCGGTTGCGCAGGAAATATTCGAGCAGCTCGAATTCCTTTTGGGTCAAATCCACCTTGTCGCCGCCGATAAACGCTTCTTTCGTACGCATCATCAGCACCAGCTTTTGATACGATATCCCGCCCTCGTTGTCCACCGGGCCGCGACGGCGCAGCAGGGCGCGTATGCGGGCCAGCAGCTCGGGCACCTCGAACGGCTTGGTCATGTAATCGTCGGCTCCCGTATCCAGGCCTTTGACGATATCATTGGCGCTGTCTCGCGCCGTAAGAAACAAAATCGGCGTAAGCACTTGCTTGGCGCGGAGGCGGCGCACGATCTGGAAGCCGTCCATTCCCGGCAGCATCAGATCAAGCACCAGCAAATCATGGATGCCTTGTTCCGCCCAATAGCAGCCTTCTTCGCCGCAGCTGGTCGGATCGACGTGGTACCCTTCTTCCTCCAGCAGCGTTTGGATCGTTCGCAGTAAATGAACGTCGTCTTCGACGACAAGCAGTTTCATCCGTCTTCCCCCTGTGTTTGCTTCTGGCCGGATTCATTCGTGTTCCCAGTATATCGGGAAAACATGAAGGCTAGATTAAAATCCGCATGACTTAGTCGGCGTAAACGAACCAGTCCAGCTCTTCGGTCGCAAGCAATTTCTTTTGCCCGTTTTGAAACTGATGGTAGACATTCAAACGGTATGTTTTCATGTCCTTGATGCTATAAATTTTGTCTTTGTTCGTATAGGTGATGGTCGCATCATGCGCTCCAAGCTGAAGCGACGCTGCCGCGTCCGTTCCGCCTACATCGTACGTCTGGCTCATGAGCAATTCCTTGCCGCTCATGGCAAGCTCATCCTGAAGCTCAACGATCAGCTTGTGGTCTTTCATGTCCGCTTCGACAGGAGCGGTTTTCTTCAATTCGTAATCGAAGCTGAGCTGCGCTTTGCCCGTTGTAAAATCGATCTGCGTGCCGATATGGCTTAGCGTGATCGAATAAGGGTAGAGGTCCAGGTCGGCAAACCCGGCTTTCGGTTCCTTGCTCTCCGCGGGCAGTTGGAAGACTGCGGCATTGACGTAGCCTTCCGGCCGGGTCCCGTTCGAACCGGACGAAGAGGAAACAGACACTTCATCGCCGATAATCAGCTGCATGCCGTCCGTGTCATAGTCTCTGGGAAGGGTCGTCCAAACCGTTTGAAGCGCTTGGCCCCGGGGGTTGAGCTTGCCGACGTCCGTCATGCGCGCAGGGAAGACCGTGCCGTCCGCCGCCCGAATTTGGGCGACTTGCTTTCGAAGCTCGGCGGAGCGTTTCTCCAGATTCTCCACCTCCATTTGAATCGCGAACAGGTCGCCGGTATAGCCCTGAAACGTATGAACGGCCCGGATCGTATAGGCGGCGCTGAAGCCCGTATCGTTCAGCGTCCGCGTCCCGGCAGCGGGGATGACGGTCATGCTCATCAGCTCGCGGTTATGATGGAACGTGAGCAAGTCGTTAACATGGTTATCCGCTTCTTTCTCCTGCAAAAACAGCTGTACGGACTGGAATTCGCCGGTGTACGGGATTTTGCCGGCGATCTGAAACGTCACTTGCTTCCCTGGCATCAGACTGACAATCCGGTCGCTGCGCATAAGCTGCGCTTCGATCGTCACGGCGTCTTCCAGCTTGAAATAAGCCTGCAGGTCCGGCAGCGGAAGCGGCTCGCTTCCGGGATTGGCAATCGTCATCGTCGCTGCCAAAATATCTTGATCGTCCCATGGCAGCCGCTGCAGTGACGTCAGTCGGGCTGTATACGTCCCGGTCTTGCTCTTAAAGTCGTAATCGTTGCCGATGGAGACGTCCTTCGCCACCGCGGCCGGCACTTCGAAGAAGGCGGCGGGCAGGGTCATGCTATCGCCGCTGCCGCTCCCGGCGAAGGGCTGCGAGATAACAAGTTCCCAGCCGTCCATACCAGCCTCACGCGGAATGGCTCCGGTGAGCCGCCCTTCCTTTTTATCCATCGGCTGGATGTCGGCGTTTTTCGCAAAAACGGTCGATTGCAGAGGATAGGTCTGGCCTTTCTTCGTGCGAATCGCGAAGGAGAGGTCCGGCAGCTTCACGCTGTTCGTGCCCGCACTCGTCATTTCGAAATCGAGCGAGGGCAAGTAATAATCGTTGTTCCGGCTGACGGCGTTGCGGACGATGGCGCCGACAAACGGAACGCCCCCGATGCTGAAGCGAAGCGCTTCTCCGGCTGGAGCCGCCGGGTTGTACTGATCGGGAACGGTGATCCGGGCGAGCGTCCTTTCGTAGCCGGCTGCCGAAAAGTCCAGCTGTATCAAGGTGAATACGAGATTGTGGAGACCGATCGCGCGGTCTACTTTCGCGTAAAAGCGAAACTCCCGGCTGGTATAGGCCGGAATGGTGTTTTTATTTTGATCCTGAGGCAGCAAATGGGTCGTGAACGAATCGCCGGAATCGGATTGCAGACGAACCCAGTAATTCAGGAAATCGAGTTCGTTCGGCCCGCCGTTGCTCACGGTTAAAGTAAAGGTAAGCATGCCGTCATCGTCGCCGGGCAGCAGCATCGCGTCTTTCAGCTCAATGGAGCCTGCGTCCCCGAGCACGGCTTTTCCCAATACGGTGGAGCGGATGGATGGAGAATCGGCTGCGCGTTCCGCCGGAAGCGGAGCCTCTCCAGATTCGGCGTATGTCCCCTCCGGCATCACCGAGGCATGCAAGAGCAGCAGCAGAACGAAACAAACCGCGATCGAACGTTGAACCTTCATGATGAACCATCCTCCTTCTTCGCACGTCGCATGGCAGCGCGGGCCCGCTAGCGGAAGCAAGTTGCCGCCTACGGCTGCGGGCCGATGCGTGCGCGCCTGCGGCTGTTACTCCTGCAAATAGGTGCTCACTTTGTTTTGAACGACTTTCGCGACGTCTTCCGCCGATTTCTGACCCTGGAAGAACGAGGCGGTTTCCTCGGACACGATTGTTGTAATTTTTGAATCGGTCTCGGCATATACCTTGACGTTGTTCAGCACCTTCTCCATCGCAGCGATTTCCTGATCGGTCGCGGCTTGCAGCGCCAATTCTTTGCCGTTTAAATTGAGCCGCAATCCTTTACCGGCCCCGCCTTCGCCCGTACCTAACGTTTTTAAGCTGTTCAGCTGCGCTTTCGCTCCGTTTTTGTTGACGGCAAAGCCGTTCAATTCTTTGGCGGACTGCATTTCATCCGACAGCAAGAACTTGATGAATTCCCACGCTTCCTTCTTGTTCGCCGATTTGCTGTTGATCGCAACCGGCATGGAGGTCGTAAATGCCGTGCCTTTCGCCTCGTTTTCCGAGGGCAAGTTATAATAGCCTGCTTTTCCATCGAACGACATCTTCGGCATCGAGTACATATCCATGTACATCATGATGTTGGATTTCGGTTGGATGATGACATTGTCCACATTGTCGGCCGGGATGATTTGATCGTCGTACATCGATTTGGCCAGCTTCAGCAGGTTGATGAACTCCGGCGAATCAAACTTCGCCTTTTTCCCGTTCGTATCGACGAACTTGGAAAAGCTGCTGCCAAGCATGGTCGTAACCAGCTGAGCGGGATCGATTTTACCGAGCGGATACGTATCGGGCTTTCCGTCATTATTTTTATCCGTCAGCCAGCCGCTTGCGATTTTTTTGAAATCACTCCATGTCCATTTGCTGTCGTCTATTTTGGCGTTGTCCAGAACGGCCTGATTGCCAAGCCACATGTTTAATCCGAATTTGACCGGAATCGTGTATAAGGCGCCGTTGTATTTCATCGCATCAAACACGGATGTATAGTAATTGTCTTTTGGGAATGAGGAATCTTTGCTCATCAGGTCGCTTATATTTTCCAAAAGCTTCTTGTCGGCATACTTTTTGTAAGGCAGTCCGTTCATGACAATCAGGTCCGATGCTTTGCCGCTCATGAGCTCTGAGCCTACCGAGCTGACGAATTTCTCGGTGTTTTGCGGGTCGGGTTTGTTCATGACGACCATATTTTGCCCTTTGCCTGCTGCCGGAGCGGGTGGAGCGGCGACGTATTCTTTGATTTCGATTGTAATGTTCGGGTGCGCCTGCTCGAATTGCTGCTTGGCCAGCTCAAGAAAACGATCCGACGTCATGACGGACAGCGTGACGGTTTTCGCTGCCGAATCTGCGGATGCGCCGCCTGGATTGGAGGAAGGGGGAACGGCCTGATTTCCCGAGCAAGCGGCAAGGGCCAGGATGGATGCAAGCGAGCATATGGCGACCGAAGGTTTACGTGTTGGGATATTTAACATGTGAATCATTCACTCCCTTTAAGGTTGTTATAATGAAAAACCGCGGCGATATAGAGCAGGCAGCACACGGCGTATTCCCGCGGGTCGATCAAATAATCCATGCCGGCCCAGCGGGCGATGGCGAATGCGGCGGCGCCGGTCACCGGAATATGGAGAAACAGCCGCTGCAGCTGCAATACGACCGGCACCCGGCTCATTGTCCATAAGCGGACGCCTAGCAGAAGCAGTGGTAAACCGAGGATCGTTCCTGCGAAAAAGAGATATCCTGCAAGCTGGCCGGCGGCGCTGGTGAGCCGCTCCTGCGGCGAGGGAACATAGCCCGATTGCATCGCCTGCTGGTGCCATAAGCGCTGCAGCTTCTCGTAGTAAAACGAGACGTCGATGATTTGCTCCGGGATCCAGTCCAGCGGAACGTACAGGCGGAAGCGGATCAGCCCCCACAAGCCCGCCGCACCGGCGGCCAGCGCGAGGACGGCGAGGACGGCGAGGCCGCGCAGCAGCAGCATGCGCCGTTCGCTCCGGATCGCATCAAGCCAGTCCAGCGCTGTCAGCTTGCGGCACAAGGACGTATACACCGCTGCGCACTGCCTGACGGCAAGCCGCAAGAGCAGGAGGAGGGCGGCGGCGCCGCAAAGGAATAGCAGCAAGGACCGCCACTGGATGATTCGCACGTGAGACAGCATGTCGTTCTGGGTGCGATAGGGCGACGGATTGGCGCCGATCGCCTTGAGCGCCGCTGCCGCTTGAGCCTCCCCGTTCACGGCCGCCGTGCCCGGCTTCGCAGCCAGCTGCAGCGTATCGATCCGCGCTTCGCGGTTCACGCCGAACATGGCGGTGACCGGAATCAGCAGGTCGGGGACGCCGTCATCGGACATGTGCCGCAGCAGGGAGACGTTGTTGTCGTACACGCCGACGACGGAAAACGGCACGCCGTACAGCTCGATCGTTTTGCCGATTACCTGCGCGGAACGGAACAGCTTGTCGGCCGCTTGCGTGCTAATGACCGCGACGCGGCTATGCTCGGCGACGGAGGTCGGCGTGAAGAACGTGCCGGCCTTCATCGGAAATGAGGTGAAATCACGATAATTGTTGCTTACGCCGAACACATCGCTGTTCACCGTGACACCGTCGAACGACGCGCCGGTGTGTCCTTCGGCTGAATAGGCGACCGGCAGCGGGCTCCATTTGGCGGCGAGCTGCTCAGCCGCTTTCAGCTCAAGCCCTGCGGTGCCGGAGGATACGGCGGACCGGTCGAGATGGACGGTCAGCTTCTGCATCCCGCGCGGGCCGTTCACGTGCTCCCAGTCGGCAATTACGGACGATAGCAGCCCTACGCTTGCCAGCGTCAGCAGCACGCCGGCGAACACCAGCCAATCGGCTAATCGGAAACGCGGCATAGCATTGATCTCCTTACGCATCGTTATGTTCCAACGGTCAGCAGCACCCGTTCGCCGTCGGCCACCGGCTTGCTGCTGGAGACGATCACTTTATCGAGCGGCGTAACGCCGTTGTCGATGGAGGTTTTGCTGTCGTCGGCATCTCCGGTTTGTACGGAAGCGCGCTGCGCGATGTATTCGGTGCCGAGCGGTCCTTTTTTTTCCTTGACGATAAGCACGAATTTCCCTTGATCGTCTTCGCGGATCGCATCGTTTGGCAGCAGCGCGCGGAATGTGGACGTTTTCTTGACGATGTTGAACTCGCCGGTTTCTCCGCCCTTTAGTCGATCGTCATGCAGCCGGAAGGTCAGTTCCTTCCGTTCTTGTCCGTACGACGCGGATGAGCCTGAACCGGCCGAACCGGACGGGGTGGCCGCATCCCGAATCTCGGTGACCGTCGCTTTGATCTTCGCGTTGTTCAGCGCGGAGAACATCAGTTCCGCTGTGTCTCCGGCAATCACGTACTGTGCTTTGACGCTCGCAATCGTCGCTTTCAGCTTGTGGCCTTTGGACAAGTCGGCGATGCGCACGGCCGCCTTTCCGCTGGGGACCGGCGCGCCCTTGACCGCATTTACCTCGGTGACGATCCCCGCGGCCGGCGCTGTGATCCGCGAAAATTCCGCAAGCTGGCGCCGTGTGCTCGCGATTTGCCGCTCAAGAATTTGCATGTCGAGCTTCGCCGTCTCGATATCGCGGGCGATATTGCGCAGCTGCTTGTCGTCCGCACTGCGGAACGCTTCCGCATAGCTGTCCTGCAGCTTTTGCAGGCTCAGCTGCTTTTGCGCATATCTCGCTTCGTTGTCCTGTAGCGAATCCTCGGCCTCTCGCGTCTTGAGCACGGCCAGCACTTGTCCGGCTGTGACTTGATCGCCGGCCTCGACGTTCACCTCCTGCACGGCCCAGTTCGTCTCGACGTACAGATCGGCCATTTCCGCAGCCTCTACCGTTCCCGTGCCCGACACCTCGTGCGACAAGACGCCGGCCACGGCTTGCTCCACCGTCACCTCTGCGAGCGACAGGCTCAGCAGCGTATTCGAGAAGAACGTCAATGCGAGCATAACCAGGACGAACATGAGAATGGCCCGCCGAATGGCTTGCTTCTTGACGCGTTCTTCGTCTGCAACGGCCATTGTTGTGTTCATGGATTTTTTTCCTCCTAAGAGTTTTGCCAGGGGCAAAAATGGCTTCGAAAGCATACGCTGTGGCTTTCTGTAAGGAAAGCCACTTCGTAAGCAACAGCTGAGTTTTGCCAAGGGTGTACGCTGGGGGCTTTCTGCAACTACCCTTTGATCCCGGACAACTGGATACCTTCGACCAAATACCGCTCCGCATAAAGGGCGATCAGCAGCAGCGGCAGCATATAAATCGCGGAAGCGGCAAAAGCGATTCCGCGCTCCTCTTCGCCGATGACGGACAAGTACACAGACAACGGCTGCTGCATCGCTTCCTTCAAGAAGATGAGCGGCTGCTCCACCATGTTCCAGTTATCGATGAACACGAGAATCGAGAGGGAGGCCACCCCCGTGCTGCACATCGGCATCATAATTTTGGCGAATATGTACAGATGGCTCGCTCCGTCCACCCGCGCCGCCTCGATGTAGCTGCCGGGGACATACGTCATGAACTGACGCAGCAGGAAGACGCCGAACGCACTGAAGATGCCCGGACATATGATCGACCAATGCGAGCCGAGCAAGCCCAACCGGTCCGCTACGATAAAATTCGGCACGAGCGTCACCTGAAACGGCATCAGCATTGTGACGATGTACAGGAAGAACAGCGGCTCGCGGAGTTTAAACCGCAAATGGGCGAAGGCATACGCTGCGAGCGAGGCGACGACAATTTGGCCAGCGATGATCGGCACCGTCATTTTGACCGAGTTCCAGAACATGAACAAAAAATGCGGCCTGCCGATCAGCACCGTATAATATTGCGAAAGCGTCACCCGTTCAGGAATCCATTTCATATGGACGAATGCGCTCTCGTTTCCATTTGCCGAATTTGTCATGTCTCCCGACAGAGGGGCATAATGGTTCGTAATTTCGTACTCCGTCATAAACGAATTCGCGAATGTCAGCGCCATCGGGAACAGCAGGATGAGCGTGATCGCTGCGAGAATGACGGCCAGCGCGATTTGCCTGGCATTCCGGCCGAAACGGGACAAGCGCAGTATCGGGCGAATGACCGGCGCAGCGCCGGGACCGCCGCTTTTTCCGTTCATAGGGCTTCGGACTGAGGATGTCCACTGCGTTTTGCTTGTTTCCATCGAAATCTCCTTTCCAAGCGGCGCAGCCCGTTATCCGAGCGTCCTGCTGATGCGTCTTTCCGCCAGAAACAAAATCCAGACGAGCAGCACGATCGCAATCGCCATCAGGAACGCGGCGGAGGTCAGCTTTTGATAGTCGAGCGATTTAAACATATTGTTCATGTAATGCTGCAGCATATAAATGCTCGAGTCCGGATAATCGCCCGCGATCAAGTACGTCTCCCGGAACACCTTGAATGAATTGATGATCGACATGATGAATACGAAAAAGGCGGTAGGGGTCAAATAGACGAGCGTAATCGAACGCCACTGCCGGAATTTCCCGGCGCCGTCGATCGACGCCGCTTCGTAGTAATCCGCGGGAATGTTTTGCAGCCCGGCAAGAAACAGCAGCATGTTGTAGCCGATATTTTTCCACAAATAGACCACGATGACCACGAATAACGCCGCACTGCTTTCCATCCAATCCTTCGGCGCGATCCCCCACGAAACGAGCCATCCATTGAGCGATCCATGCAGATCGAACAGCGCTTTCCAGACCAGCACGACCGAGGCGACCGGTACGACGAGCGGCCCCAGAAACGCGATCCGGAACGTCTGGCGAAACGGCAGCTTGCGGTTCAGCAGCATGGCCAGCCCAAGCGACAGCGCCATGTTCAGCGGTACGCAGAGCGCCGTGAACACCAGCGTATTCACAGCCGCACGCCGGAATACCGGATTGCTTAACAGCTCGCGGTAATTGGCCAGTCCCGCGAACGAGCCGTCAACAGGGCTGTCCATCAGCGAATAATAAATCCCCATAATGAACGGAATTAGGAAAAATACGGCAAACCCGCCTAAGCTCGGCAGCAGAAACAGCAGCGCGGTCAGTCCCTCGCGGTTGCGCAAGCGTCTTAACACAAATCGTTACCTCCTTCCTCTGAACCCATTCTCGCAAACGTAAATTAGAAATTGCTTAGAAAATGAGGGGGCATTCATGGCATTCATGGGGGCCACATCGTTATAAATAAAAATTCACTTTACCGGGTCATCGGCCAAACCTACAATGAAAGGAAGTTCATTCCTTAAAATGGAAAATTAAATATCCGGATGAGAGGTGGATCATGAAATCCGTACATGTGCTGGACTCTGTACAAATCGTAGAATACGAGCCGCGCTATGCCCAAGCTGTCGCAGATATGTGGAATGTGAGTCAGGAAAGCTGGGGCGGGGGCAGCCGCGTCCGCAGCGCCGAGAGCGTTGCCCGGGAGCTGGACAATGCAGGCAACCTAAATGTATTCCTTGCGATGCACGGTGAGGAGGTCGTCGGCTTTTGCAGCTTCTCCCACTACAAGCAGGACGAAGGGGCGCTGTACGTACCGCTGCTCAATGTGAGGCCGGACTATCACGGCCGCAAGGTCGGCAAAGCGCTTATTCTTAAAGCGGTTGAGACGACGGTGGACATGGGATGGCCGAGGCTGGATCTGTTCACTTGGGCCGGCAATACGAAAGCGGTTCCGATGTACAAGAAGTGCGGATTTTTCTGGGAAAAGAAAGACAACTCCGTGCACTTGATGAATTTCATCCCGACCGTACTGAAGACGGAAGCGTTACAGCCTTATCTGGAACGAATCGATTGGTACGCCGATAGTGTTCGACCGTTGGACATCCGGCCCGACGGACGGTCGGAGCACGGCTTCGATTATTTCGAATACGTATGGCGCAAGGACGAAACATCGCTTCGCGTGGAATTCGAGAAGACAGGCAGAGGCATACGGCTGATCGAAACGCCGGACTATTCGATTCATACCGAAATCGATACCCATGACCTGGTGTTCGGCGGCGCGTATCCGGTCCGTTACGTGATCCGCAATAAATCCGGCGCGCCGCTGACATGCGCGATTCGGGGGCAGGATGACAAAAACATCCGATTCGAGCTGGAGCAGTCGGTGAC
Organism: Paenibacillus solanacearum; assembly: GCF_910593845.1. GTDB lineage: Bacteria > Bacillota > Bacilli > Paenibacillales > NBRC-103111 > Paenibacillus_G > Paenibacillus_G solanacearum. The sequence continues at coordinate 136,392 of NZ_CAJVAS010000005.1, read as the reverse complement.
AGTGCCGGATATCATGGTCGTGGTCGGCGAGTTTCAGCTCGATCCGGTGATGGAGGAGCAGAGCGATTGGAAAACGCACCCGGCCGTTGTGTCTCGTTGGACGATCAATGGGAAAAAGGCCGAGTTCCGTACTGGGATCGAGCCCAAGTTTCCGGCCAACGTGAAGCTGGAGGTCAAAGGGCAGGAGCAATACGCAGGAGTTCCGGGAGAAGCGCTGCTGACGTTCGAAAATAACTTCAAAGAGCCGGCGCTGTTCGAATTCGAGCTTCCCTCCTCCGAATTTATCGAATTCGAAGATGCCCGCGTATCTGTCCGCATTCCTGCCCAAGAAAAGGCGACCGTGCCGATCGCATATACTTTGCACCGATTCGGGCTCTACTCCCAAACTATAGAGATGAGAGCCGCGCCGGGTAGCGCCGGCGGAGCGGCGATCACGTTCAATCGCAGGCTCCACGGTATTTTTAAAGGAAATACCGGTCGCTTCGGCGGCGATGCGGTCGATCACTGGATTGTTGTGAACGGTCCGCATACGCTGAAGCTGAACAAGACGAACAATGATGTGGGACCGTCCCATTTCCAAGGGAGCAACCAGACGGTATGGACGTTTCCGCGCATCGGAAAACCGTACTCGGCGGAATTTTCCAAGAAGAAGGCGGAATCGGTCCGCATGTACGAAGATGGGGACGTCATGGCGCTGGAGGCGGAGTATCGTTCGGACGATTACCCGTCGGTTCATTTTAAGTTCGTCGCGAAGCTCGGTGCCAACGGGATGGCGGAGCGTTATTTTGAAATACGGAACGAATCGGCGGAGGCGATCGATGAGGAACTGTACTTTATCGAACCGTTCTATCACCGATCAAACCGATTGGTTCTGCCGTATGACGGGCATTACTATGATCTGGAGGACCGGCACGCTTCGGGCTTCGACGATTGGGAAGTCGAGCGTATCTCCGAGAACTGGCTGTTCAGCCGCGGCGAGAAGCTGTCCTCGGGATTTTGCTGGCATCCTTCCGCAAAGCTTGTACGGATTGAGTGGCAGTTCGGTATCGAGCATGAGCTTGGCCGGCTCGCTGCCGGGGAAACGATTCGTACTCCGTCCACTTTCCTTGCCACCGGCACGTATACGGATTGGTGGGATTTCCGCTCGTATGCGCAGAAGCGGAGAGACCCGGTGCGGCCGCTGCTGAAAGATCACTTTGAATTAAGCGTGAACGAAGGGAATCCGTTCATCGGTCCAGACGCGAAGCTGCATATCCGGCAGCACCGCAACCAGCCGCTGAACGGCAGCATGACCTTGTCGTTCCACAGCGATGCGCTTGCGGCAAAGACGATCCAGGAGACATTCCGTCAGATGGATGCCGTTTCTACGGCGGCATTCGCACTCCCGCAGCGGCAGCCCGGGACGATCGAGCCGGTTCGCATGCGGTTTGAAACCGGCGAGCTGCGCTTCGAACGAAGTACTGCGTTCATTCCCGTCACGCAAGATCCCGTGGTACAGGAAATTCGCCGCAGTGCTGCCGGGGACACGTACTGCTGCTCGAACGGTCCGCTCGCTTTCGAGGCGTCGCCGCAGTTCGGCGCGGCGCTGCATTCTCTCTCGTTCAACGGCGAACCGTGGCTCGACAGTTCCTTCCCGGAAGCGGGCCCGCGTTCGTGGTGGAACCCTTGGCACGGCGGCATTTCCGCCACTGTACAAGGGATGTCGCCGCTCAGTCAGCAGGAAGAGCGGCGGAGCGCCGAATTCGTCACTTTTACCGACAGCCTGGGGAACGCGTGGAGCGGCGTCGCGCTGCATACGCATATCGAGAAGCATAAGAAAAACCGCGGCATCGAGCTCAGCTTGTTCGCGCTGCTGCTTCCGGGAGCGCCTGTGCTTTGCTGCTGCACGCGCTTGACGAACCGCTCCGGAATGTCCTACACTTCATTCCGAAGCACGATCAACAGCTTCATCCATCCCGGGCGGTCGCTGGCTGACGGCTGGATGGAAGCCAGCGGTGAATTTCGCCACCGCTGCGGCAAAGTCGGCGGCGATTTGCCATCGGAAGGGTTGATCCGCTACGGCTCCGATCATCGGCAGACGATCGTGCATGCCGTCAGCCGGTATCCGGGCTCGAACGCTCAGGCGTACACGAACAACCAGCTTGTGGAATACAGCGCTTCGCAGAGCCGCCCGCTGCCTGCCGGGGCATCCGCATGGACAGCTCCCGTGTTTTTCGCTTTTGCCGACATGCCGTTGACATACAAAGAGCTGCGGGCATTGGCGGAGCTTCGTTTTGAAGATCAATTATAGGGGGTAGTCATGCCGATTATCGACATTCATATCCATTTATCCGACATCGAGAGCTTTCATTCCACCGCACGGGACCTTTCCGGCGTCGATTACTCGGCAAGCGGTCTGAAACGGGAATTCGACCGCAATGACGTCATTCTCGGGATCGGGATGGGCGTGCAGGAACGGACGCGCGGTGCCTTCCCCGACTCCCAGGCGGCGAACCCGATGGGGCTCGACCTCGTCGAAACGATGCCGCCCTTTCTTATGGAGTGCGTCGGGATCAATCCGGTCCGGCTCGCTTCGACGGAAGGCAAGAAGGAGCTGGATAAGATCGAGCAGCGCCTCGCTTCCGCCGACGTTGCCGGCATCAAGCTGTATGCGGGATATTACCATTACTTCGTCACCGATCATGTGTACGGACCAGTCTATGAACTGGCGAAGCGGTACCACGTCCCGGTCGTCATTCATACGGGAGACACGTATTCCATGAACGGGCTGCTGAAATATTCGCACCCGCTCACGGTGGATGAACTGGCTTACCAGCAGCGGGATGTCCGCTTCATGATCTGCCATCTTGGAGATCCATGGGTGATGGACGCAGCCGAAGTCGTCGCCAAGAATCCGAACGTGTACGCCGATTTGTCCGGCCTCGTCGTAGGCAACCGACACAAATTCGACCGTTTCATGAACGAGCCGTTGTTCATGGACCATTTTCGCCGAGCGCTCGTGTATGCCGACCATTATGAGAAAATGCTGTTCGGCACCGACTGGCCGCTCGCCCCGATCGACGTGTATATCGATTTCGTGAAACGGCTCATACCGGAAAAGCATCATGAAGAAGTATTTTATCGCAACGCACTGCAGCTGTTTCCGCGCATTGAGCCAAGGCTGGCTGAGCTGCTTGGCTAAATCTTTCGCTTCTAAATTTCATCAGACGACGCACGTAACAACCGGCTGCATGGTGCTGCCGGTTGTTTGGGCATGCCGTTGTTCCGGCAAACCATCCCCATTAGCCTCAAGTCATAGCTCCTCCAAGACCATGGTCCAGCTTCCAAACTAAACCGCAGACCGTTCAGAACAGCGTCCATTTTAGCTAAACTAGGCAGAGGAAAGAGGATCGAATCAGCCTGGAGGAGTTTTCTATGGAATCGATGAATGCGCTTTTTGAGCAGTACGGATACTTCGTTTTATTTTTCGGATTGTTTGCGGAATCGTTGGCACTGCCGTTTCCGGGAGAGCTGGCCATGGCCATATCCGGTCATATGGCGACTTACGGAAGCTTTCATTTGTCTGTCATCGTCCTTTGCTCTTATGTAGGCGCAATCGCAGGGACGACGCTTACGTATTATTTGGGCTATAAGCTCGGAACGCCTTTTTTTGACCGATACGGCAAATATATGTTCATGAACCGGGAGCGCAGAGAGAAAATATCCGGCTGGTTTAACAAGTACGGAGACAAGCTTATTCTCGTCAGTTACTTTATCCCCGGCCTGCGGCATTTTACCGGATATGTGTCCGGTATGCTGAAAGTGAAGCGGAGCACGTTTTTCATCTACAACTATATCGGCGGGTTGGCGTGGGTTATGCTGTATGTATCGCTTGGCCATGTGTTCGGCCGGAACATCGAGCAGCTGCTCCATCTGATTTCCCGGTATGCGGGGATGGCGGCGGCCGTTGCGGCGGCAGCGCTTGTGATCGGGCTCATCGTTCGGCACAATCGAGCCGCGATCGTCCGAAAGCTCTGGCCGCGAGGCCGCAAAGCGTTGGAGCGAAAATAGCCTGCGGCCGATAAAAAAATAGGATAGGCAGATACGGCGTGATATGATGGAAAAAAGAGTTTATCGAGAGAAGCGCGGCGGGTCCATGAAAAAGAAATACGGGAGATGAATCCATGATCGAGATCGAAGACGCGCTGGGAGCAGGTGAGCTGGGGGAAAGATTTGCATCGGCGGTTCATGCTGTCAAGACGGGGGACGTCCAAACGCTCGAGCGGCTGCTGCACGAGCATCCAGAGCTGGCTCACGCAAGGTCGCAAAAAGGCCGTACGCTGCTGAACCATTTATGCGACTGGCCGGGACATTTTCCGCGCGAGCTGGAGACCGGCCGTGCGCTTCTCGCCGCGGGGGCCGACGTCAATGCACGCGCCGTCGACCCGGACACAGGGGAGACATCGCTGCAGTGGGCGGTCAGCTCGAACGATGCTGCGATGGCCGAGCTGCTGATCGATAACGGCGCATCGGCAGACGGGCTGGACGGCGATATGCGCCCGTTGGCGCAAGCCCTCTTCTACGGCTGCCGCGATGCGGCGGAAATGCTGGTACGACGCGGCGCGGTCGTCACGTTGGAATTCGCCGCCGGGCTCGGACTCACCGGCATGCTGCCGCGTTTCTTCGGCGCAGACGGACGGCTGCTTCCGAGCGCCGGTGCGCATGCGGCGCCGATCAACGGCGCGCTCCCGCCTGAAACGCCCGGCGACGAGCGGCTGGAGCAGGCGCTGATCTATGCCGTCATCAACAACCGGATCGAGAGCGCCGCTGCGCTGCTCGATCGCGGAGCCGCAATCGACGCGATGCCGTCGGGCTTCCACTTCCGGGGCACGCCGCTGCACTGGGCGGCCGGTGGAGACAGCGCGGAGATGGTGGAATTGCTGGTGCGACGCGGCGCCGATCTGCATGCAGCCGCTCCGAAAGACGGCGCTACGCCGCTGCAACTAGCGGAACGTCGGGACAAGCCGGATATGGCTCGGCTGCTGAAAAGCTTGGGAGCGCAGCAGTAAAGTAGAGGGAAACGAGGAGGAGCGGTGCGGCTTCCTCGCTTCCTTTTTTTGTACGCTGGGTTCGATCGACCGCTGCGCAGTACCGCAATGCGCGTCGAGGGCCGCGCGCGCTGCGCTTCCCGGGCTCGACCTGCGGGGGCGCAGCGCTGCAGTGCAGTAGTGCGATACTGACGTTCGCGCACAATGAAAATCATATTCCCCCATCCCTTGAAAAAGTGTTCGCTTCAAACACCCGCGGTACTACGTCGGATTGACGCGCGTTATAACACGTGTTATGTTATGAGAAGAGGTGTTATTGATGAAGCGAGTCACCAGTTTTGACGTGGCCCGGCGGGCCGGCGTTTCCCGCAGCGTCGTGTCCGCCGTACTGAATCATACGCCGGGGATCGGCGTAAGCGAGGAGAAGCGGCGCGCGGTGCTGAAAGCGATCGAGGAGCTGGGTTACGCCGTCGATGTCCAGGCCAAAGGCATGCGAACCGGGCGCAGCCAATGCATTGCTGCTTACGGCGATTTGCAAAATCCGCTGTTTGCCCAGATGCTGCAGGGCTTGCAGAAAGTATGCGGCGAACGCGGATTTTACGTGCTGCTGTGCAGCGCAGGGGCTGGAGGAGATAGCCGGGACCGTCTGTTCGAACTGTTCCAGCAGCGCCGGATCGACGGGATCGTTACGAAGGATACGACGGGCTATTGCGATGAGGAATGGAAGCGGGAGGTGCTGCGGCTCGGTATTCCGTATGTTTCTGTCGAGGGCTACCCGGAGAATGGCGAGATCGCGTCCGTTCAGATGGATTATGCCGAGAGCATCCGCATGGCGCTAGGCTACGCTTGGACGCGAACAGGTTTGCCGCCGGTATATGTTGAAATTTACAGCCGGGCCGAGTATACACCGAACTGGGGAGACCGCTGCCGGGTTCAAGCCTATGGCGACTGGATGAAGGAGAGGGGGCTTGAGCCGCGCCTCATCCGCCGCAAGTGGAAGGAATGGCCGCAGGACCGGACGTGGTGGCTTGATCTTTTGCGGCATGATTCGCATCCGAAGAGCATGATCACGAATTGGTCTCGCGCTTCGGTGGCGGTGTATCGCGCGGCGTACGAGCTGCGATTGCGCATCGGCGAAGACGTGCGGATCATGGCGGCGGATAATACGGAGCAGCTGAACGAAGGGCTCGTTCCTTCCTTGAGCGCCGTGGAAGTGCCTTATGCGGAGATGGGGGAAGCCGCCGGCCGACGAATTATTGAATACATCGAAGGTGCCCGGAGCCTGGACGATACCGAGCGTATATGGCTGCCGGCGAAGCTGATGCGAAGAGAAAGCATGTAAGTCATGCGGTTCGTACGATGCCGCAGCGGCTTGCCTGTTTGCAGCGATATGGCAAAAGTCCATTGGGAGCAGGAGACAGGCGCGGCCGTACCATCGGCGGCTAAGGTTGAAGCGCCAAAGCTGCCTTTCTCCGAGCATAGAAGAACAGGAAGAGCTGTGCGCCGCTGGAACCGGCTTGGTCGCTCGCCCGGCCCGACTGCCATCGCTGCGCAGGTCGCGGTAAAGGGAGCGCGAACAAGTACCCCAAGCGCAATTTTCGGCGCTGCGCGGCTGTCGCAAGGCAACGTCCAATCTTGCTTGACCGAAAGACGCGCAGTGCCGCAAACGCATTACAAACAACATTTTAAGCATATATAACACGTGTTATATTATGGATGGAGGATGAAGCCCATGTTTTGGACGAAAGAAAAGCTTGCCGCCCGCATTAACGAATTGGCGGGGTTCCGCTATCGGGAGGAGCGGCCGGTAACCGGCCTGCGCAAACAGACCGACCCGGACGGAGCGATCGGAGCGTACCCGCCGCCGGATAACGGATTGTGGGAGCCTGTCGTGCCAGGAGACCGGTACAAGGGCCGGGACCTGTATGTGTGGCTCGCGTATGAATTCGATGTCCCTGCAGCATGGCAGGGTAAGAAAATCGTCGGCCGGTTCGACTTCGGGCGCAGCGGAGGCGGCGGCAACAACAGTGGTTTTGAATCATTGTTGTTTGTTAACGGCAAGCCGTACCAAGGGGTCGACAGCAATCATGAGGAAGTATTTTTGCCCACTGACACGGCCGGTCATACGCTGCAATTTCATGCGCGTCTGTGGTCCGGACTGAACGGCTATGGCAAGGCGGCGCCGATCGAGAACGAAATCCGCATGGCCAAGGTCGGCTGGCTCGACGAAGCGGTTGACGACTTGTATTACACAAGTCTTGCGGCACTCCAGACCGTTCAGCTGCTGGGCGAGAACCGCCCCGAGCACCATGAGCTGCTGTCCGCGCTGGACCGTGCATTCTTGCGAATCGACTGGTCGGTGCCGGGCTCTGATGGTTTTTACGAATCGTTATACGCTGCCCAAAACGTGCTGCAGCAGCAGCTTGACGCGATGCCGAAGCATCATCCGGTGACCGTGCAGTGCATCGGCCATACGCATATCGACGTCGCGTGGCTGTGGAGACTGAAGCATACGCGGGAGAAGGCGGCCCGTTCGTTCTCCACGGTGCTGCGCCTGATGGAGCTTTACCCGGACTACGTCTTTTTGCAGACGCAGCCTCAGCTGTACGATTATTTGCAGTCCGATTACCCGGCCATCTACGAGCAGATTCAAGCGCGCGTGAAAGAAGGCCGCTGGGAAGCAGGCGGCGCCATGTGGCTTGAAGCCGACTGCAATTTGACGTCGGGCGAGTCGCTGGTGCGGCAGCTTTTGTACGGTACCCGTTTTTTCCGCGAGCAGTTCGGCGCGGAATGCCGGTATTTGTGGCTGCCGGACGTCTTCGGCTACAGCTGGGCGCTGCCGCAAATTTTGAAGAAATCCGGCATCGACATGTTCATGACGACGAAGATCAGCTGGAACCAGTACAATCGCATGCCGCATGATACGTTCCATTGGAAGGGAATCGACGGCACCGAGGTGCTGACGCATTTCATCACGACCCCCGACAACGGCAGCAGCCAAGGCGCGTTTTATTATACATACAACGGCAGCATTACGCCGAATTCGGTGCAGGGCATATGGGACGCGTACCGCGACAAGGAGCTGAACCGCGAGCTGCTGTTGTCTTACGGTTACGGGGACGGCGGGGGCGGCGTGAACCGACCGATGCTGGAGATGCGCAGGCGCTTGTCCCGCATGCCGGGCTTACCGAACGTGACGACAGGGCGGGCGGACGATTACTTCGACCGTCTGCGCGAGCGGATCACCTCGACGGACCGCTACGTGCATACATGGGATGGAGAGCTGTACCTGGAGCTTCATCGGGGAACGTACACGAGCCAGGCGTACAATAAACGCGCGAACCGGAAGCTTGAGCTGCTGTACCGCGAAACCGAATGGCTCGGCGTCTTGAGCAGCGTGCTTCGCTCCGGCTGGGAATCCTACCCGCAGAAGGAGCTGTACGAAGGGTGGAAAATCATCCTGCGCAATCAGTTCCACGATATCATTCCCGGCTCTTCGATCGGCGAGGTGTACGAGGACAGCCGCCATGAGTATGCGGAAGCGTTCCGCATCGCCGGCACGGCCCGGGAGCTTGCGGAGCAAGCGTTAACCGTGAAAGAAGAGACGGCGGTCACAGTCTTCAATAGCGCTTCCTGGCAGCGCGGCGATCTGGTCGTCGTTCCAGTGATCGGCGATCTGGAAAAAGACGGCGTGTGGCTTGCTGCGGGCGGGCAGCCGCTGTCGGCACAGCGCGCTGGAGGCGATTGGCTGGTTCGTGTAGACGAGGTGCCTCCGATGGGGTACACGTCCGTTCGCTTCGTTCCGGAAGCGGCGGCAAACCCGGAAGTTAATCCGTTTCAACTCTCGGAGCATGGCATCGAAACCCCGCTGTATGCTATCGCGTGGGACGTATCCGGACGGTTGACGCGTATTTACGACAAGGAGAATGCACGCGAGGTGCTGTCGCCCGGCGCGCTCGGCAACGAATTGCAGGTATTCGAGGATAAGCCGAAGGGGCGCCATGAGGCATGGGATATTGATATTTTTTACACGGAAAAAATGCGCTCGATCGCCGATCTGCAGCAGCTGGCCGTCGAGGAGAACGGTCCGCTCCGTGCCGTGGTACGGTTTGAGTGGAAATACGGCAATTCGTCGATCGTGCAGCGGATGATCGTGTACGCCGACAATCGGCGCATCGACTTCGATACGCGCGTCGACTGGCATGAGCAGCGCCAACTGCTCAAGGTCGCATTCCCGGTAGACGTTCGGACCACGGAAGCGACGTACGATATTCAGTTTGGCAATGTGAAGCGTCCAACGCATTGGAATACGAGCTGGGATTATGCGAGATTCGAGACGGTCGGCCATCAGTGGGCCGATTTGTCGGAACGGAGCTACGGCGTCAGCCTGCTGAACGACTGCAAATACGGCTACGATGTGAAAGGAAACGTCATGCGCCTGTCGCTGATCAAATCCGCCATGGTACCTGATCCGCGCGCGGATCAGGGGCTTCACGAATTCACGTATGCGCTGTTCCCGCATGCCGGCGACTGGCACGAAGCCGGGACGGTGCAAGCCGCCTGGTCGTTGAATAATCCGTTGACTGCGGCCCTAGGCGCGCCTCGCCAGCCATCCATGTCGCTGCTTCGTTTGTCGGAAGCGGCAGCTGGCCACGTCATGATCGATGCCGTCAAAAAAGCGGAGGATCACGACGCCATCATCGTCCGGCTGCACGAGTTCGCCGGTATCCGTGGGGACGTTCGCCTCACGAGCGATGCGGCTATTGCCGGCTGGCAGGAGACAGATCTGATGGAACGGCCGATCGGAGATGTGAATGATGGCGATGAAGTCGCATGCTTCATCAAGCCTTATGAGATAAAGACGTTCTTGCTGCATGTGGGGAAATGACGGACAGGTACTAAAATGATCAAACAGCCGCCTCCGGGAATACCGTGGGGCGGCTTCTTGTATGGGACCCTTTCTATTCGAGCGAGTGGGGGTATAACGGTATTATCGTTCATCATATCGAACATCCCCATATAAGACAATTTTGGGCGTCCGTCACAGACGATGTCGAAGCAGACGTCCCGCAGCGCTTCACCGAGCTGCTCGGCTTGCCTAACGCCAAGCGGCGTCAGCGGCGAGTCCTTTCGCCCTTGCATCCGATGCTGCGTATTCCATTCCGTTTGCCCGTGCCGGACAAAGTAAAGGGTTGTTGCATTTTCCATGCGAATAGGCACTCCTTCTTGGCCGTCAACATGTTTATAACCGCAAATGGTGCGGCAAGTGCTCCTGCGAATTCGTGGCAAGGATCAACTTGTTGCCGTTATCGATCGCCCAGAGATGAAAACCGGTGTCACCCGTTCGCAGAACGACGTTGGAATCATAAGGAAGGTTCAAGAAGCTGCGGAAAAGCATCGTTATCGTACCCCCATGACAAACGATGCACAGCTTCGTCCGCTCCGGGTGCCGGATCATGTCGTCCTGCAGCTTGGAGATGAAGGTTTCCGCCCGGGCACGAAACTGGATTTCGGTCTCTCCACCCTCGAGGGCGTAGTGCCGCTTGTGGCCTCCCGGAGGAATCGGATACAGCCTGCGCGCTTCTTCAATCGGCATGCCGGCGATCACGCCGTTGTTTCGCTCCATCAGGTCGTCGTCGTACCGGACTTCGATTCCGGTTACGAGGGTAATGACGCCAGCGGTTTCTTTTGCCCGTTTCAGCGGACTGCAATAGATCGCGTCGGGCCGCCAGCGCTCGTTCATCCACTCGGCTAATGCATGTGCTTGCTCCATCCCGAGCGATGTGAGCGGGAAGTCAGCCCGTCCTTCGCACTTTTTTTCAATGTCCGCAACCGATTGGCCGTGTCGAATCACCATAATTTCCGTCATAAAAACCATCGCCTCCTCTGTGAATGATGACGCAGATACGATTTCGTTTTCGAAATAATTTGCAATCGTACCGGAAGCTCACGCAGGTGAATCAGCTGTTTGATTAACCTTGTATTTAAGAATCCGAGAGCCTTATGACGCGACAGCGCCGGGTCCGCAAGGACTTAAGCTCACAGGGTTGTCTAATATTACATCACTGAAAAACCCCGGGCAACCAAGAGAGTTTAGCGACCGCAGCGTGAATACGGTGTTAGATGATGTAACGGCCTTCTCCAAGTTTGCTTCCAAAAATACCCTTATAATAATAAAGACATCAAGTTCACTTAAACCTGATGTCTCAATATCCATTGTTCTATATCCTCTTCCTTATATACACCTTCTGCTGTCCTTAGCCCAACCTCAATTAATTCTTGCTGACTATATTTTATAGTTATTCCATTTAATTTCAGCAACAGTAACATTGTCGAAACGCCAACACGCTTATTTCCATCTACAAAACCATGGTTTTTGATTAGAGCGTAGACAATTACAGAAATTTTCTTTAAGATTCCTTCGTATAAATCTTGGCCATCAAATGTTGTAAATGCTTTATTAAGCGCACTTTCAATCAGTCCTAGATCTCTGATACCGTCTGATCCACCAGTTGCCTTTACGATCTTCTTATGAAAAGTAACGATTTGAGCAACTTCAAGAGTTTTCATTATTTTGCCAGCTCCTCAAGAGCTTCTCGGTTCTCACTAATAATATCGTCCATCATGTTTTCAAGATTGTTCTGAATTTTTGTCTTTAAAAACTCAACAAAATCAATAACTTCAAGTTTCTTATCTTCTGGTAAGGTTAAAAAGTCTTGTATCAACTTCTCCTCTAGACTCATTACCTTCACCTCCTAGGTTTATTCTTCTTAATTATACACAAAAACTGGATGTTATTTAACATTAGCTACCTGAATAACTTACATTAGAAAATGAGCCGTTAATTCAGCTAACGATGGTATGGGCGAAAATGTATTGGGGAGACGGCTTCCCTTTCTCATATAAACAACCGTTTTCTGCAAGATCCGCGTGGGTGGAATGGTTATTCCATATGACAGAACCGCAGCACAACGTCGTCGCGGCAATTATCCGATGTGTCTTCTCGAGCAAAAGTTCCCATAACTGCCCTTGCATCCGGCCTTGCGTTTGCATATAATACTTGTTAAATCCATAAAGCCAAAATGCTTTGACGGAGAAAAGTAAGCAGTGCTTCTTCACAGGGAGGGAACGCCGAAGATTGAGAGCGTCCCCGTAGAATTCAGGCTGCCGAAGTTCGCTCCCGAGCAGTCCTTTGAAACCCGCGGCCCCGCCGCGCGGCAAGTAGGAGGAACCGGTCGTTTAACGAACCGTTATGTTAGAATGAAGTGAGAAACGGGCATTACGTCCGTCTTCTAACAAGGGTGGTACCACGGCTTTTTCGTCCCTTACGTTGCAACTGTTACTCGTGCGAAGCGGAGTCAGTTGTCAACTACGTTGCAACTGTTACTCATGCTGCGAAGCAGAGTCAGTTGTCGACAACGGGGATGGAAAGGCCTTTTTTGGCGTTCGGCGATCCAGCGGCATAACGAAATTAAGGAGGGTGCATGAGACATGAAGGAACGGTTGCTTGCTTTAAAGGAACAGGCGCTGCAGGAGCTCGGGCAAGTAGAGAACCAGCAGCAGTTGAACGAATTCAGAATCAAATATTTGGGTAAAAAAGGACCGCTCACCGAAATACTGCGGGGCATGGGCGCATTAAGCGCGGAAGAGCGTCCGGTGATCGGACAGGTGGCCAACGAGGTGCGCGCCGCGATCGAGGAAGTGCTCGAAGCGAAGCAGGCCGAGTATACGAAAGCGGAGACGAATGCGCGGCTTGCCGCAGAGACGATCGACGTTACGCTGCCGGGGCGTCCGGTTGGCCGCGGTGCGGTGCATCCGATCAGCAAGGTCATCCAGGAGATTGAAGATATTTTCATCGGGATGGGCTACACGGTCGCCGAGGGGCCGGAAGTGGAGCAGGATTATTACAACTTCGAAGCGCTCAATTTGCCGAAAAACCACCCGGCGCGCGATATGCAGGATTCGTTCTACGTTACGGACGAGATTTTGATGCGGACGCATACGTCCCCGGTGCAAGTGCGCACGATGGAAAAAATGAAAGGCCATGTGCCGGTCAAAATCATTTGCCCGGGCCGTGTATACCGGCGTGATGACGACGATGCGACGCATTCCCATATGTTCACGCAGATCGAAGGGCTTGTGATCGACCGCGGCATTCGCATGAGCGACCTGAAAGGGACACTGCTGCAGTTCGTGCAGGAGCTGTTCGGCAAACAGACGCAAATCCGGATGCGCCCGAGCTTCTTCCCATTCACGGAACCGAGCGCGGAGGTCGACGTCACGTGCGCGATGTGCGGCGGCCATGGCTGCCGAGTGTGCAAGCATACGGGCTGGCTGGAAATTTTGGGTTCCGGCATGGTGCATCCGCGCGTGCTGGAGATGGCCGGCTACGATCCGGAAGAATACAGCGGATTTGCTTTCGGCCTCGGCGTAGAGCGGGTCGCCATGCTGAAATACGACATTGAAGACATTCGTCATTTCTATACGAACGACCTGCGGTTCCTGAAGCAGTTTGTTCATTTATAAGAAAAACTCCCAAGGGCTGTCCTTCAAGTGCAGAACGTTGTAGCGGAAGTTTTTCTTGGTTCAGAATGTCGCATGACACTTTCACACTTAGGTGGATTCAGCGGCGATGAACCGCGTCTAAAAGGCAGTTGTTCTGCAAGATAAAGAAATAGTGTCCGGCACGGCCGGAACGCAGGCTTTCTTTATCGTTATAAGAGAGGAGCGTGAAGTAGCGATGAAAGTATCTTATCAATGGTTGTCGCAGTATGTGGATGTGAGCGGATTTACGGCGTCGGAGCTGGCGGAGAAGCTCACCCGCAGCGGCATTGAAGTCGATTTCGTGGAAAACCGCAACAAAGGTGTGGAGAAGGTGGTCGTCGGCTTCGTCAAATCGCGCGAGAAGCATCCGGATGCCGATAAGCTCAGCGTATGTATCGTCGATGCGGGGCAGGGCGAAGATTTGCAAATCGTCTGCGGCGCGAAAAATGTGGCGGCGGGCCAAAAGGTGCCGGTGGCGATCGTCGGCGCGAAGCTGCCGGACGGTCTCGTGATCAAGCGGGCGAAGCTGCGCGGCGTTGAGTCGCAAGGGATGATCTGCTCGGCGAAGGAGCTTGGATTGAACGACAAGCTGCTGCCGAAGGAAATCCAGGAAGGCATCCTCGTCTTGCCGGAGAACACGACGGTCGGCGACAGCATCTTGGATGTGCTTGCGATCAGTGACGAAGTCATGGAGCTCGATCTGACGCCGAACCGCTCGGACTGCTTGAGCATGCTGGGCGCCGTGTACGAAATCGGCGCGATTCTCGGTCGCGGCGTAAAGCTGCCGGAACGCGAACAAGGCGAGAATAGCTCGGTAAAAGCGGCGGATCGCATTTCCGTGGCCATCAGCGCCAAGGAGCAGTGCTCGCACTATGCGGCCCGTCTGATCGAGGGCGTAAGCATCGGGCCGTCCCCGCTGTGGATGCAAAACCGTCTCATGGCGGCGGGCATACGTCCGATCAACAATATTGTCGACATCACCAACTATGTGATGCTCGAGTACGGCCAGCCGCTGCACGCGTTTGACGCCGATCAATTGGCGAACGGCCATATCGATGTTCGGCTTGCGAGCGAGGGCGAGAAGCTCGTGACGCTCGACGGGACGGAGCGTACGCTGGAGCCGCATATGCTGCTTATTACCGACGGCGTCAAACCGGTTGCGCTTGCCGGCGTTATGGGCGGCTTGAACTCGGAAGTGACGGACGGCACGACGCGGATATTGCTCGAATCCGCCAAGTTTGACGGCGGTACGGTGCGCAAAACGTCCCGCCAGCTCGGGCTTCGCTCCGAAGCGTCGCTTCGCTTCGAGAAGGAAGTGAACCCGGAAGCGGTCATTCCGGCGCTGGACCGCGCGGCCGCATTAATGGCGGAGCTGGCCGGCGGCCAAGTGGCGTCCGGCGTTGTCGAAGCGGTAGGCGCGGAGCATAAGCCGGTGAAGATCGAAATCACGGTCGACCGCATTAACCGTTATTTGGGCACCAGCTTGACGGCCGATCAAGTGACGGCGATATTCGAGCGATTGAACTTTCCGTTGGAGATTTCGGGCCAGGATACGCTTCTTGTACACGTGCCAAGCCGCCGCGGAGACATTACGCGCGCCGTCGACCTGATTGAAGAAGTTGCGCGGCTGAACGGTTACGACAACATTCCAACGACGCTGATGAACGTCGTGACGACCCCGGGGGCACTGACGAAAGAACAGCAAATCCGGCGTATCGCCCGCACATTGCTTACGAACAGCGGCTTGCATGAGGCGATCACGTATTCGTTCACCCATCCCGAGCAAATTCGCGAATATGCCGGCGCTTACCGCGAGGCGAAGCCGGTTACGCTTGCCATGCCCATGAGCGAGGACCGCAGTACGCTGCGCACGAGCCTAATCCCGCACTTGATGGATGCGGCGGCGTACAATCGCAACCGGAACACGGACGATGTCGCTTTGTTCGAACTGGGCCGCGTGTTCGTCACCGGCGAAGAGACGCTGAGCGGCTTGCCGCAGGAGAAGCTGCTGCTGGGAATATTGTTAACGGGCAAACGCAGCGAGCTGCACTGGTCAGGCAAACCGGGTCCTGTCGATTTTTACGATTTGAAAGGCGTGTTCGAAGGGCTGGTCAGCTATCTCGGTATCGAGGGACTGCGGTATGTCAAATCCCAGCCGGAAGGATTCCACCCGGGCCGCACGGCGAATATTGAGGTGGAGCTGGACGGCGTGCGCAAGGTGATCGGAACGATCGGCCAGCTTCACCCCGAGCTGCAGCAGAAGAAGGATCTCTCCGACACGTATGTGCTCGAAGTCGAGTTCGACGCGCTTGCCGCATTGGCCAAGGAGTCGTTCACATACCAGCCGTTGCCGCGCTATCCGGCGATCAGCCGCGATATGGCGCTTGTGGTCGGGATCGACGTGGCGGTCGGCGATTTGACGGACAAAGCGAAGCAAACTGCCGGAGCACTGCTCGAATCGATTCAAGTATTCGATATTTACACAGGCGAGCGGCTTGGAGCGGACAAGAAAAGCGTTGCGATCTCGCTCGTATACCGGACGCCGGAGCGTACGCTGACGGACGAGGAAGTCAGCGAGCTGCATGCCCGCGTCGTGGCCGATCTGGAGACTTCCTTCGGCGCCGAGCTTAGGAAATAAACTGGAAAAGCTTCGACAAAACATTAGTGTTATGAGCAGGAAAAACGATTCTCCGTATCGAATGTTCTTGGATACGGAGAATTTTTTTTGTCGTGGAAAGGGGAGCAACGTCTGTGAGCGGTGAAGAGAAAGTCAAGATGACCGTCGACATCTATGGCACCCAGTATAAGCTGGTTTCCAAATCCAGCCCTTCTTATATAAAACGAGTGGTCGCGATTGTAAACGACCAAATGCATAGAATTGCACAAAGCAGCCCCCGCCTGGACTTGCCCAAAATTGCCGTGCTGGCCGCGGTCAACATGGCGGACGAATGGAGCCGGATGCAGCAGGAGCTGGAGGAGTCGTTAGCGAGACTGCGGCTGCTGGAGAAGGCGAAGGAGGAATTGTCCGCGCTGAGCGAGAAGCATGCGCAGCTGCAGCAGGAACTGAGCGACGGGCAGGAGCTCTTGAAAGCGTTGACGGCGGAGCGGGATGCGCTGCAGCAGCAGCGCGAAGCGACCGCCGAGGAGCTCGCCCGGGTAACGGCGCAGTTTAGCGAACTCGACAAGCGCAGGGAAATGCTGGAGACGGAGCACGCGGCGGATCGCGAGCGCTTGACCGGATTGCAGGCATTGACGGGAGAGCTGGAGCGGAAGCTGTTCGAGACCGAAGCTCGGGCGCAGGAGCTCGAGACGGCCGCGGCAACGAACGAGCAAGAAACGGCGCAGCGCAAACAGCGCATTGCCGAGCTGGAGAAGGCGAAGCGGACGCTCGAGCATCGGGCCGCGGAGCAGACGCTGGAGCGCGAGAACATGCGGGCCCGTCTGGCGGATCGCGACGCGCAGTTATCCAAGCTGGCCGAATCGGAAAAGCAGCTCAAGGAACGCCTGGCTTCGCAGGAAAAGCGTACAACCGATCTCGACCGGAGACTGCTGGAAGCACTGGGCGAACGGGAGCAGCTGACCAGGCAGCTGGAAGAGCGGGAGCTTCTGTATGGCGAGCTTGGCGTGCAAGTCGACCAGCTGCAGGAGCAGTTGACGAGCCTGCGTCAAGAGACGGAACTGCAGGAGGCGCTCTACCAGGAACTGCAGGAGACAAGCGACAGCAAGGTAAGCGAGTTGCAGAGGCAGCTCGAAGACGAGCGCACCCGATTGACGGCAGCGCTGCAAGCGGAGTCATCGCGCGTTGCCGAGCTAGAGGCGTGTGAAACCGGACTGCGCGAAGCACTTGCGCAGCAGAAGGAAAGCTCCGCAGCCGAACTCGAGGCGCGTGAAACCGAGCTGCTTGAGGCACTCGTTCAGCAGGAAGCGGCGGCCGCGGCTGAGCTCGCGGCGCGCGAAACCGAGCTGCGCGAAGCACTTGCGCAGCAGAAGGAAACCGCCGCGGCTGAGCTCGCGGCGAAGGAAACCGAGCTGCGCAAAGCACTCGCGCAGCAGAAAGAAACCACCGCGGCTGAGCTCGCGGCGAAGGAAACCGAGCTGCGCAATGCCCTCGCGCAGCAGAAAGAAACCGCCGCGGCCGAACTCGCGGCGAAGGAAACCGAGCTGCGCGAAGTCCTCGCGCAGCAAGAAGCAACCGCCGCGGCCGAACTCGCGGCGAAGGAAACCGAGCTGCGCAAAGCACTCGCGCAGCAAGAAGCAACCGCCGCGGCCGAACTCGCGGCGAAGGAAACCGAGCTGCGCAAAGCACTCGCGCAGCAGGAAGCAACCGCCGCGGCCGAACTCGCGGCGAAGGAAACCAAGCTGCGCAAAGCCCTCGCGCAGCAAGAAGCAACCGCCGCGGCCGAACTCGCGGCGAAGGAAACCGAGCTGCGCAATGCCCTCGCGCAGCAGAAAGAAACGGCCGCGGCCGAACTCGCGGCGCGCGAAACCGAGCTGCGCGAAGCCCTCGCACAGCAGGAGGCCGAGCGGACGGAGCATCAGGAGCAGCGCCGCCGCCTGCAGCAGCAGCTGGGCGAACAGCTGGAACAGTCGCGGGATCTGCTGCTGCGCGGGGACGGGCTGCAAGAGGAGCTTGAAGCGCTGCAGCGCCGGTATAGCGAGCAGCAGGAAGAGCTTGGGCTGCAGCAGGAGCTGTATGACGAGCTCGAAGCGGAGCATGCAACGCTTCAGGTTAGCAGTGTAGACAGGCAGTCCGAGCTGGAGCGGGAGCTTGCCAAACGCACCGGGGAGCTGCAGCGGCAGCTTGCGGGAGCGCAGGAGCGCGCCCGGACCCAAGAGGAAGCGCACGAGCAGCGATTGGCCGAGCTCGAACGGAGGCTGGAGGCCAGCGAAGCCGAACGTCTGCGTGAGCTGGCGGAGCGGCAGCAGGAGCTGTCGGAACGCGAAGAGCGTGCGCGAAGCTTGGAACAGCAGCTTGCGCAGCAACAGGCGTACAACCTGCAGCTGCAAGAGAGCAGCAGTCAATGGCAGAAGCGCAGCGAGGAACAGGCTACGCATGCGGACGAGCTGCGCCTGAAGCTGCATGAGCAGCAGGAGGAGCTGGAGCTGCAGCTGGAGATTTACAGCGAGCTGGAGGAGAAGCATACGGAGCTTGCACAGCGGCTTACGGTGCAGGAGGCGCGGGCGCTCCAGGCTGCCGACCAGCAGCAGGCACGCAGTGCCGAAATCGAACGGCTGCTGGCCGATCGCGAAGCCGAGCTTGCGCGGCTTCACAGCGAACGGGAAGCGGCTGAGGAGCTCGGACGCGCGCTGCAGGAGCAATGCGCTGCGCTCGAGCAGCGGCAGGAAGCCGCGGTTGGCGAGCGTGAGCAGCTGCACCAGCGGCTCACGGCACAGGAAGCCCGCGTAGCGGAGCTGCTCCGGCAGGCAGTCGGGGCAGAGCAGCTGCAGCAGGAGATTGCCCTGCTGCGTGAGGAGATCGAAGTGCAAAGCGAATTGTTTGACGAACAGCAGGATGAACTAAAGGAGCACAAGAAGCGGTATGATGCGCTTCAAGCGGATTATACCGTGCAGCAGGAGAAGGCGGAGCAAGTGTTCCATGAGCTGCAGCTGCTCCAATCGGAATACGAGAAGCTGCAGGTCGAATACAACGAGTGGATCGAGCTCGTAGAGAAGGAATAACTGGGCAATGAACGGATTGGATTGGGCCGTTCTGGTCATCGTCGCTGCCGGCACGGTTTTGGGCTTCGCCCGTGGATTCGTGGCCCAAATCGTGTCGGTTGTCGGCCTGTTCATCGCATATATCGTCGCTTTCGCGTTTTACGATGATGTCGCCCCTTTTCTGAGAGACACGCTCGGCTTGGCCGGGTATGAGACGTACCAGCAGTACGAATTTTTGGCCAAGGACTTGAAGCTCGATACATACATATACAATGCGCTTGCGTTTGCCGTCCTGCTGTTCGGCGTCAAGATTGCGTTCAGCATTGCCGGACGGCTGCTCAACCTGCTCGCATCCGCGCCCGGACTAAAGCAGATCAATCAATGGAGCGGCGCAGCGCTCGGGCTGGCCGAAGCGCTGTTGATCGCGGTCATCGCCGTTCACGTGATGACGGTGCTGCCGAACGACACGGCGCAAAAGCTGCTGAAGCAGTCGCAGCTCGCCCCTTACATCTTGGAGCATACGCCGATCCTTACGGATAAACTGCAGGAGCTGTGGAATAACCATAAGGGAACGGCCGATAAAGTGAAAGTATGATGCGATCATTCGCACATGGCGTTATACCGCAGCTTGTTATGCCGGATCGGCACTTTCCGCCGCACTACACCGATCTGGCAGGCGATGCACGCGGCTCGCCTTTCCTATGTACAGCTCGCAAAAAGGACCTCCATCTCCACCTACAGTGGGATAAAGGTCCTTTTTGCGATTGCAAAACTTCGTTTCCTCAAGAAAAGCGCTCGTGAGGAAGTCTTCTGCTTATGCCAGGCGATCGCGTGCAAATTACGCTTCTACGATCAGTTTTGCTTTCATGTTGACATGACCGGCGCCGCAAGGAATCGTGCAAATGATATCGTACGAGCCTTCTTTGTCGGCGTTGAAGGTAGCGGTTTTCGCATTGTTGTCCAGCTTCACTTTCAGGCCTTTGATTTCGACGCCGTGAATGCCTTCCTTGTTTTCAAGCGAAATGTTGACAGTTTGCCCTTTTTTCACTTTGTATTCCTTTTGGTCGAATTCAAAGTTTTTCGCCACAAGCTTCACGTCGGCTGCAGCGCCGCCTGCTGCCGGCGTGCTGTTTCCTGCCGGAGGTGTGGAGGCAGGAGCTGCCTGATCCTTCGTTCCGCAAGCGGATAATGCGAATACCAACGCGATGGCTACGGCCAAAACGATCGATTTTTTCATAAAATAAGTCCCCTCTCAACTTCCATGGTTTGATCTGTGCCTTACATCCCTAATATTAACAAAAATAAAATAAATTGCAGTGACGAACCGGTGACAACATCTTGAACCTCTGGTGAACGATGAAGCGGAATGTGAGTAGGATCACAGACAGTTTCCTGATGAACGAAACGGAAGATCTCTAATCATTTCCGGTCGATGGAACGGGTATCGCGGCGAATTTGGCATTTTTCAGGCGGCCGATATGTATTTTTTATATAAAAACGGACTTTTCCCTTGATCCGCAGCGGCGAATGCAGTAACGATATATACATGAAACAAAGAAATAAAAAAAATCAGCCGCGACAATGCCGCAGCTGATTTTCTTACTTGGCTCGTTCGCGTCCGGAAATCCCGCTTTCAAACGGCGTTTTCACCGGAATGAACAGGTCGATGATCCCGATGACCAGAGCGGCCAAGATTGCACCGATGATGCTTGTCGACACGCCGCTTACAATGAATTGCGCCAGCCAAATGACCAGTGCGCTGACCAGGAAACCGACGATCCCCCGGCCAAACGGCGTAATCTTTTTGCCGAACACTCCCTCGATAACCCATGCGGCAATGGCGATCACCAAAGCCAAGAAGAAAGCGCTCCAGAAGCCTCCGACACTGAAACCGGGAACGATCCAAGATACAATGATCAGCATCAAAGCAGACACGATAAATCTGACGAGATGTCCAAGCAAATGCATCAGTCTGATTCCTCCTTCGTTAAAGTGTGGCGTTTCGAATCGAGTCGGCATCGTCAGCCTACGCCGAGGACGGCATAAGCTGTTACTGCGGTGCACCATTTAGGGTAGCCTGGGTACATGCGCTTTATGAATGGAAATGTCAGGAGCGCCGATAGCTTTACTTTTGCGTGTTGGTTATAATATAAAATCATACGACGGTCTTGCGCTTGCGAAAGAAAGGAAGGTTTCTTTTGAACCGAACGAATAGCTATAACCATAAAATATTAACGACGCTTGATTTTCACGCCATTATTAATAAATGTGCCGGACATGCGGCCACCTCTGCCGGCAAGGAGCGGGTAGGGGAACTGGATCCGAGCGGCGATTTCCAGACGGTCAAGCGCCGCCTGCAGGCGACCGAAGAAGCGGTCAACGTCGACCGGCTCAAGGGCGGAGCGCCCTTCGGGGGCATCCGGGATATTCGTCCCGCGATTCACCGGGCAAGGATCGGCGGCATGCTCAACCCGGTAGAGCTGCTGGATATCGCGCTCACGAGCCAGGGCGGCCGGCGATTGAACAAGTTTCTGGCGGATGTGAACGACGATCATCCGATTCCGCTGCTGCTGGAGCTGACCGAACGCATTACGGATCACAAACCGCTTGAGGACCGAATTCGCGGCTGTATTGACGACAACGCGGCAGTCCTGGATTCCGCGAGCATGGAGCTTTCGCGCATTCGCAGCGAACTGCGAACCAGCGAATCGCGGGCGCGCGAGCGGCTGGAGCAGATGGTGCGTACGCCATCCATTCAGAAGATGCTGCAGGAGAACCTGGTTACCATCCGCGGAGACCGTTATGTTATCCCGGTGAAGCAGGAATATCGCGGCCATTTCGGCGGTATGATTCACGATCAGTCGGCATCCGGAGCGACGCTGTTTATCGAGCCGGAGTCGGTCGTTCAGCTCAACAACCGGGTAAGAGAGCTGAAGCTCAAAGAAGAAGCCGAAGTTGAAAAAATATTGCGGGCCTTGTCCGCCCTCGTAGCCGAAGCCGCTGATCCGCTGCTCGTCAATGTGGAGGCGTTGTCCGAGCTCGATTTTATATTCGCCAAAGCAGGGCTTGCGCGGGAGATGAAAGCGACGCTGCCGCTGCTGAACGACCGCGGTTTCATCAAGCTGAAGCGCGGACGGCACCCGCTCATTGCGCCCGAGCATATCGTGCCGATCGACGTGGAGCTCGGCAACAAATATTCGACGATCATCGTTACGGGACCGAATACCGGAGGGAAGACGGTATCGCTGAAGACGGTCGGCTTGCTATCCTTGATGGCGATGTCGGGCTTGTTCGTCCCGGCGGAGGAAGGCAGTCAGCTCTGTGTGTTCGACGCCATTTATGCCGATATCGGAGACGAGCAAAGCATCGAGCAAAATTTGAGTACGTTCTCCAGCCATATGACCAACATTATTCGGATTCTAAGGGAAATGACGCCGAAAAGCCTTGTGCTGCTTGACGAGCTTGGCGCCGGAACCGATCCGGCCGAAGGATCGGCGCTCGCCATTTCGATATTGGAGCATATTCACCGCATGGGCTGCCGCGTCATCGCCACGACGCACTACAGCGAGCTGAAAGCTTATGCTTTCGACCGCCAAGGCGTCATTAACGCCAGCATGGAATTCGACGTGCAGACGCTTCGCCCGACATACCGGCTGCTTGTGGGCGTACCGGGCCGAAGCAACGCGTTTGCAATTGCCGAGCGGCTCGGTCTGGCGAAGGTGATCATCGACCACGCCCGCGGGCAAGTCGGCGAAGAAGATCAGCGCGTCGAGTCGATGATTGCAACGCTGGAGGAGAATCGGCTGCAGGCCGAGGCTGAACGCGTCAGCGCCGAGCAGCTGCGCCGCGAGGTGGAGACGCTGCGTGAGCAGCTCGCCCGTGAACGCAGCAGCTTTGACGAACAGCGGGATAAGCTGTTCGAGAAGGCGGAGCGCGAGGCGCGTGACGCGGTGGCGAAGGCGCGCCGCGAGGCCGACGAAGTGATCGCGGAGCTGCGCCGTCTGCAGCGTGAGGAAGCCGCCGGCGTTAAGGATCATAAGCTGGGCGAGCTCAAACGCCGGTTGAACGAGGCCGAGCCGGAGCTTCGTGCGAAGCATAAGCCGCTCACGCCGAAGAAGAAGGCCGGCCGGGTAGAGCCAGGCGACGAGGTGCTTGTGACGACCGTTAACCAGCGCGGCCATGTCGTCGATCTGATCGGCGATCAGGAAGTGACGGTGCAGCTCGGCATTTTGAAAATGAAAGTGAACCGCTCTGACGTGGAGCTGGTGAAGCAGGCGTCCGCTTCGCAGAAAAAGGCTCCGCCGCAGGCGACTTCGACGTTGAAGCGGACTCGCGACGAAAATGCGAAGATGGAGCTAGACCTCCGCGGAGCCAACGTGGAGGAAGCGATGATCGAGGTCGACCGCTTTTTGGACCAATCGTATCTTTCGAACTTCGGGCAAGTGTACATCATCCACGGCAAAGGCACGGGCGCGCTGCGGACAGGAATTCAGGAGTTTCTCCGCAAGCATAAGCATGTCAAGAGCTACCGCATGGGCAATTACAACGAAGGCGGCGCAGGGGTTACAGTAGCGGAGTTAAAATAAATCGCGCCGCTCCAAGAGGAATTGAGCCGGGAGATCGCGAATACATTTACAGTGCCGGACTTAGCGGCCGGCACGGTGCATATAAGTTTTTTTCCTATTCTTGAAACGGGAGAACGGGGAGTTCCGTATATAAAAAGTATAAACATCGATGTTTCAAAGCCTGCTGGCAGCAGAACGAATAAATATTCAATACGGGAGGATTTAACTCATGGGGATTTTTAAAAGACTGCGTGACTTGACGATGGCTTCGATTAACGACTTGCTCGATAAAGCGGAAGACCCGGTAAAAATGCTGAACCAATTCCTTCGCGACATGGAAGAAGATATTCGAGAGGCCGAAGTGGCCGTCGCGAAGCAAATCGCGATCGAGAAGAAATTCAAGCAGCAATACGAAGAAGCCGGCGAAATGGTGCAGAAGCGTGAAGAGCAGGCGCTCAAGGCGCTGGAAGCGGGCAACGAAGACTTGGCTCGCCGTGCGCTGCAGGACAAGAAGGAGCACCAGCTGAAATACGACGAGATGCAGAAGCAGTACGAAACGGCCAAGGTCAACGCCGACCGTCTCCGCAATCAGTTGTCCGAGATGAAAGACGAATTCAGCAAGCTGAAGAACAAGAAAGACCTGCTCGTCGCCCGTGCGGAAGCGGCGAAGGCGCAAAAGCAGATCAATCAGGCAATGTCCGGCTTCGGAACGGACAACGCGGCCAAAGGCTTCGACCGCATGAGCGAGAAGGTGCTGCAGCTGGAAGCCGAAGCGGAAGCCAGCAACGAGCTCCGCTCCAAAGGCAAAGATCTGGATGACGAGCTGAACGCGCTTGACAAGAGCAGCGGAGTCGACGATGAATTGGCGGCGCTGCGTGCGAAGCTGGCCGCGAAGAAGCAAGCAGAATAATCGAGCGGTATAGGAGACTGAAGGGGCACCCTTCAGTCTCTTCGGATGTTGGGTAAACATCACTTTCTGCACCTTCGGGCGAAAGGCAGGGGGCGAATACAGCAAATGATGAATGAAGAGGTGGACCGGTTGATGACGAATCCTTATGTGGAGACGTTAGCTTTTTTTTCCGTGGCGGTATTGGCGCTGATTGTCTTTTTGGCCATATTCGAGCTTGTCACGAAGTACAAGGATTGGGATGAGATCAAGAATGGCAACGTCGCAGTCGCGATGGCGACAGGGGGCAAAATATTCGGGATATGCAACTTGTTCCGGTTTGCCATATTGAATAACGACTCCATTCTTCATGCGCTCATCTGGGCGGGGTATGGCTTTGTATTATTGCTTGTCGCTTATTTTATATTCGAATTTTTAACGCCATATTTCAAAATTGACGAGCAGATCAAGAACGATAACCGCGCCGTAGGCTTGATTTCCATGATGATTTCGATTTCGCTGTCTTACGTAGTGGGCGCTAGCGTCACCTGATCGTCTTCCCCGCGAATAACGCGTTTCACCCGCAGATTGGAGGAGGGGCGTCCTTGAAGTATTTATGGGGCACCTTGTTGGCGCTTGCGCTTGTGTTTATCGGCGTAGGCGTTTACTATTTTATTAATTATGCGTGAGACGGGGTTCGTCCGACAGGCGGACCGGCTGCTTACGGGGAGGAAATGACGTATGCCGAAAAACGACGAACAATTATGCCCTTGGTGTCAAACGGAAATTGTATGGGACCCGGAGATCGGACCCGAGGAAGCGTGTCCGCATTGCTTCAACGATCTGGGCGATTACCGCAGCATTAATTTGACGGTGACGGACCCGGATCAAGCGATTGCGTTTGACGACGACGACGATGAAGAGTACGAGGACGATGAGATCGATCTCATGGACGAGTACGAAGAGGCCGTTCAGCATGTTCTGGATCATCAGGAGGAAGCGCCGGAATGTCCGTCATGCCGCAGCTTTATGCTGCTCGCCGGGACGCAAAATGCCGATGCTTCGTTCGTGCCTTATGTGCACGAGATGGTGAAAGAACCGCTGCTCGCCGCTTCATTCAAGGCGCAGGTATATGTGTGTCCTTCTTGTTTTTACATCGAACGGCAGCTATCCGAACCGGATCGGCTCGCGATGATCGAACGGTTGAAGCAGGTTAAGCCTTCATGAACTGGATCATATTGATTAAGAAACCGCTGCGGCGGTTTCTTTTTTTTCAAGCTGCATGTCCCTGCGCTTCAAGCGGCGGGGGGAATCGGGCAGGAGCGAAGGGAGCATAGGAGAATATTGGTTGCTTGTCATGTTTTTCACCGAACGGGGAAGGTTAACTAAGACATTACGTGGATATGGGTGAGAGCATGCATTCGGATACGAAACATCATACATTCCCTTCGGTTAGCATCCGCGGAGAATCGGGCGCGCGGGGACACGCTTGGCAGCAGATCGGCAAAGAGCCGAAGGCTTCCGGAGGGAAAGCCGGTTCGGGCAAAGGCGAACCGCTCTCAGGGCAATCAAAGCTGCTGCTGGCCGTCAACGGGTTGTTCGCAGCCGCCAATGCGCTGTCGGGCACGTTCGTCAATGTGTATTTGTGGAAAGCAAGCCGCGATTTCACGCTGATCGGCTGGTTCACGCTGGTGCATCACTTGACGATGGCCATCACGTTTTGGCTGGCAGGCAAATGGGTTAAGGAACATAATAAGATGAACTGTCTCCGTATCGGCGTTGCGGTTTCCGCATTGTTTTATTTGCTTGTGCTCTGGTTCGGCGCCCGCGCGGTCGATTACTTTGTACTGCTCGGGGTCGTGCAGGGCATGTCCGCCGGACTGTTCTGGCTGGCATTCAACGTCGTCTATTTCGAGGTGACGGATCCGGACAGCAGAGACCGGTTCAACGGCTGGGCCGGATTGCTCGGATCGTGCGCAGGCATGATCGCACCGTGGATTTCCGGGTTTCTGATCGTTCGCATGCCTGCAGCTACCGGCTACAGGTTCATTTTCACCATTTCGCTTGTGGTGTTTGTAATCGGAGTCGTCGTCAGCTTCTTCCTGAAAAAACGCAAGACGGCGGGCGAATACGAATGGCTGCTGACGTGGAGATGCTTGCGGCAAAAGGACACCGCCTGGCGTACGGTCGGCCTCGCTTTAATGGCCCAAGGCTTTCGCGAGGGTGTCTTCGGCTTCATGATCGGATTGCTCGTTTACGTGCATACCGGCAGCGAGATGAGCCTCGGCAACTTTGCGCTAATCACCTCCGCCGTGGCATTGCTGAGCTTCATGGTCGCGGGTCGGCTGCTTAAGCCTCGTTATCGCAAGGTGGCGATGCTGATCGGAGTCGTGATGCTGGTGCTGATCATTTTGCCGTTTTTTTGGAAAGTCAATTTTGCGACGCTGCTTCTATTTGGCATCGGAGCCGCACTATTCTATCCGTTATACGGCATTCCGATGACTTCGACCGTATTCGACCTGATCGGAGGCGACAAGGAGAGCGCCAAACGGCGGGAAGAATACATTGTGATGCGGGAGCTCGCGCTCAATGCGGGTCGGCTGCTCGGCACGGCGCTGTTCATCACGGTGCTGTCGTTCACAAAGGCGCCGGCGGCGATCCATTGGCTGATGCTTATTATCGGAAGCTCGCCGCTCGCGGCGTGGTATTGGATGAGAAAGGTTTATGCGGTGTAGCGCGATTTCGGAGAACCATGACTGCCCGCCATATCATGCCAAAGTGTCGCTTCGCGTTTGAAAGCTCGCTCAAAGTCCTTCCGCGTTCGAATGCTGCTCCTTTGACTGAAAAGGCAGCGTTCAACGTAGCGGAAGGGCTTATTTTGTTCCAGACGCGACGTTATGTTACGGCTTATAAGCTTGGATTGGTGGCCTGGAGGCTATAAAGCTGAGGAGGACGCAGGAGAAAGTTTCTGATACGATAAGGAGGGCTGGATCTATGGAGTAAAGCCGATTGCTTTTTTCCATTGGAATGCAGATCAAGGAAGGGAGCGGGGAGCGCATGCGAACGTATCAACCTCTCCAACCGCCGGTTATACAGCAGCACATCATCGATTCAAAATATAAATATAAGGAATACTCACCCAGTCGCAGCCTGATGCCTTATGTCGCTTGTTACTGGACGATCAACATCCGCGCATCGGATCGGGAGATCGAGCATCGCGTGATTCCTGATGGCTGCCTCGATATTATATTTGATTTGCGGCCGTCATCCGTTTCCCGCACAGCTTTCATTACCGGGCTCATGCCTGCGTACGAGGTGATGCGCCTGACCGGGGACCGGTCTTTATTCGGTATCCGTTTTTACTTGGAGACGGCGCATCGCATATTGAAGCACCCGGCTTCTTCGTTCGCCGGGGAACGCGTCTGGCTTGAGGAAGCATGGGGAAGAGAGGCCGGTCTGTGGTCGGAGCAGCTGCTATATACCGGCGGATCGGCGGACCTCATGATTCCGGTCGTGGAATCCAAATTGAAGGGTCTGCTGGCGGCAGCCGATGGTGCGGACATGCTGGAACCAGCAGTGTATTCGGGGATGGAATACATGTATGCGGAACGCGGGAATCTTTCCGTTACGGCGCTGGCCGACAAGCTCAGCTATAGCGAACGGCACGTCAGAAGAATGTTCCGGCAGGCGCTCGGCACTGGTCCGAAGGAGCTTCTGCACATCGTGAAATTTCAGTGCATGCTCCAGCAGGTCGTGCGCGTATCCCCGTCTCGCTTCGCGGATGTCGCAGCGCAGCACGGCTACTATGATCAATCGCATTTGAATCGCAGCTTTCGCCGTTACTACGGGTTGTCTCCCGCGAATGTTTTTCCATCGGTTCATCCCAGCGCCACTTGACGGGACCTTCAGTTTGTCCGTTTTTTCCAAGATGGACAGGCAGGGCTGGCGGTACGATTATAACGTACCGCTGTGAATGAAGAGGAGAGATGAGCGATGACGGAATTCGTTTCTTGCCGAATAGTGCATGTCAGCATTGAATGTCCGGCCAAGGAAGTATATGAGTATATATTGGCTGTCGTACACTTTCCGGAATGGGCGCCCTGCTTTTGCAAGTCGCTCCGGCAATCGGGGGACGAGTGGCTGGTTGAAGCGCCGGAAGGGCTTGTAAAAGTCCGTTTTGTGGAAAGAAACGAATTTGGCGTGCTGGACCACTACGTGACGCTGGAATCGGGACAGGAAATCATGATTCCGCTTCGCGTCATTCCGAATGGCCGCGGCAGCGAGGTCGTATTTACGCTATTCCGGCAGCCTGGCGTAACCGATGATATGTTTGACAGAGATGCCGAAATGGTGGAGAGCGACCTGCATAACCTGAAATCCGTGCTGGAGAAAGCGGCCCGCGGGTAATTAGCAGCGATCCGGCTTCGCCTGCCATGAGATGATCGATTATTGAAGTCTGTCAATCCCCAGGCGCGCGTTGTGCTGCGCGGCGGTCGGTCGAACCCCACGGCCCTCACCGTAGCGGCTGTAAGCCGGATGCTTGCGAGCGGACTGTAAGCGACCGGACAGGCTGGAGGCATGTACTGCAATAAACCGCGACAACAGAGTAGTAAGTCAGCATAGACCGGTTCCCGTTGATGGGGCCGGTTTTTTGTTTGCGAAAAGGGCTCCTGAAAAGTCAATGTATGGGAGATATTAATGTTGACAATCGGTGAGGAATAACATAAATTATATATGAGCATATATTCATATGTTATTGAAAGCACGATCCGATTCAAAGGCAACAGAGTTCAGAGAGCAGAGGTCGAGGTCAACGCTTTTGAAACGGAACGATTATATATAAGCTGCAAGTATGCTATAAGCGATATATTTTGGAAGGAAGGCGGCGGGTCCCTTTATGTCCCCAACAGTGAACGCGTCATCCCTTGCAATCACGGACCACCCCAGCAGGCAGAGCATCGGTTAGGAGCTGAGAACAATGAGCAACAACGAACACGACCGCAATCGTAAGGCGAATGATCCTGAGCGGGAACACGCATTAAGGCAAGATCACGATGGCGCAAATGAGCATAAAGGCGCAGACGGGTCACAAGGGAAGCAGCCTCATCATGATGATCACGATCATCCGCATGGCGCTTCCTGCGATCATGTGCACGAGCCGATGAACAGCGGGGGCGATGAACAACTCCCGGTACACAAATCCGAACAGAACTGCGAACACAGCCATGACCATGACGATGAGGAAGAGCGCGAGCATGCAGAACGATCCGGCGATCTCCATAGCCATGGACATCACCACCGTCATGAGCCTCATGGACATCATCATGGTCACGCTCACGGCCATCATCACGGTCACGGTCATTCCCATCACCACGGCCATCACCACGGCTCCGGGGAAGGGAATAGACGAGGGTTGACGATCGCGCTGATCATTACGTCCGGCATTATGTTTCTTGAATTTTTCGGAGGGTTGTTCACGAACAGCCTGGCGCTGTTATCCGATTCAGGGCATATGCTCAGCGATACCGCATCGCTCTTGCTCAGCCTGATTGCGATCCGGTTTGCGTCCAAACCGGCATCGGCCGCCAAAACATACGGCTTTTACCGGTTCGAAATCTTAGCCGCTCTCTTCAATGGAGTGACTCTGGTGCTTATCGCCGCCGTCATTATATACGAAGCGTACGAGCGCTTGAAGCACCCGCCGCAAGTCGCGGGCGGAGCGATGATGGCGATCGCCCTGGTCGGGCTGCTCGCGAATGTAGCCAGCGCCTGGGCGTTAATGCGCCAGGGCGACGTGAAGAACAACGTCAACCTGCGCAGCGCGTATTTGCACGTTATCGGCGATGCGCTCGGCTCAGTCGGGGCGATTGCCGCCGGTTTGTTGATGACCGCGTTTTCGTGGTATTGGGCCGACCCGATCATTTCCGTGCTCGTTTCGCTGCTGATTTTGCGCGGAGCCTTCGGCGTCGTGAAGCATTGCGTGAACATTTTAATGGAAGGTGCGCCGCCGCATGTCGACGCCAATCAGGTGCGCGAGACGCTGGAGCGAATTCCCGGCGTGATCGATGTGCATGACCTGCATATTTGGACCATCTCCTCCGGTCTCGATTCGTTAAGCGGGCATTTGCTCGTCGAATCCGAAGCCGATTGCCAGACGATTTTACGGCAGGCGGTATCCAAGATGGAGAAGCAGTTCCATATCTCGCACGTGACCATTCAAATTGAAAAATCCGAAGATATGCATCAACCGATGAAAGTATAAACCTATAGGCGTGAGACATATGAACCATAAGGATGAAATTATCGTGATCGGAGCGGGTCAAGCAGGGCTTGCCGCGGGGTACTATTTAAAGCAGGCAGGACGGTCGTTTAGGCTGCTCGACGAAGGGGGCGCGGTTGGAGAATCGTGGCGAAGACGGTACGATTCGCTGACGCTGTTTACGCCGCGCGCGTTCAGCGGGCTTCCGGGCTTGCCGCTGGACGGAGCGCCGGACGGCTTCCCTGGCAAAGACGAAGTCGCGGACTACTTGGCGCGCTATGCGGACTATTACAAGCTGCCTGTGAAGCTAAACGCAAGCGTAACACGGCTAACGAGAGAAGGTACGGGCTATCGCCTCGCTGCCGATGCGGAGGAGTACGCGGCCCGGCAGGTTATCATCGCGACCGGACCGTTCCGCAAGCCGCACATCCCGGCTGCAGCGGGACAACTGCCGGCCAGCGTTGCGCAGCTGCATTCCTCCGAATACCGGAATTCTGCGCAGCTGCAGGAAGGCGCCGTGCTTGTGGCGGGCGGCGGCAACTCCGGAGCGCAAATCGCGCTGGAGCTTGCCTCGCAAGGCTGTGAAGTCCACTTGGCCGTCAGCCGCCGGCTGCGGTTCGCACCGCTGCGCATCATGAACCGGAGCGTCTTCTGGTGGCTGGACCGCCTCGGCCTATTGAACGCTCCTGCTGATTCGCCGCTTGGCCGCGCGGTGCGCAGCCGGCAGGATCCTGTATTCGTGCCGGAGCTGAAGCGGGCGATACGGAGCGGAACGGTCCGTTTGCGACCGAGAGTGACGGGGCAGCGCGGCGGCGCCGTTCAATTCGCCGACGGCACGAAGCTAGAGCCGCGCAATGTCGTATGGGCTACCGGCTTTCGTCCGGATTATCCGTGGCTGGACGTGCCGGGCGCGCTGGATGCGGAGGGAGGTCCGCTGCACGAGAAGGGGATCAGTCCCGTGGCAGGGCTGTATTATGTGGGCTTGCCGTGGCTTCGCAGCCGCAATTCGGCGCTGCTTGGCGGCGTGGGAGCGGATGCCCGGCACGTGGTCGATTGCTTGACAAACGGAACTTATCCGATAAAATAAAGGGGAATACAACGGCTTAGCCCAAGTGCAGGCTAGGTCGAAAGGAGCGGCGGCAGCATGAGCGGGAGCAGGAAAATGGTAAACAGCATCACGGAGCTGATCGGTGATACGCCGGCGGTGCGGGTCAGAAGACTGGTCGGGGAAGACGACGCGGAGCTTTATGTCAAGCTGGAATATTTCAATCCGAGCGGAAGCGTGAAGGACCGTGCGGCGTTTAATTTGATTGCGCAGGCGGAGAAGGACGGAATCATCAAGCCCGGCGCGACGATTATCGAGCCGACGAGCGGCAATACCGGAATCGGGCTGGCGATGAACGCGGCTGCGAAAGGATACAAGGCGATCCTCGTCATGCCGGATAACATGACGAAGGAGCGCATCAACCTGCTGAAGGCGTACGGCGCGGAGGTCGTGCTCACGCCGGCGGCGGAGCGGATGCCCGGCGCTATCCGCAAGGCGATCGAGCTGCGCGACCGTACACCGAACAGCTTCATCCCGCAGCAATTCGAGAATACGGCGAACCCGGACATTCATCGGGTGACGACGGCACTGGAAATTATTGAGCAGATGGAAGGGCGGCTCGATGCGTTCGTCGCGTCCTCCGGCACCGGCGGAACGATCACGGGGACCGGCGAGGTGCTTCGGGAGAGGCTGCCCGGAATCGAGATTTACGTCGTAGAACCGAAAGGGTCGCCGGTCTTGTCGGGAGGGCAGCCGGGTCCGCATAAGCTGGTCGGTACAAGCCCCGGCTTCGTTCCCGCGATCCTCAATACGAGCGTTTATGACGAAATCGTCCAGGTGTCCGATGAAGACGCGCTGCGGACGACGCGGGATTTGGCTTGGCTGGAGGGCATATTGGTCGGCCCCTCGGCCGGCGCCTCGGTGTGGACCGGACTGCAGGTAGCGCGCAAGCTCGGCAAAGGCAAGCGGGTGTTGTGCATCGCGCCTGATACGGGCGAGCGGTATCTCAGTATGGACATTTTTGGATAAATCTGCATTAAAGCTGCATACGAGTGAAAGAAAGGTGTTTGTCATAGAGACAAGCGCCCTTTTTTCGTGGGCGAAGTTAAAGAAATAAGCATTGAATAAATATACATTTATGTGTATAATAATTTATAAGGTGATTGTTTATCATTTCTGCTCGAAGGGAGAACGGGTATGAAAATCGCACTGCATAATGAGCTTCCGGCCGAATCGCAGTTCAAGCAGTTGGCGGATTCCATCGCCAATTCCGCGGCGGAGGGGCCGCTTATGTACGAAGTGTGCTCGCAGAGCCGCCGCGTCATCGCTGCGTACGATGAGGATGATCGGCTCGTGGCGATCGGACGGCTGGTGGAGGGTAGCGGAAGCGAGCCGCAATTCGAATTCACGGTGCTGCCGTCCTACCGGGAGCGGGAAATTGAAAGCTACATGCGCAAGCTGCTGCTGCTGGAATAACGTCGGCGTTACGCCATTGCTGAATATAGATGAATCGTCCAGCCCCCGTGCCTGCATGGGGGCTGCTTGCTGTATGGAGTCGACAATTCCCTTTGCCAAATACAGCCCCTTGGGTGTAATATGAAAAAATAAGCTTTGGAGGAGGACCAAACCATGGAACAATTTAAGATGAAGATCGTCGATCTGCTGAAGGAGGACGCGCGGCGTTCGCCGGCCTTGATCGCGACCATGCTGGGCGCGTCGGAGGCGGAAGTGGCGGAGGCGATCCGGGAGCTGGAAGAGGCGCACGTCATCGTTAAATACGCCACGGTCGTCAACTGGGCAAAGGTCGACAACGAGAAGGTGACCGCCCTCATCGAGGTGCAAATTACGCCGGAGCGCGGGCGCGGCTTCGATGCCATCGCGGAGCGCATCTACCTGTATCCGGAAGTGAAATCCGTTTATTTGATGTCCGGAGCGTACGACCTGCTGGTGGAGATTGAAGGGAAAACGCTGAAAGAAGTGGCGTCCTTCGTATCCAACAAGCTGTCCCCGATCGATCGGGTGCTGTCGACGAAGACGCATTTTATTTTAAAAAAATACAAGCAGGACGGCATTACGTTCGAGGATCATGAGGATGACCGCCGTCTTCTAATCTCACCGTAAAGGACGCTGAGGAACAATGATAGAGCATAAACAGGATCAAGCGCAAAAAGACGCTTCCATGAGCCGTTATTTGGCGCCGTTGGTACGGGAAATCGAGCCCTCGGGCATTCGGAAGTTTTTTGATCTGGTGAATGGCAGCAAAGACATCATTTCCCTCGGCGTCGGCGAACCGGATTTCAGCACGCCATGGCATGTGCGCGAAGCTTGCGTCTACTCGCTGGAGCGCGGCAATACGAAATATACGCCGAACGCAGGCTTGCCCGAGCTGCGGGAAGCGATTGCCGAATATTTGTACGATTCGTTCCAGCTGCTGTATGAGCCTTCCGACGAGGTGCTGGTCACCGTAGGCGGCAGCGAGGCGATCGATTTGGCGCTGCGGGCGCTCGTGTCTCCCGGGGATGAAATACTTATTCCGGAACCGTGCTACATTTCCTATAACCCGATCGCGAGGATCGGCGGCGGCATTCCCGTCGGCATCGAAACGTTCGCCAAGGATCAGTTCAAGCTGACGGCCGAGTCGCTGAAAGCAGCCATAACGCCAAAGTCCAAGCTGCTCATCCTGTGCTACCCGAGCAATCCGACCGGGGGCATCATGACGTACGAGGACTGGCTGCCGATCGCCAAAGTGGTCGAAGAGCATGATCTGATCGTCATCTCCGATGAAATTTACGCCGAATTAACGTACGAGCAAAAGCACGTCAGCTTCGCTTCGCTGCCCGGCATGCGCGACCGGACGATTCTGGTGAGCGGCTTCTCCAAGGCGTTCGCGATGACCGGCTGGCGGATGGGCTATGCTTGCGGCCACCGGGAGCTGATCTCGGCCATGCTCAAGATTCATCAATATACGGTCATGTGCGCGCCTTCGATGGGGCAGGTTGCCGCGCTGGAAGCGCTCCGGAACGGGATGGAAGAGAAGGACCGGATGGTCGAGTCGTATAACCAGCGCCGCCGGTTGGTGGTGCAAGGATTCCGCCAGATCGGACTGGAGTGCCATGAGCCGCAGGGAGCATTTTATGCGTTTCCGTCGATCCAGTCGACGGGGCTTAGTTCAGAGGAATTTGCCCAGCGGTTGTTGTTTGAGGCTAAAGTCGCAGCGGTGCCGGGGCATGTATTCGGGAGTGGCGGCGAGGGCTTTTTGCGCTGCTCGTATGCTTATTCCGTGAATCAGCTGACAGAAGCGATCGAACGTATAGGAAAGTTTATCCAAAAGCTGTAAATTCGACAGCATACGCCAAAATAAGTCATTTTCAAACGATTCCAAAACTGGTATCTTTATAGTAGAGAAGTTTCATATATTAATAGTTTATGGAGCTCCTCTTCCATAGGACTAAAGATATGTAGTGGGAGGGATGCAAAATGGCTTTTCCGGAATATCAACTTCGCCGGTACTTGCATTTCGGATGGATTCGTGAAAACGATCAAAAGGCTAAGTGGTTTTTTGGAGAAAAAAAACAGGCCTCATCTGCATTATCTTTAGAAGACGATATATACCGGCTGCGTATCGAGCTGGAGAAGCTCGTGCAAAGCGGCTGCAGCCTCACTTCGGAGCAAGTCGTCGAGATCAGCATGGAGCTTGACAAGAAAATTAATGAATTCATGAACCAGAACAAGAGAGGCCGGTCGTAATCGGCTTCTTTTTTTGCGCAAACGTTTTGAAAACGGAAGCTTGTTTATGGTAAGATGAAGCAATAGAAAGCCGGGGCGCTGCCGGCCGGCAAAGAAGGGACAGAGAAGCTTCATGAGACGGAATGTGCTGATTGCTCTGCTGCTGCTTTTTGTACTGGCTGGATGCGGCGGGGGGCCGAAGGCGGATGTGCCGATTTTCTTGATGTCCGCAACCGGTGTGCCGAATGAAGTGGCGGATAAGCTGGGACAATCGCTGCAAGCGAAGCTCGGTACGGCTCCGACGGTAAAGGTGCTGACAACGCCGATCTTTTCGGTGGAGAAATTAATGGTGGAAATCGCTGCGGCGGAGAACGGCATTATTATTATTCCGACACAGCAGTTCAAGGCGCTCGGACAGCAGGGCGGCTACGTTCCGCTGGACGATCTGGCCAAGGCGGAAGATTTCCCCGACGGCGTGCTGGAAATTACGGAGGACGGCAAGACGCAGAAACATCTGTACGGTATACCGATGGAGAAGACCAAATGGTTTACCGAGTTGAATTTTAACGGCAAAGACCTTTACGCCTTTATCCCGGCGAATGCGCCGAACATGGAAAAGTCGAAGCAGGTCATGAAGCAGATTGCGCAGAAATAAGATGCGGTACGCCCGGGACACGGCTGCGAATGCGGAAGTTTCGGGAATTGAATAGAGCTGTTCGGGTGCCCCGGCTTACGAATCATGCAAGCCCGCGGGTTAAAAGGGAAGCCGGTGCGAATCCGGCGCGGTCCCGCCACTGTCATTGGATCCAAGCTCCATGTTATGCCACTGTTCTTATGAATGGGAAGGCTGGGGCCTTGCGGATGTTCCGCGATCCATGAGCCAGGAAACCTGCCTGAACGGGATGACCGTTGTATCCTTTCGAGGAAAAGGAGCAGAACATGCACACTTGCGATGCGGCAGATCCGACGATAGACGTACGGGCGCCGAAAGCGAATCGAACAGGGTGCCCCCTGCTGCCGTACTTGCGGAGCCGGGGGCTTTTTTAACGACTTTTACGTGAAGCAGGGTCATCGAAGAGGTTTCGATCGGAATCAGGGGAGAAACGTCGCTAATTGCGTACTTACGGGAGATGAGTGGGATGTGGGACAATCGCTGGAATAAACTGAAACGGTCGATCGCGGTCGTTTCGCTATCGGCTGCGCTTGCGGCGGTCATGGTCGGCTGCGGCGCCAAAGACAAGCTGGAGGGGCAAGGGGAAGCCGCCGCCCCGCCGAAAGCAGGCGGGGGCGAGGTGCAGGCGGGGAATGCGGCGAAGAAGACCGTATATCCGCTGAAGGTCACGGATGCGACGGGCAAAGAATTCGTGTTTGCGAAGGCGCCGGAACGTATCGCATCGGTTTCGCCGGCGGAGACGGAGACGCTGTTCGCGCTCGGGCTCGGCGATAAAATCGTCGGCGTGTCGGATTTTTGCGACTATCCGGCGGAAGCGAAAGCGAAGCCGAAGCTTGGGAGCATCGTCAAGCCGAACGAAGAAGCGCTGATCGCCGCCGGGGCCGATCTGGTCGTGACCGGGGTGTCGATGCAGACGCCGGCCGTCGAGAAGCTGCGCGGGCTGAAGGTGAACCTGTTCAAGCTGGAGCCGAAGACGATCAATGATGTGATCCGCAACGTTCGCATGATGGGTCAAATTTTTGACCGCCAGGAGCAGGCCGAGAAGCTGGCCGCCTCGATGGAAGCGGACCGCAAGAAGGTGACGGACGCCGTCAAAGACGTGGCGCCGGAGCAGAAGAAAAAAGTGTTCATCGAATTTTCGCCGGGCTGGACGGTCGGAAAGGGCGAGTTTATCGACGAGCTGATCACGTTATCGGGCGGCGTCAACGTGGCGTCCAGTGAGAAAGGCTACGTGAAGATCAGCGAAGAAAAAATTATTGCGGCGAATCCGCAAGTCATTTTGTATCCGAAAAATTTGATCGACGACCAGTCGAAAAAAACGCTCGATCAAATCATTCGCGAGCGCAGCGGCTGGAATCAGATCGAGGCGGTTAAATCGAACAAGCTCGCGGGCGTGGACAAGGATACGATGAGCCGGCCGGGACCGAGAATTACCCAGGCGCTCGTCGAATTCGCCAAAGGCATCTACCCGGAACGGGTGAAATAGATGAAGCGGAAGCTGTGGATTTGGGGCGGGGCGTCATTCGCCCTGCTTTTGCTGTCCGCAACCGCGGCTTTGTCCATCGGCGCGGTGCCGATTCCGCTGATGCATGTATGGAAGATTATGTTGCATCAAATTCCCGGACTTGGTGACCGGATCGCAGCCGACTGGAACGCCGCGTCGGAGCAAATTATTTGGCGGGTTCGTCTGCCGCGCGTCGTGCTTGGCATGCTCGTGGGGGCGGCTCTCGGGCTGGCCGGCGCCGCCTTCCAGGGCGTGCTGCGCAATCCGCTGGCTGATCCATATACGCTCGGCGTATCGTCGGGAGCATCGGTGGGCGCCGCCTTTCTCATCTTGTTCGGGCTGCAGTACGCCTTGTTCGGCCAGTGGACGGTTCCGGTCGTCGCCTTCCTGACGGGGATGCTCTCGCTCGGAACCGTGCTGCTGCTCGCGCGGACCGATGGCAAGCTGCGGATGGAGACGGTTCTTTTGTCCGGCGTCGTGATGCAGGCTTTTCTGGGTGCGTTCGTATCGCTTATGGTCGCGATGTCCAAGCAAGTCATTAACGAAATTATTTTTTGGCTGATGGGGAGCTTGGCGCTGCGCGGGTGGTCGTATTCGGTTGTGCTGCTGCCTTATCTTGCGCTCGGCGCCGCGATATTGCTCGGATACGGCCGGGCAATGAATTTGTTTGCGCTCGGGGAGCGGCAGGCTGCACATCTCGGCGTTCACGTCGAGCGGACCAAGCTGATCGTGCTGCTCGTCTCGACGTTGATTACGGCGGCGGCTGTGTCCGTGTCCGGCGTCATCGCCTTCGTCGGCCTGCTGATCCCGCATCTGCTCCGATTGCTGGTCGGTCCGGACTACCGCTTGCTGTTACCGCTCTCATTGATCGGCGGCGCGGTCTATGTGCTGTGGGCGGATACGATCGCCCGCACGCTGCTCAGCCCGACGGAGCTGCCGCTCGGCATTGTGACGGCGTTCATGGGCGCCCCGTTTTTTGCTTATTTGCTGCGCCGCAACAAGCGCGGGATGACGTCGTCCGGCGGATGATGCGGGACGAACGGGGATGAAACGATGCGAAAGGGGAAGCGCTTATGGTCAAAGTCGAAGTGACGCAGCTGAGCAAATCGTACGGCGCCCGGGAAGTGCTGAGCGAAATCAGCTTCCATGTGGAGCGGGGGGAATGGTTTTGCATTCTCGGGCCGAACGGCAGCGGCAAGTCGACATTGCTGCATACGATTTCGGGTGTAGAGCGTCCGACGGCCGGGGAAGTGCATCTGGACGACCGGCCGGTACAGCGCATTCAGCGCAAAGCGCTTGCGAAATCGCTGGCTGTGCTGCATCAGGATGCGCTGCCGCCGCTCGGCTTTACGGTACGGGAAGTGATCGAGATGGGCCGGTATCCGTTTCAAAACTGGCTCGGCCGCGAGCCGGGCGAGGACGATGAGCAGATGGTGGAGCGCATATTGGATTGGCTCAAGCTGCGCCCGATGGAGGGCCGGACCGTAGACGCCTTGAGCGGCGGGGAAAGGCAGCGGGTGGCGCTCGGGAAGGCGATGGCGCAGGAACCGAAGCTGCTGCTGCTTGACGAGCCGACGACCTTTCTGGATATCGGGTACCAGGTGGACATGATGGACCGGATTCGCAAGTGGCAGCAGGAATGCGGGTTGACCGTCATCTCCGTGCTGCATGATTTGAATCTGGCGGCGCAGTATTGCGACAGGCTCATGCTGCTGCAGAGCGGGAGTATCGTTGGCATCGGCAAGCCGGAGGATGTGATGGAAGCGGGACTGCTGGAGCGCGTGTACGGCACGCGCCCTTATGTGATGGCCCATCCGGACAACGGCGCGCCGCAAATTTTACTGGGGAGAGGGGACGTTTGATGTCTATGTGGGAGTCGGCATTAAAGGATACCGTTCAAGCGATCGAGCCGCTGGATGCGGGGAAAGTGGAGGAAGCGTCGGTCCATTTGGACCAGTTGACCAAGCCGCCGGGAAGCTTGGGCCGGATGGAGGACGTGGCGAAGCAGCTTGCCGGCATTCGCAGGGAGATCAAGCCGGACTTGGGACGCAAAGCCGTGATCGTGATGGCCGGCGACCACGGCGTATGCGAGGAAGGGGTCAGCGCATTCCCGGCCGAAGTGACGCCGCAAATGGTGATGAACTTTCTGAATGGCGGCGCCGCCGTTAACGTGCTGTCGCGTCAGACGGGAACGGACGTGATCTGCGTCGATATCGGCGTCAATGCGGAGCTGTCGCATCCGTCGCTGCACTCGCGCAAAGTCCGCTTCGGCACGGCGAATATGGCTAAGGGGCCGGCGATGTCGCGGGAGGAAGCCGCCGAGGCCGTCATGGTCGGCGTCCGGCTCGTTGAAGAGCTCGCCGGTCAGGGCTACGGCCTGCTTGCGACGGGCGAGATGGGCATCGGCAATACGACGCCGAGCTCGGCGATTCTCGCCGTGCTGGGCGGGAAGGATGCGGCGCTCGCCGCAGGGCGCGGAACGGGCATCGACGACAAGCGGCTGCTGCATAAGCAAGCCGTCATTGCCCGCGCCATCGAGGTCAACCGGCCGGACCCGGCCGACCCCCTAGACGTGCTGGCCAAAGTCGGCGGCCTCGAAATCGCGGGGCTGGTCGGTGTCATTCTCGGGGCGGCGCGCCGCCGGATTCCCGTCGTCGTCGACGGATTCATCTCCTCGGCGGCAGCGCTCGTCGCCAGCCGCTTGTCGCCGCTTAGCGCGTCGTATATGATCGCTTCGCATTTGTCGCAGGAGCAGGGCCATGCGATGTTGCTGGAGGAGATCGGACTGACGCCGATGCTTCATATGGATATGCGGCTGGGGGAAGGAACCGGCGCCGTGCTGGCGCTGCCGCTCATCGAGGCGGCCGTGCGCATCATGAAAGAAATGGCGTCGTTCGCCGATGCCGGCGTATCCGGAGCAAGCACACCGGCGAACGGATAAAGCGCGGTTGAGTGTGAGGGCCATTTGCTGCTGGATAGCATTATAGCTTCGAAGCACGGCGATCGAACGCGTAACTATGGTCTCTAATGCGACGCAATCGGGAGGGGATGTTCATGAAAGTGCTCGTAACCGGCGGCGCCCGGAGCGGGAAAAGCGGCTTCGCGGAAGCCTATGCCGCGAAGCTTGGCGAACGGGGTTTATATGTCGCTACAGCGCAAGCGTTTGACGAGGAGATGAAGGCGCGTATCGAGCTGCATCAGGCGGACCGGCGCAGCCGGGGATTTCATTGGGACACGACGGAGGAGCCTTACGCATTAGCGGAGACGCTTCGTTCCACGGCAGCGCCGGTCATCCTAGTCGATTGCTTGACGCTCTGGCTGTCGAATTGGCTGCTGCGCTGCGAGCACGAACCGGATGCGGAGCGACTCGTCGAGTCCCGGATCGATGAGCTGGCGGACGTCTTCGGTTCGATGAGCAGTCCGGTCGTGCTGGTGACCAATGAGGTCGGCTACGGCCTCGTCCCGGAATACAAGCTGGGACGCATTTTTCGCGATTTGTCCGGCCGCATGAACCAGAAGCTGGCCCGGACGGCGGATCAACTAGTTCTTGTGACCGCCGGCATTCCGGTAGAGCTGAAAAGTCAGGCATTCCGTTTATAATTCGGATCGCAGTTCGGGGGAACGGCTTTGTTATTTTTTTCGGTGCAAGAAACGCTATGGATGGTGCTGGCGGCCATCGTATTGGACTTACTGCTCGGCGATCCGAACTGGCGCTGGTACACGCATCCGGTCACATGGATCGGCCGGGTGATCGGGGCGTTGGAGAAGCTTCTGCTGCGCCCGGAAGCAGATTCCGCAGCGGTCAAGCGCTGCAAAGGGCTGCTGCTTGCGGCGGTCACGGTCAGCGGAGCATTCGGCGTGATCGGGCTTGCGGTATGGGCGGCTTCGGCCATTCATCCGTACTTCGGATACGCTGTGAACGTCTGGTTTATTTCCACGACCATCGCTGTGAAAGGGCTGCGCGAGGCGGCGATGGCGGTTTATACGCCACTGCAGGAAGAGCGCCTGGAGGATGCGCGGAAATATGTCGGCTATATCGTGGGACGGGACACCACGCGTCTCGATGAACCGGAGATTACGCGGGCGACAGTCGAAACGGTGGCGGAAAATATCGTCGACGCCGTTATTTCTCCGATTTGTTACGCGCTGCTCGGCGGCGCGCCGCTCGCCATGCTGTACCGCGCGTCCAACACGCTCGATTCGATGGTCGGTTACAAGAATGATCGATATCTCGATTTCGGCTGGGCGTCCGCGCGCTGGGACGATGTGCTGAACTGGATCCCGGCCAGAATAACCGGGCTGCTGCTTGTGCTGGCGGCTGCGGTAACGCCGGGACTGCATGCAGTCCGGTCGCTCGGCGCGATCCGGCGCTTCGCCCGGCTGCATCCGAGTCCGAACAGCGGCATTCCCGAATCGGCGGTGGCCGGCGCGCTCGGCATCGAGCTCGGCGGCGTGAACGTGTATTACGGCCGCGTCAGCGAACGGGCGCGGATGGGCTGGCCGCTGCGGGAGCGCGAGCGGGAAGATATTAGAAGAACCGTGAAGCTGATGTATACGGTCAGCTTCACGGTTGCGGGGGGGCTGCTGCTGTGCGCGCTGCTGTCGCTGTAATACAGGCTTGGGGCGCGGCGTTTATTGCCGCGTTTCAATTTTTGACCCGGCTGCCGCTGCCGGTAACGCTTCATTATGACGATGCTTTGTTCCGCCGCAGCGTCGTGTTCTACCCGGTCGTCGGCCTCGTCCTTGGATGGCTGCTGGCCGCGGCTGGTAAACTGCTCCTGCTCGTCGTCCCGCCGCTTCCTGCCGCTTCGCTGCTGCTGGGCTTCTGGATTGCGTTGACCGGGGCGCTGCATCTCGACGGGCTGATGGATACGGCGGACGGTATCCTGAGCCACCGCTCGCGGGAACGGATGCTCGAAATTATGAAGGACAGCCGCGTCGGCGCGATGGGCGTCATCGCCTGCGTCGTCGT
Organism: Paenibacillus solanacearum; assembly: GCF_910593845.1. Classification (GTDB taxonomy): domain Bacteria; phylum Bacillota; class Bacilli; order Paenibacillales; family NBRC-103111; genus Paenibacillus_G; species Paenibacillus_G solanacearum. Next base: position 93,533 of record NZ_CAJVAS010000005.1, on the reverse strand, counting down.
GCTGCTGCTGAAGTGGTCGCTGCTGCTGGAGCTGTTATCGGGGCCGGCGGGCGGATCATCGGATGCGCTGCTGCTGCTGCCGCTCGCGACGATCTGGAGCCGCTGGTTCATGGTTGCGGCCATATCGCGATGGCCTTACGCCAGAGCGGAGCAGGGCGGAGGCATGGGCGGGATGTTTCGCGGCATCGGCTGGAATACGCTGCTGCTTCAATCCGTCGTGGCCGCAGCGGCTTCTTGGTTTACGGTATCGGTTACTTCTGCGTCGGGACACGGTCTCGTCACTGTCGCCATATTCGGAGCGGCTGCGCTTGTCGCAGGCTGGCTGATCGCCCGTTACATCGGCGGCAAGCTGGGAGGGCTGACAGGAGACACGTACGGCGCCTTGAACGAACTGCTTGAAACACTGCTGCTGCTGGTCATGCTATGGTTGTTATCGTAAGGAATGCGTTGGGGGAGGGGAAAGGAAATGCTGGAACGGTACGGACACGGGGGAGATGTATGGACGGCAGCGGAGACATTCGGTCTGCCGAAGGAGCAGTTCCTCGACTTCAGCTCGAATATGAATCCGCTCGGCCCGCCGGAAGCGGTCGGACGCCTGATGCGCGAGCGGTGGCGCGAGGTTGCGCAGTATCCCGATCCGGCGGTGCGGGAGCTGACCCGCAAGCTGGCGCGTAAGCACGGGGTTGACCCGGCGTGCATCCTGGTCGGCAACGGAGCGGCCGAGCTGATCGATTTGGCTGTACGGGCGCTTCAGCCGCAGGTGACCGGGCTGGCGCGGCCGTCGTTTTTGGAGTATGAGGAAGCGGTGGAGAAAAGCGGCGGACGGGCAATCGACATTCCGCTGCGGCCGGAGCACGGTTTTGTGCTGCAGGAAGCGGAGCTGGAGGCGGCAGCCGCCCGGTGCGATCTATTGTTTCTCGGCCACCCGAACAATCCGACCGGGACGCTGCTGCCGGATGCGGTCGTGCGGCGACTGGCCGCCGGGGATGTTCCGGCGATCGTCGACGAGGCGTTTCTCGATTTCTCCCTCAGGGAGGAATCGCTCACGCTGATTCCGGCCGCTGCGAAAAGCCGCCGCCTGATCGTGATCCGGTCGATGACGAAGTTTTTTTCCATTCCCGGCATACGTCTCGGCTATGCGGTCGCGCATCCCGAACTGATTGAAGCGATGAAGCGGTTTAAGGTGCATTGGAGCGTCAACGCGCTGGCCCAATGGGTCGGGGAGGCGGTGCTCGAGGAAGACGCGTTCGCTGCGCAGACGCTGCGCTGGCTGTCGGAGGAGAAAGACCGGCTGATCGGCCGACTGCGCGAGATCGGTCTTGAAGTGTACGATAGCGAAGTGAATTTCATCTTGCTGTCGCTGAAGCTGTTCGGCTTGAACGCCCAAGCGCTGCAAACGGAGATGGGCCGACGCGGTATCCTGATCCGCGACGCCTCGCTGTTCAAAGGGCTGGACGACAGCTATGTCCGGGTCGCGGTCAAGCTGAGGGAGCATAACGAGAAGCTCGTTGCCGCCCTGGAAGCATCGATCGCTGCGTTGACCGGAGCGGGAGAACCGATCAGGGGGGCCGCATTATCAGGCGTGCGGATCGACGAGGCGCATCCGTTAGCGCCGACGCTGATGCTGCAGGGTACGGCATCCGATGTCGGAAAAAGCTTGCTGACGGCCGCTCTATGCCGCATCCTGCTGCAGGACGGCTACCGGGTGGCTCCGTTCAAGTCGCAAAACATGTCGCTCAACTCGTATGTGACGCCGGACGGCAAGGAGATCGGCCGGGCGCAGGGGATGCAGGCGGATGCATGCCGGATTGCGGCGACGACGGACATGAACCCGATTCTGCTCAAGCCGAAGAAGGATATGGTGTCGCAGGTGGTCGTTCACGGCAAGCCGTACCGCGATCTGGACGCAAGAGCTTATCGGGAACGGTATTTGCCGGAAGCGGAGGCGGTGGTCAAGGAGTCGCTAGCCCGTCTGCGCCAAAGCTATGACATCGTCGTAATCGAGGGAGCGGGCAGCCCTGCGGAAGTGAATCTGAAGGACCGCGACATCGTCAACATGCGGCTGGCCGGGTGGGCGGATGCGCCGGTGCTGCTCGTCGCCGATATCGACCGAGGCGGGGTGTTCGCTTCGCTGGTCGGTACGCTCGATATATTGACGCCCGAGGAGCGGGCACGGGTGAAAGGATTTGTGATTAACAAGTTTCGCGGCGACGTGACGCTGCTGCAGCCGGGCATCGACTGGCTCGAGGAGCGGACGGGCAAGCCGGTGCTCGGCGTCATTCCTTATTTGCCTCAGCTCGGGCTGGAGGACGAAGATTCCGCATCGCTCGACCGCAGATTGGCGGAGAGCGGGAGAATGTCCGCTTCGCAGGAGCGGCAGCCGGATCTGCTCGACATTGCCGTTATCCGCTTGCCCCGCATCTCGAATTTCACCGATATCGATCCGTTATCGTTCGAGCCGGACGTGCGGCTGCGGTTCGTCACCGGCGCTGGCGATTTCGGCCGGCCGGATGCAGTCATTGTGCCGGGCAGCAAAAACACGATAGACGACCTGCTGTATCTTCGCCATGCCGGATTAGACCGGAAGCTGGCGCAGTATGCCGAAGACGGCGGATTCGTCACGGGCATTTGCGCAGGCTACCAGATGCTCGGCGAGAAGCTGCTGGACCCGCTGCTGGTGGAATCCGGCGAGCCGGAGCTGCGCGGGATCGGGCTGTTTCCGGCGCAGACGGAATTCGCGCGCGAGAAGCAAACCGTGCGCTCCGAAGCGATGGCGAGCTTGTACGGCGGGGAAGCGATGCCGGTGCACGGTTATGAAATTCATATGGGTCAGACCGAATTTACACGTCCGGTCCGTCATCCGTTTGAAATCGTCCGCGAGGACGGCAGCCGTCAGGAAGAAGGGGCGGCGACCGAGGACGGCCGCGTGTGGGGCACGTATTTGCACGGCATCCTGCATAACGACGATTTTCGCCGGGCTTGGCTGAACCGGGTCCGGCTGGATAAGGGATTGGAGCCGCTGCCGGCGGAATTGCGGTTCATGGAACGGCGGGAAGCCGCGTTCGACCGGCTGGCCGATCATGTGCGCGCGCACTTGGATTTGCCGCAGTTATATGCCATGATCAAGGAATAGAATCGGCCTATGGCATGGAACGGTCGAGACTCGTTCAGAGTGGGGTTCGACCGACCGCGCCTTAGCGCCTACACGCGCGCCTGGGGTTCACGCGCGTAGGAACCGTGTCAGTCGATTTCTAAGAAACTTCGCGGACAACCGCGTCGAATGCCGCATGGAGGCAGTTCAATTATTGATAGCACCATATTGATCGGGAGGGATATGCCAATGAGAATTTATACGAGAACGGGCGATGCCGGCCAAACCGGTGTCATCGGCGGACGCGTCGATAAAGACGATGTGCGAGTGGAGGCGTATGGGACGGTAGACGAGCTTAACTGTTTTGTCGGGCAGGCGATGGGGTTTCTGGATACGGAGCGGGATGCCGATCTGCTGGCGGACTTGCTCGAAATTCAGCATGAGCTGTTCGACTGCGGCTCGGATCTGGCGCTGCTGAAGCAGGAGCTCAGGCCGTACAAAGTGACGGCGGAGATGGTGGACCGGCTCGAGACCTGGATTGACAAGTACGATGCCGAGACACCCGACATCAAGCGGTTTATATTGCCGGGCGGCAATCTGGCTTCCTCTACGCTTCACGTCTGCCGGACCGTATGCCGCAGAGCGGAGCGGAGAGTTGTCACGCTCGCCCGCACACAGCCGATCAACGAACAGGTTCGCCGTTATTTGAACCGACTGTCCGATCTGTTCTTCACTGTGGCTCGCACGGCCAATCATCGCGCAGCGCTTCCCGACGTGGAATATGCGCGCAGTGCCGAGGTGTTCCGCCGCAAGTCATGAGCTACTATAAACCACTGGAATATATCGTCCCCGACGAGGAAGACGGCTTTGTGCTGCGGACGATTTTGCAAAAAAGGCTGATGATTTCCCGAAAGCTGATGTCCCGGCTGAAATTGACCGAGCAGGGGATTACCGTCAATGGAGAACGCAAATATATCAATGTGAAGCTGCACGCGGGAGACCGGATCGCGGTACGGATGGAGATGGAAACGTCGGACGACATTTTACCGCAGCCGATGGCGCTTGACATTCTATACGAGGATGAAGAGCTGCTTGTGCTGAATAAGGAAGCGGGAGTGATCGTCCATCCGACGCACGGGCACTATACGGAAACGCTCGCCAACGGCGTCGTCCATTATTGGCTGCAAAAGGGCGAGTCGTTCCGCTTCCGCCCGGTTCACCGGCTCGACCAGGAAACGTCGGGAGCGCTCGCCGTCGCCAAAAATCCGTACGTGCATCAGCAAATATCGGAGCAAATGCAAGCCCATCAGTTGAAGAAAGAGTACATCGCCCTTGTGCACGGGCGCTTGCCGGACGACGAAGGGACGGTGGATGCGCCGATCGACCGAGATCCCGAATCGCCACATATTCGGATCGTGACGCCGTCGGGCTATTCCGCCGTCACGCACTACCGGGTGGAGCAACGGTTCGCGGCAGCGACGATGGTCCGATTATGGCTGGAGACCGGGCGTACGCATCAGATTCGCGTGCATATGAAGCATCTCGGCTACCCGCTCATCGGCGATAAGCTGTACGGCTTGTACCGGACAGTGGCGGGGGAGACGGTGTCCGATGCGAATCTGGAGGCCGATTACGGGCTGTCGCGCCATGCGCTGCACGCCAGCGTTCTGGGGCTGACGCATCCGGTCAGCAAGGCGTGGATGGAGTTCACCGCGCCGCTCCCCGAAGATATGCGGCAATGCATCGAGCGGCTGCAATCGCAGAATGACGATGCCGCTCAGGACGTATAAATTCAAAATCCGCTGCCCCTATAGGGAACCAGCGGATTTTTTTGCTCATGCGGGATGCGAGCAGGGATTGTGGCGATATTCCGCACTATTGCAGCATGCCGATATATTCCTTGAGCGCCGTGCTGAGCCAGTCCAGCGCCGACGAGGACGGCAGCAGCTGCCTCGCACTCCAGCCCGTATTGCGGCTGTTCAAATAGCCGACGGGATAAGGAATCGCTTCTACCTGCTGCGCTCGAAAATGCTTCATCGCCCGCGGCATATGAAAGGCCGATGTGACGAGAATCGGCTTCTTGTAGCCGTTTTTCTCCAGCAGCGCTTTGGAGTACCGGGCATTTTCCTGTGTCGTACGGCTTTGGTCTTCGAGGACGATATCTTTGGCCGGAACGCCGAGCGCGGTGAGTACGCGCATCGACAGCCGGCCTTCATTTCCCGAATCTTCGTATACTTGGCCGCCCGATATGAGAATGGGCAGCGGCTTCTTCGCATACAGCTCGGCAACGGCGGCGATGCGGCTTAGCGTGTACACGCCTGGGCTCCCGATGCCGCTCGGCTCGGGCGTGCCCTGCACACTTCCCCCGGTGAGCATCACATAGACGTCGCCGTCGATCACGGCGGGCGGAGCATAGCGGCTTTCCAGCGGCTGCAGAGCAGCCGAACCGACGAGCGGGGTGGAGACGGCATACATCAGCACTGCCATGATGGTCATCATGGCGGCGCTGATGTGCTGCTTGCGATAGCGAAGCACCAACGCGGCAAGGACAAGCAGCACAATGATAAGCCCCGGCGGGAGGATGAAGCTGTATAATGCTTTAAGGACATAAATAATGAGTCTCGCCCCGTTCCTGGTTTGGATCGCTTTACCATTTCATTATCCATGGAACCCTGCGCGGATTCAACCTCCGCTGCCTAGCAAATTTGCAGGGCGGCTGTCAACATCGGTATAATTGAGAGCGAATCACAGTACAATGATTAACGGACAAGGATGGCAGAACAATGGGCAATAAACAAGTTACGATGTATCAATACCCGCAATGCGGTACGTGCAGAAGCGCGTTGAAATGGTTGAAGGAGTCCAGCTACGAGGTGGAGGCGATCCATATATTCGACCATCCTCCCACGGCGGAGCAGCTGAAGGACATGATTCCGCGCAGCGGTCTCGATATCCGCAAGTGGTTCAACGTCTCCGGCGAAGTGTACAAAGAGATGAAGCTGAAGGACAAGCTTCCGGGCATGAGCCGGGAAGAGATGATCGAGCTGCTTGCTGCAAACGGCCGGCTGATCAAAAGACCTGTCGTGACGGACGGCGTCACGGTGACCGTCGGGTTCAAGCCCGAATCGTACGCCGAGGTTTGGGGGAACGCCCGCTAACAAGGAGAGTGATGTCGGTTGCAGCAAAAACAAAAGAAGAAAAACAATCCGTTCTGGTATATCGGCGCGGCGGCCATGTTTATATTGGCTAAAGGGAAGACGCTGCTGCCGCTCCTGAAATTCGGCAAGGTCGGCGGCGCGATCCTCTCGATGTTCGTGTCGATCGGGGCTTACGCGCTCATATTCCCATGGGGATTTTCCATCGGCTTCGTGCTGCTGCTGTTCGTCCACGAGCTCGGTCACGTCCTTGCGGCCAAGCGGAAGGGGCTTCCGGTGACGGCGCCGGTGTTCATCCCGTTTCTCGGGGCGCTGATCAACATGAAGCGTCACCCCCGGGATGCGGTGACCGAGGCTTACATGGCTTATGGCGGTCCACTGCTCGGCACAATCGGCGCCACCGCCGTGTTCGCAGCTGCCTATGCGGCGGACGGCGAGATCAGCAAGCTGCTTTATTCGCTCGCTTATGTCGGATTTTTTCTTAATCTGATTAACCTGCTTCCGATTCATCCGCTGGACGGGGGGCGCATCGCGACGGCGGTAACGAGATGGCTCTGGCTGGTCGGCTTGATCGGCGGACTCGTCGTCATCATTTATTTTCGCGCGGTCATCTTTTTTATCATCTGGGCGATGTTCGCCTATGATTTGTACAAAAAGTACGTGAAGCATCGCAATCAGGGCGAAGAGCGCTTCGTAACCGCCAGCTTTCTGGTGCACGCGGAGCCTTTGATCGAGCAGGGATATCTTATTCCCGGCACGGAGCACCGCAGGGAGCTGCCGTTCGTCACATATTCCAGTCTGGAAGGACAGCAGTACGTGCGGCTGTACTGGGATGGGCTTGATTTCCAGGGCACCATTCCGCTTATGCATCAGGGCATTGTCAAACGGACGCATGTGACCCGTCTGGAGCATATGCACAAAGAGGACGGCCTACATCTGATGATTCATTGCCAGGTCGACTACACGCTGTTCGAGAATGACAAATATTATGACGTTCCCACAGCTTCGCGGTGGAAGTTCGGCATCGCTTACGTGCTGCTTGCCGCCTACCTGATCGGTATGATGAATGCCGTTCACCGGGTAACCGGTCTGGACGTGCAGGGTTAATCCCCTTGATCATCAAGCAGGTGAAATATTAACGCCGTGGCATCCATATTTATCGAAAAAGAGGTTAATCCCATGAAACAGCTTCAATCCAAACGATTGGCCGAACTTGGTTCGGCTATTTTTTCTGAGGTGGCGCATTGGAAAAAGGACGTCGCGGCCCGCGGCGTCGACGTCATCGACCTCGGCATCGGGAGCCCGGACCGGCCGCCTTCCCCGAAGGTGATCCGGGCGCTGCAGGAGGCTGTTGCCGATCCGGCTGCATACGGCTATCCGACTTCCGAAGGAAGTCTTGCTTTTCGCGAGACGGTTGCCAAGTGGTACAAGCACCGGTTCGGCGTCGAACTGAATCCGGAGACGGAGATCGTCACCTTGATGGGTTCCCAGGACGGGTTGGCGCACCTCGCGATGTCGGTGACCGACCCGGGCGATACGGTCATGGTGCCGGATCCCGGGTATCCGATTTATTCGGCAAGCCTGGTGCTCGCAGGGGTGACGCCGTACTATTTGCCTCTGCGGGAGGAGAACGGGTTTTTGCCCGACCTCGACAGCATCCCGCCGGACGTTGCCGCGAAGGCGAAGTTTATGCTGCTCAATTATCCGAGCAATCCGTTGTCGGCCGTGGCAACGCTGGACTTTTTCGAGCGGGTTGTCGATTATGCCGAGAAGCATGACCTGCTGATCGTACATGATTTGGCATATTCCGAAATGGCCTTTGACGGCTTTCGACCTCCAAGCATTCTGGAGGTCGAAGGGGCGAAGCGCTGCGCGGTCGAGTTCCATTCCTTGTCGAAAAGCTTCAATATGGCCGGCTGCCGCATCGCGTTTATGGTCGGTCGGGAAGACGCGGTACAATCGCTCCGTATGCTGAAGTCCAATATCGACTATGGGGTGTTCGTCGCCGTACAGCGGGCCGGCATTGCAGCGCTGGAAGAGGACATGGCGGGCGGCTGTTCCGTAGCGGAAGTATATGAGAAAAGGCGCGATATCGTCGTGGAAGGACTGCGCCGCGCCGGGTGGAACATCGATAAACCGAAAGCGACAATGTTCATCTGGGCTCGCATTCCGGAAGGCTGGACATCTCGACAAATTTCCCGGGAAATGGTGTATCATGCGGGGGTTGTCGTAATTCCGGGCGATGCGTTCGGGCAGGAGGGCGAAGGCTATGTCCGCATCGCGCTTGTGCAGGAGCAGGACCGGCTGCGGGAAGCGGTGGACCGGATCGGCGCGTTTTTGAGCAGCCGGCAAGGGTGAAACGGTGATTGGAAGCAAGGTCCGGCATCAGGAAAGTGAACCGAGCTGACGGTCTTAGGGGTTAAACAAGCCTCTCGGGATCCGGCAGGGCGTTAGAGCTCGAAGCATGGGTTACTTCCGGAGCGGGCTCTGCGAAATGATGTAGAACGGGGGGCGCGATGGCTCCGCATTCCGTTCATGTCGAAACGATGATGAAATTGATAGTCGCTCCATGCTGCGGGGCGGCTTTTCGTATGATCAGGTCAGCCAGAGGTTTCTATATAAGCGAAGCCGCGGTCGCACCGGCCGAAAGCGCGTTCGGAAGCCGAGGCCGTGTCGAAAAGGAGGGAAGCCGCAGGTTGTCGTTTCTGCCCTGAACGGCGAACTTCGCGGTTGTCGAACGGGCCCCGACAAGGACGGATCGGCAACCGCATTGCGTCGAAACGCGCGCCTAGGATTCCTGGAGCCGGCCATACAGGAGACTGCTGGCTAATGTTCAAGGGCTTGTCGACGCGACGTGCGACCGGTCGAATGGCATGTGCAGGACACTCCGCTGAATGGAAGCGCTGTCCAGATACGCCGGTTCAGCATTTTTTTATGAAGAGATGTCGTGAAATCTGAGTCTAGGCTGTCGCTAATTCGCAATTTCAACCTGTTTCTAAACATGGTACTATTTATACAAGTCTTGCCAAATAGAGGAGGAGAACTGCATATGTCTCGAAAATTAAAGATCGGAATCATCGGCTGCGGCGGCATCGCCAACGGAAAGCATCTGCCGAGCTTGTCCAAACAACCGGAAGTTGAACTTGTCGCTTTTTGTGATATCATTTTGAGTAAAGCGGAGAAAGCCGCGGCCCAATATGGCGTCGAAGGAGCCAAAGTATACGAGGATTACCGCAGTTTGATTGCAGACCCTTCCATCGATGTGGTGCACGTATGCACGCCGAACGATTCCCATGCCGAGATTTCGATCGCCTCGCTCGAGGCCGACAAGCACGTCATGTGCGAGAAGCCGATGGCCAAAACGGCGGCCGACGCGCGCCGGATGGTTGAGGCGGCGAAGCGCACCGGCAAGAAACTTACGATCGGCTACAATAACCGTTACCGCCCGGACAGCTGGTTCATGAAGCAAATCTGCGAGGACGGGGAGCTCGGCGAAATTTACTATGCGAAGGCACATGCGATTCGCCGACGCGCCGTTCCGACATGGGGCGTTTTTCTGGACGAGGAGAAGCAGGGCGGCGGACCGCTCATCGATATCGGTACGCATGCGCTCGACTTGACGCTCTGGATGATGAACAACTACGAACCGAAGGTTGTGCTTGGCACGTCGTTCCATAAGCTGTCCGGCAAAGAAAACGCTGCCAATGCGTGGGGGCCGTGGGATCCTAAGAAATTTACGGTCGAAGATTCGGCGATGGGCATGATCGTGATGAAGAACGGCGCGACCATCGTGCTCGAATCGAGCTGGGCGCTAAATACGCTCGACGTGAAGGAAGCAAAATGTACGCTTAGCGGCACTGAGGCTGGCGCGGATATGGAAGATGGACTGCGCCTGAACGGGGAGAAGCACAGCCGCTTGTATACGAACAAAGTGCAGCTTGACGCAGGCGGCGTCGCCTTCTATGACGGCAAGAAGGAAAAGTCGGAGGAGAAGGAAGCGCGCCTGTGGATAGACGCGATCTTGAACGACAAAGAGCCTGTCGTTACGCCGGAGCAAGCTTGCGTTGTTTCTGAGATTTTGGAAGCTATTTATGAATCGGCGAAAACCGGCAAAGCGGTTTATTTCGACTAATCCAATATCACTCATACATTCGGGAGGGCAAGCGCAATGATTAGAGTAGCGATGCTGAGCTTCTGGCATGTCCATGCAAGAGATTACGCCAAGCAGGTCACGGAACATCCGGGAACGGAAATCGTCGCGGTATGGGACGAGCAGCCGGAGCGCGGCCGGAAAGAAGCCGAAGCGCGCGGCGTGCGGTTTTACGACGAATTGAGCGAGCTGCTGGCACAGAAAGACATCGACGGCGTCATTGTCGATACGCCGACCCATATGCATCGTGACGTGATGGTGGCCGCAGCCAAAGCGGGCAAGCACATCTTCACGGAAAAAGTAGTGGCGACGACCCTCAAGGAATGCAATGAAATATTGGCTGCCGTGGAGGAAGCCGGCGTCAAGCTTACCGTTTCGCTCCCGCGCCTGAATCACAGCTACACGCTGGCGGTGCAGGAAATACTCGCCCAAGGCTTGCTGGGAGACATTACGCTGGTGCGTAACCGGCTGTCCCATAACGGCGCGATCCCGACGGCTAACAGCGCGTACGGCTGGCTGCCGGCGCATTTCTACAATGCGGAGCAATGCGGCGGCGGCGCGATGATCGATCTCGGCTGCCATCCGATGTATTTGGCAAGGCTGTTCCTCGGCGTGCCGGAGAGCGTTACGGCGAATTACGGCTACGTCACAGGCCGGGAAGTGGAAGACAACGCGGTATCCGTTCTTCGTTATCCGAACGGCGCGCTCGCGATCGTCGAGGCCGGCTTCGTGAACCGGTTCTCGCCGTTCGTCGTTGAAGTTCACGGCACGGAAGGCAGCCTGCTGTACTCGACCCATGACAACAAGCTGCTTCTGCGCACATCGAAGCTGGGCGAGGAAGCGAGCAAGGAATGGACCGTGCAGGAGCTTCCGGCAGAGAAGCCGTCGGCCTTCAAGCAATGGGTCGCCCATATCGAACAAGGCACGACGGCGACGGAAAATATCGAATTGGCGCTTGATCTGACGCGCTTGATGGAAGCGTCCAACTTGTCGGCCTCCTCCGGCGGCGCCATCAAGCTCTCCGATTTAAAGCGATGAACGGCCAGTCCCGGGTAAGTGCGAGGCCGTATCCGTATGAGCTGATGCTGTCCAATCCGCAAGCGCTTGACCGGCTCGATGTTCAATTTCGATGGGGCGGCTACGGCATCCGCATGCTTCGCTTTCATCACACGAGCTTTGCGGCAGGCAAAGCGATCCAGTTTCATAAGCATTCGGACTTTGAGCTTCACTTTATACCGCGAGGCAAAGGCAAAGTGATCCTCGGCAACGAGCCGTTCTCCCTTCATGAGGGGATGATGTACTTGACGGGACCGGGACTGATGCACTTTCAGGAAGCCGATGCATTCGAAGCGATGGATGAGCTTTGTCTGCATATCGATATACAGAAGCTGCCGGCGTCGGACGAAGAAGACTCGCAGGAATGGGGGGCCCGGTGGGAGCGGGCGGAAGCCGAATCATGCATTCGCCAGCTGGAGCAGCTGCCGGCCCGGCCGGTGCTCGATCAATACCGTGCGATGGAATGCTTTCTTACGGCCTACAGGGCATGGCATGAAAATCAGCCGGGCGTGCTGACGGTCATCAAGCAGTCGATCATCCAAATTTTGCTGCGGATGACACGCGCATACGAGATGATGCCGCAGCCCGAGCTGCCGTCCCGCGACATGAAGCACTACCGGTATCAAATGGCCGTGCAGTTCATCAAGGACAACTACATGGCGCCGCTGACGCTGGAGGTGGTGGCCGAGCGGGTGCAGATCAGCGCACGCCAGCTGCAGCGCATTTTTCGCGAGCAGACCGGCGGCACCTTCAGCGAATATATCGAGCAGGTGCGGCTGATGCACATTTGCAGCGAACTGGCGGACAGCGATGCGACGATCGATCAGATCGCCTTTCAGAATGGCTTCTCCAGCGCCAACTACTTGCATTACGTGTTCAAGAAAAAGCTTGGCACGACGCCGATGCAGTACCGGATGCAGAACCGGCTTCGTCCGCAGCCGTGAAGAGAGCGTTTGCGTTTTCTCCGCTACAGCAGCGGCGAGAAAGCAGACGCTCTCTCTTTTTCATATGTTCCGCCATACGAATGGTCTGAAAATGATTACTATGGTGATGGGGCTGGCGAGGGCCGGCCCTTTCTCCAATTTCGCTTAAACAGTGTCACTGTCAGCACCAGAATGAGCGGTACGTTAAAAGCGATATTATTGAGCAGAGGCCAGATCACGTTCACGCCTTCAATAAATTCCGTCTCGTTGCGGTACATCGTAACGGACAGCAGCAGGCACGCCAGCGCAATCGGATAGATCAGGATGCGATCATCCTGCAGCTTGGCCAGACGCGTTAACGTCTTGGACAAAATGAACAAAACAATCGTCGCCTTCATATAAGAGCCGGCAATGAGCGAAAAACCGATGACGGACTCCACGCGTTCGAATATTTCCTGGATATAAATAAGCCTCGCCAGTTGGAACAACGAGAATTTCATATGCCCGGCCAGCGGTCCTTCGGTCATAATCGAGCAGAGGACCGACGCAAGAAGCGTGACGCCGTTGACGAGAAGCGCCCAAACCATATGCTTGCCCAACACATGTTTATCCTGATTTCTGACATAAGGGAGCATCATCGCAAACAGACTGGCTTCGGCGAAGGGGAAGCCGTACGCGATATAGGCTCCGTGAAGCACCGGCTTGATCCCGTCCGGCATAAGCGGAAGCAAAAAATACGGGTGATAGTGAGGGGCAGCCATCAGCAGGACGATCATAATGAATCCGATCATCGATAGCAGCAGCAGGACGAACATGCGTGCCATCACTTCGATGCCCGCCCGGGCGGTCAATGCAGCCAGCACAAAAAATAGCGTATGAATCAAATCGGCCGACGTTTGTTTCATCATCGTGCTTTTGAAAAAAATCCCGATATCAATCACGATCGCGGCAAGCATCCAAAAGACGGCGCAAAGATACGGGATGGCCAAGATCAAGGTTAGCCATCGCCCGATCGTCTTTTCGCTGTGCTCTATAAAATCCAGCCCGGGGTTCGCGCGGTATAAATAAAGACAAGCGAAGAGCAGCAGCAGACCCGCCGCACATGCAAGCAGCACCGAAATCCAGGCTCCGTTCCGGGCGGCGCCGGTCAAGGGGGCGGGGATATTGATGACGGCTGAGCCGGTGCCGTAGGCCAGGAACAGCATCGCCATTTGAAAGGAGCTGACGGTTTCGGACTTCTTCATCATTCATCACCTTCACGGGGGCGGAAGCTTGACCGATTCGACAATGCGTTTGGCCGGCTCGCCCAAAAAGTATGAGATGAGATCGTTCAGATTCGGCCATTGCAGATCCGCTGCAAATAGGATGCCGAGGTACATGGAGGGAAGCAGGAGTACGCCGTACAAGATGCGCCCCCGAACACTCGTCCGTTTCCAACGCGAACGGTCGCAGCCGAGCATCATGGCAAATAGCAGGAATAAAAAAATGCATTTTCCAACCATCGCGATATCACCTCGTTCTACACATACCGGACCGGTTACTTCGAGAAAGGATTTCCTACGGTCATTCCGGTATTCAATACGTTGACTTCCAGTTCGATGACAAAGCGGCTCTGTGCAAAGCGCTCTCCCCAATCCGGCTTCCACCTTCTCCACAGCTGCGGGTTTTTTCGGTAAATTTGATCCCCGATGCCAAGGGCGTCCAGCTGTCTTTTTTGCAGAACGGCAATCATATTCCGCATTCCTCGCTCAACTGTTTTTTTAATATGATCCTCAAACCGGTCGGTTTCTTCCTTCGTATCCAGCGAAGAGCACTGAAGCTCGGACACCGAGCCTTTGATTTTGGTACGTACGCGGATTTCAAGCGTATCGTTGAGGATGACCGGCTTCACGATCGTTTTCAAGGACATGACCTCAAGCGATTCTTTTCCGTTTTTCTTCGTGTCGTCGCCGCAGGGAAACTCGATTACACCGCTCTTGTAACGGTCCGTGAGCATTAACCAATATTGCGTATTGCTAGGCGTCAAAATGTTCCCGGAGAGCTTGCCATCCTTCAGCAGCGCGATCCCGGCGACGGACAGTATTTTTTTCTCCGCGTTCTGGCTGTAGACGTAGGGAAGTGCCGCCACACCGGCTTCGCTTCTTAATTGGATGGCCAGATCGAGCAGCGGGATCTTGGTCGTCTTGGCGGAATACCGCGATCCCGAATCTTCGATTTCCCGCAGTTGCTGGCCAATCGTATATTCGATAAACGGAGCGACGTGCAGATACCCCGCTGCGCTGCCTTTGGTCAGCAGCACAAGTACGGTAGCGCGCGGTTCGTGATCCCGGGAAAAATAATCGAGCACTTCTCCAAGGCTTTGCGACCGGGCAATCGCTTCTCCGATCAAAATGATGCGCATGTGGTCCCATTTCGCTTTTCTCCCGAGGTGGATCGGGATATCGCGCACCGCTTCGAAGGTCGTGTCGCCTTCCGTCCGAATATTGAGACCGCGCTGACCTTGCTTGACGGCCACGTTCGTTTCGCCCCCGCCCGTCGGGTTGTAGAAGTGGGTCGTCAGCGCAATGGTCCCCTTGTCCGTCAGATCGACGGCCACCGCCTGGACAAACCCGAATTCAGTCAGCTCCGCTTTATCTCCGCAGCCGGATAGGATGAAGAGCATAATGGAACAAAAGGCGATGGTCAGGCGCGGTCTCAAATGTGCATCCTCCTTTCATCCGCTCCTCGTCTACGGAAAGAACCGTTCGGAACAATGATGCTTACGGATTTTTTTTGTGCAAATGGCGGTTGCGCGGATGCTGTGTCAATAGTTTGCGCGGAACAATGAAAAACACATCGCGCAGCTGTTTGATTTCCAGCGGCGCCATCGTCGCCAAATAGGGCTGGCCGAGCGAGCGCAAGCTGGCCAGATGCAGGAACGTCAGCAGGAAGCCGGTCATAATCCCGAGCCCGCCGAGCGTAGCGGCAAGAATCATGAGCGGGAAACGCAATATTCGGATCGCGACCGCCATATTGTACTGCGGCAGCGCGAACGAAGCGATTCCCGTCAGGGCGACGACGATGACCATGACCGGCGAAGCGATCTTGGCCTGAATCGCCGCCTGACCGATGACGAGCGCGCCCACGATGCTGACGGCGGAGCCGATCGGCCGAGGCAGACGAATGCCGGCTTCCCGCAGCAGCTCGAAAAAAAACTCCATAATCAGCGCTTCGATAAAGGCGGGAAACGGAATGCCTTCTCTTGTATCGAGTATCGCGAGAAGCAGAACGGTCGGGAGCAGCTCGGAATGGAAAGTAGATAAGGCGATATACGTGCTCGGCAGCAGCAGCGCGATCAGAAACGCTCCGACCCGGAGCAGCCGGATTAAGGAAGTGAAGACGGTTCGGTGATAGTAGTCTTCGCTGGCCGAAAAAAACTCAAAGAATAAACCTGGGCATATCAGGAGCGTCGGCGTACCGCTGACCATGGCGACGATTTTGCCGTCCAGCAGACCGGCGATTGCGACATCCGGCCGTTCCGTGTAGCGGACTTGAGGGAAGGGAGAAGAGGAGGCTTCGTCAAGCCATTCCTCCAAATACGACGTCTCCAAAATTTCTTCCGCGTCGATCTGGGAGATGCGGCGTTTGAACTCGGCTAGCGTTTCCGGATTCACCGCTCCCTCCAAGTAGCTGAAAGCGACGGTTCGGCGGCTTTCTGTTCCGACTGTCTTCTTCTCGACCTTGAGCTTGCATGATTTGAGCAGATCTCGAAGCAACCCGATATTTTTATTGAGATCCTCGACGGCGCTCATATGCGGTCCTTGTACGACCGGTTCGGTGATCGATTCGGTAATTTGTCTCGTCACCAGTCCGCGCGACGAATAGCGCAGCGCTTTATCCCAATGATCGAAAAAGATGACGATGTCCCCGTCCAAAATATGGGATAAGGCTTCGTCAAAATCGTAGAGCACTTTCGCCGATTTGGCGGAAACGCCGTTTCTCTCAAAAAACGACATCACTTGCTCGGGCGTAATCGTCTCGGCCGGCCCAACCTCGTGAGCGACAAGATCCTGCAGCGATTCCTTCATGTAGTTCAATTCCTTGTGCTCAAGCAGCGTTTCGAAATAGACGGAGAACGCTGTATGCGAGAGATCGGGTCCGTATCTCCAATGATCTTGAATCAAGTCCTCGCAGTGGGCGAAGGCTTCCGCAATCCGCTTCATGTTATCCGGTAAAGCCCGCGAGATCAGAGTGCAGCCGCGTCCCTCCGGATCCGGATTGTGCCGGGGTTGGGCGGCCACCGCGGGGGAACGGCGGTTCGGACGATTCTTGCCCAGGAACAATTTCCACATGGTCCATCGATTCCCTTACAGGTTAGTGCTGGAACTTGAAGCTTATTGTTACCAAAATTGCCATGAACATGCATAGCTCCGGCTCGTTCCATACGAATGGGCCGACTCTATGAAAAAGTATTTTATGCTATAATCATTTCATAGCATAAGAGAATAGGGAGAGATGCGGATGACAACCGAGAATCACAACATGCCGCCCAAAGTGCTGATGGTCGACGGCATGGCGCTGCTGTTCCGCGCTTTTTACGCGACATCGTACGGCGGCTACATTATGAAGACAAAGGCGGGCGTTCCGACCAACGCGGTGTTCGGTTTCGTGAAATATTTTTGGGACGCGGTGCAGCGCTTCAAGCCGAGCCACGTCGTATGCTGCTGGGACATGGGAAGCAAGACGTTCCGCAGCGAGCAGTTCAGCGATTACAAGGCCAATCGGGTCGATTGCCCCGAAGAGCTTATTCCGCAGTTCGATCTGGTGAAGGAAATGACCGCCAGCTTCGGCGTCGTCAACATCGGCGTGCCGGGCTTTGAGGCCGATGATTGCATCGGCACGCTCGCCAAGCTGTACGGCGAGGAAGCGCAAGTATACATACTGACAGGCGATCATGACATGCTGCAGCTTGTCTCCGATACGGTTCACGTCGTCATCATGAAGAAAGGGCAAGGCAATTATGCTGTTTATACCCCCAAAACGCTGCTGGAGGAGAAGCAGCTGACGCCACAGCAAATTATTGATCTGAAAGGATTGATGGGCGATACGGCGGACAACTATCCGGGCGTGAAGGGGATCGGCGAGAAAACGGCGCTGAAGCTGCTCATCGAATACGGCTCCGTGGATGGGATTCTGGAAAATATGGCGCAGCTGCCGAAAGGCGTCCGTTCCAAAATCGAAGCCCAGCTCGATATGCTTCATCTGTCGAGAAGCCTTGCCACCATATGCTTGGAGGCGCCGGTGGCCTGCGCGCTGGAGTCGTGCTTCTGGGAGATGGACCGGCAAACGGTGCTCAGCAAGTTTGAAGAGCTCGAATTCAAAGGGCTGGACAGGCTGATCGGGTAACGGGGGCGGGACAGACGGCAAGCACCGGAAAAACTGCTGTGTAAAGTATCTATGGTTCGCGTTATCCGCCATTTCATGTTCAACAAGCCAATACGCGGCGTAAGATGTACGCGCGTATTGGCTTGTTGTCGTTGATTATGAGATTAGAGGTCTCGTCCCTTCCGATTTACGTTAGCGGGATCTTGTTGTAGGGCAAGTATCCGAGCTCCGTCGGCACTTGAATCAGAATGATACGCGCCGCTTGTTCACCACCGGCTTGAATGAGCAGCCGGCTGTCGTCCGCTGCATCGGCTACGGCAAAATGCTTGAGCGGCACGTTCGCGTTCTCGCCGCCAAAGGACCAATGCGCCGATTCGCCCTCTACGACGAGTCCAGCCATCGAGTAGCCCGCCGGAATATCGAAGGCGCGGCCGCGGCCGGCTTCCAGTGCGACGTCCCACATGCGCACGTCGGCTACCAAGTCGATCGGCGCGCCGGGGCCGATGACCGTCTTGACGGATCCGTCTGCATCCAATGACGCGGGGAACTGCTCGTGTTCGTACTGCGTATACGTCGGAACACGCTTGACAGCGTCGCCGTAGTACGGCTCGAACCAGATTTGGAAGCCGGATACGCCGGCGCGGAATTCTTCGGCATGCGACACGCCGCGGCCGGTTTGCATCACCTGCGCGCCCCCCGTGCCGACCAAGCTTGCCCGGCCGAGCGAATCGCGGTGATTCACCTCACCATGAAGCACATACGTCAAAATTTCAAAGCCCCGGTGCGGATGCAGCGGAAGGCGGCCGCCCTGTTCCGATTGGAACCAAGCCCAGTAAAAGAGCGGCCCCACGCGACGTACTGCCGAGCCCTCTCCGGGGAACCCGATCGGCTTCTGCTCTGTAATCGTTCCGCCGTCAAAGGCGCCAACCGCTTGCTCGGCAGGGGAATAGTTGCGAATGGTCATGAAAAGCACACCCTTTCTCCATGAATCATCTTTATTTTATATATCTTAAATTTAAGATTATTATAGAACGAAATATTTCTTCTGTCAATCTTTGTGTCCTACACGTTGCTCTCCGACAAATTCCAGGCGTACGTTGCGGCACGGTGTGGCCGTCGGGCGAACTTCGCTTCTCCGAGGGCCCGGCTGTTTTTTCGTGATGAGCCTTGGAGGACTGTGGTATTCTAAGAGTCAGAAGCAATACAATCGTACAGGGCTAAAGGAGAATGGACTGCATGGAACAAAGGTACGCTAACGAATCCCGCTGCTATAAAACGTCGCGGGTATTCCCGACGGATGTCAACAACCACGATACGCTGTTCGGAGGCAAATTAATGGCGTATATCGACGATATCGCCTCGATTGCCGCGACGAAGCATTGCCGTCAAATGGTCGTGACCGCTTCGACCGACTCGGTCGATTTTTTGCTGCCGGTCCGCCCGACGGATTCGGTTTGTCTGGAGTCGTTTGTTACGTGGACGGGGCGCAGCTCGATGGAAGTGTTCGTCAAGGTGATCACCGAGGATTTGCGGACCGGCGTTCGGCATATCGCAGCGACTGCGTTTCTGACGTTCGTCGCGCTGGATGAGAACGGGAAGACAGTACCTGTGCCGCAAGTCGTGCCGCAGACCGAGGAAGAGAAGCGGCTGCACGAAACGGCGGTGCACCGTGCGGAGATGCGCCGAATGCGGCGGGAGGAAAGCCGCAAATTCGCGGATTACTTAACGATGAGGTTTCCTTGGGAATAGCCGGTTCGGGATGGTTCCGTCCGAGGGCAAACCTGTAAAAAGGCCTGCCCCACCTGAAAAAATCCGCTACGTCTTTGTCCCGCCATCGGGTATAATGGAAGTTACGCAATGACTAAGCCACGTCACCGAAGCGGAGGGAATCCAATGAGCAACATCAATGTATGGGAAAATGCGGAGCCGGGCGTCAAACGTAAAATTTTCGAGCCGGGCGCAGGATTGATGATGATGGAAGTGCACTTTGAAGAAGGCGCGGAAGGATACATCCACAGCCATCCGCATGAGCAGTTGTCCTACTGCTTGAGAGGGAAGCTTGAATTTACCGTCGACGGCGACAAGAAAGTAATCTCCGCCGGCGAGACGATCTACATTCCTAGTGGAGCGAAGCATGGCTGCCGGGCGCTGGAACCGAGCGCGCTGCTCGATTCGTTTACGCCGGTCAGGGAAGATCTCGTGAAGCGCTAAGCATGGCCGAAACGAGTAAAAAAGCCGATTCTGACTCCGTTCGTCACGGTCAGGATCGGCTTTTTCGTACATCGGGCACATCTCTCGACGGACGCTTATATATCGGTGAAGCTGATCGGTCCTACCACTTCGGACAAGAACGCCTTGAGCTCGGCTGCTTCTTCCTCGTTCAGCTTGTAGACATGCTCCAGGTAGCCTTCTTCATCCAAATCATCCGGTCCGATGACCGCCGTACGGCCCATTTGCAAGTCTGTGACGAGCATTTTCCCGTAAAACCGGTTCGTCGACGTAATCGCCAAATCAAAACGCCGCAGCGACTCGCCTACGACGCATACGAAGCGGGTTTTCGTCTCTTCGGTGCCGTCGTACAAAAAATCGAATTCCTTCATGCCGTTCCCCCCTCGGTACATCGTTATTCTGAAAGCTATCCGAATTATAACAGATTCCCGCGCCGAGCGGCAAAAAAGAGCGCATTCGCTCCGGCAAGGCTTATTTTGCCGCCTGCCTCACATTTTCAATTTCGCTGAAACATGGTACAATCTGTAGGAGATTATTAGGCATTAAAGGATTACTACTTGATTCGTATAGAAACGGAGGCTTCAGGCGAAATGTCCAAAGCAAAAATGAGAAGCGACATGATTAAAAAAGGCTTTGACCGCGCACCGCACCGCAGTTTGCTTCGAGCGGCAGGCGTCAAAGAGGAGGATTTCGACAAGCCGTTCATCGCGGTTTGCAACTCTTATATCGACATTATTCCGGGGCACGTTCACCTGCAGGAGTTCGGTAAGATCGTCAAAGAAGCGATCCGTGAAGCAGGCGGCGTTCCGTTTGAATTCAATACAATTGGCGTTGACGACGGCATTGCGATGGGGCATATCGGCATGCGTTATTCCCTGCCGAGCCGTGAAATTATTGCAGACTCCCTGGAAACGGTCGTTTCCGCGCACTGGTTCGACGGCATGGTCTGCATCCCGAACTGCGACAAAATTACGCCGGGCATGATGATGGGCGCGCTGCGCGTCAACATCCCGACGATTATGGTCAGCGGCGGGCCGATGAAAGCGGGCAGAACGAGCGACGGCCGCGCTATCTCGCTTACTTCCGTATTCGAAGGCGTCGGCGCGTTCCAGGTCGGCAAAATCGACGAGAAAAGCTTGCAGGAGCTTGAGCAGTTCGGCTGCCCGACTTGCGGTTCCTGTTCCGGTATGTTCACAGCCAACTCGATGAACTGTCTGGCCGAAGGTCTCGGCCTTGCGCTTCCGGGCAACGGCACGATTCTTGCGATCTCCGAAGATCGCAGAGAATTCGTGAAGCGTTCCGCGAAGCAGCTGATGGAACTGATCGAGAAAGATATCAAGCCTCGCGATATCGTAACGCTGGAAGCGATCGACAATGCTTTCGCGCTGGACATGGCGATGGGCGGATCGACGAACACGGTGCTTCACACGCTGGCGCTGGCTCATGAAGCGGGCTTCGAATACCCGATCGAGCGCATCAACGAAATCGCCAACCGCGTACCGCATCTGGCGAAAATTGCGCCGGCTTCCGATTATCATATCGAAGACGTGCATAACGCAGGCGGCGTGAGCGCGATCATCAACGAGCTGCTCAAGAAGCCGGGCGCGCTGCACGGCGATTGCCTGACCGTTACGGCCAAAACGCTGCGCGAAAACGTAGCGGGCTGCGAAATTTTGGACAAGGACGTTATCCACCCGCTCGACAATCCGCATTCCGAGCGCGGCGGTCTTGCCGTATTGTTCGGCAACCTCGCTCCGAACGGCTCGATCATCAAGGTCGGCGCGGTTGATAAATCCGTCGGCGGCTACCATAAGGGACCTGCGATCTGCTTCGATTCCCAGGAAGACGCGCTCTCCGGCATTGCGAATGGCAAGGTTAAAGAAGGACATGTCGTCGTTATTCGCTACGAAGGGCCGAAGGGTGGTCCGGGGATGCCGGAAATGCTGGCGCCAACGTCGCAAATCGTCGGTATGGGTCTCGGCGCGAAGGTCGGCCTGATTACGGACGGCCGTTTCTCCGGCGCATCCCGCGGCATCAGCATCGGCCACATTTCCCCGGAAGCGGCGGAAGGCGGTCCGATTGCATTCGTCGAGGACGGCGATATCATCGAGCTGGATCTTGAGAACCGCAAAATCGAGCTGCTCATCAGCGACGAAGAATTCGAACGCCGCAGAGCGAACTGGAAAGGGTTCGAGCCGAAAGTAAAAACCGGCTACCTGGCCCGTTACTCCAAGCTTGTAACGAACGCAAGCACCGGCGGCGTGATGAAAATCTAATTAAGGCTATACCAATAACGCTGTGCCGCACCGTTCCGCGAAGGAACGGGCTGGGGCAGCGTTTTTTGCGTTTTGATGCGGCATGGAGTTACTCTACGCAGCCCGCTCGCAACGGACGTCTGGAAACAAGCGCGGCGTATGTCCGTCTCACCACGCTATTCCTCGGCGCGGTCGTCTCCCGGCGAATCATGCGTCTCATGCGCACCCGGGTAGCCACGAGACAGCCCGGCGTGCAGCTCGCGGTTTTCATATGTATACGTATTCGGCGATCGCTGGTCCACGCGCCACGGCGTGCTCTTCCCAAGCTTCTCGACTTCGATGCTGCTGCCGTAAGGGCCTTCCGGAAATTCCTCGGCCGTTAAATCATTGCTTTGCGACAATACGGTACCGACGTCCGTATATTTTTTGTCCGGTGCTTCCTGCATAAATCCGTCTTCATTGTGATTATGATCCGCCATTGATATCACTCCCAGCAAATTGCGTTTGTCGGTTACATTGTGTCCTGTCGGAAGCGGGCTTATCCTGTAAGTCGCGCTGCAGCGCATTGCAAAATATGGTTGTCAAAACCGCATGTCTGTGCTAACATGGAAATAATTTCAAACGATCGTGAGGAAGCACCTCTCTTGCCTATGGGACGCCATATGGAAGAGGGGTGCTTTTTGCCGTTTCGTTTGAAACGATTGCCTACTTTATTGGATCAGGAGGGATTCAATTGAATCTGATGTTTTTGAATACACTGGAGAAGGCGACGGACGAAGGGCGGGTCCGGACGGCGCAAGTATCGATCGGCGAACAGCAGGGGAGCTTCCGCGTGCTGTGGACCGAAACGAAGGAAGACGGCCATCGGACGCAGGAAAGCTGGTATGAAGGATTGCAATGGGAAGAGCTTCACGCCGCGTTCCGAGAACGTCTGTTCATGAAGATAAGCGAAGGATTCAAGCCGGTCGTCGAGCTGAACGGAAACGATTTGTCCGGTATGGACGGGCGCAGCATGTTTATCCAGATGCTGCATTATTACAGCGAAGCGAACAGCGATGAGAGCCTGTACGAGGCGCTGCGCGTCTGGCGGCTGAAGCAGGCCGGACGGGAAGGCAAAGCGCCGTTCATCGTCGCAACGAACCGGATGCTGCGCATGATCAGCGCCTTTGTGCCGCAGACGGCCGAGGAGCTGCAGCAGCTTCCCGGCTTCGGGCGCGGCAAGACGGCCGCTTACGGCGCCGATATACTCGCTTTGACCGCCCCATGCCAGCGCAGCACAGCATTCCCTCTCAGCTGGGTGGAGGATCAAATCAACCGCGACGACTTCCAAGCCTGGATGCTTCAGGAGAAAGAGCGCAAGCGGAAGGCGGAGAACGAGAAGCAGGAGATGAAGCGCACGCTGCTGGAGGCGATCCACCGGGGTGAGCGGCTCGATGCGCTGCAGGAGCAAATCAAAGTGCAGCGGCGTGAGCTGCTGCAGTGGATCGAGGAGCTGGACCGCGATGGCTACGATCTGGAGGCCTACATCGAACAGATGCTGGAGCCGATGCCCGAGGGAGAGCGGGAACAGGCATGGCAGGCATTCGAGCAGCAAGGCGACCGCTACCTGAAGCCTATTCTGCAGGCGGTTTACCGGGACAATGCCTTCAGCGCGAAGGAAGCGGACCGGGTCTACGAATGGCTGCGCCTGCTTCGCCTCAAGTACCGCCGCGTCAACGGCGTGAAGGCGGGCGCCGCGAGCTGAGCGGCCGCGGAATAAGCAGAAGGGTCCTGCCGGGATATACCGGTAGGACCCTTTATTGTCATCTGGCGCTCGACAGGCGCCAGTATGTTATCGGTTATCGCAGTGAAGCGGCGCTTCACAGCCAATCCTTTTTGCGGAACAAAACGAACATCGAGATGGCGACAAGCACCATGAATACGACCGCGGCCACGCCGCCGTAATCCCAATGAAGCCCGGGGATATAATCGAAGTTCATTCCGTAGATGCCGGTGATGAACGTCAAGGGCATGAATATCGTCGTCAGCGCCGTGAACACGCGCATGATTTCATTGGCGCGGCTGGCGATGCTCGACTGGTAAGCTTCGCGCAAGTTGGCCATCAAATCGCGGAACGTATCGAACGTTTCCGATATTTTTACGGCGTTCTCGTATATGTCGCCGAAATATTTTTTCAGCGGCTCGCTGATCAGCCTCAGCTCCTTTTTATGGAGCGTGCCGATCACTTCTTTTTGCGGATTGAGCACCTTTTTTAACCACAAAATTTCGCTTCGGAGGCTGATAATTTCATTCAAATGCGATTTCTTCGTGTGCATGAGAATGTCTTCCTCAAGCTTTTCGATCTTCGCATCGATCCGGTCGCCGACATTCGTGTAGTTGTCGACGATCAGGTCCATCAGGTGGTACAGAAACTGATCCGGCTGCGTAACTTCCTCTTCCCACAAAATCGGCTTGAGTGCGCGTATCTCATTGATTTTTTGGCGTGTAACTGTAATGATATAATGTTTGCCCAGAAAAATGTTAAGCGCGCGCAGAAAAATTTCCTCGTCATCGAACCGGATGCTGTTCATCACAATAAAGTAATGCGTATCGTACAATTCAATCTTCGGACGCTGCTCTTCCTCCATTAGTACGTCTTCGACGGCAAGCTCATGAAGATGAAATAAGGGCTGTAACAATTCCAAATCCTCAACATCGGCGTCAATCCAATAAAAACCGTGCTGAGGCGGATCGATCGTCTGGGTAATGTCTTCGACAAGCGTGAAAACGCCGTCCTGAACTAAGCGTGCCTTCATAGGTTCCACCCCTTCATGTGATCGAGAGGAACCAGAACATGCCGGCCGCGCTTATCCCCAGGCACGAACAAGCATCGGAATCGATGCCGCATGTCCATATCGAAGTACGTTTGCGCAAGCATCGAACGCGTCCGGTCGCCGGGTTCCGCTCGAAATATTCGGTTGTTGTTGAACGTAGATACTCCTCGGGTCTCCGTCCATTCGAATGCTGCACCCCTTCGTTACACGATTTTGCGCCGCGTGCTTACGGTCGTTTTGCGATTCCTGTATGCTGCGCTGCAAGCGATTTTAAACAGGAATACTTGTCTAAGTATAAACCTTCAAAAATCAGCTTTCAAGACAAAACCGGCGGATTCGCAAGCCTGTATGCACTTTGTCTTGCTATATGCATATGCATTCGGAAGGAATTGGTTCCTGGGGCAGCAGCATGCCGTGAAAGAAGGCGATTGTCATAACGTTCTTCTTGACGGTGGAACCATTTTCGATTACATTAGTAATAACCAAACACAACCAAATAGATTCGGTTTCAAACTCTTATCAAGAGCAGGTCGAGGGACTAGCCCGATGACACCCGGCAACCGACAAAACTTTGCGCCATTGCGGCGCAGGGCGATGCACGGTGCTAATTCTTGCGGAAGCGTATGCTTCTGAGAGATGAGAGAGGACGATGTATGCATACAAAGGCCTTTCTCGTACGCGCGGGAAGAGGCCTTTTTAGCTCTTGCCGCCAAGAGTGCGAGCGAATCCAACTAAGAAGGAGTGAACCCGATGCCCATTAAAGTACCTGATCATTTGCCGGCAAAAGAAGTGCTGATCAACGAGAATATTTTCGTTATGGACGAAAGCGTTGCGTATCATCAAGATATTCGGCCGCTTCGCATTGCGATTTTGAACCTTATGCCGACGAAGGAGACCACCGAAACCCAGCTGCTGCGGCTGATCGGCAACACTCCGCTTCAAGTCGAATTTATATTGCTGCATCCGAGAACCCACACTTCCAAAAATACGTCTCCCGAACATCTGGAGCAATTTTATAAAACGTTTGACGACGTCAAATACGAACGGCTTGACGGCATGATCATCACCGGAGCGCCGGTTGAATTGTACGAATTCGAAGATGTGACTTACTGGGAAGAGCTGAAGCAGATTATGGAATGGAGCAAGACGCACGTCACCTCCACGTTTCATATTTGCTGGGCTGCCCAGGCCGGATTGTATCATCATTTCGGCGTGCCAAAGCTCGGCCTCGAGGAGAAAATGTTCGGCGTATTCCCGCACACGGTCAGCAAGCCGAACGTGAAGCTGCTGCGCGGCTTCGACGAGCTGTTCCTAGCGCCCCAATCGCGTCATACCGAGGTGCGGCGGGAAGACATCGAACGCCATCCGGAGCTTGAAATATTGTCGGAATCGGAAGAAGCGGGCGTATATATCGTCGCCACGAAGGACGGGAAGCAAATTTTCGTTACCGGCCATTCCGAATATGATGCGTGTACATTGAAATATGAATATGACCGCGACATCAACAAAGGGCTTGAGGTAGCCGTTCCGAAAAATTATTACCCGAACGACGATCCGGCCAAACCGCCTCTGAACACTTGGAGAGCTCATGCGAACCTGCTGTTCTCCAACTGGTTGAACTACTATGTATACCAAGAAACGCCGTATGATCTGCACAAGGGAGAGTATGTAATATGAGCCATAGCGGTAGCGAAGATTTGAAAATCGAAAGCCGACTCGCACAGATCGGTTCCCAGGAAGAGCCGGTTACCGGAGCGGTCAGCTTTCCGGTGTATCAAGCGACGGCGTTTCGCCATCCGAAGCTTGGGCAGAGCACCGGCTTTGACTACGCGCGTACGAAAAGCCCGACGCGCAAAGTGCTCGAGGACGCGATTGCCGAGCTGGAATCCGGTGACGCAGGCTTTGCCTGCAGCTCGGGGATGGCGGCGCTGCAAACGATATTCGCGCTATTCAGCCAAGGCGACCATCTGATCGTATCGCTCGATCTGTACGGAGGGACGTACCGTCTGCTGGAGCGCATCATGTCCCGTTTCGGCGTGACCGCCACGTATGTGGACACGAACGATCTGGATGCGCTCGAGACGAGCGTGCAGCCGAATACGAAAGGGATCGTGATCGAGACACCGACCAATCCGCTCATGATGATTACCGATCTGGAGCTGGTTTGCGGCTGGGCTCGCAAAAAGGGCTTGATCTCCATTGTTGACAATACGCTGCTCACGCCGTTTTTCCAACGCCCGATTGAGCTTGGCGCGGACATTGTCATCCATAGCGCGACCAAATATTTGGGCGGCCATAACGACGTGCTCGCAGGCTTGATCGTCACCAAAGGCAAGGAGCTGTCCGAGCAAATGGCGTTCCTGCACAACTCGATCGGCGCGGTGCTCGGTCCGCAGGACAGCTGGCTGCTGATGCGCGGGATGAAGACGCTCGCGCTGCGTATGGAGCGGCACCAGCATAACGCAACGGTTATCGCTTCTTATCTTCAAGAGCATCCGCTGGTCGAATCTGTATATTACCCGGCGCTTCCGAGCCATCCGGGGCATGACGTGCAAAATAGGCAATCGTCCGGCAACACGGGCATTTTCTCCTTCAAAATGAAAGATGCGCGTTACATTGAGCCGATATTGCGTCATATCCGCCTGATCGCGTTCGCCGAAAGCTTGGGGGGCGTTGAATCGCTCATGACGTATCCGGCCGTGCAGACGCATGCGGACATTCCGCTGGATATCCGCAACAAGATTGGCGTTGACGACAAGCTGCTGCGTTATTCGGTCGGAATTGAGCATGCGGACGATTTGATCGCCGACTTGTCCCGGGCCATCGAGCTCGCGAGACAAGAAATCGAGGCCGATACGCAAGGCTGACGTTCACAAATTAATGACAATTGACCGTCCACTCGGGCCGCAGGGCCGATTGGCGGTCTTTTTCTATGGCGGGCGCGCCCGGTTTTATGTTACGATTGACTACAAAGGAGTTGAAGCTGCGATGAGTTCCATCGACCGGATACTGGACCAGGCGCTGGCAGGAAACCGCATTTCTGTGGAAGATTGCATAGCGCTGTACGATTCGAATGAAATTGAGAAAATGGGACATGTGGCGAACCAGATGATGCTGCGCCACCATCCTGATCCGATTACGACTTTTGTCATCGGAAGAAACGTCAACTATACGAACATTTGCGACGTCTACTGCCGGTTTTGCGCCTTTTACCGCTCGCCGGGCTCGGCGGAAGGATATGTGCTGCCGGATGAGGTCATTTTCCAAAAAATTCAGGAGACGATCGACGTCGGCGGTACCGAAATATTGATGCAGGGCGGCACGAATCCGAATTTACCGTTTACTTACTATACGAATTTGCTCCGTGAAATCAAGAAACGGTTCCCGGACATTACGATGCATTCGTTCTCACCGGCGGAAATCATGAAAATGAAAGAAGTATCGAACGGCCTTTCGCTGGAGGAGGTTGTGCGGGAAATTCACGCGGCGGGACTCGACTCGCTGCCGGGCGGCGGCGGGGAAATTCTCGATGACCGGACGCGCCGCAAAATCAGCCGGCTGAAGGGCTCGTGGCGCGATTGGATGGACGTCATGCAAACCGCGCAGCGCATCGGCATGAACACGACCGCGACGATGGTCATCGGCTTTGGCGAATCGCATGAAGAGCGGGCGCTCCATCTGCTGCGGGTTCGCGAAGCGCAGGACGAGTGCATCAAGAACGGCTGGGATTCAGAAGGATTCCTGGCGTTCATCTCCTGGACGTTCCAGCCGGATAATACGAACATGAAGGCCGAGAAGCTTGGGCCGGAAGACTATCTCAAGAACGTGGCGATCAGCCGCATCATGCTCGACAATATCAAGAACTTCCAGTCGTCTTGGGTCACAATGGGGCCGGAAGTGGGCAAGCTGTCGCTGCAGTACGGCTGCAACGATTTCGGCTCGACGATGATCGAGGAGAACGTCGTGTCCGCGGCGGGCACGACGCATAAAGTGAACATTTCGTCGACGCTGCAAATCATTCGCGAGGCGGGGAAAATTCCGGCGCAGCGCAATACGAGGTATGAGATTTTGCGAACGTTCGACGACGAGTCCGTCACGAAGGTGGATAACGATTTCGTCATGCAAAATTAGTCAAGAGCATAATCAAACGAAACGCTTATCTGTGCAAATCCGCCGAAGGATTTCGCATGGATAAGCGTTTTTTTTGTGTTTGTGGTGTGGGCGGCAGCGCGTTAGCCGAGCCATTGGAACACGGTGCTTCCGGCGTTTTCGTTGCTGCGGCCTTTAAGTGCAGCTCCGTCTGGATCAAATAGGGACGGTGGCATGAGCGGCGGTATGGTTGAGGAAGTAGCCTTGGCCGCGGCATCGGCATCGGAGGCTGCTGCCGGCCGGCCGCCGGCAATGACGACCGCTGCGCCTCGCGGCACGAGCGGGAACAATGCTTCGATGTTGTCGTTGCTCAGCCGGATACAGCCAAGCGAGCGATTTTGTCCGATGGAATCGGCATCGGAGGTCCCGTGGATCGCGATCGCTCCGAGTCCGAGCGCCGCCGTGCCATAGACGCCCGGCTGCTTCCCGAGCGGCATCGTGACCCGTTCGCCGACGCGGAACGTTCCTTCCGGCGTCAAGTGCCCTTCGGCACCGAGTCCGACCGGATAACGGGCCAGCATAGCTTCTCCCGAACGGAGCTGAAGCGTATGCTCCGCCGTATCGATCGTCACCATGACCGGTGCGTACGGCAGGCGGCCGAGCACGGCCAGCTCCTCCGGCTCGAGATTCGGGTAAAACATCCGTTCCGGATCCGTCTCTGCCGGATTAAATATCCAGCCGCCCCGCCCATTAAAAACGGTTCGGACATTTGCCGAACCGGAATGCGCTTCCATAGGGATGAAGCTTAAATAGTTATCGGGATAATTTTGCGTTAATCGTTCGATGGAGGCGGGGGCTGAGCCGTGATCGGCGATATACGTTTGCAGGGCGGTGCGTACGATATTCGCGGCCGCTTCCGTACGCGGCTTCGCCTTCTGGACATCGGGATGCAGAAAGCGGATTTTTACCGCTCGGTCGACGACCGGATTGTACTCGGCAGTAACGAACGCATTGGTTTTGGAGGCTTCGTCGGTGAGCGGGACGGCGATATGGCCTTCGTTCGGCGCGGCGGACTGAATTCCGTAAATGACAATGCCCTGCTTCGGATAAGCCTCCGCCAGTGTAATCGCCTTCTGGTGCAGGACCGTTTCCACTTGCGCATTAGGGGTGCCGTAGGCGAACGTTATCAGAAACGGCGATTCCGTCGTTTCGTAGCTCACCTCTTTGCCGACCGTCGAAGACTTGAGCACAGACACGGCTTTGGACACGGCGATGGGACCGTAAAGCACGGCAATGAGCAGCAGATTGATCAATAGCAGGAGCATGAGCCCGATTTTCACGAATGAAGGAACGACGGCTGCAGGCTTCGGGGGAGCTGCTTCACGCGGTGCTCGGCTCGGTTTCACGGCAGCGGATGGCTGCGGCTGCTGTTTCAGCCGTTCGGCCCCGTTCACTGCGGCATAAAAAAACGGGGAAGGCCGTGTCTTCATCGCTTCCTTATAATGATGAAGCGCTTTATCCGGGAAGCCCTGCTGCTCGTATTGCTGCGCCAAATGATAATGCGCTTCGGGCGAGCTCGGGTCCAAATAGCGAATGACCTTTTCATAATACTGGGAGTCGCCGCGGCTAAGGAACACATTTTTATGCAGATGAACGAGGTTGTCTTCACCGGCGCCATTCCGGTTCTTATGGGAACTGCTCATGGAAATCCTCCCTAAGCAATGGTTATGATACAAATAGTATCATAAAATCAAAAGTATCGAAAGTAAAATATACAATATGTATCCGATAGTGAGAGTCATATAAGAAGGTTATTGCGCGGATCGCTTTCTCATGAACTTTATCTTCGTCCGTGTCTTGGCGACGCGTGAGCAGGTAGCATACCACCCTGAATTACGCATCGCTCTCATTTATTACTATGCGGCGGGGAGCTGATTATTGTATATATGCGAACCCCGGGCCATATACTTTATACGAGAGCTGCGGCAGGAAAGGAGTGTTCAGGATGAAGCTGTTTGCAATCCAGTTGACGAATCGCGTGGAAGCGCAGGCGGAGCAGTTGTATGGCATGATGACAAGCTCCATGGAACGGCTACATAACAAGGAATCCATTCATATAGCAATGAACCGGTATGAAGGAAGGGGCGAAATCGAGGTCTACGGGGTACTGCCCGGTTTTCAACTGCAGACCGACGGAGATCCGTTGTTTGAATGGGCGGGCAATGCGATTGCGGATTATATCCTGCTCGTGGAAGAGCGCCGCATTCTTCGCTTCTTGCTCAAGCAGGAATTTCATTACGACAAAGAGGAAGACATCGATCGCATTATGAGCTATTGCGAGCAAATGTTAAGCGGGACAGGCGAATGGGAAGCGGAGAGAGCGGCCGGCGAGGTATACAATCGACGCAAGGCCAAAATTTCAGGAGAACTGGCTGACTATTTGAAGGAGCAAACGGAGCTGAATTTGGAAGGCTATGTACGGTTCCGGCTGCATCCTTACATCGACGAATTGCGCGACGTGGCTGAATATGCCGTGGACGAGTTCGTCATGGACCGCCAATACCAGGAGTTTATTTCGTTATTGCAATATTTTGTATACATTCAAGAGGCGCGAATTCCGTTCGTTCATTTGTTCCATAAGGGCGGCAACGAGTTTCTGCTTCTGAACGACCGAATGGAACAAATCGATACTGACGACCCGGAAGCGGTCGTTACGGTGGAGATGCTCGAGAAGGATATGAACTTCGAGGATATGATCGTCAGCACGCTCATCTCGGTATCGCCGCAGCAAATTTATATTCACACGCGCGAGCCGGAGCAGCAGGTCATCCATACGATCAAGCAAATATTCGAAAATCGGGTGGAAGTATGCGGCTATTGCAGGTTATGCCATAACCTTGACCGGGGCGCCGCCGCCGAATATAATAAAAGATAAGGCAACGATCGAAGACATGAACGGTTGAAGTGCTGTCCAGAGAGAAGGAACGTAGGCTGAAATTCCTTCCGTCCCGCGACTTTCGTTTACCCCTTCGTAGCCGTGACAGGGAACGGTGCATGCGCACCCAGTATCGGTCACCGGGTCATTCCCGTTACAGAATGCTTCGAGGATTGAACGGCAGGCTGTGAAGCTTGGCTTTCGGTCGAATGAGGGTGGAACCACGAGCTGAGCGCACTCGTCCCTTTCGGGATGATGCGCTTTTTTTGTTTGCTGCAAATCAAAGGGAGGTTTAATGATCATGTCAGTCAAAGTTACTTTTCCGGATGGCGCGGTTCGCGAGTATAACGCCGGAACGACGGTAGAAGAAGTCGCCGGATCGATCAGCTCCGGGTTGAGAAAAAATGCGGTGGTCGGCAAAGTCGACGGCAAGCTGGTGGATTTGAGCACGCCGCTGAACGACGATGCAGCGCTTGAAATCGTTACGCTGGACAGCAGCGACGGCCTTGAGGTATACCGGCACAGCACGGCGCACTTGATGGCACAAGCGATCAAACGCATCTACGGCGAGAAAAACGTGAAGCTCGGCATCGGTCCGGTCATCGAGGACGGCTTCTATTACGATATCGATATGGACAACTCGCTCACGCCGGAGGACCTGGCAAAGATTGAGAAAGAAATGGAGCGGATCGTGCAGGAGAACTTGCCGATTACCCGCCGGGTTGTAAGCCGCGAGGAAGCTATTCGCATCTTCTCCGAGCTGGAAGATCCGCTAAAGCTGGAGCTGATCCGCGATTTGCCGGAAACGTCGGTCATTACGATCTATGATCAAGG
Source organism: Paenibacillus solanacearum (assembly GCF_910593845.1). GTDB lineage: Bacteria > Bacillota > Bacilli > Paenibacillales > NBRC-103111 > Paenibacillus_G > Paenibacillus_G solanacearum. The sequence continues at coordinate 60,639 of NZ_CAJVAS010000005.1, read as the reverse complement.
CGAATTTTTCGACTTGTGCCGCGGGCCGCACCTGCCTTCAACCGGCCGCATCAAAGCGTTCAAGCTGCTTAGCGTAGCGGGTGCTTACTGGCGCGGAGACTCGAAGAACAAAATGCTGCAGCGCATTTACGGCACGGCGTTCCCGAAAAAAGCCGAATTGGACGAGCATCTTCATCTGCTGGAGGAAGCGAAAAAACGCGATCACCGCAAACTCGGCAAAGAGCTGAAAATGTTCACGTTCTCCAATGAAGTGGGCCAAGGCTTGCCGCTGTGGCTGCCGCACGGCGCCAAAGTGCGCCGCACGATGGAACGTTACATCGTCGATCTGGAAGAACGTCTCGGCTACCAGCACGTCTATACGCCGGTGCTCGCCAATGTCGAGCTGTACAAGACGAGCGGCCACTGGGATCATTACCAGGAAGACATGTTCCCGAAAATGATTATGGATAATGAGGAGCTTGTACTGCGCCCGATGAACTGCCCGCACCATATGATGGTGTACAAGAGCGACATGCGCAGCTACCGCGACTTGCCGATCCGGGTTGCCGAGCTTGGTACGATGCACCGCTACGAAATGTCCGGCGCATTGACCGGCCTCCACCGCGTAAGAGCGATGACGCTCAACGACGCGCATATTTTTTGCCGGCCGGATCAAATCAAGGAAGAGTTCGCTCGCGTCGTCAATCTGATTCGCCAAGTGTACGAAGATTTCGGCATCAAGGAATACCGTTTCCGTCTGTCGTACCGCGATCCGAAGGACACCGAGAAGTACTTCCAGAACGACGAAATGTGGGAAATGTCGCAGCGCATGCTGCGTGAGGTCGTCGAGGAGCTCGGCTTGCCGTTCTTCGAAGCGGAAGGCGAAGCGGCCTTCTACGGGCCGAAGCTGGACGTGCAGATCAAGACCGCGCTGAAGAAAGAAGAGACGCTGTCGACGGCCCAGCTCGACTTCCTGCTGCCGGAACGGTTCCAGCTCGAATATATCGGCGCCGATGGGCAGAAGCATCGTCCGGTCGTCATTCATCGCGGCATCATCTCGACGATGGAGCGCATGACGGCGTTCCTGCTTGAGAACTTTGCCGGTGCGCTGCCGACATGGCTGTGTCCGGTACAAGCCAAGATATTGCCGGTATCCGGCAATTTCGACGGCTACGCCAAGGAAGTGGAAGAGAAGCTGGCGCAAGCGGGCATCCGTGTTGAAGCGGACCTGCGCAACGAGAAGCTTGGCTACAAAATCCGCGAGGCGCAGCTTGAAAAAATCCCGTATATGCTTGTTGTCGGCGAGAATGAAATAAGCAGCGGCGGTGTTTCGGTACGGCGACGCGGCCAAGGCGATCTCGGCGGGCACAGCCTGGATGCGGTGATCGGCTTGATCAACGAAGATATTCGCTCCAAACAGGTGTAACAAGCCAGCTTCGCTTACACCGATTGTGAATAGACCATACAGCAGCCTGTCTTTCTGAGCAGAGCTTCGAATCGGCGCCACTATGCGGCGGCGCCGGATGAGAGCTTGCCTGCCTGAGAGGCAGGCTTTTTGACTTAGGCGCAGCGGTCATGTGCTTCGGTTTATGTATATATTTTATTTTCGTTGGGCAGTCTCTTATATTAAGGGGAGGTTTAACGAAAACATATGTTACCGAAAACCGCAAGCCATGCAAAATGGATTTGTCTCATCACTCTGATGCTGTCCGTATTGATGTGGTTTGAACAAGATGGGCCATCGATCGGAAGCGCTCAGCCGCCTTCTCCGGTCGCCGAAATCAAAGCAGGTACATCCGGCGCAAACGCCGGGAAAAACGAGATACGGCCCGTATCGGCCGTGATGACGGGTCAGGCCGTACAGACCGTACAATCGCGGGCCCGAAGCTACAAGCTGTTCCCGCATAAGGATCAAGATTTGACCAAGCTCAAAGCGGTAGAGGTCATCGCTACTGGCTATTACGCCGGCATCGAGTCAACAGGTAAAAATCCGGGACATCCCGAATACGGGCTCACTTACTCCGGCATGAAGGTGATGCGCGACGTCGAGTCGTTCTCGACTATCGCCGCCGACCCGTCTGTCTTTCCGATCGGTACCGTGCTGTACATTCCGGGATATGGTTACGGCGTTGTCACCGATACGGGCGGAGCGATCAAGGGCAATCGCATCGATCTATATTTTGAAACGAAGGACCAGGTGTACAGGGAATGGGGCAAAAAGACGCTTCATGTTTTCGTTGTCAAAAAAGGCAGCGGCAAAATGAACGAAGCGATGTGGGACCAGCTGAAAAAAGAGCTTTTGTTTTAAATTTCCTGTCATACGCTCTCCGCTTCTGTCCATACTAAAGGACGAAGGGGAGGTGATATCCATGGCGAAAAACAAAAACCGTAAACAAAACAACGATACGGAGTTTGCGCAAGAAGTAGCGGTAAACGCAAAGCAGCAGCAAGCCGCTCAAACTAACGCAAACCAGAATGCAAACCAATTCGAAAACGAAAACCAAAACGTGTAATTACGCGTAACCATACAAAAAACATATCCAAAAAGGAAACCTGCGGTGATTAGCCCGGGTTTCCTTTTTTCAGTGTTAACAATATTGCCATCTTCTTTCGTTTTCCTTGATTTTTTTGTTTTCAAAGCGGAATGTTTGTTGTAAAATAAACATATTGTAATCATTGTTAACATTATCGGATAGGTGATGTTTCATGCTGAATGCGTTATGGTCAGGGGGCCTGGTACAGGTGAACAAACGGAAAGCGGCCGAAGTGTACCCGTTTTTAGAAGCATTCATCGCTCGGAAAGAGGAGCAGATCGCCGAGATCGAGCAAGCGGTGCAGCGCTATGAGAAAAAGCGGATGATCGAAGAACGAAACTATCAGTCCATGTCAGCTTTGCGCAAAATGTTTGCCGGGAAAAAGCCGGACCATCATCTGGCTGTTGAATATATACATTATGTCAAGAAACCGATGGAACAAATCCGCAAGCTTCGGCAGGAGATTGAGCATGCCCGCGACATTTTGCAGCAAAGCCGCCCGACCGATCTTGTCGATGTCAGCGAAGAGTTGGAGAAGGAGCTCGGTTAAGGTATACTGCTTTTGGTTGAACGAAAGACATAGCGGACGAAACGTAAAGGCTCCGATCCATCCGGAGCTTTTTTGGATTAAGCACATGGTTTAACAAAGGCAGGCTTCGCCTACCGCCGAGACGGTTCGCTGAAGCTTTTTTTGCGCTGCAAAAACGCTCTTCCAAGCAGGAAGAGCGTTAGGTGGAGGCTTAAGCGCCGATGCGTGGCCGATCTCGCTGCGTGGCAGGCCGTATGATGTGGATTCGTATATGCTGCCGTTTATTTGTGCTTGGATATCGTGAGCCGCTCGATCTCGATAAAGTCATGCTCCTCGCTGTAGGCGGGCACGCCGTGTATGCCGACATCGAGTCCGACGAGCTCTTCGTCGCGGCTGACCCGCACCGGTACGAAGCGGCCGATGGCTTTCAAGGTGAGCCATGTCAGCGCGAACCCCCAGACCGATACGGTCACCAGCCCTAGTGCCTGTACGCCGAGCAGCTGGAAGCCTCCGCCGTACAGCAGTCCGCTGTAGCCTTGCCCTACGCTTGAGGTCAGCTCGGGCTTGGCGAACAATCCGAGCGCGAGCGTTCCGAGGCTGCCGCTGACGCCATGAACGGCGAATGCCCCGACGGGATCGTCAATGCGGCGCGATTCAAGAAACTCCGTCGCGAACACCATCGCGATGCCGCATACCGCGCCGATCAATATGGCTGCGCTGTCGCTGACGAACGCGCAGCCGGCCGTAATGCCGACCAGCCCGGCAAGCGAGCCGTTAATGACCATCGGCGGATCGGCCTTGCGATAGCGCAGCATCGTGAACAGGATGCAGGTTGCGCCGCCAGCCGACGCCGCCAGCATCGTCGTCACCGCAATGTGGCCGATGCCCGCGTTCGTGGCGCTTAGCGTGCTTCCCGAGTTGAACCCGAACCAGCCGAACCACAGAATGAAGGCGCCGACGGAAGCGAGCGGCAAGTTCGACGGCGGAACGATATTAGGGGTGCCGTTCTCGGCAAACTTGCCGATGCGCGGCCCAATGAGAATGGCGGCCGCCAGCGCGGAAAATCCGCCGAGCGCGTGAATGACGGCCGAGCCTGCAAAGTCGATCATCCCCAGCCCGCCGAGCCAGCCGCCGACGCTCCATACCCAGTGTCCGGCTATCGGATAAATGAGCCCGGTCATGGCAATCGTATACAAGATATAGGCTCGAAAGTTGACGCGTTCCGCGACAGCGCCGGATACGATCGAAATAACGGCGATGACGAAGGCGCTTTGGAACAGCCAATACGTATCATGGGAGATCGACAGTGTGATATGCGTCAGGTCTCCTCCCATCATGAAGCCGCTTGTACCGATCAGGCCGGAGAAGTCTTTGCCATACATGAAAGCGAACCCAAAAAAGTAAAAAATCAATGCCCCGAACGTAATGTCGACAAACACTTTCATAATGATGCTGACGGCGTTTTTTTGCCGGACGAATCCGGCCTCCAGCAAGGCGAAGCCGCCTTCCATCAGCAAGATCATCGCTGCCGTGAGCACGACCCAGATCGTGTCCAGGCCGTTGCTCAGCGTAGTTATATCCATGAAGCTCATCCCCTTCAATAGCATGCGGACACCCATTCCGCCCCTTATTATAAAATTGCGTGACAGGTATGTCAACGGAATACGTAAGATAAATTAACACGGAATACGAATTGTTCGTTTCTACTCTATTGCGGCTCCTCCATTTCCGAACAAAGCATACTTTTCCTAAATCCGGCTCATTCTATAACGTATAAGATTTGGCGAAAAAACGGAGGGAAACGAAATGATCCCATTGCATTCAAAGCTGACTGGTAAGGAAGAAGCGTTCGAGAAAGTAAGGCATCAGCTGCACGCATTCGAGTTCACGCTGGGCGGGAACTGGGAATATGACCACGGCTGCTACGACCGTTATTTGGATGAGGCGCATAAAGTATGGCTGCGCATTCCATTCGAGGTGACGCACGGGAGGCTGGACGGCGACACGGATTCGACCGATGCCGTCGTGCGGATCGGCGAGCCGTTTGTATTAAAGCATCTATATAATGAAGGATTGGACAAAGAAGCGCAGGTGAACACCTATGGCGCGCTCATGAACCAATTCCAGGAGCCGGTAGACAAGGATGCCGGCGTCGAGGGCAAATGGATTGAAGAAGCGAAGGCGCTGCTTTCGAAGGTGGAGAGCAGCTGGCGTTAAAGACGTTTATTTTTACCTCCATTTTATTTTCCTTTAAGGTTTCTTTAAGGTTGCGCGTGCAATATATAGTCAACAATAAGTCTTACGGACGCAAGGATGGAGCGTTTTTTTTTGGAAGCTCCCGCCGTCCCGAAGACATCAGACTATAGGATGCTTGCAAGAAGCCTTATTTTCAATGGAGGTTATCGCTATGGACAACAACAACAATAATAACAACTACAATGACTTCTTTCGTCGTCCGCAAGACGATGGCAAGTATAATGACGATACGACAAGACGCGGCGAATCCCGGCCTCAGTACGAGCAAGAGCCGGCTTCGCATCAGGAACGGATGGAGCGAACATCCCATTATTTCTCCTACGGTCCGTTCAATCCGAACACGGCCGACACGACCGCCCGGGACAGCGAGGGCTCCACGCCTGTGGAAGTGACGCCGCCGAAGCCGCTTCGTCCATTCAGCTACGGACAACCGGACGATGCGAACGGAACGCCGCTGGGCAACTGGCAGCTTGGCGTGCCGAAGAAATCCGGAGGGGGCTTCAAGAGCGTATTCGCTTCCTTCATGGCCGGCGTCGTCGTGGTCGGCGCGCTGATGTTCGCATCCGACAAAATGAACCTGTTTACCGGAGCGCAAGGCGTGATGACCGGCAGCGGATCTTCCGGATCGGCGCCTGTGGCATCGACGGGTAACGGCGGCGTGAGACCGTCGGCGCTGGATCTCGGCCGCCCGAATAATATTGCCCAAATCGTAGAGCAAGCGAGTCCCGCCGTCGTGAAGATCGAGACGAAAGTGAAAGCCAAGAGCTCTAGCGGCCGCACCGGCAATCCGTTCTTCGACGATCCGTTCTTCCGCCAGTTTTTTGGAGATGACTTCGGCGGCAGTCAAAAGCCGAAAAGCTCCGATCAGCTGCAGCCGGGCGGGATGGGAACCGGATTCATCTTCGAGAAATCCGGATATATTTTGACCAACGAGCACGTCATTGACGGTGCCGACGAAATTTGGGTCACCGTGCAAGGCTACGACAAGCCGCTCAAGGCGACTTTGCTTGGCAACAGCTACGATCTGGATCTCGCCGCGCTGAAGATCGAAGGGGACAAAGACTTCCCGACGCTGCCGCTCGGCAGTGCGGATAACTTAAGCGTAGGTGACTGGGTCGTGGCGATCGGCAACCCGTATGGCTTCGACCATACGGTGACGGTCGGCGTGCTCAGCGCGAAAGAACGCCCGATCAGCATCCCGGACCAAAAAGGGACCCGCGAGTACAAGCATCTGCTGCAAACCGACGCTTCGATCAACCCCGGCAACTCCGGCGGTCCGCTGCTCAACTTGAACGGCGAGGTCATAGGGATCAACACGGCGGTCAGCTCGCAGGCGCAAGGCATCGGCTTCGCCATTCCGACCAGCACGATTTCGGCGGTGCTCGACAACTTGAAGAACAACGTGAAAATTCCGAAGGAACCGGCTCCGTACATCGGCGTACAGCTGCAAAATGTCGACAAAGAATGGCTCTCCGAGCTGAAGCTCGACAGCACCGACGGCGCCATCGTCGCTTCGGTTGAGCGCAAGAGTCCTGCGTTCCAGGCGGGCATTCGTCCATATGACGTCATCGTCGAACTGAACGGCGCGAAAATGAAAACGTCCGACGATCTCGTCACGGCGATCAAAAAGCTGAAGGTAGGCGACAAAGCATCGTTCGGCGTCATGCGCGACGGCAAAAAGATGGTGATCGACGTGGCGATCGGCGACCGGAATGCGGAGCAGAAATAATAGATCGCATCTGAATCAAGGCAGAGCGCGCCCCCTGCGCTCTGTCTCTTTTTTCAGTGTATATATGTTGTTAAGCGAAGGACTCCCGGCCAGGAACAGATGTAGGCTTTGGCGGGTCGCTTCACTTTTGGGGGATTTGTTCTTACAATAGAAGCAGGCGGGTGAATCGATGAGATGAGAGAAAAAATATTGGTGATTGACGATGACGATAAAATTACTTCGATGCTGCGGCGCAGTCTGGCCTTCGAAGGGTATACGGTGTTTACGGCGAACCATGGGATGGACGGGCTGAAGCAAATTCTTGAGCATGAGCCGGACATCGTCATACTCGACGTCATGATGCCGCAGCTCGACGGCTGGGAAGTCGTGCGCCGCATTCGCGAAGGCGGATCGGATGTGCCTGTGTTGATGCTCACGGCCAAGGATGACGTGTCGGATCGGGTCAAAGGGCTCGACCTCGGTGGCGACGATTATTTGGTGAAGCCGTTTGCGCTGGAGGAGCTGCTGGCCCGCATTCGCGTTATGCTGCGCCGGAAATCGTCCGAGAAATCGGAGCAGGCGACGAACCGTCTGCATTACCTGGACATCTTCATGGATCTGGATACGCGGGAAGTGTACCGCGGCGGTCAACTGGTCGAATTGACGACGAAGGAGTTCGAGCTGCTTCACCTGTTTCTGCAAAATCCGCGGCGCGTGCTGTCCCGTGACATTATAATGGAGAAAATATGGGGATACGATTATAGCGGGGAATCGAATGTGCTGGAAGTGTATATTGCGCTTCTGCGGCAAAAAACGGAGGAGCATGGCCACAAGCGGATCATCCAGACGGTTCGCGGCGCCGGTTACGTGTTAAGAGGAGAGAGCTGACATGTCGATTCGGCTTCGGCTGACGCTATGGTACACCGCGATTTTAACGGCAACGCTGCTGCTGCTCGGTCTGGGGTTGTATATATTTCTTCATACGATTTATTACAGTTCGTTAAAGGATGATCTGCGCGCACAAACGGAATTGCTGCGGTCGAGAACGATCGCGACGTACACCTTTTCACTGGAAGGCGGCAAGCCCGGCTATATTTTTAATATCGTGGGCGGGGTACCGCGGGGCAACAATGTATTGTTTCAAGTGGTCAATGTGGACAATGGGACGAAATTCCCGTCATCGAGGCTGCAGGAAGTCGGGATCCAATTTCCCGATATCGATACGAAAAAAATGAAATGCATCTTGAACGAGTCGTGCTTATACGAAAAGGCACGGATCGATAACATGGACTTTATTCTATATTATACGCCGATTTATGCTACCCGCTTTCCCGCTGCGTCGGAACTGCCCGCCGGCATTATGCAGTCGGCGATGTACGCCGACGACCGCTTGTTCGTCATGCTGCGGTTGATTTTGACGGTAACGGGGCTTGTAGCGATTTTGCTGGCGGCTTCCGTGGGCTGGTTCCTCGCGCGTAAGGTGCTCAAGCCGATCGGACAGGTCATCGATGCGACCAACCGTATCGAGAAGGGGATTGACCTCGACAGGCGGATCGAATACAACGGACCGAACGACGAGATCGGGGTGCTGACGGAGACGATCAACGGCATGCTCGGCCGGCTGCAGCACGCCTATGCGGAGCTCGAGGAAGCTTACTCGGCGCAGCGCCGGTTCGTATCCGACGCTTCGCACGAGCTGCGCACGCCGCTGACGACGATTCGCGGGAATGTGGAGCTGCTGGAAAAAATGTGGAAGCAGGCGGCGCTGAAAGCCGGGCCCGACGAAGGCCAGAAGCTGGAGCTGACGCTGGAAGCGATGCATGATATTTCCGGCGAGGCCGAGCGGATGTCGCGGCTCGTGAACGATCTGCTGTCGCTGGCCAGAGCCGACGCCGGATTCCAGATGGCGAAGACGAATCAGCCGATTCGTCCGATCATCGACGAAGTGGCGCGCAAGGCGGCGCTGCTGCCGAGGAGCGCGGAGTTCCAGATCGGCCATCTCGACAGCCTGAACGGCGTATACGTGATGGGCAATGCGGATTACTTGCAGCAGCTGTTATTCATCTTTATCGAGAATGCGTTCAAGTACACCGACGCGGGCTTCGTCCGCCTCGACGCGCTCCGGCACGAAGGACAAGTGGGTATCCGGATCGAGGATACCGGGATCGGGATGGACAAAGAGGAAGTTCCGCATATATTCGATCGCTTTTACCGCGCGGATCCTTCGCGGGGCCAGAAAGCCGGCACCGGTCTGGGGCTGTCGATCGCCCGCTGGATCATCGACGAGCATCACGGCTCGATCGAGGTGAAGACGCTGAAGGACGAAGGGTCGACTTTTGTCATATGGCTGCCGGCCAGCTCCTCCGGGGCGATCGAGGTACAGGGGACGGAAGGGCATTCCATCGCGGATCAGAATCAGGTATAATCATACAAAGGAACTACAAAATTTCGACAAAGGCAGGTGCAGCATGGACGTAATCAAAATTTCCCCGCGCGGTTACTGCTACGGCGTCGTCGATGCGATGACACTGGCCATGCAGACGGCCAAAAACCTCAATCTGCCGCGGCCTGTCTATATATTGGGCATGATCGTTCACAACGCTCACGTTACGGATTATTTCGAGAAGGAAGGCATCGTCACGCTGGACGGCTCGAACCGGTTGGATATATTGGAACAAATCGAATGCGGAACCGTGATCTTCACGGCTCACGGCGTTTCGCCGGAAGTCCGCGCGCGAGCCAGGGAGAAGGGGCTTACGGTGGTGGACGCCACTTGTCCCGACGTGACGAGGACACATGATTTGATCCGCGAGAAAACCGCCGAAGGCTACGATGTCATTTATATCGGCAAAAAAGGCCATCCCGAGCCGGAAGGCGCCGTCGGAGTATCTCCGGAACGCGTTCACCTGATCGAGAAGCCGGAGGAAGCCGAGGCACTGAATTTGTCGGGCGGCAGGGTTATCATCACGAACCAGACGACGATGAGCCAGTGGGATATCAAGCATATTATGAACAAACTGATCGAGCGGTTTCCGCATGCGGAAATCCACAACGAAATTTGCCTTGCCACGCAGGTGCGCCAGGAAGCGGTCGCCGAACAGGCCAAAGACGCAGACCTGCTCATCGTGGTCGGCGATCCTCGAAGCAATAATTCGAATCGGCTTGCCCAAGTGTCGGAAGACATTGCGGGCGTCAGAGCTTACCGTATCGCCGATGTGACGGAGCTGCAGCGGGAATGGCTTGAGCCGGTGCGGCGGGTGGCCGTCACATCGGGCGCTTCAACGCCGACGCCGATCACGAAGGAAGTCATCGGCTATTTGGAGCAGTATGACCCCAAACGGCCGGAAACGTGGGAAATTCGGCGGACCGTCAATTTGAACCGCCTGATCCCTGCTCCCAAGCAAAAAGCAAGCGTAGAATAGACATCGCAGAAGCGGGAAGGGACGTAGCAGCAGATGAACAAAACGGCGAAAATCAAAAAGCCTTTTCAACCGAGCCGAATTCCTCGCTGGTTTAAATACAAATATTTGCTGCTGACCCGAGCCAAGGGAGGTCCGGGCATGGTGGCGCTGGGCTTCTCCATCGGGCTTGCGATTGAAATGTTTACGCTCCCGACGGCCGGACTTGCCTTTTTTCTTATATTTCCGCTTGTGTACTTGTTCCGGGCCAGCATGGCCGCGGCGCTGCTCGGCTTCGTCTTCGGGAAAATCATCTACATTCCGATGTCGTTCTTAAACCGGAAGGTCGGGGCCATGGTGCTGCCGAAAGGGACAAGGGGGCATCTGCTGCAGCTGCTGCCGGATTGGCTCGATACGTTCATCCGGTTTAATCTCAAGCTGATTGTCGGCGGCGCCATTGACGGGGTGATCCTCGGGCTGATCGCGTACTTTCCGATCAAGTGGACGCTGGAGTGGTTTCACAATAAGCGCAAGGAAAAGCGGAGGAAGCGGAAGGAACAGCTGCTGCTCTCGTCCAACCCGAACGGTTCGTAAAAGTAATATATATAAGTATTGACGGGGAAAGGCTTCCCGTTGTATAGTCACTTTAGTGATTAAAAGCTTAAAAGCGTATAAGCGTCGAAGTGCTAAAATACTCGTCCTGAAGGAGCGTGCTCTTATGATCGTTATTTTATCCAATAAGGTAACGCAAGAACGCATTGCCGAAATTGTCCACCATATCGAAAAACACGAAGTAACCGCCCATGTCTCCCAAGGCGTGGATCGTACGGTTATCGGCATTATCGGCAATGCAAGCCCGACGCTTGCCGAGCAGCTTCGCCAGCTATCCGGCGTGGAGCAAGTCGTCAAAATTTCCAAGTCGTATAAGCTGGCAAGCCGGGACTTCCATCCGGATAACACGGTCATCAAGATCAAAGGCGTCGAGATCGGCGGCGACGAGCTCGTCGTCATGGGCGGACCTTGCGCGGTGGAAACGCCAGAGCAGATCGATGAGATCGCAAGGCTGGTCAAAGCGTCGGGCGCGCAAGTACTGCGCGGCGGAGCGTTCAAGCCGAGAACAGGCCCGTACAGCTTCCAAGGTACCGGCGTGGAAGGTCTTGTGATGATGGCGGAAGCGGGCAAAAAGCATGGCCTGCTGACCATAACGGAAGTCATGACGCCGGAATACGTCGATGTATGCGCCGAATACGCGGACATTCTCCAGGTCGGCACGCGCAACATGCAGAACTTCGACTTGCTGCGCAAGCTTGGAACGATCCAGACGCCTGTGCTGCTCAAACGCGGTTTCAGCGCGACATACGATGAATTTTTGAATGCGGCAGAATATATACTTGCGGGCGGAAATCCGAACGTTATGCTGTGCGAGCGCGGAATCCGCACCTTCGAGCAGTACACTCGCAATACGCTCGACTTGGCGGCGATCCCGGCGCTGCAAACGCTCAGCCATCTGCCGGTTATCTCCGACCCGAGCCACGGGACGGGGCGGCGCGAGCTCGTAGAGCCGATGTGCAAAGCATCCGTCGCGGCCGGCGCCAACGGCTTGATCGTGGAAATGCATACGGACCCGGACAACTCGATGACCGGCGACGGGGTACAATCGTTGTTCCCGGATCAGTTCGCCCGCCTGATGGTCGATCTGGAGAAGCTGGCTCCGCTGTGCGGCAAGCGTTTTGATACGAAAAAAGAGCCCGTTCTGACATGACAAATTCGTAAGGGAAATGAAAAGTTTGTCGAAAAAGCTTGAATTTTCGCGAAACAGCGAAAAGTCAAGCTTTTTTTGTCTGGAAATATGAAAATCTTGTGTCTTGTGTGAGCATACCTAACACACCGATAAAAAATACCTGACATAAGTATTGACGATTCTCGGCGAAACGTTTTATAATAAGTCCATATTAAATAAAAACTTGAACAATGTACGAACAAAGTGGTTGGAATGTTCGGAAATTAGGAGGTAAGCGAGTCCATGTCAGTTCAAAACGTGTTAAACACAATTAAAGAAAAAGGCATCGAGTGGATCGATTTCCGGTTTGTCGATTTGAGCGGCAGAGCACATCACATTTCTTTGCCTGCAGTTGAAGTTGACGAAGAAACATTCGTGAACGGCGTTGCATTTGACGGTTCTTCCATCCCTGGTTTCAGAGGCATCGAAGAGTCCGACATGGTCATGATGCCGGATACGGAGAGCGTCTACATCGATCCTTTCACAGCACACCCGACGCTGGTGGTAATGTGTAACATTCACACGCCTGACGGTGAACGTTATGAGCGCGACCCTCGCAGCATCGCTCAAAAAGCCGAAGAATATTTGCAAAAAACCGGCGTTGGCACGACAGCATTCTTCGCTCCTGAATCCGAATTTTTCATTTTTGACGAAGTTCGTTTCGAAAGCAAGCAAAACACTTCTTCTTTCTTCGTGGATTCCGAAGAAGCACACTGGAACACGAACCGCAAAGAAGAAGGCGGCAACCTGGGCTTCAAAGTAGGACACAAAGGCGGCTACGTTCCTGTAGGCCCGACGGACTCCCAGCAAGATATCCGCAGCGAAATGTGTCGTTTGTTGATGGAAGCCGGCCTGCGCATCGAGCGTCATCACCATGAAGTAGCGACAGCCGGCCAAGGCGAAATCAACTTCCGTTTCGACACGTTGACAAAAACCGCAGACAATTTGTTGAAATACAAATATATCGTTCAAAACACAGCAAGACAATACGGTAAAGTGGCAACCTTCATGCCGAAGCCGATCTTCGGCGACAACGGCAGCGGGATGCACGTTCACCAATCGATCTTCAACGGCGACAGCCCGTTGTTCTACGACAAAAACGGCTACGGCAACTTGAGCGAAATGGCGCTTCACTACATCGGCGGGATCCTGTACCATGCTCCTGCACTGATCGCCATCACGAACCCGAGCACGAACTCCTTCAAGCGTCTGGTTCCTGGTTACGAAGCGCCGGTGAACCTGGTATTCTCCAAAGGAAACCGTTCCGCAGCCGTTCGTATTCCGGTTGCTGCTGTAACGCCGAAAGGCTGCCGCATCGAGTTCCGTACACCGGACTCCACGGCGAACCCATACCTTGCATTTGCCGCTATGCTGCTTGCAGGTCTGGACGGTATCAAGAAGAAAATCGATCCTCGCGCTCTTGGCTACGGTCCGCTCGACAAGAACATCTACGAGCTGTCCGATGCAGAGAAAGGCGAAATCCGCAGCGTTCCTGGAACGCTGGATGAAGCGCTCAACGCTCTGGAAGCAGACTATGAATTCTTGACAGAAGGCGATGTCTTCTCGAAAGACTTCATCGATAACTACATCAACCTGCACCGTGAGCAAGCGAAAGCCGTAGCAATCCGCATTCATCCGCACGAGTACTCCTTGTACTTCGATCTGTAAGATTCGCACTTATTCTTATATGTAGCCTCACGGCCGCACGAGCGGCGGTGTGACGGCGAAGTCCGGCATCTGTTTCCTACAGGTGCCGGATTTTTTTTGTCCTTTGGCCGCCGCAGATGATTAAAAAAATTTAATCAAAGCAGCAGATCCGCCAAGCTGGGAATGGGCCGGATCGGTAATGGTTTTGTAACAATCCGCCATTATAATGAAGCTATACTGTAAAATGCTGCGTTGGGTGGTGCAATGGATGGGTGCTCAATGGACTGAACAAGAGGCGGCGCATCTGCTGAGCAGAGCGACGTTCTTCCCGGGTAAAGCAGAGGTAAGCGCTTCCTTGGAGCTGGGGAGGGAAGAAACGGTACGACGGCTGATTGCCGGCGAATCGCTGACAGGGAAAGAAGAAAATTTGACGCCGTTCAAAGAGTTGAAAGCAGACGGCAAAAATTTGGTCGGCGATCAAATCGTCGATCAGCAGACGTATTGGCTCTATCGGATGGTGAATACGGAGGCACCGCTGATTGAGAAAATGACGTTGTTTTGGCATGGTCATTTTGCGACCTCTTACCAGAAGGTAAGAGAGATTCCGCTGATTCTTCGGCAAAACGACCTGTTTCGCAAGCATGCGACAGGCGATTTCCGCGCGCTTGTCGAGGCGGTCGGCAAAGACCCGGCCATGATGCTGTACCTCGACACGAATAACAACAAAAAAGGGAAGCCGAACGAAAACTACGCCCGCGAAGTGATGGAATTGTTCACGCTAGGGGTCGGCAACTATACGGAAGATGACATTAAAGAAGCCGCCCGGTCCTTGACCGGCTGGGTGTACGACAAGAAGACGGATACGATCAGCTTCAATTCGAAGCAGCACGACACCGGCAAAAAGACAATTCTCGGCGAAACCGGCAACTTCGATGAAACCGACGTGGTGGACGTATTGTTCAAGCAGGAAGCGCTCCCGCGGTTTGTTGCGATGAAGCTGCTCACTTACTTCGCTTCGGAGCGCCCTTCGGCGGAATGGATATGGGAAATCGCCGATGTCTTCGCCCAGACGCATCATATCGGGGAGACGCTGAATTACTTGTTCCTGTCCGACGCGTTCTACAGTCTGGAGCATCGCGGGGCGATGATCAAGACGCCGGCCGACTATGTTGCAGGCATCTTGAAGGCGTTCAACCTGCCGATGGCCAAAGGTTTCGCCCAATCGATGCGCAAGATGGGACAGGAGCTGTTCCTGCCTCCCGATGTAGCCGGCTGGAGAGGCGGGACAACGTGGCTGATGACGACGAACCTGCTTGCCCGCTATCAGTTCGCTGAGTCCGTGGCCAAGCGGATTAACGGCAATGTGCTCAATTCCAAGACGTTTTTGCTGAGCGATCAAGCGGAGCCGCAGCAGTGGGTCGCCCATTTTGCGAGTCAGGCAGGCATTCCGCTGCTGGGGGAACGCTCCATAAACGTGCTTTCCTCCTACGCGGAAGAAACGTTTGTCCACTCCAAGCAAAAAGTGAACGGCATGCGCGGCTTGCTCCAGCTGATTATGATCAGCCCGGATGCGCAGATGAAATAGAAGGGGAGAAATCGGATGAAGCTGACCAGAAGAGACTTTCTGATCAAAGGTTCTGCGCTGCTGGCAACGCTGGGGCTCGGCGGGCCAATGATTTTTGCTGCGAACGGCTCGGTCCTGAAGGCGCAGGGCACGGATGAGGCGGGGCCGGAATCTCCCGTTCTTGTCGTCATCCAGCTTTCGGGAGGCAACGACGGCATCAATACGTTGATTCCTTACGGGATGGGCGGGTACTTCGATGCCCGCCCGACGCTGAAGATTACGGAGCAGCAGGTGCTTGCCCTGAACAACGAAGTCGGGCTGCACCCTAGTCTTGCGAATATGCACAGCTATTTCAACGACGGCAAGCTGGCGATCGTCCAAGGCGTCGGTTATCCGAAGCCGGATCGCTCCCATTTCCGGTCGATGGACATATGGCAAACGGCCGAGCCCGAGAAGATGGCGAGCACGGGCTGGCTGGGACGGTATGCGGAGTCGTCGCTCCTTGCGGTCAACAATCCGCTCAAGACACTGCAGATCGGCAATAGCGCCAATAAAGCGTTCATGTCGCCAAAAGTGAACGTGCCGGTCATTCAGTCGCTGGAGACATACAATTTCGTCGATCCGAAGACGCCGAAAGCAGACCAGAACCGGATTGCCAAAGCGTTCATGGATATGTACGACCCGCAGCGGCAAGGCACCGTCATTCGCGTCACATGCGATCACGGCAAAGAAGCGTACGAGAGCGTGGAAGCCGTGCATTCGCTCGTGAACGCCTATCAGGCGAAGATCGAGTATCCGAAGACGGGGATCGCCAAAGACCTGCAGCTCGTCGTCAAAATGCTCTCGGGCAATTCCGGCACCCGCGTATTTTACTTGCAGCTCGGCGGATTCGACGATCATATTCAGGAGAAGGAGCAGCACGCCGTGTTGCTGAAGCAGCTGGATCAGGCGCTGGGCGCCTTTTACCAGGACCTGGAGGTACAAGGTCTGGAGAACCGCGTCGTCACGATGGCGTTCTCCGAGTTCGGCCGGCGCGTCAAGGAGAACGGCACGGGCGGAACGGATCATGGCACGGCTGCGCCGGTGTTTGTGCTTGGCGGCAAAGTAAAGGGCGGGCTGTACGGCGTCATGCCGAGCTTGACGAACCTGGACAGCAACGGCGACTTGAAGTATGAGGTCGATTTTCGCTCGATCTATTATACGGTTCTCGACCGGTGGCTGCAGGGCGACGCGCAGAGCGTGCTCGGCAAGTCGTACGAGAGGATTGCTTTCATATAAAAGCGTAAGCAAAGGACCTGGCGGAAATCATTCCGTCAGGTTTATTTTTTTGCCGCACGAATGGATGACTGACGTGTTGAAGAAATGGCGCAGCACAGTATTCAGCAGCATCGATGCATAGCGGCATACGGCGACGGTTATGTGTGACTGTTCTGGTAAGATGCGGACCGCACATGCGGCTTTCTCAGGGCGCAAAAAGATCGTCTGGAGGCGGTGCAATACGTTGCGTAAAAGACTCATCATGAAGCCGAGGCACGGAGGAGATGGAGGATGTCGATTACGATTGTTACATTTCAGAGAACCTGCTGCATATCATTGACGTAAGAGTGCGGCGAACCTATAAGATCGAGTAACCGTTCGGCGTGGAATAGGCCGTGCCGCTGAGCGCGAAGTGCGTCGGTTTCTCGCAACCGGCGGCGAACACTTCGCCCAAAGTAACCTTCGCATCGAGGCTTAACGCTTTGACGATGACTATAATATCGATTTCTCGAGTGGAAGTCGTGAGGCGGGATGGTTTCATCTCCATAAATAAAATCACTCCTATGTATTACTAAATATTACTTTAATTAAAATTATAAGGCTCGCCACATGATGATTTTGTCAAAGTTTGTAGATGAAATATTAAACCTTCTTGATAAAAGGGGGTAAATTATAAAATTGATTCTAAAGTAACCTTTTTTATGACACGGTAGGACATAGGTAGTAGAATGGAATGAAAAAAACATCGTGAATATACCAACTATCGAATTATTTTTACAAAAATAATAGTTTAAAACGAAAAGCTAACCTATTATTGGTACATTTTGTATATAAAATCTATTGACAATCGTATGTATATGATACAAAATGTAACTGTAATGGTAATAAAGAGACAACGATGCGAACAAAGGAGCAAACATCCGTAGCCGCGCGAAATAAAAAAAGGTACTTGACCGTCAAATGATTCAATGGTCAAATACCGAATGCAGCAAAAGTAAGCATGCAAATCGTTAATTTTTATTAATGGAACGCTCAGCCCGGACGAACGCGATGAAACGCTTGGCCTCTTCGACGCTAAGCTTCTTACCGTCAATCATCAACGAAAACTTTTCCATAATTTTCTCGTCGGACAGCTCCAGACTATCCACAAATTCGCGTACTTCTTCATCGAGTACCATATGCGGATCTTCTGTTCTGCCGATCAGATAATCAATTGACACATGAAATAGATTTGCAATCTTAACAATCGTCTCGTAGTCCGGCGCTCTTCGGTTATTCTCGTAATGCGATAACGAAGCACGGCTAATACCGAGTTTGTTAGACAAATCCTCTTGTGTCATCGATAGTTTCTCTCTTAAAGAAGCAATCCGCTCCCCATAATTCATGTTATCGTACCTCCGTTAAGACCATACATATGTAGCCTGAAATGTTCACTGTATATTACAAAACAGACAGCCTGAAAAAGAATGCAAAAACATGCAGTTTCGGATACGAAATGTATCTTATTTCGATGTTCACCGTGCAGAATTGACTTTAAATTTACATTATGTATCTTTGGTTTTATTTTACCTAAAAAATTGATTTATGGGAAGATGTCAAATGAAACAATATTTAATATCACCCGAACAAATCCTGGTACTTAAGCAGGTATCCGGGTACGCATGCAAGATGTTCATCGAGCTTCCCGACGACAACCGTAAAATGTCCAAGCCCGCTCTTGTCGAATGGGAATGCCTGGATCGCGATCTATTGACATTCCGCTCGCAGCTAGAACTTCCGCTTTCCTCCCGATATCGTTTGCTATTTCGTATCGAGATGGACGGAACTTTTGTCGCGTTCCACGGAAGCATACAGAGCCGGCAGACCGGTCAAGGCGATTATACATACGGCGTCAAGATCGGCATGACGGATAGAGCGCGCACGCTGCTCTATTATACGGTCAATGAGCTGCTCAAACGGTCCGATCCGGTGTTATCCCGCAAACATAGCAGCTATGGATCTCTTTATTATTGTCGACCGAGAATCAATTTTTTAACCTAGCGGAATGGACTTCGTTATACGACAATCATCGCCCCCGATGTCTAAGAACATTCATTCGCTTCGTTAAAGCTAAAGTAAAATTAAGTAAAAATAAATAAAAAAAACGGAAAAAATGGGAAAAATACAATTGACAGGATACATTATGTATCATAAAGTTAATGATAGAATCGCAACACGGAAACTAGATTGTTAGTTAAAAGACCTTTACTGGGGGCCTCGATACATGACCATTTCGAATGACAATCAAAGTAAAATTCAGCTCGATATCCAAAAAATATTTGCGCAATTGAATATTCAAGCGAATAAATACAATTCACTCGATCATTTTTTGTCTCCCAACCGAAACGATCCGTCCCGGTCCGACCGGTCCGACGATTCTTCCGATGACTTGCGTTAACCTAAGCCTCAGAAAAGAAAGCGCTTTTTTATCGCTTGATTGATACATAATGTTTCGAAAAAAATATAAGTTCATGTTCTTTATAAAGCGTTACACTCCATGCCCAAATCGAAAAGAGAGGTTATCGCGCATGATGATTGGAAAGCGGATCCAAACGTACCGTAAACAAAAGAGACTTTCTCTCAATGAGCTCGCCCGAAGAGCCGGCGTTGCCAAATCGTACCTCAGTTCCATCGAACGCAATATTCAAAGCAACCCCTCGTTTGAATTTATCCGGAAAATTTCGGAGGTGCTGGGGGTGAAGGTCGAGGCGTTAATCAAGGACGATTTGCCGGAGGAATTGACCCCTTCGGAGCGAGAGTGGATTCATTTGTCCCGCGAATTCAAGCGTCAAGGGATCAGTATTGATATGGTCAAGCAGTTCGTTGAACATTATTCGGCCAATGCCGCCACGATGCAGCAGCAAATGTAAATGAACATAATATAAGCTGACCCCTGGGAGAAGGAATGCTTGGGGGTCAGCTTATTGTTTGAGGGAAGGTTAGGAGCGCATCCCGGCCGTCGGACGAATCAATGTCTCCCAGTCCAGGTCCGTAGGGTTGCGCTTCCGAAACGACTTCCTCGGTTCAGTCGGGTGGCGGGATTAGGATTTCGATGCGAAACGCTCGCTAATGCTCCACCTATACAATACGTGCGTCATGGCACAATGACAATTAAGGATACGATCGATCCGATGAGCGGTGAAGGGAGGGGGCCTTCAACGATCGCTATTGCGGTGAAGAGTTCGTTAATTTTTTGCTAATGATCGGATGCCCGCTATCGTTTAATTTCTGAATTTATGTGGTGTTCCAAGTAATTGCCGACGTTGAAGCTCACTCCGGGAACAATTATATGGTAAGGATATAGATTCTGCTAATAATTTGGTCACCCGTCTCCGTTGAATATGACGGTCACTCTTATGCCATAATCAATGCGGTCTAGTCTGGATACCCCACCGCTTAGGAAGCATCCGATCAAGGCGCGTCATAAATCGCTTGTTGAAAGGCCTGTCTGAAAATTACCGGATGGCGACCGTCAATCGATCCGAACCCTTCGGGAATATACTGTTTTGTAGTTAAAATCATTGACATGATACGTATTGTATCGTAAATTTGAAGGTAGAAGGAATGGCCGCTATTTTTTTTGCTGAAGGAGGGCGCGATATTTGCGTCTGTTTGCGTATTACAATATGCATTCGTTCAAGGACGCGTAAAGCTAAAATATTCGTTTAAATACTGTTTAATACTGCAACGTTAAATTAATGGGACCATTGAAGTGAGGGAGATCATGAGAAAATTAGCTATCTATTTCTCAATTATTGTCGTTCTGTTCATTAGCGGATATCTCATCAATCAGCACACGACCCAAGCGAAATATGCGAAATATGCAAACAACGTATACGGAATATCCCCGGAGAATTTAAACCCGGAGTCGTTGAAATTGCTTGATGACCCGAACTATCAGAACATTATTTTGCCTGTGGAGCTTGACCAGAAAATTGCGAATAAAGAAAATTTTTTTCTTTATTATTTTGGTTCGACTTGCCCGCATTGCAGGGCTACATCACCGATTCTTATGCCGCTGGCCAAAGAAATGAATGTGACGTTAAGACAATTCAATCTAGACGAATTTAAGGATGGATGGGAACATTACAAAATCAGAGGTACTCCCACGGTTATTTATTACAAAGCAGGCATAGAAGTTGAACGACTGGAAGGGGAACAATCAAAAGAAGCTTTTAAGAATTTTATGGCGAAATACAAGCAATGAGGGAAAAGCGATGCTCGTCATGAAATGATTCATTCGGATTGCGATAATTTGTATTATTTTTTGTGATCTATTTACACCTAAAGGAGTGCATTCAAGCTATGAGTTCGTCGGATAGTAACGTGGGAAGCATGGATAACGTGTCTATTTACCCTCTGCATTACGCTGATTTGCAAGTCCGCTACTTAATAGTGAAAAGAATGATGGACGTAATCGGCGCCGGGATAGGAATTATTTTGTTGCTGCCTTTTTTATTTATTATCGGATGTTTAATAAAGCTGGAAGATCCGAGAGGGCCGATTTTTTTCAAACAGACACGCGTTGGAAAAAACGGAAAACCATTCGGGATGTATAAATTCCGTTCCATGGTGAACAACGCTGAACAGTTGTTGCCAAGCCTCCTAGAACAAAATGAAATTGCAGGGGCGATGTTCAAGATCAAAAACGATCCCCGTATAACCCGGGTCGGACGCTGGATTCGGAAGACGAGCATCGATGAACTTCCACAATTGTGGAACGTATTAAATGGCGAGATGAGCCTCGTTGGGCCGAGGCCTCCACTTCCTCGGGAAGTACACGAATATTCGGAATATGATAAGCTTCGTTTGTTAGTTACACCGGGATGCACCGGCATATGGCAGGTTAGCGGCAGGAGCAACGTCGGATTCCGCGAAATGGTAGAGATGGATTTGAAATATATAATGGAGCGAACGCTTCTTATGGACATCAAGATTATATTAAAGACCATTATCGTTATGTTGAAATCTAAAGATGCATATTAAGCAAGACATACGAAAGATGCCAAAAGACTATTGACTAAGCACCCATTCGCTCGTATTGATACAAATTGTATTGATAAATCGTCAGCTTAGAAGGAGCTGTGAAATGAAAAAAAAAACCATTGCTATCGTTGCTCATGACGCAGGGGGATTGGGTGGAATGGAAGTTCACCTCAATGAAATGATTATGCGTCTTAAGGAAGACTACCAGGTAACGGTGGTCGCCTCCACCCTGAATATAACAAATCCGGAAGGCATCACATTTATCAAAATACCCGTTGTAACAAGGCCGGTTCCTGTAAAAATGATTTTGTTTGCTATTCTGGCTAGTCTAAGGCTTTTGTTCGTCAAGCGGCACATTCTTCATACGACAGGTGCAATTGTATTCAATCGGGCGGATTTTTCAACCGTACATTTTTGCCACTCCGGTTACTTGAAAGCAACCGGGGATTCGCGGGCGAAGGGCGAAGTATCACGACTGCGAAAGTTAAATAGCAGAGCGGCATCGTTTATTGCTCGTACGATGGAGCGCATCGTTTATCGTCCAAGCCGGACCCGAAAGTTGCTCGCAGTTTCCAATCGGGTTCGGAAAGAAATATTGGAAGACTTTCCGTATACGTACGAGCAGGTAGGCCATCTTCCGAACGGCGTAAATATTCAAAAATTCATTCCTCATAACGCCGGTGCCAAGAAAGATCTTCGAAAGCAATATGGAGTTTCGGAGGAAGGAACGGTTCTTCTATTTATGGGCGGGGATTGGCCGCTGAAAGGACTAGATTTGGCCATAAAGGCGTTTAATCAGATCGCGGGCCGCATTCCGGGTCTGTACTTGCTTGTTGTCGGCAAAGGAGATCAGGAGGCGTATCAAAAGTTGGTTTCTCCGGAATTTCAAGGACGTGTCCGATTTGCCGGCAAACAGCCAGAACCTCATCATTGGTTTGGGATGAGCGACATCTTCGTATTTCCATCGAGTTATGAAACGTTCTCATTGGTAGTGCACGAAGCCGCTGCGGCAGGTCTGGTGGTTGTTTCCACTAAGGTTGGAGGGGTAGAAGATTTAATTACTCATCACGTAAATGGGCTTCTTGTAAACCGCAATGCCGATGAAATCGCTTCGACACTAATAGATGTATTAAGCGATATGGAACGCTATCGCGTCTATGGGAAACGGGCAAGGATACAGGTCGAAGAATTGACATGGGATAACATGTACCGGGAGTTATTGGGGCATTACGATCTGAGCGAGCAACGACATAAAGAAAGGGGTATCGTGGTGCGTATTTGAGCGAAAGTAACTGTGCCCGCAACTGAAGAAATAAGCAAGGTTAGAAAGAAGGGATGGATCGTATGAGAATATTGGCGGTTAGTCATCCGTGCGTAACGGATGTGAATCAGCAGTTTTATGCAGAGCTCGAAGCTTTAGGGCATCAAGTACAGCTCATTTTGCCGGCAAATTTTCGTACAGGTTACTCTAATGGGGCTATTCAGGTCAATCGGTGGGCCGGGTTTCAAGGGGGGATCGAGACACGAAAAGTAGGATTTCCGGAAAGTATTCCGCTCCATTATTATCAATCCGATATGCGACCGCTGATTGTCAAATTTCGTCCCGATGTGCTCTTTGTGGAGGAAGAGCCTTACGCTTTAAGCGCTTGGCAGGCGTTCTATGCCTCCCGAAATTTACCGATGATGCGGATGATCTACTCAGCACAAAATATTAATAAACAGTATCCCCCGCCATTTCGTTGGATGGAACGGTATGTATTATCCCGTACCGATGCAGCTGCTGTAGTTAGCAGCGAAGTAGGCAGTGTCTTGAGACAAAAGCGGTACCAGGGAGCTCTTTTTCCGTTCCCACTTGGAGTGGATACAAGGCAGTTCCAACCTTCGGCAATTGAAAGAGCTACAATCCGGAAGCTCATTGGAGCGGAAGACCATTTCGTGGTCGGTTATGTGGGTCGTTTCGTGGAGGAGAAGGGGGTTCGGCACTTGTTGGAAGCGGTTAAAATGCTTGATGATGCTCGAATGAAGTTTGTCTTCGTTGGCAACGGTGATTTGATGGAAGAGGTGCGCAAGACGCAGGCGCAGTTTCCAGAGCATGTTTGGATCGCCGATCAAATAAAACATAATGAGGTTCATCAATGGATGAACACGCTGGATATCCTGGTGCTGCCCTCGCTGACAAAGCCAAACTGGAAAGAACAGTTCGGCAGGGTCATTATCGAGTCGATGGCGTGCGGAGTTCCCGTACTAGGCAGCGATAGCGGTGAGATTCCCAAACTGATCCGTCAAACTGGGGGAGGCTGGATATGCCGGGAAGGCGATACCGAGGATTTAGCAGCAGCCTTACTCCGCCTTGCGGCCGATGTAACCGAGCGCAGGCATAAAGCGGAAATTGGGTTAAAAAGCGTGCAAAGCAGTTATAGCAAGCAGATGATGGCCAAGACCTTCGAACAGGAGATCGTCGATTTTAAAAAATCAAACCATGCGAAGAGAGATGCCAATTGAAATGCGACCAAATTTACTTATCATACAAGGCTATCCTCTTGACGGAGTTTGGACTTGTGTAGGAAAGGACGGAATTCATACCAATGAAATTGGGGAAGCGAATTTCCGAGCTGCGGGAGCAACGGAGAATTACGCAGGGCGAACTGGCCCGAATAATTGGAGTAACACGAGCAGCCCTTTCTCATTATGAGAATGATCGCAGACAACCGGATTATGATACCCTCATGAAGCTGGCCAAATACTTCTCTGTCAGTGTAGAATATGTTATTGAAGGAAATGAAGATGGGTCTCAGATTCAAGGAAAAGCATGAAGGCCGACAGGGCACAAGACATTTACGTGACCCTGTTTTATTTCGAATACGCTGATACAAACTGTATCATTAGTGGTATAATGAGTTTGCTAGATACGTGATTTCGGAATTACAAATCATTGAGAAGGTGTGGTATGTGGCATCCGATAAACTATAAATATTGAGCCATGTTGCCGAAGGGGGGGACCGAGGGGGATGTGGTCTATTAAGTTAAAGTATTGGCTCTATAAAGAGGAGGGTGGACAAGGTTGAAAGGAATAATTTTAGCAGGTGGAAGTGGGACCCGCCTTTATCCATTAACTATGGTTACAAGTAAACAGCTACTGCCTGTTTATGATAAACCAATGATATATTATCCCTTATCTACATTAATGCTTGCGGGAATAAGAGACATATTAGTTATATCTACACCGGATGATACACCGCGTTTTGAGGCCTTATTGGGAGATGGTTCTCAGTTTGGGGTTTCACTCCAATATAAAATTCAATCAAAGCCAGAAGGCTTAGCCCAAGCCTTTCTTATCGGAGAAGAATTTATCGAAAAGCAATCGGTTGCAATGATATTAGGTGACAATATTTATTATGGGAATGGAATGAGAAGAATCCTTCAACGTGCTGCGCAAAAGGAATGGGGGGCTACCGTATTTGGTTATCATGTCCCGGATCCGGAACGATTCGGCGTTGTAGAGTTCAATGCGACTGGCAAGGTTATAAGTATTGAGGAAAAGCCTGTTCGTCCTAAATCAAATTACGCGGTGACAGGCTTATACTTTTATGATAACAGAGTTGTAGAGATCGCGAAAAATATCAAGCCATCTAAACGAGGTGAATTAGAGATCACCTGCGTTAACGAACAATATTTGTTGATGGGTGAGCTCGAAGTGGAGCTTCTAGGTCGCGGATACACATGGCTGGACACAGGAACTCACCAAAGTTTGGTAGATGCCACGAATTTTGTACGTACTGTCGAAGAACATCAAGGAATCAAAATAGCTGCTCCGGAAGAAGTCGCTTATATTAATGGATGGATCAGAAAGGAACAATTAATAGAATCGGGAAAACGGTCGTCGAAAACCGGATATGGCCAATATCTGCTGAGGGTGGCAAACGGGGATATTAAATATTAGCATGAGGTGTGGTTATGAATGTCATCGAAACCTTTTTACAGGGTGTAAAGATTATTGAACCGGATGTATATGGAGACAAGCGTGGTTGGTTTATGGAAACTTACAGTGATAAGAAGTATAAAGAAGCCGGAATCGGATTTAATTTTGTTCAGGATAACCAGTCTTTTTCGGCTATAAGAGGAACTTTGCGAGGTGTGCATTATCAGTTGCATCCAAAGCCGCAAACGAAGCTCGTTCGATGTACGCGAGGTGTCATCTTCGATGTTGCAGTAGATATTCGGCAAGGGAGTCCGAGCTTCGGCCGCTGGGTTGGAATTGAATTGAGTGCAGATAACAAGAAGCAATTGCTCATTCCGTCGGGCTTTGCACATGGGTTTATTACCTTGGCAGATAATACGGAGGTACAGTATAAGGTCGATGAGATATATTCTCCAGATCTAGACCGTGGTATTATTTGGAACGATCGTACCATTGGAATTGATTGGCCATTAGAAGTCCCGCCTATTCTTTCTGAGAAAGATAGGAAAGCGCCGCGATTAGCGGATGCTGAAAATAACTTCATATATGGAGATTAACTAATGAAAATTTTAGTGACCGGATACACCGGGCAACTCGGATTTGATGTAGTTCGTGAAGGATTAATACGCGGATTCGACATGAACGGAATTGGTTCCAAAGACTTGGACATTATTAATGAACAAGAGGTTTACAGCTTTGTTAATAGGATGCGTCCGGATGCGATCATTCATTGTGGCGCTTATACGGCGGTCGACAGGGCCGAAGAGGACCGACGAACTTGCTGGAATGTCAATGTGGAAGGTACAAAGTATCTGGCATTAGCGGCCAAGAATGTACGTGCAAAATTTATGTATATGAGTACGGATTATGTTTTTGATGGAAAAAGCGAAACGCCGTACAAAGAATCAGATATGCCCACTCCTATTAACTATTACGGGTTAACAAAGTATGAAGGAGAGAAAGTTGTAGAGTCTCTACTGACTAATTATTTTATTGTAAGAATCTCGTGGGTATTCGGCATGAATGGAAACAATTTTGTTAAGAACATGCTTAGGCTGTCTGAAAGTCATGATGAAATCAATGTGGTCGGAGATCAGTTCGGCTCCCCAACATATACATGTGATTTGGCCAGATTGTTAATTGATATGATCCAAGGAGATAAGTTTGGGCTATATCACGTCACTAACGAAGGGTACTGCAGCTGGGCAGAATTCGCCTCCGAAATCTATAGGCTGTCCAACAAAACAGTGAAAGTAAATGCAATTTCAACGGAACAATACCCAACTAGGGCCGCACGTCCCAAAAATTCCCGTTTGTCAAAGCAATTGCTGGTTGACAACGGATTTAAGCTGCTACCACGTTGGCAGGATGCTTTGAAACAATTTATCAGTGAATTATCCCAAGAGGTGAAATAGATGACACGGGCAAAAATTCTCGTTACTGGCGGAGCGGGGTTTATCGGAGGCAACTTCGTTCAATACATGGTACAGCGCCACCCTGAGTATGAAATATGCAATTTAGATTCGCTGACCTATGCGGGTGAATTAAGCAAACATCGCAATATAGAGAGGATGGGGAATTATCGTTTTATAAAAGCAGACATTACAGAACGAGAGACTATCCTATCCATTTTCGACAAAGAAAGGTTTGAATTTATCGTACATTTTGCTGCAGAAAGTCATGTGGACCGTTCAATATTGGACCCGGGCATTTTTGTTCGTACGAATGTAATGGGAACGCAGATTCTGTTAGAGGCAGCAAAGAAGTATCGTGTTGCGAAATTTGTCCATGTTTCAACGGACGAAGTATACGGGGAACTTACTTTCGACCCGACCACATTTTTTACGGAAGAAACTCCATTGCGTCCGAATAGTCCGTATAGCGCGAGTAAAGCGGCATCGGACTTATTAGTTCGTGCGTATCATGAAACATTCGGTTTGCCAGTGAACATTACCCGCTGCTCGAATAATTACGGCCCATAATCATTTTCCAGAGAAGCTGATTCCACTGACCATTACAAGTATATTATCCGGCCGTAAGGTGCCTGTATATGGCGACGGTCAAAATATTCGTGATTGGCTACATGTAAGTGATCATTGTTCAGCTATCGATTTAGTGCTTCATGAAGGGGCAAATGGCGAGGTCTATAACATTGGAGGGCATAATGAAAGAACTAATCTGGATGTGGTAAAAACGATTGTTCATCAATTAGGAAGATCCGAAGATGCAATACAATTTATCGCAGATCGTCCAGGGCATGACAAGCGGTACGCGATTGATCCTTCCAAAATCGATAAATTAGGGTGGAAGGCAGCTTATACATTCGAGACGGGAATTGCGCAAACAATTGAATGGTATCTCGATCATCGAGAATGGTGGGAACATATATTGAATGGTTATTCTAGTGTAGTCGATAAGGAGGGGGAATTTTATGGGTCAAAAGGGACTTCTAACCAGTGTGATCATACCGACATACAACCGTTCTTGGGGGCTTGTGAATGCGATCAATAGTGTTCTTTCGCAAACTTATGGCAATTTTGAGCTTGTTATTGTGGATGATCAAAGCGACGATGATACAACCGAGGTCATACAACGATACAACGACCCCCGAATCAAATATTTTAGAAATGAAACAAGGCTTGGCATGGTAGGAAATTGGGGGAAAGGACTGAATTTAGCCAGGGGAGAGCTGTTTAGTTTTCTTATGGATGACGACCAGTTACGTCCCGATTTTTTGTCACATCGTGTTGAAATAATGGCCAGTGATCCTTCCATCGTCGTGACTTTTTCGAACTACGAAAGAATAGATCGGGAAGGAAATCCGTTAGGTGCAAACCAGAAGGAAATGGAAAAGATCGTTATGGATTCGTACGGCCTTCTACGAGCGGCAATCTCCAGAATGTGGTTCGTCGGAGCCTCGGTCTATAGAACTTCCTTGGTAAAGAATTGTTGGGATGCTGTAAAAAATGATGATCTTGTTCTTGATTTTAGTTTAAACATCCAATTATCTTTAATAAAGCATACTAAGGGTGTCTACCTTCCCGACAAAGATTTTCTGATGATGGAGCATCCGGGGCAAAATAGCAAAGCAAAGCTAGGCAAAGTTCTTGAACAGACAGAGGGTGTTCTTAAGAGAATGTGTCTAGATCCGAATGTTCCTTACAAAGAAAAGAAGCTGATGAAGCAAGAACTAGCGAACTGGCGGGTACTTTGGGGGAGAGAAATGTTGAAACACGGGGATAAAGCCGGAGCGCAAAAAAAGCTTTGGAAAGCTATTCAAACGTCCCCGTCTTTAATCTATGCATGGAAAACATTGGTGAAGTCTTTTATAAGCTGAAAATTATACTAATAAAGTTCCCGAAGGGACGTTTGCAAAATGGAAACTAGTAGATCGATTCAAAAATACGAATAAAGATGTAGGTGTTACTTGACTGCGGATTCCATGCTGTATTTCCATCGAAAAGGAATAGGATTGGCTGTTTTTTTCTTCGGTGGTAAGATCAAAATCAAAGAAGACATCTACCCCATTTTTTTGAGGGAGATGTCTTCTTTTTTAGGTCTTATTCACGTGGAAGTCACCCTTAAATTTCAATCCGTTAGGATTCCTGTAGAGCGTTAATTTTGCGCTTTGCACAAAAACGAGCGACTCCGGTACGATGGTGTTAGTCACGGGTCATAGCCCTTTAGCCATCTTAAGGAGGTCGCTCTATCTTGAAGTTTAAAGCTCAAACCAAACAAAATCAACTACTCGAACACATTTCAACCCAGCACCTTGTCGTCGGCATCGACATTGCCCAGCAGTCCCATGTCGCTCGCGCAGTTAACTTCCGTGGGATCCTGCTTGGGACTCCCTTTCACTTCTCTAACGACGATGCCGGCTTCACTCAACTGCTGCAGTGGATGAAAGATCTGCAGGAGACGCACCAACTTAACGACACCATCATCGGCATGGAACCAACCGGCCACTACTGGCTCAGCCTCGCTGCCTGGCTCAAAGATCGGAACCTCGAGGTCGTGTTGGTAAATCCTCATCTTGTCAAAAAGAACAAGGAAAACCTCGACAATACGCCCTCCAAAAGCGACATCAAAGATGCCTTTGTTATCGCCGACATGGTCAAAAACGGCTACTACACCTTCATCAAAGAAACCAGTGAAATGTTCATGGAACTGCGTGTGTTTATGGCAAACCGGGAGACCATTGTCCATCGTCTCGTCAGCGTCAAGAACCAGATTCACCGCTGGATCGACATTGTGTTCCCGGAGCTGCGGCAGGTATACAAGCACCTCATTGGCTCCGGATCGCTAGCCACACTACGCCTCTTTCCTACGCCTGCCGATCTTCAAAAGCTCACCGTCCGCCAGGTCATCGACGGCTGGAAAACGGTCATGAAACGGCACAGCGGTGAACGGAGAGCTTCCGAACTGCTGGCACTGGCAAGGTGTTCAGTCGGTGCCAAGCATGCTGAAAAAGCCTACAAACTTCATCTGCAACAGCTGCTTGCCGAATATGATCTGGCTATGGAGCAGTTGCAAGTCATCGAGAATGAAGTGGCGGCTGCACTGGCTCGGATCCCGCTGGCTAGGCCCCTGCTGGCGATGAAAGGCATGAGCACTCTGTCGGTCGCCGGCATACTAGGTGAAGCTGGCGATCTCAGCGGCTATGCACATGGTAATGCTTTGCTGCGGCATGCCGGCCTCAATCTGGCTGAAGCGAGCTCAGGCAAGTGGAAAGGCCAGATGTCGATCAGCAAACGGGGCCGACCCAGACTTCGGCATGTCCTGTTTATGGCAACCATGGCCCTCATCTTGAATGATGAAGCATTTAAACGACAGCACGAATTGAATGTAAAGACGAAAAGCATGAAGCCGATGCGCTCCGTGATGAAGCTTTGCGGCAAGCTGGCTCGCCTCCTGGTTACCATGGCACAAAGCGGTGAAGGCTACGAACCGAATCGAACCCTTCCAATGAAGCAAACAGCTTAACCGCTTCTCGATCAGCACGAAAACTGGCTTATTCGCAGGATCTCAAGATTGCACGGAGTACCGCATTGCGTTGAACAAAAGGGCCCAGACCCGTACCGTTAGGATAACCGGCCTCCACCCACGGGATAGGCGTAACGGAGGAATGAAAGGGCATTGACCCGTTGAGCAATGGGAGTGAAAGCCTCCGGCGGTACGTGGAGCAGCGTGCAGCAGCACAACAAAAAAGGAGCGAAATCTCGCCCCTTCTGTTCCCGCATGCCTTTCGGTTGCCGAATACGCCGGTCCAAGTCTCTCATGTCCAGAAAACGATTTATCCATGGGTGAGATCCTGCGAATAAGCGAGCATGCGTGAGAAAACTACATTGTACTGAGGGAGTTTCAATATTCGCTTGAGATTCACTGCAAATATGGCCATTGCTCCTTGCAATTGCATGCCAAGCAGACCCGAGGATGTGGCGACTTCGTACCCGTGTCCATGTTTGAGTTCGCTGTTCTTTGCTTCAATTTTGTAGCGTTCCTTGGCCTTTGTTTTGAAATACTCCGTTTCTTGGAATGTCATTTGTTCGGAATGTTCATCAGATGCAATGGTCACGGAGTAGGTCTTGCTCTTGGCCCCTTCTTTGTAGCAGCCTTCATTCAGCGGACAATGCTTGCATGTTTCAACGTCAAAATAATAGGTATCTCTCTGGTTTTTGCCGCGATCTTTCTTGCCTTGGCGTGCCTTTCGGAATGCCATATGACCCGCTTTGCATACGTACATACCTGCACCTTTGTTGAAAAGGAACTCGTCTTCTTTCTGTCGGGTGCCCTGTGTGATGTTGGGATTAAGCTTGGATACAAGTTCGATCTCGTTCTTTTTCGCGTACGAAATGTTATCCTTCTCGGAATATGCGGTATCGCCAATTACAGTTTTGACCTGCATGCCTGCCGCTTTGCTTTTTTCGACTAGCGTCTCCAGTTGCTTACCATCATTCTTCTCGCCTGTTGTAATCACAGCTGCCGTAATGATTCGTTCTTCGGTCATGGCCAAATGTGTCTTGTAGCCAAAGAAAGCGGAGTCCGCACTCTTGTGTCCCACGCGTACATCGGGGTCGGCTGCCAGACGAAGCTGTTCCAAATCATCCTCGAACGTCTCCTTTAACAGGTTCAACGGTTCCGAAATCTTCGGTACTTGTGCAATTCCCGACTCCGTCTCGATGAAGGTAATGAGTCTTTGGCAGTACGCGATTTCTTCCTGCAGCTCATCGCTCGTGTTTTTAACGGGCATGCGAACTTTAACCGACTCATCCATGGAGTAAACGGCCTTCCGCAGCTTCCGTGCACGATCTTGCAGAATTTCCCGCGGCGACTTCTGGTTATATCGCGCTTTCGAATGCGTAGCATCCACAATAACAGAGTTGCTCTTCAGGATTTCCTTCTCAATGGCGAGGGCTACTGTCTTCCCGATGAGCATGTCCAACAGGTTGATGTCTTTCAACCGCAGTTTGCGGAATTTCGTCAGGGAGCTCGCATCGATTACCGGGTCTTCCGGTGCCATGCCAAGGAAGTATTTGAACGACAGGTCATACTTAGAGCGCTCGACAATGTCTACATCTGAAAGTTCAAAGATGGCTTTCAGCAGGAGATATTTAAACATGCGAATGGGGTCAATGGCATTACGTCCATTGTCCAAACAATATTTTGCTTCCAGTTCCTCATATATGAAGGTGAAGTCCACCAGTTCGTTGATTTGACGGAGCATGTTATCCTTCGGCACGACGATGTCATACAGTGCCGCGTAAGGACTTAGAACCAAGGTTTGTTGTTGCCGAATCATCCGCTCTCACCCGCTTTTCGTGATGACTCCATTATACGCCAAAAAAGGTACAGCCTCTTCAACTTTCTTGAAGGACTGTACCCTTTTCGTATGAATGGATTTTTTCAGTGGCATCCTCGAAGAGCAAGCGGTATTTTATTGAAAGTAGATTACGGCCAGAGTACTCCTCGGGTATCGTAATTCCATTGGGGGAATCGTATGATAATTCCTTCGCTTTCATATTCCATTTTGACGCCTTCACCGCTTTTCAAATTGGGCAAGTTGAGAACGCCGGCGAGATTTCCCGTAACATTTGCGACCAATTGATTTTTGCCTTTGTTGTCGGGAGCGACAATTTCTCGCGTTTGGCTTGCACTGGCCCAGTAAAGGGAAACATTATGCGGAAAAGCATAGTCATTGGAGTATCTTAAATCTAGTTCATACGGCTTTCCGGCTTCTAGCTGAATAGAACCACTAGCCGGTATAATACTGCACGATTGAATGATGTTTTTTCCATCAATATAGAGTCCAAGCCTACAACTATCTGAATCGATTAAGAACGTGTAATTCTCCGTATATTTAGGCACAATAGTCCCCGTCCATCTCCACGAACCCTTGCTATTAGCCATTTCACCTGATTCTTTAGTAATATTAATTAATTGTACTTCCCGTGAAGAAATCGGGGGTTTGTCAAACTGATTAAGAGGAAAGCTTTCTTCCTTAAATGTTCCAGTTGATCGTATGGGATACGGGCCCCAACTGATCGAGACTTTACCCGATAAGTTAGGAATAAACGAAAATATGGCCTTACCGGATGACTTTACTAATTGCGGTCTCGTAATAAGCGGGCCTGTTCCTTCTTCTTCGATCATTAAGAATCTAGGATAGTCCATTGTTTCCAACGTCACTGTAATCGTTGTAGGCGTGGTTCTTACAAGTGGCACGTTAATGTTCATATTGGTTAACGGATCGTATGCATATACCTTCACATTCTTTCCTCTAATATTAGACAAGGTCATTTCAAATTGTTCCGGAGGCATGTCGTATCTGGCCGGATCCAGAATATCTTTCGTGCTATCCCAGGTTTTCGTCATGTCCCTGGTGATGACGTAATATCCAACGGCAAACTTATTGGAATCCAACTGATAAGGAAGTAAGGTGAAATCGTCACGTTGATAAACATCGGGGTGTTCGGGCGTGCCATCGCCTTTAAAGACGAGTCGCGGCTCAGGCTCATTTAGGCTTTCTACCTTTAACGGACGTGTAAGCTCAATGGATTTCCCGGTTTTCATCAATTGGACAACATTCGAAAGAGCTTTGAGGCTGGGACCTGCTTTTTCCCGAACGGAAGGCGTCAAATTATAATTATTTTTCCGAAGTTCCTCGAAAAAGGCGCTTGGAAGTACGCCAAAAGTCAGATCTCCATCCTTCGCTGCAAAAATTTCTGCTGCTTTAATCCCTTTATGGCTATAAAAGGTGTAAATTCGCATCATGGATTTCATTCCCATTCGATGCATAACATTGATTAGGTTCTCGTTCTTCATATCCACGTTTGTTGCAGTCATCAAATTTTGTGCGAAGGGGAGTCGGAATAAATTAGTTTCCGTCATCCATACTTCGGATGGTTTGCCATTCCCTGGATTGGAATACCGATGGTGTATGCTCCAGGGACCGGGAAATGGCTGAAGATCGCGAACGACAAATTCGGTTTGATAGGCGTAAAACCAGCGTTCCGGAAAATAAATATCATGATCGGGAACGTAGAATTCTTTGTCAAGAGTGCCTGTAGCTCCGAAGGTTGGTTTATTAGGGAATGTCGTTTCATTAACGACGGAATTGCTCGTATAGTAGTGACGGCTAAAACCTGCCTGCCCCGGCAATATGGAACTGCCGTTCTCCCAAGGCCTCTGGTTCGAAAAGCCGCTGATTACATGGACACCGGGCAGCTTATTCTCCGAACGCGCTACATAATCTGCAGTAGCGAGCAGCAGGACTTCATAATCGGTTACCGTTCCGCCGTTGCTCGTATAGCTAAGCGGTTTTGAGAAGGATAGCGGCGGGTTGTAATAGTTGTTAATGTTCAAAAAATGGCTTCCGAATGTAAGTTCATTCCACACTTCCAAATCGAAACCGGCATCGGAGGCATTGTTTGTACCAAGTACGTCTTTAACAAAGTCGGTAACGGTTTTCACATAGTTGTTCCACCCATTTAAGGTTTCTTCGGCGGCTGGGTTCATCGAACCATCGGTAAATTGAGTACCGGATATAGGTTGATATTTCAGTTCAATCAACCTGAGTTTCCCTTGTGGCAAATCCTTTGGCAATGGAACGGAAAGTTCAGAGCGGCCCGTTACGGAATCCACTTGAGTGATCACGGGATACATCGTTTGATAGGCCATACCCATCAATCCTGTGTATTTGGGGCGAATTCCGGCGGTTGACTGGAGATATATAACTGTATCGCCAGCTTTGGCACTTTTGCTAAGCGTAACTTCAAATTGTTTATTTGGGACGGGGCTACCGGAGTTAGCGTTTAGCAGAATCAGCGGACGAATATTGTTGTCGCGCAGCGCGGTAAGCATTCTGTTAAAATTTTGTTTCTGTTGAGCAACAAATTGCGAATCATCTTCGAAAGAAAGATGCCCCCAGCCGATTTCGACCCTTGCGGAACGGATTCCTGCCTCCGCGAGCACCTTGGCGGTTGCCTCCGCCTCTTGGGGGGCCACATTAAAATTAATGCCTAACGTTTCGAGAAAGCGTCCCGAATCCCATGTATCCATATAGGAACGCCAAGGGGCGCTGTAGAACGATCGGGTGCCAAACGGCACTTCCTGCTGCTTCCAATCTACATAAGGCCGTTCCAAGACCGCGGCCTGCGCTAGCGGAGTTGGGTGATTGTAAAGTATCCCGACGCCAGGTAAGCAGGTGCCTAACATCAAAACAATGGTCAAGAGTAATGGTGTAAAACGTTTCATTTTGTAACCTCCTGCTAAATATTTTGAAGTCAGAGCAGCTTGCATATTGACATGATACACTTTGTATTCTAAAGTAAAGATGTGTTGTGATACGAATTGTAACAATTTAAATGGGGGATATTATGATACTTCCTTTACTTCGATCATTATATGATTCACGAAGCGCGCTTGCCTGGACACCATCCCAGTACGAGATCGCTTTAAAGGAAATTGAATTGTTTTCTCTATCATCACAAGTCTATCATCTAATGAAGCATAGAGGAATCGATCAAACGCCTGATTTTTTTGCGGAAAAGCTTCGTGAAAAGTATACGAAAGGACTACACCAAAATCTGTTTATGAAGCATAAGGAACAGGAAAGCATTAACAGGTTCGAATCTGAGGGGCTAAAGGTTATCCCCTTGAAAGGAGTTCACTTTGCAGAGCGGTATTTTGGATATTTCGCCGCAAGGGTGAGCAGCGATATCGATCTGCTCGTTCCTGCTTCCCAATTAGATGCTTCCATCGCTTGTCTTCAGAAAATGGGTTATCGCTTTGAGATTATTAAAGATCATCATGCCCGGCTGCACGATAAAGATGGATTGATGATCGAATTGCACTGGACACTCGATAAGCAGCATTGGTCCGACCTGCATATTGAACCGTTCTGGCGGGATGCCGAGGTGTTCAAAGAATACAGCTATGTTAAACAAATGTCCGATCTTCACACGTTTTATTTTATTTGTCTTCACGGAGCCAGACACCAGATGGACTCGATACGCTATTTGCTGGATATAGTTCAAATGATTCATCAGTGTGGGGATAAGCTGAGTTACAAAGAGCTGATGGAACAGGCGGCATATGACAAGACAAGCAAAAGAATTCAAGCTGCTCTCTCTATCGTGTACCAACAATTTCCTCATTTGCACGAGATAAAGCCATTACCCTTTTGCGTTATTGAAACACACTGGAGTTATGACGTCATCAAGTACGCGAAGCTGGGAATTCGAACGAAACATTACTTCTTGTACAAGTTCTTTTTCAAGCATCTGATCTTCGATACGATCAGACACCAGATGAAATCGCTGCGAAGAGCTTACTAAGATTAGATGAAGGGGAAAAAAGGGATGGAAACTGCCTTTATTGTTCAGATCGCGGAGCACACGCTTCTGCTGAAAACAGAATCCGACTTTGTGAAAGAGTTCATTTGCCAAAAGTATGATGCAGAGCCGGTTTCTCTTGCAACGACACAAGAAGCCGATCTCTCGGTAGTCATCGAAGAGGGTTATGGTTCTTCTTTTCAGGATTACAACGTAGAAGTGACCATAACGGATGAATGCAAGATCTATAAGCGAACGGATTATCTCATTGAAATCGATAAGCAATACAAAGCGGTTCGCATCTGCATACACGACGACTTTGCGTTAAAGCACGCAATGGTTAATTTGTATAGCGCCTATATTACACAGTATGAATGGGGCCTCCTCATCCATTCCTCTTGCTTGTTGGAACAGGAGAGGGCTTACTTGTTTGCCGGTCATTCCGGCGCAGGGAAATCTACCGTGGCCCAGCTATCGCAACCAAGGCCAATTCTATCCGACGAAGCGACGATCATCAAAATAACCGAGAATGATGTCGTTGTGTACAATTCACCCTTCCGTAGCGACACGGAGCTTCCTGAGCTTCCAGGGACATATCCTTTAACTGCGATTCAAATTTTGCGCCAATCCCCTGACAATCGCAGATTGCGCATGGGTGTCATGGAGGGGATTCAGCAGCTTCTGCAGCGGGTGTTTTACTGGGCGCACCATCCGGAGGAAACGAAGAAGGTATTTCGGATGTGTAGACTGTTAGCAGGGAAGGTACCTGTATATGAGCTTTACTTTC
Organism: Paenibacillus solanacearum; assembly: GCF_910593845.1. GTDB lineage: Bacteria > Bacillota > Bacilli > Paenibacillales > NBRC-103111 > Paenibacillus_G > Paenibacillus_G solanacearum. The sequence goes on along the minus strand of NZ_CAJVAS010000005.1, from coordinate 23,385 downwards.
AAAAGAATAATACATTCTGGGAGGAAATCAAGTGAGCAAGAAATTCAAACGTAGTATGAATGTGGAAGTCATGGAAACGGAACAAGAATGGCTGATCTTAAATGCGGAGCAATATACGGTAACCAAGCTAAACGAAGTCGGCGGCCTTTGCTGGACTTTGCTAAAAGAGCCGCAAACGGCGGATTCGTTGGCTCTGGAATTGCAGAAGCATTATGACATTACAGCACAGGAAGCGGTGCAGGATGTGACTACATTCCTGACGCATCTGGATCAGCTGGGACTTATAGAAGATGCAAGCTAATGTCGTTTTATTGAGAGCTATTCAAGATGTCATGATGAAGCAAGGTTATGTCGATATCCCTTCCCATGGCGCCAGCATGTTGCCGTTTATCCGTACCGGGGATATTTGCCGTTTCGAGCCTATCGATCTATCCAGGTTGAAAAAAGGAGACATCGTATTGTTTCTTGACAACCCGGGAAGATTGGTCGGGCATCGTTGCATCGGACGAATGCAAAGCGAAAAGGAGGCATTGATCGTCTGCAAGGGGGATTCGAACTTGTACCCCGATGAACCCGTGCCGGCGAACCGGGTCATTGGGAGAATGACATCGATCCGCAAGCGGTTGATCGTCTTTAGCACATCCGTCTCTTGGATGAAGCTGTGGGGATGGTTGGTCATTCGGTTTCCCCTGCTCTCCCGGCTTATTCATATGTATCTGCGAACTTCCAGAATACTGCGGGGAATGAAAAAACGGCTATGGACATCTTAACTAAATTTTATTCGATGTGGAAACGTAACTTGAAAATCGGGGAAATGAAGAGACCGCTTCTCCTGATTTTGCCGTATGTTGTGCGCTATTGGGAAACCTACCTCTGGCTCTTTATTACGATGTTCAGCGGTATCGGAGTTACACTGTTTTTTACTTGGTTTCTGCAAAACATGACGGATGCTGCCGTTGATAGAAATATATCGGAAGTGAAGAGCCTATTGTTCTATGGGGTATTATTTGTTGTATTGAGCAGCGCGATCAGCTACTTCAGTACATATCTCGAAGCAACAGCGGTGGTAAAGGTTCGTACGGATTTGAAGAATGCATTGTTCCATCATATGATGCGACTGCCCGCCAAATATTACGAAAATCATCATTCCGGAGAGATGGTCTCGCGGTTGACCAACGATGTAAATAGCATTGACGGAGCCATCGGAAGCAACATGCTTAGCGTGGTCCGGCTGCCGCTTATGGCCATTGGCGCCTTTGTCTATTTGTTTAAAATTAACGGAACTCTAGCGTTAATTTGTCTGCTGCTCGGTCCCGTTGCCGCTTTGTCGGGTGCCGTATTCGGACAACTTATTCGACGTAACAGCAGAGCGGTTCACGATACGCTCGCCAGGCTCTACGCCTTCTTAAACGATAGCTTTGCCGGGTATGCCATCGTCCGATCATTCACGCTCGAAAACAAGAAATATTTTCAATATGAGGACATCAATAGCAAACTGCTGGCATTGGAACTCAAGCTGGCAAATCTCAGGGGCTGGTTCCAGGCAGGGGCCAACTCGGCCGGTTCTTTATCGTTTCTTGTCTGCCTAGGACTAGGGATCCGCTACGTAATGGCCGGTTCGATGTCTGTTGGTGACTTGCTTGCCTTTATCAATCTTGTTCAATACCTTGTTTACCCACTGACCGGATTGGCCGGCATGTGGGGGGCTCTTCAACGTTCTGTAGCGGCATTGGAAAGAGTGCATGAAGTATTTAACGAGCCCACCGAGACACGAGAACTTTCTAATTATCAGCCGGTTCCCACTATAAGTGGTGGGATAGAGATTAAGGATATCCGTTTCAGCTATAACGGTCATACGATCAGCCTGGATCAATTTAATTTAACCGTACTTTCCGGTAAAACTGTTGCTTTGGTGGGACCGAGCGGCGCTGGCAAGAGCACGTTATTTAATTTGCTGATGGGCTTTTATAAGCCACAGTCAGGGGAAATATTATTCGACAATCAGCCTGTAAGTTTGATGTCCTACGCCCAATTGAGAAGCTGTACGGCATACGTACCCCAGGAAACTTATTTATTTGACGGGAGCATAAGGGACAACATTGCCTACGGTAAAATCGGTGCAAGCGAAGAGGAGCTGATAGCGGCCGCCAAGGAAGCGAACGCGCACGAATTTATCATGGCACTGCCTAATGGTTACGGTACGCAAATTGGAGAAAGAGGGATCCGATTATCCGGGGGACAGCGGCAGCGAATCGCCATTGCCAGAGCTATACTGAAGGATGCGCCGATCTTGCTTCTGGACGAGGCTACTTCGGCATTGGACAGCGAGACCGAGCAGTTGGTCCAAGGAGCGCTGGAGAAGCTTATGAGGAATCGGACAACGATGGTTATCGCACATCGTCTATCCACAATCCAAAACGCGGATCTTATAGCGGTTTTAGACCGGGGACGATTGGTTGAACACGGGACGCATCACGAGCTTATAAGTAAGAAAGGGCTATATTTCAGGCTCTATCAAATTCAATACAGCCGGGAGAGGGAGGCGGTTGAATTGGCATGAAAAAAAGAGCTGGAATGTTTATGCATCCCGGCTCTTTTTCATTATTTCGATTCGAACCAGCCAGCTCCGTTGGGCAGCAAGCAAATTCTGTTGCCATTGTCGAGCCGTTGCCCCGGAATATTCGGAGGATTGCACGACAGCAACGTTTCAAAGCTTATCAGCTGGTGGTTTAATACGGCTGGCTTAGAATAAGACCTTTTTGGCATAAGATCACCTCCTTAGTTCGTGTTTTTTCGATACGTTATGTATCAACAACGATATTATATACGGATATTTCCAATTTTGTCTATATAAATTTATTGAAAGATAATTATATCGCAACTGTCGTTTTGAAAAAATAATGTCAGATTATAAAAAAATGTTTGACAAGATACAAATTGTATCATAGAGTAGTGATTGTACTTATGATACGTTATGTATCTAACGATGATTGTGAAAAGCAAACAACGGAGGGTAATTATGGAGCTTAAACAGTATTTTGGGATCATTCGAAAAAGGTTGGTTCTTATCATCCTATGCGTCATCATTGCGACGCTGACAACGGCCGCGTACAGCTATTCAGTATATACCCCTGTTTATCAGGCATCGACTAAATTTATTGTGAACAAGACGGTGGAAATCGAGCAGATGGGAAGGGAACAAATGGATCTTTCAGCCGTTGGCTTGAATATTCAACTGATCAATACGTACAAGGAAATTATTCGAACCCCGGCGATTATGGATAAAGTCGTCCAAAGATATCCCGAGCTCGGTCTGACCCCGGATCTGCTCAGCCGCATGATCAACGTTCAATCGGTAAACAATACGCAGGTTATGACGCTATCCGTTGCCGATACTTCTTACGAGAGAGCGACGAAAGTCGTAAACGCCGTATCCTCCGTTTTTCAAAGCGAAATACCCAAGATTATGAAGGTGAACAACGTAACGATCCTGAATTCAGCTGGTATCGATGACAACCCCTTACCGATCAACAAACGTTCAAATCAATATATTTTAATCAGTGCTGCGGTTTCGCTATTATTCGCCGTTGGCATCGCGTTTTTGCTCGATTTTTTGGACGACACACTCAAGAATGAGGAAGATATTCAACGTTTGATGGGGGCTCCCGTGCTTGCATCGATTCCAAGGATGAAGACAAAACATGCGCAAAGATTGAAACCGATATTTCAGGAAAAACGGGTAGGTGACGCTCAATATGCCAAAGTCGAAGGATAACATCGAATTATTGCCGCAAGTTGACGACGTTTTTATGAATCTCAAAGTCAATCTGGATTTTTCAATCAAAAAACACGGAATGCAAAGCATAGCTGTTGTGTCGACAAGTCCGGGGGAAGGACGGACGACAAGTTGTCTTAATCTTGCGTTGTCTTATGCGACTTCCGGCAAAAAGGTTGTTCTGCTTGATGCGGATCTTCGCAAGCCCGCGATCCATTCGTGGTTTAACGATTCGAATCAACTTGGTTTATGTCAGTATTTGACGAAGTTGAATTCCTCCAATGAAATTTTGAAAAATACAAGGTTTCCTAACCTGACATACATTCCCACCGGATATACGCAGATGAATCCGTCGGGACTGCTATCCTCCGAAGAGTTCGATCGTTTGATGCAGGAATTGAAGAATCGATTCGACGTGATTGTGGTAGATACGCCACCGGCATTGAAATATATTGATGCGAAGATTATGGCGGCCAAATGCGACGGTGTTCTGCTCGTCATGGAATGTGGAAAGGTAAAACCAGGGACTGCGCTGAAGCTGAAAGAGGAGCTGGCGCATGCGGAAGCGCGCTTGATCGGAACGTTGCTGAACAAAGTGAGCAAAAAATCGTCATAATCTTCATAACCTCTACACGGATTCTTTTTTCGTCGCAGGTAATGTCTACTATACCTTTATCAATTGTAGGCACTCGGTCATGCTGTGGGTTGCAATAAACCTTAGACATTCATTGTCGAGGGTGTGACGTGAGGCAGGGTTGAATGCCCTTATTATAAAGGATCTAACTTTGTTGTTTTATTTTTTGTTAAGACAACGAAGTTAGGTATTTTATTGCTGATAACAGACAAAAATCGCAATTGGAGGGAAAACAATGAAAAGCGTAAGAAAGGCGATTATTCCTGCCGCCGGGCTCGGAACCCGATTTCTGCCGGCAACCAAGGCAATGCCTAAGGAAATGCTTCCGATCATCGACAAACCAACGATCCAATACATTGTTGAGGAAGCCGTTGAATCGGGAATTGAGGATATTATTATCGTAACGGGGAAAGGGAAACGTGCAATTGAAGATCACTTCGACCATGCATTTGAACTCGAAACCAATTTGGCCATGAAGGGGAAGGTGGAACTTCTCGAGGAAGTTCGCCGTTCTTCCAAGGTGGAAATCCATTATATACGCCAGAAGGAACCAAAGGGCTTGGGTCATGCGATATGGTGTGCCCGAAGGTTCATCGGCGATGAACCGTTCGCGGTGCTGCTCGGCGATGATATTGTTCAATCCGAAACCCCTTGTCTGAAGCAATTGATTCAACAATTCGAGAAAACCAGCAGCTCCATTATCGGGATTCAACCGGTCGCAGATAACGAAACCCACCGTTACGGTATTATCGATCCGTTGTCCAAGGCAGGCAGCTTGTATCAAGTCAACCAATTTGTCGAGAAGCCCCGGTCTGGGAAAGCTCCATCCAACCTTGCGATCATGGGAAGATACGTGCTTACGCCCGAGATTTTTCGTTTCCTTGATCTTCAGGAGGAAGGCGCCGGGGGTGAGATTCAATTAACGGACGCCATTCAAAAATTGAACGAAATACAGCGAGTCTATGCCTTTCACTTCCAAGGAACCCGTTACGATGTCGGTGAGAAACTGGGCTTTATCCTTACGACCCTGGACTTCGCTCTACGCAATCACGAGCTCCGCGGTCCCCTTCTGAAAGCGATGGAAACGATGCTGGAGAGAGATTCTTTGCCCCATGTCATCGGCTAGATGAATCGAGAAGAAACAGCACAATGTGTGCTTGTCAGGGGAGTTAATATATGAAAGTAACTGTGATCGGAACGGGTTATGTAGGCTTGACAACCGCTGTTTCAATGGCTTACTTGGAGCATGATGTTACTTGCGTGGATGTAGACGAGACGAAGATCAAGCAGCTGGATCTAGGAAACATGCCTTTTTATGAGCCGGGTTTGAAAGAATTGATCCAATTGCGGCAGGATTACCTTCGTTTCGTTACGCCTTCGCGGGAAGCGGTGGAGCATGCCGATGTCATTTTCTTTGCGGTCGGTACGCCGGCTAATTCCGATGGCTCGCCTAATTTGACGTACTTATTCTCAGCCGTGGCTGAAACATTGGATTTTATTCGGACGAAGAACAGCCCGACCGTATTGGTCAATAAAAGTACGGTGCCGGTGGGAACAGCCGATCAAATTGACCGCAAGATTAAGGAGGTCGGGTTGGAAGATCGCGTGAAAGTAACGTCCAACCCTGAGTTTTTACGGCAAGGCAGGGCCATTCAGGATACGCTATATCCCGACCGGATTGTCGTAGGCGGCGATGAATATTCAAGCAAGCTTCTGTATGAACTTTATGCCGGTATTGCGGAACAAAGCTTCCAGCCCCCGATGCAAGCCTTGCGACCCGTCGGTTATCGAGGTCCCGAATATATTGTAGTTGACCGCAGAAGCGCGGAATTGGCAAAGTATGCAGCGAATGCATATCTGGCTATGAAGATAAGTTTTATCAATGAAATCGCGAATGTGTGCGACCGTGTTGGGGCGGATGTAACGCATGTCGCTTCTATTATCGGCAAAGATTCGCGAATTGGTTCTTCATTTTTGCAAGCGGGGATCGGCTATGGCGGAAGCTGTTTCCCGAAGGATACGCGGGCACTGCGGTTTATTGCAGATACGAACGGCTATGATTTCAAGCTTCTGTCCGCCGTAATTGAAGTGAATCAGTCTCAGAAATTGATTATGCTTGAGAAGCTGCAAGATCGTCTTGGGGAATTGTCCGGCAAACAAATTTCGGTCTTGGGCTTGTCTTTCAAGCCAGGGACGGACGATCTTCGAGAGGCTCCCAGTTTTCCCATAATACATGCCCTCTTATCCCAGGGGGCTAAGGTTCGAGTGCATGATCCGGTGGCCATGGATAAAGCGATGTCTTTACTTCCGGAGTCGGTACATTTTGCCGTAAGTGCAACAGAGGCTTTGTTCAATGCAGATGCAGCGTTGATCGTAACGGAATGGCCCGAATATACAAGTTTGGATCCCAAAGATGTTGTTTCCCTTATGCGACGGCCGTTAATTATTGATGGTCGTAATGCATTACAGGCAGCGAATATCCACGGCCTGGAATACGAAGGAATCGGTATCGGCAGTAAACGAAATTGCGAGTATGCAAATATGCATTAATAGTTTTCTCGGGGGAGGCTTGAACCTTCGGACCTGGTGATCGCTTCCCTCGGTACGTATTTTGATTCCCATGACATCGACAATAAACCGGGCTGCGGCATCGACTATTCATGAAGCCCGCAGTCATGGAATACATACGAATGTGTCTAAAATCTCGAATAGGGAAGTAGGCGTTGGGGCTTGTATGCCATTCTGCACAAATTTCAAGGGAACCGGGCCATGAAGACGATCCTCTGGATTGTTTTTTTTAGCATGTGCGGCTACTTATTAGGACGAGCGGTGGTAGATCCAACTAAAATAAGGATCATATTGTTTGCGGCTATCAGCCTAGTATTTACTGCACTAAGTATAAGTCAGCCCCGGTGGGTGCTTTTCGGGCTGCTCATCTACCTCCCCTTTATGGGTTTTCTTCGCAGGGCGCTCATTCCTTCATCCGGATGGAGCTCATTTGACCCGCTTGTTATTCTTGCCCCGGCCATGATCATGCTTCTCGGATCGTATTGGGTATATTGGACATATATTCGGCGGCAAGGGATTCCGAAGGATGAGGATACCCGGCTGTTTAAACTAGTCCGCTGGATGATACTTATCGACGCGGTGCAAGTATTTAATCCGCTTCAAGGAAGCCTTCTGACAGGACTAGGGGGAGTGATGTTCTATATCGTCCCCTTATTTTGGATGGTTCTATCCCGAATTTACTTAAACGGGCGTTGGATGAAGGTTATCTGCGGAACGGTATGCTTAATTGGGGTGATTAGCGCCCTTTATGGGTTGAAGCAAATTTATTACGGTTTTTTGAATTTTGAAGAATCGTGGATTGATGTAGCTGGTTATGCTGCCCTTATGATCGGCAACGGGTCACGAGCATTTTCCTTATATACGAATGCTGCGGAATATACTCTTTACCTTGTTATTAGTATAGTCATTGCCTGGGTATTGCTACTTCGCGGAACAATCTTACTTCGACTAGCATCTGTTATGATGCTACCTCTTCTTTGTTACGCAATGTTTATGCAATCGCAAAGAACGCCGGTTTTTCTTACAGCATTCTCTCTAGCAATTGTTACGGTAATGAGTGTTAGAAGGGGAGCAGCTAGAGTTATTATAACTGTTATTGTGGGTATCTCATTATTAGCTAGCTTTTCCGCAATTACGAAAATCCAAAGCGAAAGTGCACTGATCGCTCATCAAGTGAACGGGTTGGCGAACCCGTTCGATGAAGAACATTCCACCGCATTAACTCATTTAGCGATGTTCCAGAATGGGTTGCTCCATGGGTTCCAAATGCCGATTGGTCAAGGACTTGGTATTACGACTTTGGCTGCAAAGATGTCTGACACAGGGGCCAGTTCAGAGGTGGATTTAAGCAATATCATGATATCCGACGGTATTATCGGTGGGGCGATTTATGGGTTAATCATCTTCGAAGCACTTCGGATGGCATTTAGAGAAGCCAATTCTAGTACTACGGGATTAATCATATTAGGGATATTGCTTGCAACAATTGGAAGCTGGTCTATCGGTGGAAACTACTCGACTTGTGCAATTATTTGGCTTTGTATAGGTTACTTGGACAAGATTACTTTAATCCGTAGGAGGGAGTTATCGGAATGCGTAAACAACGGAAGCATCGTCGAAAAATAGCCTACCGTCATTTAAGAGCGGTTGGTGTGTTGGGATTAAGTTTGTCGGTTCTTGCAGGGTGTTCGGCTATCAAAGTATTTCAGCCGGAGAAAGAGGTATTGGCCCAGGAACAGCAGCAGAAGAGCGTCAAAACGTGGAAGCTGGCTAAACAGAAGTTGGGCGAGTCGCCGGAACAGGCGGCGGAGTTTATTGCTTCCGTACAATTCGATGTGCTTGCTCAGACGGAAGGGACGATCGAAGAAATATTTAAAAAACGAGGAGACAGCGTTAAAGAAGGGGATGTCATCCTGCTGCTGTTCTCCAAAGATGCCAAATTCGAACGGGAGAGATTGTCTCTTGCCGTACGAAAAGCGGAAGATGCCATTCAACAGGCACGCAATAACAGGGAATTGAACAGATCGGAAATGCAAAATGCCATACAGAAGGCGGAGCATGGAATTGTCGATCTGACTCGAGCCCGAAATAAAATTAAAAACGATTATGAGGCCGGGCTTGCCAAAAAACTTCAGGTACAGCAGGCAGAGTCGCAATTGAGCAATGCGCAAATGGATCTCGCCTTACTTAGGCAAAAGCTGAAGTCGTTTGAAGCGACGGACTTTTTATCTTCGCTTCAGACACAGCTTAAGGAAACCCAATTAAACCTTCAACAATTCGACGAACTGGCTTCAGGTCTTGACGTTAAAGCGCCGGCGGACGGCATTCTTACCGAGCTGCAGCTGGAGAAGGGAATGACCGCAGGAAAAGGAACCAAGGTTGGTCTGATTCAAAGATTTGATCCGATCAAGATCAGGTCCCAGCTGCCAGAGCAGGCAGCCCGGCTGGTGCGAGGAAAAAGCGAGCTTTCATTCTACCTGCCGGGTTCCGCGGAAAAGGAAAAAGCTAAAGCGAATATCAGCTTTATGTCCAGTGTCATTGATCCTCAAACGAAAGGGTACGAATTAATTTTGGAAGTCCCTAACGGTGATCTTAAGTTCAAACCGGGAATGAGAACCCGCATTCAGCTCACAAGCGAAAACGAACAAGTTGTACTGGCTATCCCTTTGGCCAGCATTGTTAAGAAAGTGGAAGAAAATTACGTTTTCCTAGTTACAAGCGGTAATAGCGTGGAACGGCGAAAGGTGGAGCTTGGACGCCTAAGCGATGACGAGTTGTACCAGGAGGTCCTTTCCGGCTTGAAGGAAGGGGATACGATTGTTATCTCTGATCCGAACCAATTGAAGGATAAAGAAATAGTACAGCTGGCATCCGCCGGCAATCAAGCGAAAAAGTGAGGGCATAAACCGTGATACATCATTGGAATAAAGCTATGGCTGCTTTCGTTATTTTGGCTAGTATATTGGCATATCCGGTTAATCTTGTGGCTGCCGACAACGAGTCGGTGCCCGTTTACCAAACAGTGGAACGATATGCTCTGAACGAGTCGGTTCAGGTTGAAGTAAAAAGCATATTAAATGAACGGGCGGCAAGCGGAACGCAGATCGGCGTAGTTATCAAAATGTTTAATACAGGCAGTCAGATGACACGCGTGCCGGAATATGATCTACGGGTAGTGACAGATACCGGTACCTATTACACACTGCGTCCGAGTGAGAACAACGCAGCGGCTATTCAACCGCAGGAGAAGGTTGAGTTAAGCTATCTCGTCACATTGGAACGGAATACCGATTTTAAGATCACGTCACTTTATTGGGTGGATAAAGATGAGTTTGAATACCCGATCCGCGAGAAAACGGTTCTTTCCATTCCGATCACCGATCAATGGAACGGGGGGAAATCCTTTGATAATGGGGGAGTGCAGAAGCTGGCCTGGAAACAGCCATTCGCTATTCCAGTATTGTCCGTAAGCTTGCGATACACGCCGATGCAGGTAATTCATCAGAATAGCGCTCAAGGGCCAGTGGCGGTTGTTACCCTTCTCGTGGAAAACATGGGTACGATGAAGGAGATGGTACCGGACATCCAGTTAGACGGGAATACCGATAATAAAGTGTATCATGGCAAAAGAATTGCCGCGACAGAACCGGTAACACTGGAGCCCGGGGAGAAGCAGCAGTTATATTATGCAATTCCGCTGGAGGAGGGTGTACAGCTAAAAAGTTTAACGGTCTTGAATCAGGAGAATTATGTTCAATCGGATAAAACTGTACTAGGCTTGCGGATAGGAAGGCTGAATATTTCACTGGATACCCTGTACGGGTCTGAACAGCCAGTTGCCGGCGGCTTTAACAGTGTGATTGCATTTGATTCGCTGAATAAGCTGGTGCCGCAAGGCGTCGACGTTTCACTGGTAGAACTGCATATGCACGGAGCCGAAGGCGAGGGGTACCAGATGGCCGTAGCCAAGTTTAAATTGCAGAACAAGACGGGACAGCCCTTACCGGTTCCTGGAATTCTGGCAGGAATTCGTACGAACGACGGCTACAATTACCTCGGCGCCAGACAAAGCGCAGTCGTGCAGGAGCTTATCCCTAATTTAAGCTACGTGATCAGCTACTCCTTTAATCTGCCGAATTCGGAGAAGGGCAACGAGCTGGTCATGAATCTGTTGGATGGTCAGTCCGCCGCACCATACCGAATACCGATCGCATCGTTCCGGACACAGGTTCAGAAGGAAACGGATGACAGCAAACTGACGTTTTATCCGTTCGAAGCCAATCTAAATTATTGGTCTGTGTCCACTTTATATGATCAAGGAAAATATAAGTATAAGATGAATATGGATTTGGATATCAAGAGACTTGAGAACATCGTGGTCGACCAAAATTTTTCCAAGTTGAAGATTGAATTGGCCGATACCTCGGGGAGAGCCATAGGTTCGCAATCGTTTTCCTTCACAGGGGTAAATCGACTGGTTAGTGGCAAACAATCTTTTATATTCGACGATATTCGGACCGACCAAATTGAAAACCAACTGATGGTGAATATCTACGAATCCATCGATACTCCATTCGGTGAGGCGAAGAGACTCGTAAAATCGTTCAAGCAAAGGTAGCCTATGAAAAAACTATTCCTATCCAGCCTTGGAATTAACATTTTAGTTATCGCGATTAATTTGGTTACCGGAATTCTCAGTGCCAGATACTTAGGCCCCGAAGGAAGGGGGGAGCTGGCAACGGCTACGCGTTGGAGTGGTTTGTTTACGATTCTCTTCACGATCGGCTTACCGGGCGCGGTTATTTATCTGGGGAAGCAGTTTCCCGAAAAGCAAAGGGAGTATTTCGGCGTGTACTTGGTTATTGGTGCATGCATCGGTCTAATCGGTCTTTTGATAGGTGAATGTATTCTGCCTAATTTGTTGGCCAACCAATCGAACAAAGTCATTGCACTTGCTCAAATCTCTTTGATTTCCTTGCCGTTTGGCCTTTTGTCCGACGGATTGATCGGTACATTACAAACCAAAAATATGTTTGGTAAGGTGCTGGCCCTCCGGATTATGAATCCGGTGGGCATTTTGCTTATGATTTGTACGCTGCTGCTAACAAATCATTACTCTGTACGCAGCTTTGTCATTTGCAGTTTGGTTTGGTCATTGGGATTATTCTTAATCTCATTAATGTGGGTTTTAAACGTGATCCAGCCAAAGGTTGCTAACGTTCTAAAAACAGGGCGCGAGTTGTTTGGCAAGGGAATACAGCTATATTCAGGCTTCATCGTAGGTACTTTTGGCAACAATCTAGATCAGTTGCTTATTTCTCTGTTCCTTACCACATATGCATTAGGGATATATACAGTTTCAGCCAGTATTGCGACGATGCTGCCTTCCATACTCGTTGGCGCAATTGGTACTTACTTGTTTCCCAAATTGATGGATATGCAGAAAGGGGAAAGGCAAAGACAGGTTGAACGGATACATGGGATCCTATTCTATATGACCTTATTCCTGGCTGCTATCGCATCTGCTTTGCTGCCTTTCGCGCTTCCTTTTGTTTATGGACCCGAATACAACGAATCGATCCTGATGGGGCAGATTTTGTTGGCTAGCGCGCCTCTGAATGTTGCTTATGTGGTAATGACGAATTATATATCCACCGAAGGCAAATTTCACTTCGTAACCTATGCGGAATTGCTAGGTCTTGTTTGCGGTGGAACTTCAGCCTTTATAATGCTGCAATGGTTTGGCGGAATTGGAGCCGCTTTAGCCATTATGATCGTGAGTTTAGTGAAGTGGGCATTTGTGATATACAAATGCACGAGCCTGGGGTTGCTTTGGCGCCGGTTGTTTCATTTTAGTCTGGAGCCGCTAAAAACAATGGTTGCCCAGGCAAAACAGAAAGTACTGCGCACCCGTAATCAGCCCTCTGTGACGGATTAACGAATTAATTATAGAGAGTGCAATCTCATTTACATGCTCAAGAATCAACCAAAGGGGGAGTAAAGATCTGATGAAGGTTTTATTACTAAGTATTTCACCCAACCAATCGGGGAATAGACAACGTACGGATTACTTGGCTGACGCCCTACGGTTGGCCGGCCATGAACCATACATCGTTCGATGGAAATCGTGGAGACAGTTTGGGGCCCACAACGAAGAGATTACGAACCAGCTAAGTATTCAGCTTTTGCCGACTGCCGCCAAATGGTTACCAAATAACAAAATTCCAATCTGGAATCAAACCTTAGCTTGGATGAAGATCAAAGGAATTGTTCGAAAACTAAAGATTGATGCTGTAATTTGTCCTAACAACTGGTATGTCATAGGGTATCCACCCCATAAGTTCGAGGTTCCCATCATTATTGATTATTTTGATTTGTTAAGTGATGAGATGGAACAACAATTTCTTGTCAAAGACCGAACAGCGCTTTGCACCTCCATTGAATTGCAAATCCGGGCTAGTCGATGGACAAAAAATGCTCATTGGATCCCTACTCCAATCGACACCTCTAAATTTTGTATACCAAAAATCGAGGCTAAGAAATTGATCGGGATATCCCCGGATACGTTACTGATCAGCCTGATCGGACTAACAGCTTCCCGAAAGCTTTACTTTATGGATGCAATCGACCAGCTGGATATACCGAATGTGAAGTGCTTACTTATAGGCGATGGAGAACTGGCTGACCCAATACGGCAAAAAATTATGGAATCCCGTCACCCTGATCGATTCGAAATGTTGGGAAAGGTTCCATATTCGGAGGTACCCAAGTATTTTTGCGCTTCGGACATTGGCCTGTATCCAGGTGACGAAGACGATTACTACCAATGTGCCTGTCCTATCAAGGTGCTCGAGTATACAGCTGCAGGAGCTGAAGTGGTTTCTAACGAGCTTAGAGAGCTTAAGCATTGGGGTTTTCCAAATGTTCGATTAGTATCTCCTAGTTCGGAGGGATTCCAAGAGGCTATAAGAAAAGCGGTAACCTCGCAAGGCAATAAGGGGGAGCTTGAACAATTTACTTTATCCACCGTTAGCAAAAACATTAACTGTGTGTTACATTCCGTTTTGTTTAACGATGCGGCATGCAGAGGGGCAATCATCTAACATTGAGATGAAGCGGAGGGTATTATGAGAATACTGCAGATAGCCGATCAGTTTAGTTCGGCAGGTGGGCTCGAAAGATTTATATACAATTTTTCCCTCGAATTAATAAAAAAAGGTCATCAGACAACGCTGGTTGCCTTAAAAACAAACGATAGCAACTTTTGGGGCGAAGAGGAATTCAAAACGGTATCGTTAGCGGATGTCCCGGAACAATGGATGGCATATGCAGAGAAATTCCGGCCAGACCTCATCGTATGGCATACCATACCGCATACTGCAAAAATTGTCGAACGTCTAGCCCGTAAATATCCTACGGTAGCGACAGTTCACTGCGTCATGTGTCCATCAGGTGCGAGGTTATATCGGGATAATGAAGATTTGTGCATGAAACGGGGGGGCCTGTCATGCATGTTGAACTGGTATACGCGGAGATGCGGAACGAATGTCTCCCCACTGAAGGCGATTGAGTCCATCTCTTTGCATCTTTCAATGGTTTCTGCCCTTCATCGTTGTATCCAGGTTTATCCCGTCAGCGAGGCAATACGCGAGTTTTTATTAATAGAAGGAATTCCGGATGATAAAATTCGCGTATTTGATAACACATTAAATCAACTTGGGAACATGAGCTCACTCATCATGCCGCAGAAAAAGAAGAAAATCAAAATTTTATATGTCGGCCGGCTAGTTTATACTAAAGGCGTTCAGTACTTGCTGCAAGCCGTCCCAACATTGAATGACAGAGGATTCAATGTAGAATGTACGATTATCGGGGATGGTTGGTACAAAGAAACTTTGAAGAGCTTAAGTCTAAAATTAAAAGTAACGGACCATGTACATTTCGTAGGCAAAGTTCCGGGAAAAGAAATCGATGGTTGGTATGCCGAGTCGGATGTGGTAGTCGTTCCATCAATCTATCCCGACCCCTCGCCGTTAGTCGTGCCTGAAGCCAGAAGAATGGGTAAGCCTGTGATTGTATTCGATGCGGGAGGACTCCCAGAATGGGCCGATTATATGGATGGGATTTACGTTGCGAAACGAGCCGACGCCGAACATTTGGCGGTCACCATTGCTGAATTGATTTCCGGTTCAAGCACCCCAATCGTTGGAACGCCCGGAAGAAAACGGATCGACCTCGTAGAGGCTGTGCTGGAAGGGGGAAAGAACATTGTATAAGGTATTTATGGGATGCATCGCTGGGGTCGGTCAAGGCGGGTTAGGCGGTCATTTGAACTTTGTTTATCAATCCGTAAAGCATGGCGGTGGCGCTGCGCATGTATTCACTTCTTCTCCATCTTCATCTTCGTCTGACGGGATAAATAAAATCCCCAGTCCCACATGGAATAAGTTTGTCAAATATACGCCAATGCGATGGATGCCTGCGACCAAGGTATATTGGGAAAGTGTTTATTTTGATCGTGAGGTGAGTATACAGCTGGCAAAGATGCCGATTGTGTATCATTCATTTCCGGGCTACGCGGAAAACAGCTTTCGAAAGGTTCGTGGGGCTGGCGGAATTACGGTACTCGAGGCCGCGACTACTCATGTAAGTGAGCTTTACTCCGACACTAACGAAGAACATCGTAAATACAAGATGAAAGGATCACCCTTTCATAAACTATGGGTAGAACGCGTCATGAGGGAATACGAGCTGGCCGACTACATCACTGTAGCGTCCCAGTTGCAAAAGGATTCCTTCATTCGTCAAGGGATTCGTCCCGATAAGCTCTTGTTTTCCCCGCTTGGTGTAAACACCGAACGTTTTCAGCCGGTGCCGGAGCAATCCAGCCTCATTCCGAGAGCAAAGGGCGAGAAGTTTAGAATCATTTCCGTTGGCCAGGTTTCTTTATTAAAAGGATTTCAATATTTACTTGAAGCTGTCAAGATGACGGAAGACAGAGAAATCGAAGTTACGCTCTACGGCGGAATCGGCTGGAGGTCCATTCGTAATCTCATTCTGGATTACATGAAATCTGGAATCGATATTAAGCTTGGCGTTGGCGATCCCGTCCCGGCATTAAGAAACTCTCACCTTTGCGTCCATTCATCGATTAACGACGGGTTCGGCCTTGCTCCTTTGGAAGCTATGGCAACGGGCGTGCCAACCATTGTTACCGACTCTACAGGAATGAAGGATGCGATTTGTCATGGGGTTAATGGGATTATTGTGTCGCCTAGGGACGCAAAGGGTTTGGCAGAAAGTATTGTTAAGCTTAAGAACGACGACAATGATCGAATACGGATAGCCAAAGCGGCAAGGCTAGCGACAACCAATTATGATTTTCGAAAGTGTGTAGCGCAATATTCTGAAGTATTATCCCCAATCTGGAAATCGAATGGAGTTTCTTTAGCCAATTAAACAGGGGGACATGACTATGAAAATTCTCGCAACCGGTATGGGTTGGATTGAACATACACCCGGCGGCCTGAACCGCTATTTTGCAGATTATCTGGAAGCTATGAGACGGTATGGACACCAGGTTTCGGGTTTTATGACTGCCTTCGGAGAGCGAACGACAGCCCCGAATTATATGAAGGATGTCATTAACCACCCTGATCGCCCGGGCACCTGGTCTCGAATCAAAGCCTTCAGGCAAGTGACCGGAAAGGCATTTAAAACAGGACACACAGATATTTTTAATCCGCATTTCGCCCTTTATTCTTCACTAATTACCCGGAACTTGATTCCTCGGTCCGTCCCCATTGTGACCCATTTTCATGGTCCCTGGGCTCAAGAATCGTTCGTGGAGGATCAAGGGCAGGGAGGACTCGGACAAAAGCTGCGGTATGAGATGAAAAAGCAAATCGAGCTCATGGCTTATCGCCGAACGGATCATTTTATTGTACTGAGCCAATATTTCAAAGATATTTTATCTGGCGAATACGGAGTAAATAAAGATCGAATTCACCGAATTCCCGGCGCGCCTGACGTTCGGCGGTTTCAACCGGCATCCAATCGCCCAAGGCTGCGAAGAGAGATGGGCCTGCATGAGGATCATAAGGTGCTGTTCTGTGCCAGACGCCTAGTTCACCGGATGGGGATTGATCACCTGATTTTGGCTATGCGTCAAATCGCGGCAGAGATTCCTGAGGCTATGCTGTATATCGCGGGGGACGGAACGATGCGTGAAACATTGGAGCAGTTGGCGCACCAATCGGGTCTCGGCGCTCGCATTCGATTTTTGGGCAGGGTAACCAATGAAGATTTGGTTCGATGGTATCAGGCTTCCGATCTAAGCATCGTGCCTACGTTGACGCTTGAGGGCTTCGGACTAGTCACGGTTGAGGCGCTTGCTTGTGGAACGCCAGTCATCGGGACGCCATACGGCGGGACCAAAGAAATACTGGAAGGGCTCTCGAAAAATTTATTATTTCAAGATAGTACGCCGGAAGCGATGGCTGCACGAATCATCTCCGTTCTGCGAGGAGGGACGCTCCTCCCTTCGAGGGAAGCATGTCTGGAATTTGTGCAGCAGCATTATACATGGGAACGAGCGGCAAAAGGGATTACGTCGGTGTTTGAACAAGCCATTGCCGAAAGAGAGCGGAAGGAGCTTGTGTTACGATGAATGTAGCATTCTACAACCATACCAGCGATGTCAGTGGAGCGGAGATCAGTTTGCTGCTAACTGCGAGGCATATGACGAAGGCGAAACCGATTTTGTTTGCCCCGGAAGGCGAGCTGCTGCAGCGGGCTCGCGAGTATGGCCTGGAGACGGTGAGCATTCCCAGCTACAGAGCGAGATTAACGAAGAATCCACTGCTTCTCCTGGTGCATATGATAGGAATGCTGTGGGCGGGGTATTTGTTTGCGAGCCAAATCCGCAAGCACCAGGTGGAGCTGATTCATGCGAATTCATTGCGTGCTGGAATCATGGCCGCCCTCTTCGGCTGGATTCATCGCCGGCCGGTCGTATGGCATGTCCGGGATAATCCCCCGAAGGGGGGCATCGGAAAATGCATTGAATGGTTGGCCGGAATATCGGTGCGGGCCATCATCGGAATTTCGCAATCCGTTATTCACGGATTCCGCCATCCGCAGCTTGCCGATAAGCTTCATCTCGTACATAACGGCGTTCCGCTCAGAGAAATGTCCGATGAAGAAAAGAAAACATGCAGACAGTCCGTAAGAGAGCAGCTGAACACTCCATTGGGGAGTCAAGTGATGGTAATCATCGGACAAATAACGCCTTGGAAAAGGCAGGAAGACGCGATTCTAGGAGCGCATCGGTTAATAAAGAACGGCCAAGACGTATACCTATGGGTCGTCGGTGAGGCCAAGTTTAGGGAAGAAAACGAAAGATATTGGGAATACCTGCATAAACTCGCAGGCAAGCTGCAAATCAGCGAGCGAGTCCGGTTTGCAGGGTTTAGGAAAGACGTGTTGGAGATCTGCTCAGCGGCGGATCTCCTTTTATTATGCTCGGATCACGAGCCTTTCGGGCGTGTGCTTATCGAAGCGATGTCTCAATCGACTCCCGTTATCGCTACGAATGCCGGTGGCGTTCCGGAAATTATCGTTAATGGCGAAAGCGGCTTTCTATACGAAATCGGAAATGTGGATGAACTGTACAAATATGCCTCGGGCCTGCTATCGTATCCGAACCTTAGAGACGGTATGGGAAAGTTGGCCCATAAGAGGGTGAAAGAACATTTCACCATCGAGAAGACGGTTGAAAAGATCGAGGCGATCTATGATCACATCGTAACCCCGCAATCACGCGGTGGGATCGTATTGGAACAAAACGTAGGGAAGGGGGTTTCCCAATGAATAAAATGCGGGTAGCTATTGTTCACGATTATTTGAACCAAATGGGCGGGGCCGAAAGAGTTGTGGCGGTGCTTCATCGGTTATTTCCCGATGCGCCTATTTATACAACGATTGCAGACCGGAACAGGTTGGCGCCGGAGCTGCGCGGGGCGGATATTCGAACCACTTGGATGCAGAATATACCCGGGATTCTTAGACGGTTTAAACATTTTTTTTGGCTGTATCCGCTGGCCGTACGGTCGATCGATTTGCGCGGCTACGATTTGATTATTAGCTCCAGCAGCGCTTATGCCAAGGGAGTCATGTCAGATAAGGATGCCGTTCATGTTTGCTACTGCCATACGCCAATGCGGTTTGCATGGGATTTCGGCACTTATGTTGAAGGACTCCAAATTCCTAAAAGTATAAAAAAAATGGTTGAAGCGATGGTTATTCCCCTTCGTCATTGGGATGTAGTCACCTCGAGCCGCGTGGATCATTTTGTAGCCAACTCGTCTGTTGTACAGCAGCGAATCAGAACGTATTACGATCGTTCATCTTCCGTCATTTTTCCACCAGTCAACGTTTCTCGGTTTTCCGTGTCGGCTACCTCGGCGGAGCAAGATTATTATTTGATCGTATCCAGGCTTGTTTCTTACAAGAGGCTGGACCTGGCTGTCGAGGCTTGTACACGATTGGGCAAAAGACTGGTTGTAATCGGCGATGGACCCGATGGGGGGCGGCTGCAATCCCTTGCGGGTCCAACGGTAGAGTTCAAGGGACGACTGGCAGATGCGGAGGTAGTCCGGTATATGAAAGATTGTCATGCGTTTCTCTTCCCCGGGCTAGAGGACTTCGGTATTACCCCACTGGAAGTCAATGCATGCGGGCGTCCCGTGGTCGCCTACCGGGGGGGCGGGGCACTGGATACGATCATACCCGGTTTGAACGGATGCTATTTCGAGCAACCAACTGTCGAATCTTTAATCGATGCTCTGAATCGCTTTGATAAGCTGAACTGGGATTCAGTCGAGATACGTCGACATGCAGAGCGTTTCGGTGAGGCACGGTTTTGCCGCGAGTTGTTGGCTTTCATCGAAAGTAAAATGAATCGTCGTGCGGCCAACCTGCCGTTGGCTGCCGTTTCAGAAAACTAATGAAAGGGAGGTTTGAAGATGAAACTGGTATTGTTATCCGGGGGTTCCGGCAAAAGGCTTTGGCCCTTATCCAACGATTCTAGATCAAAGCAATTTCTTAGGATTCTTCAGGGACCGGGTCAAAGACTGGAGTCGATGGTTCAAAGGGTATGGAGACAGCTTGACACCGCAGGGATGGGTCATCACTCGTACGTCGCTACGGGTAAGGGACAAATGGAAATGTTACAGAGTCAGGTGGGGGCGGAGGTACCGTTAATTATTGAGCCAGAGCGGCGGGATACGTTTCCCGCCATTGCACTCGCGGCAACCTATTTATATTCCATGGAGGGCATAAGTACGAATGAAGTCGTTACGATTATGCCGGTAGATCCTTACGTGGAAGACGCATTTTTTGCCGCATTGAAAAGTCTAGAGGCCGTTATTCACCAATCAGGTGCCGAGTTGGCGCTGATGGGCGTACAACCGACCTATCCTTCCGAGAAATATGGCTATATCGTTCCGCATGCTCCGGATCAGAACGGGAGCCGGGCATTTTATACGGTTAGCCATTTCGCCGAGAAACCGGATCAGGCAAAGGCTGCACAGTTGATCGAACGACATGCGCTCTGGAACTGCGGCGTATTTGCATTCAAACTGGGGTATCTTATCGATCTGCTCGTACAAAAAGGACTACCGATCCAGTATGAAGAGATGGTTAAGCAATATGCCAAAATACCGAAGATCAGCTTTGACTATGAAGTCGTAGAGAAAGCGAAACATATTGCGGTCGTCCCTTTCGATGGTTGCTGGAAGGATCTTGGAACATGGAATACGCTGACGGAAGAGATTGGCTCTGCTGTCATTGGGCATGGCGCGGTCAGCCCCGATTCGCATAATACGCACTTGATTAATGAATTGGATATCCCCGTCGCGGTTATTGGCGTATCCAATATTATCGTATCCACCAGCCCGGATGGCATTCTCGTTGCCGAGAAGGGGGCCTCCCCGCAAGTGAAGGATTTCATAAAGCATTTCGAGCAGCGCCCGATGTATGAGGAGCGGCGTTGGGGAACTTACCGGGTGTTGGATTTCAAGAAGTTTTCTGAAGGTTACGAAGTATTGACGAAAGGGATTTGTATCGAATCCGGAAAAAATTTAAGTTACCAGATGCACAGCAAACGCAGCGAAGTATGGACGATCATTGCCGGCGAGGGAGAACTCATCTTGAATGGCCGTTTGCATCATGTAAAAGCCGGAGATGTTGTCAAGATTCCGCATGAAGCCAAACATAGCATCCGGGCGATCACTGATTTGGAAATTATAGAAGTACAAACCGGCTGCGAGTTAGTGGAGGAGGATATAATCCGTTTCTGTTTGTCTTGGGATGAAATCATCGAATCTTATTGTTCAGTATAACAATAGATTCTGCAAACGGGATTCCTCCGGGCGGCAACGCCAAGGAATCCCGTTATTGTGGAGTGCTTGCGAGAGGGGAATGTATGGCAAGGTTAAAACCTGTAGTGTATTGTCTTCCGCTACTGTTATGTATATTGCTTGTCTTTAGCTTTTCATCCCAATCTTATGATAAACAAACGATTATCCCTTATTTGAATAAGCATCTCAACGAGCGCGAACTAGGCAAGCTGCTTCCCAATATTGCCGTCAAGTATGGGGATCGCATTTATTTATTCAAGCACGAGCCGTTTCGTTCGGTGGAATTTTTATTCCGAAAGGCAGCCCATCTGTTTATGTATTCTATGCTTGGAGGGCTTTTATATCTGGCCTTGTTTCCTTATAAAATTCGCTTTCGTTGGAAGATATCTCTAGTGCTGCTCCTTTTAGCTTCTGCGGCTGCAGTGGATGAATGGAATCAGACGCTGCATCTTCATCGGAAAGGAGAAGCCATTGATGTAGGCTTGGACTTTACGGGAGGAATTGTCGGCCTGATCGTTAGCGCGTTTATTTTATATGTTATTAGTAAAAGAAAAAAGAGGGAGCGCGCTAGCTAGCTTCCTCCGTATCGGTTCACCTCCCCTGCAACTCCCCCGAAAATAGTTGTTCATCCGAATACGCATATCGAAAGCTTACCCCTCTTCTCTTCTATTGCTTCCAATAGTCGCCAACTCCAGCGCAAAAAAATATTACTTCCTATCAATTCTCACAAAATTACGACAAGTCAACCTATTTTTCCCATAAACCCCCTATCATGTTTGCCGAGAAAGCGTACTAAAAAAATATTTTTTCAACAAAATTTTTTTCAGCGTTCGATGGAATATGTCAAAGTGCAAGTACTATACTAAAAATATACCTTCGAACCGGAAGTTACTATAAAAGTTAAGTAAAAGCACTTTCGCCCGGGTATACGGAGGTAAACATTCTCGTGGAACGAAGTATATTTATTTTTCTAATAGATATACTAAGTAATAATTATGTCTAAGGAGATGAATTACCCATGAAAAGAACGTATGACAAACCGGTAGTGCTCGGACATTATCACATTACCTTCGAGACTTTGCTTTCATGTAGTCCTCCAGACCATCCGGGGCAGGATCTAGTAACAGGCGCTCCAGTATGTTTACGTCCGGACGGCAGCTACTACCCAAGATAGAGTTCAAGATCAAATTGCACAGCAACCGCCCCTCGAATGGGAGCGGTTGTTTGTTGTTTATTATACAAATTCAGCGTGACATCACTGTGAACCATAAAGCGCACATTCGGGTATCGATTAGGACATTGACAGTCGACATGCTGCAAGCTAGAAGCCGATCTACTACCCCTTCCGTTCCCTAAAGGGGAAATGCAGGGAACTCGTCCCCTGCACCTCATCGTTCGCCGCGTGGCAGGCCCAACAACGGTTTGCTGGGCATCAATCAAGCGTGGGAGCATTGAGTCACCAGTCAAGCTAAATAAACGCTTCGCGGGCTTGACTGCTTTACATTAAACGGTCAACATAACCATCAAATTCAGGACACTCGAAACCATCAACTTTTGGATATTATGGAGTAGCAGAAACAGTGAGAATCTGGGTTCAGGCGCAATAAGGTTGAATTATTACATACATATTTATTGCGAAGTTTTCATAGGCAACGAGTGTTTGGCAATCGGATGAACCCCGGCGATTCGTTTATCGATTGCTTTAGATGGTTTCTCGATGATACTGTAGCCTTAGAGGAGAGGGCAATGATAATAAAAACCACTCACACCGATTGCATTAATTTGATCACGCACGAAAATACCTGACGGAATGATGATATTCAGTTTGAATAAAACAGTAATGAAATAAACCGAATAGTTATAACAGATCACGTCTGTTGAATAACCACAAAATGGTAGAAAAAAAGCCGTCAACCCGGTAAACTGTTTGTACCCCTACAAACAAACCGAAAGGTGACGACTCCATGAAAAAGTCTACCACGATCCTG
>NZ_CAJVAS010000004.1:326835-348281 GCF_910593845.1 Paenibacillus solanacearum | reverse complement strand
GGCATCCTATTGCCATTTTTCAAATTGACACTATTCAAGAAGATATCTCTTTGTAGCTCTTCGTGGTATCGCTCCGCAGTCTGGTTTGGTGCTAAGAGATACATTTACGTAAAAAAAAGACAGCTTCGCACCTCGGTGCATAAGCTGTCTTTTTTCAATTTTCCGTGCGGATAAATTGGGTTGCTTTACGCTCGCTCAATGGTATTTCGGCGTATCGTCCGGATCGTTCTTGCTGCCGGGAATGACGCGGAATGTTGCATTGCGGCGTTTGCCTTTGCCGGATCGCGGCGCCGCCATCCGGTTATACCGCCAACGGTTCGGCGGGTATTTGTACAGCCAGAAGATGATGCCGAACACCAGAATCGGTATGATGTACGCGCCGGGATTCGAGAAAATGCTGGACAGAAGCCCGATGGCAATCAATCCGAAAATGATGTAGGCGATAGTGCGGTCACGGTTTCTCATGAAAAATTCCCCCTTGGATGAGAAAGAATTTCTTTACACGTTCGAAGCTTGCCGGTCGAGCTCTCGCATCCGGTTGAACGAAGCGATCGAGACTTCCACTTGCGAATCGTCAGGCTCTTTGGTCGTCAGCAGCTGCAGCCACAGTCCCGGATAGCCCAAATATTTGAGCACAGGCACTTCGCGAAGGTTGTTCGTGAAGCGAAGCACTTCATACGATACCCCGATGACGACCGGGAGCAGAATCAGACGCTGCACGATCCGTTCCACGAATGAATCGTACTGGAAGAACGAGTAGATGACAACACCAACAAGCACCGTAAAGACGATGAAGCTGCTGCCGCATCGATAATGAAGCGTATTGAACTTTTGCACGTTCGCCACCGTCAGCTCCAGCCCCGCTTCGTACGCGCTGATAACTTTATGCTCCGCTCCGTGATATTGGAACAGCCGCTTGATCATCGGCGTCAGCGAGATGAAGTAAATGTAGGCGACGAGCAAAATGATCTTGATCAATCCCTCAAGCAGGTTATGACCGATTTGATTCGTAAACAGTCCGCCGAAGAGAAGCTGCTCGATCGTCGGCGGGACGAGCGTGAAGATGAATTTGCCGAAGATAAAAGATAACACCCCGACGACAGCGACGCCAAGAATCATCGTCAGCCGCCCGGTCAGCGATTCTTTCTCCTCCTGCTTCGCTTCGCCATCCTCACCGGCGAATACTTCGGCGGAGAAGTTCAGATGCTGCGCCCCTTTGGCGCTGGACTCGATGATGCCGACGATGCCTCGGATGAACGGAATTTTTTTGAGCGTTTGCACCCATGGGATTTCTTTCTTGGGCACTTCAAGAAATTGAATTTCGTTATCTTTTCGGCGGACCGCCGTAACATGAACCTTCTGCCCTGCGAACATGACGCCTTCGATAACCGCCTGGCCACCATAGATCGCGCATTGCTGATTGTCGGACAAATGTATGCACCTTCTTCTGGTATGAATATGAGTAGATCGATAAGCGGGCTTGCTCTTATTGTAACGAATCCGCAAGCATAATGCCACCGTTTATAGCGCAAAGTTTTGTGCATACTATTATTGCCGCTTCATTGCCGCCGGCTATCGAATTGCCGCGCCGCCGGCTGCGGATTGCAGCGCGCCCGGCTATGCCGTGAAAGGCAGGCTCGGCATGACAGAGGAGGACTGCGAAGTGAATATGCTCCGAAACGGAATGGAAGAGAAGCCGCGCACGAACAAATGGAAATTCGCGGTTTACATCGGTTTTTTCGCCGGGATCATTTGGGGTGGAGTGACCATGATCGGCAATTATTTTCACCTTACGCTGCTCCCGCCCGGTTTTTTGATCGAACCGTTTTTTTTGCACAACTACTTAATGACGGCACACGGATACATAATGGGCTGGCTTGCTTACATCGTCGCTTCCATCGTGGCCGCACTGCTCTATACGGCGTTTTTTGCCAAAGCGAAGGGACCTTGGTACGGCATCGGTTACGGGCTGTTCTGGTGGTGCGTCATCTTTTTGCTGATCGGCCCCGTTTCCGGCATGACGAGCTGGATCGGCGCGATGGACTGGAATTCGCTGATCACCGAGCTGTGTCTGTTTGTCGTATGGGGCATGTTTATCGGCTATTCCATCTCTTTTGAATTTACGGACGAGCGCATCCGGGATCCTCGTGAAAGCAAGGCCAAGTGAAGTCGGGTCGCAGCGCTCCCCTTGCAAAAAAAAGTTCTCAAACTGGGGAAACTTATGGTAAAATGTTTGAGCATGTGCTGTTTT
Organism: Paenibacillus solanacearum; assembly: GCF_910593845.1. GTDB lineage: Bacteria > Bacillota > Bacilli > Paenibacillales > NBRC-103111 > Paenibacillus_G > Paenibacillus_G solanacearum. The sequence goes on along the minus strand of NZ_CAJVAS010000004.1, from coordinate 346,030 downwards.
TGTCGCAAGGTAGGAGGTTTCACGATTGAAGCAAATACTGCTATTGAACGGTCCGAATTTGAATATGCTCGGCATTCGGGAGCCGGGGATTTACGGTTCGATGTCGCTCCAAACGATTATCGAAGGACTTGAAAAGAAGGCAAGCGGCCTCGGCGTCGCGCTGGAGACCTTTCAGTCTAATCACGAAGGCGGTTTGATCGACAAGATTCATGCTGCGTTCGGCGTGAAGGACGGCATCTTATTCAACCCGGGCGCTTTTACGCATTACAGCTACGCGCTGCGCGATGCGATCAGCACCGTCGGTATTCCAACGGTTGAAGTGCATATTTCGAATATTCATAAAAGAGAGTCGTTTCGCCATACATCGGTCATCGCTCCGGTCGCCATTGGACAAATCGCCGGGTTCGGAGCAGACAGCTATGAGCTTGGCTTACGCGCGTTGGTTCAACATCTTGAACGGGTGGAGGGATAACGATGCAGCAGCAAAGAATTCGTAGGCTTCGCGAGACACTGCAGGAGAAGGGCCTTGAAGCGGTGCTGATCACCAATGCGACGAACCGCTTGTATATGACCGGCTTTACCGGATCGGCCGGATACGTGCTGATTACGGGAGACCGCGCGGTGCTGCTTACCGATTTTCGCTATATGACGCAGGCGCCGCAGCAAGCGGCCGGCTATGAAGTGATCGAGCATGCCCCGAGCCCGATGGACACCGTCAAGGCGCTGCTCACCAAGGCGGGGGTTGCAAGACTCGGCTTTGAGCAGAACGATCTGACGTACGGCGCTTACCGCGATTACGCGGAGAAGCTTGCCGGAATCGAGCTGGTCCCAACCGACGGGCTGGTCGAAACGCTGCGCATGATCAAGGATGAGAGCGAGCTTGCCGTCATGCAAGAAGCCGCCGATCTCGCCGATCGGACGTACACGTATGTGCTCGGCGTGATCCAATCGGGCATGAAGGAACTCGACGTTGCGCTGGAGCTGGAGACGTTCATGCGCAAGAACGGAGCGACATCGACTTCGTTCGAAACGATTGTCGCCTCCGGTGAACGCTCGGCGCTGCCTCATGGCAAAGCAAGCGACCGTGTCATCGGCACGAATGAATTCGTCAAGCTCGATTACGGGGCGTATTATAAAGGATACTGCTCGGATATTACGCGGACGGTCGTGCTCGGCAAGCCGACGGATAAGCATCGCGAAATATATGATATTGTACTGGAAGCGCAGCTTGCCGCGCTCGAGCAGATCCGCCCGGGAATGACGGGTAAAGAAGCGGATGCTGTCGCCCGCGACATCATTACGCGCTACGGGTATGGCGATCATTTCGGACATGGTCTAGGACACGGTCTCGGGATGGAAGTGCATGAAGCGCCGCGGCTGTCAAGGCTCGGAGATATTGTGCTGAAGCCTGGTATGACCGTTACAGTCGAGCCCGGCATTTACTTGCCCGGATTCGGCGGCGTTCGGATCGAGGACGACATCGTCATTACGGAAACAGGCAATCGAAGGTTAACGCAATCGAGTAAAGACTTGATTGTGCTTCCATAAATGAATATACTTTTGTGGCGGTAATACTGTTATGAATTAAGACGAATTTCATCGCTTCATCTCAGAATGCCGGCTGCTCACATTTTCAGGGAGGTTTTTTGTAGTGATTTCAGTAAACGAATTTAAAACAGGCCTAACAATCGAAGTAGAAGGCGACCTGTTCACCGTCATCGACTTCCAGCACGTCAAGCCGGGCAAAGGCGCTGCGTTCGTCCGCTCCAAATTGAAAAACATCCGCAACGGCAATACCGTTGAGCGTACATTTCGCGCAGGCGAGAACGTAAACCGCGCTCACATCGAAAACCGCGAAATGCAATATTTGTATGCAAGCGGTCAAGAGCATTCGTTCATGGATACGGAAACATACGATCAGTTCAGCTTGACGAACAAGCAAATCGAATGGGAGCTCAACTTCCTCAAGGAAAACATGATGATTCATATCATGAGCTACCAAGGCGAAATTTTGGGGATCAACCTGCCGAACAGCGTTGATCTGAAAGTCGTTGAGACCGAGCCGGGCATCAAAGGCAACACGGCTACCGGCGCTACGAAGAGCGCCAAGGTTGAGACCGGCCTGAACGTACAGGTACCTCTGTTCATTAACGAAGGGGACGTCCTTCTGATCGATACCCGCGAAGGCAAATACATTTCCCGCGCATAATTCGATACGACGCCGCAAGCCTTATCCCGTAATGGGGATGAGGCTTTTTTGCGCTTCTGAGACACTGTATTTCAGCTATAGCCAAATGCACCGGAAATATAATATGATACTGAAATATAGAAGGAAGGAGTTTCCAGATGGAGAACATAGCCACAGTAAAAGTAACAGCCTACATTACGCGAGAACAGAACGGAAGCAAGCAACTGGTCGTTTTTGAAGAATCCGGCTTTGAGCATCTTGGATTTCAAGTGCCTGGAGGACGGTAGAAAGTGGAGAAAGCTTGGAAGAAGCTTTCATTCGCGAGCTTAAGGAAGAGGCGGGCATTCGGCCTTCGAACATTCGACTGCTGGGCGAATACGGATATAGGTCGGAAGCGAGCGGTGTGGAGACGAAGCGCTATTATTTTGAGGCCGATGCCGAATGCGCGGAGCGATTTACGCATATTGTGCAAAGCAATGACGAAGATAACGGCTGGATTTACCATTACCGTTGGACCGATGTAGAGCCGTCCTTGACGCTGTATGGTTATTTGGGCATGATGCCCCATACGATTCGGTGAACACTTAAGGATGCCATTTAGGGACCAAGGGGAAGACGACGATGCCATTTACCATACGACAGGCGTCTGGAGGTCAGGCTCTCCGTGCCGGAAAATATTACGTTTTATGAACGGCTTCAATACGCGACGATCGACCATTTGTATTATCCGGAAGGGACCGACAGCTGGTATGTGATGAGCAAAGCAATGCGGACATAGAACGGCTGCGACAGAATGGAGGAGAGGCCATGCAATCCGTAAAAGTCGTGTTATTCGACTTGGACGATACATTGATTCATTTTGACGATTATTGGGAGGACAGCTTGCAGGAGGCGCTGCGAAGTCATCCGGCGACGCAAGCGCATGATCCCGTACAATTGCTCGGCCTACTGAACGAAATGAATACCGTGTTCGAAGAGCAGTACCATAGGCAGCAAATCACCTTGCGCCAGTTCCGCAATTACCGGCTGATGCATGCAATGTCCCGCATGGGGCAGGACATCGGGGAAGAAATGGCGGAACAGTTCAATGCGCTGCATATGGACATCAGCAAAAGCTATATGAAAGCGAGTCCCGAACTGGTTGCTCTGCTTACGGAGCTGAAGGATAGCTGCAGGCTGGGAATCGTGACGAACGGCACAAGCAAGTGGCAGCGTGATAAGCTTGAAGCGCTCGAAATTGATGCGCTATTCGAGCCGGAAGCCGTGTTGATCTCTGAGGAGGTCGGATTTGAGAAGCCGTCTCCGGAAATTTACGAACAGGCATTGCACATCTTTCATGTACAGCCGCAGGAAGTTATATTTGTCGGCGATTCCTGGAACAACGATGTGGTCGGCCCGATGCAAGCGGGAATGCGCTCAATTTGGTTTAACAAGAAGGGATTACCCGCGCCAGAAGGGATCGCCCCTTACGGCATCATCGCCAATATTGCCGAGCTCCGGCCCCTACTGCGGCGAGATGCGGGTTCTGAGCGTAGCGCGGGATGAGCAGCGGCGCGATCATGCATTCGGGGTATGTCTTAGTTGAAGGCGGACGGCTATATTACGAAAAGGCTGGTACCGGCGATACTGTGCTTGTCTTCATTCATGGAATGGGGATGGACCTTCGTATGTGGGAAGAACAGTTCGGACTGTTTTCACTGCGATATACGGTTATTCGTTACGATGTTCGGGGGTATGGGAAATCCGATATGCCTGGAAGCGAGCCGTACTTGCATCAGGGTGATTTGAAGCTTTTATTGGATCAGTTGGAGGTGAAGCAGGCGCATTTCATCGGCAGTTCCATGGGCGGCGCGATCGCGCTTGACTTTGCATTGGACTACCCGGGATATGTGTCATCGCTGATCCTGTCCAATTCAGCATTACATGGTTACAAGCCGAGTTATGTTGACCTCGAATTGAATGCGATATACAAACGGATTGAAACGGATGTCACCGAAAGACGGCTTGATTCTGCCCGCGCATGGTGGCTGACACTCCCCCATTTTACGCAAGCTTTGAGACAAGAGCGATACACGGATGCTATTCAACAAATGGCGCAGACGTACACCTTCTGGCATTTTGCACATCGGAATCCTGTAATAAGCCCTCAAGTAAAAGCGGTAGACCGGCTCGGCGAGTTGAAGAAACGTTGCCTGGTTTTGACGGGGGAGCTCGATTTGCCGGATTTCATACAGATCGGGCAGCGATTATCGCTTGAAATTGCACATAGTGTCACGTATGAACTTGCGAACGTCGGGCATCTGGCCAATATGGAACGACCTGACGAGTTCAATCGGGCTGTTTCCTGTTTTTTGGAAGGAAATGGTTGTAATCCGCAATAAGGAGGGATCTCATGAATGTGATTATGCTGGGACTGCCAGGAGCGGGAAAAGGGACGCAGGCCAAAATCATCGTGGAGCATCTGCGCATTCCGCACATATCTACAGGCGATTTGTTCCGCAAAGCGGCACAGGATCACACACCGCTCGGATTAACAGCGAAGGTGTACATGGATAAAGGGGAACTTGTTCCCGATGAGATTACGATCGGGCTCGCCACGGACAGACTGGCAGAGCAGGACTGCGCAGCCGGGTTTCTGCTCGACGGCTTCCCGCGAAGCCTGAATCAGGCGCAGGCGCTGAGGAGCGAGCTTGCTGCAAGCGGCAGAACGATTGATCATGTAGTTTATGTGCAGGTGGATGAAAGGTTATTGTTCGAGCGGTTAACGGGTAGGCGGGTGTGCTGCGATTGCGGTGCTGCATATCATATCGCGTACCGGCCGACGGCAGCCGAAGGCCGTTGTGACGTTTGCGGCGGGGACGTCGTTCAACGAGACGACGATCGGCCGGAGACGGTAGCGGAGCGACTGCGCATCAACGGGGAGCTGACGGAACAGCTCGCGAAATATTACGCGGAAGCAGACGTTCTGCGCGTCGTCGACGGTTCAGGAGACATCGCGGACGTTACGGAACATGTGCTGAACCTGTTCACAGCCTCGTAAGGAGCGTGGAAATATGAAACTGTATCATTTCAGCGAGCAGCCTGATATTCGCACGTTTGTGCCGAGACAGCTGGATTACCGTCGTACCGAACCTGCCATGGTGTGGACGATCGACGAGTTTCACGCGCCGCATTATTATTTCCCTCGCGATTGCCCCAGGGTGTGCATCTGGCCTGTAGAAGACACGAATGAAGCAGACATTCAGCGGTTTTTCGGGCAGTCCGAGACGAGGCGGATGATCGCGATCGAGTCCCGCTGGTTCGAGCGGGTGAACCGCGCTTCCATATACCGCTACGAATTTGCGCCGGATCCGTTCTCGCTTTACACAGCGAATGCCGGGTACTACACGTCCACGTCTACGGTGCAGCCGGTCTCGGTGGAGCGGATGGACGATTTACTGCACCGGCTGACGTGCCTTGGTATCGAAATTCGCGTCACGCCTTCCTTATTTCCGTTAAGGGATGCGATCCTGTCGTCCACGGTCCAGTTCTCCATGATCCGCATGAAGAATGCGCAATAAGAGCCGCTGTACTATGACTATGGGACCTCGGCGGAAGTCATGAAGATGAAGTAGATTCAAGTACTTGCAAGGGGGAGAAGCATGAACCGTTTTTTGATCGGGCAGCACGGACGTTTCGACGAGTCGAAGTATGTACGGGATTTCAAGCCGGGTTTTTACGGTATCGAAGCGTGTTTGCTCGAGAATGATCAGCATGTTGCTAGGCTGATAGAAGAATCTGCTGCCCAACAGTTTCGGGTGGGCATTCATTACCCGCTCCGGGCCGGACGATCGAAGCTGCGGGACGCGTTGTTCATGGCTTCGGCCGACTCGGTTCGAAGACAGGCGTACGACCATATCGCCGGCGAGCTTGATGAAATGGCACGGCTGAACCCAAGCTATATATTGTTTCATTATCCAAAGCCGGTTATATTGGACGACCGCGTCGATTGGACCCATTGGCGTTTTGCAGACCCTAGCGAATTCGTTTACGAGAGCAGCTATCCGTTGGAAGAATGGGAGGAGAAGAGCGAAGCGCTGTTCGAGTGGCTGACAGCTCGAGGCCGGGAGTACGGATTCACGCCGGTTCTTGAATTCGATGCGCTCAATCATTATGTATATGCAACCGATCTTCTCGAACGATTGCTTAAGAAATATCCCGGCATTCGGCTTTGTCTGGATACCGGAAGATTATTTTTGCAGCACAAGCTCGATCCTTTCTTTGATGCGGCTGAAGTGATCCGCCGTTATGCGGTGTATGCCGATCTTATCCATCTCTCCAATACGAGGTTCACCGATCGGGTGGAGACGCACCATTACCCCGTACTGCCCGAGCTTGACCCGGGCGACGGCTGGGCGCCGATTGCGCAATATTTGGGCATCGTCCGAGAGCGCAATCCGCATGTGAACATCTTGTTCGAGCACCGCTCGGATGCGATTACGAGCGAACAGTTGGAGCGCTGCTACACCTGGGTTGATGAATTATTGAATGCTAAGAGCGGCGCGCAAAAATAATTATCGCCGGGTTGCTCTAAAGTTCGTGGACATGCGCATACACTCCTTAATAAGGAGGGGAAGTCCATGACGCGGTTGGATATGGATGTCTCGGAGGATATTCAGGCAATTTTGAAAGAATTAATTGATAGGAAGCAAAAGCTCGACCGCTACAAGCGGTTGAAAGTTGGATTTGCCTGGGCCGCGGCCTGTTTGTTCTTGTTCTTCTCCTATTCTTTCTACAACGAGGTTTTGGTTCCTTCGCAAAATAATATGATTACCGTTCTGGCTTCCTTCGGAAATAATAAACTGCTATTTTTCATGCTGCTCGGATTAATCTCATCCTATTATATGATGAACTATTTCACGACCCAGTACGACAAGCAAAAAGCGAAATACGATCTGCTGCGGGCGGAGATGATCGATTATTTTATGTTTCCGCGGTCTTCCTCGAAGTATGCGGCGATGCGCGAAGCGATCTCCCGGCAGTTGAAAGAGAAGCATGATATTAATATTTCGTTCAAAAACTAGATTGAAAGACGGCGCGTGCCGTTGATAGAATCGGCCTCGGACCGGTCTTGCCGAGGCGAGTTTGGGCGATTTGCAGGCAGGACCTGACGGATGATAAAGGCGCACGGTTTCCGACAATGGAAAAGGCTGCGCCTTTTGTCATGCCGCAGCGCATGCTGACAGCCTTCTCGTAAAATAATAGTAGGACGCGCCGCATGCGCATAAAATGATAAAACATCACTTGCCGAGGTGAGGCTATGGAAATCATTTTTGTGCGGCATGGAGAAGCGATGCATCAGTTGGACGGCGGGAACGGTCTTTGTGCTCACGACCCGCCGCTTACGGACAAAGGCAGGCGTGCGGCGATCCGTTTGAGCCGGCTGGAGCCGCTCGGCGAGTCGGACGCGCTCGTGGCCGGACCGGTTCTGTATTTGCTGCAAACGGCGGACTTGTGGGCGAGGGGAACGGGATGCTCCCGGTTTGTGCATCCGCTGGCCGGGCCAAGGCAGCACCCGTTCCGCTATGATTTTCGAACGCCGCCGTGCCAGCGGCCGATGGAGCTGGAGCGGATTGCCGGCCGCTTCCCCGAGTTTTTGCTGCCGGCTCATCTGCCGGAGCATTTGTGGCTGCAGGGCATTCATACGCTCCCTGGGATTTTGTTCGCCCAGCAGGCCGAACGGTTTTTGACTTGGTGCCGCGGGCTTGAGAAATCACGCGTCTTTATCGTTACCGCGGAGAGTACGCTGCAGGCGTATCGGGCGCATGTTTCGGCCAGCTCGTCCGGAGGCAGAGCCGGTGCAGGCAGGGGCAATCGGTTAAGCCGATGGACCGTTCCGCTGCCCGTATAATTTTTTCGACATTTTTCTATTTCAGAGTACTAGGGGATATGCTATAATTAACAATTGTTATGCAAAAGTATCGGTTAGGAGTGAACAGCTTTGTCTCTTATTGTTATGAAATTCGGCGGAAGCTCTGTCGGTGACGCGGAGCGGATGAAGCGTGTGGCAAACCGCATCGTGGAGAGAAAGCGTGAAGGACATCAATGCGTAGTCGTTGTATCCGCCATGGGGGACACGACGGACGATCTGATTGACTTGACGAAACAAATTTGTACGGTGACGCCTCCTGCCCGCGAGATGGATATGCTGCTGTCAACGGGAGAGCAAGTATCGGTGGCGCTCTTGTCCATGGCCATACATAGTCTTGGATACGAAGCGGTATCGTTTACAGGATGGCAGGCTGGTTTATATACGGAAGCGGTGCACGGGAAGGCGCGGATTACGGACATGAAGCCGGATCGTGTGAAGAAGGCGCTGGCGGACAATAAAATCGTAATCGTGGCAGGCTTTCAGGGGATGACGGAGGAAGGCGAAATTACGACGCTCGGCCGGGGCGGCTCGGACACGACGGCTGTTGCGCTTGCCGCAGGCATTCAGGCGGATGTGTGCGAAATCTTCACGGACGTCGACGGCGTGTACTCGACCGACCCGCGCATTGTGAATTGCGCGCGCAAGCTTAGCGAAATTTCGTACGACGAAATGCTGGAGCTCGCCAATCTGGGGGCGGCCGTGCTCCATCCGAGAGCTGTGGAATATGCCAAAAACTATAACGTAACGCTGGTCGTCAGATCCAGCTTCAATCATAACGAAGGTACGAATGTGAAGGAGGAAGCAGCGATGGAACAAGGCATCGTGGTACGCGGTATCGCTTACGATAAAAATGTGGCTCGAATCAGTATTTTGGGTGTGGAAGAGAAGCCGGGTCAGCTGGCTAAAGTATTTACCGCGCTCGCCAAAGAACAAATCGACGTGGACATTATCGTGCAAAGCGGCGTATTGAACGGCCTTGCGGACTTCTCCTTTACGGTTGCGCTGTCCGATGCGGACAAAGCGCAGAGCGTCATCGAAGGTATTCGCGGCGAGGTCGGCTTCCGCGAAGTAACCTCCGAGAGCAATCTGGTGAAAGTGTCCATCGTTGGCGCAGGCATGGTCAGCACACCGGGCGTCGCCGCCAAAATGTTCGAGGTCATCTCCGATCTGGGCATCAGCATCCTGATGGTCAGCACGTCCGAGATCAAGACGTCGTGCGTCATCGAAAACGGCCGCTTGAACGAAGTGATTCTAGCGCTGCATAGCGCTTATGGCCTCGACACCGACTCGACCGTATTCGTCGGAGGCCCGTCCGAAAGAAGATAACGCCCAAGCGTTCGGCTAGCGGAGCTTATCGAACACGAATGTGAACAACTTAAGCAAGAAAGCGGTAATGCCTGCGGCCATCAACGGCCCGACAGGAATGCCCTTTAAGAAAATAATGCCGAAGATCGAACCGATAACAAGACCCACAATCATTTGTGGGTCTATTTTTAGCAGCTCCAGCCCCTTGCCGTTCATATACGTTGCAATGGCTCCGCCCACCAGGGCGAGAATGCCCGGCCAGGTCGTGAACATGGACGTGACATCCTTGAGGGAAATGCGTTCGCTGGCAAACGGCACGAGCACTCCCATCGTCAAAAACAACAAGCCAAGCTCCAGCCCTCTGCGCTCAATCGTCGGCAAATACCGGTCGAGGCTGAGCAGCTTCACGACAAGAAGGACGCAGGCTGCCGTCGTAATGATGTGGGAACGGCCCAGCAGCCCGATGACGATCAATGCGACCAATAATACATCTCCGCTCATCCATGTAAGCCCCTTGTCCTTGTAGATTCTCTTTATTTGTATGAACAAGGGCTTGTTTTAGAACTTTTTTAAGAGGGTTTGTCTTGTTACAAGCAGGCTGCGGAAGCGGCGATTTTCCCGTCTTGAACGGCGGGAGCAAACGGCAGGACGTTGACCCGGGCGCAGTGCAGGACGTCGTCCCGGAATCCGAGCCGGGTCAGCCGTTTCCCGTTCACACAGGACAGCAGTGTTTCGGGCAAACGGTCCGACACGTCCCGGTATGCATAAAGCATGGACAAGCCGAGGTCGTTTAAGGTGACTTGCTTGCTGGAAGGCATATGATCGATCAGTTCCTGTGCAATGAGCCCGGCGCATAACCCGTCTTCGAGCGCGAAGGCGTCATTCGTGCCGGAGCACAGAATGACGGCTTCCCCGCAGGTGGAGACGACCCGTTCGGCGCAAGCTCTCGCATTCAGTAAAGACCCGATCAAAATGCGGCTTGCTTTCCCGGCTTTTTGAATGGCCCGGGTGCCGTTGGTCGTCGTGATGACAAGCGATTTACCGTTCACTTCGGATTCCGTGTATTCCAGCGGCGAATTGCCGAAGTCGAAGCCCGGAATTTTTTTGCAATTTCGTTCTCCACCCAGCAGGACGCCGTTTTCCTGCAGCTGTTTGGCTTGAATCACCGTCTCGACCGGCGTAATATCGCGGCAGCCGTTCGCGAGCGCCGTCAGCATTGTGGAGGTAGCGCGCAGGACGTCGATCACGATGACCGTTTTGTGCTGCAGATCTTCGGTTCTCGCTTCATTAACACTGGATATGACCTGGACGTTCACGTCAAGGTTGCCCCCTTTCCTCTTTCTTTACCCCAATCTCTGTTGTTGCCGCTAACGAACTAGATTTCCCACGTCAGCGAATCGACCGATTCCGGTTTGCGTTCTTTGCCAAGCATCAGCGTATCCGATCGGAGGCCGCGGCGCAGCGCTTCGAGCGAAATAACGTCCCCCGGCAAGATGTTGCCCAGATGAATGTCGGTGCCGAGCAGGTGAAGCAGATGCACCTGCTGCTCTTTATGCGGCGCTTCCCATAGCAGCACGCCTGCGCTGGGCACTTCGCGCAGCACTTTCTCAATTTCGGCGTCCTTGCAAGCGCCGGAATCGTCGAAGATGCCGACGCCCTTACCGGATTCGCGGCCCTCGATCGTCACCAGCTCCGCGCCGAGACTTGTGTCCACATTGACCGTTTCAATCAATTCGCCCAGCTCGATGGTCGAGCCCCAGCACTTTTTGCCGTACTCCGTAATCACCGTAAGTCCGGCATCCAGGCCGCGCACAATGAGCTCGCTGCGGAGCTTGCGGGAAACTTCAATCGTGCCGTCGGACACTTCCAGCCCGTTAAATCCAACCTCGCGCACCATATCGAAAAAATTGTTGACCGCTCCTTGGCGAATCGCCACTTCCAAAAAGGTGCCTCCAGGATAAACGGTAATATGCTTGGCTTTGGCCAGCTCTATTTTTTTCTCCAATAACGACGTTGAGTACAGCGGTGAAGTGCCGAACCCGATCTTCAGCATATCGATGTATGCGCCTGCCGTTTCCAGCAAATCTTCCAATGCATGAAGCCCAAGCCCTTTGTCAATGACCATCGTCTTTCCCGAAGTTCGCGGTTTGGCCGTTCGGCAGCCTGTAGGATCGTTGAGCTGCGGACTCCACTGCAGTGGTGGTCTTCCCTCCATCATTTATCGCCTCGCTGTTACCAATGTTGGATTTCTGTGTCATCATATGCACTTTAGTTTAGGGGTGTGCCCAACAAATTCCATCGGACCGCCGGAAGGGAACGAAGGATGCGCCCTACGTTATTCCTGCTGCAGTCATGGCGAGTTCCTCATGATCATCGCTTGAATTGCCGGAATTGTGCTCTAAATGGAGACGAGCCCGCATAGGATGAAATAAATCCAAGCGATGAGGGGAAGTGTGCCAGTTGCTAAACAAAATCGTATTAAGCATGGCTTCGCTAAGGCTGATGTCCGGCACCATCGAAATTATTGCGGCGCTCATCATGCTGCGGCTGAATCAAATCGACAAAGCGCTCATTGTCAATTCGGGGCTGGCACTGGTCGGACCGTTCGTCCTGCTGGCCACGACGACGATCGGGCTTGTCGGATTGGCGGATAAGCTGTCGTTCGGAAAATTGCTGTGGGTGCTCATCGGGGTCAGCTGCATATTTATCGGAATCTTAAAAAAGTAATCTGGCATAATTCGCTAGGCGAGGCATACATATCATTATATAGCTTGCTTACATGCCATACCCGCCAAAAAGATGGACAGCTTGGGGAGGAATAGCCGTTGATCTCATCGATATTGCCCTATTTTTCCGGGACCATGCGAAACATCCTATCAACTCTACCAAAGCGGATTCAGGAACAGCTGCAAGAGATTCGCATTCGGGAAGATCGGCCGCTTGAAGTCATTGGGGGCGCGGGCAGCGGGTTTGTTACTTCCGCCGGAACCGTGTGCCGCCAGTGGGAACAAGCCTACCGGCCGACCCGTCAAGATTGCGCCAATCTGCTCGAACAGCTCACTCAGCATTCCATGTATACGTTCGAGGAAGAATTGAAGCGGGGATTTATTACCGTTGCCGGCGGTCATCGCGTCGGTTTGGCCGGCCGAACCGTCATTGAGCAAGGGAAAGTCAAATATGTGAAAGACGTCAGCGGGTTTAACTTCCGGATTGCCCGCGAATGGAAGCAAGCAGGCGCCGGCGTGCTGCCTCACTTGATAGATCCGGCAGGCGAGCAAGTTTTCCGCACGCTTGTCATTTCGCCGCCGCAGCTCGGCAAGACGACGCTGATCCGCGATTTAGCCCGGCTGCTCAGCAGCGAAGGCAGCCAGCGGGCACCGAATCATGCTGGTGCGGGTTCCAGCTTCAAGGTGGGGATCGTCGACGAACGTTCGGAGATTGCCGCCTGCGTGAAAGGCGTTCCACGGTTCGACGTCGGCCCGAGAACGGACGTGCTGGACGGCTGTCCGAAGGCGGAGGGCATGATGATGATGATCCGCTCGATGTCGCCGGATGTGCTGATCGCCGATGAAATCGGGCGGGCCGAGGACGCGGAAGCGATTCACGAAGCGCTGCATGCCGGCATCAGCGTCATCGCCACGGCGCACGGCCGGAGCGTGGCCGATGTGCAGCGGAGGCCGATCCTGCGCGACCTGCTGAGCGACGGTGTGTTCGAACGATTCGTCGTACTGGAGCGCCGGCGGGGTACGGCGAGCCCCGGCATCGCGGTATTCGATAGACAGGGCAGACGGCTCGACGGGCGTCTGGCGCTGAAAGGGGGGCTGACCTGATGAACGGCGCGGTTCGGAAGTACAAGCGCGGAAGGGGAAGTCCTCTATGCTGAAGCTGCTTGGCGCGATGCTCATTTTGCTGTCGGGCGCGCTGTTCGGCTTCTATCAGGCGGCGCTGCTGGCCCGTCGGCCGAAGCAGATCGATGAGCTGATCCGCTCGCTGCAGCGTCTCGAAACCGAGATCGTGTACGGCTTTACTCCCTTGCCGGAAGCGCTGGCGCACACCGGACGGAGCTGCTCCGCGCCGGTAAGCCGATTGCTTCTCGAAGCGGCGGAGGAATTGAAGCGCGCGGAAGGGCGCTCCGTGCAGACCATTTGGCATCAAGCGGTGTCCGAAGCATGGCGCAACACGGCGATGAAGGTGCAGGAGCGCGACATATGGCTGCAGATCGGCTCCACGCTCGGCCTGACGGACAAGGAAGATCAGGTCAAGCATCTGCGCCTCGCCGCCAGCCAGCTGCAGACGGAGTCGGATAACGCCAGGGAAGAGCAGCAGCGCTACGAGCGGATGTGGAAAAGTCTCGGTGTGCTGATGGGCGCACTGGTCGTCATATTAATGTACTAGCCTGCGGCAAACGAGAGCGGCAGGTCAAGCTGGAAAAGGGTTTGGGGTGAGGTGCCGCCAATGAATGTGGATGTAAACGCGATATTCCAGATTGCCGGCATCGGAATCATTATCGCGATGATTCATACCGTGCTCAAGCAGATGGGCAAAGAAGACATGGCGCATTGGGTAACGGTGATCGGATTTGTGGTCGTGCTGTTCATGGTCGTCAGCATGCTGGATAACCTGTTCAAAGAAATCAAGACCATCTTCTTGTTTCAGTAAAGGTGGGTGCTGACTGTGGAGATTATTCAAATTGTCGGCCTCGGCTTGATCACAACCGTTCTCGTGCTGATCATCAAAGAACAAAAGCCGATGTTCGCCTTTCTGCTGACCGCGTTTACCGGCATCGCCATCTTCTTGTTTCTGATCGGCAAAATCTCGACCATCATCGACGTGCTTGAAGAGCTCGCGAACAAAGCGAACATCAACATGATCTTTCTCAAGACGATCTTGAAAATTATCGGCATCGCCTACATCGCCGAGTTCGGCGCGCAAATCATACGCGACGCCGGACAGGAGTCGGTCGCTACCAAAATCGAGCTGGCCGGCAAAATTCTCATCATGGTCATGGCGATTCCGATCGTGTCCGTCATCATTGAAGCGGTAGTCAAGCTGCTTCCGGCTTGAATGCGGGCGAGGATGAAGACCGGCGGCGACAACGAATGAAGCCCAGATGCGGCAAAGAAGGTGAACGACATGAAGCTGAGCGAATGGCGGAAGGGCGGGACTTGCGGGTTATTGCTGTGGCTTGCCTTGCTGACGGCGCTGCTGCTGAACGCAGGGGAAGGCGTCGGCTGCTGGAGCGTATCGGGCTGCAATGCCGCTGTGCATGCGGCAACGCCGATCGATCAGCTAATCCAGGGGCAGGTGGAGCATTTGCCGACGGATCAGATCGAGCAGTTTTGGACCAAGCTGGTGAAGCAGTACGGCGGGTACTTCCCCGAAGGTCCGGCGCCGCGGTTCATCGACCTGATTACCGGCGAGAAGGAGTTCGGCCTACGCACGATCGCCAGCGGGCTGTTCCGGTATTTTTTTCACGAGCTGCTCTATAACGGCAAGCTGCTGGTGTCGATCGTCATTATCACCATTTTCAGCATGCTGCTGGAAACACTGCAAAGCTCGTTCGAGAAAAACGCCGTGAGCAAAATCGCCTACGCCATCTCGTTCATGGTGCTGATGATTATGGCAGTCAATTCGTTCAGTGTGGCGATCGGATACGCTAAATCCGCGATCAGCGACATGATTCACTTCATGGTCGCGGTCGTACCGCTGCTGCTGACGCTGCTGGCTTCGATGGGCAACGTCGTTTCGGTATCCGTCCTGCACCCGCTGATCATCTTCATGATTCACGCCGTAGGCACGGCGATCTACGTCATCGTCTTCCCGCTGCTGTTTTTCTCGGCGATTCTGCATATCGTCAGCCGCATTTCGGACAAATACAAGGTAACGCAGCTCGCGGATCTGCTCCGCAAAATCAGCCTGGGCTGCCTGGGCGTATTCGTTACCGTCTTTCTCGGGGTCATCTCGGTGCAGGGCACCTCCGGCGCCATCGCCGACGGGGTCGCGATCCGAACGGCCAAGTACGTTGCAGGCAACTTCGTGCCGATCGTCGGCCGCTTGTTCTCCGACGCTTCGGAGACAGTCATCGGGGCCTCGCTTCTCGTCAAAAATACGATTGGACTTGCCGGCGTCGTCGTGATCCTGATCATCTGCGCGTTTCCCGCCATGAAAATAATGGCGCTAGCCTTCATATATAACATCTCCGCCGCGATCATGCAGCCTTTGGGAGATAACCCGATGATCGGCTGTCTGGAAACGATCGGCAAAAGCTTGATCTACGTATTCGCATCGCTTGCCGTTATCGGATTCATGTTTTTTCTTGCCATCACCGTAATGATCGCCGCAGGCAACGTTTCCGTCATGATGCGCTAGCGGCAAGGAAGGAGGCTCTCGGATTTGGAATGGTTGAGCGGATGGCTGAAGACGGTCATCCTGGTCATTCTGCTGGCGACCTTCGTCGATTTGCTGCTTCCGAATCATACGATGCAGCGCTACGTGAAGACGGTTATGAGCTTGTTCCTGCTGCTGACGCTGCTGCAGCCGCTGCTCTCGCTGTTTGAGAAGCACACACAGATTGAGGAGGCGCTGAGCGGCTCGCTCTTCAAGGAAGGCAGCCGGCTGCTCGGCGCCGGGAGCGCCGCCACCTTGCAGCCGCTTCCGGAAATACAGCAGCGCGCGGAGCTGCTGCGAAACCGGCAGCAGCAGGAAGCCAGACGGATCGCGGAGACGCAAGCGGCCGACCTCATGAAGCGGAAAATTGAGCAAGCGGCCGGGGTGAAAGTGCAGCGGGTCCAGGTGGAGACGGCTGCCGACGACAACGGCCAGTGGATTATCAAGCACGTGTCCGTCTCCGTTGATCCGGCGGCCCGGGCAGCATCGGGTACGGATTCGAAGCGGACGAGGCCGGCGGCTGCGATGGAGCCGGTCAAGCCGGTCGAACCCGTCATCGCGCCGGACATACGGGTCGGACCTAACGCCGCCAAGGCGGTTCCGGTTGCCCGGCTGCAGGGCGGGGATGCGGAACAATGGCCGCCGGATTTGCTGCAAAAGAAAACGCAAATTCAGCTTATGCTGGAGCAGGACTGGCAGCTGTCGCCGGCCCAGATCGCGCTAACGATAGAACAAGGGGGGTGACCGCCGGATGGGCGACAAGTGGAATGGATTCGGCAATTGGCTCGGCGGCGGTCCGGGTGGAACGAAGCGGGTGCAAACGTTCCGGTGGCTGCTGATCGTGGGACTTGTAGGCGTCGCCTTCATGATCCTCAACTCTTTCATCACGGTGAGAGACGTAGATCCGGTCGGCGAAGCAAGCCGCGCGTCTCCTCCCGATCAGACGAAGCCAGCCTTCGGATCCGGGAGCAAGGAGCGCAGCTCGTTCCGTGAATACGAAGAAAGCTATCAATCGCAGCTAAAAGAAATATTGACGAAAATTGTCGGCGTTGGCGAAGTGGAAGTGCTCGTGAGCATCGAATCGACAGAAGAAGTGCTCGTTCAGCAAAACACGAAAGAAACGCAGCAAGTAACCAACGAGAAAGATCAGCAGGGAGCGACGCGGCATATTACCGATGTCACGCGGAGCGGAGAAGTGGTCATTTACGAAGTATCGGGGGGCAAGCAGCCGCTTGTCACCAAGTATATCAAACCGAAAATTCGCGGCGTCGTCGTCGTGGCCAAAGGCGCCGAGAATTTGACGGTGAAGAAAATGATCGCCGAAGCAGTGGAACGGGGACTCGACGTCCCGGCGCATCGCATCTCGATATTGCCGCGAAAGCAATGAAATCGCGAGTGGGACTCGACGAAACTTTAATCAACGAACCGCATGAAGTAAATGCGCGCGAAGCAAGTTTCTACGAAAACTCTGAGGAGGAATAACAATGAACTCGAAAAGACAAACGGTTTGGCTTGTGTCCATGCTTAGCTTGATGGTCGTATTATCGGCGTACTACTTGTTTACGGAGGACGCCAGCACGATTGAAGTCGGTCAGTCCGGTTCGCTTACGAAAGAAATCACGATTACCGGCGGTCAGCTTGACGGGAAGCAGCCTGCAGCGACGGGTACGAACACGAACGCAGCTCCTTCCGCAACGGATTCGAAGTCCGGTGCGGCTCCGGCTGACGCAAGCAAGCAAACGGCTCCCGTGGATGGAGCCAAGACATCCGAATCGAAAGAAAGCAGCATCAAAACCGATACGCCGTCCTCGGCGAAGCCGGATGCCAAGTCGGGCGCAGCTGCCACGGAGCCCGCATCCAAAGCTTCCAGCGGCCAAATCAGCAAAGAAGATGCGAAGGTGCTCCAGCAGATGCAGACGCAAGCCAAATCGGGCGCCGACTACTTCGTAAGCCTGCAGATGGCGCGCGACGAAGAGCTGGCGAAGCAGGTGGAGAAGCTGGTGGGCATCATCTCCGATCCGAAGCAAACGGCAGAGGCGGCAGCCAAAGCGCAAGAAGATATGCGTAAGATAGAAGACATGGAAGCGAAAGTGACGAACCTTGAGGAAGTGCTGATGAAAGACTTCAAGCAGGCGGTCATTACGCAGGACGCAAGCAAATGGAAAGTAACCGTCCAGGCGACGAAGCTGGAAAGAAGCCAGGCGCTGAGCATCGCGGACAAAGCTATGAAAGAGCTGGGCATCGCTGCGGATCACCTCTCGATCCAGTACATTCCTTAAGTTTAAGAGAGGGAGCCATCGGGGCCCGGGCTTTGCTCGGGTTCCGTTTTGTTTCAGGGTTCCTCGTTCAACGAGAAAATTTGACAATAACTCCCGCCGCCCGCCAAAACAGACAAATCACGACAAACGGTACGTTATCGATCATTTGAAGAAACACTTTTCTTACAACTAGATTATGTTATAATAACAACGTCGTTTGTTTTGTTACGGGCGTATAGCGCGCCGTTTATTGTCTGCATGATGCCTAAAGGAGTGAACCCTAGTGTTTAAACTAAGTGAAATTAAAGAGCTGATTAAGCTCGTAGATCAAACCTCTTTACAAGAACTCGAAATCGAGAGCGAAGGCTCCCGCCTTTTTATCCGTAAACCGAATAAAACCGAGCAAGTGGTCGTTGCTTCCGGGGCGGTCGCTACGGCGATTCCGCAAGTCGTTACGCATCAAGCGCCGGCTGTACAAGCCGTACAAGCCCCTCCGGCCGAGACGGTTGCGCCTGCGGCATCGAACTTACATACAATCGTCTCCCCAATGGTCGGCACATTCTACGAGTCGCCATCGCCGGGCGCAGCGTCGTTCGTATCCAAAGGCAGCGCCGTGAAGGAGAAGACCGTCGTCTGCATCATCGAAGCGATGAAGCTGATGAATGAAATCGAAGCGGAAGTCAAAGGCGAGATCGTTGAAGTTCTCGTAGAGAACGGCCAGCTGGTCGAGTACGGTCAGCCGTTATTTACGGTGAAGCCGGAGTAATTCGAGCTTGTTCGGGCTTGCGGCACAGCTGTGCAGTGCAAGTCTGGATAGTCCCGAACGCTAACGACAAGGGCCGAACGTCGCCTTTGAAGCCTGTTGGATCTGCGGTAGGACAGCGGATGCTTTCGAACAGGCTTGCCTGCCGGTAACACCGGATGATACTTTTATGCCGGCTTACTTACGGTAAGTCCAGCAACGCTTTCGACGACGGCTTACCTATGGTAAGCCCAGCGGACGCTTTCGATGTCGGCTTACCTATGGTAAGCCCAGCAATGCTTTCGACGACGGCTTACCTACGGTAAGCCCAGCAATGCTTTCGACGACGGCTTACCTACGGTAAGCCCAGCAATGCTTTCGACGACGGCTTACCTACGGTAAGC
>NZ_CAJVAS010000004.1:0-326735 GCF_910593845.1 Paenibacillus solanacearum | reverse complement strand
CGGCTTACCTACGGTAAGCCCAGCAATGCTTTCGACGACGGCTTACCTACGGTAAGCCCTTAGGAGGAGAACACACTTGAAGTTTCATAAAATATTGATCGCCAACCGCGGAGAGATCGCCGTTCGCATTATTAGAGCGTGCCGCGAGCTTGGAATTTCGACGGTTGCGGTATATTCCGAGGCGGATCGCGACGCGCTGCACGTGCGGATTGCGGACGAAGCTTACTGCATCGGACCGACGCTTTCCAAGGATAGCTATTTGAATTACATGAATTTGATGAGCGTGGCTACATTGACCGAGACGGATGCCATTCATCCGGGCTACGGATTTTTGGCCGAAAACGCCGACTTCGCTGAAATTTGCGAAAGCTGCAACATTACGTTCATCGGTCCGTCTCCCGAAGCGATCAGCAAGATGGGCGACAAGTCGGTCGCCAAGCTGACGATGAAGGATGCCGGCGTGCCGGTCATTCCGGGCTCCGACGGGTTAGTTGAGAACATGGACGAAGCGATCCGGCTCGGACGCGAGATCGGGTATCCGATCATCATTAAAGCGACGGCGGGCGGCGGCGGCAAAGGGATTCGCCTTGCCGACAATGAAGAAATGCTGATTCAGCAGATCACGACGGCGCAGCAGGAAGCGCAGAAGGCATTCGGCAACGCCGGCGTCTATCTGGAGAAGTATTTGACTGGCATGAAGCATGTAGAGATTCAAATTTTGGCCGACAAGCACGGCAATGTCGTGCATCTCGGCGAGCGCGACTGCTCGGTGCAGCGCCGCCGCCAAAAGCTGGTCGAAGAGGCGCCTTGCCCTGTATTGACGCCGGACATTCGCGAGCGTATGGGGGAAGCCGCAGTACGCGCAGCCAAAGCCGTGGAATACGCCGGAGCGGGCACGCTCGAATTTTTGCTCGGACCGGACGGACAGTTTTACTTCATGGAAATGAACACGCGGATTCAGGTGGAGCATCCCGTAACCGAGTATGTCACGGGTATCGACATCATTAAGGAAATGATCCGCATTGCCGAGGGTGAGCCGCTTTCTTTTACCCAAGAAGAGGTACAGATCAACGGCCATTCCATCGAATGCCGGATTAACGCGGAAGATCCGGACCGCAATTTCATGCCGTCGGCCGGCCAAATTCAGTTTTATTTGCCGCCGGGAGGGTTCGGGGTGCGCGTAGACAGCGCGGCATACCCGGGCTATACGATTCCTCCGCATTACGATTCGATGATCGCCAAGCTGATCGTCTGGGGCAAGGACCGCGAGGAAGCGGTACAGCGTATGAAGCGCGCCCTTAGCGAATTTGCCATCGATGGCATCCATTCGACCATTCCGTTCCATCTCAAGCTGCTGGAGCATAAAAAGTTTCTGGCAGGGGACTTCGATATCAAATTTTTGGAAGAGCATGACGTGAACGACCCGAATTCGTAAGCCTGTTCACTTCATTGTCATATTTATAGGAGAATGGTATAGTATACTGTAAGACAAGTTTTTGAATCGACAGCGCCGAACGCGTGATGCAGTTATTGTTCCGAGGGTAAAACAATAACTTGGAGGAGGACCATAAACGATGAGTATCATAGCTGCGGATTATGAAAAGACCGAGATGGGCGCAATTCAGATTGCCCCCGAGGTAATCGAGATCATCGCCGGCATGGCCGCGGTGGAGGTGCCTGGAGTAGCTGGAATGAGCGGCGGATTCGCAGGCGGCATTGCAGAGCTGCTCGGACGCAAGAACATGTCCAAAGGCGTGAAGGTCGAGGTCGGCCAGCGCGAAGCGGCGATTGACGTTTCCATTGTGATCGAATTCGGTTCGCGTATTCCGGAAGTCGCTAGCGGCGTCCAGCAAAATGTGAAAAATGCAATCGAATCGATGACCGGTTTGAACGTAGTTCAGGTTAATGTTCATATCCATGACGTTATTTTCAAGGGGCCGGAAAAAATCGAAGAGGCGGAACCCGTCTCCCAGCAACGCGTTAAATAAACAAACCTTTAGAGCGCTCGGTTGAACCCCCTGCATACCGTCAGGGGGTTTCCTCCATATATGGAAGGAGAATACATACGTGGTAAAAGTTTTGGACAAGCTGCTGCTTTTTCTTTTAAGTGTCGTCGTACTGATTGCGTGCGTCATTCTCCTGTTTGCCGCGTTTGGATTCATTCCGCTCGATGTGGCGAATAATTTTGCTCATGACGTTTATTATGACGTGGATGCGGCCATTCCTTTCATTAGCGTGACCTTGATCGTGGCGCTGATCAGCATCCGGTTTCTGTTCGTCTCCGTTCGCCGAGGGAAGGCGGCTGCACCGTCCATCGACCAGCGTACAGAGATCGGCGATATCCGGATCTCGATGGATACGGTGGAAAATTTGTCGCTCAAAGCGGCGAATCGCTCGCGCGGCGTGAAAGATTTGCGCGCAAGGGTGAAAGTGAGTCAGGCGGGGCTGGAGATCATCATTCGCGCGATTGTGGATGGAGAAAGCTCGATTCCGGCGCTGACCGAAGAGATGCAGGCCAATGTGAAGCGGCACGTTGAGGAAATTACGGGCATCCCGGTTGCATTCGTTTCCGTTTATATCGCGAATGTTCAGCAATCGACCCCGACATTCAAAAGTCGCGTGGAATAGAGGTGAGCTCCCCGGATGTGGAAGCGGATGTTGGAGCAGCTTTGGGAAGGGCACCCGAGAAAGATGGCGGGGCTGGGGATCGGCGCGGTGCTGGGCATCATTTATTTATTCTTCGGTTTCTGGCATATGTTAATATTTGCCCTAATCGTATATACTGGATATTATATAGGGAAGAGATTGGACCGGGGCGAGCCGGCGTTTCCCGTTGAAGACATTTGGCGCCAGCTCATGGACAAATGGAGATTGTTCCGGTAAATCCTTGGAGAATCCCAAGGATTTTTTTCATGGCGCAAGGAGAGCAGGAGGACGTATTAACAATGAGACGCAGATTAGCAAGGGAGCTCGCGCTTCAGAGCCTTTACCAAATTGAAATGAATGGTGTCGCTCCGGCGGATGCGGTATCGCATGTCGTCGAGGAGGCACGGACGGAAGACGAAGCGCAGCTGACACGGGAACGCGATCAAATCTCGCCGCCGCACATTATAGAGCTTGTGGAAGGCACCTTATCGCACAAGCAGTCCATCGACGGGCTGCTGCTCGATTATTTGAAGGGCTGGCAAATGGACAGGCTGTCGAGGGTGGATCGTGAAATTTTGCGCCTGGCCACGTACGAGATGGTGTTTCGCGACGATGTTCCGCCGAAAGTCGTCGTTAACGAGGCGATCGAGATGGCCAAGCATTTCGGGACGGACGATTCAGGCAAGTTCGTGAACGGCGTATTGGGGAAAATGATCCGGGATCTGGATTCGATTCGGCAAAAGTCGCCGGAAGCGTAACACATTCATTAGGGGAGGCGAACCGCATGTCCGCACAGGTTATCAATGGTAAAGAAATCGTGAGTGACTACAGAGCCCAAATCAAAGATCAGGTCGCGTCGCTCCAGTCCAAGGGCGTTCAGCCTGGACTGGCCGTCGTTATCGTAGGCGACGACCCGGCTTCGCACGTATACGTGCGCAACAAGGCCAAAGCGTGCGAGGAAGCCGGGATGTATTCCGAAGTTCATAAGCTCACGGAGAGCACGCCGGAGCAGGAGCTGATCGAGCTGATCGAGAAGCTGAACGGAAGCGACAAAATACACGGCATTCTGGTGCAATCACCGCTGCCGAAGCATATTTCCGAAGAGCGGGTCGTGGAAGCGATCGAACCTTCCAAGGATGTGGACTGTTTTCATCCGGTGAACGTCGGCAACCTGATGATCGGCAAGGAAGGTCCTTTGCCGTGCACGCCTGCCGGCGTCATTGAAATCTTGAAGAAAATCGGCGCGGACATTGCGGGCAAGCACGCTGTTGTGATCGGTCGCAGCAACATCGTCGGCAAGCCGATGGCAATGCTGCTGCTTCGCGAACATGCGACGGTAACCGTCTGTCATTCCCGCACGAAAAATATGGAAGAAATTACGCGTCAGGCCGATATTCTTGTCGCCGCCGTCGGTAAAGCGAAAATGATCAAAAGCCGTCACGTGAAGCCGGGTGCCATCGTCATCGATGTTGGCATCAACCGTCTGGAGGATACCGGGAAACTCGCCGGCGACGTCGATTTTGACGATGTGCTGGACACGGCAAGCTATATTACGCCCGTGCCGGGCTGCGTAGGACCGATGACGATCACGATGCTGCTGCGCAATACGCTGGAAGCGGCCGAACGGGCAGCCGGCTTGCACGTGACCGTGTAGCCTATGAAAGCGAAGCAGCAGATTTATTCGATCAAAGAGCTGAATCGGTATATCAAGATGCTGCTCGAAGGCAGCGATCGGCTGCAGGATGTATGGGTTCGCGGCGAAATATCGAATTTTACGCATCATTCCAGCGGGCATATGTATTTCACGCTGAAGGATGCGGATTCCCGCCTGAAAAGCATCATGTTCGCCTCGTACAACCAGCGAATCGGGTTCATTCCGCGGGAAGGCTCCAAGGTGCTCGCGTGCGGCAATATTTCCGTATACGAGCGGGACGGGCAGTATCAGTTCTACGTTACGCAAATGCAGCCGGACGGCATCGGAAGCCTGTATTTGGCGTTCGAGCAGCTGAAGAAGAAGCTCGAAGGCGAAGGGCTGTTCGCTGCCGACCGCAAAAAGCCGATTCCTCGGTTCCCGCGGGCGATCGGCGTCATCACCTCGCCGACGGGAGCCGCCGTGCGCGATATTATCATCACGCTGCAGCGCCGCTATCCGTCGGTGCCGGTGCTGCTGTATCCCGTGCTTGTGCAGGGAGCCCAGGCGGCGCCGTCCATCGTCAAAGCGATCGAAGAAATGAACGCGCGCGGCGAAGTCGACGTCTTGATCGTCGGCCGCGGCGGCGGTTCGCTCGAGGAGCTGTGGGCGTTTAACGAGGAAGCGGTAGCCCGGGCGATCTATCGCTCGGCGATCCCGGTCATTTCCGCTGTCGGCCACGAAACGGATTTTACGATTGCCGATTTCGTGGCCGATTTGCGCGCGGCGACGCCTACGGCGGCGGCAGAGCTGGCGGTGCCGCATCACCTCGAGCTGAAGCAGCAGCTCAGCTTCCTACAGCAGCAGCTGTATGCCGGCTTGTCCAAGCAGCTGGCCGCTGGCAAGGAAAGGCTCAAGCGGCTGCAGCGCTCGCCTTATTTGACCAATCCGCGTAGGCAGCTTCTAATGCAGCAGACGGAGCGGCTCGATCGGATGCGGGAGCAGCTCTCGTATAAGATGCGCAGCCGCCTGACGAAATCGCAAGAGCGGCTCATGCGGTCGGAACGGCGAATAGCAGGCTTCAACCCGAAGGAACAGATCGTGTATTCGAGGAAGCGACTCGAGGCCGCAAGCCGTGGGCTCGAGCTGTCCGCGGGTACGATCGTCAAACGGAAAAAGCAGGAGCTTGTATCAGCCATACGCCAATTGGACGCGCTCAGCCCCTTGAAGATCATGCAGCGCGGCTACGGCCTCGTGTACGATGAAAAGGAAAAGCATTTAATCAAATCGCTGAAGCAGGTTCAGATCGGGGATATTGTGAAACTGCGGATGGTTGACGGACGTATAGATTGTCATGTTTGGTCAATGGAGGAGAAACGCAATGACGAATCAGGAAGCGACGCCTAGCTTTGAACAAGCGATGGACCAGCTAGAGCGCATCGTGGCGCAGCTGGAAAGCGGGGATGTTCCGCTGGAGAAGGCAATCGAGCTGTTCCAGGAAGGGATGAAGCTTTCCCAGCTGTGCGGTCAAAAGCTCGAGCAGGTGGAACGCAAAATCGAAATTTTACTGGAACAGGATGGCGGCATGGTGAAGAAGCCGTTTCAGCCGATTGAAGAAAAAGGGGACAACCGATGAGCGTGACAAACGTCAGCATCACACAGTATATAGATCAGCATACGCTTAAGGTGGAAGCCGCTTTGCGGGAATCCGTGCCTGCCGCATGGAACATTCCGCAATCGCTGAGAGAAGCCATGATGTACTCGCTGATGGCGGGCGGCAAGCGTCTGCGTCCGATCTTCGTGCTTGCGGCAGCCGAGTCGCTCGGCGGAAATAGCGAGTCGGCGATGCCGGTCGCATTGGCCGTGGAAATGATTCATACGTATTCGCTGATCCATGATGATTTGCCGGCGATGGACAATGACGATTTCCGCCGGGGCAAGCCCACCAATCATAAAGTGTACGGGGAAGCGATGGCGATTCTCGCCGGCGATGCGCTGCTCACCCATGCGTTCTATACGGCAGTACAAGCTTCGCGCGCCCATGACGTGCCGTCCGGCGTTGTCGCCGATATCGTCGAAGAGCTCTCGAGGCTTGCGGGGGCGCCCGGAATGGTTGGCGGACAAGCCGCTGACATGGAAGGGGAGCAAGGGCTTACGAAGCTGTCGGAGCTGGAGTACATTCATCTCCACAAAACGAGCGATTTGATCGTCTTTTCATTGAAGGCGGGAGGGCGCATTGCGGGGGCGAACGATGAGCAGCTGGCCGCGCTGGAACGGTTCGGGACCTGCATCGGACTGGCATATCAAATCCAGGACGATATTCTTGATCTGATCGGCGACGAGCAGAAGCTCGGTAAACCGGTGCAGAGCGATGTCAAGCAGCAGAAGGTGACGTATCCGTACTTCCTCGGCATCGACGCGTCCAAAGCGAAAGTAGAGGAGCTGACGGCCGAAGCCAAGCAGGCGATCGCCGAAGCCCGGTTCGCTTATCCGGAACGGCTGCTGCAGCTGGCGGACTATTTGGTGAAGCGGGATTATTAATACGCTCCGCCGCCCGCAGGGCAAGAGCCGACGCTCCGCGCAGCGCCCAAACGCCGAACTTGTCTAATATTTGCATTTCGTGTTTCATTTGAGCGTTTTTTAGTCGTATGCTATAATGACTTCAAGTGTCAGGTGGGAAGGAAGCCCGAAACGGCAGTTCTTGCTTACCGAGCTACGAAATGCGATGGAATGGCAGCGAAATACAATCACAACGACGGTTCGGCCACGCCGGACTCCTTTACGCCCATATGATTGGAAGGCTTTTCAAAAAATAACAAGCTGTACTACATATGAGAGCATCGTCTCGGCATTCAATTTTTTTCAATGATAACGAAAAAATCAACCATGGAAAGCGGGGGGACAAACGTGCTGCTCGATCATATTCATCAGCCTGAAGATTTGAAGCATTTGACAACGGAACAGCTGGAGCAATTGGCGGCGGAGATTCGCGAGTTTCTTGTCGAAAAGCTATCGGTCACAGGCGGACACCTCGCACCAAACCTTGGTGTTGTCGAGTTAACGATTGCGCTTCATTATTTGTTCGATAGTCCTGACGATAAATTTATTTTTGATGTGGGCCACCAATCGTACGTCCACAAAATTTTGACGGGACGGAAAGACCGGTTCGATACGCTGCGCATGTACAAGGGATTATGCGGCTTTGTGAAACGCTCCGAGAGTGAGCACGACGTATGGGAAGCGGGTCACAGCAGCACGTCTTTATCGGCGGCGATGGGCATGGCCGTTGCGAGGGATTTGAAGAAAGCGAGCAACCGGGTCGTTGCCGTAATCGGCGACGGTGCGCTGACCGGAGGGATGGCGCTTGAAGCGCTCAACCATATCGGTCATGAGAAGCGCAATCTGATGGTTATTTTGAACGACAACGAGATGTCGATCGCACCGAATGTCGGGGCGCTGCACAATTATTTGGGCCGCATCCGTTCGGACCGGCATTACGTCAAGGCGAAAGAAGAAGTCGAATATTTGCTCAAGAAAATTCCGGCGATCGGCGGCACGCTGGCCAAGACGGCCGAGAAGCTCAAAGATTCGTTTAAATATTTGGTTGTTCCCGGCGTGTGGTTCGAGGAGCTCGGGTTTACGTATCTCGGGCCGGTTGACGGGCATAACTTGCCTTTACTGCTAGAAACGCTGAAACAGGCCGACAAAGTGATCGGACCTGTGCTTGTGCATGTCATCACGCTGAAAGGCAAAGGGTACTCCCCGGCAGAGGCCGATTCGCAGAACTGGCATGGCGCCAGCCCGTACAAGATCGAGTCCGGCAAAATGATCAAAGCGGTCGGGCCTCCGATGTATACGGAAGTGTTCGGCAATACGCTCATCGAGCTGGCCCGACAGGACGAGCGCGTCGTGGCTATTACGCCGGCGATGCCATCGGGCTCGGGGTTGATCAAATTCGCGAGCATATTCCCGGAACGCATGTTCGACGTAGGGATCGCCGAGCAGCATGCGGCCACGTTCTCGGCCGGACTCGCTTCGGAGGGACTCAAGCCGGTGTTCGCGGTGTACTCCACCTTCCTGCAGCGTGCCTACGACCAGGTGGTTCACGATATATGCCGGGCCAATCTGAACGTGGCGTTCGCGATTGACCGTGCCGGCTTCGTCGGACCGGATGGGGAAACGCATCAGGGCATATACGATATTGCGTATCTTCGCAGCATTCCAAACTTGACGCTGATGATGCCTAAGGATGAGAATGAGCTAAGGCATATGATGAAGACCGCAGTCGATTATAACGACGGGCCGATTGCCGTCCGTTACCCGCGAATTAGCGGCCTGGGCGTGTCAATGGATGAACCGCTCAAGTCGATTCCGATCGGGACGTGGGAAGTGCTGCGTCCGGGAGAGGATGCGGCGATCCTCGCGGTCGGACCGATGATTCCGGTAGCCCTGGAAGCGGCGGAACTGATGGCCAAGGAAGGCGTCGGCGTGCGCGTCGTCAATGCCCGTTTCATCAAACCGATGGATGAGGCGATGCTGCTGCAGCTGGCGAAGGAAGACCTGCCGATGATTACGCTGGAAGAAGGCGCACAGATGGGCGGCTTCGGCAGCGGCGTCATGGAATTTTATTCGAGTCAAAATTTGCACGGGATGCGGGTCAAAATTATCGGCGTTCCCGATTATTTCGTCGAGCATGGCTCCGTAGCCGAGCAGCGACAGGAAGTCGGCTTTACGTCGGAGCGGCTCGTGGCCGAATTGCAAGCGTTAGTCCCGCGCAAAAGACAGCGGGCGTAAATAAGGTTAGGAGCTATTCATGGTTATGGCCGGAGATAAGGCGGAAAAAGAAAGACTGGATGTATTGCTCGTAGAGCTCGGGCATTTCGAAACGAGGGAAAAAGCGAAGGCTGCGCTGATGGCGGGGCTGGTGCTTGTCGACGATGAGCCTGCTGACAAGGCGGGTACGAAAATATCGCGCAATGCCCGTATTCAAGTGAAAGGCGCGGTTCACCCTTACGTGAGCCGCGGCGGATTGAAGCTAGAAAAGGCGCTCGATACGTTTCAAATCGAGCTGCAAGGCGCCGTCATGCTCGATATCGGGGCGTCGACGGGCGGCTTTACGGATTGCGCGCTGCAGCGCGGCGCGATTCATGTGTATGCCGTCGATGTCGGCTACAATCAGCTGGACTGGTCGCTGCGCAAAGACCCGCGCGTCTCTGTCATGGAGCGGACGAACTTCCGTTACATGCAGCCGGGCGATTTGAAAGGGCCTCAGCCTTCCTTTGCCTCCATCGACGTTTCCTTTATATCGCTGAAATTGATTTTGCCGCCGCTGAAGGCGCTGCTTGCTCCGGGAGGCAAAGTCGTTGCGCTGATCAAGCCGCAGTTTGAAGCGGGACGGGACAAAGTGGGCAAATCGGGCGTGGTCCGCGATTCGGCTACGCATAAGGAAGTGCTGCAAGCGATTTTGGCGTTTGCTGCGGAAATCGGCTTTGCGGTCAGAGGATTAACGTTCTCCCCGATCAAAGGCGGAGAAGGGAATATTGAATTTTTAACTTGCCTGGAGCTTTCCGATGAGCCGGGTTGGGACGATGCAGCCATTGAAAAGGCCATCGATACAATCGTCGAAGCATCGCAAAATATGAACAACTCATCTGTCTAGGATGAGTTTTTTTGCCTTTTTTAGAGGAGATTGGGCGGTTTGGCTCGAATAGGTAGGTTGAGGTGATTCCATGCAAAGCGGGGATGGATTCGTTATTTTTTTGATCGTACTCCTGATCGGCGCTTGGCTTTACTTTTATATTCGCGCGCAAATGCGCCGCACGGTCGGGCAGACGGCGCCTTTAGACTCGATTGAGGAAGAAGACGTTCCGGAAGACGATGTGACGGTGCTGCTCGAGGAGGAAGGGTATCGGCTCGTATGCGGCAGGAAACGAATACCGATCACGATTTCTGTCAACGATGAGGAAGAACTGCACAGCCGCTTGTATATCGATTATATGGTGGAGAAGGACGGCTTGTATTACGCCGTAAAGCTCTCCCGCGATCATAAGCCTTTGGAGATTTCGGGAAGCGCTATCCGCGACCGGCTGCTCGTCTATCAGCTCGCCTACCCGCAAACGTCCGGCGTGCTTTACGTCGACATGCTGGAAAATCACATCGATCGTTTCATGTTTGTGTTGGACGATGCGAATGACTAAACCGCAGGATTGACATACCAGGGAGGATATCATGAAGGCCCAGCGACATATTAAGATTAGAGAAATCATCACCCATGGAGAGATCGAAACGCAGGACGAGCTTGTGGAACAATTGCGCGCTGCCGGGTTTCACGTCACGCAGGCGACGATTTCAAGGGATATTAAAGAAATGCATTTGATCAAGGTGCCGCTCGATGACGGCAGGTACAAGTATTCGATGCCGGCCGATCAGCGGTATAATCCGATGCACCGGCTCAAGCGGGCGCTGAATGATCATTTTGTACATATCGATTATACGGAAAATCTGGTTGTGCTCAAGAGCCTTCCCGGCACGGCGAACGCCATCGGTGCGCTGATCGACAGCCTGGAATGGAATGAAATTATGGGGACGATTTGCGGCGATGACACAATCCTCATTATATGCCGCAATAAAGAGCACAGCGGGCACATCGTGAGCCAAATTTTAGGAATGCTCAGCTAAATGATTAAAGAGGTGTCGTTATGCTTCAGGAACTGTCTATCCGCCATTTGGCGGTGATCGAGCAGTTGGAACTGCATTGCAAAGACGGATTTCACGTATTGACCGGTGAAACGGGCGCCGGCAAATCCATTATCATTGATGCGCTCGGATTGATTGCCGGAGGACGCAGCTCCTCCGATTTGGTGCGCTATGGGAGCGATAAAGCCACGATCGAAGCCTCGTTCCAAGTCGGAGCGGATCATCCGGTCTGGACAATTTTGTCGAGGTTGGGAATAGAAGGCGACCCGGAGGAGCATCTTATTATTCGCAGGGAAATTACGGCTCAAGGGAAAAGCGCCAGCCGGATTAACGGGCAAATCATCAATTTGGCGATGCTCAAGGAAGTCGGGGAATGCTTGGTAAACATTCACGGCCAGCATGAGCACCAATCGCTGTTTAAAGTGGAAGAGCATGTGCGCTGGCTTGATTTGTTCGGCGATGCGCAGATCGGCCCCGTCAAAAAAGCGTATCAGGCGGCGTACGATGCGTACCAGTCGATACGCAAACAAGTGCGGGAGCTTCAGGAAACAAGCAAGCAAGCGCTGCAAATGATGGACTTATATCGTTTTCAGGTAGAGGAAATTCGATCGGCCAAGCTGAAGCCGGGGGAGGATGAGCAGCTCGCGGAGGAGAAGCGTAAGCTTTCCGGCGCTGAGAAGCTGTTCCGGAACGCGGCGGATGCATATGACCTGCTGTATGGCAGCAAGGGGCTGGACGCGATCGGCCGCGCCGCGCAGAAGCTGCAGGATATTGCCGCTATCGATCCGGCCAAGCTGCAGCCGCTCGCGGAGCAGGTGAATAACGCTTTTTATCAGCTGGAGGACGCGGCTTATCAAATTCGGGACTACCGGGATGAAATCGAGTTTAATCCCGCTCGTCTAGACTTCATCGAGCAGCGGCTCGACTTGATCTCGTCGCTTCGCCGCAAATACGGGGAGAATGTCGCCGATATTCTAGCTCACGTCGAGAAAATCGAACGGGAGCTCGACTTGATCGAAAACAAGGATGAGAAGCTGCAGCAGCTGCAGAAGCAAGAGGTGGCTGCCATCCATGAGCTGCAGCAAAAGGCGGGCGAGCTGACCGAACAGCGGCGTCTCGTCGCCGACCGGCTTGCTTCGGAGATTGTTACGGAGCTGCGCGAGCTTCATATGGAACGAACGCAATTCAAAGTGCAAATGGACCCGCTGAATGTACATAAAATGACGCGCGACGGCGCCGATCAAGTGGAATTTCTCATTTCCGCCAATCCCGGAGAGCCGATGCGTTCGTTAAGCCGAATTGCCTCGGGCGGCGAAATTTCCCGGGTCATGCTCGCGCTCAAATCGATTTTCGCGAGAGTAGACCGCATTCCCGTGCTTGTCTTCGACGAGGTCGATACGGGGGTTAGCGGACGCGCCGCGCAGGCGATCGCGGAGAAAATGTCGAAGCTGTCCCGCGGCTGTCAGGTGTTCTCGATCACTCACTTGCCGCAGGTCGCCTGCATGGCGGATGTTCATTTCCGGATTCATAAAATGACGGATGGAGAACGCACTTATACGCATATTGACGATTTGAGCGAGGAGGAGCGAATTCATGAGCTTGCACGGATGCTCGGCGGCGTCGAAGTGACCGATAAAACGCTGCAGCATGCGCAAGAAATGCTCGCGCTGGCGCATGATAAGAAGACGACGCTCGGTGCCGTACTGTAGGGGTGGGAGCATTTTGGAGTTATAAAAGCGGAGGTCGGGGGTTACCTTAAAGGTACACAAACGGCGGTTAAGCCTTACGGCGCAAGGCCCGAAAGCTTCTGCATCCGGAAGCCGGGCCGTTGCCCAACGTAATTTTTACAATTAATCCGGCTGCCGCCAAGCCAAGGAAGCAAGGGAGCGTGAGCGAATTGAGTTCCAACCAGAGAAAAAGATTGATTGGATTAATGCTCGTCCTCTTCGTTTGTTTGGGTTGTTTGACCACCCCTTTCCGAAGCTTTGCCTCATTCCCCGAGGAACTCCGGTTATTCACCGGACAGCAGACCCGATTGCAGCTTGCAATGCCGGTCAGCGCGCAAGTGAGCGTAAACCACCCGGAAATACTCAAAGTCAATGGCGTGGCGGAGCACTCATTTCAAGTCGATTTGACTCATCCCCTTTCACTCGAATCGTATCAGGCTGGACAAGCGGAAATGAAGTTGAAGCTTTTCGGTAAAATTCCGTTAAAAACCGTAAAAGTGAATGTCGTCCCCGACTTGAAAATCATTCCGGGAGGGCAGACGATCGGAGTTAAGCTGAAATCCGCGGGAATTATGGTTGTCGGTCATCATTTGGTTGCCGTATCGGATGACAAAAAAATTTCTCCCGGCGAGGAAGCCAAAGTGCAGCTGGGTGATCTGATCATGAAAATGAACGGCACGCCGGTGAACGATGTGAGCAAGGTGGCCGATCTGGTCAAGGCGGCGGGCGAAAGCAAGAAGCCGATTGTCCTGACTGTCGTTCGCAACAATGAAACGATCGAAATTCCGATCACGCCGGCGTATGATGTGACGGATAAAGCATACCGTCTCGGCTTATACATCCGCGATTCCGCGGCAGGCGTAGGGACGCTGACATTTTATGCCCCGGATCAAGGCGTGTACGGCGCGCTCGGTCATGTGATAACCGATATGGATACTCAGACGCCGATCATCGTCGGCGACGGAGAGATCGTTCATTCCAACGTCACGTCCATCTCCAAAAGCCAGAACGGCGAGCCGGGAGAGAAGCGGGCACAATTTTCCAAGGAAAGCAAAGCGATTGGAAATATCGAGAAAAATACGCAGTTCGGTATATTCGGCAAAATGTTCAATGCCCCGGATCATGCACTGATCAATAAAGCTTTGCCGGTCGCCTTTGCGGAAGACGTAAAAGAAGGGCCGGCGCAAATTTATACGGTGGTCAATGGACAGAAGGTCGAGAAGTTTGATATTGAAGTGGTTCATGTAGCGAAGCAGGATTATCCCGCGACCAAGGGGATGGTTATCAAGATAACCGACCCAAGACTGCTGGATAAAACCGGAGGCATCGTTCAGGGCATGAGCGGCAGCCCGATTGTGCAGAACGATAAAGTTATCGGCGCTGTGACTCATGTTTTCGTGAACGATCCGACCAGCGGCTACGGCTGTTTTATCGAATGGATGCTGCAGGATGCCGGTATTATGCTGCGCACGAGCGGCACGCAGGAGGCAAAAGAACTGAAGGCGAGTTAACCTTCAGTTTTTTTATTTACTTGGTGGAATTCAACTGGTTTTGTCGAATAATGTATTATATTGGATAGAAATATTCATTATAAATTAAAAATAAAAAAAAATCCAGAAAAATAATATTCGACAGAAGGAAAATTATGCTCTATGTCGAAATTATATTATAGGTAAAAAATGCTAATGATTTTTGTTGTATTCGAAGGAGGAGCTTAACGTTGCAAACCATTGAAGTTCTATTAGCAGACGACAACCGGGAGTTTACGAATTTATTATCCGAATTCATCGACGACCAGGACGATATGCGGGTAACTGGGATTGCTTATAACGGGAACGACGTTCTGCGCCTAATAGAGCAGAGCCAGAAAGTGCCCGATATCCTCATCTTAGATATTATTATGCCTCATCTGGACGGTTTGGGCGTTCTTGAAAAACTGCGCGAAATGGATCTGAATCCGCAGCCGAAAATCATTATGCTGACGGCATTCGGACAAGAAAACATTACGCAAAGAGCCGTTCAGCTCGGTGCATCTTATTACATATTGAAGCCGTTCGATATGGAAGTGCTGACAAACCGGATTCGCCAGCTTGTCGGTTCGAATCAGTCGATGCCGATGGTTTCCAGCTCAAATTCGATGAAGGCGAACGTCGTTCAACTGCCGAAAGGCAAAAATCTCGACGCCAACATTACGACGATCATTCATGAAATTGGCGTGCCAGCGCATATCAAGGGGTATCAATATTTGCGCGAGGCCATTACGATGGTTTATAACAATATCGAAATTCTCGGCGCGATTACCAAGACGCTCTATCCGGCCATTGCCGAAAAATACAAAACGACGCCTAGCCGCGTCGAACGCGCCATCCGCCACGCGATCGAAGTCGCCTGGACCCGCGGCAACATCGACAGCATCAGCCACTTATTCGGATATACGATTAATATATCGAAAGCGAAACCGACGAATAGCGAATTTATCGCGATGGTGGCGGATAAGCTGAGAATTGAGCATAAGGTGTCGTGAAAGGGTAAGGAGTAAGCATAGAAGTACCCGATCAAGTCCGCTAAATCGAGACGATTTAGCGGGCTTTTATTTTTATTTTCACGCCAACGTGGTATGCTGGAAAAGAATGCAACAACAGGATGATATGCGAGCCGGAGGTACGAGAAGGATGAAGAAAATCATAACGTTTGTGCTGGTGCTGGCGCTCATTGCCGCCGCTTTATACCAGGACTGGTCTCAAGGAAAGCAAAATCAGGTGCTGGCGCTCTATGAAATCAAGGCCGCTTTTGTACAGGCAGGTATTCCGCTTGTGGAAGTGCCGGACTCTACGTATTTTACGCTGTACGGCAAAGAACCGTTTATGCTGGAAGCGGACGGAAGCGCTTTTGCTGTATATGTCTTCAAATCTCCGGAGTCGATCGCCCGAGCGATGGAAGATTTCGAAGCGCAGACCGTGAATGTGAAAGCGGTATTATCCGAAATCTATAAGGTGAAGAACGTACTCATTTTTGAAGCCAGAGATTTGAACGAGCCCAGCGAGAAAGTGCAAAAAGCGATAGAAAGGCTGATGGCTTCTTGACGGCAGCGAAAAAATACCGCTCCCACTAGGAAACGATACCGTTTCAGCCATGCATAGAAAATGAGAATGGGGTCCAAGCCCGTGATGTGGGGAGCTGCTATCATTTATGCCGGTCATTCGAACCGAACTATATATTCGCGCGCCTGCCGCGCTTTGCTTCGATCTGGCCCGCAGCATCGATATACACGCCCGCTCGACGGCGCAGACGAGAGAAAAGGCCGTTGCCGGCGTCACATCGGGGCTGATTGAGCTTGGTCAATCCGTCACGTGGGAGGCTGTCCATTTTGGAATCCGGCAGCGGCTTACAGCCCAAATTACGCAGTTCGATCGGCCGCGGTATTTTGTTGATGAAATGGTCAGCGGCGTGTTCAAGCGATTTTGGCACAAGCACGAGTTCATCCCCGCTTCCGAAGGGACGCTGATGATCGATGTGTTCGATTATACATCGCCGCTGGGCCTACTGGGGCGCATGGCTGACAAGCTGTTTTTACAACAATATATGGAACAATTCCTTGTCCGGAGAAATGAATATATGAAGCAGGTCGCAGAACAAGCCGCTAGAGATCACACAACCATGCTGTAACCGGTTACTTAATCAATCTAGGGATCCGACTTGAATAAGGATCGGTTGAAGGAGCTCCACTTCGATTCAGTGTCCTTGCTTTCCTTGCAGTAACCGACATGATAATTATCGCTTCCGATGCGGCTGAAGCCTGTTTTGAATATTTTTTTCGCAGTGTGGATCGGTTCCACCTTTTCGCAAATAAAGCAATAATAATATAAATCGTTCTTCATGAAGAAGCTCCCTTAACGTATAGTTACATCCATATTATAAAATAAATACCATTTGTCCAGTGGTAATATATTACTTTTTTATTTTCGAAATGGCAATTCATATTGGAAAAATAATTCCATACAAGCATAGCAAAAGCCGGGTACGCTTTACGCACCCGGCTTGTTTTTTTTGCTGCCGCTAAGGACGAATGTCACACTTGTTCTTGATGAAACGGATTTGGTTTTCGAGGCGGTTCTGCTGTTCTTGCCCATCTTCGCCCGAAGCCTGCAATGACTGCAGCTCGTCCTGCAACTGCTTGAGGTCATTGCCCGCATGGGAGCAATCGTAGCTGCTTTCCAAGTTGTCGATCATGGAACTGCACCTCCGTTGTGGAATGAAATCATCTGTTAGTATGAATCCTTGCGGTTGAACTATGCCGGGAAGCCGAAAGCAAATACAGGATAGACGGGCAGCCCTGATGCATGCACCTATACGGTTTTGGTTACGTTAAGAACAGTACATCGAATCGGGGTTGAACGTCACGATGACCATGACCAAGTTGAGCTTATCCCGGAATACCAAGAAGTCGATCAAGGGGATTGTGCAAGCTGATCGAAGCACGAAAAGGCTGCTTCGTCGCATTAGACCCGGGGCGATCGCCGTCATTGCCCACGATGATTTGGACGAGCTTGCCGTTCGCGGTTTAGTGCAGGCCAAGGTCAAAGCTGTCGTCAACGCCGGTCGGACGATGAGCGGAAGGCTGCTTTCAACCGCCGTGCTGCCTTTGCTGGAGCAAGGAATCCCATTGTTTGAAATCGAGACGCAGCATTTTGCGTATTTTCATGAAGAAGACGAAATCGCCATCGGCGAGCACGGCATTCTGCTGGCTTCCGCCTGGATTGCCGCCAAGCGCTTCGTTAGGGAGGATTGGCATCGGGCGTACCAAGCCGCAAGAGCGCAGGAGACCGCTTGCCTTGCCGAGTTTGTCGACAATACGCTGCTTCACGCTGAGCAGGAGAAACATTATATGCTGGAATCGATCGAATCTACGCAGCTGGGGACGCGTTTGGAAGGTCGGTCGGTCGTTATCGTTGCGCGCGGGACAAATTACATTGAAGATTTGGCCTGTCTGAAGTTTTATATTGCCAGCGTTAAGCCGATCCTGATCGGCGTTGACGGAGGAGCCGACGCGCTGATCGAAGAGGGCTACACGCCCGATATGATCGTCGGGGATATGGACAGCGTCTCTGACCGGGCGCTGCGCTCCGGCGCCGAACTGATCGTTCACGCTTACCGGGGCGGAGCCGCTCCGGGGCTGGCGCGCCTTGAGCGGCTCGGATTACAGGCTCAGGTGCTGGCCGCGGGCGGAACGAGCGAAGATTTGGCGCTGCTGCTGGCGTACGATCATCAATGCGAGCGGATGGTAACCGTTGGCCTGCACAGCCATCTGCATGATTTCGCAGCGAAGGGACGAAGCGGGATGGGCAGCACGTGGCTGGTGCTGATGAAGGTCGGAAGCCGGCTTATCGACGCCCGGGGCTTCAGCACGCTGTATCCGTATGTAGCGCAGGCGGCACGATCTGTTCCTGAATCTTCATACTCCGGTAAGAGAACGGTATCCCGAGCCTTGCTGGAGCTATGCCGCCGCTTGATTATTTTTCCGCGGAAGGAGAGAAACATCCATGGCGCCGCTCATTTCCGTCATCATTCCCGCCTGGAATGAAGAAGATAGGCTTCCTGGTACGCTGCTGGCTATCGAACGCGCATGCCGCGCGCGGAGTGACATGCGCTGTGAAGTCATCGTCGTCGATGACGGCAGTACGGACGGTACGGCTGCCGCTGCGCTGCCGCGGGCCGATCGGGTACTGCAAATGCCCCGCAACCAAGGCAAGGGAGCGGCGATGCATGCCGGCTGGCAAGCCGCTTCGGGAAGCGTCATCCTGTTCCTGGATGCGGACCTGGGGGAGACAGCCGACCAATTCCCGCGGCTGCTGGAGCCGCTGCTCCGCGGGGAAGCGGATCTGGTCATCGCCATGCTTCCTCCTGCAGTGAAACGCGGAGGCATCGGGCTGGTGAAGAAGCTGGCGAAGCATGGCGTGCAAGCCTTATGCGGATTGACGCCAGCGGCTCCCTTGTCGGGCCAGCGCGCTGTTCGCCGGGAAGTGCTGGAACGCTGCGGGCGTCGCTCGTTCCAGGGCTTTGGCGTTGAAGTCGGGATGCTGATTGATACGGTGAAGATGGGGTACCGGGTAAGCGAGCTGGAAGTGCCTTTTGCCCACCGGGAAACGGGCAGAGATTGGCGCGGATGGCTGCACCGGGGCAAGCAATGTTTGGCCGTCGGACGGGCCTTGTGGCGCTGCTGGAGGAAGCCGGTATGCTGATCAATGCAGGTTTGACGGTCATACTGCTGCTATCGGCAGGCGGGCTGGTGCTGCCGGGATTTTTGCGGTTCATGCGTGAGCATCGGCTGGTTGATGTCAATTACCGCGGTGAAGCGATTCCAACGGCCTGCGGTTTATTTCTGCTTCTTCTGCTGCTCATGAGCTATATGCTGCAAAAGCTGACGGGATGGGCGACGCTTCCATCGGAGGCGGAGTTTGTGCTGGCTCTGGTAGGGGTTGGCATGGCCGGGCTGATCGATGATTTGATCGGAGACCAAAAGACGAAGGGCATTGCGAATCATTGGAAAGCATGGCGCCAGCGGGGCGTGCCGACGACGGCGGTTGTCAAAGTGGCGGCTGTCGGAGCGGCCGGCTTGATGATAGGTTCCGAAGACCAGCCGTTAACGACTCTTCTGCTGCTGCAAGTGCCGCTGCTGCTGCTGACGACCAACGCGGTCAATTTAATGGATGTTCGACCGGGGAGAGCGCTCAAATTTTACTATTTACTGCTCGGGCTGCTGTTGGGAGCGGCCAGCTTCGGCTCCGGCGCATCGCATGCTTGGAACTCTCAGATGGGATGGACTACTGTATTGCCGGTCACGGTCGCTGCTGTGCTGCTGACGCATGGCGATATGAAGGGGCGGCTAATGCTTGGGGACACCGGGGCCAATCTGCTCGGTTTTACCGCAGGCTGCGGCTGGGTGGAGTATGCGCCGGAGGCTGCGCAATTAGCGCTGCTGCTGCTGCTTCTGGGACTGCACGGATTGACTTGGAGACGTTCGCTGACCCGTATGATCGAGAAGAGCCGCTGGTTAAGCTTCATCGACGGGATCGGCCGGAATCGAATGTGAGCGGGAGTTAAGCGGGTGGAGGCAGGCATGCGGCAGCGGCCTACCTCCTTTTGCGTTTGCGGAAGCGGGGGGCGACATAATTGCGCTTGCGGTCGCGAAAAAAAGTCCAGCCGCCGATGAAAGCAACACCGGCGCCAAACAATAGGAATCCGGCGATAAATTTGCCCCAGGGGAAGCCGCTGGCGGCCGTGGCCGGATCAAATACGGTGAAGAGCGAGTCTTTCATGGCGAGGAAGCCGTACGTCGCGGAGATGCCGGGCACGACGAGCAGCAGAATGGCGACAAAACGGGAAACGATCGCTTTCATAAGTGCTCCTTCATGTACAATAGTTCGATCCTACGTTACCATAAAATTATAACGAAATCATTCTATTTCACAAAATGGACTATATTTCTGCGGGCAAATAAGGTTAAAATAAGAGAATCATAGAGGGCAGGAGGAATCGAATACTATGACCCAAGCATATGATGTGATCGTGCTCGGTGGAGGAATCGGCGGCTACACGGCGGCCATTCGCGCCGCACAGCTCGGCAAGAGCGTGGCGATCGTCGAACAGGACAAGCTGGGAGGCACCTGCTTGCACAAAGGCTGCATCCCGAGCAAGTCGCTGCTCCGATCGGCGGAAGTATACGCCCTGATGAAAGACAGCCGGCGCTTCGGCGTCGAGGCGGATCAAGTCCGTATCGATTTCGGTCAAATCATGAGCCGCAAAAGCGCCGTTGTGGAGCAGCTTCATAGCGGTCTTCAATATGTAATGAAAAAAAATAAAATTACCGTTTACCGGGGCATCGGCAGAGTCATCGGACCTTCCATCTTTTCCCCGCGCAGCGGAACCGTATCGGTCGAGCAGGAGGACGGCGAGATCTTGACGCTGGTGCCGGAACGGCTCGTTATTGCAACAGGCTCCCGGCCGCGAACGATCCCGGGGCTGGAGCGTGACGGCGAACGGATCATGAACAGCGATGATGCGCTTGTGATGGACCGCCTGCCGCAATCGATCCTGATTATCGGCGGCGGTGTCATCGGCGTGGAATGGGCTTCGATGCTGAGCGATTTCGGCACGGAGGTTACGCTGATCGAATATGCGCCGCGGCTTGTTCCAGGCGAAGACGAAGATGTATCCCGCGAGCTGGAGCGGCTGCTCAAAAAACGCGGCGTCAAGGTAATGACCGGTGCCAAGGCGATGCCCGAAACATTGGAGAAGCATGAATCCGGCGTCATCTTGACGGTGGAACATAAAGACCGGCAAGTGCCGTTAACCGTTGAGCGTGTGCTCGTATCGGTCGGGCGGCAGGCAAACATCGAAGGTATCGGTATTGAGAACACCGACATCAAAATCGAGAACGGCTATATCCGCGTGAACGATGCGATGCAAACGGCGGAGCTTCACATCTACGCCGTCGGCGATTGCATCGGCGGGCTGCAGCTTGCACATGCCGCCGCTCATGAGGGAATCATCGCCGCAGAACATATGAGCGGTCTGGAGCCGCATCGGTATGCGCAGCATCAAGTGCCGCGCTGCATTTATTCACGCCCGGAAATCGCCAGCGTCGGCTGGACGGAGGCGCAGGCGAAGGAGCGGGGGCATCAGGTCAAGACGGCCAAAGTGCACTTCAAGGCACTGGGCAAAGCGCTCGTTTACGGCGACAGCGACGGCTTCGCCAAGGTGATTGCCGACAAGGAAACGAACGACCTGCTCGGCGTTCATCTGATCGGCCCGCATGCGACCGATTATATTGCGGAAGCGGCGCTGGCGCAGCTGTTGAACGCGACGCCGTGGGAAGTGGGGCAAACGATTCATCCGCATCCGACCTTATCGGAAATATTGGGAGAAGCCATGCTGGCCGTGGACGGCAAAGCGATCAGCATATAAAAATTGTGTTCATAATCGAAACCGATTATAATATACATAGTGCTAAGTATTAGCACCAGGTATTAAAGTTTGGTTATAAAATGAATGCAGTGGATCGATGCCTATTTCCATGTAAACCAGAGGAGGCGCTGCCCCATGTCCGTCGGACAACGATTGAAGCACAGACAGCTCGGATTGAC
Organism: Paenibacillus solanacearum; assembly: GCF_910593845.1. Lineage (GTDB taxonomy): Bacteria > Bacillota > Bacilli > Paenibacillales > NBRC-103111 > Paenibacillus_G > Paenibacillus_G solanacearum. The sequence continues at coordinate 304,893 of NZ_CAJVAS010000004.1, read as the reverse complement.
AGATGAGCAGGTCATCGAGATGTATACCTATATGCTGAAAGCGCGAACCTTCGATGAGCGAAGCTTTGTTCTGCAGCGATCCGGCAAAATCGCTTTTCATGTATCCGGGATCGGGCAGGAAACGGCTCAAGTGGCCGCCGCTTATGCTTTGAATAAAGAAAAGGACTATTTTCTTCCTTATTATCGAGATTACGGATTTGTGCTTACGGTCGGCATGACGATGCGGGAGCTGATGCTGTCGGTTTTCGCCAAGGCGGAAGACCCGAACAGCGGCGGCCGGCAAATGCCCGGTCATTTCAGCCACCGGAAGCTGAACATCGTCACGGGCTCGAGTCCCGTGACTACACAAGTGCCGCATGCGGCCGGCTTTGCGCTCGCAGCCAAGATGAAGAAGCAGGAGTTCGTATCGTTCGTCACGTTCGGCGACGGTTCCAGCAATCAGGGCGATTTCCACGAAGGCTGCAATTTCGCCGGCGTTCACAAGCTGCCCGTCATTTTGATGTGCGAGAACAATCAGTACGCCATCTCGGTCCCGCTTCACAAGCAGGTCAGCGGCAGCATCGCGGAACGAGCCATCGGCTACGGTTTTCCCGGCGTCAAAGTGGACGGCCGGGATGCGCTTGAAGTATACCGTGTGGTGAAAGAAGCGCGGGAACGTGCAATTCGGGGCGAAGGCCCTACGCTGATCGAAGCGGTGATGTACCGTATCCCTCCGCATTCCACCTCCGATAACGATATGCTGTATCGCACCAAGGAGGAAGTCGAAGAGAACAAGGCGAAGGACGGGCTGCTCGCGTTCCGCCAATATTTGTTCGATTGCGGGCTTTGGAGCGAAGCGCAGGATGCCGAGCTTGCGGCGGCCCTGTTGGAAGAGGTCAAGGAAGCGACGAAGTATGCCGAGCTCGCGCCATTCCCTGCGCCGGAAGATACGCTTCGGCATGTATATGCGGAAGAAGGGGAGGTATAACATGGCTGTCATTACATATTTGGAAGCGATTCGCACCGCGATGATCGAGGAGATGCAGCGGGACGAGAACGTATTCGTTCTCGGCGAAGACGTCGGCAAAGGCGGCGTCATGAACGCCACCAAAGGCTTGCGCGACCAATTCGGCGAGGAACGCGTCATGGATACGCCGCTTGCGGAATCCGCCATTGCCGGCGTAGCGATCGGCGCAGCGATGTATGGCATGAAGCCGGTGGCCGAGATGCAGTACGCCGATTTTATTTTCCCGGCGACCAACCAGATCATTAGCGAAGCGGCGAAAATTCGCTACCGCTCCAATAACGACTGGAGCTGCCCGATCGTCATTCGGGCGCCTTACGGAGCGACCGGCGGCGGTGCGCTGTACCATTCGCAATGTCCGGAATCGGTCTTCTTCGGAACGCCAGGACTGAAAATCGTCGCCCCTTCGAACCCGTACGATGCCAAAGGCTTACTCAAAGCAGCGATTCGCGACGCGGACCCGGTGCTGTACTTCGAGCATAAGAAATGCTACCTCGGCGTAACCGGCGAAGTACCGGAAGAGGATTATATCGTTCCGATCGGCAAAGCCGACGTGAAGCGGGAAGGCAGCGACATCACCGTCATTTCGTATGGACTGACAGTGCAGTATGCGCTTCGGGCGGCGGAGGAGCTCGCCAAGGAAGAAGGCATCAGCGCGCATATTCTCGATCTGCGGACGCTCCAGCCGCTCGATACGGCGGCGGTGCTGGAAGCGGCAGGCCGAACGGGCAAGGTGCTGATCGTTCACGAGGACAACAAAACGGGCGGTGTCGGCGCGGAGGTGTCTGCACTGATCGCGGAAGAGCTGCTGTTTGAGCTGGACGCACCGATCATGCGGTTGTGCACGCCGGACATTCCGGCCGTAGGAATGAACCCGCCGATGGAGAAGTTTTTCCTGCTCAATACCGATAAAATCAAGGACGCCATGCGCAAGCTGGCGCTGTTCTAGGAGGGGACGAGATCATGGGCGAAACAACGGGCGGAACGGAAGTGACCGTTCCCCATTTGGCGGAAAGTCTCGTGTCCGCCACGGTGGCCAAATGGTTAAGGCAGCCGGGCGACTATGTCGAGCAGTACGATGTGCTGTGCGAGCTGATTACGGATAAAGTAACGGTGGAGATGCCCTCGCCCGTAGAGGGACGGATCATGCGGCTGCTGGTGGAGGAAGGAACGACGGCTGCCGTTGGCGAAGCGATCTGCATCATTGCGGAGCCGCAAGCGGAGGCCAAGACGTCCGGGGCTCCGGCGGGGGACGCAGTTGAATCGGTGTCTGCGGAAGGACCGGCGGTGACAACCGGCGGACCGATGCAAGGAAGATATTCGCCGGCCGTGCTGAAGCTTGCCGCCGATCACGGCGTCACGCTGTCGAAGGTGAAAGGAACGGGCTTGGGCGGACGCATTACGCGCAAGGACGTGGAACAATATATTGCAGCGGGGCCGGGTCAGGACAAAGGGGCCGTAGCCTCGCAGCAGCCGGTGGACGAGGTCAACCGGATCGCTTCCGCGGCCGCTGCAGAGCAGGGCGTATTCGTGTCTGCGCCGCCGAAAGTGCCCGTCCGCTCGACAGGCATTCACTTGTCGCAAAACCCGCCGCTGCCGAATATCGAAGTGATCGGGCAGCCGCTGGAAGGTCGCGGCGAGTACTTGATGGACGTTACGCCGATGCGCAATGCGATCGCAAGAAATATGCGGCAAAGCAAAACCGAAATTCCGCACGGCTGGATGATGATCGAAGTCGACGTGACCAATCTGGTGCTGCTTCGCAACAAGCTGAAGGGCGAATTTATGAAGCAGGAAGGCATCAACCTGACCTACTTGGCCTTCTTGCTCAAAGCGGTCGTCAACGCGATCAAAGATTATCCGATCATCAACTCGGTGTGGGCCGTCGATAAAATCATTGTCAAACGGGACATTAACATTTCGCTTGCCGTCGGCACGGAGGATTCGCTCGTCACGCCGGTCATCAAAAACGCCGACCAAAAAAATATTGCCGGCCTCGCGCTCGAGATCGACAAGTATTCGCGGAAAGCGAGAGCGGGCAAGCTGACGCTCGATGATTTGCAGGGCGGCACATTCACGGTAAACAATACAGGATCGTTCGGTTCGATCTTGTCTTACCCGATCATCAACTATCCGCAAGCGGCCATCTTGACGTTCGAATCGATCGTCAAAAAGCCGGTCGTCATTCAGGATATGATCGCCGTAAGATCGATGGCGAACTTATGCTTGTCGCTGGATCACCGAATTCTTGACGGCGTCATCTGCGGGCGGTTCATGCAGCGGGTCAAGGAAAACCTGGAAGCGTACAATCAGGACACGAAGCTTTACTAACGTAACGGCTTGTCCTAAATAAACAGATTGACCGTGAATAGCAGCGTGGATAACACCATCGAAGCGATCATCACGTAAATGATAATTTTAAAAATCAGTTTGTTCTGCATGCGTTTCAGCTCCTCTTCATGGTAATACTTATAGTTGGGCGATCGGAAAGTACGGTGGGAACCGGAATTCGTCCTTCGGCCATTTTGCGAAAAAGCTTCGAGCAGCATCGAATGCGCTCTGTCGTTGGGACAGAACATCGATACAGAAGCTTTTTCTTTTCTATATTAACTCATGCGGCATATTGGAGGAAAGCTTATGATACAGCAAACTCGTTTGGTAAATGAATTTTTGGAGCTTGTGCAGATCGACAGCGAGACGAAGCACGAGCAGGAGATCAGCCGGGTACTGAAGCAGAAGTTTACGGAGCTGGGTCTGAAGGTAGAGGAAGACGATTCGGCGGCCGTGACCGGGCACGGTTCGGGCAACTTAATCTGCACGCTGCCGGCAACGTCGTCGAAGCCGCTGAAGAAGCTGTTTTTCACTTCCCACATGGACACCGTGACGCCGGGCAAAGGAATTAAGCCGCAGATCGGCGAGGACGGATATATTCGCAGCGACGGCACGACCATTCTGGGCGCCGATGACAAAGCGGGGCTCGCCACGATGATCGAGACGATTCGCGTGCTGAAGGAAAATAACGTCGCGCACGGCCAAATCCAGTTTATCATCACTGCGGGCGAAGAGATGGGCTTGCGCGGGTCCCGCGCCATGGACGCCAAATGGATGGACGCCGATATGGGCTTTGCGCTCGATTCGAACGGCAAAATCGGCGACATCGCCGTTGCCGCGCCGACGCAAGCCAAACTGTACATTACGTTCTGGGGACGTTCCGCGCATGCCGGCGTTAATCCCGAAGACGGCATCAGTGCGATTTCCGTCGCGAGCAAAGCGATTGCCCGCATGCCGCTCGGCCGCATCGATAACGAGACGACGGCCAATATCGGCCGGTTCGAGGGCGGCGTCGAAGGCGCGACGAACATCGTCGTCGAGCGCGTGAAGCTGGAAGGCGAAGCGCGCAGCATCGTCAACGAGAAAATGTACACGCAGGTGGAGAAAATGCGTCAAGCTTGCGAAGAAGTCGCCCAAGAGATGAGCGCGAAGGTGGAATTCAAGAGCGACGTCATTTACCCCGCTTACATGCATGACGAATCGTCGCCGGTCGTACAACTGGCGATGAAGGCGCTGACGAAGGTCGGCTGCACGCCGCGGACCTTCCATACCGGCGGAGGCAGCGATGCCAATATGTTTAACGGTATGGGCATCCCGACGGTCAATATGGCGATCGGGTATCTGGACATTCATACAACGAAAGAACGCATCGCCATAGCCGATCTGGTGAAAACGACCGAGGTGGTCGTCGCCATCATCAACGAAGTGGCGAACGGATCATAAGATATGCTGCTTCCCGTCATCAGTCGCTGATTGTATTTGCTGCGATTACGATGCGGCGAAGCAGTATTTTTTTGCAAAGAAGGTGGTTCCCGTAGGCATCCAATGGCAAACAGGCATCGTCATAGAAATCGTCGCAGCAGGTGAGAAGCTGCAGGAGATCGTGCTGGAGACGGCCGACGGCGACCGCTGCCGCGCATATCACGATCTGACCGCGTTTGCGCCGCTGCGGCCGGGGGACGAGGTGCTGGCGAATACGACGGCGGTCGCGCTCGGCCTCGGAACCGGCGGCGCGCACTTTGTGCTGGCCCCGCTGGCACAGGTGCATTCCGGCGGCGGGCCGCTGCCGCCCGGGCACATTATGAAGCTGCGCTATACGGCGCTGCAGCGAGCCGTGCTGGCGGTAGAGGAAGCGGATAGCGGCATGCAGGAGAAGCTGGCCGGCCGCAGCACGCTGGAACGAATGCCGGTTCTGATCGGCGAGCTGCACAGCATGCTGCCGGCTGCCGTGGCGTGGCTGCGCTGCCGCAACGATGGCAAGCAGCCAGTACGGATCGCCTATATTATGACCGATGGCGCGGCACTGCCGATCGCGCTGAGCCGGCATGTCGATCGGCTGAATGCGCTCGGCTGGCTGGCCGGAACGATTACCTACGGACACGCGTACGGCGGCGATCTGGAGGCCGTGAACAAATATACGGCGCTGCTGGCTGCGAAGCATGTGCTCGAAGCGGACATCGCGATTGTGACGATGGGACCCGGCATTGTCGGAACGGGGACGCCGTACGGATACACCGGCATCGAGACGGGAGAGCTCGTTAACGCCGTATCCGCGCTTGGCGGCATTCCCGTCTTCATGCCGAGGGTTAGCTTCGGCGATGCCCGGGAGCGCCACCGCGGCTTAAGCCATCACTCGATCACGGCGCTGAAGACGGCGGCGCTCGCTTCGGCGGCAGTCCCGCTGCCGCTCTTGTCCTCGCCGGAACAAGCAGATATACTACGGGACCAGGCCGCATCGTCGCGGATCGCGGACAAACACCGGATCGTCTGGCGCGAAGCGCCTTCGCCCGATCGCATGGAAGCGGCTCTATGTGCCTACGGCGCCGCGATTACTTCGATGGGAAGAGGATGGCGCGACGATCCGCCGTTTTTTGCAGCCGTCTGTACGGCAGCGGATGAGGCGCTCGCCGGGCTGGCTGCGACTCGTCCAGCGCATGGCGCAGAGGGATAAGCTCCAGCGCCGAAGCGTCTTTTCTGCGCTTTCCATGCATAAGTTCGTATAATGTAATATCTGCAGGCGCCGCATGCAGCATCGATTGGAGATAGTTTCGAATGTCGCGCGCTTTGCCGACCAGGCGCATTTGATGGGAGGCGTAATATATTTTCATAGGTTCATCCCCGCTTTCGCTAGATTGATATAGTCCAGCTTATGTCGGGTCCTAGCACCTTATGCCTCCTTCTGCCAAATCACCAATGCATCGCGAACGTGATATAATGAACGGTAGGCGGCGCCAAGCCCGGTCACCTGAGTGATTGCTTCCGCCGCCGTCATCCTCTTTTTCCAAGAAAGGAAGGAATCGCACAGACATGAACGCATCTCATCATAGAAAGTTTGAAGAAGTGACCTTGCGCACCGAACCGATATTTCAAGGCAAAATCATCTCGCTGCAGGTAGACACCGTGCAGCTTCCGAACGGCGCGACCGCTACGCGCGAAATCGTAAAGCACCCCGGCGCGGTTGCGGTGCTGGCTTTGACCGATGACGGCCGGATGCTTGTCGTGGAGCAATACCGCAAGCCGCTGGAGAAGAGCCAGATCGAGATTCCGGCCGGCAAGCTCGATGCGGGAGAAGATCCGCTCGACGCCGCGAAGCGGGAACTGGAAGAAGAGACCGGCTATCGCTGTGAATCGCTCCGGCACATCAGCTCCTTTTACACATCGCCGGGCTTTGCCGACGAAATTCTGCATCTGTACGCCTCCGAACAGCTGAGCAAAGGGGAAGCGAATCCGGACGAGGACGAGTTTCTGGAGCTGGAGGCGATCACGCTGGAGCAAGCGCAAGCTTACATGAGGGAAGGCCGGATCAGCGATGCCAAGACGGTCATGGCGGTATACGCCTGGCAGCTCTATAAGCTGACCGGATCGTTCTAACGATGGAAGCCTACTATGCTGACCTGCATATTCACATCGGGCGAACGGAAGAAGGGCAGGCTGTCAAGATCAGCGCCGCGAACAACTTGACGTTCTACAACATTGCGCAGGAAGCTTCGGAACGGAAGGGCATGGACATCGTCAGCATCATCGATTGCCACTCCCCCGGCGTGCAGCGGGAGATGACGCGCTATCTCGATCAAGGCGAGATGGAGGAGCTGCCGGGCGGCGGCATCCGGTACCACCGGACCACGATCCTGCTCGGCTGCGAGATAGAGGTGCGGGACCCGGGTTACGGCACCGCGCATTTGCTCGCGTACATGCCGACGCTGGATATTATGCGGGAGTTTACCGAGTGGCTCAAGAAGCATATGAAGAACGTCCAACTCAGTTCGCAGCGCATTTATGTCACCGCGCGGGAGCTGCAGCGGGAAGTAACGGATCGCGGAGGGCTGCTGATCCCGGCGCATATTTTTACGCCGCACAAAAGCATGTACGGCAGCGGCTCGACGCGCATGGAGCATTTGCTGGATCTGGATGCGATTGCCGCCGTGGAGCTCGGCCTCAGCGCCGATTCGGTCATGGCGGGATACATCAGCGAGCTGGACCGGTATACGTTCTTGACGAATTCCGATGCGCATTCGCTGCCGAAGATCGGGCGGGAATACAATAAGCTTTGGCTGGACAAGCCTTCGTTCGAAGAGTTCCGCAAAGCGCTGGCGCAGGAGGATGGCCGCAAGGTGCTGGCCAACTACGGATTGAATCCGCGGCTTGGCAAATACCACCGGACATACTGCGACAAGTGCGGGAGCATTCTGGACGAGCAGGATGTGACTGTCGTCGAACGCTGCCTGTACTGCGGTCACACGAAGATCGTCCGCGGCGTGCTGGACCGCATTCGAAGCATTGCCGACAGGGAAGAGCCTTGGGTGCCTGCCGACCGGCCGCCTTATTACTATCAGGTGCCGCTGGAATACATTCCGAAGCTCGGCCCCAAGACGTTCGCGAAGCTGATCGAGCGCTTCGGCACGGAAATGAACTTGCTGCACCGCGCGTCGTACGAAGCGATTGCCGAAACGGCGGGCGATGCGATCGCCCTCTGCCTGATCCAGGCCCGGGAAGGCACGCTGGAGCTGGAGACCGGCGGAGGCGGCAAGTACGGGAAAGTGAAATCGTAAAGTCATAAAGCGTATCCCCTTGTCATAAGTTGTATTATTCGGACAAGGGGGCGAAGCACAAGATGCGGAACCGAACGCTGGAGCAGTATATGAAGGAGCATTTGTCGTTCTATATTTTCGTCGGCGTCATCTTTGTGACAGGCGTTGTCTTTGGAGCCGTAATGGTGAACGCCCTGTCGCTCGAGCAGAAGCAGGAAATTACGCGCTATTTGGGCAATTTTTTTGCCAGGGTGCAGCAAGGCGCGCTGGAAGGCGATATAACGGGCTCGTTTAAAGACTCGTTTTCGATGCATATCAAATGGGTTTTGCTGATCTGGATACTCGGATTATCGGTGATCGGACTGCCGCTGATCCTGATCCTTGATTTTTTGAAAGGCGTGCTGGTCGGTTTTACTGTCGGATACATGGTCGGCACGATGTCCTGGCAAGGGCTGCTATTCGCGCTCGTTTCCGTCGTGCCGCAAAACCTGATCATTATTCCCGTGCTCCTCGTATGCAGCGTAACGGCGATGGCTTTCTCGATTCATCTGGTCAAAAACCGGTTTGTATCGCGCAACGGCTCGATTTATGAACCGTTCATGCGCTTTTGCGGCGTCAGCGTCGCTTCGACCGCATTGTTCGTCGGCGTCTCCCTCTTCGAGGCTTACCTGTCTCCCGTTATGATGAAATGGGTGACGCCGATGCTTGCTGCGCTGCATCTGGCTTAAGATTGAAAAGGTTTGACTTTCCCTGCGACCACAACCTATAATAAAATCATACTTCGCAGCGGTTTTGTGCTTTTTTTTGCAAAGCCCTCAGGGGGAGAAGCATGGAAGAATCTCGCATTGAAAAAATAAAGCAGCAGCTGCAATCGCAAGGCTACAAGCTGACGCCCCAGCGGGAAGCGACCGTGAGGGTGCTGCTCGAGAATGAAGAAGATCATTTGAGCGCTGAGGACGTGTTCATGCTTGTAAAGGACAAAGCGCCCGAGATCGGTCTTGCGACCGTATACCGGACGCTGGAGTTGCTGAGCGAACTGCATGTGCTTGAAAAGATGAACTTCGGCGACGGCGTCGCCCGGTACGATTTGCGCAACGACAGCACTCATCACCATCATCATCATTTGATCTGCGTGCAGTGCGGCGCAGTGGATGAAATTATGGAAGACTGGCTACTGGCGCTGGAGGAACGGCTTGAGCGGGAATACCGGTTCCAGGTGCTGGATCACCGGCTGGACTTTCAGGGCATTTGTCATCGATGCCGCGACAAAGGGAAGTCTTGACCAAGCCCACACCGATAGTAATCAACAAAACCTTCGACTTGAGTATGATCAAGTAGAAGGTTTTTTGCTTTTCCTGCACTTCACATCTATATCGTCGGTGTTTTGGCCCACACTAAGCATACTATGCGCACCAGAACAGGAGGCGGGTAACGGATGATTATCGGCATACCAAAAGAAATCAAAAATAACGAAAACCGTGTAGCGCTGACGCCGGGGGGCGCAGCGATGCTGACCGCAGCGGGTCATCAAGTGCTGATCGAGGCGGGGGCGGGAGCCGGCAGCGGATTTTCCGACGAGGAATACGCACAGGAGGGCGCGGCGGTCATTCCCGCGGCGTCCGACGTATGGGCTCAGGCGGAGATGATCATGAAGGTCAAGGAGCCTCTGCCGTCCGAGTACGGTTACTTCCGTGAGCAGCTGACGCTGTTCACCTATTTGCATCTGGCGGCGGAGCCGAAGCTGACCGAGGCGCTCGTCAGTCATAAAATGACGGCCATCGCCTATGAAACGATTCAGCTGCCGAACGGCAGCCTGCCGCTGCTGACGCCGATGAGCGAAGTGGCGGGGCGGATGTCAGTGCAGGTCGGAGCGCAATATCTCGAGAAGTTTTATGGCGGGCGCGGCGTGCTGCTCGGCGGCGTGCCGGGCGTGCCGGCCGCGGATGTCATCATCCTCGGCGGCGGCATCGTAGGAACGAATGCGGCGAAGATGGCGCTGGGCCTCGGGGCGAACGTCGTCGTTATCGAGCGGAATGCGGAGCGGCTGCGCTATCTGGACGACGTGTTCCTCGGGCGCATTCGAACGCTGATGTCGAACCCGTACAATATCGCCAACGCCGTGCAAAAAGCCGATCTGCTGATCGGCGCGGTGCTTATCCCTGGAGCGAAAGCGCCGAAGCTTGTGACGGAGGACATGGTCAAGCAAATGAAACCGGGGGCCGTCATCGTCGACGTCGCCGTGGATCAAGGCGGTTCGATCGAAACGGTCGACCGTGTAACGACGCATAGCGAGCCGACCTACGAGAAGCACGGCGTACTGCATTACGCGGTCGCCAACATGCCGGGAGCGGTTCCCCGCACCTCGACGCTGGCGCTGACCAATGTAACGATTACGTACGCGCTGGAGCTGGCGTCCAAGGGCGTAACCCGGGCGCTGTACAGCAATCCGCCTTTGCGATTGGGCGTCAATACGTTTCAGGGCCATGTAACCCATCCGGCCGTGGCGGAAGCGGTCGGCCTGCCTTTTGCGGGGCTGGATACGCTCCTGCCTCTTAGCTGACGGCTAGCTTGGGGATGGCGCATTCCTTACGCCGCGCCGCTGCGCCGAATATGCACAAGAATCGCACGTCCCCGACAAGCCAGGTCCGCCGGACAAGGGGCATAAATTAAGCTTTCCCGTCATAGTCTTACGGTAAGGAGCCAAGTCGGTATCGGCTGCCCGGCCGCTGCCGACAAAGGCTGCCGCCGTCACTTTTTTCGGGCTTGTCCCGAAGACGGCGACGCCATGGGAAAAGGAGGTACAGGCTGTGATCATTCATGCCCGTAAGTGGATGGAACGGCTCCGTTTCATGCTGCTGTTCATCGCCTTGACGTTTATGCTCTATCATGGTCTGCTGCTGCTTACGCATTTTCTCGAGCCTGCGCATAAATATAAAGAGCCGGCCGGCCATGCGGTGAAAGTTTTTCAAAGCGACGCTTCGCTTTTTCCCGATGCTTATACGACGATGGGAGAGAGGCTCAAGCTTTTTTACCGAATCGGCGAATAAGCTTTTTCATTCTGGCAGGAAATGGCCCCTGAATGTGGAATTATGTATCTAACGGCTTTTCTTAATTGACCGTCGTACAACATAGAAGGGGATCGTTGACGCATGAAAAGGGATCTGCAGTCATTCATCCAATATTTGACTGAGGAAAAAGGACTTGCGCCAAATACACTAGAATCGTACCATCGCGATTTGATTCAATACATAGAATATTTGGAGCATTCCGGCGTACAATTGCTGAAAGATAGCGGAAAAGTGCATGTGTCCGGCTATTTGCTAAAGCTGAAGCAGCTCGGGAGAGCGACGGCGACCATTTCGCGAAGCACGGTATCGATTCGTTCGTTTTATCAGTATATGGTCCGAGAGCGCCGGCTGGACAGCGATCCGACCTTGATGCTCGAAACGCCGAAGCTGGAAAAGCGGCTGCCGATCATTTTGTCCGTGCAGGACGTCGAGAAGCTGCTGGAAGCGCCGCGGACGACGAGCTTAAGCGGCATGAGGGACAAAGCGATGCTGGAGGTGCTTTACGCCACAGGCATTCGCGTATCCGAGCTGATCTCGCTCGATGTGGACAGCGTCAATCCGGGGCTCGGCTTTGTGCGCTGTGGGGGGAACAGCGGGAAAGAGCGCATCATACCGCTCGGCAAGGTCGCTTCGAAGTATGTGACCGCCTATACCGATACGGTCCGCCGCAAGCTGCTCAAGCCCGGCAAAATCGAAAACGCACTGTTCGTCAATCACCTCGGGACCCGCATCACGCGGCAGGGCTTCTGGAAAATTATTAAGCGCTACGCGCAGGAATCGGAAATTCGCTCGGAAATTACGCCGCACACGCTGCGGCATTCGTTTGCAGCGCATTTGCTGGAGAACGGGGCGGACTTAAGATCCGTGCAGGAAATGCTCGGCCATGCGGACATTTCGACGACGCAAATTTACGCGCAAGTCGCCCGGGGCAAAATGAAGGATGTATACGACCGGACGCATCCCCGGGCCAAAATCGAATAGCATACTCTAACGAGCCCGCTCCGCGATTCACAAGAGCGGGCTTATTTTTTTGGGTTCCCGCGCGGGCCGTTTTTGCAAACGATCAACCGTTTTGCGATAATAGCGATATGCTTTTCGCACAACGCTTGTCTATCGGTAAGGAGGAATTTAACTTGAAATATAAGCGCATTTGTTTGATCGTTCTCGACAGTGTCGGCATTGGGGAACTCCCCGATGCGCCGCGGTTCGGCGATGCCGGATCGCATACGCTGGGACATATCGCCGAGCGGGTTCCAGCGCTTCGGCTGCCGAACCTGGAACGGCTTGGGCTCGGAGCAATCGCCCCGCTTCACGGGATCGAGGCCGCCAGACACCCGCAAGCGTATTACGGCAAAATGGCCGAAGTATCGGTTGGAAAAGATACGATGACCGGCCATTGGGAAATTATGGGCTTGAAGGTGGCAACGCCGTTTAACGTATTCCCCGAAGGCTTTCCTATGGAGCTGATCGAGCGCTTCGAGAAAGAAACGGGACGCAAGGTGATCGGCAACAAACCGGCTTCCGGAACGGACATTTTGGTCGAGCTCGGCGAAGAACAGATGAAGACAGGCGCATGGATCGTGTATACCTCGGCGGACAGCGTGTTCCAGCTTGCCGCCCACGAGGAGGTCATTCCGCTCGGCGAGCTGTACCTCGGCTGCGAAATCGCCCGCAAGCTGACGCTGGAAGATCCGTATGCGGTAGGCCGCGTCATCGCCCGCCCGTATGTCGGCAAGCCAGGGGCATTCGTCCGCACGCCGAACCGGCATGACTACGCTGTGAAGCCGCCGGCGCCGACGGTTATGAACCTGCTCAAAGACGCAGGCCGCGACGTGATCGCGGTCGGGAAAATCAATGACATCTTCGACGGGGAAGGCGTGACGAAAGCAACGCCGACAAAGAGCAATCTGGACGGCATACACAAGACGCTGGAGCTGCTGGATCACGATTTTGAAGGCTTGCTATTTACGAACCTGGTCGATTTCGACTCGCTGTACGGCCATCGCAGAGACCCGGAAGGATATGCCCGGGCGCTCAACGAGTTCGACGAATGGCTGCCGAAGCTGATGGAGAAGACAGGGCCGGAAGACTTGCTGATCATTACCGCCGACCACGGGAACGATCCGGTTCATCCGGGGACGGACCATACCAGGGAGTATGTCCCGCTGCTGGTATACAGCCCGTCTCTGCAAGAACCAAGCTCCTTGGGTATCCGAGCGACGTTCTCGGATCTCGGCGCCACAGTGGCCGATAACTTTGGAGCCGGATCGACCGGCAACGGGAACAGCTTTTTGCAGCAATTGAAATAGGGCACCTAACACCTATCCGGGAGGACGATGAAATGACGGATCAGCATTCCATAGTGCAGAACATCAAGGAAGCGGCGGCCTATATTCACGCCCAATACGAAGCGAAGCCGGAAATCGGATTGATCCTCGGCTCCGGATTGGGCGTTATCGCGGAGCTGGTGGAGAACGCGGTAACGATTTCGTATGGGGACATTCCTCATTTTCCCGTGTCGACGGTGGAAGGCCATGCCGGAGAACTGCTTCTTGGTACGGTTGGCGGCAGGCATGTCGTGCTGATGAAAGGCCGCTTTCATATGTACGAAGGATACGGCGTGGACACGGTGTCCTTCCCTGTGCGCGTCATGAAAGAGCTTGGCGTAGGGAAGCTGCTCGTTACCAATGCCGCGGGGGGCATCAATACGTCGTACGAAGCCGGCGATTTGATGCTGATCAAAGACCATATCAACTTTACGTTCCGCAACCCGCTGATCGGACCGAATCTAAGTGAGCTTGGCGTCCGTTTCCCGGATATGTCCGAAGCGTACAGCAAGCGGATGCGCGAGGTGGCGAAGGCGGTTGCCGCCGAGCAAGGCGTGAAGCTGCAGGAGGGCATATACATCGGACTGCTCGGACCGACCTACGAAACGCCTGCCGAAATTCGCATGATGCGGACCTTGGGCGCAGACGCGGTGGGCATGTCGACCGTCTCCGAAGTCATTGTGGCGCGTCATGCGGGCATGGAAGTGCTCGGCTTCTCCTGCATCAGCAATATGGCTTCCGGTATTTTAGATCAGCCGCTCTCGCATGAAGAAGTGATGGAGACGACGGAGCGGGTCAAGCAAACGTTTCTGCAGCTGATTTTGGGGATTTTGCCGCGTCTGTAATCAAGACGGCCTCCGTTTCATGCGCAAGGCAGCGCAGCTGCCATTCGGTGCCTCCCGGGCACCGGCCTTGTTGTTAAAGATATACTGGACTGCACCGCTCGATAGGAACTTACCGGGCGGCGGCGGTCTTTTTGTTTTATGGCAGTTGGCGCCGCAGTTGGCAGCGAGAGGGAAATTGCATGATTCGAATGCGAGTACCGCATACAAACATTGCCAATACGGATCGGTTACAGACCGGGGAGAGGAGCATCCGCTTGAAAGCATGGTACCAAACCTTCCCTGCACGCATGCGAAGACAGCAAGCTTTGATCAGCCCTGACGGGTTTACATATCTGCGCTGGCAAAATCCTTATATTATCGCCTGGTGGTCGGTTTCTTTCCCGGGTTTCGGCCATTTCTTACTGCATCAGTATATTCGGGGGTTTTTGTTGTCCTTCTGGGAAGTGATGATCAATACGGCAACGCATATGAACGAAGCCATCGTTTATTCGCTCAGCGGCCGGTTCGCGCAAGCTTCGGCTGTTTTGGAGCCGAAATGGGTGCTGGCTTATTTGCTCGTCTATTTATTCGCGATTTGGGATAGCTATATGAAAGCGGTTGAAGCGAATCAGCAATATCATCTGGCGAAACTGGAGGGTGCCCGATTAACGCCGTTTCGCATCGACAGGTTCAACATCATGTACTTGGCCAAGAAACGGCCGTTGTCCGCCATGTTCTGTTCTTTCATGTTCCCGGGGCTGGGCCAAATTTATAACAGCAGGCTATCGCTGGGGTTTTATGGCGTTGTCTGGTGGACGATATATATGACGCTTTCCCATTCGCATGAGTCGCTTATGCTGCTGATTACGGGGCGTCTCCAAGAGGCCAAAGCGGTGCTCAACCCCCACTGGCTGCTATTTATGCCTTCGGTAATCGGCGGGGCCATGTACGACGCCTATATGTCGGCCCGTGATAATAATCAGCTGTTCCGGACGGAACAAATGCAATATTTCAGGGAACGGTACCCGGCCTATCACATCGACATTTTCCCTAAGGCGGAATAAAGGATGCTTATTATCGGAACATTTGAGCATACAATTGAAATGGAGGAAGCATTGTCCGTTCTCGAGAAATCGGGAGTTCCCCGCAGCTCGATCATGGCGGTCTCCATGGACGAGACGGTCTCGCGCTCGGACGTGACGGCGACGAGGTATCCGCATAAACAAACGCTTGCCTTCGAAATCGGCATGGCGCTGGCGACGGCTTTTTCCGTGGTCGGCATCAGCTTCGGTTTCGTATCGGACTGGGGGCCGATTATATGGGGCATTGTGTCTGCTTTGGCAGGATTTATGCTGGGAGCAGGGGGGACATGCTGGATGCAGCGGACTTATTTGCGCGGCCAAGCGCAGAAGGGGCCATTACCCGAGCTTGTGGTGATCATTCGCTGTACGGACGCGTCCTTTCCCGAGATCCGGCTCGTCCTGCAGCAGTACCGGGCGCTGTCGATCGGCCGGATCGAGGAAACCGGCTGAAGGCAGGCAAGAGGAAGCCCTTGATGCTCTCAACGGAGCGCCAAGGGCGGCGGGATGGCCTCAGTTCGACTTCCTGGAGCCTTTGTCGTTGTTGCGGGTCGTCGTATTTTGATTGCCGTGACCTTGCTGTTTGGCCAAGTTGCTCACCTCCGTTACCGAACCGGATTTAATAAAGCGTTCGTTTCGTCCATAGTATGGCCTGGACCGCCGGAATGCATGAACGGTGGACAATCCCAGCGCCGATGCATCGTTAGCACTATAGCATGAAAATTTTAGCAGTGAATTACTATCGCAACCGGGAATGACATGCTATAATTGGGCAAAAGGAACTACGTAAATGATCGTGAAGGACCTTAGTCGGAGGGAAGAGGTGCCGAATATGACGATGTTGAAGGTTTCCAACTGTCCGCAGTGCGGGAAGGTTTATCAAAATAACTTGCGCAATCTTTGCCAGGAATGCATTCGTTCGTATGACGGGAAGCTCAACGCTTGCCTGGATTTTTTGAAATATAATCGAAAAGCGACGACGCAGCAGCTGGCCGGCGCTACCGGCGTGCCGCCGCAGGAAGTGTATGCGTTTATCCGGGAAAACCGGCTGCCGTTGACCGGCTATCCGAATTTGACCTATCCGTGCAACTCCTGCAGCGCGCCTATTCGTCAGCACCAGCTTTGTGTCGATTGCCGCGTCAGGATCGTTTCGGAGATCAACAAAATGAAAGAGCGGGAAGTGAGCTTGCGGGAATTGGAGCGGGGCGTCGGCTTTCAAATTCGCGAGCGGCTCCGGCGGTAACCGGCGGCTTTGTTTCCACGCACGTCAAGGATCGGATCTGCCCTGGCGCAGGTCCTTTTTTTGTCGGCTCGTTATATTTGGTAGTACGGCGAACTTATGCTAAAATGTCAAAGGGTATCCATGAGGCGGCGCTCCTGTTTAAATTTGTCACAAAGTTTTCACGGGATGGACGCCAAAGGGCATGTGTAAATGTTCGTGTATTTTGTACAATAAGACTATGCGTCTTCACGGCTAAACAGTAAGGGGGGATTACCTATGCAAAAGTGGATCATGTTTTCACTGTTCATCATCGCTTGTCTCCTCGGCACGGGCGTTTTGTTCCAAAACATCGCGGCTCGTCAAGCGGAGATGGCTCATGAGGCGGCTGCCGGACCGACACTGAAGTTCGTTGCGACGAACTATCAATTCGATAAACCGGAATATACGGTAAAAGCCGGCGAGAAAATGACGGTTTCCTTGCAAAACAAGGAAGGTCTGCACGCGCTTGAAATTGTGGGTCTTGGCGTGAAACTGGACAACAATACGAAGTCGGTGGAATTTACGTTCGACAAGCCGGGCACGTACGAAGTGCACTGTGCACTTCCATGCGGACCGGGTCACGCGGAAATGAAAACGAAATTGATTGTCCAATAAACTGACGATGTGCAAGAGGAAAGCTTCCGGGTCGCCCCGGAGGCTTTCTTTTCTTTTTGCCGCACGGCGCATATAATACTTGGTATCGGTGCAACCGGCATTCCGAAAGCGAGGGAGCGCATGAGATGAGAACAGTAGACATCATACATAAAAAACGCGACGGAGGGCAGCTGAGCCCGGAAGAAATCGCATTTTTGGTTAACGGCTATACGAACGGCTCCATTCCCGATTACCAAATGTCGGCATGGGCGATGGCCGTCTATTTCAACGGCATGACGGCGCGGGAAACGGCCGATCTCACGCTGGCGATGGCCCGCTCCGGCGACCAGGCCGACCTGAGCTCGATCCCGGGCGTCAAGGTCGACAAGCACAGCACAGGCGGCGTCGGCGATACGACAACGCTCATTTTGGCGCCGCTCGTTGCGGCTGCCGGCATACCGGTTGCCAAAATGTCCGGCCGGGGTCTGGGGCATACCGGCGGCACGATCGATAAGCTGGAGGCGATCCCGGGCTTCCGGACGGAGCGGACGAAGGAGCAGTTTTTGGAGCAGGTGAGAGCGATCGGGCTCGCCGTTGTCGGGCAGTCCGGCAATATGACGCCGGCCGACAAGAAGCTGTACGGCTTGCGCGACGTCACGGCGACCGTCGAATCGGTGCCGCTGATCGCCAGCTCCATTATGAGCAAGAAGATCGCCTCCGGCGCCGACGCGATCGTACTCGACGTTAAGACGGGCCGCGGCGCGTTCATGAAGTCGCTGGAGGCGGCCGTGGAGCTGGCGGAAGCGATGGTAGCGATCGGCTCCGAAGTAGGCCGCGAAACGATCGCGGTCATCACCAATATGGATGAGCCCTTGGGGCCTTCGATCGGCAATGCGCTGGAAGTGCTCGAGGCGATCGAGACGCTTCGCGGCAGCGGTCCGGCCGAACTGACGGAGCTCTGCCTGGAGCTTGCCGCCCATATGGTCGTGCTCGGAGGCAAGGCGGCGGACGTGGCCGAGGGCAAGCGCCAAGTGAAGGCGCTGCTGGCGAGCGGCGCCGCCCTGGAGAAGCTGCGGCAGATGATCGCCGCGCAGGGCGGGGACGCCGGCGTCGTCGACGATACGCAGCGGCTGCCGCAGGCGCGCTGCCGTTTCGCGGTGCAGGCCACGGCGGGCGGCTGCGTTGCCGGCATTGACGCTGAGTCGCTCGGGCTGACAGCGATGCTGCTCGGCGCCGGACGCGCAACCAAAGACGACCGGATCGATCTGGCCGTCGGATTAAAGCTGACGAAGCGGGTCGGCGATGAAGTGCGCGAAGGCGAGACGATCGCCGAGCTGTACATGAGCGGCGACGACCCGGACACGGTCCGGCACATGACCGAACGAGCCGCATCGGCTTTTACGATCCGTCCGGAGCCGGTGGAGAAGCCGAAGCTCGTCTACGCCGTTGTCACACGTGCTGGCGTGCAATACTATAACTGACCTTTGGTATGCCGCAGAAGCCCCTTTCAGGGCCGCTGCGGTTTTTTGTTTTTGCAGGGTCAAGAATATTTACCTCCAAAAAGGTCAACACTGATTACCAGAACTTTCTTACAAATCCATCAGGAGGGGTAGAACAAGGTGATGTTTAGCAAAATGTTGAAAGTCGCAATGACAGCGCAGCTATTCCTGCTTTTCGCGCTTCCGGCTGCATACGCCGAGGAAGCGAAAGCTCCGGCGGCACCGGTGGATATCACGCCGAGTGCGGCTTCGGCGGTTCTGATCGACGCAGATACCGGAACCGTTATTTTCGAGAAAAACAAGGACGCCAAGCTTCCGCCGGCCAGCATTACGAAAGTTATGACGATGCTGCTGATCATGGAGTCGCTCGACCAAGGCAAAATCAAGCTCGACGAAAAAGTGCGTACCAGCGAATACGCCGCATCCATGGGCGGGTCGCAAATTTTTCTGGAACCGGGCGAAGAAATGACCGTTCAGGATATGCTGAAAGGCATTGCGATGGCTTCCGGCAATGACGCTTCCGTCGCCATGGCCGAAAAAATCGCCGGGTCCGAAGAAGCGTTCGTCCGTATGATGAACGAGCGCGCCGCGCAGCTAGGGATGAAAAATACGCATTTTGCCAACCCGAACGGGCTCCCGGCGGACCAGCACTACTCCTCCGCTTACGACATTGCGCTGATGTCCAAGGAACTGCTCAAGCATGAGGAAATTACGCAGTTTACGGGTGCGTACCAGGACTATCTCCGCAAAGATACGCCGAAGCCGTTCTGGCTTGTCAACACGAATAAGCTGGTGCGTTTCTATACGGGTGCGGACGGACTGAAGACAGGCTATACGAGCGAAGCGAAGTTTTGCTTATCTGCCACGGCGAAGCGCGATAATTTCCGCGTCATCTCGGTCGTCATGGGCGAACCGGATACGAAAACGCGCAATGCGGAAGTGTCTAAAATGTTCGATTACGCTTTCTCGCAATATACGAATCTCCCGATTTACAAAAAGGGCGACGCGCTGGGCGAAATGAAGATCGGAAAAGGCGAGCAGCCGCTTGTGCCGCTGACGGCCAAGCATTCCTATAGCTTGCTGCTGAAAAAAGGCGAGGCTGGCGAAGGAATCCGCCACGAGGTACAGCTCGATCCGAATTTGAAGGCGCCCGTCACGGTCGGGCAGCCGATCGGCAAAATCGTTGTGTATAAAGGCAACGAAATATTGACCGAGTTCGCGCTGGAATCGCCGGTCGACGTGAAAAAAGCCGGCTGGTGGACGTTGACGAAGCGGACTGCCAAGAAGATGTTTTTCTTTGACTAAAGGGACAACGTAGAATCAGACAGCCAGACCCCGAAGATCGAGTATCTTTCGGGGTCCCCGTGCATCTGCGCAAAGTGTCGCATTTCTTCTATTTGTAGCGCATTTCTTCTAGTTTTGTCGGGGGGCAGGAAAAGGTTTCCCGGCTGTAGAAATGAGTGTACGTGAAATTGACAACTGACTCTTTAGCTAGCGTGAGAGTAGCAGTTGCAATGGGATTGACAACTGACTCTCTGGCTAACGCGAGAGTAACAGTTGCAATGTGGAAGGAGTGAACAGCTTTGAGTTTACAAATCGAATTGGAGCATTACCGCAAAGCGTTGATCGTACGGCTTAAGGGCGAGCTGGACCATCATACAGCCGAGTCGGTAAAAACCCGGATGGAAGAGGCGATCATGCGGGGGAACAGCAGCCATATCATTTTAAGCTTGAAAGATTTGTCGTTCATGGACAGCTCAGGGCTGGGCGTCATTCTTGGACGCTACAAGCTGATTACGGCCAAAGGCGGTAAAATGGTCGTCTGCAACGTCAATCCCGCCGTATACCGGCTGTTCGAAATGTCAGGGCTGTTCAAGATTTTGTCCATCCAAGAAAACGAAAGACAAGCGCTTCACAGTCTGGAGGTCGTATCATGAGCGAACGAAATTTTATGACCCTTCAATTTGCCAGCCGTTCCGAGAATGAGGCGTTCGCCCGGGTGACCGTCGCCGCCTTCGTCTCCCAGCTCGATCCGACGCTGGACGAGCTGACCGACATCAAGACCGTCGTGTCCGAAGCCGTGACCAACTCGATCATTCACGGATACGATAACCGACCGGACGGGATCGTCACCATTTCCGCCGAGATTGACGGGGATACCGTATTCCTTTCGGTCGAGGACCGCGGTGCCGGCATCGACGACCTGGAGCTGGCCAAGACGCCGCTCTACACCTCCAAGCCGGAGCTGGAGCGATCGGGGATGGGCTTTACGATTATGGAAAATTTCATGGATGAAATCGAGGTTACAACCATTGTAGGGACCGGAACCACCATTCGGATGAAGAAGCGAATCGAATCGAAAAAAGCTTTGTTCAATTAGGGGTCTGATCAGATGGATGTGGATTTGAAACACGCGTCGCACGGCTATTTGGACGATTCTGAGGTCAAGAGACTCATCGCGCTAAGCCAATCCGGCGATCAGCTCGCCCGGGAAAGGCTTGTGAGCTGCAATATCCGTTTGGTCTGGTCGGTGGTCCAGCGTTTTCTGAACCGCGGATATGAGGCGGAGGATCTGTTTCAAATCGGCTGTATCGGCTTGCTGAAATCGGTGGATAAATTTGATCTCTCGTATGATGTGAAATTTTCAACCTATGCGGTGCCGATGATCATCGGCGAAATCCAGCGCTTCTTGCGCGATGACGGGACGCTGAAAGTGAGCCGTTCTTTGAAAGAACTGGCGAATAAAATCCGGAAGACGAAGGACGAGCTGTCCAAGCGCAACGGCCGTCTGCCGACGATCAAGGAAGTGGCCGAAGAGCTGGGGATTTCGCCGGAGGACGTCGTATTCGCGCAGGAGGCGAACAAGCCGCTCTCTTCCATTCATGAGACCGTGTTTGAAAATGACGGGGACCCGATTACGCTGATGGATCAAATATCCGACGAAGGTCAGGATAAATGGTTTGACAAGCTGGCGCTGAACGAAGCGATCGGCACGCTCAGCGAGCGGGAACGTCTTATCGTGTATCTCCGCTATTTCCGCGATCAGACGCAGTCGGAAGTGGCAGTGCGGCTCGGTATCTCACAAGTGCAGGTATCCCGATTGGAGAAGAAAATATTGCAATCGATCAAAGACCAGATAGCTCAATAGCTGTGCTGGTCTTCTTTTTTTGTGTTAGTATGTATAGAAACATAATGGCACAGCCGGGGGAGAACACACATGAGTAACTCATATCAAGCATCGTACGAAACGCTAAAAGAAGGGCTGGAACGGCTCTTTGAAGAAACCGGACGCACGGACGGCGAACTGCTTCGCAGTTTGGAACAGCTCAAGGAGAGCGCGGATCGCATGCGACGCGAGCTGGCTAAGCTGCAAGCCCAGCGGAATTCCGGTATACCGGACCGGATGTCGAGCCGGCTTAAGGAAGCGCTCCGAGAGTAGAAAATGAGCAAAAAAGTATCCAAAATTTGTATTGAAAGCGTGTGCATAACGTGAGATAATACGAATTGTGAACGATATTTGACAATTGAATCGGAGGGGTTATATTAGATGAACGGCAAAAAAGCGTACCGTTATACGGTATCACTCATGCTCGTGACTACTCTCCTCATCACCGGATGCTCCACGCAAAACACACCAAGTAAAAGTGGTGAAGGCAGCAACGTGAAAAAAGATCCTGTCGAACTCGTAGTGTATTTTCCGTTTCCAGCGGACTGGCCCGAGGAGGATTTTTTTAAGACATTCGGCGAACCGATTCAAAAGAAATTCCCACATATCACCATCAAATTCATTAACTCAGGAAAAACGCAAGAACTCATTACATCCGGGCAAACAATTGACATCCTCTTTGCTTCGATTGGGGCTTCGCAGGCTCATCTCTTGGATTTGGGG
The DNA here is from genome assembly GCF_910593845.1 of Paenibacillus solanacearum. GTDB lineage: Bacteria > Bacillota > Bacilli > Paenibacillales > NBRC-103111 > Paenibacillus_G > Paenibacillus_G solanacearum. The sequence goes on along the minus strand of NZ_CAJVAS010000004.1, from coordinate 282,270 downwards.
CTGGAATCCGACATCAGTCCGGAAATTAAAAAGTTCAATTATGACTTAAACCGCTTGGAACCGACGATGGTGGATGCGGCGCGCAAAATGGCAGACGGAAAAGGCATCTATGGTCTGCCGGTATACGTTCCACCGTCAGCTATCTATTACAATAAAGATTTATTTGACAAGTTCGGTGTTCCGTATCCGAAGGATGACATGACGTGGGATGAGTTGTTCGAGCTCAGCAAGAAAATGACTCGTAACGACGGCGGCACGCAGTATTACGGTCTGGCTTCCTCGTACGGTCATCTGGCCACGATGAACCAAATGTCCATCCCGCTGGTCGGTCCGGACAAAACCGCTACCTTCGATAAGGACGACCGCTGGAAGACGTTCGTCGACAACTTGATCCGTTTCTATAGGCTTCCCGGCTTTGAAGTATTCAAGACCGGCGATCTATCTGAATCGGCGGAAAGAAACCGTTTTTTCAAAAACCGAAATATAGCAATGTTCATAGCCACAACCGCGCTTCACAATGAGAAGGAAGTCCAAGACATGAATTTCGATATTGCCTCCTTCCCTGTATACAAAGATAAGCCTCAAGCTGGACCTCAGCCATACCCGATAAACTTCTATATCACTTCACAGTCCCAGAAAAGAGATGACGCGTTCGAAGTCATCGCGTATTTGACTAGCGAAGAATTTCAAATGAAACCTATTAAGGAAGGAAAGTTACTTACTGCACTCGCGAATAAAACGATCAGAGCGCAGTTCGGTACGGAAAGTTCCCTGTATAAAGGCAAAAATGTGAAAGCGCTTCAACCAAACAATTATTCACCCCTGGGCGCTTACAGCAAATATACCTCTACGGCCAGCGGTGAGATAAATACAGGTCTTCGCGATGCGATCGTCAACAAAAAAGATACGAATACGCTGCTCAGAGAAGCTGCTGAGCGGGCCAACAAAAAAATTCAGGAGCTTGAAACGGCGGCCGCGGCCAAAAAATAAGACGTCAAAACAAAAGATCGCTATCCTTGCCGTCGGCAGAGAAAGCGATCTTTTTGCGTGAAAATGAAGTATATTACCTCGCGGCTCTGCGAACATCGTCCCGGAACAGGAAGCCGATGCAGTAAAGCCCCGCTAATCCAACCAGCGTGTACACGATGCGGCTGAGGCCGGAGGATTCGCGGTGTACGTCTCCGCCGAGCAGCGCCGAAACCAAATCCCATTCGAACAATCCCACAAGCAGCCAGTTCAGTGCCCCAATGATAACAAGCGTTAAAGCCGTTTTCGCCATGCTTGACACCTTCCTTGTGATGATATAGGTATTTGTTGGTTCTTCTTGATTATACGTTTTACTGGAATCGGCTGAATTATGCATGCGGCGCGGAGTATTTTTTGCCAGACGCAGCCGTCGTATCGAACGATACAATTTACCCATACTACGGAATAAATGCATTGCAAGGGAGGATTCGGTTACATGTCGCGAGCATCGATCCCGACCCTGTATCTACGTTTACGCAAAAGAATGCGGGTACGCAAAGGCGAAAGCGTCATGCTCGGCGATATTGCCCAGCTTCTCGCGGACCCGGATTACGAGGAAGGGCTGAAACGGCTCGTGCTGTTCCGGCCGGAACGCCATGACGGCAATTTAGCCCTGATCGACATGATGATGATTGTCCGGAAGGTTAAGGAGAAGTACCCGGAGCTGGAGATCGAGCATTACGGAGAACCGCATATTCTGGTCGAAGTGTACGACTCGCCGAAGCCTCCGAAGCTGAAGCTGCTGCTCATTACGATGGTGTGCATTTTGCTGTTTATCGGATCGGGGCTGGCGATCATGAATTTTCATGCGGATGTCAGCATGGCGGAAGTGCACAGGCGCATATACCGGCTGCTGACGGGAAGAGAGACGGAGCGGCCGCTGCTGCTGCAAATCCCGTATTCGATCGGCATTGGCGTCGGGATGATCATCTTCTTCAATCATTTGTTCAAAAAAAAATTCAACGAGGAGCCGAGCCCGCTGGAAGTCGAAATGTTCATGTATCAGGAGAACGTGAACCATTACGTCATCACCGAAGAATACGGCAAAATTCACGAAAAAGCCGAACGCGAAAGCGAGGAGGCGAAGCCGTGGAAATCGTAAGCGGATGTCTGCTGATGATCATCGGGATCGGCGGCGGGCTTGCGGTGGGGAGCGGCATGGTCGCATTTCTCGTCGTGCTCGACGTCATTCCGAGGCTTGCCCAGACGACCAAGTCCTACGGATGTATTCGTTATTATGAAGGCGCCGTGGTGCTGGGCTCCTTGTTTTTCACTTTTACCGATTTCTTCGACTGGCATTACGCCTTGTTTCCGATGTCGGCCGCACTATTCGGCGCATTCGCCGGATGCTTCGTCGGCATGCTCGCAGCCGCGCTGACAGAAGTCATAAACGTCCTGCCGATCTTGGCGAAGCGAATCGGGATGGAGACTTACATGATCTGGCTGCTGATGTCGATGATATTCGGCAAAGTGATCGGCTCCATCATCGATTGGCTGGGCGTACTCGGTTGAAGATCACAAGACAGGAGGAAGGATCAAGATGTACAAGCAGATGAAACGGGCCAAGCTCGTCAAAGTCCGCACGGGTTCGCCGCAGCCGGATCGGGACAAAGAGACGGCGATGGCGCTTATAATCGACGCCGAGGGCAACATTATCGGGGAGCAGAGCAAACCCCAGCAAGCCAAGATGGCGGAGGAGCCGGGTGGCGATGCGCCTGAACAGCCGTCGAAGCCGCGCCGGGCAAATAAACAAGCGAGCAAACCATCGACAGGCATAAAATTGGATCAGCATACCGCCATACCGGAGGACTTCGACCGATTGAAGCAGGCGCTTGAAAACGTGGTCGGTCTGAATCAAAGCTTCGACGTCGTGTTTCGCGAGATGGTATTTGGCGGCCAGAAGACGGGCATATTTTATTACAACGGTTTTGCCAAAGACGCCGTACTGACCGAAATATTGGCCCGGCTCTCCTACGCGGGCGGGGAGCACAGCCCGGATCAGGCGTCTGAAGAAGATCGAGGGCATGCGCGAACGGCTAAGCATCAAGACGGAAGCGGACGTAATCAGGACGAGCGTCATGGCGCATCGGATAACGGAAAAGGGAAGCAGGATGCCAGCGCATTGCATGGCGGCGTCATCGATCTGTTCGACGAAGCGCTGATCCCGCATATCCAGGTCAAACGGACGAAGAAACTGAAAGAAGTCATCGACAATGTCGCGATGGGGGGAACCGCCTTCTTCTTCGAAGGCGTGGAAGAAGCTGTTCTCGTCGATGCCAAGGCGTTTCCCGTCCGTTCGACCGAAGAGCCCGATCTGGAACGGGTCGTCCGCGGCTCGCGCGACGGCTTCGTGGAGACGCTGCTGACCAACGTAACGCTAGTGCGCCGCAGAATCCGCGACCCGAAGCTGACACTGGAAATTATGCAGGTCGGCGCGAGGACGCAGACGGATGTATGTATTGCGTATATCAAGGATATATGTGACTTGAACTTGGTTGAAGCCGTAAGAGACAAGATCAATCAAGTGAAGGTCGATGGCGTGCCGCTTGCGGAGAAGCAGCTGGAGGAGTCGATCATGGGCAAGGGCTGGAACCCTTACCCGATGGTACGTTATTCCGAGCGGCCGGACGTCGTCTCCGCGCATCTGTTGGAAGGCCACATGATTGTATTCGTCGATACGTCGCCGTCGGTGATGATTTTGCCGACGACGTTCTTCCACCATGTACAGCATGCGGAGGAGTATAGGCAAACGCCGCTGGTCGGATCGTACTTGCGCTGGGTCCGGTATATCGGAATCGCGTCGTCCCTTTTTTTGCTGCCGCTATGGTTTCTGATCGTCAGCACGCCCGGCCTCAAGCCGGCGGCGCTCGATTTCCTCGGGCCGCAGAAGACGGCGCAAATTCCGCTGCTCGGACAATTTCTGATCGCGGAGCTGGGCATCGATCTGATGCGGATGGCCGCTGTCCACACACCGACGCCGCTGGCAACGGCGATGGGGCTGGTCGCCGCGATCTTGATCGGAGATATCGCCGTGAAGAGTGGCTTGTTCGTCAACGAGGTCATTTTGTACCTTTCCGTGGCGGCCGTAGGCACATTTGCCACGCCGAGCTATGAGCTGAGCTTGGCGAACCGGATCACCAGGCTTCTTCTGCTCGTTGCCGCCGCCGTTTTCAAAGTGCCGGGCTTCGTCATCGGATGCACGGTGTGGCTTGTGTTTCTGACTTTGCAGCGCGCTTATAATACGCCGTATATGTGGCCGTTCATTCCGTTTAACGCCAAGGCGATGTACGATCTGCTCGTACGGCGCCCGTTCTTGTCGATGACACGGCGGATGAGCCTGACCAAGACGACCGATTCCACGCGGCAGCCGCAGTAAAGCGGACTCCCGAGAACCGCGGCAGCAAATGGGCTGCCGCGGTTCTTTTTGCTGTTGTCAGTTGATGCGGTTGTATGGTACCTTAATTGTAATGTCTTTCAGGAAGAGGCGATAACAGACGATGTACTTACACGGAACCAGCACAATCAACAAGAAGGGGCATCTGGAGATCGGGAGCTGCGATACGACGGAGCTGGCTGCACAGTTCGGAACCCCTTTATATATAATGGACGAAGCTTTGATTCGCCAGCGATGCCGCGAATACGTCGAAGCGTTCCGCGCTTCAGGCTTGAAGTTTCAAGTAGCCTATGCGAGCAAGGCGTTTTGCGTCATGGCGATGTGCCGGCTCGTGGAAGAAGAAGGGCTGTCGCTTGACGTCGTATCCGACGGCGAGCTGTACACGGCGCTGCAAGCCGGGTTCCCGCCGGAACGGATTCATTTTCACGGCAACAACAAGACACCGCAGGAAATCGAGATGGCCATCAATGCCAAAATCGGCTGCTTCGTCGTCGACAACTTCGTCGAACTTGGCATGCTGCATGCCATCGCCGAAGAAAAGCGGCAAAAGGTCAAGGTGCTGCTGCGCATTACGCCCGGCGTAGAAGCGCATACGCATGAGTACATCTCGACAGGCCAGACCGACTCGAAGTTCGGCTTCGATTTGGAGAACGGCGCCGCGTTCGAAGCGGTGAAGCAAGCGGCTGCACTGCCGCAGATCGAGCTGCTCGGCGTCCACTCGCACATCGGCTCGCAAATTTTCGAAACGGCCGGCTTCAAGATGGCCGTCGACAAAGTCACGGAATTCGCGATCAAAGTACGAGACGAGCTGAGTGTCGTGTTTCCGGTCATCAATTTGGGCGGCGGCTTCGGCATTCGCTATGTGGAAGGCGATACGCCGCTTCCGGTGTCCGAATATGTAAAGGCGATTACCGATACGCTAATTGCGAATTTCAGCCGTGCCGGCTACGCGCTTCCGGAGATTTGGACGGAACCGGGGCGCAGCATTGTCGGCGAAGCGGGCACGACACTGTATACGGTCGGCACGCACAAGGATATTCCGGGTGTCCGCAAATACGTATCGGTGGACGGCGGGATGACCGACAACCCGCGTCCTGCGCTTTACGAGGCGGTATATGAAGCGATGCTGGCCAACCGCGGCGGTGAACCGGCCGACGAGCTCGTCTCGATCGCGGGCAAATGCTGCGAAAGCGGCGACATGCTCATATGGGACGTGCGCCTGCCGAAGGTGCAAACCGGCGACCTGCTTGCCATTGCCAGCACAGGCGCGTATAACTACGCGATGGCAAGCAACTACAACCGGATTCGCCGTCCTGCCGTCGTGTTCGTACAGAACGGCCAGGCGGATATCGTCGTGAAGCGCGAATCGTTCGAAGATATTGCAGGCAACGACATCGTGCCGGAACGGATGAAACAGGTCAGCCGAACGGTATAAGTTAGTTAAGGCGTAAGGCCGTTATACGGCGGTTCGGCGTTCATGCGACTGCGCGACAACGGATGCCGCTAGGAACCCTCTGCGTGTGCAGAGGGTTCTTTGGTGTAGCCTGCGAACGAACTTGTCACCTTCGGTCCGCTGCGGGATTGCGGACGCTATTTGTATATCCAATGGATTCATAGTAAAATAATGTGGTTAACGACAACCGAGGTAGTTAAAGGAGCGTACATACTTATGGCAAAGCAAGCGTTTATCAAACTGGCCGACGGCAACGAAGTCGTGCTTGATCTGTTCGACAAGGATGCGCCGAATACGGTTGCGAACTTCGAGAAGCTCGCCAATTCCGGATTTTATAACGGTCTGGTGTTTCACCGCGTGATTCCGGGCTTCGTAGCTCAAGGCGGCTGCCCTCAAGGGACAGGCACCGGCGGTCCGGGCTACACGATCAACTGCGAAATCAACCCGAACAAGCATGAGCGCGGCACACTCGCTATGGCTCACGCAGGGCGCAATACCGGCGGCAGCCAGTTCTACATCTGCTATGCGCCGCAGCCGCATCTGGACGGCCAGCATACCGTATTCGGCAAAGTAGTCAAAGGCATGGAGCATATCGATACATTCAAAGGCCGCGACAAAATGGAAACGGTAGAAGTAAAAGAAGTTTGATTTACGGGCAGCTATAGACAAAGCAGGAAACACGCGTTATACTGTTTTACAATAAAAGCTAAACCTTCGGGGCAGGGTGAAATTCCCTACCGGCGGTGATTCCGGCAGCATGCTGCCGGATCAGTCCGTGACCCGTGCGGCTGCGAGAAGCGATGCGACTCGCAGCCGCCGGTGGACTCGGTGTAACTCCGAGACCGACAGTATAGTCTGGATGGGAGAAGGGAAAGCGGGAAACGTTTTGTTCGCGTCCTCATATGTGCTTAATTTCACATATCGGACCGACCGGGGTACGTTTGTCCAATTCAGCAGGTCAGCCGAATGCGGATGCATTCCTTGGCTTGCAGTTTGACGGCGGCCGACGGTTCGGTTTCTTATGCGGGTATATGCATATACAGGCTTATTCAAGTCCGCATGAAGGACCGGGAACAAATGAAGTCATTCCCGCGCATTTTCCGGAAGCATTCGCCAAGCCCCTTTTTGATTATTCGAAAAGGGGCTTTTTTGCATACAACCGAGGAGAAAGGACGAATGGGCATGGAGCCGTTAAACGACGAATATTACATGCGGCTCGCGCTGCAGCTCGCATCCGCGGCGGCCGGTCAGACGGGAATCAATCCCGTCGTCGGCTGCGTGCTGGTCAAGGATGGGCGCATCGTAGGGATGGGCGCGCACCTGAAGCGCGGCGAAGCGCACGCGGAAATTCACGCGCTGCAGATGGCCGGCCGCGAAGCCGAAGGCAGCACGGCGTACGTCACGCTGGAGCCGTGCAGTCACCACGGCCGTACGCCGCCTTGCAGCGACCGGCTCATCCGCGAAGGCGTGAAGCGGATTGTCGTCGCGGCGACGGACCCGAATCCGCTCGTCGCGGGGAGCGGGCTGGACCGGCTGCGCGCGCACGGCATCGAGGTGACGAGCGGGCTGCTCGAGCGGGAAGCGAACTTGTTGAATGAAGCATTCAACAAGTTCATTACCACCCGCCGGCCCTTCGTCACCGTGAAGTCCGCCAGCACGCTGGACGGCAAGATCGCCGCGAAGACGGGCGACAGCAAGTGGATTACCGGAGGCGCCTCGCGCGCCCGGGTCCACGCTATGCGCCACCGCCACCAGGCGATCATGGTCGGCATCGGCACTGTGCTGGCCGATGATCCGGCGCTCACGACCCGGCTGGAAGTGCCGGGTCTGAACCCGATCCGCGTCGTCGTCGACTCGACGCTGCGGCTGCCGCCGAGCGCCCAGCTCGTGCGGGACGGGGCGGCGCCTACGGTCGTCTTGACGACCGAGAGGGCGCCGGAGGCGCGCCGCCGCGAGCTCGAAGCGCTCGGCGTCGAAGTGGTCGACTGCGGCCCGGGGCCGGTTGTCGACCTCGACGCCGCGCTGGACCGGCTCGGCGAGCGCGAGATCGGCTCGCTGCTCGTCGAAGGCGGCGGCAAGCTGAGCGGCGCCTTGCTGGAGCAGCGCCTGGCCGATAAGCTGGTGCTGTTCTACGCGCCGCGCATTATCGGCGGGGGGGCGCTGGCTCCCGGCAATTTCGATTTCGCCGGCTTCGGCGCGATGCAGGACGCGATCCGGCTGGAGCGGTTCAGCGTCGAGCAGGTCGGCGACGATGTGTGCATCACCGGGTACCCCCGGTATGAAAGGGAGGTGCAGTAGCCGATGTTTACCGGCATAATCGAGGAAATAGGCGCGATGCGCCGCATCGACAGGCAAGGCCAGGCGATGGTGCTGACGATCGGCGCCCGCACCGTATTGTCGGACGTGAAGCTTGGCGACAGCATCTCGGTGAACGGCGTATGCCTGACCGTTATCGCCTTCGACAATCAGTCGTTTACGGTCGACGTGATGCCGGAGACGTTCCGGCGCACGAACTTGTCGCGGCTTTCCGTCGGCGCACCGGTCAATCTGGAGCGCGCGATGGCGGCGAACGGCCGGTTTGGCGGTCATATCGTGCAAGGGCATGTCGACGCCACCGGCATCATCGAGAGCCGGACGCCGGAGGAGAACGCTGTTGTGTTCCGGATCGCACCGCGCGAGACGGACATACTCAAATACGTCATTCCGCACGGCTCCATTACGATCGACGGCATCAGTCTCACCGTCGTCGGCGTAACCGAAACCACGTTTACCGTGTCGATCATTCCGCACACGCTCGCCGAAACGGTGCTGCAGCATAAAAAGCAAGGCGACGAGATTAATCTCGAGTGTGACGTGCTCGGCAAATATATCGAGCGGCTGCTCACGCACGGAACGGGTGCCGGCAGCGCGGCCGCGCGCAGTTCCGGCCGGCTGACGGCGTCGTTTTTGGCGGATCACGGCTTTATGTAAGCGCAAGGCGCTTCACGATATAGAGAAGGAGTGAGCAGAGATGTCCGATTTGAAATTTCATTCGATTGAAGAAGCGATCTACGACCTGATCCTGGGGAAAGTCGTCATTGTCGTGGACGACGAAGACCGCGAGAACGAAGGCGATTTTGTGGCGTTGGCGGAGAAAGCGACGCCGGAAGTGATCAATTTCATGATCAAGGAAGGCCGCGGCCTCGTCTGCGTGCCGATTACCGAGGAGCGGGCGCAGGAGCTCGATTTGCCCCCGATGGTCGCGCGCAATACCGACTATCACGGCACCGCCTTTACGGTTTCCATCGATCACGTAGAGACGACGACCGGTATTTCCGCCGCGGAGCGCTCGTTCACGATCCAATCGATGATCGATGCGAAGACGAAGCCCCACAGCTTCCGCCGCCCGGGACATATATTCCCGCTGATTGCCAAGCGAGGTGGCGTATTGCGCCGCGCCGGCCATACCGAAGCGTCGGTCGACTTGGCCCGGATGTGCGGCTCCTATCCGGCCGCCGTCATTTGCGAAGTGATCAAGGAAGACGGGGAAATGGCGCGGGTACCGGACTTGATGCAGATCAGCGAGAAGCACGGATTGAAAATCATCACGATTCGCGACTTGATCGAGTACCGCAACCATAAAGAGAAGCTCGTCCAGCGCGAAGTCGAGGTGCGGATGCCGACAGACTATGGCATGTTCCAGGCGATCGCTTACACGAACGTGGTCGACCAGAAGGAGCATGTCGCGCTTGTCAAGGGCAAAATCGACAGCGACCGTCCGACGCTCGTTCGCGTTCACTCCGAATGCTTGACCGGCGACGTGTTTCATTCGCACCGCTGCGACTGCGGACCGCAGCTGGCCGCGGCGCTGAAACAGATCGACGAAGCGGGCTCCGGTGTGTTACTGTATATGCGGCAGGAAGGCCGCGGCATTGGCTTGATCAACAAGCTGAAAGCCTATAAACTGCAGGAGCAGGGGCTGGATACGGTTGATGCGAACCTGAAGCTCGGCTTCGCCCCCGACCTGAGAGAATACGGCATCGGCGCGCAAATCCTCAAGGACGTAGGCGTTCGCAAAATACGGCTGTTGACGAACAACCCGCGCAAAATCCGCGGCCTTGAAGGCTACGGGCTGGAAGTGGTCGAACGGGTCCCGATTCAGATGGAAGAGAATGAGGACAACACCGACTATCTTCATACGAAACAGATGAAACTGGGGCATTTGCTCGAGTTCAATAAGTAAGCTTGCAAAAAAATTCGACAAACCGGAAGGATGTAGAGTTCAAATGGCGAAAGTATACGAAGGACATTTGGTATCGCAAGGATTAAAATACGGCATCGTGGTAGGCCGTTTTAATGAATTTATTACACATAAGCTGCTTGGCGGCGCGGAGGACGCCTTGAAACGCCACGGCGTCCAGGACGACGAAGTGGAGATTGCCTGGGTTCCCGGCGCATTCGAAATCCCGCTGATCGCGCAAAAAATGGCCGAGAGCGGACGTTATGACGCGGTCATTACGCTCGGCGCCGTCATTCGCGGTTCTACGCCACATTTCGACTATGTTTGCAACGAAGCGGCCAAAGGCGTAGCGGCGATCGGGCTGAAAACCGGCGTGCCGACCATCTTCGGCGTATTGACGACCGACTCGATCGAGCAAGCCGTCGAGCGCGCCGGCACAAAAGCGGGCAACAAAGGATGGGAAGCGGCTGTCACGGCGATCGAGATGGCGAATCTGTCCAAGCAATTTTCGAAATAGGCAGCTTCATGAACATTAAGGGGGAACAAGCGGAACGTGAAAGTCACAGTCAAACTGGATACCTTTGAGGGCCCCCTTGATTTGCTGCTGCACTTAATCGATCAGGCGGAAGTCGACATTTACGACATTCCGATCAAAGAAATTACCGACCAATACATGGAATATCTCGATGCCATGCAGGAGCTGGAACTCGAAGTCACGAGCGAGTTTTTGGTGATGGCCGCAACGCTGCTCTCTATCAAGAGCCATATGCTGTTGCCGAAGCCGCCGGTGCTGGAGCTCGATTACGACGATTACATGATGGATGAAGACTTCGATCCGCGGGCCGAGCTTGTGGCCAAGCTGATCGAATACCGCAAATATAAGGCGATCGCGGAGCATTTGCGGGACAAGGAAGTGGAGCGCAGCCTTATCTTCACGCGCGAGCCGGAAGATTTGACGCCTTATGTGCCGACGGTTCCCGATAATCCGGTCAAAGGGCTTCACATCTCCGATCTCGTGCGCGCGTTTCGCAAAGCGATGCGCCGCATGCAGAGCCGCAATACGATCGCGAAAATCCGCAAGGATGAAATTTCGGTCAAAGATCGGATGGCGGAAGTCGTCGATGCGCTGGAACGGAGCGGCGGACGGATGATGTTTTCCAAGCTGCTGGACGCCGAAGTGACAAAAGATTCCATCGTCGTTACGTTTTTGGCGATGCTGGAGCTTATGAAGGTCAAGCGCATCGTTTGCTTTCAGCATAAGCTGTTTGACGATATTGTGATCGAAGCAAGAGAGGAAGGAACGGCCAATGGATTTTGGGCAAATGAAATCAGTTATTGAAGGCTTGCTGTTCGTGGCGGGTGACGAAGGACTGAACGCCAAGCAGCTGGCTGAAGTGCTGGAACAGGACCCCAAGTTTACGGCCGAGCTCGTGCTTGATTTGCAGAGCGATCTGAAACGCCAGAAGCGAGGGATCCAGATTGTCGAACTGGCCGGAACATTCCAGCTGGCGACCGTCCCCGAGCATGCGCCCTATTTCGAGAAGCTGGCGCATTCGCCTTCCCGCGCTTCGCTGTCGCAAGCCGCGCTGGAGACGCTCGCCATCGTAGCGTACCGACAGCCGATTACGCGCGTCGATATCGAAGAGATTCGCGGCGTCAAGTCGGAACGTGCGCTCCAGACGCTGGTCGCCAAAGATTTGATTCATGAGGTAGACCGGGCGGATGCGCCCGGACGGCCTATCTTATACGGCACGACCAAAGCGTTTTTGGATTACTTCGCGCTTGCCTCGATTCAAGATTTGCCGGAGACGTCGTTATTTGAGAATGACGATAATCTCGAAGAGGAGACGAGGCTGCTGTTCGAGAAGCTGGACGGCAAGCAGATGACCTTCGAGGACATCCCCGCTTCCGGCGAGATCGAGCCGTAGACGCATGATCCGGCGAATCGCGGCCATACTAACTTCCAAGGAAACGAAGCTGCAAGCTTCCCGAACTTGGAAGTTTTTTGCGTTTGCCGATTGCGGCGCGGGAGGGTGTTCATTTGCGATGATGTGGCTGTGGATTGCGGGCGGATTGGGCCTGCTGCTGATCGTGATTTTAATGAGCAAGGTGCGCATACGCGCTTCGTTCAACCGGCAGGATACGAACGACGACCTGATCGTCGATGTCAGCGCGCTGTTCGGATGCATTCGCTTTCGTTATTCGATGCCGGTGTTTGAGTTCAAGGGAATGAAGGAAGGGCTTGAACTGAAGACGGAGCAGGTGAATGCCAACGCGGGCCATTTGCTCGGCGATCAGCGCAAGCGCATTACGATCGACAAAATAAAAAGCGCTTTTCACGATGTCCAGCAGTTGCTTCAGCACTGCTTTCATTTTCACGAATGGCTGAAGGCGGCGCTGACGCATGTGCATTGCGACCGGCTTGTGTGGAAGACGTCCATCGGGCTGGACGACGCGCCCCATACGGCCATCTCCGTAGGCACGCTGTGGGGACTCAAAACGTCGCTGCTCGGCTATGTTTTCCGGTACGTACGGCTGGAGACAGAGCCGAAGCTGCAGGTCATGCCGTACTTTAACCAGATGCGATTCGAAATGGAAGCGGTGGTGGAGGCTTATGTACGGTTCGCCGTCGTTATGAAGGCGGGAATCTTGCTGCTGACCCGCATCGTCAAAGTCAAGGACGGCTGGAAAACGTGGCGTGACATATTGATGCGCTCGGCCAAGCGCGCCGCCTGAATAGCGGAAGCGGGGCGGGGGAAGCCTAACGAATGGGTAACGCCTTTAATACCATGATCATAGGAGGGCTAAAGCGATGTCAGATCATCCGATTCAAGGTTTAATGAAGACGGCCATGGAGAATATAAAAGAAATGGTCGACGTCAATACGATCGTTGGCGATCCAGTCGAAACACCGGACGGCAGCGTCATTATGCCGATCAGCAAAGTAGGTTTCGGCTTCGCGGCAGGCGGCAGCGAGTTTGTCTCCGAGGATCATCCGGCTAACAGCCGCAATGACGCTATGAACGCGCATGTACAAATGCCGTTTGGCGGCGGGAGCGGCGGTGGGGTCTCCATTACGCCGATCGCGTTCCTTGTAGTGGGCAAGCACGGCGTCAAGATCGTGCCGCTCGATAATCAAACGCATCTGCTCGAGCGTTTGATCGATTCCGCACCTCAGGTTGTCGATAAAATTCAATCGATGATGAGAGGCGGCATCCATGGCGGTACCGCCGCTCCTTCGGCTTCGGGCACGCAAGTGACGAATAATATTGAGAATCAGAACTTTATCGTGTAACAGTCTCTTCACGCCATAACCAACTCGCTGCTCTGTCCGGGGCAGCTTTTTTATGCGCAAATGTTACATATGCATTGCTCTTTCGTTTGCGATGTCTTAATATTATTTTCAGATACAATATAGGACTTATGTCATAGGAGCGTGGTTCGCGTGAGGCTGCTGCCAACTAGATCCTGTACGCCCGGTATGCGGCTTGGAAAATGCATTCATAACGAAGAAGGCGTAATTCTTCTCAATGAAAATGTGGAACTGACGCAAGGCTTGCTAAACCGTTTGATGCAATTCGGGATCGACTTTCTTTATATTAAGGACGGAGCGACGGATGACGTCAAAATAGAAGACCCGCTATCGGATGAGACGCGGCTCAGGGCGCTTACCGAAATTCGTACCCACTATCGCCAGTTTATGGAAGTGAACAGCAGGCCGAAGCTGTCCAAGGGGCTTGTGCTCGGCCGCGCGTTCGGCAACGTGATGAAGATGATCGTGGACGATTTAAGCGATAAGCAGGGGACGCTGATCATGCTGATGAATATGAACGTGCTGAACAATTATTTGTACCAGCATTCATTGAACGTTTGCATCTATACAACGATGCTCGGCATGGTGAACGGTTACTCCAAGGATGAAATTATGACGCTTGGCATAGGTGCGCTGCTGCATGATATCGGCAAGACGAAAATTAACCAGGACATCATTAAAAAGCAGGGCCGCTTGACGCCCGAGGAGTTCGCGGAAGTGAAGAGACACGCCGAAATCGGTTACCGCTTGTTGAAGGACGAGCCGAATATGCCGCTGTTATCGGCGCATTGCGCGTTTCAGCATCATGAGCGGGAAGACGGCAGCGGATATCCGAGAGGCATCAAGGGCAAGGAAATCCATGATTACGCCAAATGGATCGCTGTCGCGGACAGCTATGACGCCATGACGACGCATCGCCCGCACCGGCTCGCCATGCTCCCGCATCAGGCGATGGAAGTGCTGTTCGCAGGCGTAGGAACGCTGTATGAGCAAAAAAAAGTGGCGCTCTTTCGCGACAACGTGGCCATTTATCCGCTTGGCTTGTCCGTATCGCTCAGCACCGGAGAAACCGGCGTTGTCGTCGGCATCAATCCGACCGCACCGCAGCGTCCGGTTGTTCGGGTGCTGAGCGGTCCGGATGGGGAGAAGTTGACCCAGCCGTACGAGGTCGATTTGTCGACCAAGCTGACCGTATTTGTAACGAAGGTGCTGGAAATGTAAGGAGGGGACAGGATGTGCGGACGGTATACGATTACCGTCAGTTGGGACGAGCTCATGCTGCATTTTATGCTCGACCGGCGGATGGCCAAGTATGCGCCTCGATATAATGCGGCACCGGGTCAATGGATTCCGGCCATCATCGGCTCGGATCTGGACGGCGCGGCGCCGGAGCAAGCGTTGGGCCGGCTTGGCGAGCTGCGCTGGGGACTGGTGCCTTCCTGGGCGAAGGACGACAAGTCCGCCGCACGGATGATCAACGCGAGATCGGAAACGGCCGCGGAGAAGCCGTCGTTCCGCACCCTGCTGAAGTCCAAGCGCTGCATCATCCCGGCGGACGGGTTCTACGAATGGGCCCGCATAGGCGAGGTCAAGCAGCCGTATCGCATGACGCTAAAGGACGGCGGACTGTTCGGGATGGCGGGACTGTACGATACATGGATGACGCCGGACGGGGAGAAGCTGCATACATGCACCATCCTGACGACGGCGGCGAACGAGCTGGTCAGCGGCATTCACGAACGGATGCCGGTGATTCTGGACCGCGAGGGCGTACGAACATGGCTCAACCGGCGCATCCGCGAAGAGCGCGAGCTGATGCCGCTGCTTGCGCCGTACCCTGCAAGCGAGATGCGGATGTACGAGGTAAGCCCGAAGGTTGGCCGCGTACAGTACGACGAGCCCGATTGCGTCGAACCTGCAGTACGGTAGAGTGGAATAGATATCATGTTCATGAAGCGCACGGCTGCGCAACCGCCGTGCGCTTTTTTGCGTGATCCGGGATGCCTGCTCTCCTCCTTCATAGCGTCCTTTATACGGCTTGCGGGACATAACCCGGCTTGACAAGCATATACATGTACAAGATAGGTTGGAGCTTGTCTTGGTTTGTGGTTTGTATTTTCCTTGTAGCCTGTAGGAGGATGAACATGAAAAAATTACTGCTTGCCCTGCTTCTCGTTTGGACAGGGGTCATGGTGCCTGCCGGCGCGTACGCCGCTCCCGCGATATCGACGAGCGCCGAGGCGGCCGCATTGATCGATGTGGCTTCCGGCCGCATCGTATACAGCACAAGCGGAGACAAGCCGATGCGAATCGCAAGCTTGACCAAGGTGATGACGGCGATTGTCGCGATCGATCACGGGACCTTGTCGGACACGGCCAAAGTAAGTAAAAATGCGTTCGGCAAAGAAGGATCTTCCATTTACTTAAAGCTTGGCGAGGAAATGAACCTGAAAGATTTGCTGTACGGCATGATGCTGCGCTCGGGCAACGATGCGGCCACGACCATTGCCGAGCACATAGGGGGCAGCGTAGAAGGATTCGCCTACTTGATGAACGAGAAGGCGCGCATGCTGGGAATGACGAACTCCAGCTTCAAAAATCCGTCCGGGCTCGACGAGGAGGGGCATTATTCCACAGCCAACGATATGGCCAAGCTGACCGCCTATGCGCTCAAAAATCCGGTTTTTCAGGAAATTGTGAAGACGAAAGTCAAGAAAGTGCCGAACCCGAATGAATCATGGGGTTATACATGGGTCAATAAGAACAAGTTGCTCTCGATGTATGAAGGCGCCGATGGTGTGAAGACCGGCTATACGAAACTGGCCAAGCGCTGCCTGATCTCTTCGGCGACCCGCGGGGGGCAGCAGTTCGCCGTCGTCACGCTGAACGACCGGGACGATTGGATCGACCATGCGAGGATGCTGGACTACGGCTTCAAACATTATCCGCTTCATTCCGTCGTGCAGAAAGGCGAGCCGATCGAAGGAACGGAGCTCGTTGCCGGCGCGTCGTTCCCGTACGCTGCATTGGAGTCGGAGCGCAGCCGCTTTACCCGCACAACGGTGCTGAACGACCCGGCGTCGGCCGGATACCGGCTCGGCGAAGCGGGACAGCTGCAGATCGCGCTGAACGGCAAAGCCGTCGGCAGCGTGCCGCTTTATCCGAAAGACAGCCCGAGGCTGCAAATGAAAGACAAATCGTCGTTCTCCTTTACGGAGTCCGATTATGGCAGCAGCCGCATGCATAAGTGGCTTTACATCTTGCAATCGCTCGTGCGCGTCCTGTTCACCGGACGGCTCGGGTAGACGAAGGGGGGGCATGGCGCATGGTGAACTTCATATGGCTCTTTTTTATCGTCGCCGGTTTCGTCGTGGCCGCTTTTCAGGGCAAGATCGAGCTGGTTACGGAGGCTGTTTTCGACGGGGCCAAGAGCGGGGTAACCGTCTGCTTCGGATTGATCAGCATTATGGTGTTCTGGCTCGGCATGATGCGAATCGCCGAAGATGCAGGGCTGCTGCAGAAGCTCGCGAAGCTGCTTCAGCCGATCGTCCGCTTTTTATTCCCGGGCGTTCCGAAGGATCATCCGGCCCTCGGCTATATTATGTCGAACATGAGCGCCAATATTTTCGGTCTTGGCAATGCGGCGACGCCGATGGGCATCAAAGCGATGCAGGAGCTGCAGCGGCTTAACCCGCACAAGGAGGCGGCCAGCCCCGCGATGTGTACGCTGCTCGCACTCAACACGGCGAGTATTACACTTATTCCCACAACGCTGATCGCGATTCGCATGAGCTACAATTCCGCGAGTCCGACCGACATCGTCGGAACGACGCTGCTGGCGACGTTCGTATCCACACTGGCCGCCATCTTCGTAGACAGATGGTACCGCAAGCGAAGCACGCCGATCGGTCCCGGGAAAGGATGAACGAACCGTGTACAATTTCGTCAATATCATATCGGCATGGGCCATTCCGGTCATTATCGTCTTTATTCCGCTGTATGCCGCTTACCGTAAAATCCCCGTCTATGAATCGTTCGTAGACGGGGCCAAAGACGGCTTCGATACGGCGATCCGCATCATCCCGCATTTGGTCGGCATGATGGTGGCGATCAGCGTGTTTCGCGCCTCGGGCGCCATGGAACTGTTCATCGGCTGGCTGAAGCCTCTTTGCGAATGGATCGGCGTCCCGACGGAAGTCATTCCGCTTGCGCTGCTGCGCCCGATTACGGGAGCCGGCTCGCTGGCGTTCACGACCGACCTCATCTCCCAGTTTGGTCCCGATTCGATGATCGGGCGCATCGCCTCCACGATACAAGGAAGCACGGACACGACGCTGTATGTCATTACGGTGTATTTCGGCGCCATCGGCATCCGCAAGGCCGGCTATGCGCTGAAGGTTGGCCTGATTTCCGACGCCGTCGGCTTCGTCGCCTCGATCATCATTTGTTACCTCGTCTTCGGCTAAATCGCTTCGTCTGCACCCCCCGTTTGCCCGGCACATATACTGCAGCAGGAAACCTTCGCCAAAGAGGTGAGCTGCTTGCCGTACTATGGAGTCGTTGTTCATCATTCCGCGTGCTATGCCATCAATGGAAAAGGGTATGATTTCTTTATCGCCAAATCCGGCGCAATCATCCCTTCTTCCGAACAAACCGACCCGCTTTACATTCACATCTGCTTGGAGGGGGACTTTTCCCAACCGCGCAACGAGTGGACCCCTATGCAGAAGGAACAGATGTTCATCCTCAACAAACTGGTGCTTCGTCTTGCCCATTTGAACGATTTTCAGCCTCAGGACATATTCCCGCACTCGAATTCGTGCCCGGGACCTATATTCCCATGGTCTCAACTTGTGATTTCACCCGAGGATAGGTATCATTAGCTTGAGGTGAATTCCGTTTATGGAACGATTGCAAAAAGTATTGGCTGAAGCGGGCATCGCATCCCGACGCAAATGCGAGGAATTGATTACGGCCGGGCGGGTGGAAGTGAACGACCGCGTGGTCACGGTACTGGGCGTTAAGGTTGATCCGGCCCAAGATTCCATTAAAGTGGACGGACGTCCGATCAAGCGCGAGTCCAAAGTGTATGTGCTGTTCAATAAACCGAAGGGTGTCATTACGAGCGCGCAAGACCCAGAGGGCCGGAAGACGGTAACCGACTTTTTCAAAAATTTGAAGGAGCGGATTTATCCGATCGGCCGCCTGGATTACGATACGGAAGGGCTGCTGCTGCTGACGAACGACGGCGAATTCGCGCATCTGCTGACGCATCCGAAGCATCATGTGCCGCGCACCTACTTGGCCACGGTCAAGGGTGTTCCGCACGGAACGGCGCTGGACAAGCTGCGCACCGGGATCAAGCTGGAGGACGGCATGACCGCTCCGGCCGAAGTGGAGTACCATGATATCGATCCGCAGACGAACGAGACCGTCGTCAAAATTACGATCTTCGAAGGCCGCAACCGGCAAGTCAGACGCATGTTCGACGCCATTCATCATCCGGTCATCAAATTGAAGCGCGTCCAGTTCGGTCCGCTCCAGCTTTCGGGCGTGCCGCGGGGCAAGTACCGGCACTTGACACCGCAGGAGGTGCGCGAGCTGCGCGAGGAAGCGCTGTCGGCTGGAAGCGCAGAGTCACATAATATTCAAAAAGGCGAATAATGCACGCGGTATTTTTTCGCTATAATAAAGTTGATGCTGCTGCGCAGCAATTCGTTTGAAGGTGTGGGATGATGGGGAAAAATAGAAAGTGGATCCAGATTGCCATATTCGCCGTCATTGTCGCCGTCGGCGCATTGACGCTTGTCAGCAATTTATTTTTTAGCGACAAGAAGCCCGAGGTCGGTTCCAAAGCCCCGGATTTTACGCTGCTCGGACTGGACGGCAAAACGTATAAGCTTTCGGATGCCAAAGGCAAAGTCGCGGTTGTCAACTTCTGGGGAACGTGGTGCGAGCCCTGTCGCAACGAAATGCCGGCGCTGGAACGCCAGCATGCGAAGTGGGCGGGCAAAAACGTGGAGTTTCTCGGACTCAATCTCGACGAACCGCGCGTGGCGGTGCAAAATTTTATCAGTCAATATAACGTGACCTTTCCGATCTTGTTCGACAAGAACGAAGAGAACCGCAAGCGGTATGGCGTTACGCAATACCCGACAACGTTTTTCATCGGCACCGACGGCAAAATTGCAGAAATCAAAATCGGTGAAATGACGGAGGCTTATATCGACAGTACGTTAACGACTTTATTAAAATAAGCGTGTATGCCGGAAAAAGAGCAGCGAGTTCCATGCAAGACCCACTGCTTTTTTTTCGCGTATACGCAGGAGGCGCCATGATTCAAAATACAAAATGCGAATGCGGACATCAGAATCATATCGGCACCGTGCTATGCGAATCTTGCGGCAAGCCGCTGATGGACGAGGACGGCAGCGAAGTGCTCGAGATGAAATACGATGGCGTTGCCCGACGCTCGCAGCGGGCAAACCCGGACTTGCTGGATTGGATATGGAATTTCTTTTCATCCGTCAAAATCGCCATTTATCTCATCGTCATTACGCTGCTGACTTCCATGCTGGGAACCGTTTATCCGCAGGAGAGCACGTTCCTGAACCTGGATCCGTCGGTATACTACAAGGAAACGTACGGGACGCTCGGTCAAATTTATTATGTTTTGGGATTGTCCCACACATTCGAGTCCTGGTGGTACAAGTTGTTGCTGTTCATGATCGGCACTTCGCTCGTCGTCTGCAGCCTGGACCGGGTGCTGCCGCTGTACCGGGCGCTGAGCAAGCAGCAAATCCGCAAGCATCCGAGCTTTTTGACGAGACAGAAAGTGACGTTCAGCGGCATGCTTCCGTCCGCCGGGGAAAGCGCTTCGAGCGAGGCGGCGGCGGTGGCCTGGACCTCGAAAGCGGCGGAGCAGCTGAGAAAGAAGCATTACCGCGTACATACCGACGGTACGGCTTTGCTGGCGGAAAAGTATCGTTTCAGCCGCTGGGGACCTTACATTAATCACATCGGACTGATCATCTTTCTCGGGGCCGTGCTGATGCGCAGCATTCCCGGATGGCATATGGATCAGCATCTCGCGTTTCCCGAGGGCAAGCTCGTCAAGATTCAGGATACGCCGTATTACTTGAAGAACGAGAAGTTTACGATCGACTTTTACGCGCCGGATGAAATGTCGGAGGAGTTTCGCGCCAAAGGACAGGACGTTCCGAAGGTGTATGAAACGAAAGCGGTGCTGTACGAGTGTAAAGCGAATTGCAGCGATCCGGTGAAGGAGCCGGTGCTCGAGGAAGTGCACCGGCAGGATATCGTCGTGAACAAGCCGCTCGAATATAAAGGCTTTATGGCGTATCAGTTCGATTTTAGCCTGTCGCCGGTACTGCTGGCCGTGAAGCCGTCGCTGAAGGATAAGAAGACCGGCGAAGTGTATGGTACGCTGGATATCCGGATGGACAAGCCGGAGGAAGTGTACAAGGCGGGACCTTACGAGCTGAAGCTGAAGGCGTACTTCCCGGAATTCGCGCTGGACGATAAGGGCGTGCCCCTCACGAAATCCAATGAGCCGAAGATGCCGGGATTCGTCTTCACGATTACCGGGCCGGGGATGTCCTCCCAGTGGGAGCCGTTTATTTATTTCCCGCGCCAGGTCGACAAGGTCAATTTCCGACAAGACGAAATCAACGGGGCGCTCGCCGAGAAGCTTGAACTGTCCGTCGGATCGATGGATGACGTGACGATCTCGGAATATATCAGCTTCCTTAACATTCGGATCGACCGGGCGATGCCTTACATCTGGGTTGGCGCCGCCATATCGATGATCGGCTTGATTATGGGATTTTATTGGCAGCACCGGCGCGTTTGGCTGCGCATCGACGACAACCGGATCACGCTGGGAGCCCATACGAATAAAAACTGGTTCGGCGTGCGCAAGGAAGTGGCGGATACGCTGCAGAAAAGCGGGATCGCAGTCGATCCCAAGTCGTTAGAGAGAAGGGTGGCAGAATCGTGAGCAGTAATTTTTTGCTCGTTGCTTTTATCGTCTACGCGCTGGCGCTGATCGGATTCGTGATCGCGATCACCGGCAAAAAATCGGTCATGGTGACCGACCCGGAAGCATACGGGAAGCGGTGGGGGAACATCGGGCTGTTATTGACGGTGATCGGCTTTCTCTCCCACCTCGCGTTCTTCTTTACCCGCTGGGCGGAAGCCGGTCATATTCCGACCAGCAACATGTACGAATTTATGACGTTTCTAGCCATGATGATCGTACTGGCATTCATTATCGTCTTTCTTTTGTACCGCACGCCGGTGCTCGGCATTTTTGCCGTACCGATCGCGATCATCATTATCGGCTATGCCTCCGTGTTCCCGCATGAGGTGCAGCCGCTCATTCCGGCGCTGCAGAGCTACTGGCTGAAAATTCACGTGACGACGGCCGCTTTCGGGGAAGCGTTCTTCGCCGTAGGCTTTGCCGGGGGGCTCATGTATTTGCTGCAAAGCATCAACTTCAAGAGCTCGGACCCGAAGGACCGGCGGGAACAGCGCGGCGTGGAGTTCACCCTGTTCACGCTTGTGTTGATTATCGCGTTCGTCGCAGCCATCTTCAGCTTTAACGGAGCGGGGTATCATGCCCGGTTCGCCAACGATGTGACCGTAACGGGAAAAGATAATGTGGAGCAAGTGATTCAGCAAAATGTCGATTACGTGCTGCCTCCGATCGTCGCCCCGTATCAGGGCAAGCTGGTCGAGATGAAGCCGTTTCTCGGCATGAAAGAGCCGATGTTCGAAGCGCCGTCCTGGATGAAGGGCGCCAATGCCGGACGGAAGCTGAATACCGTCATTTGGTCTGTACTGTGCGGAGTTCTGCTGTATGCCATCCTGCGGCTTATCGTGCGCCGTCCGCTCGGCGAGGCGCTGCAGCCGCTCCTGCAAGGCATGGACCCGGATGATGTGGACGAGATCAGCTACCGGGCGATTGCGATCGGCTATCCGATCTTTACGCTCGGCGCCTTGATCTTCGCAATGATTTGGGCAGCGGAAGCTTGGGGGCGGTTCTGGGGATGGGACCCGAAGGAAGTATGGGCCTTGATCGTATGGCTGTTCTATGCGGCCTATTTGCATCTTCGCCTTTCGCGGGGCTGGCAGGGCAAGCGTTCTGCTTGGTTGTCCGTAATCGGCTTTCTCGTCGTCATGTTTACGCTGATCGGCGTCAATCTGGTGATTGCCGGATTGCACTCGTATTCCGGCGTGTAATGACGATTTGAATATGAAATGAACGTGAATAAGGAGGTTGGGCAGATGACAGAACCGAAAAAGACGATTTTGGTCGTAGACGACGAAGAACGGATTCGCCGATTGCTGCGAATGTATCTGGAGAAAGAAAATTTCGCGATCGAAGAAGCGGAGGACGGGGAGTCGGCGCTTCGCAAGGCAATGGACGCCGACTTCGATCTTATCCTGCTCGACGTAATGCTGCCGGGCATTGACGGCAACGAGGTTTGCGCGAGGCTGCGTCAGGTGAAATCGACGCCGATCATTATGCTGACGGCCAAGGGCGAGGAGACGAACCGGGTGCAGGGATTTGAATCCGGCGCGGACGATTATGTCGTCAAGCCGTTCAGCCCCCGGGAAGTCATTTACCGGGTGAAGGCGATTTTGCGCCGTTCCTCGGTGACGGCGTACTTGTCCAAGGAAGTGAACACGAGCAACAATATCGTGTTCCCGAATTTGGTCATCGAGCACGACGCGCACCGGGTAACGGCCGGGGGCCAGGAAGTGGCGCTCACGCCGAAAGAGTATGAGCTGCTCCATTATTTGGCGGTCTCGCCCGACAAGGTGTTCTCGCGGGAGGAGCTGCTCAAAGACGTGTGGAATTATGAATTTTTCGGCGATTTGCGGACGGTGGATACACATGTCAAACGGCTTCGCGAGAAGCTGAATAAAGTGTCGCCGGATGCCGCGGGCATGATTACGACCGTATGGGGCGTCGGCTACAAGCTCGAGGTGCCGAAATAAGTGTTTATACTCCGAACCATCGTAGGCAAATTGTGGATTACGATTATTGGGCTGGTTGTCGTTGTGCTGTTGACGCTCAGCCTCTTTTTATTCCGGTATATTGAGACGTCGTTTCCGAAGTCGCAGGACCAGGTCGACAATTTGCGCAAGATGGCCGTCAAGGTGGCGGACGAAATATCGCTGCATCGGGAAGAGCGGAGATACTTGCAGGTTGTCAATGAGCTGCTGAGCGCGCAGGAAGCGAGCACGATCGTGATCGATACGGAGTTCAAGCTGATCAACTCGCCGATCGACCAGCCGAAAAGCCCTGCGCTCAGTTTCGAGTCCTTTTTCCCCAGGGCCGACCTGCAAAAGGTGTTTGCCGGCCAAATTATCGATAACCGCGTCGTCGGCGGACCGATTCCGCAAACGCCGATGAACCGGGAATATACGGCCGTCGCCGTGCCGTTCATGAATGAATCGCAGTCGCAAACCGGCGGGGCGCTCATCCTGTACCAACTCACGCAGTCTTATGAAGAAACGCAATCTTACGTCAAACATTTGTTCGTAGTCGTCGGGGTTTGCGGCTTTCTGATGACGACGTTTTTCGCTTTCTTTCTGCTGACGAAAATTACCCAGCCGCTGCAAAAGCTGCGCAAAGCGGCCGATCTCATCTCCAAGGGAGAATACGGCACGCGGGTGCCGATCACGTCATCCGATGAAATTGGCGAGCTGGGGCAGACGTTTAACCATATGGGCGAGCAGCTTTCGGATACGATCAAGGCGCTCAGCCACGAGAAGGAGCACCTGGCCAGCGTGCTGCGAAGCATGACGGATGCCGTCATTACGTCCGACGCGGACGGGCAGGTCATCTTGACGAATCCCCAAGGCGAGCGGATCATCCGCGAATGGGGGCGGATCGGCTGGTCGGAGACGGGCGGCACGGGTTCCGCCGGGGAACCGGCCTATCGTATTCCGATGCCGATGCAGCCGCTCTTTCAGACGGTCATCAGCGAAGCCACAGAGATGACGTCCAAGCTGCATGTGCAAAGTGAAGTATGGGACGTCGTCATGGCGCCGCTCTACTCCCGCGATGCGGTGCGCGGCGTAGTCGCCGTCATGCGGGACGTGACGGAGGAGCACCGGCTCGACAAGCTGCGCAAAGACTTTGTCGCCAACGTCTCGCATGAGCTGCGGACGCCGCTGTCGATGCTGCAGGGGTACAGCGAAGCACTGCTCGACGACATTGCGGCATCGCCGGAAGAGCGCAAGGAGCTGGCTCAAGTCATTCATGACGAATCGCTGCGGATGGGCCGGCTGGTCAAAGATTTGCTCGATTTGGCGAAGATGGAGACGGGCAACATGGAGCTTCATTTCCGCGAACTGGAGCTGGAGCCGTTCTTGCGGCGGATTCAACGGAAATTCGCGGCGCTGTCCAAGGAGCGCGAGGTTGTCATCACGTGTTCGTTTTCGGACGATGGGCTTGTGCTGATGCGGGCGGACGAAGATCGCCTGGAGCAGGTGCTCACCAATCTGCTTGACAATGCGCTGCGGCACACGCCGCCTCATGCGGCGATCGAACTGAGAGCATCGCGGCTGGAATGGCGGGGCGAGCCGGCCGTACAGATCGATATTGCCGACCAGGGACACGGCATCCCGCCGGAAGATCTGCCGTTCATCTTCGAACGGTTCTACAAGGCCGACAAAGCCCGTACGCGGGGGGCTTCGGGCGGCACAGGTCTTGGACTCTCTATTGTCAAAAACATCGTAGAAGCGCATGACGGGGCCGTACAGGTTAAAAGTCAGCTGGGGCAGGGGACGACATTTTCGATTTTGCTTCCAATCAAGCAGAACTAGACGAAGAAACCAAAAAAAGAAGCTTCGGCGTTCGCCGAAGCTTCTTTTTTTGATTCTCTATATGGGGTGGTAACCGTGAATGTATGAAAGCCTCGGCGCAGGAGCGCCGGTCGGATTACAGCGTCAGTTCCGCGACCGCGATCAGCTCTGGCAGCTGCTCCAGCTGCTTGATCACGTCCTTCGGGGTTTCTTTATCCGTTGTAAGCACCATGATGGCCGAGCCGCCGAACGTTTTGCGTCCCACTTGCATCGTGGCGATGTTCACGTCGTTACTGCCGAGCAAGGTGCCAACCTTACCGATGATGCCCGGCTTGTCGTTATGCGAGATGAGCAGCAGGTGGCCTGCTGGCGCGAAGTCGACCGGGAACTGGTCGATTTGCACGATCCGTTCGCCGTAGCCTGCCAGCAGCGTACCGGCGGCGGTGCGCTGACCGCTCTTCGTCTTCAGCGTCAGCGTGATCAGGTTCGTAAATGTTTGGGATGCGGCCGACGTTTGAACGACGATATTGACGCCGCGCGTTTTCGCCAGATGCATCGCGTTGACGATATTGACGCCTTCGAGCTGATGCGACAGCACGCCTTTGACGATATGCCGTGTCAGTGGGGACGTATCCGTATCGATCAGGTCGCCTGAGAAGCTGACTGTAATTTCGCTGATCGCGCCTTCGACCGTTTGTCCGAGGAATTCGCCAAGCTTGACGCCCAGACCGAAGTACGGCTGAATTTTATTGAGCACGTTGGCCGGTACCGGCGGCATGTTCACCGCGTTTTTGAACGGCTCGTCGCGCAGAATGTGCAGCACTTCTTCCGATACGTCGATCGCTACGTTCTCCTGGGCTTCGACGGTCGAAGCGCCGAGGTGCGGCGTTACGATAATCCGCGGGTTGTTCAGGAACGGATGATCGGCCGTAGGCGGCTCCTGCTCGAATACGTCGAATGCGGCGCCGGCCACGATGCCGGTATCGATCGCTTCCACGAGCGCCATTTCATCGATAATGCCGCCGCGTGCGCAGTTGATGATGCGCGCGCCTTTTTTCATCAGCTCGAATTGCGGGCGGCTGATCATATGGCGAGTTTCGCTCGTCAGCGGCGTGTGCACCGTAATGAAATCCGCCTGGGCGCAAATCTCGTTCACCGTGCCTAGCTTCACGCCGAGCTTTTCGGCGCGTTCTTCCGTCAAGAACGGGTCGTAGCCGAGCACGGTCATGCCGAACGCCTTGGCGCGTCTGGCGACTTCGCTGCCGATGCGGCCCATGCCGAGCACACCGAGCACTTTGTTGCGAAGCTCTACGCCGACGAACGTTTTGCGGTCCCACTCGCCGCCGACCGTTTTTTTGTAAGCCTGCGGAATCATGCGGGCTACCGACATCATCATGGCGAACGTCAGCTCGCAAGTTGCGATCGTGTTGCCGTCCGGTGCATTGATGACGACGATCCCGCGCTTGGTCGCTGCTTCCAGGTCAATATTGTCTACGCCGACGCCTGCGCGTCCGACGACTTTCAGCTTGTCGCCCGCGCCCATAATGCGGTCGGTGACTTTGGTGGCGCTGCGCACGAGCAGTGCGTCGTATTGCGGGATAATGGCTACCAGTTCATCTTCGGTAAGACCGTTCTTTTTCTCTACTTCCACATCCGGGGCATCATACAGCAATTGAATCCCCATGTCGCTAATGCCGTCCATAACCAGTACTTTGTACATTTTCGATTTCCCTCCGTTTGTTTGTCTTTGCCCCTGCGCATTCATTAGCTCGCCGTGCCGGCGCGTGGTCCGCGAAAACAGCAAAAAACCCCTCAATCCCGATACGTCTAGCGCATACAAGGGACGAGGAGCTTGATTCTCGTGGTACCACCCTAATTCGCTGCTTGCTCGCGCAAACAGCCTCATTCGGTCCGAACGATCCGGACCCGGAAAGGTAACGGCTTCCTGCCGGCTGCAACTACATGAGAACCATTCACCGCAGCAACTCTGGAGTGCTCCGAACAGTAGAAGTACGTCCGGTTCGCACCAACCACCGGCTCTCTGCACGCTTCGCGCTGTTCTTGTCTCCGTCTTCGTTTTATCCAAATGTTGAAATTTTTAACTAGCGTACCATGAGCGTTTCTTCCTTGTCAATAGCCGTCGAAATTTTCCGCATACTTTCGCTGCGCCGCTGCCCCGTGCTAAGATAAAGGGGAAAGAAAGGGGCGCAGACAAATGATGATGGAAAACATAGAACCCGCGAAACTGATGGAGAAGCTGGAGCGCGGGGAGCTGACGAATTCGCTCTTGATTGACGTTAGAGAGCCCGCCGAGTGGGAATATTACCATATGGAAGAAGCCGAGCTGATGCCGATGAATACGATCCCGGACAGGCTGGAGGAGCTGCCGAAGGATCGGCCGTTATACATTGTATGCGCGCATGGCGTTCGCAGCATGCATGTGTGCTACTACCTGAAGCAGCACGGCTTCGAGCAGGTGGTGAACGTCGAAGGCGGGATGGCGGCGCTGGCGCAGCTGACCGGCTTTCAATACGACTGAAACGAAAAGCCGCTGGCCGATTGCATCGGATCCAGCGGCTTTTGAACCATGATTCGCGATACCGGACGCCGGCCGGCACCGGGTGAATCAGTTGGTGAAGAAAGGAAGCTGCGGTAACGTTTCGTTCGCGTACAGACGGTTTTTATAACGAAGGAAGTCGCCGCTGCGCACGGCGTCGGTACCGGAGAGCAGGTCGATCACTTGATTTACCCCGGTCAAATTCAGCTTCTTGGCCTGCCCGCTGGCGATCATTTCGTCGATCCGGCTCGTCAAGTCCTGCGGCGTGAAGGCAGTGAACGTTTTCGCGGCGGCGAGCTGCTGCGCGACGTAATCGTTCTTCATATTGAAGGCGAGGCCGCTCCAGTCTTGCAGCGCGACCGGCTTGGAAGGATCGATCGGCTTGAACTGCGGATCGACGCTCTCATGCCATTTTAGAATGGCGTCGTAATATTGTTTTTCCGCCGTCAGCGCGAAGCTTTTGGCTTCCGTAATATAAGCATCGCCGTTTAGCTGCTTCACCAAATCCGGCGCAGCGACCGCATTCGCTTTGGATGCGTAGCCGCGAAGCGCTTCGTTGAACAGCTTCAGGCTCTTCATATAGTTTTTATGCGCGTCCTGCAGCAGCGGCGACGAATCCGGCATCGATTTGGAACCGAGCGCTTCGTAGCTGTCGCTTGCGAGCTTGCTGAGATCCTTCATGATCAGCGATGCATCGGACGAACGGCCCGCCTGCAGCTCATCCATTTTATCGAACCACTTTTTATGAAATTCCCTGTAGGGTGCATAAATGGTATGATAGAATGACACCAAATATTGTTGATGGTATGCGGTAAAGCTTTTGGAAGCGTCGCTCTGTTTGACGATCAGGTCCTCATATTTGAGCGTCGCGCGGTCTTGTCCCATTTGCATGCCGAAAAAGAAGGCTCCGAGTGCCACGACCAGCATAAAAATAAAGGTGGCGGCAAATAAATAGTCCGTTCGATTCAGCCTTTTTTCCATAAAACGGCCCCCTTATCCTATTTCTATGCTGTTAGTATAGGTGAAATTGTCTAAAAAGGGAATCATCATTTATGAAGAAATTTGACATGAAACGACTTAAGTTGCATAAAGTAAACATCGATGAAATCGACGACAAGTTTCTGCTTGTCAACGTATATGTCACGCAGCTGCTCATTTTGATCTTGGCCGTGCTGCTGCTGCTTTTTCAAAAGCCTCGCCTGGGCGCGGTGTTTACGCTGGGCCCGGGGGAAACGATCCTGATCTGGGGATTTGGCTTCGCGCTGATCGTACTGGCCGTCGATCTGCTCATATCCCGATGGGTCCCCCCGGAGGTGACCGATGACGGCGGGATCAACGAAATGCTGTTCAAAAACAGGCCGCTATGGCATATCGCGCTGCTGTCGTTTGTTGTCGCATTTTGCGAGGAGCTGCTGTTCCGCGGCGCCGTTCAGACATGGTGCGGTCCGTACTGGACCAGCATTATTTTCGCGGCGATCCACGTCCGGTATTTGCAGCATTGGCTGATGACGGGGCTCGTCTTCTGCATCAGCTACGGGCTCGGGTACATTTATATTCACACGGGAACGCTGTGGACCCCGATTGCAGCGCACTTTATGATCGACTTCGCGATGGGCTGCATTCTTCGATACAGGAGAGAGGAATAAAATGAACACCAAACAACCGACTACGGTGCCGGATGAGCAGGCGAATCCGGAAACGGACAAGCCCGACGACTATTTGCCTCCGAGAAGGACGGTGCACCAGCCGGAAAAAGAAAAATGGCTCAAGTACTTTTACCGGACGCTGCTCTGGCTGTTTATTTTGCTTGTGATCGGGCTTCTGGCTTGGGGATGGAGGCTGCTCCAAGGGTGATTGACGGCCCTGGAACCGGTTCCTCCGGGGTGGCTCGCTCGCAAGCAGCGGCTGCAGGGAAGGTTTCCTTATTTTATCATGCATGCGTCCCTTCGAGATGGCGGAAAATACGGAGGAATACATCTTACTAACGGAGGGATGGCCATGAGATTCGGTTCTTTTTTATTGGGCGGCATCGTTGGAGCCGCGGCCGTTGTTTATTTCTCGAATCGGAACAAGTCGATGCTGTGGTCCGTTCTGAGCAAGAACGGCTCCGTCGGCAGCATGATGAACATGAACTCGGCGAATAACGACAAATCGGACTCCGCGAAGAGCAAATTTAACGATACTCCGGCGTTTTCCAAATCGGCGGCATCAACCGGGGAGAGCCATTCGGCCAAATCGGCCAAAAACAGCGATTACGAGGAAGTGTTCTCCTCCGGCAGCTTGGGCAAGGTGTCGGACATCGTCAATCAGGATCCGAAACTCAAGTCGCAGGTCGAGGATATATTGTCGGGCAACAAGCAAAAGGAAGAGCTGCAAGTCCAATAAAATAGCCGTAATTCGGCTCAAGATGCGGAAACCGTCTCCTTTTCGGGCGGTGGCCGCGTCTTTTTGCGTTATGGAGGTAAAATTCAGCTTATAACCGTTCTTTTCTTTTACGTTTGTGATATAATAGTGGTAGTATTAATACAAGCTATTGATTTGCCACCACGTTACACCTTTTGCAACCACACTTCATAAGCTGTTATTACAGTCGGCAAGGAGGAATCCAGTATGAAAATG
Source organism: Paenibacillus solanacearum (assembly GCF_910593845.1). GTDB lineage: Bacteria > Bacillota > Bacilli > Paenibacillales > NBRC-103111 > Paenibacillus_G > Paenibacillus_G solanacearum. The sequence continues at coordinate 251,848 of NZ_CAJVAS010000004.1, read as the reverse complement.
GAGCGTTTAAGTCAGGACAAGATACGGATTTTCCTCACATTCGATGACTTAACGGAGCGCGGCATTCATAAGGATGACATGTGGAGAGAAATCCCGAAAGTTCACGAGCTGTTCAGTGAAATGATGGATCAGGCTTACACCGAGCTCGGTTTTGACGCATCGGGGCCGCTCGCTGTTGAAGTTCTTAATATGCCGGCGCAAGGGATGGCCGTCATCGTCACTCGCGGCAAGATGAATTTCAGTCATTCGGACGATACACTTGATGACGAAGTGGATGAAGTCTACGAGCTTGAAGTCACGATGGACGAAACCGACCAGATTACTTACGCTTTCCATGATTTCGAGGATTTACTGCGCATGGCCAAAGTCTTGAACCCGCTTTTAATTGACGGCGGATCGCTGTATTCGTACAAGGACAAGTGGATTTTGCTCCTTGATGCGGAACTGATGGAGGAGAAGCTGCTCCAATCCGTTGTAGCGATTCTTTCCGAATTTGGAGAGGCGGCATCCGTAACGGAAGCGGTACTTCAAGAATACGGGAAGACCGTGATTGAGTCCGACGCGGTTAAAGTACTTTGCGCCAAGTTTTCATAAAGAACGGGCGATTCATACCAACATGAAATAGGCAAGCATTCTCAAAAACGTTCAAGTTTTTGCGGAGTGCTTTTTTATTGCTGAACGGGCGCAGGCAGCGATTCGGAACGGCAGATTTGCCTGGCCATAAGCCGAAGGAATCCACTGGAGAAGCTACCCGCGGAATCGGATGAATCGGCGCGTCGCGAAAGTGTTAGACTACTATGTAATGCCAGGATATTACGGGCTGTTCACACGTTCATAATCACGCCCTGCGTGCGACAATAACGATCAGACAAAAGGATGGGATGAGCTATGGCCGAAAACTTGAACGTACTCGAATCCACGCAATATATTATAGAGCAGGCACTTACCAAACTGGGTTACTCTTCTGCGATGGTCGATTTGCTGAGGGAACCGATCCGGCTGTTGACGGTACGCATCCCCGTCCGGATGGACGACGATTCGGTGAAAATTTTCAAAGGGTACCGGGCGCAGCATAACGATGCGGTCGGCCCAACCAAGGGCGGCGTCCGCTTTCATCCGGATGTCAATGAAGACGAAGTAAAAGCGCTCTCGATCTGGATGAGCCTCAAATGCGGCATCGTCGATCTGCCGTACGGCGGGGGCAAGGGCGGGATCATCTGCGACCCGCGCCAAATGTCGTTCCGCGAGCTGGAGCGTCTCAGCCGGGGCTACGTGCGGGCAATCAGCCAAATCGTCGGCCCGACCAAAGACATTCCCGCGCCCGACGTCATGACCAACTCGCAAATCATGGCATGGATGATGGACGAATACAGCAGCATCCGGGAATTTGACGCGCCCGGCTTCATTACTGGCAAGCCGATCGTGCTCGGCGGATCGCACGGCCGCGAGACGGCTACCGCCAAGGGCGTTACCATCATGATTGAGCAGGCGCTTAAGAAACGCAGCATCCCGCTGCAGGACGCGCGCGTCATCATTCAAGGCTTTGGCAACGCCGGCAGCTATTTGGCGAAGTTCATGCATGAGATGGGCGCCAAAGTCGTCGGTATTTCCGACGTGTACGCCGGACTGTACAATCCGGACGGACTGGATATCGAGTATTTGCTCGACCGCCGCGATTCGTTCGGCACGGTCACCAAGCTGTTTACGAATACGATCACCAATAAAGAACTGTTGGAGCAGGAGTGCGATATTCTGGTGCCTGCCGCGATCGAAAACCAGATTACGGCCGAGAATGCGCACCGGATTAAGGCGCCGATCATCGTCGAAGCGGCCAACGGACCGACGACGCTGGAAGCGACCAAAATATTGTCCGACCGCGGCGTACTGATCGTGCCGGACGTGCTCGCCAGCGCGGGAGGAGTCGTTGTCTCCTACTTCGAATGGGTTCAGAACAACCAAGGGTATTACTGGACGGAATCGGAAGTGCATACCAGACTCCAAGAAATGTTGGAAAAAGCTTTTGAAAATGTCTATAATGTTCATATGACGAGAAATGTCGACATGCGGCTCGCCGCTTATATGGTCGGTGTCCGCAAAATGGCGGAGGCCGCCCGTTTCCGCGGCTGGGTTTAATGATTCCATAGCGATTGGAGGGACACTATGAGCGTCTTGTCAGTCTTGATGGCGGCGATTGCGCCTGGTGTCGCTCTGCTGTCTTACTTTTACTTAAAGGACCGTTACGATCCGGAGCCGATTTCCCAAGTGCTGAAGCTGTTCTTATTCGGTGTGCTGCTCGTATTCCCGATCATGGTGCTGCAGCGTGCGCTGGTTCAAGGGCTTGGAGAGCATCCGTTCGTCTTTGCGTTTGTGACGTCGGCGGCGACGGAGGAGTTTTTCAAATGGTTTTTGGTGTACTTCGTCATATACAAGCATACGTCGTTTGACGAGCCGTACGACGGGATCGTGTACTCGGTTGCCGCTTCGCTCGGCTTTGCGACGCTGGAGAACGTTTTTTACGCGTTTTTCAACGCGTCCGGCTTCTCGGCGCTGATGATGCGGGCTTTCTTGCCGGTATCGGGGCATGCGATGTTCGGCGTCATTATGGGCTACCATCTCGGCAAGGCCAAATTCAATCCGGACGCAAGCCGGAAGCATTTAAGCTACGCTTTGCTTTTGCCGATTTTCTGGCACGGGGTATTCGACTATACGATGCTTGTCACGAAGACATACTGGATCTGGTTCATGGTCCCGCTGATGACGTTTTTATGGATTCGCAGCCTGTGGAAGGTCAGTCACGCGAACGCCCGGTCGCCGCTTCGCGTCATCCAGCGCGAGGAACAGGTTAAAATTTGACAAATCGGTCTATACTGGCTACCAGAAACGTTCTATAAGTACGGAGGGAATGTATGACGGTAGCCAATGTCCGCGTGAAAGTGACGATTCGATGCAGAGCTTGCGGCGAACGCTTCATCTTGAAAGGGAGAAAAGAAAAAGGCCGGATCGATACCGGCTTCAAGCAATGCATTTGCAATAACGAGAACGATTTCGACATCGAAACGAATGAGTTTTAAGCGGGAAAGCCGGCGGCAGCGCCGGTTTTTTTCTATGTATAAGCGCTGTTCATCAGGTGAAAACTAAGCCCAAGTTTTGCTGATGAAGGGAGATTTCTCGACTATGTATAAAAGATTGAGCATTGTCATGTTCCCCATCCTGCTCGTTGCCCTCATCGGTACCGGCGTATGGGGGTACTTGGAGCATCAGGAGAAAAACTCCGTGCTGATCAAAGCGGAGAACCAGTATCAACGGGCGTTTCACGATTTATCCTTTCACGTGGACAAGCTGCATACCGAGCTTGGCAATACGCTGGCCGTCAATTCGACCTCGCAGGATGCGTACAAAAAAGGACTGATCAACGTATGGCGCATCACGAGTCAGGCGCAAAACGAAATCAGTCAGCTGCCGCTGACGCTGCTGCCGTTCAGCAAAACGGAAGACTTTTTGGCCAATATCGCGAATTTTTCGTACCGTGCGGCCGTTCGTGATTTAAGCAAGCAGCCGCTGGACGAGAAAGAGATGAAGACGCTGAATACGCTCTATGAGCATTCAGGCGAAATCTCCACCGAGCTTCGGGGCGTGCAGAGCAAGGTACTCCAGAGCAACCTGCGCTGGATGGATGTGGAGCTTGCGCTGGCCAAGCAAGACAATCCGCATGATAATGCGATTATCGACGGATTCACCACGGTAGACAAGAAGGTGGGCGAATATCCAGAGATCGAGTGGAGCCCAACGGTCATGAGCGTGTACCAAAACCGGAACATGAGCATGCTCTCCGGTCAGGAAGAGGGCATCGATCAGATCAAGCAGAAGGCGGCGAAGTTTCTCAGCCTGCAAGATAGCTCTCCGCTGCAGGTGGTGGAGAACGGCGCTGGCACGGAAAATCAATCTTACAGCGTAAGCATGCCGAAGCAGGGGACCTCGGACGGCAACCTGTACATGGATTACTCCAAAAAAGGCGGGCAGCTGTTATGGTATTCTGCGATGCGGGAAGTGCCTTCCAAGCAGCTGGACCTGCGCACGGCGCGCGATGTGGCGGCCCAGTTCTTGGACGAGCGCGACTACAAAGAGATGACCGCGGTCAGCTATGACGAATATAACAATATAGCGAACATGACCTTCGCCACTCACAAGAACGGCATCATCAATTACCTGGAAAAAGTGGCCGTGAAGGTGGCGCTCGATAACGGCGAAGTGATCGGAATGGATGCGGCCGATTATGCTTACGACAAAAAAGAACGGCAAATCAATGCCCCGAAACTGACGGATGCAGAAGCCCGCAAAACGCTGAGCACCAATTTCAAAGTGGAAAGCGCGGACAAAGCGCTGATTCGCAACGATATTGACGAAGAGGTGCAGTGTTACCAGTATATCGGACGCGTCAACGGCGGTATTTACCGCATATATATCAATGCGGACAGCGGCGCGCAAGAGAAAATCGACCGGATTGGAAGCGAAGAGGCGCAGCTGCGAACTTGATACGGACTCAACGAATGAACAAGCCCGGTGAAACTCGCCGGGCTTGTTTGGCGCTAAGGCAAGGTGGGGAGCGGACAACCCCGCATATTTTACTTTCCATATATTTCACTCGTGTTATAATATGTGACGGAATGTATGTTTTAAGGGAAAGGGGGGTGTAGTCATGCTTCCGAAAATCAATCAAATTTTATATATAAAAATCAATCCGTTTGACGGAGGAGAGCCGGTCGAGGAGTATAAGTCAAGAATCGCCGATATGACGGACGATACGATATTCATAGAAATTCCGGTCGAAGTGAACACCGGGCGTTCCCGCGCACTCTCGTACGGCAACGTGCTGTCGATCTATTTTTTCGACGATATGGAAATTAAAAATTATTTTATCAGCACGGTTATCGGCGTATCCAATCATGTCATGCATCTGTTTCATATTGCCAAACCGGCTCCCGAATCGATTACCAAAGTGCAGCGGCGCAATTTCCTTCGCGTCCATGCCGAGCTTGAGGTGGCCGTTAAGCATTCCGAACAGCTTCAATTCGTGGCGCTGACCGACGATGTGGGGGGCGGCGGCATCTCGCTGCTATGCGACGATTACATACCGCTGACGGCGCATAACGTTTTGGACTGCTGGCTGCTTCTCCCGGCCAAGAACGGGCACAACGATCATGTGCCGTTCAAAAGCGAAGTCGTTCGGATCGTATCGACCGAGCCCGGTACGCAGCGGGTGATGATGCGGTTTATCGATATCTCCGACCGCGACCGGCAAAAGATCATTCAGTTCTGTTTCGACCGGCAGTTCGAATTCAGGAAAAATTGATGCATAAGGCTTGTTCAATTGGGACACACTACGACCCAAAATGTACGGGACGGAGTGGGACGTAATGGATCGAGACCCGAGGCGGCAGGCGGAAGACGGTTACGAAGCGTTATTTATCGCGTTTGGCCGGAAGGTTGAGCGCTGGCTGCTCATCGCCATCGCGATCTTGCTGCTTGCCTTGGTCGTTTCACAGCTGCTGCTGCAAATCCCGCAGCTTCGTTACAGGATTGTGAAGGTGGAGCAAATGGAGGGAAGCCGCTACGATGCGTCGCTCGCGAAGACGACGGCGAACTAAGCGGACGGGCGTTCGTTTTGCAATCCGTGTCGAACCTATGGTATAATTTTCATCGTTCGAGGCTTCGGCCTGTTTTTTTTTCAGGAAGCTTGTCCGCGCTCATTTTGTTAGGAGGCCGCAGTTTTGGAAAAATTTAATATTGCAATCGACGGCCCAGCAGGGGCGGGGAAGAGCACAATCGCCCGTCTTGTCGCCAAGGAGCTTGACTTCATTTATGTCGATACGGGCGCCATGTACCGGGCCGTGACATGGAAAGTGCTGCAGGAAGGGCTCCGTCCGGATCAGACGGAAGCGATGATCGCTCTGGCAGGCGGCATGGAGATTCGGCTTGTGCCCGGCGAGAACGGCCAGCTTGTCTATGTGGACGGAGAAGACGTCACCGGCGTGATTCGGACGCCCGACGTTACGGGTAATGTATCCAGAGTGTCTTCCATTGCCGAGATCCGCGCCGTTTTGACCGCCAAGCAGCAGGAACTCGCCAAAAGCAAAGGCGTTGTCATGGATGGCCGAGACATTGGCAGCCATGTGCTCCCCGACGCCGAGGTGAAGATTTTTTTGACTGCGAGCGTTCGCGTGCGGGCGGAACGCCGGTACAGGGAAATGAAAGAAGCACAGCCGGATGTGGACATTACGCTGGAGCGGCTCGAGCGCGATATCGCGGAACGGGACCGGATGGACCAGCAGAGAGAAGCGTCTCCGCTCGTCCGGGCTGATGACGCCGTGCTCATGGATACGACCGATATGCCGATTCCGCAAGTGGTGGAAGCCATTTTGGAGTTGTGCAAGACGCAAGTACACGGAGGGAAGTAAGAATGCTTTATCTTACATTTCGCTTCCTGTTTCGAATCATGTTCAGCCTGTTATTCCGGCTGAAGGCGGTCGGCAAAGAGAACGTTCCGGCCGAAGGACCGGTCGTGTTGTGCTGCAATCATATCAGCAATTTTGATCCGCCTGTGTTGGGTACGCCGCTGGACCGGAAAGTTCATTATATGGCCAAAGCCGAATTGTTCGAGCTTCCCGTACTTGGCTATGTGCTGCCCCGCATTTGCGCATTCCCGGTCAAACGGGGGGGCGTGAGCAAAGAGTCGATCAAATTGTCCATTCAGCTCCTGAGGAGCGGGGAGATGCTCGGAATCTTTCCTGAGGGCTCGCGAAGCAACGCCGGGGGAATGGGCAAGAAGGGCGCCGCCAGTCTGGCACTGAAGTCGGGCGCAACGGTTGTACCGGCTGCCATTGTCGGGAATTATAAATTATTCCGCCAAATGAAGGTCGTGTACGGATCGCCGGTCGACATCAGCGAGTTCGCCGACAGCGGTTCCGAAGGCTTGGAGCAGGCTACCGATAAAATTATGACAGCGATACGCAGCCTCGTGAAACAGCACGAATCGAAATCATAAATCGTGGCATACTGAATAAATCAGATGAAGTAAATTATTTCCCAAATACATTAAATGTTGCCAGGTTGTTAAGGAGGGTATTTGACATGTCAGAAGAAGTCAAAGCAGAGCAAGAATTGCAAACCGCCGTTTCCCAAGAGGAGTCGATGGCAAACGTCAATATTTTGAAGAAGGGCGAAATCGTCAAAGGCAAAGTCCTTAAGGTGGAAGCGGATCAAGCCATTGTCGATGTTGGCTACAAATACGACGGCGTCATTCCGCTGCGCGAGCTTTCCTCCGTTACGCTGGAAGATGCGGCGCACGGCGTGGAAGTCGGGCAGGAAGTTGAACTCAAGGTGCTGAACATCGATGAGAAGAACGAGAAAGTCGTTCTGTCCAAGCGCGCCATCGACAGCGAGAAAGCATGGGATAAGCTGTCGGCCGACATGGAGAACAAAACCGTTCTCGAAGCGACCGTTGCTGAAGTTGTCAAAGGCGGACTCGTCGTTGATGTGGGCTTGCGCGGTTTCGTACCGGCTTCCATGGTAGAGCGCACTTTCGTTGAAGATTTCAGCGATTACAAAGGACGCGCGCTTCGTCTTCGCGTGAAAGAAATGGATCGCGAGAAGAACAAAGTCATCCTGTCGCAAAAAGACGTACTTGACGAAGAAGCGGACGCTATGAAGAAGGAGACGTTGTCGAACCTGTCCGTAGGTCAACAGCTGGACGGTACGGTACAGCGCCTGACGCAATTCGGCGCATTCGTAGATATCGGCGGCGTAGACGGCCTGGTGCACATCTCCGAGATGGCATGGCACCATGTAGAGAGCCCGTCCGAAGTCGTGAAGGAAGGCGACAAGGTTCAAGTGCAAGTGCTGAAGGTCGATCCGGCGAACGAGCGCATTTCGCTCAGCATCAAAGCGACCCAGCCAGGGCCTTGGCAGCAAGTCGGCAATATCAAAATTGGCGATATCATCAAAGGTACGGTAAGACGTCTGGTGCAATTCGGCGCGTTCGTCGAAGTGGCTCCTGGGGTAGAAGGCCTTGTGCATATTTCGCAAATTTCCCATCGCCATATCGCGACGCCGTTCGAGGTGTTGAAGGAAGGCCAGGAAGTTCAAGTGAAGGTGCTTGACGTGAACCCAAGCGAGAAACGCATTTCCTTGAGCATCAAGGAAACGGAAGAAGCGCCTGCTCGCGAGCCGAGAGCCGAAAGAGGAGAGCGCGCGCCTCGCAGAGAAAAGGAAACCGTTTCTTACGAAGAGAATCAAGGCTTCAACCTGACGCTCGGCGAGAAATTCGGCGACAAGCTGAGCAAGTTCAAGTAAGCCATTACTGTAACGAAATGAGGAGTGGAATTGCGAATCCCAAGAAAACTGGAGCATGTGCATCACGCTCTCCAGCTTGGACCGGGAGGCAACAACGGATTCGGCGGCATCAAGCTGCTGCCGAACTGTCTCCCGGGCATTTCCTCCGATCAAATAGCGTTAAATTCCCGTATCGGCGAACTCACTTTGAGCTCGCCGATTATTATTAATGCGATGACCGGAGGGGCGAACGAGACGGAGGAAATCAACAGAGAGCTGGCCGTTGCCGCTCGGGAAGCGGGACTGGCGATGGCGGTCGGCTCGCAAATGGCGGCCATCAAAAATCCGGAAATGGCTTCCAGCTATCAGGTCGTTAGAAAAGTGAACCCGAACGGACTGGTGTTCGGCAATCTGGGCAGCGAAGCAACGGTGGAGCAGGCGAAGCGCGCCGTAGATATGCTGCGGGCCGATGCGCTGCAAATCCATCTGAATGTGATGCAGGAGCTGATCATGCCGGAGGGAGACCGTCAGTTCAACGGCATGCTGGAGCGAATCGGCGCGATCGTGCGGCAAGTCGGAGTGCCTGTTATGGTCAAGGAGGTCGGCTTTGGCATGGTTCGCGAAAGCGTAGAAACGCTGCTTTCGCTCGGTGTGAAGATGATCGACGTCGGCGGCGCCGGCGGAACGAATTTTGCAGCCATCGAAAATGCAAGACGCGGACAGCCGATGGGGTGGCTGAACGACTGGGGCTGCAATACGGCCATATCGCTGCTGGAAGCGCTGGAAGCGAAGCGCCGCGCGAAAACTGACGTCTCCCTGATCGCTACGGGCGGCATCGCGCAAACGGCGGACGTTTGCAAAGCATTGACGCTGGGCGCATCGGCCGTCGGCATTGCCGGCGCCTTCCTGAAGGTGCAGCGTACGAAAGGGACAGCCGCATTGATCGGTCGGATCGGCGCGATGCATGACGAGCTCCGCTTATTGATGACCGCGATGGGCGCCGCTTCGATCGAGGCGCTTCAATCGATGCCTGTCGTCATCGGGGGAGAGACGGAGCGGTGGTGCGGCGCGCGCGGCATTGCGACCGATGCCTACGCGCGCCGTAACGGATATGCCAATGAATGGAAAGCGATTATAAAACTACATAGAGAGCCATACTAAGGAAAAGAAGGGACAAGCTTTTTCTTGGGTGGGTGCGCATGAATGCAGGATATTTGTCGTTTGTCTTAATGATCGTTGCCCTCATTCTGTTTGCCAGCGGCTGGAAGGACATATTGATAAGAGGTATTTCTCATACGAGTTTACTTCTTTTTTTTGTTGTCTGGTTTATCGCTTTCCGCTGGAGCTTTGAGTGGAACGGCATGCAAATTTTCGGTATTGCGCCGCTGCTGCTCGGCACGGCCTTGTATGTGTTTGTTCGTTCCTACGAATCGTTTCAGCGGCTGCATGCGCTATCGGTAGGACTGCTTCTCGGATCGATTTTCTTTTTTTTGAAAGAAACGATTCATTTGATGCCAACGCTGATCGTGTATAGCGGCAGCGTGACGATCGCGTTGATTTCCGGTACGATTGCTGCGGCCGCCTTGCGAAGGCCTGCCGTCCAAATCGCAGCCATTTCCCTCGGCTTTGTTACCGGCGAAGCCATGTACGCTTATTCTCACTATAAGCAGGCGCATGTCGTCCTGGGAGGCACTTCGTTTCAAGATTTGTGGTGTCTGACAGTCTTTGCGGCGAGAGGCGTATCGCTCGTACTGCAGCAAACGGTGCTCGGGATCAAGAAAGCGGCCGTATTCGTGTGGGAATCGCTTCGTCAGCGCAGGCCGTAACCCGGCTACCGTCATGCCGTCCCGGGAAGCCGCGCGGCTAAGGACAAAGGAGGAACAGCCATGTGGGCTTGGATCGTGGAGCAAAAGTATACGGTGGGCATCATTTTGGGCGTGTTATTTGGCGTAGCGTCCCGGCTCAGTATGCTCAGAACCGATTATCGGCAGTATCCGACCTATCCGCACGGAAGAATCGTACATATTTCGCTCGGTGTGATCGCGGCCGGGCTGGGGGCGGTCGCCGTTCCGTCGTTGATCGATAAAAACTACACCGCCGTCACTTTTTTATCGCTGGCGGCGCAGCAGTTTCGCGATGTGCGCAACATGGAACGGCAGTCGCTCAGCAAAATCGACAGCATGGAGCTTGTGCCCAGAGGCGCCTCTTACATCGAAGGCATTGCGATGGTGTTCGAAGGGCGAAATTACTTGGTCATCTTCTCGGCTTTCGTCACTTCCTTCTTCAGCATCGTCTTTGCATGGTATTGGGGAATCGCAACGGGGATTATCTCCATACTTGTCACGAATATGTTCAAAAGCGGTAAAAATGTGTCTCATATCGCCGAGGTTCGAATCGGCCAGGTGAAGCTGGACGGGCCTAACTTGTTTGTCGACGACATCTATATGATGAACGTCGGGCTGGACGATACGCGCAAAATCATCTCGGAAAAAGCGATCGGTCTCGTGCTTGTGCCCAAAAACCGGAACAGCCGGATCACGATCGCTAATCCGGGGCAGCGCCAGGCACTGCTGCACGACGTGTCAACGATCATGGGCGTTTATCGCGATGAGGGCGAGCCGGCGCTGATGCCGCTGGCCAAGCTTGATATGAACGACGGCCGCCTCGGCGTGCTGCTGCTGCCGCAAGAGTATGACGCAGAGAAGGCGCGTACGGTTGCCGAACGCTCGCCGATACTGGAATGCGCGGTTCGCATGCCGAGCGAGGCGGGCGTGAACAAGGAAGAAAGGGCGGGTGCTTAGCGCATGGGGAGAATAGTAGCGGTGGTCACGCTAGACGATGAGAAGGTAGGCGGCGGCGCTCCGATCTTTGTCGCCGGTACTCCAGAGGAGCAGCAGCAAACCGCATTCAAGCTGGAAAAAATATTGGATGCGGCGGCCCACGATCTGCAAAACGGCACCTTTATTATTGTCGACCATTCGAGCGGCGCTTGAGTGGTCTTCAATGCGCTTCATGCGGGGTTCATTTACTTGTCCCTTTGATTTTGTTATAATATCTTAGTTTACAGACTGTTTCCGAACGGTTTGATTTACCAGCTGGGATCGATAAAAAAAGAAGTTGCGCCGCTTTTAACGAGGCTTATGGTGTATGAAGGGAATGAAGTTGAATGGCGAGGCCAGTAGTAGCGATCGTCGGCCGCCCGAACGTGGGAAAATCTACGATTTTCAACCGGATTATTGGGGACAAGCTGGCGATTGTGGAGGATAAACCGGGGGTTACCCGCGACAGGTTATACGGTATCGGCGAATGGCTGACAAGCGAGTTCAGCATTATCGACACCGGCGGTATTGAGATTGAAGGCGATGATCAGATCATGCGTTCCGTCCGCGCACAGGCGGAGCTTGCCATTGAAGAGGCGGATGTCATCGTGTTTATGGTGGACGCCAAAGCCGGCGTGACGCCGGCGGACAGCGAAGTGGCGGAGCTGCTGTATCGCGCCAAAAAGCCGGTCGTCGTAGCCGTCAACAAAGTGGATAATTTGCAGCGGTCCGACGATATTTACGAGTTTTACAGCTTGGGATTCGGCGCAGTGATCGGCATTTCGGGCTCGCACGGCACGGGCATCGGCGATCTGCTGGAAGAAGTCGTGAAGCATTTTCCGGAAACGACGGAGGAAGAGTACGGCGAGGATGTTATTCGCGTCGCGTTGATCGGCCGGCCGAATGTCGGCAAATCCTCGTTAGTGAACGCCATTCTCGGCGAAGAGCGCGTCATCGTCAGCGATGTGGAGGGTACGACCCGCGATGCGATCGATACGCCGTTCGAGAAGGATGGCCAGAAATACGTAATTATCGATACGGCCGGTATGCGTAAACGCGGTAAAGTGTATGAAACGACCGAAAAGTACAGCGTCATGCGTGCCATGAAAGCGATTGAACGGGCGGACGTGGTGCTGGTCGTCATCGACGGCGAGGTCGGCATTATCGAGCAGGACAAACATATTGCCGGATATGCGCATGAAGCGGGCAAAGCGGCCGTGTTTGTCGTGAATAAATGGGATATCGTCGAGAAGGACGACAAGACGATGCATCAATTTACTCAAAAGATACGCGATCATTTCTTGTTCATGACCTACGCGCCCGTCGTGTACGTGTCGGCCAAGACGAAGCAAAAGCTGCACAAGCTGCTGCCGGTCGTCAATTCCGCAGCGGAGCAGCACGCGCTTCGCGTGCAAACGCATGTGCTCAACGACGTCGTTTCCGACGCCGTAGCGATCACCCCGCCGCCGACGGATAAAGGCAAGCGTCTCAAAATCAACTATGCGACTCAGGTTGCGGTGAAGCCTCCGACCTTCGTCATTTTCGTTAACGATCCGGAGCTTATGCATTTCTCCTACCAGCGCTACCTGGAGAATAAAATACGCGCCGCGTTCGGTTTCGAAGGAACGCCGCTTCGATTTTTCACGCGAAAAAAATCGGTTGACGAATAGGAGGCTAACGCTTTGGTAAGTTACGCATCGCTGCTGATCGGGTATTTGCTCGGCTCGGTCAGCTTCAGTTACTTGGCAGGCAAACTGCTCAAGGGCATCGATATACGGCAGCATGGGAGCGGCAACGCCGGCGCGACGAACACGCTGCGCGTCCTCGGCAAAGGACCGGGCATCACCGTGTTGCTGCTCGATATGCTCAAAGGGGTTGCGGCCGTATGGATCGGCGGCTTGCTGAGCGGAGGCGACGCGCTGATTCAGGTGCTCGCCGGCCTCTGCGTGATCGCGGGGCATAACTGGCCCGTATTTTTCGGATTTCGCGGCGGCAAAGGCATCGCAACGACGATTGGCGTTATGGTGACGCTGGCGTTTTTGCCCGCATTGATCGCAGGCTTGGTTGCGATTGCAACGATCGCTCTTACGCGTTACGTTTCGCTCGGTTCGCTGCTGTTTACCGCCATTTTGCCTATCTTAATATGGTTCATGGGTTATCCCGTCGCTATTTTCATTTTGAGTCTGCTGCTGTTCGTTTTTGCCTGGGTTCGTCATCGCTCCAACATCGGCAAGCTGCTAACCGGCACAGAGAACAAGCTCGGAGCCAAACGGCAAGCTTGACCGCACATTCATCGGGAGGTGTTCGCGCATGACCGTAAATAGCAAAACGGCTGTTCTCGTTGCCGGCAGTTGGGGGACGGCCATCGCAGCCGTCCTCGCGGATAACGGGCATCAAGTGATGCTGTGGTCGCGCAATGAGGCGCAGGTGGAGGAGATCAACCGCGACCGCCGAAACTCGCGGTTTTTGAGCGAGGCGGAACTCTCGCCCCGGATTCGGGCGACAAGCTCCATGCAGGAGGCGCTGGATCAAGCGGAAGCCGTCGTTGTCGTCGCGCCTTCCTCCGCCATGCGGGAAGTTGCTTCGCAGATGAAACAGCACTTGCACGAGCGTACGACCGTCATTCATGCAACCAAGGGCTTCGAAGCCGGCAGCCTGAAACGGATGACCGAAGTGCTGGCGGAGGAGCTAAGCGGGTACGATCCGAAGCGATTGGCCGTCTTGTCCGGTCCGAGTCATGCGGAGGAAGTCATTCAGCGGCGTCCGACAACCGTCGTGGTCGCCAGCGTTGACAAGGAGGCGGCGGAGAAAGCGCAGGATCTGCTGATTACGCCGTCTTTCCGCGTCTACACCAATCCGGACGTCGTCGGCGTAGAAGTCGGCGGCGCGCTCAAAAACATTATCGCGCTGGGCGCCGGTCTCAGCGACGGCCTCGGGTTCGGCGACAATGCGAAGGCGGCGCTGCTGACACGTGGTCTTGCCGAAATCGCCAGGCTGGGTGTGGCGATGGGCGCGAACCCGCTTACGTTCTCGGGCCTTGCGGGAATCGGCGATCTGGTTGTGACGTGCACGAGTAAGCACAGCCGCAACTGGAGAGCCGGCGCGATGCTGGCGCAAGGGCAGACGCTGGAGGAAGTGCTGGACCGGATGGGCATGGTCGTCGAAGGCGTGAAGACGACGCAGGCGGCTTACAGGCTGTCCCGTCAATACGACATCACGATGCCGATTGCCGACGAGCTGTACCGTGTGCTGTTCGACGGGAAGCAGCCGAAGGCGGCCGTTGAAGATTTGATGGAGCGCGGACGAACGCACGAGATGGAGGATTTGGCCGAGCCGTTCCAAAGCGGTTGGGCTAACTAGGCATAAGCCTGAACGCACAGCGGCTTTCGTTCATATAATACCTCAGACTGACTGTTTCGCCTGGAGACGGGTTATTTTGTCAAAGTCTGAGGAGGTTGAAAGCCTGTGCCCGACAAAAACGTGCAAAAGGACGTATTGAATGTCGTCAAGAAGAAGACCGGCAAGAGCGTGACGGACAAAGACATATATAAGCTTGCGAGCGGCGTCAAGCCGGCGACGATGCAAAGCGATGCGCAGCTGAAGCAGCTCATCAAGCAGGTGTCCAGTCTCGTGAAGGTGCCCGTGTCGGACCAAACGATGAACGAGCTGATTCAAGCGATCAAGAGCAGCAAGATGAATCCCGGCAATATGGAGCAGCTGATGAAGATGATTATGAAAAAATGATTTTTTAACATTTTCATGGCATAAGCGGCCGGCAAGCGCGCTTATGCTTTTTTTGTGATATGATAGCTACATCGAAAGTCTACATAAACGGGGGTCGTGATTCCAGTGTCGTCCATGGACAAGATGTGGGCATCTTTTATTGCCATCGGATTGATGTTCGTCGCATCGTTTCTTATTACATATGCAAGAAACAAAACAAAAGGGTTCATTCGTTTCGCATTGTCGTTCATCGCTTTTCTGTTGTTTGTTCCGATCTTGCTGTATATGATCGTTTCCATCATGTAACGAAGGGACGCCACGCGTGATGTTATCCTTGAAAGGACGCAGAATACAAAAACAGGTGGAGCCCGTTACCGGATTCTCCATTTTGGATATGGCATTGAAGCACGATGTCGATTGGAGCTTTTCCTGCTCGCGGGGTACCTGCTGCCGCTGCCGCTGTCAGGTAACCGAAGGGATGGAGCATTTATCCGCCCCGTCCGATGCGGAATTGGACGCGCTGGAGCCGGAAGAGCTCGAAGAAGGGTTCCGGCTCGGCTGCCAGGCTATCATCAAAACCGCCGGCACGATCGCGGCAGCCAATAAACCTTATTTTTGATTGCGGGATGATGAAAGATGAAGAACACGGGTTCGATCGCTTTGGACGGCGCGATGCTATCCGCGCTGAAGACGATTGTGGAACGTTCCGCCGGCCGCAAGCTGACCTGGCTGGTCGGAGGGAGCACGGGGCTGATGCTGCAAGGCGTGCCGCTCGCTGCGGCGCCGAGGGATCTGGATGTGTATATTGACCGGGAGCAGGCGGCCGCCATGCACGAGGCGCTCAAGCCGTATGCCGTTGATGAGCAGGAAGAAAGCCAGACGCCGCTCTACCGTTCGATATTGAGCCATTATGATATCGGCGGCGTGAAGGTCGAACTGGTCGGCGCTTTTGAAGTTCGGGCGCTGGATAGCGAATACAAGGTCGAAGCGGGATACCTCTCGGCTTTGGGAGCGGCGCGTCTTACGCAGCCTGGATTGGACAACGTCCGCCTTATGCCGCTCATCCACGAGCTGATCTTCAATGTGATGCGTGCGCGAGCGGACCGCTATGAAGCGATTGCCGGTCTGTGCCGCCGTCTCGGTCCGGCGGTGCATAAGGAGATGCTCGACCGTCTCGCAGCACGAAACCGCTTCAGTCCGGCGCTTACGGGCATTCTGGAGCGGCTGCTTGGCGATTCGCAAACCATCGATCCCGGATTTTAAACGAGAAGGAGCATGACGATATGGCGGCTTACGTCACCTTTTTGCCGGACAACAAGAAGATTCAGGTGCATCCCGGCACGACTGTGCTCGGCGCCGCAGCCAAGGCGAAAGTGCACATCCGGACACGCTGCGGCGGCAAAGCGGCCTGTCTGATGTGCAAGGTGATCGTGCAGAGTGGCGCGGGCCTCGCCGAACCGAATCATAACGAGCGCATGAAGCTCGGCACCTCCGCGGAAGACGGCGGATTCCGGTTGGCCTGTCAGGCCAAAATAACCGGCGACGTCACGGTGACGATTCCCGAAGATCCGCTGAAAGCGGCGATCCGCAAGCAGCTGGAACAGCAGGAGGAGGATTGGTAATGACACGTGTGCTGCGGGCAGCGATGGCCCTAGCTATTATCGCGCTGCTAAGCGGGTGTTTGTACCCGAAAGACATACGCAAGGAAAATCAGATGGCCAGCGGTGAATTCATCGTTCTGGTCCAAAACGCCGTCGATCAATTCAAAGCGAAAACCGGCGTGCTGCCGATCAAGAACAGCGAAGAAACGACACCGCTGTATGAGAAATATCCGATCGATTTCAAAAAACTGGTCGGGCCTTATTTGAGCGCCGCACCGGCGAACTCGTTCGAGAATGGCGGTTCGGCCTCGTATGTCATCGTCGATGCGGAGACGAAGCCTACGGTCAAAATGATGGACCTGGCGTCGTTCCAGCAGACGGTGGAGCTGCAGAAAGCCGTCGACGATTACAAGTCGAAATCGGGCGGGCAGCTGCCGAAAGGACAAGCTATCGCCACAGGCTTCTCCTCTATCGACTACGCGAAGCTGAACCGGAAGCCGGCGGAAGTGAACAGCATGTATTCGCCGCAGTTCAAGCTGCCGTTCCTGCTTCACGATTCCGGGCAAGTGGCGATCGATTATGCGCCGGAAATGATGCGGCTGATCGACAAAAAGAAGCTGCAGGGAAGTTTGAACGGAACGCAGGATTTGCGCGAGCTGCTCTTACGGGAGTCGTATTACGTGCCGGCGCGCTCGTTCCCTTACGTGTGGAGAGACGGCCAGCCGGTGCCGATTACCGCGCCGTAATGTTTGCCCAGGCAACCTCTATTAACCTTGATTCCGAAGGTGATAGAGGTTTTTCTTTTTTTCCGAAAAGCTAGAATAACCGGCGGCAGGCCCACATATATTTGACAAAGATGAACTGCGCAAGCGCTGATTCCATCAAGCCGTGACAAGGAGTGGTCAAAATAAAAGTTGGCAAAATGCATCATATTTTGATTCGCGATACATATATTTGTACTAGTCCGAAGCATGTACGAGTTTCGTCTTAAACAACCTGTAGGAGGGATTCTCATTGGAAAAAGTGGATATCTTTAAGGACATTGCAGAGCGTACTGGCGGGGATATTTACCTGGGGGTCGTTGGAGCGGTCCGTACGGGAAAATCAACGTTTATTAAGCGCTTTATGGAGTCGATCGTGCTGCCGAACATTCAGAATGAAGCCGACCGGATTCGGGCAACCGATGAGCTGCCGCAAAGCGCAGCGGGTCGCACCATTATGACGACAGAGCCGAAATTCGTACCGAATAATGCGGTTCAACTGCATGTTGCCGAAGGACTGAATGTAAACGTACGTCTGGTGGATTGCGTAGGATATGTCGTAGAAGGCGCGAAAGGCTACGAAGACGAAAACGGCCCTCGCATGATCAATACGCCTTGGTTTGAAGAAGCGATTCCGTTCCAGGAAGCGGCCGAGATCGGTACGCGCAAAGTGATTCAGGAGCATGCCACGCTGGGCGTCGTCATTACGACGGACGGCTCGATCGCAGAAATTCCGCGGACGTCTTACGTCGAAGCCGAGGAGCGCATCATTACGGAGCTCAAGGAAGTCGGCAAGCCGTTCATCGTCATCGTCAACTCCACGAAGCCGCAAAGCGAAGCGGTGCAGGAGCTGCGCGGACAGCTGCAGGCGAAGCATGATGTGCCGGTCGTCGCGATGAGCGTTGCGAACATGCAGGAAGAAGATATGATGTCCGTGCTCCGCGAAGTGTTGTACGAATTCCCCGTTCATGAAGTGAACGTCAACTTGCCAAGCTGGGTGATGGTGCTGGCGGAAAATCACTGGCTCCGCTCCAACTTCGAAAATTCCGTGCGCGAAACGGTGCAAGATATTCGAAGATTGCGCGATGTCGATCAGGTCGTGAGCAACTTTGAGGAATACGAATTTGTCGATAAAGCGGCACTCGCCGGAATGAATATGGGCCAAGGCATCGCGGAGATCGATCTGTACGCCCCGGATGAGCTGTACGACCGGATTTTGATGGAAGTGGTCGGCGTAGAAATCCGCGGCAAAGATCACCTGCTTCAACTGATGCAGGAATTTACGCATGCCAAGCGCGAATACGATCATTTTGCCGAAGCGCTGGAAATGGTGAAGACGACCGGTTACGGCATTGCGCCTCCGTCGCTTGCGGAGATGGCGCTCGACGAGCCGGAGCTGATTCGTCAAGGCTCCCGATTCGGAGTACGTCTGAAGGCAACGGCGCCGTCCATTCATATGATTCGCGTCGATGTCGAGTCCGAGTTCTCCCCGATTATCGGAACGGAGAAGCAGAGCGAAGAGCTGGTCCGCTATTTGATGCAGGACTTCGAGGAAAATCCGCTTAAAATATGGGAATCGGATATTTTCGGCCGCTCGCTCCATTCCATCGTGCGCGAAGGCATCCAAGGAAAGCTCGCGATGATGCCGGACAACGCGCGTTACAAGCTGCAGGAGACGTTGGGACGCATCATTAACGAAGGCTCGGGCGGGTTGATTGCCATCATTTTGTAGGCATAAGGGCATAGCAAGAACAAAGAAAATGCACTCCGGCGGGTGCATTTTTTACGTTTTACTTGAAAAAGCCGTGCGCCTGTATTACTATAATGTTGATTTCCTTGGCAGATTTCCCGCATGGCATGTATAATTTGCGAAGAAACGGTTAACAAAGAGAATAACAGGAATATCGTAGTGGGGGGAGGTGAATCGCATGAATAAATCCGATTTGATCAACAAAGTAGCCGAGTCCTCTGAGCTTTCCAAGAAAGACGCAACCAAGGCGGTGGAAGCCGTATTTGAAGCTATTTCCGAGGCTTTGCAAAGCGGCGATAAGGTACAACTGGTCGGTTTTGGAAACTTTGAAGTTCGCGAGCGTTCCGCCCGCAAAGGTCGCAATCCGCAAACAGGTGAAGAAATTGAAATTCCTTCCAGTAAAGTGCCGGCTTTCAAGCCAGGCAAAGCATTGAAAGACGGAATTCAGTAATCCGGCCGACAGGCTTAGCATTTCTACATAGTCAAGTTCCAAAGCGTTTGGACCGATGAGCGGTTCAGGCGCTTTTATATTGGCTGGCACTAATAACAGTTTGTTATAAAAGCCTTTACAATCCCAGCAGCGTAAGCTATAATTTCCTATACCGGAAATGTTTCCGTCCAAGATCGGGGTATGGCGCAGCCTGGTAGCGCGCACCCTTGGGGTGGGTGAGGTCGCACGTTCGAATCGTGTTACTCCGACCATGTATAACAACAACGCAGGCTCGTTTGCAATCAGGCTGCAAGCGGACCGCTAAATATGGCGCGATCCGTCAGGGGACGCCAAGCAATGGAACGCTCTCGTTCGGCTCAAGGCCGAAGGGAGCGTTTTATTGTTTCTCCGGATAGACTTCCGCGTGCCAGGCAAGGAATGATTCTTCACCGGAGCAGCCCTTCGAACGAAGTGCAGCTGCATTTGCCGCGGCTTGCTAGAATAAGGCGCTTGCCGCCAGGCGCCGGACTGTTTTATACTGAACGTATGTTGCAAGGAGGTGGTAGGCAATGGCAAATCAATTTGCCGGGATCCGCGGTGACTCATGCAAAGCCTGATATTAGAGGCGATACTTTGCATGGGGCGGGAATAACATCATTCAATCGCCCATTACATTCGCTGATGTCGTTTCTAATAATTGGGTTTTGCACCTTATGCGTTTTTTATTTTTCCTATAAGGGGCGAACATTCATGATGACACCATTTATTAGAAACCACCAATATAACCTGATTACGAAGCAACTGGAACTTTTGCAGCATGCCCGCAGCACGGTTTCCGATCAAAAGGTCGTGCAGTCGGTCCAATACAGTGCAGAAGCCAAAATCATAGAGGCGTTCGAGCACCTTACGGACGAACAGCAGCATAGGCTCGGCGGACTCTCCGCGCTGCAAAAGGCGGAACACTTTCAAGCCTACGCGCATGCGCTTGAGCCGTATCTCATACCGTTTCCGCAAGTGACGGAAAAGCAGATCAAAAAGCTGTTTCACAAAAATAAAAAGCTGACCGTTCCCGACGTCAATGCCATCGATTATGCCCGTACCACGTACATGGGCTGGCAGGACATTGCGACCGGCAAGATGTTCCTTGTGTATCAACAGAACGAAGACGTCGTCGGAATTGAAGGGAAATTTACGCCGACGAACAAGAAAAGCACCTGCTTTATATGCCATAAGCAAAGAGAAGCAGCGTTATTCACGGCGGTATCCAAAGCGAAGCCCGCGAATGCGTCGCCGGATTATTACAAGGCAGTCGGCAATTACATGTGCCTTCACAGCGAGGAATGCAATCGCAGCATTACCGACGTCGCCGCGCTGGAGCGGTTTGTCCGTGCCGTCACCGGCTGACGCCCGTTTCGATCGACCGGTGCAAGAACTCTCCCGTTTCGGGAGGGTTCTTTGTTTTCACCGTTAGGGTGGGTGAGGCTGAGGGTTGAATCCCGCTGCGCCTGCCATGAAAGAGACATCTTCGATCCGGTGTCTTTTTCTTTTTTTGTCAAAAATATTTTAGCGTCATCATTCGAGATAGTTTGTTATACTGAGTTGTCGACATTTGAACGATGAGCCGAAGGATGTTTGGGAGGATAACGGAGATGAAGGAAAGCTTGAACCGGTGGGTTCGTAATAACGATTGGGTCATGTACGGCATCCTGGTTTCGATTTTTTTGGTGTGGCGCATCGGCGAAGTGGGCGGTTGGACCATCGAGTGCTGGATCCTGCTCCTGATTTGCCTGATGGGCGTTCGCAAAGATCAAGTCGACGTCGAATGGGGCCGTTTTTTTGTATTAGGGATTCCGCTCTTGGGCGTATTTTATTATTTCTACGGAACGGGTAACGGGCTGTGGTGGAAAATCGCCAACTGGATGTTCGAGAACAATCGCCATCCCTGGACATGGGACGAGTTCATGAACAGCATTCCATATAATGACGCGGCATGGGCACGGGCGTATCATCGCCCTTGGCTGGACGGCCTCATGGTGTGGATATACAACTTCGGATTCGTGCTGTCCTTGTGGATCTGCATTGTGCGCAGCTACTGGACGCGAAGCGTCAAAAAAATGCTCTCCTACGCGCTGTCGGGACATTTGCTGCAATTTCCGCTGATCTTGCCGTTTTACAATTTGATCTTGCTTCGCGAAGTGTGGTGGGTGAAGGGGCAGCCGGATTTGCTGGGACGTGAATTCGCGACGGAGAACGATTTGCTGGTGAACGTTATGAACTGCTTCCCGAGCATGCATACCTCGATCTCGTTTGCGATGCTGCTGCTCGCGCTGCGCGAGAAGGATAACATATTCAAGTACACGATGGTCACCTATTGCGCATCGATTATTTTTTCGACGATGTACCTGCAAATTCATTGGGTGCTCGACGTGATCGCGGGGATGGCGTTTGCCTACGGCGTGGTCAAGCTGGCGGATTTGGTTCTGTATGTGGCATCCCGGATCATTCCGGGCTCGGTTCAGCGTTTATACGGAAAGAAGAAGGGATACGCGCGGGAGAAGCTGGCTGCCTGATACCGGGCGGCTTGGCGGCGGAGCGGCCGTTCGGAAGCTTGAAGACGAAGCAGGGGCTGCGGAATCGGATTCAGGTTGACAGCGGTCGCTTTTTTCTGCATCATAGAAGAAATAACGGATACGGCTGGAAGGAGATGGATAAGATGGACGCTACGCAAAACGAATATTTTGTCATTAAAGCGAAAGAAAACGGTGTGCAGGTGATCGGTTTGACCCGGGGACAGGACACGAAGTTTCATCATACGGAAAAGCTGGACAAGGGCGAAGTGATGATCGCGCAATTTACTGATCATACGTCGGCCGTGAAAATACGCGGGAAAGCGATCGTGATGACAAAATTCGGCACGCTGGATACGCAGGAATAATTTTTTAACCCGCCGCAGGCATAGCCTGCTTTTTTTCGTTGTACAATGATAAGGACAGGTTTTTGGCCAAGCACGGAACCCATGACAGAGGAGGCTGCGGCTTCATGAACTGGCTATCCCGGATCCTTGTATTGACAACGATTTCGATCGGCGTAATGGCGGGTTTATCTTACTTGTCCGAGCTGGATAAGTCGACCAGCGTGTTTCGTACGGTCAGTGCGCAACCCGTATCGGAAAAAAATATCGTGGACGTCGTGTCGAAAATGCAGCTGCACCTTCGCATTCGCCGCGTAGAGATCAGCCATTCGATTGTTTCGATCGATCTGCTCGCCGTTAAATCGACCGAGTCGTCCGACATGCTCAAAGACATATACGAAATTCCGCGTCATTTATTCGGCTCCTCCACCAACATTCACCAGGTGTTTATTCGGGTGCTCGATGCCTCCGCCGACGGAAACGGAAGCCCCCAACTGCTCGTCGCCTCCGATGCCAGGCGGGAAAAGTGGCTGCCCGGAGACCTTCGTTTCGGCCACCAAAGCATGGAAGAGCTGGCGCAATATTTGGACTCTCATTACCGCATGACGTATACGGCCAAATGGCATGACCGGGTTAAGGAAAAAAGCTGACGGGGCAGCATGCGATTCTTTTTCATTTATGCTATAATAGTTTGGATGCATGGAGTTAGACTGATTTGCAACGGTTCGGAGGCTTACATATGAACTCTTATCGGATTCCCGAAATCGCCAGGAAGTATATCGAGCACGACATGATCATGAAACATACGGAATTGCCCAGCTTTCCCGAATACCGCACTCGGGTGCTGTACGCCTTTCTGAACAAACATAGCGCATTGTCCGGGTACAGCGAACTGTATACGCTCGTCACGTCGCTCGTTCAGGTAGGACTGGATACGCACGATCTGGTGAGTATCACGAACGATTCGAAGGAGCACAAGGCAGCTCGCTCCCGGCAGCTCAAAGTATTGGCCGGCGATTATTACAGCAGCCGGTTTTATTATTTGTTGTCCCATGCGGGGCAAATCGATTTGGTGGGCCTCTTGTCGGGCGCGATTTGCGAAGCGAACCGGCTCAAGATGAATTTATACTTGAAGATGAAGCAGCTGAAGCTTACGGCTGATGAATATATGCGGCAGACGATTCAGATCAAAGCGCAGCTGTTTCTTTCGTTTGCCGCTTTGCTCGAGGAAGGGGTTTCGGCCCTATGGCCCGAAATTTTGAACCTGTTCACACGCTGCGAGCTGCTGGTGCAGGAAATCGGGCGAGCTGAGATTTCCCAGCAATTCAAGGACAGCTGGGGATTTTGGCATGTGCTGCAATCATGCACCAAAGAAGAGAAAAAGGTGCTGCAGCAGGAGGAACCCGATCCGGCGAAGCTCCGCTCCATCTGGTTAAAATACAAAGTAACCGCGCAGCTGTACGATATGCTCGACTCCTGTCTGAAGGAACTGCAGGACAAACTGCAGCATCTGGATGCGGAAAAGCTCGGCAAGGAACTGCTTTCCATCGGAGAGCCCATCCGTCGATACTTGAACAGCCCGGGCGCGACACAGGGAATATGAGGTGAATGGCAAGATGCAGGGGAAATCCAAGGAGCAATTCGTTCATTCGGTATTCGAGAGCATAGCGCCGAAATACGATTTGATGAACGATATATTAAGCTTTCGCAGACATAAGGCATGGCGCAAGTTTACGATGAAAAAGATGCGGGTGTTTCCGGGAAGCTCCGCGATCGATCTTTGCTGCGGCACATGCGACTGGACGATTTCGCTGGCGGAAGCAAGCCGGACCGGTTCAATGGTCGGGCTTGATTTCAGCCAAAATATGCTGGACGTCGGCGCGGAGAAAATCAAGCATGCCGGATTGGACAAGCAGATTCGCCTTGTCCGCGGCAATGCGATGGAGCTCCCGTTCGAGGACAACACGTTCGATTACGCGACGATCGGGTTTGCGCTGCGCAACGTGCCCGATCTGGTGAAGGTGATCGAGGAAATGCAGCGGGTTGTGAAGCCTGGGGGGATGGTCGTTTCCCTTGAGTTGTCCAAGCCGACCTGGCAGCCGTTCAAGTCGATCTACTACTTTTATTTTCAGAAGGTTTTGCCGCTGCTCGGCAAGCTGATCGTCAAACGATACGAACAGTACAAATGGCTTCCGGAATCACTGGTACAGTTCCCCGACCATAAGCAGCTCGCCGACATTTTCCGGAAGACCGGCTTGACTGACGTACAGGCATATCCTCTCACCGGGGGGATCGCCGCCCTGCACATCGGGATCAAGCCGACTGAGGCAAAATGAGTTGAGGAGATGTCATCATGGTTTGGAGAAAGACAAAAGTATTTCTGGAAATGATTAAAATCGAGCATACGCTCTTTGCGCTCCCGTTTGCTTTCATGGGCGCCCTGCTTGGTTCCGTCGTCATGTTCGGGCATCTGCCTTCGTGGGCAAAGATCGGCTGGATTTTGCTGGCGATGGTTGGAGCGCGCAGCGCGGCAATGGGGCTGAACCGCATCATCGATAAAGTGTTCGACGCGAAAAATCCGCGCACGGCGATGAGAGCCATTCCGGCCGGCCTTATTTCTTCCAAAGAAGCGATCATCTTTGTCATCATTTCGTTTATTTTATTGTTCTGGGCGGCGTTTCAGCTCAATCCGCTTTGCGTGAAGCTGCTTCCGATCGCCGTGTTTTTTCTTGTGTTTTATTCGTACACGAAACGGTTCACCTGGGCATGCCATATTATACTCGGTTTGACGATCGGCCTTGCGCCGCTTGGCGGCTGGGTGGCTGTGACAGGCAGCTTCTCGCTGACGGCATTCGTATTTTATGTAGCTATCGTGTTTTGGCTTGCCGGATTTGATGTCATATACGCATGCCAGGATGTCGAGTTCGACCGCAAGGAAGGCCTTCATTCCATCCCGAGCCGTTTCGGCGTGGCCAAGGGACTGAAGATCGCGCGCTGGTTTCATATCATTACCGCGGCCGGCTTTATTAGCTTGTTTTTTTTGACGGAGTTGTCATGGGTGTATTTGATCGGGGTTCTGGTGTCTTACGCTCTTCTGATGTATGAGCATTTTATTGTAAAAGCGGACGATTTAAGCCGGGTGAACACGGCGTTCTTTACGATGAACAGCGTCCTCAGCATGGCCGTCTTTATTTTTACGCTCATAGATTTGGTGGTGAATGTATAGATGATCAAGCCGTGGGTTATCGGCATTACCGGCGCCAGCGGCGCGGCATATGGCGTACGCCTGTGCCGCTTTATGCTGTCTGTGGGCGAGCATGTGCATTTGATAATTACGGATGCCGGATGGAGGGTATTAAAGGAAGAGCTGGGCTGGGACGCAGCCAGACGGCAGGATACGATTGCCGCGCAATTCCCCGGTGGCCCCGGGAAGCTGGAATATTATCCGAATCAGGATATCGGCGGGAAAACGGCGAGCGGTTCTTTTTTGACCAAAGGAATGGTGATTGTACCTTGCTCGATGGGGACATTGTCCGCGATCGCAAACGGCGCCTCCGACAACTTGCTGGAGCGTACGGCGGACGTGATGCTCAAGGAAAGCCGCAAGCTGATCATGGTGCCGCGGGAAACGCCGCTGCACGCCATTCATCTGGAAAATATGCTGAAGCTCGCGCGGATGGGCGTCCGGATCGTGCCGGCTATGCCCGCTTTTTACCAAGGGCCGCAATCGATGGACGACATGGTTGATTTCATTGTCGGCAAAATCGCCGACAGCATGGAGCTGGAGCATGATCTGTACACAAGATGGGGTAGCGCCAAATGACAAACCGACCTAAGACAATCCGCATCGGCCGCATAGATTTTACGAACGTATGGCCTCTTTTTTATTATTTTCCGTTTTCGGCTTTTGAAGGCGAGATCGAAGTGCTTCAGCAAGTGCCGACCGGACTCAATCGGGCGATGAAGCAGGGCGAGATCGACA
The DNA here is from genome assembly GCF_910593845.1 of Paenibacillus solanacearum. GTDB lineage: Bacteria > Bacillota > Bacilli > Paenibacillales > NBRC-103111 > Paenibacillus_G > Paenibacillus_G solanacearum. Next base: position 225,543 of record NZ_CAJVAS010000004.1, on the reverse strand, counting down.
TCGGTCCGATTTCTTCGTTTGCGTATGGCGACAACTTCGAGGAGTATATGCTGTTCCCGGACATGTCGGTGAGCTCCTATCATCAGGTCAATTCGATCTTGCTGTTTCACCGCAAACCGCTCGAGCAGCTGGGCAATGCGACGATTTCGCTGCCGACGACATCGGCCACTTCCGTCAATTTGCTCAAAATCATTTTGCGCAAATTTTACGGACATGAGCCGAATTATGTGTACGCCGCTCCCGAGTTGGAAACGATGATGAGTACGACGGACGCTGCGCTGCTGATCGGCGACCATGCGATCCGCGCGCATTGGCAGGACAACGGTTATATGGTGACCGACCTTGGAGAAGAATGGACGCGGCTCACCGGCCAGTGGATGTCTTTTGCCGTGTGTGCAATTCGGAAACAGACGGTGCAAGAGCAGCCGGAACAAGTCAGACGTATCTATGAAGCGTTTCTTGAGAGCAAGCGCAAATCGATGGACGATATGACGGCGCTTGTGCAGGATGCACAGCGGCTCATCGGCGGCACAATCGCTTACTGGGAGCATTACTTCTCCAATCTTTGTTATGAATTCGGGCCGAAGCAGTGGGCCGGTCTTCAGATGTATTACGATTATGCGGCGGAGCTCGGTTTCCTGAGCCGCAAGGTGCCGCTGCAAATATGGAACGATAACTCTGTAGTACGGGTGACGGAATGAAATTGTTGGATATTTACGCCAAGCTGAAGAAAGACATTCATTATATCGAGAAAGAGCTGGAGCGGAGCATTGATGTCGATCATCCGATGCTCCGCGAGGCGTCTCTGCATCTGCTGAAAGCCGGCGGCAAACGGATTCGTCCCGTGTTCGTACTGCTTGGAGCCAAGTTCGGCACGTATGATCTGGAACGGGTCAAGCATGTAGCCGTACCGCTGGAGCTGATCCACATGGCGTCGCTCGTGCATGACGACGTAATCGACGATGCCGATACCCGGCGCGGACAGCTGACGGTTCGCTCCAAATGGGATAACCGCATCGCGATGTACACGGGAGACTACATATTCGCCAAGGCACTGAGCATCGTAACCCGACTGCCGGACCCGTCGATCCACCAGATCATGTCCAAAGCACTGGTGCAGATGTCGATCGGGGAAATGGAACAAATCCGCTTCTTCTTCAACAGCGGACAGACGATCCGCGATTATTTGCTCCGCATTAAACGAAAAACGGCGCTGCTGCTCGCTATCTCCTGCCAGCTTGGAGCCATTGCGGTCGGCGCGCCGGCCGAGGTCTCCCGCAGACTGTATTCGTTCGGATACAATGCCGGCATGGCGTTCCAAATCCGCGACGACTTGCTTGATATTTGCGGAACGGAGAAAGAGATCGGCAAACCGCCCGGAAGCGACATCAAGCAGGGCAACATTACGATTCCGGTGCTCTTCGCGCTGCAAAACCCGCATCTGCGGCCGCGACTGCTGAGCGAGCTGTCCTTCATTCAAGCAGCAGACGGGCAAACGGACGTTATAGCGTTTATCGATATCATACGGCGGAGCGAAGGCATTGCGCGAGCCGAGGAACTGGCTTCCAAATACATAGACAAAGCGATCGCGGCGCTTGAGCCGCTGCCTGACATTCAGGCCAAGAAAGACTTGATCAGCATCGCCCGCTTCATCGGCAACCGTTCCTATTAATGCCGGGTTCACGGCATGGGCTGTTTCAACGGGATGGATCTAGATGTATCTTGATGCAAACCATGGTATATTGAAGTTATTCCGATATTGCTGAAGGGAGACGGTAGACATGGAAAAAACGTTTTTAATGGTAAAGCCTGACGGCGTGCAGCGCGGGTTGATCGGCGAAATTGTCAGCCGCTTCGAACGAAAAGGATTTCGGCTCGTCGCCGCCAAATTTTTGCAGGTGAGTCAGACGCAGGCCGAAGCGCACTATGCCGAGCATCTGGGCAAGCCGTTTTATGATAACCTTATCCGCTTCATTACGTCCGGACCCGTATTTGCGATGGTATGGGAAGGGGAGCGTGTCATCGCCCAATCCCGCGCGATGATCGGCAAGACCGATTCGCTCGAAGCGGCGCCGGGCACGATTCGTTCCGATTTCGCGGTACATACGAACTTCAATCTGATCCACGGTTCGGATTCGCCGGAAAGCGCGGAGCGGGAAATCGCCAATTACTTCAAGCCGGAAGAGCTTGTCGTTTACAAGAAACTGATTGAACAATGGATTTGACGAGGCGGGGTTTGCGCGTTGGAAGAAGATAAAGATTTTTTATTGTTCATCAAGAAGGTCAAGGACTATACTTCGATCGATTTGGCGCAGTACAAGGAAGCGCAGATGAAGCGCCGACTGACGACGCTGCGGGTGAAAAAAGGATATATGAGCTTTGCCTCCTTCTTCGAAGCCATGACGAAGGACAAAGAGCTGTTCTATGAGTTTCTCGACAGGATGACGATCAACGTCTCCGAGTTTTGGCGCAATCCGAACCGGTGGGAAGTGCTCGAGAAGCGGCTGCTGCCGGAGCTGAGACGCAAATCCGCCAAGCTGAAATGCTGGAGCGCCGCTTGCTCCACCGGCGAAGAGCCATATACGCTGGCGATGATTTTGTCCGAGCTGGGCGCCTTGCCGGACACGCAGCTGATCGCGACCGACATTGACGAAGGCGCGCTGGAAAAAGCGAAAAAGGCGGTTTATTCCGACCGTTCCGTTCGGGACGTGCCGGCGTCGTATTTGAAAAATTACTATATCAAAGAAAACTTGACGTACCGCATTCCGGATTCGCTGAAAAAGGCCATTCGCTTCCAAAAGCAAAATTTGCTGACCGACCGTTTCGAGACGAACTTCGATCTGATCGTTTGCCGTAACGTCATGATCTATTTTACGGAAGAAGCGAAGCATCTGCTGTATCATAAATTCGCCGGCGCGCTGAAGCCGGGCGGCATTTTATTCGTGGGAAGCACGGAGCAAATTTTCAGTCCGGGACAGTACGGGCTGGAGCCGGCGGATACGTTTTTTTACCGAAAATCAAGCCCTCATGAATAAAATTTTCCAAACGATCCGATAATGAGAATTATTACGATGCACACCGTACCTTTCGCATTACGATCAGGAGGAACCTATGGACAAGAGAAAGGTGATCACGGCATACCGGCGCGGCTTTATCACGATGCAGGAGTGCGCGCAAATTCTCGGAATCGATTCCTTGCAAATTATGGGCCTGGTGAACGATCCGTCCTGGACGGATAGCTCGAGATTGAGGAAGAGCCAGCCCGTAAACGGTTGACGGAAGCGGCGAAAAAAGCGTTGTCCCCGGCGGCATGCCAGTGGACGGCGCTTTTTTTGTGTATGCGTTTCTTGTCAAACGGTGGGACCTATACTATAATTAGCACAGGAATTTATAGTACATAAAAGCGCTAAAGCGTCCCGGTCGGGGAATCGCGGAAGGCTATGCCGGAATACGAGGTTTGCGCTTTTACGGATAGGGAGGTTGACGGCGGCGCAGGGAATTCGGCGCGCAGCCGCAACATGAAAGGGGACAACGCAGGTGAGGTATTTAACAGCGGGAGAGACGCATGGTCCGCAGCTTACGGGTATTATTGAAGGGTTTCCAAGCAACATTACGATTAACTTTGACGAAGTGAACTTTCAGCTGGCGCGTCGCCAAAAAGGCTATGGCCGGGGACGCCGGATGCAGATTGAGAAAGATACGGCTGCAATCGCGGGCGGCGTGAGACACGGCAAAACGACCGGCGCTCCTATCGCGCTCGTCGTTGAAAATAACGACTGGAAGCACTGGACGACGGTTATGAATATTGAGCCGATCGAAGGCAGCGATGAAACGAAACGGCGGGTGAACCGTCCTCGTCCGGGACATGCGGATTTGAACGGCGGATTGAAATACAATCAGCGCGATTTGCGCAATATTTTGGAGCGTTCCAGCGCGCGGGAAACGACGATGCGCGTTGCGGTCGGCGGCATGGCGCGCCAGCTGCTCCAAGAATTCGGCATTAAAGTGGCCGGCCAGGTCATTCGGATCGGCGATGTGGAAGCGAAGCGGACGGAAATGCCGATCGACCAGCTGATCGACGTCACGGAACAATCGCCGGTGCGGGTCACGGACAAGGACGCGGAAGCACGCATGATCGCGGCGATCGATGCGGCCAAAGATGACGGCGATACGCTTGGCGGCATCGTCGAGTGCATCATCGAAGGTGTGCCGTCCGGATTAGGCAGCCATGTGCAATGGGACCGCAAGCTCGACGGACGCATTGCGCAGGCGGTGCTGTCCATTCAGGCGTTCAAGGGCGTCGAGTTCGGCATCGGCTTCGAAGCGGCCGAACGCAGAGGCTCCTTGGTTCATGATGAAATCATGCATGATCCGCAGCGCGGCTTCTACCGCGCGACGAACCGCGCCGGCGGCTTTGAAGGCGGGATGACGACAGGCGAACCGATCGTCGTGCGCGGCGTCATGAAGCCGATCTCCACGCTGTACAAAGCGCTGCAAAGTGTCGATATCGATACGAAGGAAGCGTTCACGGCGCAAGTGGAACGTTCCGATACATGTGCGGTACCTGCAGCCAGCGTCATTATGGAAAATGTAATTGCATGGGAAGTGGCGCGCGCATTCCTGGAGAAGTTCGGCGGGGATTCGCTGGAGGAAATTCGCCGCAATTACGAAGGCTACTTGGAGCAAATCAAACAATATTAATCGGAATCGGGAGAGACGGTTATGATGAGAGAGCTTACGGTAGACTTGGGAGACAGATCTTATCCGATATATATCGGCGCAGGGATATTGAATGACATCGGTGCTCTGTTTCAGAAGCATGGCATCGGCAAAGGTTCGCCGCTGCTCGTCGTGACCGACGAGCAGGTGGCAGCCCATTATCTAGATCAGGTGACGGGACGGCTTGGCGAAGCCGGCTATACTGCGGCTTCCCACGTCGTTCCGGCGGGGGAGAAGTCGAAGTCTCTGGCCATGCTGGAGCAGATTGTCGCCACTGCGCTGGAGGCGGGACTCGACCGCAAATCGACGATCATCGCCCTCGGCGGGGGCGTTGTCGGCGATTTGGCCGGATTCGCTGCGGCCAGCTACATGCGCGGCGTTCGGTTCGTCCAAATTCCGACGACGATTCTGGCGCATGACAGCAGCGTGGGCGGGAAGGTGGCTGTCAACCATCCGCTCGCCAAAAACATTATCGGCGCGTTTCACCAGCCCGAAATGGTGCTGTACGATACGGCGACTCTGCTTACGCTGCCGGACCGCGAAGTGCGCGCCGGCTTGTCGGAGATGATCAAGCACGGCTTGATCTGGGACGCCGAGTTCACCGACTGGTGCGAAGCGAACGCGGAGCGGCTCGTCGGTCTCGACCCTGAGGCACTGCAGTACGGGCTGTACAAAGGATGCAGCGTCAAAGCGGCGGTCGTGTCGCAGGATGAACGGGAGAACGACTTGCGTGCGATCTTGAATCTGGGCCATACGATCGGACATGCGCTCGAAGCGGTTGGCGGGTACAATGAGCTGCTGCACGGGGAAGCGATCGCGATCGGCATGGTCGGCGCGGCCAAGCTGTCCGTCCGTCTGGGCAACCCGGAGCATATTTACACGGTAACCAAGCGGATATTCCAGAAGTTCGGACTGCCGGTATCGATACCGGCTCATCTGGACACGGATGAAATTATGCGCGCTATGATGCATGACAAGAAATTCAACGAAGGTAAAATCGTATACATCGTCCCGACGGAAATCGGCCAGGTAGAAATCAACAAAAACGTATCCGCGGAATGGGTTAGAGACATCGTGGATCAATTGAAACGGGAGGATTGACACATGATGGTAAGGGGAATTCGCGGCGCTACAACGGTAGAACGCAATGACGAACATGAGATTTTAGCGGCAACGACCGAACTGATCAACCAGATTATTGCCGAAAACGGAATCGTTCCGGAAGAATTGGCCTGTGTCTATATTACGGTGACGCAGGATTTGACGGCGGCATTTCCGGCCAAAGCGATTCGCGAGCAGGCCGGATGGGAGCTTGTCCCGCTGATGTGCTCTCTGGAAGTTCCGGTAGAAGGCAGCTTGCCCAGATGCATTCGTCTGATGGTAATGGCCAACACCGACAAGCGTCAGGACCAAATCAATCACGTTTATCAGAAAGAGGCCATGCGTCTCCGTCCCGATTTATCCAAATTGACAAAAGCATAACAGAGGTAGTATAGTTGAACATAAGGGTTTTGCCTTCGCAGCTTTTGGGAGCTTAAGCTGGCTGGCGGAACGAATGGTTATCGAAGAGCAGAGTAGAGTGCAGTTGAGTTCAGTTGAGATGAGACGAGTGCAGAATCAGACGAAGAATCGAGCTATGAATAGACGAGCGTACATGTGCCTCACGGTATCATGTGATTTTATTCTTTTCGCGTATGCCGTCTACGTGTCAGGCTTGGAGTATTTTTCATCGTCCGAAACGATCATCTTCGAATGAACGCCTCTACTTTGCAGTAGGGGCTTTTTGATTTTTTAGCACAGTTGTGGCAACTCAAGAGACGAGTAGAGGAGAGAGGTTCATGTACACACCGGAAGCAAAGGAAGTCCTTCGACTGGCGAAGCAGTACAATTTGATTCCTGTCGTTCGCCATTTGATGGCCGATACGGAAACCCCGATTCGTGTATTTCAGCATTTTTATGAGGAGAAGCGGGCTTTCCTGCTCGAGAGCGTGGAAGGCGGCCTGAAATGGGCGCGGTATTCGTTCATCGGCACCGATCCGTTTATGCTGATCCATGCGAAGCACGGAGTGACCAAGATCGAAGGTCCGGACGGTGTTCGCGAGTCGCGCGAGAAGCCGGTCGAAGTGCTTAAGGCTTACTTGCGCGCTTACACGAGCCCGTCGCTTCCGGATTTGCCCCGGTTTACAGGGGGGGCAGTCGGCTTCTTCGGATACGACCTGCTGCAATATTACGAGAAGCTTCCGGCGCATAAACATGACGATCTTCAAATGAACGACATCGAGTTCATGTTTTGCGATCAGGTCATCGTCTTCGACCATTTCAAGCAGCAGCTGAAAGTGATTGCGAACGTGCATGTGCCGCAGCATGGCACCGACGCCGAAATTATCGCTGAGTACGAGAAGACTTGCGCCAAGATCGACACCACGATTGAACGGCTGAAACGGCCGCTGCCGGCGCTTTCGATGAATCATCAGCCGATTCCGGACGATGTCGATCTCGGAGACGTGCAGTCGAATTTGACCAAGGAACAATTTATCGCCAACGTCGAGAAGGCGAAGGAATATATTCGCGCAGGCGACATTTTCCAAGTGGTGCTGTCACAGCGCTTTGAGATCGAAACGGACGTATCTCCGCTTCACGTGTACCGCATTTTGCGGACGATGAACCCGTCGCCGTACATGTACTGCCTCAAGATGGATGATGAAGTGATCGTCGGCACATCGCCCGAGCTGCTCGTACGGGTGGAAGACGAGAAGGTGGAAACGCGGCCGATCGCGGGAACCCGCCCGAGAGGGAAAACCCCGGAAGAGGATGCGGCGCTTGAGCGTGAGCTGCTCGCCGACGAGAAGGAACGCGCGGAGCACCTAATGCTAGTCGATCTCGGACGCAACGATTTGGGCCGCGTATCCGAATTCGGCACCGTCAAATGCGATACGTTCATGCAAATTGAAAAATACTCCCACGTCATGCACATCGTATCGAATGTAACCGGCAAAATCGCCAAAGACAAAGATTTCTTCGATGCGTTTATTTCCTGCCTGCCAGCCGGTACCGTATCAGGCGCGCCTAAGCTGCGGGCGATGGAAATCATTGCCGAGCTGGAAACGGAAGCGCGGGGAACTTACGCGGGAGCGATCGGGTACTTCGGGTTTTCCGGCAATATGGATACGTGCATTACGATTCGAACCATCGTATTCAAAAACGGCAAGGCGTACGTGCAGGCCGGGGCCGGCATCGTTTGGGATTCCGTGCCGGAGAACGAATACGAGGAAACGCGCAACAAAGCGAAAGGCATGCTGAAATCGATCCGAACGGCCGAAGCGGTGTTTGCGCCCAAAGCGAAGGAATACGCGATCATCAATCACGATTACCATTGATTATGATTCGATCGGCAAGGGACATTCACGGCACGATGGCGGCCGTACTTGGGAAGATAACGGGGGAGGCATGAAACGGATGGAACATACGAAATTATCGGTTCAAGGTGCGATTCAAAAAGTAATCGCACTGCAGCATTTGACCCGGGCCGAAGCGCGGGACGTCATGTCGGAAATTATGGAGGGGGCTGCGACCGCGGCGCAAATCGGCGGGCTGCTCACCGGGCTTCGCATCAAAGGGGAGACGATCGAGGAAATTACCGGCTTCGCCGAAACGATGCGCGAGAAAGCGAGCCGGGTGCGCACGGAACAAACAAACTTGCTTGATACGTGCGGCACCGGTGGAGATGGGGCAGACACGTTCAACATCTCGACGACATCGGCGATCGTGGCGGCCGCTGGCGGCATTCGCGTAGCGAAGCACGGCAACCGGGCGATGTCGAGCAAGAGCGGCAGCGCGGACGTGCTTGAGTCGCTCGGCGTCAATATTCAGCTGAACCATGAGCAAGCGGCGCGCTGCCTCGATCAAGTCGGCATTTGCTTCATGTTCGCGCAGCTGTTTCACCAGTCGATGAAGCATGTCGCTGCGCCGCGCAGAGAGCTCGGCGTTCGGACTGTATTCAATCTGCTTGGGCCGCTGACCAATCCGGCGGGAGCCGATCGTCAAGTGCTCGGCATTTTTGACAGAGGCAAAACGGAAACGATCGCTCACGTCATGCGCGCGCTGGACGTCAAGCGGGCGCTCGTCGTAGCGAGCCTCGACGGCTTGGATGAGATCAGCATTTCCGACGCCACCCAGATTACGGAGTTGAAGGACGGCGAGATCCGCACCTTCGAAATTACGCCGGAGATGCTCGGCCTGCGGACGTATTCGGTAAAAGAAATTGTCGGCGGGGACCCGAATGTCAATGCGGAAATCATCCGCGGCATTTTTGACGGCGCACAGGGCGCTTGCCGCGACGTTGTGCTTGCGAACGCCGGCGCCTGCTTCTACGTGACGGGGGTGTGCGGCACGCTGCAGGAAGGCGTCAAATACGCGGCGGACGTGATCGATTCCGGTCGCGCCAAGCAGAAGCTGGAGCAATTAGTCCAATGTACGGGAGAAGTGAACCATGTTTCTTGATAAAATCGTAGTTACGAAACAGCAGGAAGTCGCGGAGCTGAAGGAACGGCTGACGATTGCCGAGATGGAGATCGCGATCGCGGACCTTCCGCCATGCCTTGGCTTTGAACGCGCGCTGACCGAAGGCCGGAACCGTCCGATGGGACTGATCGCCGAAGTGAAGAAGGCGTCCCCTTCCAAAGGGCTCATTCGCGACGATTTTGAGCCGGTTCTGCTGGCCCAGGCTTATGAACGGGCGGGAGCGGATTGCTTGTCCGTATTAACCGACGTTCAATATTTTCAAGGCTCGAACGAATACTTAAGCCGCGTACGGAATGCCGTTTCGCTGCCGATCTTGCGCAAAGACTTTACGATCGATCCGCATCAAATCTATGAAGCGCGCTGCATCGGCGCGGACGCGATTCTGCTGATCGCCGCCATTTTGACGACAAGCCAGTTGAGAGAATATCAGGCGATTGCGCGCAGCATTGGCCTTGACGTATTGATCGAAGTGCATGACCGCGAGGAGCTGGACCGTGTGCTGGAGCTGGAGCCGACGCTTGTCGGCATCAACAACCGGAATCTGAAGACGTTCGTGACTGATTTGGCCACGACCGAGCAGTTGATCAAGCATATCCATGACGGCATTACCGTCGTTAGCGAGAGCGGCATTTCGCAGCCTTCCGAAATCGAGCGGCTGCATTCCGTCGGCGCGCGCGGCGTGCTGATCGGCGAGCATTTCATGCGCCAGCCTGATGTCACCGAGGCGGTTCATTCGTTAATGGGCGCCTATGACGCGGCCGCGGTGTCGAAGGAGAGGTAACCGGATGGCTACGGTGAAAATATGCGGCCTCAAGACCGTCGATATGGTGCGGCGGACGGCGGAGCTGCCGGTCGACTACATCGGCTTCCTCTTTGCGCGGAGCAAGCGTCAAGTGACGCCGGAGCAGGCCGGGGAGCTGATTCGGAAAGGGCTGCATGAAGCGGCCTCCGTCTCCCGGCCCAAAGCCGTCGGTGTCTTCGTCAATCCGACGCTTGCGGAACTGGAAGATGTCTTGGCGCATGCGCCGCTCGATGTGATACAGCTGCATGGACAGGAAGGGCCCGAACAGTTCCGCTCCGTGAAGGAGCGTTTTCCCGAAATCGAGCTGTTCAAGGTAGTCTCCGTTTCTGGCGCAGCGACGGGTCAAGTGAACCCGGGAGCGCAGCTGGAGGCGTACCGCCCTTGGGTTGACGGCGTCTTGCTGGATACGTTTGACCCGGAATATGGCGGCGGGTCGGGCAAAACGTTCGCCTGGAGCGCAATACCGGCGTATTTGAACTGGTGCCGCGAGGCGGGACTGCCGCTCCTGATCGCTGGGGGCTTGCAGTCGGATAACGTCGGCGAGCTGATCCGTGAGTATGGACCGGATGGCGTCGACGTGTCAAGCGGAGTAGAGACGGACGGCGTGAAGGACTTCGAAAAAATACGAACGTTTATCGAAAGGGTGAAAACCATTGTTTAACGGACCGGATGAGTACGGAAGATTCGGCAAGTTCGGCGGACGGTATGTGCCGGAAACGCTTATGAACGCGCTGATCGAGCTTGAAGAAGCGTTCAAGAAATATACGAAGGAAGAGAAATTCAAGGAGGAGCTGAACTACTGGCTCCACCGTTACTCCGGCCGGCCGACGTCCCTGTATTATGCTGGCCGTTTGACCGAACGGCTCGGCGGGGCGAAAATTTATTTGAAGCGGGAAGATTTGAACCATACCGGCGCGCACAAGATCAACAATGCGCTGGGGCAAGGGCTGCTCGCCAAATATATGGGTAAGAAGAAGATCATCGCTGAAACCGGTGCCGGCCAGCACGGCGTTGCAACTGCAACCGTTGCGGCACTGCTCGGGTTCGAATGCAAGGTGTTCATGGGCGAAGAAGACATCAAGCGTCAGCAGCTTAACGTATTCCGCATGAACCTGCTGGGCACGGAAGTCGTACCCGTCACATCCGGAACGCGGACGCTGAAGGACGCTTGCAACGAAACGCTTCGCTACTGGGTGAGCGAAGTCGAAGATACGTTCTACATTCTCGGCTCTGCGACGGGACCGCATCCGTATCCGATGATGGTCAGAGACTTCCAGCGCATTATCGGCGACGAGTCGCGCAAGCAAATCCTGGAGCAGGAAGGCCGCTTGCCGGATGCGGTCGTTGCCGCTGTCGGCGGAGGCAGCAACGCGATCGGGATCTTCTATCCGTTCGTTCAGGACGAAGGCGTGCGGCTGATCGGCGTTGAGGCAGCCGGGCACGGAACCGACACCGACAAGCATGCCGCCACGATGACGAAAGGGACGGTCGGCGTATTCCAAGGCTCGTACAGCTTCCTCTTGCAGGACGAATACGGACAAGTCCAGGAGGCACATTCGATCTCTGCGGGGCTCGACTATCCGGGCATCGGGCCGGAGCATGCCCACTTGAAAGAAACGAAACGCGCAGAATACTTTCCGATTACGGACCAGGAAGCGCTTGAAGCGCTGCAACTGCTCAGCCGTACGGAAGGCATTATTCCGGCGCTGGAGAGCTCGCATGCGATCGCTCATGTCATGAAGCTCGCGCCGACGATGGACAAAGACCAGATCATCGTGGTCAGCTTGTCCGGCCGCGGCGACAAAGACGTGGAAGCGATCATGAAATATTTGGGAGGTGCCGCGAATGAATCGCATTGATCGCGCATTTGCCGAGCTTCGCGAGAAACAGCAGCCGGCGTTCATACCGTTCCTTACGATCGGCGATCCGGATGTGCGGACATCGGTCGATATTATTAAAGAGCTTGAGAAGGCCGGAGCGAGCATCCTTGAGCTCGGCGTTCCGTATTCCGATCCGCTGGCCGACGGCCCGGTCATCCAGCGATCGTCGCAGCGGGCACTGAAGAATGCCCGCATCTCCATCATGGACTGCATTCAAGCGGCGAAAACCGCGCGCAGCGAAGGATGCGAGCTGCCCTTCATTTTATTTACTTACTACAACCCGGTGCTGCAAATCGGATTGGAGCGTATTTTCCCGATTCTCGCCGAAAATGAAATCAGCGGTTTGATCATCCCGGATCTTCCGATGGAAGAAGACGCGGAGACGCGCGAAATCGCGGCTCGCTACGGCATTCATCTGATTCCGCTCGTAGCCCCGACGTCCAAGGAACGGATTCAGAAGATCGTCTCCCGTGCCAGCGGCTTCGTGTACTGCGTTTCCTCGCTTGGCGTCACGGGGACGCGGTCGCAGTTCCACAGCGGGATTGATGAGTTCCTGGATACCGTCAAGCAAGCTTCGAACATTCCGATTGCGATCGGCTTCGGGATCTCGAACCATGAGCAGTATGCCCGTTTCTCGAAAACTTGCGACGGGGTTGTCGTCGGCAGTGCGCTCGTGCGCAAAGTGGAAGAAGCGCTTCCGCTGCTGACCAATGAAGCGACCAAATCGCAAGGACTCTCGGAAATTCATGCGTTCGTCAAACAATTAATAGGCTGATGACCGAACCTCGCCAATCGCAGATTGGCGGGGTACGTTTTTTGCAATAACGAAAAACTTCACAATTTGCCATACTTATGAGAGAATGAATGTCGAAGCAAGTAGCTATTTTACTTATGTAACCGAGGTGACCTTTGTCATGCAACCCAAAAAAAATATTATGCATCTTCCGGTCTATCAGCCGGGAAAGCCGATGGAAGAAGTAAAACGCGAGCTGGGATTATCCGAGGTCATCAAACTCGCTTCCAACGAGAATCCGTTCGGATGTTCTCCGAAAGCGAAGGAAGCGATCGTATCGATGGTGGACCAGGTCAGCATATATCCGGACGGCGGCGCTGTCGAACTGACGCAGGCTGTAGCCGCGCATTTTGACGTGGAACCGAATCAAATTATTTTCGGCGCAGGGTCGGACGAAGTCATTCTGATGCTCGCACGCGCGTTTTTTGTTCCGGGCGACGAAACGATTGCCGCTTCTCCGACTTTCCCGCAGTATAAGCATAACGCCGAGATCGAAGGCGCGACGTTCATCGAAGTGCCGGTAGACGAGCAAGGCGCGCATGATTTGGATGCGATGCTGGCCAAAGTGAACGAGAAAACGAAGATCGTTTGGATCTGCAACCCGAACAACCCGACGGGCACGATGCTTACCGAAGCGCAAATCAAGAGCTTCATGGAAAAAGTGCCTTCGCACGTGCTTGTTGTGCTGGACGAAGCCTATGCAGAATACAATGTCACCGATCAATACCCGGACGGCTTCAAGCTGATGAAGCAGTACAAGAACGTCATCCTGCTGCGCACCTTCTCGAAAATTTTCGGCATGGCTTCGCTGCGGATCGGTTACGGGATCGGACACCCGGATGTCATTCGCTCCATTAACCAAGTGCGCGAGCCGTTCAATACGACAAGCTTTGCGCAAAAGGCCGCACTAGCCGCGCTTGCAGATACAGCATTCATCGACTCCTGCCGCGAAGCGAACGCCAAAGGGATTCGTCAGTTGACGGCCAAGTTTGACGAGCTGGGACTGCCGTACTTCGAAGCGCACGGCAACTTCATTATGGTGGATGTGAAACGTTCCGGCGCTGTTGTGTTCCAGGCGCTGCTGCGCAAAGGCATCATCATTCGCCACGATGCGGGCTGGGGCTACCCAACGAAAATTCGCGTCACCGTAGGCAGCGAAGAGCAAAACAATAAGTTCCTGAGAGCGCTGGAGGAAGTATTGAGCGAAGTGGCCGTTTCATGATCAAAATCACGATATTCGGCGTCGGGCTGATCGGCGGATCGCTCGCGCTTTGTTTTAAAGGAAAGCCGGGCGTTACCGTCGTCGGCCATTCCAACAATCCGGCATCGGTAGAGAAGTACTTGAAGCGGGACGTCGTTGATCATGCGACGACCTCGATGGAAGAAGCTGTACGCGATGCCGATTACATTTTCTTGTGCACGCCCGTCGGCACGATCAGACAATACTTGCATTTGTTGTCCGACATGCCGCTCAAACCTGGCTGTATCATTACGGACGCAGGCAGCACAAAGGCTTCGATTGTTGAAGCCGGCTCGCAGTTGAAGCGGAAGGACGTTCATTTCATTGGCGGTCATCCGATGGCCGGCAAAGAGAAGTCAGGCGTGGAAGCGGCGACCTCGCTGCTGTTCGAGAACGCCTTTTATGTGCTGACGCCGGACACCGATACGCCGCAGGACGCTTACGACCGGCTGGCGAAGCTGCTGGAATGGACGAAAGCGCGCATCGTGAAGCTGGACCCGAAGCTGCATGACGGCGTCGTCGGCGCGATCAGCCACCTCCCGCATATTATTGCGGTTGCGCTGGTCAACCAGATCGAGCACTATAACGAATCGAACGAGCTGTTCGGAGACTTAGCTTCCGGCGGGTTCCGCGACATTACCCGAATCGCTTCCAGCGACCCGGTCATGTGGCGCGATATATTGCTTGATAACAAGTCGGTGCTGCTCAACCTGCTCAAGGATTGGAATGCGGAAATCGCCGGTTTCATCGAGATGATCGAGTCCGGCGACGGCCAAGGGATCGAGCAGGCGTTCCAAAAGGCGAACCATTTCCGCAGCAGTCTGCCGGAGCGGCGCAAAGGCGTCATCCATTCCTTTTACGACATCTATGTCGACGTTCCGGATCATCCCGGCATTATCGGGCAAATCGCGACGCTGCTCGGCAACTGCCGGATCAATCTCAGCAATATCCAAATCATCGAGAGCAGGGAAGATATCCCCGGCGTGCTGCGCCTATCGTTCAGCGAAGAGTCCCATATGGACAAAGCGCTCGAACTGCTCAAAAAAGACTACGCGGTTTACGTGTAGTCTTTTTTTCTTGCCAAGATATTTACTTTCCATGAACACATGCGGTCACAATACCGCGGCTCGGTTCTGCTACTGCCGGAATTGCCGCAGCGATTGTCCTATAAACCGAGAAGCGAGAGACAGCTTTCCCCTGATTATCGTCTTACAAATCGGATGGACTGTTCAACCGACTGCCGCGCAGCGACGCCATGCGTGACTCGGATTCGTGTGCGTTGTGTAATGCGGTTCGCGCGCTACGGCTGCATCGACGGCCAAAATTCGATATCATCCCATAAGATTTGCAGCGTGCCCCCGTGATCTCTGACGTAGTTCACCGTTGCTTTGGACGTATACAATTTAAAAGGATGAAACCCGGTTAATCCGGAAGGAGAAGGATTATTCGGATCATACGTCCAGTTGGTCACGTCGAAAATGACCTTTTTGGTGCCGCCCTCGGGCGTCAGAGCGAAATAAAAGCGGCCCGTGCTCGCATTTCCTTCTTTATAATATATTTCGCATGTCAACCACTGGCCGGTAGGGATGCGGTAGCCGAGGTTTTGTTCCGTCCATACCGTTTCAAACGCCCCTTCCTCTGAATTGGTGATCGGCGTACGTTCCCCTTTCAGATGGAAGTATAACGGTTGTCCAGCGCCGCTGCCGGCCGGCTTATGAATATCAAGTGATACGCGGTAAGGATATTGCGTTCCTGCCGTCCAGCTTGGCTGGTTCCAAAATTCCGCAATCGTAAACCAGGTCAGGGGATCGGGCATTTGTTTTAGCTTTTCCAGATTCGGGTGCAAATACATCCGGAATTTATAATATGTTTCCTTCAGGCTGCTCGGGTTGTTTTGCATAATAGCCTGCACACGACCTTTGGTCGCCGAAGCTCCGACGCTCCCCAAAGAAAATTTCAGCACCTTATTCCCGTTAAACGAGGTGGGATCTGCCGCTATGCTTGCGCTTCGCTCTGTACAATCGCCGGGTTCGTATTGGAAACGCAGCGAGCCGAAATTCGGGTAACCGTCCAGATCGTTCACCCAATCGTTCGGCGAAGAGACGGACTGATCGACACCCGTAATATTCGTAATGCATGCCGCATTCGTGACGCCGGTAGAACCCGCTTCAAATCCCGAATGGAAAATGAGAGAGCCGGCAGGCGAGTAAGCCGGTCCCGGCGGCGGAGCGGCGTCGGCTTTAACGAAACGTACGGCATCTGCGATGACATAGCCGTCCGTACCGTCATTTCGAATCTTTACGTAACCGCTCGTCCCTGCAGGGAAGTTGAATCTTCCGATCAGAACCCACTTGCCGCCATTGGCGCGCTGATTCACGACAATCGTATCGATACCGCCGCTGCGGGCGATGTCCACGGGCACATTGGATGCCCGATTGGACGCTTGGTTCCACTGAAGATATACGTCGTACTCACCGGCATCCGTCAGCGTCGGCGTATATTGAATCGATTTTGCGCCTTTACCAGAGTTGCCGTCATGCGTATAATTCGTCCCATAATAGCTTGTCGAACTGGTCGACGTTGTCCACGTTCCGGTAAATGTCACTCCGCTAGCATCGCTGTTGTCTACAATGATCTCCGCCGTTCCCGCATTCATTGGCAAAGTGCCTCCCAACAGCAATATGAAGATCGATACAATCGATAATAAAGATCTTAACCTTTGCCACTTCATAGCCTCAAACCTCCTCACTCCATAGCAAATGTTCCACACTCGCTAACTGCTTTCATTGAATATCCTCTTGGTGCTAACCTCCCTTCGTTACGAATGACAACCCTTCTGCCGTCATGCCAATTCCGTAAATTCAGTATTGCGGATGGGAACGTTTATCGTAAATAGAAAAAAGGTCGATCCGCATGGAATTTTAATCGAAAGTTTTCCTAAAACCGAGATGCCCCGATTGCATCGATATGGTTTATTAATCAGCGACCCGACTCCGTAACGCCACCGTCCCCAAAGCTCGAACCGAGCGAGCCCGAGACCTGTCCACCGGCAGGTCAATGGGCTGACCACGAGTCACCCGCCACCGTACCTCCAACGCACCCATCGCTCGAACAAAAGCGTGCCCCGACCTGCCGACAGCAGGTCGACCGGCGAAAGCGAGCCTCCTCCGCCACCGTAACGCCACCACCAGCCCGCATCCAGCGTAAAGCGTGTCCGATCCCAGCCTGCTGAAAGCCAGGCGGAATCGGACAAACGCGAGCATCGCGCCAACTCCAACTCCATACCGCGCCAGCGTAACCCCGTGCTCCCTTATCGTGGTCCAGGGGGCGAAACCCCTGGGGTCCCCTCCTTGGAGGGGATTTAGGGGAGGTCCATACAAATTTAAGCGTTTTCAAAATAACCGTTGACAAATTGAAAACGTATACATATAATAAAAGTACAGTATGGTTTCTCTCCACTCCTATCCGAATAATGGCACTATGTGCAACCGCCTGAATCATTCAGGCGGGCTTTTTTTTGTATATTATTTTAAATGTTTATACATATAGTGGTAAAAGTGCACACCTATTTTTGGTAAATGTTCTGAAATGTGTCGATTAAGCAGGATTTTTGACCATTGATCACGAATATTGTTAAGTACACCGCATTTCAGAAAAAATTTTTCTTACGCACCGCAACTTTTTTACTCCCTTACAGTAAAAACAAGTAGCATCGCTGGGAGTAACCAGGAATCACAAGGAGGGTCGCTTGATCATGACCGATTCCCAGTTGATCAGAGAAATAAAAGACGGAAACGTTCAACTATACGACGAATTAATGCGCCGCTACGAACGTAAAATTTTGGCATTTATATTTCACATGCTGAAAAGCGCCCACTTGGAGTCCATGGCAGAAGATTTATGCAACGAAACGTTTTACAAAGCTTATCGAAGCTTGCATTCGTTCCGTGAAGTCGAGGCGACGTTCTCTACATGGCTGTATACCATTGCGCGCAATACGGTTTTGAGCGAGCTGCGGAAAAATAAAACGGTCAAAGTATCGTTAGAGATGAGCAACGAGCCGGTGACGTCTCTTGAGACGCTGCCCGAGCAAATGGTTCTGCGCAACGAGAAAGTAACGATGGTGCGCGACGCAATCAACAATTTGCCGGAGAAGCAGCGTTCCGCACTCATATTGCGGGAGTACGATCAGCTCGATTACCAGGAGATTGCGAATATATTGGGTCAGACGGTCAGCTCGGTCAAATCTTTGCTGTTCAGGGCAAGAGCGAGCGTGAAGCTTCAACTGGAACCCTACTTTCTTGAGCCGATCTTTGAGGAGTATGAGGGGATGAATCAGCGATGAAATGTGAAGACATTCAAGAATGGCTCGGGGTTTATTGGGATTTGCCCGAGGATGACGAGCATCGTCAAGCCATTGATAAGCATATAAAGCAGTGCGAATCTTGTGCGGAGGAATTTGAAATATGGCAGGAGAGCACGGAGCTGATCCGTTCCGCGGCCGGCATCCGCGAGCCGGAAGTTCCGGTCATCTCCGTTTCGTCGGACGTGATGAAGCGGATCTACCGGGATGAATCGTGGAGAGTGCCGATCAGCGATCGGATGTACCACTTTTCATATAGGCTTCGCCGGAATGTAACGGCGGTCATTGCGGTGTGCTTGACGCTATTTATGTTTACGTTCCTTTACTCCGTCCTTAACCAGCATCAGGGCGAGCAGGTCGCAAGCAGCGACTCCGCCGTATTCGGACGAATCGGCGACCCTGTCGTCTTGGCAAGCAGCCAGGGGCGGGATTCCATGAACGTGCACTCCATGCCAACGGCGGTAGCAAGCCTGAAGGGATTCAATGAACCGTTCAAATATCATGTTGGTCCGATTCAAACGGTGAAAGATTATATGCTGTTCATTTCGCTGATCGGTCTGACCATGACGCTGCTTATTATGAACTGGCTGTCCCGCACGAGAGTATAGGCGGTGGCAGCGGCATGGGATGCTGCATTTGGAGGCCCTTAGGGGCTTTTATTTTTTGGATAGGGGAGACGCACAAGCGATGACGACACTCGGCTTCATCAGACACGGCACGACGGAATGGAATTTGGCGGGGCGACTGCAAGGGCAGATGGACACGCCGCTCGCCGAGGTGGGGAGGCTGCAGGCAAGCCTGCTTGCAAACCGGCTCACAGGGGAAGCCTGGGACGGGATCATCGCGAGCGATTTGATGCGCGCCAAAGAAACGGCACAGCTGATTTCCAGCGTTACGGGAACGCCGATCTACGATTATGACTCGCGGCTGAGAGAGCGCGCATTCGGCGAGCTGGAGGGGACGACGCTCGACGATCGGATCAAGCGATGGGGAGAAGCGTGGCGCACGCTGGATCTCGGCATGGAATCCGACGACCGCTTGCTGAGCCGGTGGGGCGCGTTTTTGAGCGATGTGGAGGATCGTTACGGCGGCAAGCGGATCCTGATCGTAAGCCACGGCGGCTTCATTGCCCCGGTAGTGGCCAGCCATATGGGCCAGAAGATCGAAGAGCATTTGCAGAACACGTCGCTGACCGTGCTCGAACGTTGCGAGGACAGCTGGGAATGCCGTTTGCTGAACTGTACGGAGCACTTATCGCAGTTAGAAGACAGAGCTTAAACCGAAACCCGGTTTAAGCTTTTTTTTGTTTCTTCGCCGCGGATGGCGCGGGAAAACGTTGAAAGAAGTTTGGTTGTCTGCGTTTAAAACCGGAACATTTTCCCATAATGGATAGTAACAAATACGTTTCGGAGGGACGCGAACATGAATTTGGCGGATATGTTAAGTTACGCGGACATTCATGATTTGAGCCGCATAGCAGGGACGTACAATTGCGAATGCAACGGACATTCGAAAAACGAACTGATTCAGTCGATTTTATCGACGGTCGGACGGAAAGAAATTTTCGAGCGGCAGGTGGACGACATGACGCTCGAGGATATTCGTTTTTTGAATTCGCTGCTGTTCGACCAGCGCGGCTTGTTCAGCTTGGAGGAACTGATCGCCCGGGTGCAGCAAAGTCGGTTTGTCAAGGAACCGGCGGATGAAGGCTGGAATCCGCGTGAGGTGATCTCGCGATTCAAGCAGCGGGGCTGGTTGTTCAGCGGGTACTCCCATCAGACGAGGTACTTGTTCCAGGTGCCGGCCGATTTGAAACGGAGATTTATCGCCGCGCTCGGTAAACAGTTCGAGCAGAAACTTCAGCGGACCAACGAGCCTGGCGTTTACCGGGACGAGCAGAAACTGGTGGCAGAAGACATTCGGAACGTGCTTCTTCATTTGCGCGGGCAGGAAATGATGCTGACCGCCGATCACGCGATGTACAAGCGAAATCTGCAGCAGCTGCTTGAGAAGATGGCCGTTATGGAAGAGCCGGTCGGCAAAACGGCGTGGAGATTCGGGTATGGCCGTATGTTTCGCGAATACCCAAACCGCTTTTCGTTCATTTATGACTATTGTTACTTCCATGACTACATCACCGAGCATAACCAGGTGCTGGCGCTGACGGCCAAAGGCGCGGAGCAAGCGGACAGCGGCGTCAGGGAAGACCCGGCGGAAGTGTACCGGTTTTGGCTGCGGCTGTACAAGGGTCCGATTCCGAACATCCAGTCGCTTGTTCATTGGATTAACCATTTGGCGAAGTCTTGGGTTACGGTCGCATCGATGAAGGAGGCGCTTGGCGGGTTGATTCGTCCCTTCTATTACGATACGCCGGATTCGATCTTCGATCAGCGGCTGCTGCAGATGATGATGCATCTCGGGCTGCTCCGGGTCGGCGAGGATACCGGTCACGGGGCCGTCGTCCAGATGACGCGAATGGGCAGCGGTATTATTGAAGGAACGTACATCGCCGATGAAGAGCAGATCGTGATTCCGTTTGACAATCCGTAGCAGGCTTTGCTACAATCACTCCCAAATATTAGGTAACGGCTGAGCGCTCGCCCGATACCCTCGAAGGAGTGTTATATATATGCTTCACAGCTATAACGGCATCATGCCGCAAATCCACCCGTCTGTATTTTTGGCTCCAGGCGTTCAAATCATCGGCGACGTCACGATCGAGGAAGGCGCAAGCGTCTGGTACAACACGGTGCTGCGCGGCGACTTGGCCCCCATTCGGATCGGCAGACGATCCAACATTCAGGACGGCTGCATCGGTCATGTCAATGTGAATCAGCCGCTGATCGTTGCGGAGGAAGTTTCCGTAGGTCACGGCGCGATTATCCACGGCTGCCATATAGGCAAAGGCACATTAATTGGGATGGGGGCTATTGTACTTAACGGCGCCGCCATCGGTGAATATGCTTTAGTAGGGGCAGGTGCGCTGGTGACGGAAAACAAAACGATCCCGCCGCACACGCTTTCGCTTGGAACACCGGCCAAAGTCGTCCGTGAGTTGGTTGACTCCGACATGGAACGAATGAAGCGGACCATGGAAAGCTACTGCGCGAAGGCCGAAGAATATAGGCAGGAGCAAGCTAAGCGGTAGAACGAAACAAACGAATAGGATCTTAGACCGGTTTGGAGGTTGGTTCTTATGGGCAAAATGAATGTCACTAACGATATCATGCTGGGGCTGTTCGCGGAAATGGTGCTGGACGAAGCGCTTCGCAAATACAAGGAGCAGTACTTGTACAGAGAAATCGACGAAGCGCTCGCCAAGGGAGACGAACAATCATTTTTTGCCCTCACGGCTGAGCTGAACACACTGCGTTCCCTTGCCTGACAGGCGGATCCTTGCGGAAATTCAACATTTTTTCGAAAAGACATGTGAATTCCTTTCATATGTCTTTTTTTATGGTAAAGTAGGTGAGGATGTTACGGGAAGAAGGTGAACACATGAAATTCAGCGATATACAGGAGAACGGCTGGGACGAGCTGCGGCCGTATTTGGATACATGCCTGCTGCCGGTAACCGGCTTGAGCGGAGCCGAATTGCCGTGGGAGGCAACGCGGGAGCTGGAACGGTTAAGGGACGCGCTGGACCTGCTTGAAATTCCGTTCAAAGGCAGAGTCGTGACTTACCCGGCAATGCACTTCACAGGGACGAGCGGCGGCGGACAGTCGGCACTTCTGGATGACGTATGCTTGAAGCTGAGGACGGAAGCCGGATTCCGGCATGTCGTGGTCGTAACGGCCAGGACGGAACCGGAGCTGCCTTTATCTGCTGCGAATGCGGACTTGATTCTTCGCTTCGGGACGGCCGAGCTGACCGATTCTCCCGATGGAACGAAACGAAGAGCGGCGGCGGAAATGGCGTCGTTGTGGCAGCGGCACGCAGCGAATCATGCCGATGTATGATCTGGGGTAATTATGCAAATTCTATGTAACGGCGAAATAAATTTGAACCTGTGGACAGTTGTGACAATTTCGTTAAAAGTGACTTCGGCACTTGGCGATCCGCACGTGAATGGCTTGTCTGCATTCTTGACGCACCCTAAGACGTAAGCTATTATTAGTTATGTCCTAGTATCTGGTGTAAAGTTATGTCGAACGACTGATATATGTAGCAAAAGGGGGTAGAACGAGAATGAACGATCACACGAATCAAGAGTCGCAGCATCATGGCAAGGAGCCGGTCAAACGCCGCGAAATGTCCCGGCGCCAGTTTCTTTCCTACACCCTTGGCGGAGCCGGTGCGTTCATGGGAGCCGGTATGCTGGTGCCTATGATTCGGTTTGCTGTGGATCCGGTCCTTCAACCTAAGGCGCAAGCCGCTTGGGTGAAGGTCGTCGAGGAATCCAAAATAACGAACGAACCGAAATCCTTCAAATTCAAAGTGCATCAAGTCGACGGATGGTACGAGAGCGATCCGGAACTGGAAGCGTGGATTTCCAAAGGAAGCGACGGCAAAATCTTTGCGCTCAATCCGACCTGCAAGCATTTGGGCTGTACGGTCAACTGGAACGGAAGTCCGGAGTACAAAGAGCAGTACTATTGCCCGTGTCATGGCGCTCACTACACGGCGGACGGCAAAAACTTGGCCGTAGCGCCTGCGCCTCTTGATCAGTACGAATTGAAGATCGAAAACGGCTTTGTATATCTTGGTCAGCTCGGTCCAAACAAACGGGTGTAAGAAGGAGGCGTAACATCAGATGTTTAAAAGCGTCTATAACTGGATTGATGAACGTCTGGATATCACGCCGATGTGGAGAGACGTTGCGGATCATGAAGTGCCGGAGCACGTTAACCCGGCGCACCATTTCTCCGCATTCGTTTATTGCTTTGGCGGATTGACGTTTTTTATCACGGTTATACAAATTTTATCCGGTATGTTCTTGACGATGTACTATGTGCCGGACATTATCAACGCTTACGCAAGCGTCGACTACTTGCAGCATAAAGTGGCTTTCGGCGTAATCGTTCGCGGTATGCACCATTGGGGCGCCAGCCTCGTAATCGTAATGATGTTCCTACATACGCTTCGCGTTTTCTTTACCGGTTCTTATAAAGCGCCGCGTGAAATGAACTGGGTCGTAGGGATGCTGATTTTCTTTGTCATGTTGGGCTTGGGTTTCACAGGTTATTTGCTCCCTTGGGACAACAAAGCGTATTTCGCAACGCAGGTTGGTATCAAGATTGCCGCATCCGTGCCATATCTTGGTGAGTACATCAAAATCTTCCTGCAAGGCGGCGAGATCGTAGGAGCTCAGACGCTCACGAGATTCTTTGCGCTGCACGTGTTCTTCCTTCCGGGCGCATTGCTGGCTCTGCTCGCGGGACACTTCTTCATGATCCGCAAACAAGGGATTTCGGGGCCGCTCTAAACGTGACTTTGTAATGTGAACGGTTTTCTTCGAAAGAAAACGAGAAGGAGGGGCGATACGTGGCTCACGGTCATAAATCTGACGAAAAAATTGTATTTGTTGGGGATTCACGCGTTCGTGCCAAATCTTCGCGAATGATACCCCAAGATTTTTCTGCCTATCCCGGCAAATCGGAAGTATTTATTCCGAACTTCCTTTTAAAAGAATGGATGGTCGGCGCAGTCGTACTGGTCGGTATTCTGGTTCTGGTCATGTCCGAAGCGGCTCCGCTCGGTTATCCGGCCGATCCGACGAATACGCAATTCATTCCGATGCCGGACTGGTACTTCCTGTTTATGTATCAGCTGCTGAAGTACCCTTACACTTCGAACCATTTCGTCGTCCTGGGTACGCTCGGCGTGCCGGGGATCGCGTTCGGCGGCTTGCTGCTTGCTCCGTTCCTGGATACGGGGAAAGAAAGACGGTTCTACAGACGTCCGATCGCATCGGCATTAATGGGTCTCAGCTTGGTCGCTTGTATTTACTTGACGGTCGTATCCTGGCATCACTACCAAGTGGAGCTGAAGGAAAAAGGCATCATTCCAGAGCATATCAAGCGCGAAGAAGAGATGCATGCGAACAAAGGCAAGGAAGGCGGCGGAAGCGCCCCGAAACCGGGAGCGCAGGCGGCGGCAATCGTCGCTCCGGACGATCCGGCTGCAGAATTGTACAAGAAATCGACTTGTATCGCTTGTCACGGCGGCGAGCTGAAAGGGATGCCGGCTTCCGGGATTCCAGCGCTTCGCGGCGTAGGCGACAAGCATTCCAAGGATGAAATACTCGGCATTATCAAGAAAGGTCAAGGCAATATGACCGCTCAATACGATGCCAACATCAAGCAAGGGCTGACCGACGCAGATATCGACAAAATTGCGGATTGGCTGTCCAGACAGAAAAAGCAATAGAACCGTACAAACCTGATCGCTGCTGCGGTCAGGTTTTTTAAATCAATTCGAATGGCAGGAGGTCAAGCGATTGTCAGAATGGCGGTTACGTTATTTGGTTTCCACCTCTTTTTTGGGCAGCGGGTTTATGCTATGGAGCTTGTTCTGGGTCAACTTCCTGGGTACCATCTACGGCTATATTTGGTATGGGCAGCAGCTCGTATATACTGCGGAAAAGCAAAGCCCGTGGTTTTTGCCGTTCGTTCCCGACAGTCCGACTGCCAGTTTATTTTTCACCGGAGCGATCGTCTATTTGCTGCTCGATCAAAACCGCGGCCGGCATGATGCAATCCTTCGACAGAGCGCGGGAGGATTTCGCGGCTTTGTGGAAGCTTTCGCTGTCGTGACTTCGATCAAATATGGCATTTGGGCGGTCACGATGATTTTTGCCGCAGCGGCCCAGGGAGATATTCTCGTCTGGCAGGATTGGATGCTGACGTTCTCGCATCTGGGGATGGCGGCCGAAGCTTTGCTCTTTGTGAACTTGTACCGTTATCGATGGCCGTCGGTGGCAATCGTCGCCTGCTGGTCGTTGTTGAATGATTTCATGGATTACACGTTCGATGTGTACCCGCGGTTGCCCTCGGTGCTGGAAGATGATCTGTCCACCATTCAAGCGTTTACGGTCACCCTAAGCATATGCAGCATTGCAGCGGCGCTGGGGATGTGGATCGCGAGGGAAAAACGGGCGGCGAAACGGAGAAAAGCGGTCTAAACGGAGGACATGCCCCATAGGATGTAGTGGAGGGGATGTCCGATGCGATGGAAGCGGAATACGAAGTGGATCGGGGTTGTATTGCTGCTGTCCTTGAGTGCGGCGGCACTTTTCGGCTGCAGTTCGGCAAGAGGAAGCAAAGAGACGGTTCCCGTCAAGCCGGAACGAGAGCAAGTGCAGAAGGTCGAGCGGCTTAACGAGACGGCGGACGACATGTATCAAAAGGTGTTGAAGGGGGATGTGGACGGAGGACGGACAGCGCTGGAGCAAATCGGCGAACAGGTGATCCGCATCCGGTTTGAAGGGATTACATCCGTAGAAGGCATGAATGCGCTTGCGGAGACTGTAACGCAGGCCAAGCGGGTATTCAATGCAGTAAAGTTCAATCCCGAGGAAGGGCAGCTTACCGCCGCTAAGTTAAGGCTGGCTACGGATGCATTGTCCCATACGAACCAGCCGATGTGGCTGCAGTATTACAAGGTGCTGCAGGATGACGTGACCGGTCTGGAACGCGCGGCGAAAGACCAGAACAAGGCGGCGCTTCAAAAGGCGTCGGAGCAGCTCGGGCATCATCTTGGAATCGTTCATCCCAGCTTGCTCATCAGCCGAAATGCCGCCGATGTGGAAAAAATGGACTCGCTTGCCACGTTTGTGAAAAATCAAAGCGTCATTTCCGCAGAGCCTTTCAAAAACGTATTGAATGCAGTCGGTCCGATGCTACAAGTATTGGACAAACTGTTCATGAAGCAGGAAACGACGGCATACTTGCCATACAACGGGCAGCAAAATCCGATTTTATGGACGCTTGCGATCGGCTCGGTCATCATGCTGGCGCTCGGTTTTGCCGGATGGCGTTTGTCCAAGAAAGATCACGGACTCGTTACGATTCATCGCGGCGATGAGGCGTGAGTGTGCCCAAGCAACGGACAGGATTAATTAGGCTTAAAGCCTTCTCCGACCACGTCATGTACCTCGGTAATAATGAGAAAGGCGAGGGGATCGACGGAGCGGACAAGGTCTTTAAGCCTTTTCATTTCGCTTCGGGCAACGACGCAGTAGACGACGTTTTTATGTTGTCCGGAATATGCGCCGATCGCGGGGAAGAGCGTAGCGCCGCGATCCAGTTCTTTCGTAATGGCTGCCGCGACGCGGTCCGCATGCGAGGTAATGATCGTGAATGCGCGGGCGGCATAGGCGCCTTCAATGAAGATATCGATCATTTTGGAAGCGATGAACACGACGACGAACGTGTATAAAATTTTTTCTTTTGGGATAAAGAACAGGGAAGCGCCGATAACCACGGCATCCATGATCAAAATGGTGCGTCCGATGCTCCAGCCCTTCAGTTTGTGGGCGATGCGGGCCATAATATCCGATCCGCCGGTCGTGCCGCCGTAACGAAACACGATGCCGAGCCCGGTTCCCAGCGTGAATCCGGCGTAAGCGGTCGCCAGAAAGAAATCATGCTCTGATCGAAACGGAACGAGCCAGCCGGTGCGGATAAGCTGCTCCATGACCCATAAGAAGAACGAGAGGGACAGCGTGCCGATGACCGTGTAGAGCATGCTTGATTTGCCTAAAATACGCCAGCCCAAAACGAACAGCGGAATGTTGATCAGCAGCGTCGTTACCGAGGGAGGAAAGCCGAATATGTAGTTGAGCAGCAGCGCGATCCCCGTTATGCCGCCTTCCATCAGTTCATTGGATATGACGAAGTAATGCAGTCCGAACGCATAGATGGCGGTGCCGAGCATGATCGGCAATGCGCCGCGCAGGATGGTTTGTAATTGGGATAACGGCATAAAGGCCTCCTTGCTTGAATGATGGGTATTGGCGCGTACGTTACTTTGGCGTACGGGCTCTTTTATTTACAGGATGACAACGGATGCCGCCCAGCCTTATTGAGCCGCGTTCGTCTTCCATTAGCGTTGCCATCTTCATACAAAAAAAATTTGTCTTTATCCCTCGTTTTGCGTTAACATGGTAATGAAAGGTTGGTGACTTACGAATTTATGGCCGATAATAAAACATTAAAGGATATCCAAGGGGAAGTCCATGAATACATATCCCAGTTCAAGGAAGGCTATTTCAGCCCGCTCTCGATGCTGGCCCGCATGACGGAAGAAGTCGGCGAACTGTCGAGGGAAGTGAACCACCGTTTCGGCGAAAAGCCGAAAAAAGCGACAGAGGAAGAAAATTCGATCGAGCTGGAGCTTGGCGACATCTTGTTCATTACCGCCTGCTTCGCCAATTCGCTTGGCATCGATTTGACCGAAGCGCATGATAAAGTGATGCATAAATTTCGCACGCGCGACGCGAATCGTTGGACGAAACGGGACACGGAATCTTAATTCGGTTCATATGCTGTACCATCCCTTGTAACGCAAAGGAGATGGGGCCGCTTGAACGGAGAAGAAGCAATCAAAAAAGCTTATGAATCGATATTAAAGCATGATTTCGCAAGCGCGGTCGTATGGTTTGAACGAGCCATTGCCCTGGACCCGAATTGCGCTGCTTATCACTACAAGCTATCGATCACCTATGCGCGCAGCAATAAATTGGAGAAGGCGACGCTTCATGCGAAAGAGGCCGTCCGGCTGGATCCGAATGACGAGCATTACGCGATGCATTATCGGCATTTGCAGGCGAAAGAATTACTATTCCGGGCGGAAAGGCTGTTTGACGAATCGGATGAGCAGCTGTGGCTCGCGGTCGAGCTTCTGAAGCAGGCTGTCGAATTGGATCCGCTGTCGGTCGAGGCTTATCTGCTTCTCAGTATAGCTTATTCGCAGCTGGAAGACTATTCACTCGCCATTCGGGCAGTGAAGGAACTGTTGAAGCTGAACCCGGATCATCCGGTGGCTAGCCGGCTGCTTGAAGAGTATGGACGAAAATGGAAACAATATATGCAGACAGCATCTCCCAAAGAGCAAGCGGAAAGGAACGGAGTAAAAGATGAGTCAGAACATTAAAGTCGCCGTAGCCGGCGCAAGCGGCCGCATGGGGCGTGAAGTTGTAAAAATGGTATTGGCGGATTCGCAGTTGACGCTCGTGGCGGCGACGGACCGGTCTACAAAAAATATGGATGCCGGACGCCTGGTAGGCTTGGAGCCTTGCGGCGTCATGGTCACCAACGATCTGGAGCTGGCGCTCGTGGAATCGCAGCCTGATGTGCTCGTCGATTTCACGGCGCCTCAGTCCGCCGTGTCCAACACCCGGCTGGCGATTCGGCACAAGGTTCGTCCTGTCATTGGGACAACCGGTTTTACGCCGCAGGATATTCAAGACCTGGACAACCAATGCAAGGAGAAGGGCATCGGCGGCCTCATTGCGCCGAACTTCTCGATCGGTGCAATTCTGATGATGAAATTCGCCGCGCAGGCTGCAAAATATTTCCCTCATCTGGAAATCATCGAATATCATGGCGATCAGAAGCTGGATGCGCCAAGCGGAACATCGGTGAAAACGGCCGAGCTGATCTCGGAAGTGCGCAAAGAGCTCAGACAAGGGAATCCGGACGAGGAAGAGACGATCGAAGGCTCACGCGGCGGCTACTACAACGGCTTCAGAATACATAGCGTTCGGCTGCCGGGCGTGTTTGCGCAGCAAGAAGTCATCTTCGGCGCTTTCGGCCAATCGCTGAAAATTCGCCATGATTCGTATGACCGCGCAGGCTATATGCCGGGAGTCAACGTCGCGATCAAAAAAGTAATGGAATACAGCGGGCTCGTATACGGGTTCGAACATTTTATAGACTAGCGTGATACAGGCACTGGGCAGACCGCTGGCGGTCCGCTCAGTCGTCTTTGTTTTGCGGACAAGGGGATGATGTCATGACAATGAATATCGCATTGATCGCTCACGATCGTAAAAAAGAAGAAATGGTCAACTTCGTCATCGCCTACGAAAGAGTATTTGCCGGCCATACGCTATATGCTACCGGAACGACCGGTACGCGCATCATGGAGAAAACGAAGCTGAACATTCACCGTTTCATGTCAGGCCCGCTCGGCGGAGACCAGCAGATCGGCGCATTGGTCGCGACCAATGAGATGGATCTGATCGTTTTCCTTCGCGATCCGCTCATGGCGCAGCCGCATGAACCGGATATTATTGCGCTGCTCCGCTTGTGCGACGTTCAAGGTATTCCGTGCGCGACGAACATCGCTACGGCGGAGCTTCTGGTTAAAGCTTTGGATCGCGGAGACTTTGCGTGGAGAGAGCTCGTACATAAATATAAGCCGGGTGTTGACCATGTCTGAGAACGAATCGCTCGATATATTGATTTTCGGCGCTCATCCGGACGACGCGGAAATCGGGATGGGCGGAACGATCGCCAAGCATACGGCGGCCGGACGGCGTGTGGGCATTTGCGATCTGACGCTCGCCGAAATGTCGTCCAACGGGACGGTGGAGAGCCGCCAAGAAGAAGCGGAGGCCGCCTCCGCCGTGCTCGGACTTGCGGCCCGAAGCAACCTTAGGCTGCCTGACCGCGGATTGTATATGACGCCGGAGCACGTGGAACGCATCGTACTTGAAATCCGTAAGTGGCGTCCACGGCTTGTTTTCGCGCCGTATTGGGAAGACCGTCATCCCGATCATATCGCTTGCAGCAAGCTGGTGCAGGAAGCGGTGTTCAACGCGAAGCTGCGCCGGTTTCGGCCGGATGTGCCTGCGCATACCGTCAAGGAGAGCTATTATTACTTCATAAATGATGTGTTTGAACCTAGCGTGATGGTCGATGTCACGGACGTTTACGAGACGAAGGCCGCTTCGCTGCGCGCTTACCGATCGCAATTCGAGCCTGCGGGAACGAGCGCTGATTATGTGCAGACGCCATTGACGCAAGGATATTTGGAGCGGGTGGAAGCACGTGACCGGCTGCTGGGATTAAGAAGATCCGTGCCGTATGCGGAAGGCTTTGTAAATAAGCTGCCTTACATGGCAGAACTGTTGTAAACCATTAACTATCCGCAGATAAGGGAGGCTATCCTCGCTATGGACCGTTTAAAAATCGGAATTACGTGTTACCCAACGCTCGGCGGTTCGGGCGTCGTCGCTACGGAGCTCGGCAAGCTGCTTGCGGAAAAAGGACACGAGGTGCATTTTATTACGCACAGCATGCCGTTCCGTCTGGGGAAATTCGATAAGAACATCTCGTACCATGAGGTGGAAGTCAACGATTATTATGTGTTCAAATACCCGCCGTACGATCTGTCGCTGGCGAGCAAGCTGGCGCAAGTCGCCAAGCTGGAGGAGCTGGACCTGCTCCATGTGCACTATGCCATCCCGCATGCCGTCTGCGCGCTCCTCGCAAGACAAATGGTCGGCCCGCAGCTGAAGGTGGTGACGACGCTGCACGGGACCGACATCACGGTGCTCGCGCAGGACGAATCGTTAAGCGATCTGATCAGCTATGCGATCGATGAGAGCGATGCGGTTACGGCGGTTTCGCAAGATTTGATCGAGGAAACCCGCAGATTGCTCGGCATCTCCAAGCCGATCGACCTTGCGTATAATTTCGTCGATAAACGCGTCTACTACCCGCGTGAAGTGAGCGAGCTTCGAAAGGAATTCGCGCATCCGGACGAAAAAATATTGATCCATATTTCGAATTTCAGACCAGTGAAGCGGGTTACCGACGTCGTCGAAATATTCGATCGCGTGCGCAAGGAAGTGCCGTCGCGTCTCCTGTTCGTCGGGGAAGGACCCGAGCTGTCCAAAGTGCTTTGCAAGGTGAAGGAGCTCGGCATCCTGGACCGTGTGACATTCTGCGGCAAGCAGGACGACGTAGCGCAGCTGTTGTCGCTCGGCGATTTGATGCTGCTGCCTTCGGAGAAGGAAAGCTTCGGTCTCGTGGCGCTGGAGGCGATGGCGTGCGGCGTGCCGACGATTGCTTCCAATGCCGGCGGCATACCGGAGCTGATCACGCACGGCGAAACCGGATTTTTAGCCGGAATCGGCGACGTCGACCAGATGGCTGCCTATGCCAAGCTGGTGTTATCCGACGAGGCGCTGTACGCCAAAATGAAGGAAGCATGCTTGCACCGGGCGCGCTATACGTTCTGTAACGATCTCATTACGAGACAATACGAAGAAATTTATTATCGCGTGCTTGGACGACCGCTGCCCGAAGAGCTGAAGTCTAGGCCCATTAACTGCTGACATGACTGAAGGAGCGCAGCCCATGCCGGAAAAGCTGGAAGCAGGAGCCTTAGAAGTTATACGGCGATTAACGGACAACGGTTTCGAGGCTTATATGGTCGGAGGCTGCGTTCGGGATAAATGCCTGGGGCGTAAGGTCAAAGACTACGATATCGCAACTGCCGCGAGACCGGAGCAAGTGCAGTCGTTATTCAAGCGCACGATTCCGACCGGTCTGCAGCATGGAACGGTGACGGTGCTCATCGATCGCGTGCCTTACGAAGTGACGACCTTTCGGAAGGAAGGCGATTACGAAGGGTACCGCCGTCCTTCCGAAGTGGAGTATATCGATAGTTTGCATGAAGATTTGCAGCGGCGCGATTTTACGATGAATGCCATGGCGCTCGACCGATACGGACGGCTGATCGATCCGTTCGGGGGGCAGGACGATCTTCGCGAGAAACGGCTGCGGTGCGTCGGCTGCGCAGAGGAGCGATTCCGCGAGGATGCGCTGCGCATGCTTCGCTGCTTGCGGTTCGCCGCCGAGTACGGGCTTGAGCCGGAGCCGGAGACCTGGAGTGCGCTGCTGCGAATGAAGCCGCTGCTTGGTCATATCGCGATGGAGCGGGTGCAGGCCGAGCTTCTGCGGATGCTCGCCGGCGCGAACCCGAATCTGGCCGTGGAGCTGCTGTGTAAGAGCGGCGTGCTGGAGCATACGAAGCTGAAGCTGCGTTTGGCGTCCATCGCGGAAGGGAAGCCTTGGCCGGACGTAGAGACGCTGCCGGACGAGCTGCATCGGCTGGCGTATATGTATATCCGCATCGGCGCGACGCCCGAGCAGGCGGAAGCGGACATGCGCCATCTGGCGTGCTCGAAGCAGCAAACGGACAACGTGCGGCTGATGGTAGCCGCGTATGAACAGCTTCGGCATGAAGCGGTCGAGACGGCAATGCCGGACGGGGAAGATTTGCCGGAAGTACGGGAATGGTTGAAACGGCAGTGGCTTCTGGCGGCAATCCGATATGGCCGCGATACGCTGCGCAGCGTTCACAAGCTCTATTCGCTGGAAGCGGAGCGGACGCATTCCCAAAGCGTCTGGGCTGCGGAAGGCAGAGTATGGCTTGACGCGATGCCGGTGTCGGAAGTATCGGAGCTTGCGGTGTCGGGACAAGCGCTTTTGCGGAAGTTTGCTCCCGCCAAGCCGGGACCTTGGCTCGGCCGTCTGCTGGCGGCTCTGCTGGAGGATACGGCGCTGGGGAAGCTGCTCAATGAACCGGAATCGCTGCTGAAGGCGGCCGAAGCATATTATGAACAAATACGGGAGAACCCATGTCGATGAATCAACGAATTCTGGAGCTGTTCGAGCAATCGGACGGCGCTTTTTTATCCGGCGAAGAGATCAGCGGCCAGTTGAACATCAGCCGTACGGCGGTATGGAAACATATTGAGCGTCTCAGGGAGCAGGGCTACCAGTTCGAGGCCGTGCCGCGAAAAGGCTATCGTTTGACGGCCAAGCCGGTCAAGCTGGACTTGGCGCGAGTCGTGACGGGGCTTGAAACCGCATCTTTCGGGCGGCATCTCAAATATTACGACGAAGTCGAGTCGACGCAGACCGTAGCCCACGGGCTTGTACAGGAAGGCGCGCAGGAAGGAACGCTCGTTCTCGCCGAACAGCAGAACGCCGGACGCGGCCGAATGGGCCGGAAGTGGCACTCGCCGAAAGGGAAGGGCATCTGGATGAGCCTGATTTTGAAGCCGGGCATCCCGCTGCAGATGACGCCCCAGCTTACGCTGCTGTTCGCCGTTGCGCTGTGCCGGACGATTCGCGGGTATCTTGGTTTGGAGGCGGGGATTAAATGGCCGAATGATCTGCTCATCCGCGGGCGCAAAGTTTCCGGCATCCTGCTCGAATCCAATGCCGAGGACGAGCGTCTGCTTCACGTCATTGCCGGCGTCGGCATCAGCGTAAATCTGGAGCCGCAGGATTATCCGGAGGAGCTGAAGGAGATTGCGACTTCCTTGGCCATTGAGGCGGGGCATCCGATTGATCGGGAAGCGCTTCTGTGCCGGTTCCTGCGCGATTTGGAACAGCTGTATGCGCTGTACCGGGAACAAGGCTTCGCTCCGATTCGTACGCTTTGGGAGGCTCAATCGGTCTCGCTCCATCGCCCGATCCGCGTGCAGACGGCGCAAGGCGCTGTCGAAGGGACGGCGGAGTCGATTGACGAAAGCGGCGCGCTGCTGATCCGTCTGCAAGACGGCAGTCTTCAAAAACTGTACTCCGGCGTTGTCGAATTTAGATGACATCGTATGCAAACTTTGGTATAATATACGTTGCAGAGGCGGTATCGTAATGAACTGCACTCTTTTATTGTCTTAGTGCGGAATGTTCCTCTCGCGCTTACGAAGCGTACAACAGTGAGCATGTCCCCAATACAAGGAAGTTTACCGATAGCGTTCGGATGCTTCCTCGTCCAACTGAATCGCTTTATCGCAATATGTCGGATTCTGCTCTGAGCCAACCGGACCGAGACAGAAGGATCATATGATGTTTGCCATGTGAACCTTTTAGCCACGTTATGCCGGCTGAAAGGTTTTTTTGCTTATTGCAACAATCCGGCCTCTGCACGCAATACTAACGGAAAGACCATTCCACGAAAGAAGCAGGTGAAACGGATGGAAGCGAGAAGACCGGTAACTACAGCGAAACTGAAAAAAATGAAGGAAGATCGGGTGCCGATTAGCGTCATTACGGCTTATGACTATCCTTCCGCCATGTTGGCGGAGCAGGCGGGAATTGATGCGATTCTGGTCGGCGATTCCTTGGGCAATGTCGTGCTCGGCTACGACTCTACCATTCCTGTAACGTTAGAGGATATGATCTATCATACAAAAGCGGTGACCCGCGCGGCGAAAACAAGCTTTGTGATCGCGGATATGCCGTTTATGACGTATCACGGCAGCGTGGATGAGACGCTGCGCAATGCGGCGCGGCTTATGCAGGAAGGGCTTGCCAAAGCGCTGAAGCTGGAGGGCGGTATGGAAATCGTCCCGGCAGTTCGGGCATTGACGCAGGCAGGCATTCCGGTGATGGCCCATATCGGGCTGACGCCGCAATCGATTCACCAGATTGGCGGCTACAAAGTGCAGGGCAAAAACTCGGCGCAGGCGGAAAAGCTGGTGGAAGACGCCAAGGCGCTGGAGCAAGCCGGCGCGTTCGCGATTGTGCTCGAGCTGGTCACGGATGAGCTGGCGGCTCATGTGACCCAAACACTGTCCATCCCGACGATTGGCATCGGCGCAGGCGCTTCCTGTGACGGTCAAGTGCTTGTTTTCCATGATGTGCTCGGCTATGCCGCGGAGCTTCATCCGAAACGGTTCGTCAAAACGTACGCCCACATCGGCGAAGCGATTCGCAGCGGCATTCGCCAGTATGTGGATGAAGTGAAAAACCGCAGCTTCCCTGCGTCGGAGCATGCGTTCCATATGGAAGGCGAAGTCGCCGGCTTGTATGGAGGGAGCAGCGCAAGCGCACAAGCCAAACCGGCTCCGGCTTCGACTGCGGAAGACCGGGTGAGGCAATCCGCAGGACAACGCGAATCATAAAGGGGATGAACGGCCCATGATCATTTGTCGTACTATAAATGAACTGCGTCAGGCCATTCGCAAGCATCGCGCCGAGCACGTAGATAACAAGGTCGGATTTGTACCGACCATGGGATATTTGCACCGCGGCCATGCATCGCTGCTGGAGCGGGCGCGTACCGACTGCTCCCTGGTGGTGCTGAGCATCTTCGTCAATCCGCTGCAATTCGGGCCGAATGAAGATTTCGAACGGTACCCCCGCGACGAGCAGAGAGATTTGGAACTCGCACGGTCGGCTGGCACCGACATCGTATTTTTGCCGCAAGTATCGGAGATGTACCCGGCCCCGACGAAAACGATCGTTACCGTTGCCGGCGTCACCGAAAGGCTGTGCGGCGCCTCCAGACCGGGTCATTTTGACGGAGTGGCTACCGTTGTAACCAAGCTGTTGAATATGGCGCAGCCTGATTTCGCTTATTTCGGCATGAAGGACGCGCAGCAGGTCGCCGTCATCGAGCAGATGGTGTATGACCTGAATATGCCCGTCACGATCGTGCCTTGCCCGACGCTTCGAGAAGCGGACGGCCTTGCGCTGAGCTCGCGCAACGTATATTTGAGCGAAGAGGAGCGGCGGCAAGCGGTCGTGCTTTCTGCGGCGCTGAACGATGCGGAGGCATTCATGCGGGGCGAGGCCACAGTAACGCCGGACCAGCTGCAAGCCGCCGTCGTGGAACGCATCCAATCGGCGCCGCTCGCGCGTATTGATTATGCCGACGTTTTATCGTATCCTTCTCTGGAGCCGATCGAGTCTTTTGAAGGAGTCGACCGCATCATCGTGGCGCTCGCCGTCAAATTCGGCAAAACGCGCCTGATCGACAACCGGATTTTACACATACACGCTTAATGAACTCAATAGTAGGAGGCGAGAAGCCGTGTTTCGCACCATGATGAAGTCTAAAATTCATCGCGCTACCGTCACTGAGGCGAATTTGAACTATGTAGGCAGCATTACGATCGACGAGGATTTACTGGAACTTGTCGACATGCTGCCCAACGAAAAGGTACAAATCGTTAATAACAATAATGGAGCGCGGTTTGAAACGTACATTATCCCGGGTCCCCGAGGCTCGGGCGTCATCTGTCTGAATGGGGCCGCCGCCAGACTCGTTCATCCCGGCGATACCGTCATTATTATTTCCTATGCTGTCATGACGGACGAAGAGGCGCGCACCCATAAGCCGCAAGTCGCCATTATGGGCGACAACAATAAAGTGGTCAGCGTATTGAAGGAAGAAATTCATTCCACCGTACTGTAAACGGGAATGAAACCGGACGGCCGGGCGCACAATGTAGATACCATTGCAACGTTCCATACTTCCGCCGCTGCCGAAGTGCGCAGCGGACTCGGTTGCAAAAACGAAGCTCAAGGTGGGATCCGGCGAATGTTCAATCATCTTTTTGCTTCCATGAACGAAATGCTAAACGAAGTGGCGTCCGAGCTGCCGTCCGCGACCGGCACGAAACGAAAAGAATTGCAGGAAAAGCTGCGCGCTCTAAAGGCAATGAGCGACACGTGCATTGAAGAATGGCTGCTGTTCGAGGAGAAATGGGCGAAGATTACCCAGCAAACGGGCGATTCCTTATTGAACCTGGCGGCGGATCCGTTCGACCCGGAATTTTCAGGCAAACGGGACGACCGGTTTATTCGCGGCCAAGGCTATTATAAGCTGCACATGTTCAATGAAGCGATCGATGCGTTCGCGCCGCTCGTCGAGACACAGCCGGATTTTAGTTTGGCGCGCATGTATCTCGCCATGTCGTATCTTCGCAAAGGCGAAGCCGAGGAAAGCTATTCGCACTTTCACTTTTTATCCCAATTAACCGATAATTTGCAGCTGAGAGCCATTTCCTTCAACGCCATGGGCTGCATTCAGGCACAGCAGCGCAATATGGAAAAAGCGTTCGAATTTTTCGATATGGCTTACCGGACTGATCCGGTCAGCGTCCAGCCGTTGATCGAGCTCGGGGTTTGCTCCGAAAAAAAAGGCGGCCTGCATTTTGCTCATGCTGCATCGCGCGGCTTGAAGTAATGCCCAGGTTAAGTTTGCTATTCCCTTTTCCCGTTACAATTGGTATGCTTATGAGGAATGCGGGAAATGAAGGGATTGACTGGCACCAATGAAATTCGCTGTTTTGGATTTTGAAACGACCGGGAGCACGGCGACGGATCGAATTATCCAAGTCGGGCTCTTTATTATAAACGATCATGAGATTACGGACAGGTATACTTCTCTCGTCAATCCGGGTATGAGTATACCTTCTTCAATTACACAGTTAACCGGAATTGACGACGACATGGTGAAAGAAGCGCCCTCGATCGACGCAGTCATTGCGGAGATGGTGCCGCTGCTCCAAGAATCGGTGCTGGTGGGTCACAACGTCGCATTTGATCTGGCCTTTTTGCAGAAGGGACTTGACGAGAGCGGGTACTTTGCCTTCGACGGCCGGGTACTCGATACGATGGATGCGCTGCGCATCCTGTATCCCGGTCTGTCCAGCCTGCAGCTCAGCGCCGTATGCCAGGAGTTCGGTATCGAGCATGAGCGTCCTCATCAGGCGGACAGCGACGCCGAAGTGACGGCGCTCATCTGGCTCCAATGCGTCGAGCGGCTTCAGAAGCTTCCGCTGCTTACGCTGCAGCGGCTCGAAATGGTGTTCGACGATTCTTCCGCCAACGACTTCGCCTGGTTTCTGCATGAGATGATTCAGTTCCGTGAAGCGCAGCCGCAGCAAGAATCGGAAGCGGAAACCTACTTTCGTCAATTTGCGCTTCGTGTCGGCGATTGGGGAGAGGAAGAGGACATTCGCAGCGCGGCGGATGTTCAGGCCATGCCCGTAGCCTTCGGAGATTTTTACGAACATTTGAAGCAGGTGCTGCAGAAGCGGTTCGAAGCTTACGAGGACCGCGAGTCCCAGGTTCAGATGCTCAGCGAAGTGGAATCCGCCTTCGAACAGGGACAGCATTTGATGATCGAAGCGGGGACGGGGACGGGCAAGTCGCTCGGTTATTTGATTCCTGCACTCTATTACGGCTTGAAGCAGGATAAAAAAGTCGTCGTCAGCACGCATACGATCAATTTGCAGGAGCAGCTCCGGGAAAGGGACGTGCCGCTGCTGCAGCACTTGTTTCCAGTCGGCTTCAAAGCCGCCGTCCTGAAGGGACGAAGCCATTATTTATGCCTCCGGAAATTCGAGCATAAAATTAACATGCTTGATTTTGAAAACGGACGCGACGATCGCGTGACCGCCGGGCAAATGCTCGTTTGGCTCGGAGAGACGGAACGCGGCGACGAAGAGGAGCTGCATTTTGCCGGTAAAGGAAGGCAGTTTTGGCATACGGTCCAGAGCGATTCGGAATCATGTCTGAACCGGAATTGTCCGTGGTTTAAAAAATGCTTTTATCACCGCGCCAAAAACGATGCGAATACGGCCGATGTCATCATTACGAACCATTCCTTGCTGTTCACCGACATGATTGCGGAGAACCGGCTGCTGCCTGCTTATAAGCATCTGGTTATTGATGAAGCACATCATTTCGAAGAAGTGGCCGGTAAGCATCTGGGCATCGAGCTGCATTATCACAGCTTGATGAATACGCTGTTTTGGCTGTATAAGGATGCGCGGTCCGGTCAGCTTTCCACACTTCGCTCACGCCTTCACATATTCGAAGAAGAACGTCCCAAAGCTTGGTGCATCGTGATTGATCAGGTAGTTGAACACTTGATCGCACTAAGAGAAGAATGGGATCAAATTACGGAGCTGTTCTACCAGCTAGTTGTCTCCCGCAGCGACCCTTCGCAAAACGAAGGAAGCTCGTACGTGTATCGGGTTATGAAAGATTCGCTTCCGGCCGGCTGGGATAAATTGGGGCTGATCGAAGAGAACATGTATTCTGCGTTCAACGAAGCGATCAAGCGGCTGGAGAAAATGCTCGGTGAAATGAAGGATCATCAGGAAGAATATAATATTCAGAGCCTTGTGACGGATCTGGGCGGCACGGTAAAGCAGTTGCAGCGGCATCGGGATGCCCTGCATTTCTTTATCACGATGCCGGACGACAATTACGTGCACTGGCTCGAAGC
This sequence comes from Paenibacillus solanacearum, assembly GCF_910593845.1. Taxonomy (GTDB): domain Bacteria; phylum Bacillota; class Bacilli; order Paenibacillales; family NBRC-103111; genus Paenibacillus_G; species Paenibacillus_G solanacearum. Next base: position 186,230 of record NZ_CAJVAS010000004.1, on the reverse strand, counting down.
AGGCAGCTATAATAAAAACCGGTCGCTGCTGCTCACTTGCGTTCCGATTGATGTGAGCGCGCTGCTGCGGCAGCATTTCTTCGACGCCAAAGAAAGCGTCGTGATGACATCGGCTACGCTGTCGGTCGGCAAATCATTCGATTACACGTGCGACCAGCTGGGGTTGAGACGGGAAGATGCCGAAGGCGGCAAGCTGAAGACGGTCCTGCTGCCGTCGCCGTTTAATTACCGCCAGCAAGCGCTCGTCGCCATTCCCCGCGATTTCCCTACGCTTCGCGGCGGAAGCAGCGGGGAGAAGGAATTTCTGGACAAGCTCATTCCGTCGCTGGCGGAGGTAGCGCTGGAAACGAAAGGCCGCATGCTCGTACTGTTCACGTCGAACCGCATGCTCAAAAACACGCATACCGCGCTCAAGGATACGCTGGCTCCGTTCGGCATCCAGGTTTTGGGTCAAGGCGTGGACAGCAGCAACCGCAGCAAGCTGACGCGGCTGTTCCAGAACAGCCCGGCCTGCGTACTGCTTGGTACGAGCAGCTTTTGGGAGGGCGTCGATATTCCCGGCGATGCATTAACGTGTCTGGCGATCGTCCGCTTGCCGTTTCAGCCGCCGAATCATCCGCTCGTAGAAGCCAAGATTGAGAAGCTCAAGAAGCTGAATCAGAATGCCTTCATGAAGCTGTCCGTGCCGCAGGCGGTGATCCGCTTCAAGCAAGGGTTCGGGCGGCTTGTGCGCACCGCTTCCGATAAAGGGATCGTCATCATATACGACACCCGCGTGATTGACACAACATATGGCAAATATTTTTTATACTCGCTGCCAGGGCCGAAAATCGAACATATGCCCTCGAACCAGCTGGTACCCAGAATAAAGCAGTGGATGGATGTGAACGAAGCATGACGAAAACAATGAAGATTTCCGAAGCGGTCGTTCGCCGACTGCCCGTATACTTGCGATTTTTGAACGAATTGCACAAGAAAAACGTACAAACCGTGTCTTCACAGGATTTGGGACATAAGTTGGACCTGAATCCTGCGCAAATCCGCAAAGACTTGGCCTATTTCGGCGAGTTCGGGAAGAAAGGCATCGGCTACGACGTTGATTACTTGATCGAAAAAATTAGACAAATTTTGAAAATCGATAAGGTGATTCCCGTCGCATTGGTCGGGGCGGGCAATTTGGGCCGCGCATTGTGCAATTATAACGCCTATCTGAAAGATAATATGAAGATCGTCGCCGTGTTCGACGCCCAGCCGAATAAAATCGGCGAGTCGATCAACAATTTGAAAGTCAAGCCGATGCAGGAGCTGTGTCCGACCATCCGGGAGCTGAGCGTGCGTATCGGCATTATTACCGTACCGGCGGCGGAAGCGCAATCGGTCGCGAACCAGTTTGTAGAATCCGGGGTCGAAGCGATTTTGAATTTTGCGCCGATCATCATTAAAGTACCGAATGAAATTCGCGTGCATCATGCCGATTTCACGACGGAACTGCAAAGCTTGGCCTATTATTTGGATGAATAGCTGAAAGGTTGTCCTCTTTCAACGAAACAAGCCTGTGCGCGAACGGTTCGCGCCAGGCTTGTTTTTTTCGATTTGCGGTATGTCTACATGCGGTGATCCCGTTAAGAAGCAAACATGAATATGATTTTGTAGATGACATATGCCAGCGCAATACTGATCGGAATCGTAATAATCCATGTTAAGATCATGCGCGTGACGGTCGCCCATTTGACATCGTAAAAGCGCAGCACCGAACCGGTACCGATGATCGAAGACGTGATGACATGCGTTGTGGAGAGCGGCATCCCCATATGCGTGGACACCTGGATGACGATGGACGAGTTCAAATCGGAGGCGAAACCGTTGATCGGTTCGATTTTTATCAATTTTTTGCTCATCGTCTTGATGATTCGCCAGCCCCCGATAGAAGTGCCAAGCCCCATCGCCGTCGCGGCTGCGAACTTGACCCACAGCGGCACATCCAGCTCAGTCTGGTACTGCATCGCCACGAGCGCGAACACGATGATACCCATCGCCTTTTGCGCATCGTTGCCGCCATGCGAGAAGGACAGCAGCGCTGCGGATACGACTTGCAGCGAGCGGAAGACACGGTTCATTTTCGTGCGGGATTGATTGCCTGTGGCCAGAATAATCCTTTTGATAATCCACATCACGATAAAGCCGGTTGCAAAAGCGACGATGGGCGAAAGCACAAGAATAAGAACGATCTCCTTGAAGCCCGACCAGTTGACGGAGGAAACTCCCGCACCTGCAATGACGCTGCCGGCAAGCGATCCGATCAAAGTATGGGAGGAAGAAGAGGGAATGCCGAAGTACCATGTAACCAGATTCCATATAATCGCGGACAACAGCGCGGCAATCACGATGTGCATCCCGTTGTCGATCGTAGCCGGGTTCGCCACTTTGCCGCCGACCGTTTTGGCCACTTCCGACGAGAAGACCGCGCCGATAAAGTTCAGCACGGCGGCCATCATAACGGCGAAGCGCGGGGAGAGCGCCCGGGTCGAGATGGACGTTGCGATCGCATTGGCCGTATCGTGAAAACCGTTAATAAAGTCAAACAAGAGCGCAAGGGCAACGATGATGATCAATATAGTTAACATAAATTCCTCCTACGTAGGCGTTGTCGTTCCGAATATAGGCTCGTTAAAGGAACAACGTCAGGAGTATCGAAGTACAACGCTCTCCAAAATATTCGCTACGTCCTCGCATGCATCGGTCGTCTGCTCCAGCCGCTCGTACAGCTCCTTCAGTTTGAAATCGTGATACGGATCTTTCGGATTCGTAAAGATTTCGCGAATGCCTTCACGCATCAACCGGTCGGCTTCGTTCTCCAGACTGTTGATTTGCACCGTATGTTCCGTCAACTGCGCATATTTCTTCTTCGATAAGAGTTTGAAGGAATCGAGAATATGCTGGCAGCTGGCCACGATAACGGCAGAAAATTCTTTCATATATTTGTCCGAAACGGTGATGTTCAAATAATCGAAACGCGCGATCGTCGCTTCAATGCCGTCGATCACATCGTCCAGCTTGGAGGCAAGCTCCAAAATGTCTTCGCGGTCGATCGGCGTGATGAATACTTTGTTCAACCCTTTAAAAATTTGATGCGTAATGCTGTCGCCTTTGTTCTCGAGCTCCTTCAGCTTTGGGTAGTATGTCGCCGGAGGCTCGTCCCCCATAACGGCGGTGCGGAACATTTGCGCGGCTTCCAGCGTATTTTCCGCGGCATGGATCAACAGCATCAGAAAATCGGTATCGTCTTTTTTTGAAAACAGCATGATTTTTCCTCCTAAAATTGTTTTTCTCTCTCTGTAGTACCGGCCCGTTGCAGACCCCCTGCTGCATGAAAACGGATATGCGTGTGAGATTTGTAAGATTTATGTAGAAAATTTGTAAGATTTCACACAAAAATAAAAATAACATACTCCATTAGTTGAATGCAATCCTAGTTTCACCCGTTTAAACTATGTTCATGAACGTTTTCGCATGCGAATGCCTACTAAATTCTAACAGGACAAGCTTGATTTTGAATGCTTAAAGAAGTACATTGGAGGATGGAATCGCAATCGGACAGCAAAGGACGTGGAATAGAAATGTCGAAAACAATCATTTATAACGGTACGTTTATAACCATGAACGCGGAGTCGCCAGTGGTTCATGGAAATATGGAGATCGAAGGTAATCGGATTACATATATTGGAGACAAGCTGCCGCAGCCGCTGGAGCAGTATGCAGAGAAGGTAGACGGCAAGGGCAAGCTGTTTATGCCGGGCTTCGTCAATACGCACGGGCATGCGGCAATGTCGCTGCTGCGCGGCTACGGGGACGATATGGCGCTGCAGGTGTGGCTGCAGGAGAAGATGTGGCCGATGGAAGGGAAATTCAGCTCTCACGATGTTAGAATCGGGACGATGCTGTCTCTGCTGGAAATGGTCAAGGGCGGCACGACGACGTTCGTCGACATGTACGATCATATGGATCAGGTAGCGGAAGCGTCGGTTATCAGCGGCATTCGCGCGTGCCTGACCCGCGGCGTTATCGGATTATGCCCGCGGGATGTTCAAGACGCGAAGCTGGCGGAAGCGATTCAGTTCGCCAAAAACTGGCACGGCCAAGCGGACGGTCGCATTACGGCCATGATGTCGCCGCACGGCCCGTACACATGCCCGCCGGATTATATCGAAAGAATCGTTCAAGCGGCGCATGACCTTGACTTGCCGATGCATACCCATATGTCGGAAACGGCAAGAGAAGTGCAGGACAACGTGGATCAATACGGGCTTCGGCCGGTAGCCCATCTGGAGAAGCTCGGCGTCTTTACGCGCCCGACGCTGGTCGCGCACGCGGTTCATTTGACCGACGAAGAAATCGAAGTGATGGCGAAATACGATGTTCGCGTATCGCATAATCCAGGCAGCAACCTGAAGCTGGCGAGCGGCGTTGCGCGCGTACCGGATTTGCAAAAAGCCGGCGTGCTCGTATCGCTCGGCACCGACGGCGCGGCGAGCAACAACAATCTGGACATGCTGGAGGAGATCCGGCTGGCGGCTTTAATTCATAAAGGCGTATCCGGCGATCCGGTGGCGGTTGCTGCTTGGGATGCATTGAAGATGGGTACGCTCGACGGGGCCAAGTCGATTTGGCTTCATGACGTCGGCGCGCTACAAGCGGGTATGAAGGCCGACTTCATCGCGATGGATATGGATCAACCGCATTTTTACCCGCGCACGAACATGATATCGCATGTCGTTTACTCGGCTTCTTCGCGAGATGTGACCGACGTGTGTGTCGACGGCCGGTTCATTGTCCGCAACGGCGAATGCTTGACATTGGACGAAGAAAAAATCAAATTTGAAGCGCAGCAATGCTTTGAACGCTTGACCGCGGAGTAACGGCAGTATGGTCATGCAAAACAAATGGAAGGCGGCGCTGCTGCTTTCGGCATTCATCGTCGTTGCGATTGCCTTGGGAAGCTGGTTCTTTAACTCGGTAATGGAGGACGAATGGAGCAGGGAACGGGCCGCGGTATTGTCGGCATACGAAAAAACGATTTTGGCCAAAACCGTCAAGGTCGACCGTTTCGTGGGACAGAAGCCGTACACGGTCATTCAAGGCGAAGATAAAATCGGTCAGCCGGTTATCGTTTGGGTGGCGGAAGACGAGATCCGCTCCGAAATGGCGGCCGGCGGCATCACGGCGCAGCAAGCCGAGCAGGCTACGCTGGAGCGGCATGCCAATGCTCAAATTGTGAGAACGATGCCAGGGATGATGGATAACGCGCCGGTGTGGGAAATATTTTATAAGCTTCCTCCAGGGGGAGAAGAAAAGCAAGAGCAATATTTTTACGATTACTATGCGTTCAAGGACGGACAATTGATTGATTCATGGCGATTGTCTATCCGATAATAAAGAACCGCTGGCGCGCACAAAGGATGCGCACCGGCGGTTTTTTTCATTTGTTTAGCGAGCTCGATTCAGCCTGGTACCGGGTTCGGCCCGCTGCCGCGCAGCGCCGAGACCGTGCTGGGATGACTGTCAACCATGACTTTGCGGCACGCGTTTCGAATTTCATTGGGCAGACTGCCACTCATTGCATTCGCCATATTGATATACGATATGATATACTTTCAGTATTCGATAGTTGATATATCAATAGAAAGGGGGACGTTTTTTAATGAAAATTCGTCTCTTGCCTGTTTTGACTAGCGTTGTGATTTCAGCCGCTGTTCTGTTCGGCGGGTATTTCGGTTATCAAAGCTATGCGATGGAAAATCCTTTAAATAAAGTGGTATCTTCAATTCCCGGAGTGGAGCTCGTATCGATGAATCTTGGCGGGGCTGAGGCTACCGTAGAGGTAAAGCTGCAGCCGGGCACAAGTGTTCGCGAAGTATACGCCCGGATCATGAAGGAGGGCGGCTCGGCACTTGGCAAAAAAGAGCTTGACCTGAAAGTCGTGGGCTCGGAATCGCAGAAACTGGACGCATGGTGGTCTTCCGCTTTGTTCGAGGTTGCTCAGGCGATGGAAACCAAGCAGTATGCACAAATCCCGGCGACGCTTGAAGCGCGGGCTCAGCAGAGCGGCGGCGGTTTAAAAGTAACGACCGAGATGGATAATAAGTTTGTATATATTACGCTCTCGGAAGGAGCGAACAGCAAATACGTTATGCTTCCGCGTACGCCGTCCAAATTGGGGGTGTGGCCGAATGAGTAAGTACGGTAAAGAGATTATGATCGGCACCGTTCCGGTGCTGCTCGCATTTCTTTTGTTTATCGGCGTGAATATCATTCCGGTTTTATTTATGACGGTTATTTTAGGCACGTTTCTGTTTATGACGCGGGCCCGCAGCGGGATGAGCATCGGCTCTGACCGCAAGTCGCGCAGCCGGACGCCAAGTTACTTGACGTTTGACGAGATCGGCGGTCAAGACCGGGCGAAGCGGGAGCTGCAGGAAGCGCTCGATTTCCTGATCCGCTACGACGATATACAACGGCTCGGCATACGACCGCTCAAAGGCATATTGCTCACCGGTCCTCCCGGAACGGGGAAGACGCTGATGGCCAAAGCCGCGGCCCATTACACCAATTCGGTATTCATGGCGGCATCGGGGAGCGAATTCGTCGAGATGTACGTCGGCGTGGGCGCGAGCCGAGTTCGCGATTTGTTCAAGGAAGCAAGAGCGCAGGCCGTAAAGGAAAATAAAAACAGCGCGATTGTGTTTATCGATGAAATCGACGTCATCGGCGGAAAAAGAGATGGCGGTCAGCATCGCGAATACGACCAGACGCTGAACCAGCTGCTGACGGAGATGGACGGAATTCATACGGCAGAGACGCCGCGCGTGCTTATTATGGCTGCAACGAACCGCAAGGAGATGCTCGATCCCGCACTGCTTCGCCCAGGGCGTTTCGACCGTCATATCGAGGTGGATCTCCCGGACAAAAAGGGCAGAATGCACATTCTGAACATTCATGCGAAAAATAAACCGCTCGCTCCGGATGCGAGCCTCGAGTCGATCGCGCAGGAAACGTTCCATTTTTCCGGGGCGCAGCTTGAGAGCGTTATGAACGAAGCGGCGATATACGCCATGCGCGACGATTCCGCACTGATCCAGCAGCGGCATCTGTCGCTTGCGGTGGACAAAGTGATGCTGGGCGAGAAAACGGACCGCGAATCGACGAAGGAAGAGCGGGAGCGCGTCGCGCTTCACGAGCTCGGCCATGCGATCGCCGCGGAGCTTGTAAGACCGGGCTCTGTCTCTCAAGTATCGCTCAGTCCGCGCGGCAAGGCGCTCGGTTTCGTGCGGCATAATCCGCAGCAGGATCAGTATCTGTACACGAAGCAGCAAATCGAGCATCAGATCATGATTGCGCTGGGCGGCGCCGTTGCCGAGGAGATGTTTTACGGCGGGCGCAGCACCGGCTCGCGCAACGATTTCGAGCAGGCGCTGGGCATGGTGCGGACGATGATGGATTCCGGCTTGACGAAGCTCGGTATCATTGACCGCGACATGGTGACCAAGCAGGAGCTGATGAAAGAAAATGCGGCGATTCTGGAAGAGCTGACCGAAGAGACGCGCTCGATGCTGGAGCGTCACAGAGTAGTATTCGACCAGTCGCTGGACATCCTGATTAAGGAAGAAGTGTTGTCGGGCGAGCAATTCAGACAATTGCTCGATCAATCTGCGGCGGTTGCCCATAACTAAATAAGCAAAAGTATGGTCCGGCGGTGCAAAATACGCCGGATTTTTCCGTTTTTCCGGCGCATTCGCCTGAAATCTATTTAATTCATCGGAAACTAGCGGATCGTGCAACTTTTTTGATAGAATATAGTCTAATATAATGGGATATTTCGCCAATGTGTTCCTTAATACGGCATGGAGCGCGATGGTGCTCCGGCGTTCCACATAAATCTTCAAAAACATACATAACGAGGTGCAGAGAATGAAGAAGATTTCCGCTTGGCTCATGATGCTGCTGATGTCGTTCCTTGCGCTGCCGACCTTGGCCCACGCCGCGGTACCGGCCGTTCAGCTGTTTATGGACGGCAGGCCGCTGCTCGCCGAGGTTCCGCCGCAAATTGTGGGAGGAAATACGATCGTGCCGGTGCGCATCATCGCCGAATCGATCGGCTCGAACGTAGCTTGGGAAGCGAAGGAGCGCAGGGTGACGATCAACAAGGAAGAGACGAGCATTCAGCTGTTTATCGACAAGAAGAATGCGATCGTCAACGAGAAGTCGTATTTGCTGGAAACGGCCCCCGCGATAGTTGAAGGAAACACGATGCTGCCGCTCCGTTTTGTCAGCGAACAGCTTGGTGTTGAAGTAACGTGGGAGGAAGCGACGCGTTCGGTATTTTTATATAAGCCCAAGCCGGACACCACCAGCGGTCAGGACAAAGAAATTGCCGGCGGCGCAGGCAAGGGCGGCGAATCCGGCAGCGGAGCCGCTGGCGGAACGACAGGCAAGGAAGGCATTGCCGCCGATGCGCCGAAAGATTCGGCGGCAGGCCAAACGAAGGAGCCTTCCGCAGAACCTTCGAAGGACCAAGCCAAGGATCCGGTAAAGGATCCATCCAAAGATTCGTCCAAAGACGCGTCCAAGGATCAGCCTGCTTTCTTGACCGATCCGGGAGCGCCCGTCAAGGCGGGAGATACGTCGCCCGCTAACACGGCGACCGGCGGGAAGCCGAGCGAAACAGCGCCGCCTGGAGCAGACAAGCCGGTAGCGCCGGGAGAATCGTTGGTGATGGGCGTTGTACTTCAAGGGGATACGGTAACGGTAAAAACGACCGATAAAACGTTGAAGCCCAAAGCGTTTCAATTGGCGGAGCCGTACCGGATCGTAATTGATGTGCCGAAGGCCAAGCTTGCCGAATCGCTTGCTTCCAAAGTTGGCCCGAACAAGGAAGGCACGGTGTCGGAAAAAAACGAGTTTGTCTCGCAAATTCGCTATTCGCTATTTTCAAATGAGCCATCTATCGTTAGAATAGTAATAGATTTACCGAAGAAATACGAGTTTTCGATGACGGACATGCTGCCTTCCGGCGAATTTGCCGTGAAGCTCGGGCAGCCTGGACAAGTGAAATCGAAGTATCGGGTCGTGATCGACCCGGGACACGGCGGGACGGATACGGGCGCGATTTCGGTGACGAAGCGCAGCGAGAAAGATTTTGTGCTGCCGCTCGCCACGAAAGTGGTCGAACTGCTGCAGAAGGAATCGAAGATCGAGGTCGTCATGACGCGATCGAACGATACGTTCATCGAACTGTCGGATCGCGCAGGGAAAGCCAATGACATCGGGGCCGATTTGTTCGTCTCCATTCACGGCAACTCCGCCACCAAGGAGAACGTATCCGGGACGGAGACGTATTATTACACGCCGCAGAGCCAGGATTTCGCGAACCTGATGCACAAATATTTGCTGGAGGGAACAGGGTTCCCGGACCGCAAGGTGAAGAAAGAAAGCTTCCATGTCATACGGAATACGACCATGCCTTCCGTACTGCTTGAAATCGGATTTTTGTCGAACCGATCGGATGAAGCGCAGTTGTATTCGGATTCGTTCCAGGACAAAGTTGCCGCATCCATCGTCGCAGCGATCAAGAAGCAACTGAATATCGACTAAGGAGTGGGTAACGATGCTACAGAAATGGCATAAAGGAATGGCAGCAGCAGCCGTCGTCGCCCTGCTGATGTCAGGTTGCGGGCAAAAGCCTGCGCCGCAGGGTACGGGAGCTACGCCTCCTGCGACCTCTTCGCAAGGAAGCGGAGGCGGCAATACGCAGGGCACTGCGCCGCAAACGCCGGCACAGCCTCAGGAAAAGCAGTTGAAAATAAAAGCTTACTACTCCGACGACAAGCTGGAGAACTTGGTTGAGAAAGAAGTATCGTTTGCCTATAAGCAGGACCAGGACAAGTATGCAGCCGCGCTCCAAGCGCTCACGGTCAGCAACGACCCGAAAGCCGTACCGTTGTTTAAAGGCTTCACCTTCAAGTCCGTCGTATTCAAGGACGGCGCGCTGACGATCGATTTGTCGATGTCGCCGGAATCGCGGCTTGGCGCCGGCGGAGAAGAAATGCTGCTGCGTGCGCTGCAAAAGACGCTGTTCCAGTTCAACGAAGTCCAGACGTTCGACGTCTTGCTTGACGGCAAAAAAGTGGAAAGCTTGATGGGGCATATGGATCTTCCGCATCCGTTCAAGCGGGGCCAGAACTAACATCATGACGAGTGGACAACCGATGAGACCGAGAGGAGTTAATTCATGAAACGGAACAAACAGAAACAGATGCGAAAAATGGCGGCGGCTGCGCTTGCACTATCGATGCTCGTAGGCAGCCCGGCTTACGCGGCAGACCCGATAACTAGCAGCTCCAGCAGCGTCGTGGGCGGACTGGTGCTGAGCTTTGCCGACGTAAGCGCCACGCACTGGGCGATCAAACATATTACGAAGCTGGCTTCGCTCGGAATCATCCAAGGATACGAAAGACAAGAATACCGTCCGGAAAACACAGTCTCGCAGCAGGAAGTCATCGTGATGGCGCTGCGCATGATGGGGCTTGAATCCGAAGCGCTCAAGAGCAAGGCGGACACGGTACTCCCGGTCAGCGTGGATACGTTCTTCAAGCCTTACATCGCGTATGCGTTCGAGCGCGGTCTGATCGACAGACAGGAAGAAATCGCCGATACGACGAACAAAACCGCCTGGGGAGCCCGGGAAGCGTCCCGTGAATGGGTGGCGAAGCTGGTGATCCGCGCGCTTGGCAAGCAGAACTTGGCTAACCAGCAGGCGACCGTCGGCTCTACGTTCAATGACGCGACGGAAATGTCCACGTGGGCCAACGGCTATGTGAACGCCGCGGTGCAGCTGCAAATCGTTCAGGGCATGGACGGCAACACGTTCCAGCCGAAAGGCAAAGTGACGCGGGCGCAGATGGCTACCTTCCTGAGCCGGGCGGACAAGCATTTGACAACGCGTTCCGACCGCGTGACCATCGGTTACTTGATGGGACAGACCGACCGGAAGATCAGCGTGCTGAATGCGAAGGGCGAAACAAAGGACTACGCGATTACATCGGATACCGTCGTGTATAACGCGAAGGACGATACGCGCATTCCGCTCTCGTCGATCAAGCTGACCAATGAAATTTATGTGGTGCAAAACCTGGGTAACGCACTTTATATCGAACTGACGAACGATCAGCAGCAGCTTGAAACGAACGAAGGCACGCTGAACGAAATTTATTTGGATCAAATGATCGTATCGATTCAGCAGGGCTCGCAGAAGAAATTGTTCGAAATCGCGCAAAACGTAACCGTAACGGATAACGAAGGCCGCGGCCTGAGCATCGGCTCGATCGCGCCGGGAAGCATCGTTGCGCTGCAGCGGGTCACGCTGCTGAAAGATCCGAAGATTACGCAAATCATCGTGAAGCAGGCGCCTGTCTCCAAAACGGCGGAAGGCACCGTGCTCAGCATCAACGCGGATCAAAATCAAATCACATTCCTTGAAAAGAGCGGCCAAAACGAAACGTACTCCACAAAGAACGGCGTAACGGTCACGCAGTCCAGCGGCACCTTCATTGATTTGTCCAAGCTGCGCGTCGGCGATTCGGTCACCTATGACGTCAAGGCGAACGTACTGACCGCGATCAAAATTACGAAGCAGGCGGATTTCGGCGAAACGGTGCAGGGCAAGCTGATCAGCCTGAGCGACGACAAGCAAATCATGACAGTCACCCGCAGCGGCGGCACGGCGCTGGAAGCCTACTATATCGCCAGCAACGCGCTTGTGACGATCGAAGGGATGAGCAGCGCCAGCCTGTACGATCTCGAAGTCGGCGACGAGCTGAAGCTCGATCTGTTGAATAACAAAGTGATCAATACGACCGTAACGAGCCGATCGGTCAAGCAGTATACGTTCGCTTCGATCCTGAACTATGACAACGAGTCGAAGGTGCTGACGATTACGACGGACAGCGGAAGCGTAGCGGCGTTCAAGATGGAAGACAAGACCATTATCCGCTATGGCGACAGCACGCTGCCGATGAACAGCTTCCAGACGCTCTTCGTCAAAAACACGAAGGTCGATCTGAAAATTTCCAAGGACAAGATCGTGCAGATCGCCAACACGACGAAGATTGAAGGTACCGTCGCGCAGCTCAATGCGCAAATGGGAGAAATTACGATTCGCAGCTTGAGCGGTCAAAATCTTTCATTCAAAGGCGGCTCCAGCACGCCGGTCGAAACGCTGGATAAGACGGGCGCCACGATGGCTGACCTGAAAGTCGGAGACACGGTTGTGCTTGTCATTAGCAGCGGAGCGCAGGAATACGTCAGCTCGATCGCAACCAAGAAAGTCGGCGTATACAAAACATTGGTGACGAACCCGAGCACTCGCCAGCTCAGCGTGAAGGACGAGAACGGCACGCTGCTCACATTTGTCATTGATAACAACGATAAAATTGTCAATCCGGGGAAAGCGACTCACAATTTCGAAGATATCGGCCTTGACGAATACGTGAAAGCGACGTTCAACGGAACGAAGCCGGACCAGCTCGTGCTGCTCAACACGGTTCGCGGCAAAGTGACTTCAATGGACGTGTCGCTGGGCACATTGACGATTCAGGACTTCCAAGGCGGTATCCAGGTGCTGCCGGTCGGCCAGCAGTTTACTATCAAACAGAACGGGTCGATCTCGTCGGCGCTGAGCTCGCTCAAGCCGGATGACCGCGTGGAAATTATTAAAGACGTGAACGACAAGTCGATCATTCAAGTCGCGACGCCGTCGAAACGCACGATTTCCTCTTACGATACGGTGCTCAATCAGCTTTATTTGAAGCCGACGGCAAACAACGACAAAACAACGTATAACTTCTTTGCCAAGGCGTACCTGCACAAGGGAACGCAATCGGTGGCCGCCAGTGCGTTCGTCGAAAATGAAGAAGTGACGATTTATGTGCTTGACGACAAAATTATCGAAATTGAAAAGAAATAATCGATTTCATTCGTAACTTTTATAGCGCTTCTACCGTCTATGTAGTAGGCAATCTGCTGCATGGGCGGTTTTTTTCGTAAAAAGTTCTTATTTTTCCCGGATCAGTGATTGATTCGACTCTTTCGATTGGGTAAACTGATAGAAAGGGAGAGAAAGGGGCAGGGACGTTGAATCAGAAGCAAGCAAGATACATACTCGACACAATCGCAGAGATGTTCCCTGACGCCCACTGCGAGCTCCATCATTCGAATCCGTTCGAATTGACGATTGCCGTGCTTTTATCCGCGCAATGCACGGATGAAACAGTGAACAAAGTGACTGCCACGCTCTTTCAAAAGTATAAACGGCCCGAGGATTACTTGGCTGTTCCGCTGGAAGAACTGGAGCAGGATATACGTCGAATCGGACTGTACCGCAATAAAGCCAAACACATACAGGCGTTGTGCGCGATGCTGCTGGACAAATACGACGGGGAAGTTCCCCGGGAGCATGACAAACTTGTCGAGCTGCCTGGTGTAGGTCGAAAGACGGCGAATGTTGTCGTTTCCAATGCGTTCGGTGTTCCTGCCATTGCGGTTGATACGCATGTTGAGCGCGTGTCCAAGCGATTGGGCTTTGCCGGAGAGAACGATTCGGTGCTTGAAGTCGAGAAAAAACTGATGAAACGGGTTCCCCGGGAAGAATGGACGCAGACGCATCATCGCCTCATTTTTTTCGGAAGGTACCATTGCAAAGCGCAAAACCCGCAATGCGAAGCTTGCCCGCTTACCGAGCATTGCCGCGAGGGGAAAAAACGTATGAAAACGACCCGAAGCAGGCAACCTAAACAGAAGGAAAAACAAGCCAAGTTGTGAAAAAGAAAGGATTGAACGATAATGAAATGCATATCGGTATATACAAATGACTTTGAAGTGTTCTCGGACATCTACGAAAAGGTGCTGGAGACGCCGCTGCAAGAAAACGAAGAGATGCAAGTGGAAGGCGTTACCGTATCGGAATCCGGAAGCGTGCCGGAAAATTATTTGAATCGCATGAAGCAGCGGCCGGAAGTCGTCGTGATGAAAGTACGCGACCGCGATATTACGATTTTGCAGCACCGCGACGTGTTCGAAATTTTTATCCCGGAAGCGGAAAGTATGGTACACTAAAAACCGAAGCGATTCGGTTTTTTCTTTTTTTTGTTTACCATATATAGAGCAGTCAGGGGTAGAGAGAAGGATGAAGAGCGTAATGGCATTAGGGGAACAATCGGTCGAAGCGGTACAGTCGCTGCTCACGCGGGTGGAGCAGGCGGGCGACGCAGAGAACGGAAGGAAGCTGCGGCAGCTGCTGGCGAAGGCGGAGAGCGGACGGCTGTCGATTGCGTTCTGCGGGCATTTCTCCGCAGGCAAATCAAGCTTGATCAACCGGCTGTGCGGCCATCCGCTGCTGCCGTCCAGTCCGATTCCGACCAGCGCGAATATCGTCAGCATCGTCAGCGGCGAGGCAGGCGCGCAAGTCGTTCATCGGCTCGGGGTAGGACAGCAAGCGGAAGCGAAGGTGGAGCAGGTTCCGCTGGAGGAGCTGGCCGAGCACTGCCGTAACGGGGAAAGCATCGAAACCGTGGAGATCCGGTACCCGATTCCGTTTCTGGGGAACACGGCAGCGCTGCTGGATACGCCGGGCATCGACTCGACGGACGATGCCCATCAGCTGGCAACAGAGTCGGCGCTTCACTTGGCCGATGTCGTGTTCTACGTCATGGATTATAACCATGTGCAATCGGAAATCAACTTATCGTTTACGAAAAAAATGACGGAATGGGGCAAACCGCTTTATTTGATCGTCAATATGGTCGACAAGCACCGGGAGCAGGAGCTGCCTTTTGATAAATATAAAGCCGGCGTTCGCGAAGCGTTCGCCAACTGGCATGTGCATCCCGACGGCATCCTGTACACCTCGGTACGGGTGCCGGATCATCCGGCGAGCGAGTGGAGCAAGCTCGACTGGCTGCTCGGCCGGCTGATCGAGCTGCGAGAGCCGCTGGTGCGGCTCAGCCTGGAGAAGTCGGCCCGCGCCTTGGCTGCGGCGCATGCCGCCAAGATGGCCGAAGCGAACGAGCCGGCCAAGGAAGCGCTGCGCGCCAAGCTTGCCGCCGATGAGGGAGCCGAGGCGGCGCAAGAGGCGTACGCGCAGGCGAGCGCGGAGCTGGCGCGTCTGCATGCGCTGCCGCAGCAGCTCGATAAAGCGGTGCGTCAATCGGTCGCGTCGGTGCTCGATAACGCGAATATTATTCCGGCCGTGACGCGGGATCTCGCGCACGTGTATTTGGAGAGCCGCCGACCCGGCTTCAAGGTCGGCTGGTTCGGTTCGTCCGCGAAGACGGCGGCGGAAGTGGAGCAGCGGCTCGCTGCCTTCCACAAAGACTTCGCCTCGCAGGTCGAGACGCAGGTGGCGCGGCATGTACAGCAGGCGATGAAGGCCGGGCTGGAAGGGCAAGGCTTGCCGCAGGCGGCCGTGACGGAAGCGGCAGACCGCATACATGCGGATATTTCGCCAGAGTGGCTGGCGAAGCAAGTGAATGAAGCCGCCGTCTTCGGCAATGAATATACGCTCAATTATTCGAAGCAGATCGCGGCGGAAGCGAAGTCGCTGTACCGCAAGGAAGCGTTCGCGACCCTCGATGCCATGCTCGCGTCGCTGGGCGCCGCGCTGGCACCGCGCCGCGAAGCGCTGCAGTGCGAGCTCGCCGCTCTCGAGGCGCGGCTTGGCAGCCTGCGCGAGCTCGAGCGGCTCGCGCAGGCGGAGGCCGCCTACGCCGCCGCGCTGCAGGCGCAGCTGCCGGCGTCAAGCGCGCCGGCGCTGCCCGCGCCAGAGGCGGCGCCCGCAGCCGCCGCGGCGGAGGAGCTTGCGGGCGTCGCTGCGCTGCAGACGATCCGCCGCTCCTTGCGAGAAAAAGCCGAGCGGCTGGAGCACAATCGCTTCACGGTCGCGCTGTTCGGCGCCTTCAGCGCAGGCAAATCTTCGTTCGCCAACGCGCTGATCGGCGAGCGGATACTGCCCGTGTCGCCGAACCCGACGACGGCGGCGATCAACAAGATCATGCCGCCGGAGCCTGAGGCCGGATGGCCGCATGGCACGGCCAAGGTCCAGATGAAGAGCAGGGAACGTCTCGAATCCGACGTCCTCTACTCGCTTGAGGTGCTCGGCGTCGCCGCCGGCACGCTGGAGCAGGCCGTCAAGGCGATTGCGCAGCTGAAGGCCGAGCATGTGCCGGGGAAAGGCAAGCCGCACTACGCGTTCCTCAAAGCGGTCGAGAAAGGCTGGGACGCGATGAGCCCCAGCCTGGGGCAGCAGCTTAAAGTAAGCGCGGAGGAATTCGGCCTGTACGCCGCCGACGAGTCCCGCTCTTGCTTCGTCGAGCTGATCGAGCTGTATTATGCGAATCCGCTGACGGATCAAGGCGTCGTGCTGGTCGATACGCCGGGCGCGGATTCGATCAATGCGCGGCATACGGGAGTAGCCTTCGATTATATCAAGAACGCGGACGCGATCTTGTTTGTGACCTACTACAATCACGCTTTCTCGCATGCAGACAAACAATTTTTGCTGCAGCTGGGACGGGTGAAGGACAGCTTCGAGCTGGATAAAATGTTTTTTATCGTCAATGCGGCAGATCTTGCCTCGTCGGAGGAAGAATTGGCCGGCGTAGTCGGCCACCTGGAGAGCAACCTGCTGCAGCACGGCATTCGCAATCCGCGCATTTACCCGCTGTCGAGCTACTATGCGCTGGAAGGCAAAATGAATCAAGACCGGGACACCGTAGCGCAATCCGGCATTCTTCCGTTCGAGCGGCAGTTCGTTCGCTTTACGTTCGAAGAGCTGTCCGAAATGGCGATCGCTGCAGGGCTCGCCGATATTCGAAGGGCGGCCGGCGTGCTGCGCCACTGGATGGACGGCGCCCAAGCGGACGCCGACGAACGCGGCCGCCAAGCGCGTGAGCTGACGGAGAAGCTGTCGGTCGCCAAGGCGGAGCTGGCGGGCTTCGAGCCGGAAGCCGACCTGCGGGAGCTGTCCAAAGAAATTCAAGAGCTGCTTTACTATGTTAAACAGCGGACAGCGTACCGGTTCGGGGATTTGTTCCTGCTGGCGTTCAACCCGTCGGTCTTCCGCGAAGACACGAGAGATTCGAAGACGGTGCTGATGTCCGCCTGGGAAGACTTGCGGCGGATGATTTCCTTCGACCTCACGCAGGAAGTGCTGGCGACGACGCTGCGTGTCGAAAACAAAGTCAACAAGCTGGCGGAACGGGCCGCGCGGCAGCTTGCGGACACCATCCGCGAGCGCATCCCGTCTTTTGAGAACGAGGGCTTTGAACCGTTCAAGATGAAGACGCCCGCACTGGAGGGCTCGCTGCCGGCGGAGGACATCGGCGCCAAGTGGCTGTCGGGCTTTTTCAAAAACACGAAGCAGTTTTTCGAAGGAGACGGCAAGCAAAGGCTGCGGACCGAGCTCGAGGCGAAACTGAACGTGCCGATGACGCAGTTTGCCGAAGCGCAAGCGGCGGCGCTGGAAGCGGCCTACGCGGGTCAACTGCGGGACGCGTACCGGATGCTGACGGAACGGATGACGCTGGAATTGGAAGAACACGCGGCAGGGCTGATTGACGCGCTGGAGATGAAGATCGATCTGAACGAGCTCGGGCAGAAGCAGGAACGGCTGCTGCGATATATCGACCCAAGCGAGGCGAAAGGGGAATCGGAAGCGCCTAAGGGCGTTGGGGAGTGACTAAACCTACTGCTTTCCAGTTGATGTCTGTAAAGGAACGGATACGCGTAATGGAATCCTCGCCGAAGCAGTTTCGGCGGGGATTTTTTCGGATTTGGTGAAAGGGTTTACATTTGGAACATTCCGCACCTTTTGCACGAGAAAGGTAGACTCTGCTTCAAAAATGTGACGATTTGATGGAATTTTACGTATTTAAGAAGATTATGGAATTTCCACTTGTTGCCGGTCCCGGAAGGGGATGCTACACTTCAAAGCATAGCTGAAACGCTTTCGCAGCGGCTCAACCCGCTTCGAAAGCCATTTTTGCTTTTACGGCCGTCGAGCAGGCGAATCGGCA
The DNA here is from genome assembly GCF_910593845.1 of Paenibacillus solanacearum. Taxonomy (GTDB): domain Bacteria; phylum Bacillota; class Bacilli; order Paenibacillales; family NBRC-103111; genus Paenibacillus_G; species Paenibacillus_G solanacearum. Next base: position 168,108 of record NZ_CAJVAS010000004.1, on the reverse strand, counting down.
GCCGGAAGGCGGATACGCACACGCTGCGGAAGCGTTTGCAACCGCAAGGTAAACAACGTTGTATATACAGGAAGGCGGCTCTGTGACGCGATCCACACGGCAGAGTCCGGAGAAGGAGGGTCTCCATGAATGTTTTTCGGCAGTTAAAAGAGTACTACTGGTCGGAACGAAGGTTTTTGTTTTTCTCGATTTTTTGCTTGATGACGGCAACGGCGCTCGGTCTTGTTTACCCGAATCTGCTGCGCTATCTGATTGACGAAGTCATCTCCAAAAATCAATTCGAGAAAGTGCCGTATTTGGCGCTCGGCGTTGTGTGCGTCATGACGGTCAAAGCGTCGTTTCAATTTTTGCACGGCGCTTCAAGCTCGCGGCTCGGCAATCAGGTAGCGTACAATTTGCGCAACAAGCTTTATGAGAAATTGCAATATTTATCCTTTCAATATTATGACCAAGCCCGAACGGGTGACCTGATGTCTCGGCTGACTGCGGACTTGCAGGCGGTGCGCGATTTTATCGGCTTCGGCTTCGTGCAGATTTTGAACGTATTTATGATGTTCACGTTCGGGATCATCATGATGTTCTCAATCAACTGGAAGCTGACGCTGCTGACGATGATCTTTATGCCGTTTCTGGTCGTTACGGCGGTCCGCTTCGAAGGGAAAATCCATCCCGCGTTTCGCTCCATCCGTAAATCGATGAGCTCGATGACGACCGCGGTTCAGGAGAACATCACCGGCGTAAGAACGGTCAAATCGTTTGCGCGCGAGCCGCACGAAGTCGAGAAATTTTCGAACCGGAACGAAGATTATCAGGAGAACAACGTCACGACGTCCGGAATTTGGGCCCGATTTTTCCCGCTCATGGAGCTGTTCGCTAACCTGAGCGTCGTGGTGCTGCTGTGTGTCGGCGGGCTGATGGTCATCGGCGGGTCGATTTCACTCGGGGAGCTCGTCGCTTTCTTCAGCTTGATCTGGTACATTATCGGCCCGATGTGGGGCATCGGCTTTCATATTAACAACTTTACGCAGTCGAAGGCGGCGGGCGAACGGCTGCTCGAACTTTTACATCAATATGTTCACGTGAAAAACAAGGACCATGCGATCGAGCTGAAGTCCGAACAGGTTCGAGGTCATGTCCGGTTCGAGAACGTGACGTTCGCCTATACGGAGAAGCAGCCGGCCTTGACCGACTTTCAGCTTGACGCGCCGCAAGGCTCGGTCATCGGGTTGCTTGGCGGAACGGGATCGGGCAAGTCGACGGTCATTCAGCTGCTGCTGCGCGCGTACAACGTCAAGGAAGGGCGCATTACGGTGGATGGGATGGATATTCGCGATGTGACGCTGGACAGCTTGCGCCGTCAAATGGCCATCGTGTTTCAGGAAACGTTCCTGTTCTCTTCGACCATCCGCAACAATATCGCCTATGGCGTGAAGAGTGTGTCCATGGACGAGATTGTCAAAGCGGCGAAGCTGGCCAAGGCGCATGATTTCATTATGGAGCTGCCAATGGGCTATGACACGGTTGTCGGCGAGAGGGGACTCGGTCTGTCCGGCGGACAGAAGCAGCGGATTGCGATTGCGCGCGCGCTGCTCAAAAACCCGAAAATATTAATTCTTGACGATGCGACGAGCGCCGTCGATATGGAAACCGAGCACGAGATTCAGCAAGGCTTCGAGGAAGTGATGGCCGGCCGGACGACGTTCATCATCGCGCACCGGATCTCCTCCTTGAAGCATGCCGACGAAATCCTCGTGCTGGACGAAGGCCGCATCGTGCAGCGGGGCACGCATGCGGAACTGATGAAGCAGGCGGGGCCGTACCTGGAAACATATAAAATCCAGTTCGCGGATCAGCCGGAGGAAACGGATTCCGCGAATGAGGGAGACACGGGCGCAAGGCGCCGCGCGGCGAACCGTCCGGTGGACGCTCAAGCCTGTCCTGCGTCCGAAGAAATCGCGGTTGCATCGCAAGCGAAAGTCAGGGGGTTCGTACATTGAGCGCGCATAAAGCAAAACAAGCCGGCGACCAGCAGGCCGCCGAAGAACTGAAAACCCGGTTCGTCTATCAGGACGACGAGGAGCTCGACAAAGGGTTCGATATGGTTCAGGTTAAGCGCTTGAGCCACTACATGAAGCCGTATGCCAGGCAGATTATCCCGATCATCCTGATCATGATGGTCGTCGGCGCAATGACGAAGCTGCTGAATCCGCTGCTGATCGCCTATGCGATCGACCATGCGCTGAAGAACGGCGATAAGAACGCATTGCTGCTGTGCGTAGGCGTGATGCTGACGCTGTATATTATTCAATGGGCAGCCAATACGTACCGGATCCGCTATACGAATATGATCGGTCAGCGGGTCATTTACGATTTGCGCCATCATTTGTTCAGCCATATTCAACGCCTGTCGTTCCGTTTTTTCGACAAAAGGCCGGCCGGATCGATTCTCGTTCGTGTCACGAACTACGTCAATTCACTGCAAGATTTGTTCACGAACGGGGTCGTCAACCTAATGATCGACTGTGTGCAGCTGGCGGGAATTATCGTTATATTGCTGCTGTATAACTGGAAGCTGGGTCTGGCGATTATCATCACCGTTCCGATCATGTTCGTCATTTCCACGAAATTGCGGGTCAAAATCCGCCGTGCGTGGCAGGTCGTGCAAATTCGGACCGCGCGCATCAACGCGCACCTGAATGAATGTATCCAGGGCGTCAAAGTAACGCAGGCGTTCACACAGGAAAAAGAAAATATTGCATTTTTCGACGAAATGAACAAAGATAACCATTACCACTGGAATCGCGCTTCCACATTGAACCAGTCGTTCGGTCCGATTATTGAGGTCACAGGCGCCGTCGGCTATTGTATTTTGTTCTGGTTTGGCGCGCATTTGATTCAGACAGGTGAAATTTCGATCGGTCTGCTTGTTGCGTTCGCGACGTATATCGGCCACTTCTGGGAGCCGATCAACCGGCTGGGGCAAATGTATTCGCAAATGCTGATCGCCATGGCATCATCGGAACGTATTTTCGAATTCATCGATGAAAAACCGAATGTGGGCGAGAAGGAAGATGCGGTCGATTTGCCGAATATTCGCGGCGATATCGAGTTCAAGCAGGTGGAGTTCGAATACGAGCCCGGAAGGCATGCGCTGAACCAAATCGACCTGAGCGTGAAAGCCGGTCAATCGATCGCTCTTGTCGGTCATACCGGCTCGGGCAAGAGCACGATCATCAACTTGCTTTGCCGTTTCTATGATGTGACGGGCGGCAGCATTTCGATCGACGGCCACGATATTCGCGATGTGACGATCTCCAGTCTTCGGTCCCAGGTCGGCATCGTGCTGCAGGATACGTTCATTTTCTCCGGAACGATCCGTGACAACATCCGGTTTGGCCGGCTGGACGCAACGGACGAGGAGATTGAAGCGGCGGCCAAGGCAGTCCGCGCGCATGATTTTATCGTGAATCTGCCGCAGGGCTATGATACGGAAGTGCAGGAGCGGGGCAATGTGCTCTCGATGGGACAGCGGCAGCTGCTGTCGTTTGCGCGTGCGCTGCTCGCCGATCCGCGCATTCTCATTCTGGACGAAGCGACGGCAAGCATCGATACCGAGACCGAGCTGAAAATTCAGGAAGCGCTGAAGACACTGCTCGCCGGACGCACTTCGTTCATCATCGCGCACCGGTTGTCCACGATTCGCCATGCCGATCACATCCTCGTGCTCGATCACGGCCATATTATGGAACAGGGCAACCATCAGCAGCTGCTGGAACACAAAGGCATTTATCATGGACTCATTCAGGCGCAGTACCGTTTCTTGAAGGAAACGGGTTAGTAACGAGGCAGTAACTCCTTCGGTTTGCAATCGCGAATCGAAGGAGTTTTTTTGCGTAAAGGGGCATTGCTCCGAATCGTTCAAAGGCTTTTTCAAAAAAATAATAACTTCGCTCCAGCCGCGTTCCTCGTACCGATGAGCTTCTCATATGACAGCTTCCTTATTTTTTTAAAGTGATATCATCCTGAGCCCTACATATACATGAAAAGGTATGGCGGTGCCCCCCGGCCCGTGAGGCGACCGGTGGAGACCAAAACATCCATAAGCTGGGAGGAAAAGGACATTGAAGGGTGACGGACGCGCTGCATTTCCAACGCTAGGTTTCATTCAATGGCTTGCAGCCTTTACCGTGATTGTGGCGGTGTTGGTTTCGGGGCGGTTGTTCGTAAAGGCGCAAGTAATTACGAGGTACGATGTGTTTTTGGACGATCAGCTGCTTGGCACGGTAAGCGACCCGGAGCTTGTGAAACAGTGGAAAAAGTCGAAATATGACGAATATTCATTGCGGTATGACGGCTCGCGGGTGACCTCGAACCTGGAACGGCTTCGCTTTATAGATAATACGGCATTTCAAGGCGCGGTGGACAATGACGCGGTGCTGGCCGTGCTGAACGATACCCTTGTCGTAACGGTGTTCGCGGCGGAAATTCGGATCGACGGATCCCCTGTCGGCGTCGTGAAAGATATCGGCAGCGCGTCCGCGCTGTTGGAGCAAGTGAAGGCGCCGTTTATGGAGAAACGGAAAGAGGTGACCGCTCTGGCGGTGGAGCGTACGAATGCAGCCGGAGCGGACGTGACGATTGATTATGGATTCGTGCAGGACGTGCAGGTTGCCGAGACCATCATTGCGCCGGGTAAAATCGAATCCGTCGATGCGGTGCTGAGCCGGATCATGACGGGGGATGTGCAGCCGGTTGAATACAAGGTGCAGAAGGGCGACTGCATATCGCTCATCGCGCAAAAATTCGACATCGTTCCGCAAGTGATTTATGACAACAACCCGTACATCAAGAACGATTTGATCCGAACCGGCGAGACGCTCAATTTGACCGTATTGCAGCCGCTGCTTGCGGTGAAGGCGGTGGAGACGCGTACGGAGGAGGTCAAGGTGCCGAGCGGCGTCGTATACGAGAAGGACGAGGAGCTGAAGTCCGGCGTCATCCGGATTCAATCGCAGGGGAAGCCGGGTCTCAAGAAGGTGACTTATGAAACGGTCAAGGTGAACGGACAGACGGAAGAAGTGCGCACGCTGAGCGAAACGCTGCTTGAGCCCCCGGTGCAGACGGTCGTCCGCCAAGGGACCAAAGTCATTCCGGGCGTCGGCACCGGTACGTTCGCTTCGCCGGTTCTTCGAGCCAAAATTACGAGCGAATTCGGCTTGCGATGGGGGACGAACCATAACGGGACGGATCTCGTCTCGGAGCAGCGCGCCATACTGGCGTCGGATCACGGCAAGGTCGCGTTCGCCGGCGTCAAATCCGGGTACGGCAACTGCGTTATTATCGATCATCAGAACGGTTTTGAGACGCTGTACGGTCATTTGAGCAAGATCGACGTGCGGAAGGGTGAGACGGTCAGCAAAGGCGAAAAAATCGGCACGATGGGCAGCACGGGCAACGCTACCGGCGTCCATCTTCATTTTGAAATTATTAAAGGCGGCGAGCAGCAAAATCCGATGAAATACGTGCGGTTGTAGCCCGTAGTACATAACGAGCCCCGGCGGACTGCGACCTCCGGGGGCTTTGCCATGCGCCTCGTTGATTTGCAAATCGCCCGACAAACCGCTACTCTAAAAAGTGAACTTGTCCGTACATGCAAAAAATTTGGAAAAGCAGACGAAACTTGAAGAGAGCGCAGGGGATTTCGCATGATTTCGACAAAATGGTTATGGCGCATCGTCGGCGTAACCGCGCTGCTGTCTACGCTGCTATGCGCATTCGGCTTTATTTATGCCGTCAATCAGATCATGTTCCCGAAGCCGGCTGCATCGGAAACGCCAGCCACGCCCAAGCCGGAGCAGCCTTCGAATCAAGAGGCATGGGAAGCCAAGGAACAGATTCGCATCGTTGCACTCGGCGATTCGCTGACCGCGGGGACCGGCGATCTGACGGGCAAAGGCTATGTCGGACAACTGCGGGACAAGCTGGAGAAGCAGCTCGGCAAGCCGGTTTTTGTGTACAATAATTTCGCTATCCCGGGCTTCCGCACTGCCGATCTGCTCAAGGACTGGGATGCGAAACAAGACATTGCGGCATCGATCGGGGAAGCCGACCTCGTGCTGCTTACGATCGGCGGCAACGACTTGTTCGAAGGGGGCGCCGACCTATTCGGCGGGCAAAACGATGACGGCTTCAATCCCGCCGCGGCGGCGAAGCGAATTCCGGAAGCGTTGAAGCGGCTGGAACAAATCTTCGACCGCGTATCCGCGGCGAACCCGAAAGCGAAGATTTTGTATGTCGGACTGTACCATCCGTTCTCGGATCTGGATACGAACCGCGTGGGAGGGCCGATTGTGCAGCAGTGGAACACCGCAGCATTCGAGATGGCCAATCGCCGTACGAACATTACGGTTGTGCCGACGTACGATTTGTTCGAGCTGAATTTGAATAAATATTTGTACAGCGATCATTTTCACCCGAATCAATACGGCTATGAACGAATGGCGCAGCGGATCGCGGACGTGCTGCAATGACGCCGTTGCTTGAATATGCGTAAGGGGGACTGGCACCGTGGGAGAAGCGGCCGGTAAAGGAAGAGACGCGAAGATCGTACTATCGGTGCAAAACGTAAAAAAACGAATCGGCAAACGGCTCATCATTAAAGGGATTTCTTTCGAAGTGGGAGCAGGGGAAATCTTCGGATTTCTGGGACCGAACGGCTCCGGCAAGACGACGACGATCCGCATGCTCGTCGATCTGATCCGGCCGACGGAAGGATCGATCTCGATCTGCGGTTACGACGTGCAGAAGGAGCATGACGAAGCGCTGCAATACGTGGGCTGTATCGTCGAAAATCCGGAGCTGTACCCGTACTTGAGCGGCTGGGAAAATCTCGAGCATTTTGCCCGAATGCTGCCGGGAATTACCGATCAGCGCATTCATGAAGTGGCCGAGATTGTAGGAATGGATCATCGCATTCACGACAAGGTGAAGACGTATTCGCTCGGCATGCGTCAGCGGCTCGGCATTGCCCAGGCGCTGCTGAACGATCCGAAGCTGCTTATTTTGGACGAGCCGACCAACGGTCTCGATCCCCAAGGCATCAAGGAGCTGCGGGAATTTATAAGGCGGCTGGCGGATCAGGGGCTCAGCCTGTTCGTCTCCAGCCATTTGCTCAGCGAAATTCAGCAATTGTGCGATCGGGTCGCCATTATAAGCCACGGCGAAGTGATTCGTGTGGGCGAAGTTTCGACATTAATCGACGAATCTGTCGGCACTGTCGTTTGGCGCGTCCACCCTGCGGCGCCCGCGCTGTCGATTTTGCATGCGGACGAGGAAGTCAAGGTGCTGGCGCTGGGCGAACCGGAGCAGGGGAACGCCGGAGCAGCCGGGCAGAGGGAGCTGGCCGAGCGGATCGTCACGGAGATGCCTCCGGAGCGGATACCGGCGCTTTCCAGCAGGATGGTCGATTCCGGCGTTCAACTGTACGGCATTGAGCTGAAGCACCCGACACTGGAGGACTTATTCTTGAAGCTGACGGAGGGGGAGCGCATTGGTTAGTCTGTATCCGCTCGTCAAGAACGAATGCATCAAGCTTGTAAAAAAACGCCGGCTGCTCGTCGTGCTGCTCATTCTCGCGGCGATCATCCCGATGTTTACATACGCGCAGATGAAAGTGACGCAAAACAATCAGAAGCAGTTCGGGACGACCGATTGGCGCGCGGAGCAGCGGCAGAAAATTGTCGATTATACGCGAAGCATCGGAAGCAACCGAATGCCCGAGGAATGGAAGCAGTGGCGGCGGGTTGAAGTAAAGCTTGCCCAGTACTACTTGGATAAAGATGTGAATCCGGCGTCACCGAACGGGGTAACCTTTACAAGAGAGTTTGTAAAAAACGCCGTCGGGCTTTTCATTCCGCTCATGGTCATGGTCGTCGCGTCCGATCTCGTCTCCGGCGAGCATACGTCGGGAACGATCAAGCTGCTGCTGACCCGTCCCGTCAGACGGTGGAAGGTGCTGATGAGCAAGCTGATCACGATCATGCTGTCCGTCTCGTTTATCGTGCTGGCGACCGGCCTGCTCTGTTATGTGATCTCAGGGGTCGTGTTCGGCTACGGCGGATGGGATATGCCGGTATTTTTCGGATTTCAGGTAAGCGGGACGGAGGTCGACTTCTCGAACGTCCGCCCGGTGGGGCAGTGGCTTTACTTGATTATGGAGTTCGGTCTGGTCTGGTATTCGGCGCTGATCGTCGGCGTCATGACGCTCATGTTCTCGGTGCTCGTGCGCAGCACGGCGGCCGGCATGGGGATCATGCTTGCGGTGCTGATCTCCGGCTCCATCCTAACCAATATGGTCTCTTCCTGGGAGACGGCAAAATATTTATTTATGGTCAATTTGAAGCTGACCGATTATTTGAGCGGGGCGCTTCCGCCAATCAAAGGCATGAATTTGCCATTCTCCCTGGCCGTGCTGACCGTTTGGGGAATTGTGTCGGTGCTCGTTTCTTTTACCGCATTCACGAAAAAAGATGTGTTGAACTAATTCGTTCAAATGTTATAATGCATTTTAGCTGATTGGATGACTTACGCGTTTAGGGAGGCTGCAATTTTGGCGGAACAACTCGATATTTTCGGCAACAAGACAGCGGCGCCGCAGGATTACGGCGCTGACGACATACAAGTGCTCGAAGGGCTCGTGGCAGTCCGCAAACGGCCGGGGATGTACATCGGCAGCACGAGCGCTTCGGGGCTTCATCATCTCGTTTGGGAGATCGTTGATAATGCCGTCGACGAGCACTTGGCCAAATTTTGCTCGCAGATCGACGTGACGATCCACAAGGATCAGTCGGTCACGGTGTATGACAACGGGCGCGGCATTCCAACGGGGATGCATAAGACGGGCATTCCAACCCCGCAGGTCGTCTTTACGATTTTGCATGCGGGCGGGAAGTTTGGCGGCGGAGGATATAAGAAGTCAGGCGGCCTGCACGGCGTCGGCGCCTCCGTGACGAACGCCTTGTCGGAATGGCTGGAAGTGGAAATATACCGCGAAGGCAAAATTCATCGCCAACGCTTCGAATATTGGATGGACAAGCAAGACAAGGAGCATGTCGGCGAACCGGTGACGGGGCTGGAAGTGATCGGAACGACGCGCAAAACCGGCACGAAAGTAACGTTCAAGCCGGATAAACGCGTTTTTCAAAGCGGAACGACGATCAATTTCGACACGCTGTACGAGCGCCTGCAGGAAATCGCATTTTTGAACTCCGGTCTGAAAGTGACGCTCACCGACGAGCGCGCGGACAAGAAGGAGGAATTCCAATACGAAGGCGGCGCGAGCCAATTCGTGCAATTTTTGAACGAGGAAAAGGCCGTGCTCCACGATGTCATTCATTTCGTCTCCGAAAAGGACGAGATCGAGGTCGAAGTGGCGCTGCAGTATAACGACGGATATACCGAGACGCTCGTTTCATTCGTCAACTCGATTCCTACGCGCGGCGGAGGCACGCACGAAACCGGCTTCAAGACGGCGTACACGCGGGTCATGAACGAGTATGCGCGCAAGAGCGGCATGCTCAAGGAGAAGGAGAAAAATCTCGACGGCCAGGATTTGCGCGAAGGCATGATGGCGGTCATCAATATCAAGATGGGCGAAGTCGAATTCGTTGGCCAGACGAAGGACCAGCTCGGCAGCGCATCGGCGCGCAGCGCGGTGGATTCCGTCGTGTCCGATAAGATGGCGGTGTTCCTCGAGGAGAACCCGCAAGTGGCGCAGCTGGTCATGAAGAAGGCGATTCAGTCTGCCAAAGCCCGCGAAGCGGCACGCAAAGCGCGGGAAGAAGTACGCAGCGGCAAGAAAGGGAAGAGCGAGAGCTCGAACCTCGGCGGCAAGCTGACGCCGGCGCAGTCGAAGGACTACACGCGCAACGAGCTGTTTATCGTGGAAGGGGACTCTGCCGGCGGTTCTGCCAAGCAAGGGCGCGATTCCCGCCATCAGGCGATTCTGCCGCTGAAGGGCAAGCCGATGAATCCGGAGAAGGCCAAGCTGCTCGACATTATGAAGAACGATGAGTACAAGGCGATTATCGCCGCAATCGGAGCGGGGGTCGGACCGGAGTTTGACGAATCGGAAAGCAATTATGCGAAAATTATTATTATGACCGACGCCGACACCGACGGTGCTCATATTCAGGTGCTGCTGCTGACGTTTTTCTACCGGTACATGAAGCCGCTGATCGATGCGGGCAAAGTGTACATCGCCCAGCCCCCGCTCTTCAAAGTGACGAAGAAGGCGGGCAAGAACAGCTCGATTCGCTACGCTTGGACCGACGAGCAGTTGAACGTTTTAACCAAGGAGCTCGGCAAAAATATCGAGCTGCAGCGGTACAAAGGTCTCGGCGAAATGAACCCGGACCAGCTGTGGGAAACGACGATGGATCCGGCGACGCGCACCTTGCTGAAGGTGCAGATCGAGGATGCGGCGAAAGCCGAGCGCCGCGTGTCCACACTGATGGGAGACAAAGTGGATCCGCGCAAGCGCTGGATTATCGAGAATGTGGACTTCACGGAATACGAAGAATAACGGGGGGCCTTACGGTTGAGCATACCAGAAAATTTTTTGCCGGCCTTTCTCGAAGAGGTTGTCGGGGACCGCTTCGGCCGGTATTCCAAATATATTATTCAAGACCGCGCGATCCCGGACGTGCGCGATGGTTTAAAACCGGTACAGCGGCGTATTTTGTACGCCATGTACGATGCCGGCAACACGCCGGACAAGCCGTACCGCAAATCGGCCAAAACCGTCGGGGACGTCATGGGCAACTACCATCCCCACGGCGACGCATCGATTTATGACGGGATGGTGCGGATGGCGCAGCCGTGGAAGATGGGCCATGTGCTGATCGACGGGCACGGGAACTGGGGGTCGCTGGACGATGACCCTGCAGCGGCAATGCGCTATACGGAGGCGCGGCTGTCCGAGATCGCGATGGAACTGCTGCGGGACATCGAGAAGCGCACCGTGCAGTTCAAGGATAACTTCGACAATTCGACGAAGGAGCCGGTCGTGCTCCCTTCGCGCTTTCCGAATCTGCTCGTCAACGGCGTCAGCGGCATCTCTTCCGGCTTTGCAACGGAAATTCCGCCGCACAGCCTGCGCGAGGTGATCGATGCGTGCATCGCCTTGATCGACCGTCCCGATTCAACGCTGGAGGACTTGATGAGCATCGTCCGCGGACCGGACTTTCCGACCGGGGGCATCATTATGGGCTCGGACGGCATTCGCGAAGCGTACCGCACGGGTCGCGGCCGCATTTATTTGCGCGGGCGCACGGCGATCGAAGACATGCGCGGCGGGCGTCAGCAGATCGTCATTACCGAAATCCCGTATCAGGTCGTTAAATCGCGGCTTGTGACGGCGATGGAGAACATTCGCCTGGAGAAAAAAATCGAGGGCATTACCGAAGTGCGCGACGAGAGCGGCCGCGAAGGCTTACGAATTGTCGTCGAGCTGAAGAAGGATGCGGATGCGCAGGGGATCCTCGCGTACTTGCTCAAGAAGACCGACCTGCAGGTGGCGTATAATTTCAACATGGTCGCCATCGTGAACAAAACGCCGCGGCAGCTCGGGCTGATCGAGATGCTTGGGGCGTATATCCAGCACCAGAGAGAAGTCGTAACGCACCGCTCCCAATACGAGCTGGAGAAGGCGCTTGACCGCGCTCATGTGTTGGAGGGCTTGGTAAAGGCGCTCAATATTTTGGACGAAGTGATCGCGACGATAAAAGCTTCCAAGAATCGTCAGGATGCGCAGAATAACCTCGTTCAAAAATTCGGCTTCACCGAACGGCAAGCCGACGCGATCTTGACGCTGCAGCTGTACCGCTTGACCAATCTGGAAATTCACTCGCTGGAGAAAGAACTGAAGGAAGTCCAGAAGACGGTGGCGTATCTTCAAGGGATATTGGGCAGCGAGAAGAAGCTGCTTGCCGTGATCAAAGACGAAATCACGCAAATTCGCGAAAAATACGGCATCAATCGCCGTTCCGATATACAGGATGAGGTCGAAGAACTGAAGGTCAATCTGGAAGTGATGGTTACGGCCGAGGATGTGTTCGTCACGCTATCGAACGACGGGTATATCAAGCGTACCGGGAAGCTGTCCTTCATCCGCTCCGGCGGCGAGATCGACAAGACGGGGCTCAAGGAAGGCGACTACCTGCGCCACTTGTTCGATGTCAATACGCTGGAGAACCTGCTGATCTTCACGCAAAAAGGGCAGTACTTCCTGCTGCCTGTGCATCAAATACCGGAGTATAAGTGGAAAGACAACGGGACGGCGATCGTCAATGTGATTCCGATTCCGAAGGACGACCGGATCGTCGATGTGATTCCCGTCAAAGATTTCGAAGAAGCGGGCAAATCGCTTGTGTTCGTCACCCGTAAAGGGCAAGTGAAACGCACGGATCTGAAGGAATATGCAACGAACCGGTCTATCGGTATCGTCGCCTGCAAAGTAGCCGAGCAGGACGCCGTGCTGAACGTGCTGCTGAGCGCCGGAGGCAAAGATTTGCTGCTGGTCACCAAGCAGGGCATGTCGATTCGTTTCAAGGAAGATGAAGTCAACCCGATGGGGCGCGCCGCGGGCGGCGTTCGCGGGATTCAGCTGAAGGATGACGACGAGATCGTCGCAGCCGATTGGATCGACGGCGATGAAGGAGAAGTGGTTGTCATCTCCGATCACGGCTACGCCAAACGTTCCCTTGTCGTCGATTACCCTGTGCAAGGGCGCGGCGGCAAAGGCATCATTACGTTTGAATTCAAAGAAGGCAAGCGGGTGAAGCCGAACGGCACCAAGCTTGTGTGCGCATACACGGTCAAAGAGCCGTTCGATATCGCGGCCATGCTCGGCAGCGGAGAGCGGGTCACGTTCTCGACCGAGCAGACGCCGATTGACGACCGCAAGTCGACAGGGAAACAAGTCGTTTCCATCGACAAAACCGACAGCGTCATCAATTTGCTGAAATTCGTTTAGTCATAGCTGGAATAGTTCGTCTCCAGCTTCTCCATTACTCCAAGCAGCATTTCAAGAACGGCCCAGACCGGCATCGAATCGTCCAGCTTTTCGAGCCAGTTTGGGTCGTTTATAATTCCTTTCTGGAGCGCCAGCTCGCCGATTTTCATTTTCCTTTCGTCCATAGCCGTTCTCTCCCCTGATTCACGATATGACAAGCTCCGCCGATAGGCGACGATCATGGTTGCAATATATGTTGAAGCTCGTCAAAAGGTACATCATTTTATCGCTTCATGTCCTAAAATATTCATGCTATTAACCTTTTAATGCACTTGCAAGAATGCTATAATAAGGGAAAACATTGGATATTTCACGGGAGTGGTGGTGCTATGATTACCCAGGAATTTGCCAAGCTGTGGTGGAAAGTGTCCAAAGATTTGCGCACGCACATGGAGACCGAGCTTGCGCCGACGCTGACGGAAGGCCAACTGAAGGTGCTGGAGCTGCTGATGTATTCGGGCAAGGAGAAGATGAAGCCGTCTGACTTTATCGACTATCTGGATACGACGCCTGCGGCCATCACGACGCTGCTGGACCGGATGGAGAAGAGCGAGCTGATCGCTAGAGAACGGGACGAGAAGGACCGGCGCATCGTTTGGGTGCTGGTGACGGGCAAAGGACGGCAAGAATGTGAGCGCGGTATTGCTATCCGCGAACAATTTTTGCAAACGTACTTGAGCCGCATTTCGTCGCATAATCAGCAGCTGCTCGTTTATTTGCTGGGGAAAGTAGCGCACGCTTGATAGAAAAACAGACCTCCATGCGGTGTACGCACACCGGGAGGTCTGTTTTGTTTCCGCTCATAGGATTCCGCTCGGCATACGCGTTACATCCCACAACATCCACGGATAGCTGCGCGGCGGGGCGGAGGTGAAGCGCAGCGCTTCCTTGGTCACCGGATGGGCGAACCCGAGCTCCGTCGACCAGAGCGCAATCTGCTGCCCTGGCGCTGCGTGTTGTCCGCCGTACCGCTGATCGCCGACCAGCGGGCAGCCGATGGCCGCGAATTGCACGCGAATCTGGTGCGGCCGGCCCGTGTGCAGCTCGATCTGAACGCGCGACAGCCCGTCGGCATGACCGGTCACACTGTAATCGAGCAGCGCCTCCTTGGCGCCTGGTTTGCCGGCCGGAACGACGGCGACAGTGTTCGTCTTCGCATCTTTGAGCAGATGATGCTTCAGCCGGCCTTGCGGTTCTTTCGGCTTGCCGTGCACGATCGCCGTATATTGTTTGTGGATGTCTCGCGTCCGAACGGCGTCGGACAGGCGCGAAGCCGCTTTGGACGTTTTGGCGAATACCATGACGCCGCCGACCGGACGGTCCAGCCGGTGAACAAGGCCAAGGAAGACATTGCCTGGCTTGTGATGGCGTACCTTGAGGTCCGCCTTGATCAATGTCAGCATGTCCGGGTCGTGCGAGTCGTCCTCCTGAGTCGGCACGTTCGGAGGCTTCACGACGACGATCACGTGATTATCCTCGTACAGCACGGGAATCGGAGGGGAAGCGCCAGCCATAAGCTACGCCTCCCAACGTCCGAGAATGCCGCACGGCAGCGACAGCTTGGAGGCGGTGATCGGCAGTCCGATTTCGCCGCAGCTGATCGTTCCGCCGTACTTGCGGGCGATCGACAGGGAAAGAATATTTTTCAGCACGGAAGCCGATAACCCGGTCGTATACGAATTGATCAGGAAAAATAAAGGCTTGTCCGTTAATATGTCCATACATGATTCGACGAACGGGAACAAATTCGTTTCGAGTTTCCATGTTTCTCCGTTCGGGCCGCGGCCGTAAGACGGCGGGTCCATAATGATCGCGTCGTATTTGCTGCCGCGGCGCTGCTCGCGCTGGACGAACTTGAACACGTCATCGGTGATGAAGCGGACCGGACGTTCGCCGAGGCCCGATAACTGCAAGTTTTCCTTTGCCCAGGTAACGACGCCTTTGGACGCGTCGACATGGCATACTTCCGCGCCGGCGGAAGCGCAGGCGACGGATGCGCCGCCGGTGTATGCGAACAAGTTCAACACGCGGATCGGCCTGCCGGCGCTGTGGATCTTATCGATCATCCAGCTCCAGTTCACCGCCTGCTCCGGAAACAGTCCGGTGTGCTTGAAGCTCGTCGGTTTGATATGAAACGATAACCCGTTATAAGAGATCGTCCATCGTTCAGGAATTTGCTTCTTATATTCCCAGCTGCCGCCGCCGCTGGAACTGCGGTGGTAATGCGCATCCGCTTCGCGCCAAGGGCCGGTTTCTTTCAGCAGCGGCCAAATGATTTGCGGATCGGGACGTCTCAGCACGATGTTGCCCCATCGTTCCAGTTTTTCCCCGCCTCCGGTATCGATCAGCTCGTAATCTTTCCAATCCTGTGCTGCAAACATAAATAGGGACCATCCTTTGTCGGTAAATGTTTCTTGTTTCTTAAACATTCTACACGATTTGACGATCGGATACCACAATTCGGCGCCAACATGGCAGCAGAGGTTTGTTCATACGATCAAAATCGTGATCGAATGAATCTAGTTTTTTGGGCTGCCGATTTGTAAGAAAAAGGATAAAATAGTTAATCCGGTTATTTTGGACTTTGTTATTAGAAAGGAGCGAATGCACGTGCCGCCATTATCTTTTGCTTTCCCCCGATGCAGGCCGGAAGCAGTCGGAGTTATGCCGTCATCCATTTTGTCATTTGTGAAGGAAGCGGATGCCAGGCAAATCGGCCTGCACAGCTTCATGCTGCTGCGTCACGGACAAGTGGCGGCAGAGGCGCGGTGGGCGCCATACGATCCGGAGCTGCCGCGAATGCTGTTCTCGCTGCAAGAGCTTCGCTTCGACGGCCGTAGGGCTGGCAGTGGACGAAGGGCTGCTCGATGTCGATGACCTCGTACTGCCCTTATTGGGAGTGCGAGCTGGCGACGGTCCGATACGTTCCCTGCGCGTCAAACATTTATTGACGATGTCGACCGGACAATCGAATATGGCGGTACGCCGATGCTGGAGCAGCAGGACCCGAGAGATGACGAATTGGGTGCAAGATTTTTTGGATGTGCCGATCGTGTACGAGCCCGGGACGCACTTTGCATATAACAGCTGCGCCAGCTATTTGCTGTCGGCTATTGTTCAAGAAGCGACGGGCCGGACACTGCTCGATTATTTGACGCCGAGGCTGTTCGAGCCGCTCGGAATTGAGGGTGCGCGATGGGAGGCTTGCCCCGACGGCATTCATCTCGGAGGCACGGGACTTTGGTTGAAGCCGGAGCACATTGCCCGTTTCGGGCAGCTATATTTGCAGCAAGGATGGTGGGACGGCAAGCGGCTGCTTTCCGAAGCATGGGTCCGCGAAGCGACGTCGCTGCATATTGGAACGGGGCGGAAGAAGCCGGATTATCGTGGGTACGGCTACCACTTCTGGCGCAGTCAGCACGGCGCTTACCGGGCGGACGGTTCGCGGGGACAGCTCTGCATCGTGATGCCCGATCAAGAGGCGGTCCTCATCATCATGGCTGGAGTGACGGAGATTCAGGAGGTGCTTGATCTCGTATGGGCTCATTTGCTGCCTGGTATGCAGGACCGCCCGATGCCTCCCGATGACGCGAACTTTAGCGAATTGGCAGGCTGTATCGACGCGCTGGCCTGCTCCCCGCTCGGGACGAACGGGCTGGCGGCGTCAGCGATCGCCGACAAGGTACCCGGCGTTCGGTATGCGTTTTCCGAGAATCAATTGCAGGTTCATGCCGCGTCACTCCGGTATGAAGGAGATACGTGCGAGATTACGCTGTGGGATCGTCATGGGAAGCATACCGTCAAGTGCGGAATCGGTTATTGGGCGAAGAGTAGCATGCCGCTGCAGGACCGTTCGTTTCCCGTCGCCGCAAGCGGGAGGTGGAGCGCCGAGGGGAGCTTCGAGATGGAATGGCGGTTTATCGAGACGCCTTACACGGTCAAGATCAGATGCACGTTTGAGGAGGAGCAGGCTAGCATTGAAGTCGCCGAAGCGCTGCAATCAGGCGAGCCTGTCCGGCTGCATGGAAGTCGCGTATTAACTTAGGAATAGGGAGGTTTATACATTGCAAATTTTGTTCATACGCCATGGGCAATCGGAAGCGTATTGGACAACCGCGTAACCGGTCGCGGCGGCTTAATTCCATGCAAAAGGGGCGGCCTCGTCGGCTCGCCCCTGATAATAATTTATATGCATGATGCTTCGAAAAGCAGTAAGCAGCAGCCTTGCTCAGCCGGTTTACTTCTTCGGCAGCGTGATGGATTCAATCAACCCCGGCAGCTCGTCATTCATGAATTTATTGTAATGCTCATTGAGCAAATCCCGAACGATGGCATCCTTCGCTTCTTCAAGCGGAAGGGTTCTTAGCGACTCGACGCGAATGACGTGATAGCCGAAATCGGTTTCTACCGGATTGCTGATTTCGTTCGGTTTCAGCTGTTTCACCGCATCCCCGAACGGTTTCACCCAATCCCGAACCATGGCATCCTTGTAGAGTCCCCCGTTATCCTTGGAGCCCGGGTCTTCGGAATACTGCTTGGCCAGCTGCGCAAAATCTTCGCCTTTATCCAGTCTCGCCTTTAACTCTTGCGCGAGCTTGAGCGTATCTTCCTTGGTGCGCTCGTTGCCGTTCGGGTCGGAGAAGCCGATCAGGATGTGACGTACGGATGCGGACAGCAGCTGCAGATGGGTCGCTTGATCGACGTACACATTTCGGATATCCAAATCCGATATCCCCGAAGTCAGCACTTGATTGCCTCCGACATACAGCCGCACGAAGCTGTTCAAATCTTCCTCGGTAAGCCCTTCCTTCGCGAGAACCGATGACAGGTCGCCTCCGCCGCGGGTCATTTGAAGGAATGGTTTGATTTGCTCTAGCTGCCTGTCCGTCTCTTTCGTTACCGCGTCTTTCATGTCGTCGGTCATTCGGCTATCCAGGATGCGGTATCCGATCAAATGCCGCAGCGCCGTCTCTACGAATCGCGGATCCTGCGGATTGCCGACAACCGAAGATTGGACGAAGCGGTTCAGCTTCATATACGTATCCAGCTCTTTCTGGCTCACTTGCCCGCCTTGATAAGCGGCGACGACGGCACCCGGATTCGCGCCGACCCAGATCGTCTCGGTCTCTGCGTCCCAGCCGACTTCCTTGCCGAGCGCCTCGCTGACGAAGCGCAGCGGTACGTATGTCGTGCCGTTGTAGATGAAGCCCGCGCCTTGCCCCTCCGTCGGTTTTTTCTCCACGCCGTCGAACATATATTTCAGATTCTGGAAATATACTTCAATTTGTGTCCCGCTCGCAAAGGCGATCGATCCGGTCATCATCACGCCCAGCGATAAACCGAGTACAAGCCCTTTTACCTTATCGTTCATGGTCTTCGTTAAGCCTCTCTTCCTGTACCTTGGTCATGGTTCATCCGTATCCGGCGTCCCGGCGAATGAAGCATGCTACAACCAATTCTCCATCGGTCTGTAAAATCCTGCTTTTTCCATAAAATGCATCCGCAAGATTCGACGTGATCAGCCAAAAGTAGACATGTGAAAAATAAATGTACAGAGAGGAATTTAAAGCGCGATGTAGTATTTCTGTTATATAGGCTCAAAAATCAAACAAAGAGGGGATGAATCGGTCGTGAACAGCTTAATCCCCGGCCCGGAGGACTTGTTTTTGTTCCATGAGGGCAATTTGTTCCAGAGCTACCGTGTGCTCGGCGCGCATCCGGCCGTTATCGGCGGTGTAGCCGGCGTCCGTTTCGCTGTCTGGGCGCCGCATGCCAGGCAGGTCCGGGTGGTAGGCGATTTCAACTGCTGGGACGGATCGGCGCATCCGATGCAGAAGATCAGCACATGGGGCGTATGGTTTCTGTTCGTACCCGCGGTGCGCGAAGGAGAATATTACAAGTACGAGATGGTGACCTCCTCCGGCACGCTGCTGTACAAAGCCGATCCTTATGCATTCTGGTCGGAGCTGAAGCCGGGGACGGCCTCCCGCGTCGTTTCGCTCGAAGGGTACCCGTGGACGGATCAAGCCTGGCAGACGCAAAAAAGAACCTGCCAAGCCTATCGGTCGCCGATGAATATTTATGAGGTGCATCTGGGGACGTGGAAGAAGAACCCGGACGGAAGCCACCGCACCTACCGGGAGCTGGCCGAGGAGCTTGTCGCCTATGTGAAAGACATGGGCTACACGCACATCGAGCTGCTGCCTTTGGCCGAGCATCCGTATGACCGTTCATGGGGCTACCAGGCTACGGGCTATTACTCCGTAACGAGCCGTTTCGGGGCACCGGCCGATTTCATGTATTTCGTGGACCGCTGCCACAGCGCGGGCATCGGCGTCATCATGGACTGGGTGCCGGGCCATTTCGTCAAAGACGAGCACGGGCTTCGGCAGTTCGACGGGCAGCCGCTGTTCGAGTATAACGACCCGGCCAAAGCGGAAAAAACCGAATGGGGCACCTTGTCGTTCGACTACTCCAAGCCGGAAGTCGTCAGCTTCCTGATCTCCAATGCGCTCTTCTGGTTCGATCGCTACCATATTGACGGTCTGCGCGTCGATGCGGTCGCCAGCATGCTGTTTCTCAATTTCGGCAAGCCGCGCGAGCAATGGGTGAAAAACGCCCGTGGCGGGGAAGAGAATCTCGAAGCGATCGAATTTATTAAGAAGCTGAATCAGACCGTGTTCCGTTATTTCCCGGACGCGCTGATGATGGCGGAAGATTCCACCGATTGGCCGCTCGTCACGGCGCCGGTGCACGACGGAGGCCTCGGCTTCAATTACAAATGGAACATGGGTTGGATGAACGACATGCTGAAGTATATGGAGCTGGACCCGTATTTTCGCCACGGCCGCCATCAACTGCTCACCTTCAGCTTCATGTACACGTACGCGGAGAACTACGTGCTTCCGCTGTCCCATGACGAGGTGGTGCACGGCAAAAAATCGCTGCTGAACAAAATGCCCGGGGACTACTGGCAAAAGTTCGCGGGGCTGCGGACGCTCTACGGGTATATGATGGGGCATCCGGGCAAAAAGCTGCTCTTCATGGGCGGCGAGTTCGGGCAGTTCGACGAGTGGAAAGATTTGGAGGATCTCGACTGGGAGCTGCTTGGCTATGACAGCCATCGCGGCATGCAGCGGTTCGTTCGCGATTTGAACCGCGTATATTTGCACGAGGCTTCGCTCTGGGAGCTGGATCACCGGCCGGAAGGCTTCTCCTGGATCGATCCGCACGATCACAAACAAAGCATCGTCACCTTTATGCGAAAGTCGTCCAAACCGGAAGACCAATTGATTATCGTAAGCAATTTTACCCCGGTGTTTCATGAGAAGTACCGGATCGGCGTCCCGGCGGCCGGCGATTACGTCGAGCTGCTGAACAGCGACGCCGGCGAATACGGCGGCTCCGGCCAGCGGAATGCCGGAATGCTCAAAGCGGGGAAACGGCCTTGGCACAATCAGCCGTTCAGTCTGCAGATCAAGGTGCCGCCGCTGGCAACCGTTTTTTTCAAGCCGGTGAACCTTCACCGCAACAGCACAAGCCAAAAGTGATGGAAAGGTAGAGAAGCCGATGCGTAAAAAAGAGTGTGTGGCCATGCTGCTCGCAGGTGGCGAAGGAAGAAGGCTCGGACTATTGACGAACAAACTGGCAAAACCGGCAGTTCATTTCGGCGGAAAGTACCGGATCATCGACTTTACATTAAGCAACTGCACCAACTCCGGAATCGATACCGTCGGCGTGCTGACGCAATACCAGCCGCTCGTGCTGAACACATATATCGGCATTGGAGCCCCGTGGGACTTGGACCGCAAACATGGCGGCGTGACCGTGCTTCCGCCGTTTATGGAGCAGAGCGGAGGGGACTGGTACAAAGGCACCGCAAATGCGATCTACCGCAACATTTCGTTTATTGAGCAATACGACCCCGAATATGTGCTTATTATTTCCGGCGACCACATCTACAAAATGGATTACGACCTGATGCTCGACTTTCATAAACGGAAAGGGGCGGACGCCACGATCGCCGTCATTCCCGTCAAATGGGAGGAGGCGAGCCGGTTCGGCATCATGAGCGTCGATGAGGAAGAACGGATTACCGAATTTGAAGAAAAACCGAAGGAGCCGAAGAGCAACCTGGCTTCGATGGGTATTTATATATTCAATTGGAAGGCGCTGAAGGAGTGCTTGATCGAAGATGAGGCGAACCTCGAATCGAGCAAAGACTTCGGCAAAGATATTATCCCCGGCATGCTGCAAGAAGGCAGGAACATGTACGCTTATCCGTTCGACGGCTATTGGAAAGACGTCGGCACGATTCAAAGTCTATGGGAAGCGAATATGGATTTGCTGGAGGAGAAGCCGGAATTCAACTTGAACGACAGCGAATGGCGCATCTATTCGGTGAATCCGTGCCAACCGGGCCAATATATCGCTTCTACCGCGCAAATTCGCCGTTCCCTCGTCAATGAAGGCTGCTGCGTGTTCGGCGAAATCGATCATTCCGTGCTGTTCTACGGGGTGACGGTCGGCGAAGGCAGCGTGATCAAGGATTCTGTCATTATGCCGAATGTGACGATCGGCAGCAACGTCGTCATCCATAAGGCGATCATCGGGGAAGGTACAGTGGTGGAGGACGGAAGCGTCATCGGCAACCCCGAGAACGGAGCAAGTCAGGATATTATATTGATCGGCAGCAACGAGCGTATAAGCACGGAGACTATGGCATCGGCGAAAGGGTGAGCCTCATGAAGCGTATGATGGGCGTTATCAATTTGGTGAATGAGCCGGAAGATTTGGAAGAGTTGACCTACAACCGCTGCGTCGCGTCGGTTCCGTTCGGCTCGCGGTACCGGCTGATCGACTTTACGTTATCGAGCATGGTGAACTCGGGGATCGAGAACGTCGCCGTGTTCACCGAGCATAAATACCGTTCGCTGATGGACCATCTCGGCTCCGGGAAAGAATGGGATCTGGACCGCAAGCGAGGCGGACTGTTCCTGCTGCCGGCGTTGCTGCACGAGAGGACGGGGATGGCCCGCGGCGACTTGTTCCAATTTTACAGCCACCGGGATTACTTTTACCGCGGGCGCGAGGAATATGTCGTCATCACCCGCAGCCATCTGGTGTGCAATATCGACTTTAACGACGTCCTGGATTACCATCTGGAGAAAAAAGCCGACGTGACGGTCGTTTACAAAAAATCGGACGACGAGGAATTGGCTAAATTCCGGCGCATGGCGGTCAAAGATAACGGGCAAGTCACGGTGATCGAGGATCATTCGGGACGGCTGCGCACGGATAACATCTCGATGGAGATGTACGTCATGAGCAAGGAGCTGCTGCTGGACATGGTCGAAACTTGCCTTGCGCAAGGCTACGACCACCTGGTGCGGGACGGCATCATGAAAAACGTCGACAAGCTCGGCGTTTACGGGTACCAGCACACCGGACATACTGGCATTGTAAATACGATTCAAAGCTACTACAAGCACAGCATGCAGCTGCTGAATCCGAAAATTTGGCGCGAGCTGTTTTTCCAAAAAAATCTGATCTATACCAAGGTCAAGGACGAACCGCCGGCCCGCTACGCGGAGCATGCGCATGCCCGCAATTCGCTGATCGCCAACGGCTGCGTGATCGAAGGGAAAGTCGAGAACAGCATATTGTTCCGGGGCGTCAAGATCCGCAAGGGCGCTTACGTGAAGAACAGCATTATATTGCAAAATTGCGAGATCGACGAGAACGTCATCATCGAGAACGCGATTCTGGACAAAGACGTGTTTATCAACAGAGGCCGCGTGCTCACCGGGGACAAACAAGCACCGTTCATCGCTTCCAAAACCAAAGTCATTTAATGATACAATGGCGTGCCCGCACGCTTCGAAGCCGGAGCTTGCGGGTGGCGTCACGATATATAAAGGAGTGGATGGAAGCCATGAAAGTGTTATTTGCCGCGTCAGAAGCCGTGCCGTTTGTGAAGACGGGAGGACTTGCCGACGTAATCGGCTCGTTGCCCAAGGAACTCGCCAAGCTTGGAACGGATGTACGTGTCATGCTGCCGAAGTACGAGGACATTCCTCTTCATTACAAGGAGCGGATGGAGCGGATCGCCGAATTTCAGCTGCAGATGGGCTGGAGGCAATTGTATTGCGGGGTATGGAAGCTGGATATGAACGGCGTCATCTTTTATTTCATCGACAATGAGTTTTATTTTACCCGCAAGGGCTGCTACGGATACGGCGACGATGCGGAACGATTCGCGTTCTACTGCCGGGCCGTGCTTGATTCGCTGCAGCACATCGATTTCGTGCCGGACGTGCTGCACTGCCACGACTGGCAGGCGGGCATGATTCCGGTGCTGTACCGGGCGCACTTCAGCCACCAGCCGGCATATGCGCATATCCGCACGGTGATGACGGTACATAATTTAAAGTACCAGGGCGTGTTCGGCAAAGAGCAGTTCCAGGACTATTTCGCACTCGGGGAAGAGCATTTCAGCGGATACGCGCTGGAGCTGCACGGCGGAGCCAGCTTCATGAAGGGCGGCTTGCTGTATTCCGACTTCATCACGACCGTCAGTCCGACGTATGCGGAAGAAATTCAGACGCCGTACTACGGCGAATTTCTGGACGGGCTGCTGCGCAGCCAGCAGTACCGGCTGCAGGGGATTATTAACGGGCTCGATTACGATGAGTTCGACCCGATGACCGATCCGCACGTTACGACCCATTACCGCGATTCGCTGACCAAGAAGCAGCTCAACAAGCTGAAGCTGCAGGAGCGGCTCGGTCTGCCGGTCCGTAAGGACATTCCGCTGATTGCGCTGGTGACCCGGCTTGTAGATCAGAAGGGCATCGCCCTGATCGACCGCGTCATCGCCGAGCTGATGGAGCTGGACTTACAGTGGGTCGTGCTGGGGACGGGGGAGCCGCAGTTCGAGCGGCTGTTCCGCTGGGCGGCGGACGCGTATCCGGACAAGCTGTCCGCGAACTTGTTGTTCGACGAGGCGCTGGCCCGCCAAATTTACGCCGGGTCGGATCTGTTCTTGATGCCGTCGCTCTTCGAGCCGTGCGGCATCGGCCAACTGATTGCGATGCGCTACCGCAGCGTGCCGATCGTGCGGGAAACCGGCGGCTTGAAGGACACCGTCACGCCGTATAACGAGGCGACCGGGGAAGGCACCGGCTTCAGCTTCGCCAACTATAACGCTCACGATATGCTGCACACGATTCGGAGAGCGGTTCGTCTGTATCATGAGCCGGACGTTTGGGACAAGCTCATGGCGAACATGAAGAAAAAAGATTTCAGCTGGCGTAAATCGGCGCAGCAGTATGCCGAGCTGTACGGCAGATTGGCGGCCGGGGTATAATGGCAGGAGGATGTTACAGGAAACCGATGTCCATCACGGATGTTGGTTTTTTCCTTTGAAAGGAGGCAGCGCATGAAGATACGGATCAAGTTGTCGGTAGCAGGGGAGCTCGTGAAGGAAGCCGACGTGGACGTGGCGGATGCGAAGATGGAAGAATTGACCGAGGAAGAGAAAGAGAATGCGGTAGAAATCATTGTACGCGACTGGGCAGACAAGCATTTGCAGATCGAGTGGGAAACGGAACTGAATGCCGACCCGGACATGGAAGAAGAGTAACTGCAATACGAGTTCAAGAGGGGAGAGTTGCGTTTGCTGACCTATGTATTAACCGATTTGGACGGTACGCTGCTTCGATCCGACGCGACGCTGTCCGACTTCTCGCGGAGCCTGTTGACCCGCGCGCTGGAGGACGGCCATGTGATCAGTTACGCAACCGCGCGCAGCTATACCAGCTCCATGAATGTCGTGTCCTCCGTGCCATGGAGATATCCGGTTGTGCTGTATAACGGAGCGCTTCTCTACGATCCGGTCAATCGCAGCGTGGTGGACGGACATTTTCTAAGCGAGTCGGCGGCGCTCGAGATTATTGAACTGGGACGGGCGCACGGCGTCGCGCCATTATGGTTTGCGCTTGATGCGGAAGATCGGGAAATTGTGCTGCATGAATCGATGACACGGACAGGCGACAGGCAGTTTCTCGCCAGCCGGCCGGGAGATCCGCGATTTCGCGAACAGCCGTCTCTGACGCCGCTGCCCGGAATGCGCACGCTGATGCTCACTTACATCGGCTACGAGCGGGAGCTGGAACCGCTGCGCAGGGCGGCAGCGGAGAAGTTTGGCACGCATGTACATATGAATATGATGCCGGACCGTTATATACAGGACCATTATTTTCTGGAATTCAGCGATGCGCAAGCGAACAAGCGGGAAGGACTGAAGCTGTGGGCGCGGCTCGTAGGGGCTTGTCCGGAGCAAGTTGTCGTGTACGGAGACAATCTGAACGACACGGGGCTATTCGAAGCCGCCGGACGCAAGGTAGCCGTGGCCAATGCGCATCCGGTTCTTCTCGGGCAGGCCGACCGCGTGGCGGCCAGCAACGACGAAGACGGCGTCGCCTGCGATCTCGAGCGCGAACTGTTCCGAGGCAGAAGCTTGTCCGAATGAGCGGCGCGTTTGCCGGTATGGCTTCGGCATTGACGGAACAGTCAGGCCTTGGGCTGTAACCCAAGGCTTGATTTGCCGTGTATGTAACGCCTCACACACGGCTGGCGTCGTCGTAATACATCGTCTCTTTGTTGAAGGAGCGGTTAATATTCAAGAACGTATGCAGCAGTTCAAAAAGTTCGGATTGATTCAACTGTACGTGCAGCGGCGCGGCCGTTTCCGTTCCTTCCGACATTTGCAGCATAATCGATTTGCGTTCCGGATTCATTTGGATTTCGAGCGTTTCTTTTTTCCATACGCTTTCCCACATGTCAAGACCACCATCCTTTCGTGTTGTCCGTAAGCCCCGAAAAACTGGGACGAATAGAGTATATGCGCGACTTGGCCGAATATGTGGAGGCCGACTTTGGTGTTGTGAAAATTTTTCAGGCAAGCTCGCATAAGAACGGAAAGTGCCGTACATAATACTTTTACAGCACTCGATAAAGTGCTTTCACACCCAACTTAGGAGGTCATACTTATGGCAACAGGTCAATCTCGCTCCAGCAACCAATTGGTGGTACCTCAAGCAACAGCAGCGTTGGAGCAAATGAAGTATGAAGTCGCACAAGAATTGGGCATTCAAATTCCGCAAGACGGATACTACGGTTTCATGGCTACGCGCGATACCGGCGCAATCGGGGGCCACATCACTCGCCGCTTGGTTCAAATCGCAGAACAACAACTTTCTGGAAACAGACTCAGATAAGCTGCTTCATCAGCGCATGAAAGCCGGGAGAATTCGTTCTCCCGGTTTTTTGCTGTCACAGCACTGTTCAATCCTTCCTGCATCTGGTAAAGTGATACTGTCGAACAAACACGATTGCTTAAGGCACAGGAGGATCTCATGGCAGCGAATACATATGAAGGTTTGTATCAAGGAGAGAAAGCCGTTTGGCTGGAAGCCGGCCCCTACCAGGCAGCCGTTCTGCCGGAAATCGGCGCCAATCTGATCGCATTTCGCGACACGGTCAAGCAGTACCGGTTCTTGCATGAGCCGACGGCGGAGGAGATGGAGTCCTTCAAGGCCAAGCCGGTCATTCACGGGATTCCGGTGCTGTTTCCGCCGAACCGTTACGAAGACGGGAAGTTTCCTTGGAACGGCAAAGTCTATTCGTTTCCGGTGAACGAGCCGAGCACGGGCAACCACCTGCACGGATTTTTGCATGTCATTCCGTGGGCTGTCGAAAGCTGCTCCAGCAGCGAGACGGAGGCGCGGGTCACGCTGGTGCAGCGCGTCACCGAGAGCCATCCGGTCTACGCTTATTTCCCGCACGCGTTTACGATCCGGCTTCACTATACGCTCAGCGAGGATGGCCTGCAGCAGCAGGTTACGGTCCGCAATGACGGAACCGAATCGATGCCTTGCCTGCTGGCGTTCCACACGTCGATCAACGCGCCGTTCGCCGAGGGCAGCACTGCCGCCGACTGCACGTTCACGATGACGATCGGCCAGCGCTGGGAGCTGAGCGGGCGCATGCTGCCGACAGGCAAGTTCCAGCCGCTGAAGCCCGAAGAAGAACGGATGAAACAGGGCGGCGTGTCGCCGTATTTTGAAGCGATGGACAACCACTATACCGCAGTGCCGCAGAACGGGCGGAACCGGATGGAGCTGACCGATACGCGTCTGAACGTGAAGCTGGTATACGATGTCGGCACGGCGTACAAGCAGTGGATGATATGGAACAACAACGCCGGCGGCCGCTTCTTTTGTCCGGAACCGCAGGTGAACCTGGTCAACGCGCCGAACGTGGAGCTGCCGGCCGAGGAGATCGGCTTGCATGCGCTGGAGCCTGGAGCGATCTGGGAAGCATCGTCCAGATTGTATGCGATCGAAGCGTAGCAGTACATCCGGTTGGAAGGGTATGCACTGCCAAAGGCAAGGATAAACTTGCCAAATGAACTGCGGTATGATATTTTTACATTATTATGCATGAATGGAGGTGAGGTAGGATGAATCAAGAGCTGGTGAATAGCCGTGTTAGCCAATTGCCTATTGCGATGGCTGGCATCGTTCATGGTTTTGCAAAAGACGGGAGAAGTCTGTCTATCGATAACCATACGCATTCACCACTCGCGAAAAGATTCCTACCTTAACCGCATCGGAGCGTTCCGAAAGCCGTAGGGAATTTTTCCTACGGCTTTTTTGTATGGCGGGATAGGATCTTTCGAATCCAAGGAGGATCCCCATGTTACTTGTTCACGGTCAACATATAAAGAAATATAACGGTACGCAGCTCGTATTGGATGATGTGACGATTGCGATTCACGAAGGCGAGCGAATCGGGCTCGTCGGCCGCAACGGAAGCGGCAAATCGACGCTGCTGCGGCTCATTGCGAAGCTAGACCAACCGGACGAAGGGCAGCTCGCGGTGCGCAAAGATACGCAAATCGGCTATTTGGCGCAAATGCCTGCCGAATGGGAGAAATGTACGGTCTACGAAGTGCTCGCTACCCCCTTTCGCGATACGATCGCCTGCCGAACCGGCATGATGGAGCTGGAACGGCAAATGGCCGATCCGGATATCGCTAGCCATGCTGGCCGGCTGGAACGCTGTTTGCAGCTGTATGCACAGCTGCAGGAGCAGTATGAGCGAGGGGGAGGCTACGAGCTGGAGGCCAGCATTGATAAGGTGGCGACAGGGCTTCAGATCGATCGCAGCATGTACGAAAGGGAGTACGCCTCGCTATCCGGCGGCGAGAAGACGAAGATTGCTCTGGCGTCTCAACTGATCGGCCAGCCGGATGTGCTGCTGCTCGACGAGCCGACGAATCATTTAGACATGTCCGTAGTCGAATGGCTGGAGCAGTTTTTGAACAAATATGAAGGCGCATGCCTGATCGTATCCCATGACCGGTATTTTTTGGACCGCGTGGCGGACAAAATCGTGGAGCTGGAAGATGGCGAGTCTTGCACGTTTCATACGAACTACTCCGGCTATGTGAAGGAGAAAGAGGAGAAGCTGCTTCAGCAGTTCGCCGAATACCAGGAGCAGCAAAAGAAGATCCACAAAATGAAAGAAGCGATCAAGCAGTTGATCGAGTGGGGACGCATCGGCGGTTATGAGAAGTTTTTTCGCAGGGCGGCTTCGATGCAGAAGGCGCTGGACCGGATGGAAAAGATCAAACGGCCGGTGCTGGAGCCCAAAGGAGCGGAGTTTGATTTGAAGCTGTCGGAGCGTTCGGGCCGGCGAGTTATTCGCTTCGAAGACATTTCCAAGGCATACGGCGAAGCTCGCTTGCTGAACCGGGCGAGCGGCATGCTGGAGTACGGGGAAAAGGTGATGCTGATCGGCAGCAACGGATCAGGGAAAACGACGCTGCTCAAGCTGATTCTCGGGGCAGAGCAGGCGGATGAAGGCATGCTCGACATCGGCGCTCGCGTTGAAATCGGTTATTTGGCGCAGCAGCAGTACCCGCCCGATCACGGCCAATCGGTGCTCGATTATTTCCGCGAGGAAGCGCGTATGGAAGAAGGCGAGGCGCGTTCCTGCCTGGCCGGCTACCTGTTCTACGGCGCTGACGTGTTCAAGTCGGTCGGCACGCTTTCGGGTGGCGAGTGGACGCGGTTGAGGCTGGCCCTGCTCGTGCTGCGCAAGCCGAACCTGCTCCTGCTTGACGAGCCGACGAATCATATGGACATCGCATCGCGCGAGGCGCTGGAGGAGGCGCTTGCGGAGTACCCGGGGACGGTGCTCGCCGTGACGCATGACCGTTATTTCATCAACCGGATGGCCGATAAAATATGGGAGCTTGATCGCGGGAACATTACCGTGTTCCTCGGCGGCTTCGACGCGTATAAAGAGAAAAGCGCGGAGCTCCGGTTGCGGGCCGAGCAGCAGAGTTCCGATCCTGGCTTGCAGTCCGGCGGCGCCGCTCCGGCCGGCGGGAGCGGAAGCGGGAGCCAAGCCGCCAAGCGGCGCGAACGCGGCGAGCAGGCTGAGGGAGCCGATGCAGCCCGCAAAGCGCAGCGCCTGCGCGAGCAGCTCGAGCTGTCGATTGCCCGGGAAGAAAGCCGCTTAGCCGCGCTTGATGCGTCGCTGGAAGACACCGCCTCGCCGACGTCCGCCGCGGAGCTGTCTGCGCTGTGGTCCGAGCGGGAGGCGGTGCAGGCCGAGCTGGACCGGCTGTACGGGCAGTGGATGCGGCTGGAGGGGGAGTAGGGACGTTCCCTGACGCGCCCAGGCCAGCGGAACAGGCGCGTTCCCGCGGAGCAGCCGGAGGCGAGGGCGGCCTATGGCTGCTTGCCGAGTGAGCGCGCGCTGCACGCCAAGCGGCTTGCCGGACTGCAGGTGCGTCAAACATGGTGTTTGCCGCTGTACTTTGATAAAATATGGCTAAACATGCTTACGGAGGCGATCACGATGAGTCACACAGACAGCAACGGGCACAACAAGGAGCTGGCCACATTTGCGGGCGGGTGCTTCTGGTGCATGGTTTCGCCGTTCGAGGAGATGCCCGGCATTATTAGCGTCACGTCGGGCTATACCGGCGGCCATACGGAAAATCCGACATACAAAGAAGTGTGCTCGGATGCGACCGGTCATACGGAAGCCGTCCAAATCGAATTCGATCCGGCGATTTTTCCATATGCGAAGCTGCTCGATATTTTTTGGCAGCAAATCGATCCGACCGATGCCGGCGGCCAGTTCCATGACCGGGGATCTTCGTACCGGACCGCAATATTTTACCACACGGAGGAGCAGCGGCTCTTGGCGGAAGCGTCGAAGGAACAGCTCGATCGGAGCGGAAGATTTACCCGGCCGATCGTCACGCCGATTGTGCCGGCCGCGACGTTTTATCCGGCGGAGGAGTATCATCAGGATTATCACCGGAAGCAGCCGCTGCGGTACAAAATGTACCGGAAAGGCTCCGGCCGCGACGCTTTCATCGAGGAGCATTGGGCGGTGCCCAAAGATTTGAATGCATTGAAAAGCAAGCTGACGCCGATCCAATACGAGGTTACGCAGCGTAACGGCACGGAGCGGCCGTTTACGGGCGAATATTGGGATCACGATCAGGAAGGTATCTACGTCGACGTCGTGTCGGGAGAACCGCTGTTCAGCTCGCTGGATAAATATGACGCCGGCTGCGGCTGGCCGAGCTTCATGCGGCCGCTCGTGTCCAGTCGCATCAAGGAGAAGACGGACCTATCCCATATGATGGTTCGTACGGAAGTGCGCAGCAAGGAAGGCGATTCGCATCTCGGCCATCTGTTCCATGACGGCCCGGCCCCGGGCGGGCTTCGCTATTGCATTAATTCCGCAGCCTTGCGGTTCGTCGCGAAGGACGATTTGGAGAAGGAAGGGTACGGGGAATTCCGGCATTTGTTCGATCGGAAGAGCTAAGCGGTCTATAGCGTAACGGTACGACAATGAACAGGAGGGCGAACCGGATGAAGGCGCTTATCGTAATTGATTATACGTTCGATTTTGTGGAGGGGCGGCTGCCCTGCGGCCAGCCGGCGATCGACATTGAGGGCCGCATCTCGGAGTTGACGGAGCAGTTCGTCCAGGCCGGCGATGATGTGGTGATGGCTGTCGACTTGCATGACGACGAAGATGCGTATCATCCTGAGCATCGGCTGTTTCCGCCGCACAATATTCGCGGAACGGCGGGAAGACAGCTTTACGGCAAGCTGGATGAAGTGTACCAGGCGAACCGCGACTCGATTTACTGGATGGACAAAACGCGATACAGCGCCTTTTGCGGCACGGATCTGGAGCTTCGGCTCCGCGCGCGCGGCATTCAGGAGCTGCATCTTGTCGGCGTATGCACCTTATCTTTATGGAAGTGTGCATAACTAATAATGTACATAATTGATAGATTGAAAAATGTTGTGATCCCTTTTATATTAAAGGGATTATTTTCATTTTTATGAAATCTAGTTAAAGGCAGGGGTGTGCATAATAGTATCGACAAATTTATACATATTGTGATAGGATGGCAGGGTAATAGATGGTTTTAGGGGGCTCATATGATGGGGGAGATTATCAGATTAAATCCAAATGAAAACCTCAAGTTTACTTATAGAAGTACTAAGCTAGTGATCGGACAGAAGAAAGGAAAAGACATTGTTCAGGATTACATATTGATAGTGTTGATGAATAAGGATAACAAAAGAGAAAAGGTCCACCCGCTTACAAGCTTTATATATGATAACTGGAAACGAAAGGGGTACAACACTCAAGTAGCCAGAGCGAAGCACTTGGTTGTGTTCCTAAACCATATATTCTTCAAATACAACAGAATATTAAAAATCAAATCACTCCGAGATTTAACCTTCGATCACGCGATACATTTCTTGGAGACTAAAGCATCCGAGGGTAATTATGAATCTACGGTGAATTCATACAGTTCAACACTTACACACTTCTATCTCTACTTAGCAAAAAAGGGTATTTTAAGGAACTACTCCTACGAATACATAGCTCAATTGGCATTGCCTAAAGGGGAAGAAAAGGAAATCAGTAGTCTCTTCAAAGACGAAATCTCCATAGTGAATAAAAAGCCTAAGGCACCGGAAAAAATTAGAAAGATTGCAGACGAACATATTATCCCTTTTGTGGCAACAGCCATTGAAATAGCACCGGATATTGCTCTTGGTCTCTATATCTGCTTTTTCGGGGGGGTGAGGGGTTCAGAAGTCCTTTCAATTAAACGTTCGGAGATAAAAACTAAGGGTGTTAAAGGCGAAGGTGGCTTAATTTTAAAATTAGATACTGACGTTAAGTTTGCTAAAGGGAGCGGTAATCGTGTAAAGACTCCTGGGAATCAAGCGGTACAAGCATATCAAGACTTATTGGGAGAGTTGTATCAATTCCATCTAAAACATTTTCCCGAACCGATTGACGGAAGCGATAGTCTGTTGGTAAATCGTCGGGGTGAAGCGATGCAATATCAGACCTTTAGAAACAGGTTTATAGAGGTGAAAGAAGCCTTTATCAAGCAATTGTCCGACTCCGAAAGTCCGACAGATAAAATATATGCTCTAAATTATATGTCTCTTCCTTGGAACACCCATATTGGTCGAGGTACTTACAGCAACTTAGTAGCTGAACAATGTAAAAATGTACTCGAACTTATGGTGGCTAGACGAGATGGTTCCCCGAAGTCAGTGTTGCCATACTTGGCTGGTTCATCAAAAATCATTGTACCTGTCAATAACAGCTTAGAAAGAATGTATGAGGGTGATCACACTAATGGCGAGAACTAGGCGGAATAACATACTTGTGTCGGGTGAAGTCTGTGTATCCAAATCAGCGGCTAGTAAAGCTATCGGAAAAAGTGATATTTTAAAATTCACACTTGGTTTAAAGCAGGTTGAAATTAATGGGGGAATTTATATAAGCGAAAAATCGCTAAATGATTATCTGGCTCACAAACAATACTTGGACGAAAACTATTCTACGAAGATAAAGGTGCGAAGGGAACTAGGATTAGGGCAAGACGAGTTGGATATCTTACTGACAAAAGTAATTCCAATCGGAATGTTGTGTTGGTTGGGCGACAGAACAAGTATTTTTATACCGCGGCGTTACGTTGAAATATTAAGAAGCAGAACAGGATTAAAGCAGTCTGCCGAGTTCGTGGCTAGTGATGAAATTATGAAACTGTTAGGAATTAGAGATCATAGGGTATTGAGACGAATAAGGGACGAAGGTTTAATTGGAGAAACCTTATCGGAATCAAATATATTCTACAACCGTCGAAGCAGTGTTTTGTCACTTAAAACTGAACTCGAAAAAGAAGATAAGTATATTAAAGAGAACAATTTAATTCCTTCACAAGAGGCGGTAAAGTATTTTCCGTATGATAAGACCGTACATAGAAGTTCCGTATATCACTTTATTAAATCAAGGGGGATTATCCCATTTGAACGGAAATATAAAGTTCAAAAAGAACATAATACATACTACATCCCCGAAGAAGCCGTAAAAAAATATACGAAATCTATTGAAGTATTTGTCGATAATGATAACCCGATGGAAGTATTAAAACAGGGCATTGACAATATTAGCATCCCCCCACAAGTAAAAGTGACGATGGAATGGTTTGTTCGGTATGCAAATCGAACGCTCGCAAACAGTAATGGAAATTTAAGAACCAGAACCTTGTTTGCAAGGGCTTTGGTGAATCGTGCAAGTATGTTTTGTGAAGTATTAAAAAAGGAATTGTTCGATTACTCAGATATTGAACTGGAACAGTTATATGATTGGGATACGCTTAAACAAAAAGACAAGGCGATAATGTCAAGGTTTTTGAATTATCTTAGGATCAATTTGAAAACAAAATACCAAAAGAAATACACGGTAAAGGATATAAAATTGAATAATGAAAAAGATGAGATATATGAGTTTGATACGTTTCTTGCCTACTATGTTTACGTGAAAGATGTAGAGAAACATTGCCAAACTGCCATGCAGGACAGAATATATGCCTCAGCGTGGTTGCATGTCCTTTTAACTACCGTTAATGGTTGGAGACCGTCTGACCTAAATTTATTGCCAAACATTGAAATACACCATTTGGGTATCGATTCATTAGACTATTTTGAGTTCCATCGACTGACAAAACCACAATCGGATTCTATTTTATACCAGATAGATAAAATGAACTTAACCTACTTCGAGGTAAGCAAGAATCAGTTTAAAAGAAATTTTTATGTCAATAACAGCTTGAGAATGAGCGTGGCAACGGCTTACGCAATCTGCCAACTGCATAATGAAAGGGAAAAGGACGAGTACATCATATTTTTTAATACAAAGCACAATCAATCATACAAAAGTGTATGGAAACATTTTTTTAACAAGACAAAATTATCAGAGTATAGCACGTTGAAAATGAATCGAAGCTTGCTTACATATCTCTATAACGACATAAAGGACAAATCCGGTGAATCATATCTTGCCTATATAGCTTCAATGGCAATTCGGAACCATGATTGGGGAAACGAAATATCGGAATTCGGAATGAGCGAAACGACAAAAGGATATCTGCGTCAAATAAGCAAAGAAGGAATGATGGATAATGCTGTCGTAGAACTCTTTAACCGAGGAGAGTTCGGATATTTATATTATTTAATCACAGAGGGTGCCAAAACCGAATGTGGTAAGAACTTAACAATGTCTCAGGAGACAACTTTAATCAATCACATACAAACACAGCTTACCCCGAGAGGACTAGAGTCACTTGCGGATTTTTTAGCATTCTCAGAAAGCCGAAGAACGACATTAGCAACAGAGGTTTCAAAACTCAATGGTACTCAATTACGGAAAATGATTGATCAAATTTATTTGGGACACTTGCCTTCAAAGTCGAAAAATGTACAATGCTTCAAGCATCCATGCCCGTATCCGGCAAAGTCAGAGAACGACTGTATTTCTTGTGAGTATGGAATACCGTTTGCCGCTGTCATGGGTTCGATAGCAAATGAGTTGAATCTGAGGATTCAAAATATATTAAACGAAAACAACTTTGCGAATATGTTACGGGATAGAAGTGTTATTCATAGTCTAATGGAAAGAGTGAGAGAAGCAGTAAAGGATCTGGGAGTTGAATATGTGGAGGAATATTTGAACTTAACTGACCTACAAGAGCAATTGGGGATGGTATCGGAGAGGATTGAAAGCATTAAACGGGCACACCGAGCTGAACTAGAAGGGTGAGATAATGAAGCAACCATTATTTCAAAAGGTGCTTTCAACCGAAAGTGGCGGGAAGATATTCCGGTCAGAATCAACTGCGATATATGAGGAAATGTCCAAAACGGATGTTCGTGAGAAATTTGCTTCATTGAAACAGGACGGGATTGTTGTAAGTAGTAAGTTTGAAGACTTGTTATGGGACACAAAAGACGGATACAACTTGAATTTCATTCAGATTAAGGATAAGGAGCTACTTAGAGCTGTAAGGACATACGCTATCCTTTTGCTAGGACAACAAACCCCAAAAAGTGTTCAAAAGGCTTTAGGAGGCATTATCAATTGCTTAGTTTGCTCGAATGGTTTTCAAAAAGAGCCTGAACTGCTTGAAGAATACCTTGATGGATTCACAAGTGATGTTAAGCGGTACAATTATGCAAGAAGCACAGCACAGTTCCTGTGCTTTCTGAACTACGAGCACTATGAGGAATATATCGAAGTATTAAGAAAATTCGATCCTCCTGACGCGAACACAAGGACGCTGGTCGATTTTTCGGACTTGTTATTTTTTAGCGAAGTGTTAAATGATTTCGAAATGAATAGCGAGGCGGAAAGGAAGATGTCTTTCTTCCCCGTAATCTTGTGGTGGAGACTTACGAACATAATCCCTATGAGACCGTCAGAGTTTGCTGGAATAAAAACAGACTGTCTCAGCGTTATAAAAGGGAGACCATTTATCACGATTCCAAGGAAGAAACTTGATGTAAAAACATATGGTGCATTGGAAAAAGAGGATACACTTCCAATCAACGATTACATTTATGGGCTTGTTTCAGAAGCACAAAACATCAAACGTAAGATAGGGGACGCAAGTGGATTTCTGTTTTCCAAGCAATTCATTAACTATTTCGGGAAAATTAAACACAGGACGATTGACCACTGGACAGGTGAAACACAGCTAACAGTATATATTCATAAATTTTATGATGAAATCGTATCTGCCAACGCCAATGTAAGCGACGACCTGCAACGGATAAAACCTGGCGATACAAGACACTACGCGTTTATCAATATGAGACTCCAGGGATTTAATCCCTTGACAATAGCTCGAATGGGTGGTCACGCAAGAATCACCACACAGAACCACTATTTTAAACACTTAAATGAATACTCAGAGAGCTATGTCTATACTTTGACGAGACTTCGTTTTTTAAGGAATTTCAATAGTAAAGGGTCAATTATTGAAACCAATGAAAGTGCAGTTATCAGGAGAGGCAGAACCTTCACGAAGGATTCTTACCAACACTATTTTAAATTAGAGCCTTTTGGTGCTTGTGTGATTGATTTGATAAACCAAGGATGTGTGAACGGTGGTGATTGTCGTGGTTGTCCGCATTTCCATTTAGACATAGAGGAACAGCGGAATCCAAAGGCAATTGAATGGCTGACAGATTACTCTAATATCATTCAAACTCAGATTAACGAACAAATTAGTGTTATGAATCAATTAGCCAAGAACTCGAAATTTGATTTAAACAGATTGACTTGGTACGCCGAAATCGACGATGATTTTGAACAAAAAGACGAGGGTTTAGTTACGGCATCCAATAACCTAAAGAGTCTAATGAAAAAGAAATCAATGTGTGACGCAATCATTGAGGTGGCAAGCTATGAAAACTAAAAAAGTTGGTGCTCCCGACAAGTATTCTGACGAAATTTTACAACAAAAGTTAAATGAATTCTTGATTTCAAACACTGTAGCTAAATTGAATTATAGCAGTTTAGCGAAGGAGACAGGAATTCCAAGGCATGTTTGGATGCGTAGAATGAGCAAAGTTATCCAAAACATTAAAGAGCCGACACCAAAATTTTTTGGTGAGGTTAGAGAAGATTTAATTCTGCCAAACATACCGGAAATAATCGATAAAAATTGGAACAATCGAAACCAGATGATTAAGGACCTAATGCTTTTTGAAAAAATCATTAGAGACCTTTATCAAAAATCTAGG
The DNA here is from genome assembly GCF_910593845.1 of Paenibacillus solanacearum. Lineage (GTDB taxonomy): Bacteria > Bacillota > Bacilli > Paenibacillales > NBRC-103111 > Paenibacillus_G > Paenibacillus_G solanacearum. The sequence continues at coordinate 130,812 of NZ_CAJVAS010000004.1, read as the reverse complement.
GATTATGAGAAGTTCGCAAATGAAAAAGAAAAAATGTCTGAAAAGATAAAGAAGCTTGAAGGCGAATTGAAACTAGCAAAGGCAGATGTAGACTACTATAAGAACGAATTATATAAAGTATCGATAAAGTCAAAAAAGACCTCGGAGCGGCTTAACAACAACTTACAAAATGTTTTGGAAATAACACCCTCTAAGCCGGAAACGATCGAAAAAGCTACATCAGGAGAGTTTGGTAAATACTTTGAAGGGTTATTTGACAAGGAGTAATTTTCACTTTGGATATCATTTTGCTTGATGTCACCAACTCATATATATAGTTACTAATTTTTGGCTTTATGCTATCTTATTACTAGAAAATAACAACAATTTCAGATTGGAGTGAACGAATAATATGACTGTTGAGTTAGAGCAATATGAGGAAAGAGTAGTTGTATTTATCGATATACTCGGCTTTAGAGAACATATCAAAAAGTCGGTGAATGATGCTGAATATTTTGTTAAATTGAGAGATACATTAAACATTATTTCCGAATTAAAAGATGAGAGTGATGATGAAACGAGAAGGCAGATTACGGTTTTCTCCGATTCGATTGTAATATCATATCCTGTCCAACTTCCTGGAGCTGTATTTGGGTGTTTACTAGATGTGGTTCATATTCAATTGGAAATGATGAGAATGGGTATATTAATGCGTGGAGGCATTGCTGTTGGTCAACTTTGCCACAATGATAACATTGTATATGGTCCAGCAATGGTAGAAGCTTATGAATTGGAAAGTAAGGCGGCTATTTATCCAAGGGTGATTGTAAGCCCGAAAGTTTTTGAAGCGGCGTTGCAAAACCCTGAAAATACGCCTGAAGAAGATTTGGAATATATAGATGGATTGCGTTTAAAAGATTGGGATGGAAATTGGTATGTAGATTTCTTGAGGCAACGACAAGAAGTTGATTATGAAATTGATTATTATAGAGCACTACTCACTATAAAAAGTGTAATAATAAGTGAGATAGAGAAAAATCAGCAGAAGGCTGATGTACTAATGAAGTACCAATGGTTAAAAAACTATTATAACGAAGTAGCAGAAGAACTTCCAGAAGATTTAGAGTTATTTATTGAGGAAAATGAAGAGATATAGTTCGGTTTGAGGGCGAGTATCAAAGTTATGTTTACTCGTCTTCGATACCATGACCGCATTTTTTACATGACGCTCTTCCCGAAGGACAGGCAGGGTGAACTTTGGTGATATTTTTCTTCGATTTTCATGGGAAAAAATTTTTGTATGATTCTAAGCATAGTTAATCCTATTCATGGGTTATCTGTGCTTTTCTTATATCAATGGATTGATATCGAATTGAGCATTGGCGGGGTTTTAGAATATACAGGTAAACTCGTTAAAGCAAACGACGAAGTGACCGAATTAAAAGATGGGTTTTATCTTTGGAGCAACTGTATAATTAAGTTAGGTAGATAAGAAAACGATTTTTCTCTTTTGGATGTTGTACGATTGCAGTCGCCTGCTTCGATGCGAGTCATGTCGAGAAGAGCGAAGAAGGTGATATTCATTTATTAATTCCGAATGCATCAAAGGCAGAGTCTTTAGGCATCCCTTTTTCTCGATTTTCTGTAACTCATTGTCGGAAATTGTTCTATTAAAACTCTTACAGCGGAGATATTTTCTGATAGAATAACTGTGACACCATTACTTTTACTTTAATCATACTTCAGTAGGAACTTTGGGGGAAATTCTCATGGATGAAAAGGTAACATCACAACAAATTAATGCTGTATTATGGCAGGCGGCAGATACATTCAGAGGAAAGATTGATTCGAGTACATACAAGGACTACATCTTGACGATGTTGTTCATCAAATATTTAAGCGATTCGTACAAAGAACATTTAGAAGAATATACGAAGCGTTATGACGGAGATCAGCAACGGATCCAGCGTGCTTTATCCCGAGAACGATTTGTGTTAGATGAGCTATCTACTTTTGACTATCTATATGGTAAACGTAATGACCCAGAGATCGGCGAAATCATTAATAAAGCATTGGAACGACTTGAAAATGAAAACACTGGGAAGCTACGCGGCGTATTTCGGAATATCGACTTTAACAGTGAGGCAACGCTAGGTAAGGCAAAAGAACGAAATGCAATGCTCCGTTCCTTATTGGAGGATTTCAATAAACTCACCTTGAAACCATCGATTGTTGGTAGTGAAGATGTCATCGGTGATGCTTATCAATTTATGATCGAGCGGTTCGCCTCGGATGCAGGCAAAAAGGGCGGAGAGTTCTTTACGCCCTCAATGGTATCTGAACTTCTTGCACGACTGGTTAAACCGAAAGAAAATGACCGCATCTATGACCCAACTTGCGGCTCCGGCTCCTTGCTGATTAAGGTAGCGAATCAGGTGCCGAATAAAAAGGTAGCTATTTACGGACAAGAAAGAAACGGGCAAACTCACTCACTAGCTCTCATGAACATGTACTTGCATGGAATTGACGACGCGAAAATCGAGTGGGGCGATACATTATCCAATCCACTTCACCTTGAAGATGGAAAGCTCATGAAATTTCAAGCTATCGTAGCCAATCCGCCATTCTCGCTCGATAAATGGGCAATGGGCTTCGCAGGTGAAGGCAGCAATGATGAGAAGTTTAAGATGGAAGCAAGTCTTGATCAACACCGTAGGTTTGAATGGGGAGTACCACCTTCGTCTAAGGGTGACTATGCATTCGTCCAGCATATGCTGTACTCATTAGCTGAGAATGGTCGCATGGCAACGATATTGCCTCATGGTGTTTTATTTAGAGGATCAAGTGAAGAGAAAATCCGTCAGCAGATTATTGAAATGAACTTACTTGATGCAGTCATCGGGCTTCCAGAGGGGCTATTCTTTGGAACCAGTATTCCAGCATGTATCATGGTCTTCAAGAAGGATCGTAAACGTAAAGATGTTCTTTTCATTGATGCTTCCGGAGAGGATAATTACGAAAAGGGTAAGAACCAGAATAAGCTTCGAGAAGAAGACATCCAGAAGATCATAGAGACTTACGACAAGTACGAGACCATAGAGAAATACTCGTATGTTGCGACAATTGATGAGATAAATGAAAATGATTATAACCTGAACATTCCACGTTATGTGGATACGTTTGAGGAAGAAGAACAAGTCGATATGGTTCGGGTGAAGGAGAATATTTCGAGTATTAAGCGGGAGCTTCAAAAAGTCGAGGCACAGATGGAAAAATGCCTTGATGAGCTTGGATTGTAGGTGAATTTAATGAATTACTCGGTAATGGAAAGACTGGAAGAACTAAAGAATGGTATTGTACCCCGAGGTTATGAAAAAACAGATATCGGTATTTTTCCGGATGATTGGAAGATAGTTCCGCTTTCAGAAGTGGTTAGAGTTTTTAGAGGTGCGAGTCCGAGACCAAAAGAAGATCCCAGATATTACGGAGGAAATATTCCAAGGCTATTAATCGAAGATGTGACAAGGGATGGAAAATATGTGTTTCCATCTGTTGATAGTCTAACTGAAGAAGGGGCAAAAAAAAGCCGTTATTTACCTAAAGGGTCTTTGGTATTGAGTTGTTCTGGAACAAGAGTTGCTATACCAGGAATACTCGGTATACCTGCTTGCATACATGACGGATTCTTTGGCTTTGATGATTACAGAGGCTTGTTGCCCGAATATTTATATTACTTTTTCGAACATTTACATGAGAAGATGCAGTCTTCTGCTACAAAGGGTGGAGTATTCAATAATTTAACAACTCAAATAATGAAGGAAATGCTGATTCAACTACCCAGTATGAAAGAACAACAGCTTATTGCTGAAGTGTTTAATACTTGGGACAAAGCAATTGAGCTAAAAGAAAAGCTAATCGAGCTGAAAAGAGAACAGAAAAAGGGTTTATTGCAAAAGTTGTTGATGGGGAAAGTCAGATTGCCAGGATTTGAAGGGAAATGGAAAGAAGCTTCTTTAGATAAATTTATCCAAGAATATAAGGGTAAATCTACTGTGCCGAATCAGTTCCCAATATTAACTTCTTCAAGAAGAGGATTAATGTTACAATCTGAATATTACTCAAATAATCAAGTAACAACTAATGATAATGTGGGATATAATATTATACCACAAGGTTATATCACATATCGTAGTCGAAGTGATGATGGGAAATTTGTTTTTAACAAGAATACTATTGTTGATTATGGTATTGTTAGTTACTTTTATCCTGTATTTAAGTTTAATGACAAAGTATGTGGCGATTTTATCTTAGAGTTATTAAATTTTACGATTGAGAGACAAGCAAGTTCATTTGTTGAAGGAACGGCACAAAAAGTATTGTCACTAAAAAAATTAGGCACGTTTAAATATTTAATTCCAAATGTTGAAGAACAAGAGGCAATTGCAAAAGTGCTTAATCTTGTTTCTAAAGAAATAACGTTACTTGAAAGTGAACTAGAAACTGTAAAACATCAAAAACGGGGTCTCATGCAGTTATTTCTAACCGGAAAAGTGAGGGTAAAGGTTTAACCTTTGCCCTTTTTCCATAAATCCTGAAGCTTGGAGGTGTAAAAGTGACAACTGAGAAAAGCTATGATGAACGATATATCAGCCAAAAGCCTGCGTTAGAGGTTTTGCAAGGCTTGGGTTTTAACGTGATTACACCAGAGCAAGCTGAAGCTATGCGGGGCAGTCTTTATGATGTTTTGTTGAAAACGTTATTGAAAGAAAGACTAATGGAATTCAACTCGTATGAGTACAAGGGGATTACATATAAGTTCAGTCAGAATAATATTCAGCAAGCGATTCGGGATTTGGATGAGCCTTTAACGGATGGACTCGTCAAAACAAACGAGAAGATTTTTGAGACGTTAATGTTAGGTCGAAGCTACACAGAGTTTCTACCGGATGGATCCAAGAAATCATTTACGATTCAGTATATCGATTGGGATAACTTTGGGAATAACGTTTTCCAGGTGGTAGAGGAGTTTTCAGTTGAACGAATGGATGGGCGAGGGATAGTACGTCCCGATATTGTCCTGTTTGTAAATGGGATTCCTATTGTTGTCATCGAGTGCAAGAAGTCATCGATCTCGATGGAGCAGGGGATCAGCCAGATGATTCGAAATCAAGGGAAAGATTATGCTCCTCAATTGTTTAAGTTCGTTCAAATGGTAATGGCTACAAATAAAAACGAAACAAAGTATGCAACATGCAATACGCCTAAGAAATTTTGGTCGATTTGGAAAGAAGAGCGAGAAGAGTGGTTGGAAGGTTTGTTGGAAAAGACGGTAACAGATCGATTGCCAACGATGCAGGATCAAAACATCATCTCTCTGTTTCATCCTGAACGTCTATTGGAACTGAGTCGGTATTTCACTTTGTTTGATAAAGACGTAAAGAAAGTCACCCGTTACCAGCAATACTTTGCCATAAAAGAAATCATCAATACAATTCAGGAACGTGACGAGAGCGGCAATCGGCAATCAGGTGTCATTTGGCATACCCAAGGTTCCGGTAAGAGTTTGACGATGGTGATGCTTGCCAAATACATTCTTTCTGAGTTGGTTAAGTACAATCCAAAAGTTGTTGTTGTGACGGATCGGGTTGAGTTGGATAAGCAAATTCATAAAACCTTTAACCATACTAGACTAAAAGCGAGTCGTGCTGCTTCCGGTACTCACCTAGTTGATTTGATTAATGACAACAATGCGGATATTGTAACGACACTTGTACATAAATTTGATACCGCATCTACAAAGCAAAAGCCCGTGGAATCAAGGGACATCTTTATTTTGGTCGATGAATCTCATAGAACTCAGTACGGGGAATTACATATCAAGATGAAGAAAGTGTTTCCCAACGCATGTTACCTTGGCTTTACAGGAACACCGCTGATGAAAAAAGAGAAAAGTACGATGGTCAAGTTTGGGAAACTCATCCATACTTACACTATTGCTGATGGGGTGAGAGATAAGGCTATTGTTCCCCTTCTGTACGAAGGGAAAATGGTTGATCAGACCGTTAATCAAAAAGCCATTGATGCACGTTTGGACATGATAACTCGAAATCTAAATGATAAACAAAAAGATGAAGTGATGAAGAAGTGGAGTCAATTTGAACGAATTGCTTCCTCGAATCAACGGATTAGCATGATTGCCTTTGATATTAATCAGCACTTTGTAGACAACTATAAGACGCAAGGAAGCCAGTTTAAGGCTATGTTTGCGACAAATAGTAAAATCGAGGCTATTCGTTACTTAGAGTCATTTGAAGAACTTGATGACCTTAACTGTGCTGTCGTAATTTCTCCGCCGGATCAAAGGGAGGGGTATGAAGCTGTTGATGAGGTTTCCAAGGATAAGGTGCAAAGTTTTTGGAAGCGTATGATGGATCGTTATGGTGACGATGAAGCCTATGAAGATGCGATCAAGGAAGAATTTATTCATGGCGATGAAATTGATCTGTTAATCGTGGTAGACAAACTACTCACAGGCTTTGATGCACCAAGAGCAACTGTTTTATATATTGATAAGCCGATGAAGGAACATACTTTACTTCAAGCGATTGCCAGGGTAAACCGCTTGTATGAAGGTAAAGATTATGGTTTTATCATTGATTATAGGGGGCTTTTGGTAAGGCTTGACCAAGCAATGGAAATGTACTCTGGAGCTGGTTTGGAAAACTTTGATCCAAACGATCTAAAAGGTGCCATCTATGATGTAATCAGCGTTATCGGTTCATTAAGGCAGTATCATTCGGATCTTCTCCAAATCTTTGCACCTATCAAGAATAAGCAGGATACTGAAGAGTATGAGGTTTGGCTAGAGGACGAAGAGCGTCGTGAAGAATTTTATGGCGTTCTAAGCAAGTTTGCTCAAAATCTTGGGATAGCGTTAGAATCCGAAAAGATCTATAATGCACTTCCGCTTGAAGAACTGAAAAAGTATAAAGGGGATTTGAAATTCTTTCAGGAACTTCGCAAAAGTGTAAAGCTAAGGTATTCAGATTCAATTGACCATAAAGAATACGAAGCAAAGATGCAGAAGTTAATGGATAATTACATTTCCGCTGAGGAAATTATTCGCATAACGAATCCAGTGGATATCCTGAATGCAAAAGCGTTTGAAGAAGAATTAGAACGATTAGACTCTAAACGAGCTAAGGCTGACGCTATTCGGACTCGCTTGACGAAAAGTATTAATACCAAATGGGACGAAAATCCCGCGTATTATAAAAAGTTTTCAGAACGCATTAAAGAGGCGATTGAGGCTTATAAAGAACAGCGGATATCGGAAGCTGAATACCTGCAAAGAATGAATGACATCAAGAAGGATTATCAGAATGGTGAATCATCAGCGGATTATCCAGATTCGATTAAAAAGAATTCTAATGCCCAGGCTTTCTACGGTGTGACAAAGGATATATTAAGTGAAGTCCTACAAAACAGCTTAAATACTGATATAATTGCCGAATTGTCTTTGAGGATGGATGAAATTATACGAATTCACACTAAGGTTGATTGGCATGATAATAATCAGGTACATAATCGCATTGCACAAGAGTTGGATGACCTTTTTTTTGATTTTTCAAAAAACCAAAATCTCAACTTGAGTCTCGATATTATTGATAAGATTATCGAACAGATCAAGACGGTTGCTTTACGTCGTTATTAAGGTTGTGACATCATGGAAAAGCATCAGATTCGATATGGTGATAAGACAATTGAGTTCATTGTAGAGCGGAAGCATGTAAAAAACGTCAATCTCAACATCAAGCCGGATATGACGGTCATGGTATCCGCTTCAGAGAAAGTCCCCTTGGATTTCATATATGACTTTGTGAAAGGAAAAGGTGCCTGGATTTTAAGGAATGTAAAAACTTTTGAGGGCGTCCAGCCGTATAAACAAAGCGAGCGTGAATATGTCAGCGGAGAGTCGTTTAAATACTTAGGCAAACAGTATCGGCTACGAGTAAAACAGACAGATGCAGAAGAGGGAGTAAAATATTATAGGGGTTTCGTTTACCTATATGTAATGGATACTGCCAACCATATCAAGAAGACGAAATTGATGGAGGAATGGTACTGCAATAAGGCTAAGAAAGTTTTTGAAGAATTATTAAACAAGCTGTATCCTATCGTGCAAAAGTACGGCATTTGCAAGCCTTCCATTGACATGCGTGTCATGAAAGCACGTTGGGGATCAGCTTTGCTCGATTCACAAACGATTCATTTAAATACAGAGCTAATTAAAGCACCAAAACATTGTATTGAATATGTAATCCTGCATGAACTTATCCACTTCAAATACAACGATCATAGTGACAATTTTTATAATATGCTATATTCGCTTATGCCGGACTGGGTTAAACGGAAAAAAATATTAGATGAGGAGATCGTCAGAGAATTGTAAGCTAGAGGAAACAGTTTAGAAAAAAGTGATTGAAACAAAAAAAGGGCAGGTGCCGCGGCAACCTGCTCTTTTCTTACCGAATGCATGATTCAATTATTTCCAATGACACTTTAGGGAGTTCAGATTTTCTGGTAGAGTAACATTTAAAGACACAATTGTTAAATTCCTTTTCCGCAAACTCGTTTGCAAGGTCGGAAAAGCATTTCTGGAAACATCTTCTATTACGGCACTATTATACATTTTCAGGCTGCGATGTCTTCGCGGCTGATTAAGCAACATTGGCATCAAATACAACGCCTCGGGCATTACTCCTTACTACCTCAGCCTTCAAGCCGTCTTCGGTCATTCCAGACCAGTTTCCCTGTATGCAAATTCCCTATTAAGCATTGGATATTCATCTGGCTTCTGAATAAACAATATTTCGCATATATCGCGTCCAGCCAAACCTTTATTATCATCATCGAATATGAAAATGTGAATTTCTGTAATATAAAGCTTCTGCGGTTCCGGTTTTTGTTTGAAGTCAAGATGATTGTGAGGATTAAGCTCTGAGATTTCAGCATAATTGAGCTTCTTAGCATTTTTAATTACACGAGACTTGTTTGGTTGATAAAACTGCTGTTTCAATCTGGCACCGACATTCTTCGATTTTCCTATGTAAAGGATTTTTTCGTTTATCTTATCCTTTTGATGGGCAAGTCCTTCGATATAAAAATCGTCTCCAGGTATCCCCTTTATGATGTAAACTCCAACATGACCATTGTGTATACTCTCTATTTTCTTGATCTCACCTTCAAGCCTTATCCAACTTGTATTAATAAGATAATTTTGGTAATCGATTGGATCACTTATTTCAGATTTTCCCTTGCTTACGATTGTTGCCAATATGTCTTTCAGTTCCTCTTTAGAAAACATGTTATCCTCCAAATCGCTTGATAGGAACATAATACCAATTTTTCACTTCCATTAACATAGGTTTAGCCATTTTTCACAGTGTAAGGTAACCTCGTTATGAGGAGTGTAAATTCGCATAACAAAGCCTAGTAAAAAGCTTAAAATTTAATAGGACTAATGGTATAATCAGGAAGTTAAAGGAGGGGGACTATTTGACGGTAGGCAATATGATTACGTTAGGGATAATGGCAGTTGTGCTTATTGTCGGCATCATTTACATGGTGAGTCACTTTAAAAATCATCAGCGTGAGGAAGGTATTGCTGATTCCATCATCATGTTCGGAGCTGAGATTATTGCTACGTCATTCGGAACATTGGATGATAAGATATTTGCTTTTCTTAGCCACAAAGATGTAGATACGAATTATGCTCAATTGATTTCTGGATTTATCTTGATTGGGATTGGTTTATTTCTCATGTTTCATAGTAAAAACAAGATGTACATTCTAAATCTCAATGGGATGTTTCATGATCGTAGAATTGACAATCATCATAAAGAAGTGGGCTTGAGTCCTTTTCAGTTCAAAGAGAAGGAAGTTGATTTTGTCCGTTTGTATAAAAAAACGATGACCGCTGAGGTAGCCAGCGAAATCGTTGAAGAAATCAAGCACAAAGTTGAAGTATTTAAACAAGAAAGCAAAGATAAGAAACGAGGCTATACGGGGATTGCATCGATTCCGTTTGTCTTGCTTGCCGGAAAATACTTCGAGCGTTCGATCATGAATGAGTATTTCGAGTACGATAAGTTTCAGCAAGTCTACTACCGACTTACTTCCCAAAGCCGATTCCTAAATTTAACTCTAGCCCAAAATGATTCGATTACTCGTCTACAATCAACGCAATGTGAGGAAATTGCTATCGCAATCAGCATTACTGCTTCAATTAGCGATGAGCAATTAGCCCAGTTTACATGTCCTCACGTCCATTTATCTGTATCTAATCCAGACGATAATCTAATAAAACATAATGAACAATTGCGATCGTATGTGAAGACGGCACATGACGTTTTGAAAGATGCTCATGGCAAACTGTCAAATCTGAAAAAAATCCATCTCATTATTTCATCTCAAAGTTGTTTTGCATTTGAACTCGGTCAGTTGATTGAAGATACAAGAATGCCTATGGTCATAAGTTATCAATACTACGCCCAATCGGTACCGAAATATCCATGGGGCATTATTATTAACGGCGACCAAAAAGGCAACTTTGTGCAATCATAGAAAAGGAGGCAAAAGGATGTCTACAAGTATGTACAATGCAAGCTCAAAGTTTAATACGTTCTACAATGACCATGTTGTGCTTTCTGCCACGGAACAATCGAATTTACGAGAGAAGAAAGACCTCAATATCGAACGATTGGAGTCTGGACTAGCCGAATATAATACGGATAACAAAACCACTCATAAGCTAATTGACCATAAAGTTCAGGGAAGTATGGCTATGAGCACAATCGTACAAAATGAGGAAAATGAATACGATATTGATGTAGCCATAATTTTCAACAAAGATAATCTTCCCGACGGAACCATAGCAACAAAAAATATTATCGTAGATGCATTAAAGCGAAAATGCAAAAGGTTTAAAACCGAGCCAGAAGCAAAGACCAATTGTGTTCGTGTTGAATATGCGGATGGATATCACATTGACTTTGCGGTTTACCGCAAATCACAAGATGAAGATGGAAATGATGTCTACGAACATTGTGGAAGCGACTGGCGAAAACGGGATCCAGAAGTAATTACGAACTGGTTCAATAAAAGCAATAAAGATAATAGTGGGAATGTTCGTATTGTTGTTCGACTGCTTAAAATGTTTTGTAAATCAAGAAGCGGATGGTCAATGCCTGGTGGACTCATTCAATCTGTACTTGTTGAAGAATGCATTCAGTCAAAAGACAGAATCGATGAAACCTTCTATTACACGATAAAAAAAATACGAGATCGACTTGAAGACGATAAAGAAGTGTACAATCCGAAAGATACCGAAGCAAGTTTGCTATTGAATGCCAAAGACCATCAGAAAGTTAAGAATTTGCATACCCGATTAAAAAGCTACATCAGTAAGCTGGATGTGTTGTTTAAAAACGATTGCACTGAAAATCAAGCCTTTTCAGCATGGAAAGAATTCTTCAATCATACCTATTGGGGAGAACTCGTTACGGAGTCTTCTGAAAATAGGACAAAACTTGCAAAAAGTATGTATGGTAACTATTCTGTAGAGATTACAACAATGGTCGAGTGGCATCCTGACGAATATATTCCACTCAATGAAGTATTGGGTCCTCTTCCAAAAGGTAAGAGAATACGCTTCACTGCCAAGCCAAATTTCTTCGACTTTTCTAAAGTTGAGTGGGAAGTAAGAAATGATGGTGATGAGAGCTTGGAAAAGGACGACCTTGGACATTTCTCTGAGGGAGTCAGCGTAACAGAAAACACAGCATACAGAGGTGTTCACAAAATGATTTGTCGTGTTTATCGGCATGGCGTTATCGTATGCGAAGATGATGTAAGAATTCAGATTAAATAAGCAATCATCTTACAAACAAGAAATAAGTTTGTCCGATCTGTTCATCATATCAGCCACCATAAAGGGGGATTGTGAGTGAGGTGTAAAGTGATTAACGGGTATGCAGAAATCGGTGACGTTGTGACGATCATTAGTTATGGGGACGAGGAACGATACTTATATAGAGTGACCGGATTTCAGAATTACGGGGGGACTCCTCAAATAAATTACAGAAAAGTCATTCCTTCGTCTTTAGAGTTTTTCCCCGAAATGGTCGGTTCATGGATGGATTTTAGTGAGGCACAGACCGAACTGAAGATTATACAAAAACAAAATAATGAGATGAGTTCGAGATTGTCGGCGGCACGACTAGCCTTGTTCCGTTGGAAAAGACGGTTGTTGTATTTCTTGGGGGTTTAAGAAGAAGAAGGAGAAGCTCTTTACCAATTCTAGTTAGTTGGATATAATTAAGAGAAATCAGATAGCATCGTTGAAAAGCAGATTGGGGAAACCTAGTTTGCTTTTTTTATTTTAATGGATGGAACCAACACGAAGGGGATGAATGAGAAGTGGACGAGCTGGAATTTGAATTACAAGAAGAAATCAAGCTTCCTCAAAAGGGGGGGAGATTGTTTCAGGAAACTAGTAATTACTACGAGTTTGCTCATTTCGGATGGGGGTTAAAATCGAGTTTTTACGGTTATATCAGAGGCTATAAAGAGGTAAGTGATAAAGCCGTAGAATATGCAGTACAATCAAAAGATATAGCGATTTTGGATACTCATGTTTTTCCGATCATATTTAATTATCGACAGTTTTTAGAGCTGTCATTGAAATCATTATACTTGGATTACTCAAGTGATCCTATAATTGAGAAAATAGCAACATTAAAAAGTGCTAGTCATGACCTCATGAAAATGTGGCAGAAGCTAGAGCCGATGTTACTCAATCTTTATGCTGGTAAAGAAAATAAGGATATGGTCAATACCGTTAAATCTTATGTTAAACAATTTCATGATACCGATAGATCTTCATTTAACTTTAGGTACCCAATTACAAAAGACATGGTTCCGGTTTTTAAAACAGAAGAGAGATACGACCTTGTTAATTTAAAAAGCAGGATACAAGAGTTAAGCAATTACTTTGATGGTGTGGATGGACAATTAGATTATTTGAAATCTTGCCAGGAGGACCAAGATGCTTACAGAAGGGAAATTGAAGCCGAAATGAGAGCGATTCAAGCAGAGTACGAAGCTGAAGCTCGTGCCGAATATGAGGCTGAAGCAAGGGCTATTCAGGCTGAATATGAAGCTGAGGCGAGAGCGGAGTATGAAGCCGAAGCAAGAGCGATTCGAGCAGAGATAGAAGCAGAAATAAGGGCTGAGTATGCGGCTGAAATGAGAGCGAATATGGAAAGGGAATAATGCCCATTTACACACCTTACAAATTATATCGATGATGTCTTGGGGTACAAGGCACCAGAAAAAGAAAAACCAAATAAAGCGTACCAATTCATCAATGACAATTGGGCTGATGATTGGGCGAACATTTCTGTCGCCTAGTAAATTATTTTAGAGGATGTATTCCAGGTTTCATTTAAGCTACACTCCACACCTTCGATGGAAACGATCAACAAACCTCCGCAACCATCGCTAACATAGATAATTGACTGAATTAATGGAATAACACAGTTACAGATGCAAAGGAAACGAGGGGGTATGGGGTATCATGCCTACAAAGCAAAGCCTTATCGATGCCATCGCGGATGCTCTTGCCGTACAACAAAAAGACTATATGATTGGAGATGCTTGTGACTCACTGAACTTGGAGCCTACTGATTACAACCCAAGTATTAGTAAAAGAGTATACGTTAGGAAGCGGCTCAGAAACAAAGATATCTCCGAACTCCTAAAAATAGCGGATAAGGTTTTGATGGATTATGGAGATACAAATGAGCGAATCTTAGAAAAAGAGGTACAATTACATCGAGGACAATTCGGCAATGTTGAGCAGATTATTTTTGCTTCCAATCAAAAACCAGATATTACTTTTGACTTGATTAATCATAAGTTAAACATAATTAATGCCAATGGGAGTCTGATTTTTGATAGACAAATTTTGCAGTCAGAAGGACTTTATTTACAAGATTTACTGGACTGGTGGCAACCCATCGGAAATGGTAGTAGTTTATACAATCGCATGTTAAGTTCAATCCAGAGTGACCCAGAAGAATTATTCTATGCTACATATTACAGGCACTTTCGCCCCCTACTCGGCGATAAGTTACCAGCATTGTTACCACAAGTACATTTTAACTACGACCCAAAAACAATAAAACAATTGGGTGGCCAAAGACGCATTACTCAGAGGATGGACTTTCTTATGTTCCTTCCTAACAAACGAGCCATTTTTGAGATCGATGGAATTCATCACTACAGTGTTGTAGGGAATGGTGGAAAGCCAACACCTAATCCCCAAGAATACGCCAAAATGGTATCTGAAGATCGAATGTATCGATTAGCAGGATATGATGTGTTTAGATTTGGAGGTTATGAATTTATTGATAACCAGATAGCAGAAAAAATGATTATAGATTTCTTTAATGATTACTTTAGTGGAAATAAAATACATTAGATAAATAAAGGCTAAGGAACTTCTTTCCGCAAAATATTCAGTCATAATCGATTTGCTTCAACGTAAATGATCTTTATAAGAAAGGACAAAGCCAAAGTTGCCGCGGCAACTCTGGCTTTATCCGTACATAGGATCTCATCTCGATTTATATTGGGAATATTTATTTCAGATACATCGAATAGATATCTAGTACATTCTCTAAGCCTTCAAATAGCTCAATTGCTTTTGGATTTCGCCGATTGTTGTACCTGTTACGCTTTGTAGGAGATATAGAATTTGTATTGGCATTTTGAAAGTAGTCAGATGGTAGATCAAATGCATCTATTATCTTTTTGACAAACATGCCTAAACGTGAGTTAGGGTAATCAGGGTTAAGCAGTTTGTCAATTTCAGCTCTGGGGATTCCCGCCAGTTTTGATAAACTGAGTCTGGAATAACCTCTTTGTCGCATAAAAGCTATTATGTTTTTTGCAATAATGTCTCGATGTTCGAAAATGTCAGCATCCATTATAACACCACTGCATTCTCGCAAAAATTATTCAATCAAAGTAGAATGCTTCGCAGATCATTAGCAAGTGATTTTGAACCATTTAACCCTTTTAGGTATCGTAGTGGACCGTTTACAGACCAATCGAGCGATTTGAGTTTATTGATGCTTTTTTGAACACTTTGAAAATCAATTTGTTTGCGGGTTTCGTGTTTGCTTTTGAGTAGCAACTCCTTTCCGGCTAAAGATAAAGCTTCTAGGCAAACAATATGTGAAAGTCTATACTCATTATAATCGTTCCATTCTTCAGTAAGAAGCTCCTGGATACTGCGGAAATATGTTAAAGCTATGTTGAGTTTCTCCTCTTTTGAAAAAGAAGAGATATTCGAATCATTCGTTAAAATATGCAACAGCCGATATATATTTTGCAGTGTCACATGCCTACCCTTTGAACGCTTTCCGGTGATTGTACCAATATGGTGAAAGGGGCTTTCTTTTCTTATCATCAATTCTGTGGCAACCCAGCTAAGCTCATCCGAATCCCTGCGGAGATATTTGCTTAACGATAGTCCAATTGCCTTGCCTTTAGTGTTAATAGTATCAAAAACTCGGATCTCCTCATCCTCGTCAAGAAAGTGGAATGCTAAAAATGGAATGTTAATCTCCGAATTTGTCTCTTGAGAATAGATTTGTGCTCCCCTTTCACGATGTTGCCCATCCATTAGCGATGCTTTCGCTCTGCATAACAGCCTTCCAAAATTAGGTCTTTCCTTATCGTATGGGACAAATTCCCATTCAGATGCGGCGTTTAACAGAATTGGTGGAAAAAGTGCATCATCGCCTTTTGATAAATATTTTGCAAAATCGATGCAACGTTTTTTATCAACGGGTCGTTGATATCCTTTTCCCATGACCATATCATATGCTTTTACATACAGTAATTCTTTACTTATGGAAGTAAGAAATGAACCTTGGTATAATACTTTTCCACGCATTTTGCTCATCAGAATATTTTCGATAACCTTTTGACTTGTCAACTTATTCATATGAAAACCTCCATTTCTATATCTTGTAACTCAATAATAGATCTTATATGATCTAATTTCAAACGGAAATATATGTTATAAGTGAGTTTAAGTTTAGGGTATACTTGCCTACTCTAAAAGAGGGGTGAGTTCTTGAAAAATCTGTTGACTATAGTCGGTGACCGTATCAGGTTCTTAAGGAAAAATCGGGGTTTAACACAGGAGAAACTTGGAGAAAAAGTGGATCTTCCACAGTCCTATATAGGCGGCATTGAGCGTGGCGAAAAGAACATCTCTTTGGAGACATTAGAACGAATAGTTGATGCATTGGGGGTAGAGCCGTCAGATGTTTTGACAATCGGGAAGAAAAGTAACATGAAAGATGAAATATTGATCGACAAAATCGTTCTCCAATTAAATGATCGCAATCCGGCAGAGATTGAAATAATACACAACCTTATTACCGATGTTTTAAAGGCGTTCGATAAACGCAACAAAATAAAGTGAGAATTGTTCTCATTTCCAAACAATTCTTTGCAACCAATGAAAGAAGGACCGTACTAATGGATAATTTCGATGAAATTGCTCTCTCAAGAATCGCCACAATAATCAATAAAAAACGAATCGTCAGAACCCATAATAACGCAACATGGAATAGAATACTTTCAAACGCCGGACAAAGTGGGCTTTATGAGGCTTATAGTAGTCTTTTGAATCCTTATAGCTATAATGGATCATACCAAAATGAAAATCATAAATTTGATGAGTTTTACACTGCTATCAAAAATATCTTAAAAGCTGTTTATTCAAATGGGGAAAATACAGATAAGTTCGTAATACTGATAAGTTCTATTGTTGATGAAATGGATTTGATGGATCTGTTTGATGGAGATATTAACGAACTGATGCCTAGAAGATCCAGGGGATACTTTGATTCGCTAGATGATTACTTTAAGGACGTGTCGGATGAAGATGGTCTGAAGTTTATTAAGGAGAATGCTGTTACAGATTTTCGTGAATTTCTCCAAAATCTCCATATATTAAATCAGGATATTATTTTTACGAAAGGTAAATTGCAACTAAAACCTTTTACAGAACAAAGTAATACTCGAAATCCTTCTTTGTTGGTTGACTGGCTCAACGATTATTATCCAGAAATAGGGAGAGCATATAAAGAGGCAGTTGAAAACTACATCAATGGACAAGCGGTCCCATGTCTATCGAGTTGTCGTAACGTCATAACCGGAATATTCAGTGAGTTTAAAAATGACGGGAACAAATGGGTGAAGGGTCTGCAAAATCTTAGTACAGATAGAAACATCGAGAATGTAGTTACCCCCAATAATATAGTGCAGGGATCTGCTAATAAGAATATTGTATTTGATGATCAAACAAAACAGTTCAACTATCCGAGATTTACACTTTTCTACGATTTGTACTCCTTTACATCTGATCTTGGGGCACATAATACCGAGGCTCCCAAAATAAATGGTGTGCTTTATCCCGAAACTACCACATTAAACGATGCGTTGTTGGGACTAAGGATGACAGAAGATGTTTTAATATGGGTCAAAGAAAGACTTAAAACATACAGTAACTAAAAAATAAAAATGAATTTCATTTAAGATCGCAACCTCTAAAGAGGGGCGGTTTTTTTCTAAGTGTCTAGTGTTGAATAACTTTATTTTCAATCAATTATGAACACTTTTAATTATGCACACTTCGAAAAACCCTTATTTATCAACGTGTTTTGACCGATAATGGAATTATGTACATGTATTTTGTAAAGATAATGCACCGATATATGCGTGCTCCATACGGCTGTGGACGCGTACAATAAAGGCTATTCGATCGTCGTGCATGCCGATGCGGTCGCCAGCTTCAACGCGGCGGGTCATGCGTGGGCGCTGGAGCATTTCCGCGGCGTGCTCGGAGCGGAAGTGGTTGGAGAACGCCGCGAAGCGTAAGGACGATGAATTGATTAGGAACGTTAGACAGAGCCCCCGCCTCCCGGCTTGTTCGGGAACGAGGGTTCTTTGTCATGTGTTCTCGCTTCTGGGATGCAGGGGGGGATGCGGCAATCGGGAGGAAGATGCCTTGGACGATGGAACGCCGGCCCCATACGCAAATGATTTTTTAAAAGCGTCGGCATGCATGTCTGATGTCTGTGGAAAAGGGTGGAAATAACGATTGACAACTTTTGGGTGCCGGCAGTAAGATGATGTTGGAAAACGTTTGGGGCAAACGAAGCGCCGGTTCGCGGAAAGTGCGATCCGCCGCATCAAGACGGCGTGCCGCCGGACGATTGAATACCGGTTAAAGGAGCATTAGAGAAGGATGCCTAAGTTAAAGGACATCGCGCAGCATGTGGGAGTATCGATCTCTACTGTTTCCCGTGTCATCAACAACGATTCCTCGCGTCATATTAGCCAAGAGACGAAGGCGAAGATTTGGAGCGCGATCAAGGAGCTTGGCTACGAGCCGAACGAACCCGCCCGGCAGCTGGCGCGGAGAAGCGAGAAGGAAGCCGGTCAGCCGACGCGCCGCATCGGCTGCCTTGTGTCCGCTCCCCAGCATAAGTACAATCATCCGTATTTCTCGCCGATATTGGCCGGGATCGAGAAGAAGCTGACGGAGCTCGGTTATTCGCTTGCGTTCGTGCATACGCTGGAGGAGCTGCAGGGCGAATCCGCCGTGGGCAAGCTGACGGCTTCGCAAGTGGACGGCATCGTCATCGTCGAAGGGATTCCATCCGACTTGTATGCTTACATCAAGAAGACGATTCCCGTCGTCGTCGGGATCGATATTTCCGATCCGTCCGTGCCGGTCATTACGTACGACCGGGTGCAGGCGGCCAAATCCGCCGTCGCGCATTTGCTGGCGCAAGGCCATCGCAAGATCGGCTTTATCGGAGGTGCCGGGATGACCGGTGAGATCGAGCGCGAGAAGCGGTACCGCGGCTACCGGTACGCGCTGCAGGAAGCGGGGCTGGAAGCGGACCCGCGCCTCGTCATCAACGCCGGATGGGACGTGAATGAGAGCTACGGACAGATGGCCGAGCTGCTGCGGGAGGACCGTTCTTTATGGCCGACAGCCGTATTTGCGGCCAGCGACATGATGGCGATCTCGGCCATGCGGGCGGTCGCCGAGAAGAGGCTTCGCGTGCCCGAAGACATCGCTTTTGTCGGGCTGGACAACATCGAGGTATCGCAATTCACGTCGCCGCCGCTGTCAACCGTTCATGTACCCAAATTCGAAATGGGTGTCATGGCGGCCAAAGTGATGGTCGATCAAATGACCGACAGCCATCCGCTGCCGTTCAAGCTGTATATGCCTTTTGAACTGCTGGTCCGCCAGTCTTCGGATTATAATCCAAAGAAGGAGTAACGCATCGTCGAATATGTGATAGTAGCGGCCTGATCGCCGCTAGTATCCGTTTTTTTTCGCTTTTAGCCAAAAACACAATAAAATTTGGGCCCAAAAAATATAAGGGGAGTCGGTATCTATGGAGCCAATCAGAATCGGTGTCATCGGACTTGGCTGGCGTGCAGGCGTGTTGACGAAATATTGGCATCAGCCTGAAGGGAGATCGGTTGTCGTTGCCGGAGCGGACGTCGATCCTGGCCGTCTGGATAAATTTCGCAGCAAAATCAATCCGGAGGCCGATGTGACGTTGGATTACAAGGAGCTGCTGGAGCGGCAAGATATCGATGCAATCGTCATCATGTCGCCGGACCGCTGCCACGAAGAGCATGCTGTAGCGGCTCTGCAAGCGGGTAAGCATGTATACTGCGAGAAGCCGCTGGCCATCTCCGTCGAAGGCTGCGACCGGATCTTGGATGCTTGGACGCGATCGGGGAAAAAGCTCATGATGGGATTTAACATGCGGTATATGAACATGTACCGTACGATGAAGGAAATCATCGATTCCGGGGAGATCGGGGAAGTGAAGGCGATTTGGGTACGGCATTTCGTCGGTCTCGGGAGCGATTATT
Source organism: Paenibacillus solanacearum (assembly GCF_910593845.1). Classification (GTDB taxonomy): domain Bacteria; phylum Bacillota; class Bacilli; order Paenibacillales; family NBRC-103111; genus Paenibacillus_G; species Paenibacillus_G solanacearum. Next base: position 110,781 of record NZ_CAJVAS010000004.1, on the reverse strand, counting down.
ACTATCACAGCTGGCACGGGAGCTCACGTAACACAACATCGCTGCTATTGCAAAAAGGATCGCATGACATCGATATCATCCACTGGCTGGCCGGGCGGTATACGCGCCGCGTTTCCGCTTTCGGCGGGGTGGACTACTTTGGCGGAGACAAGCCGAACGATTTGACCTGTCCGGCCTGCGCCGAGAAGGCTCGCTGCCCCGAAGCGAGATTCGGTCCGCTAACGCAGTGCGCTTTTCGCGAGGAGGTCGATGTGGAGGATAACAGCATGCTGATCATGGAGCTGGAAGGAGGGATTAAAGCGTCGTATATGCAATGCCATTTTACCCCCGATTACCAAAGAAATTATACGATTATCGGCACCGAAGGAAGAATCGAGAACTCGGAGCCCGAGAACCGGGTGTACGTCAAATCCAGGCGCTCCGGCACGTGGCGCGACTTGTCCGACCGCATCTACGAGATCAAAGCGGCCCAAGGCTCGCACAACGGAGCGGACCCGAAAATTTGCGGCGATTTCATCGACATGATCGTTCACGGCACGGAACCGATCGCCTCGCCCGGAGACGGGCGGATGAGCGTGGCCGTCGGGTGCGCGGCTGCCGAGTCGATGCGGTCCGGCGGCCGGGTGGTGGCGATCAAGCCGCTGCATGAGCGCGTGCCGACGCAAGCCTTATAAAGTTAGCGCATGACCCATCAATCAATCGGGAGGGAATTGAGATGAAGATCACCTTTCTTGGAACGGCGGCAGCCGAAGGCATCCCATCGCCGTTTTGCGGCTGCGCCACCTGTCATCATGCCCGGGAACACAAGGGCGTCAATATCCGCAAACGGCAAAGTGTGCTGATCAATCGCGATTTGCTGGTCGATCTGGGACCTGATATATTCGCGTCTTGTGCAGCGCAGGGGATTTCGTTGATCGAGGTCCAATATTTGCTCATGACCCACAGCCATCTGGATCATTTCGATGCGACGAATTTGCGAATGAGGGCGAAGCCGTTCCGGATTGAAACCGAGCTTCCGGAAATGACGATGGTCGCGGGTCCGTCCGTGCTGACCAAGTGGGAGCTGTCGGGAGGAAGAGACCAGGAAGCAGGAATAAAGCGGGTGCCGTTTCTACCGGGCAACCAACTGCAGCTGCCGCCTTATTCGATTCAATCGATTGCGGCAACGCATAACTCGGCCATCGGCGACGCGATGAATTACATGATCTCTGACGGAGAGGTATCGATCTTATACGCTTCGGATACCGGCATGTATGCGGATTCGGTGTGGGATGACTTCAAGGGGAGGCGTTTCGACGCTGTCGTCATGGAAGCGACGTTAGGCGGCCGCCCGTCGGGGAGAGAGCATCTGAACTTCGCTGATCATCAGCTCATGCTGGATAAGCTGCGGAAGCTTGGGGCCGTGACGGACCGTACGGTTACGATCGCGACCCATTTTTCCCACCAAAGCATCGGACCGCACGAGGTGACGGAACGTATTTTACGAGGAATGGGCGTCACTTGCGCCTATGACGGCATGGTTGTGGATATTTCTGCAAGCAGTTAGCTCAGTTGAATGCCGATTTTCATCGATCGTCGAACCAATCCATGGAGGGATTCGAATGAAGTACATGAAGTGTTCGGTTTCATCGCTCTTACCGGTGCTTGCCGCTTCCGTCTTGCTGGTGTCCTGCAGCAGCGGCGGCGCGAATGCTCCTATATCGCCCAAGCCGGAGGCCGCGAATACGCCGCCTCCCAAATCGTCGGAACCGGCCAAAGTTGTCGCCTACTCGTATTGGCAGGAGTTTTCCGATGAGTATTGGGATAAGCTGCTCATTCAGCCATTGAAAAAGAAGTACCCCAATATCGATCTGGAAATTGTGAAGCCGGGCAAAAACGGCACGAAGAAGCTGGAAGAAATGATCGTCGCAGGCCAGACGCCGGACATCGTCATCAGCGATATCGGCACGGCGAAAGGCATTACCGACCTTGGCTTCAATTACGACATGACCCCGATGATTAAAAAATACGGCCTGGATTTGAGCAAATACGATAAAAGCACGATCGATTACGTCAAAACGTTCGGCAATAATGGCGAAATTTTCTCGCTCCCTTACTCCACCAACTTCATCGCGCTCTTCTACAACAAAGATATATTCGATAAATTCGGCGTTCCGTATCCGAAGGACGGCGTCACGTTTCCAGAGATCGTCCAGCTCGCGAAAAAGCTGACGAGAACCGATAACGGCACCCAATATATCGGGTTCGATCATAACAGCGTCCATTTCCTGGCAGGCGGCATTACAAGAGATTACTTTGATCCGAAAACCGGCAAAGCGAATATTTCCACCAAAGAATGGCGGATGGCGTACGATCTGCTCAGCGAGCTGATCGCGATCCCCGGCAACCGGTTTCCGCAGGATAAGGATAAAATTACGAGATGGCATAACGAGGACTTTTACAAGACGCAAATCGTCGCGATGTCCGGCGTGCCGAATTTGATCTCGGCGGGACTGCAGACGGTGCCGGACATGAATTGGGATATGACGGCGTATCCGGTGTTCGAAGGGTATCCGAAGACGGCGCAGGCGGCCGGCGGCTCCAGTCTGTTCATGAACCCGAACAGCAAAGTGCTGGATGCGGCGTTCAAGGTCGTCGCAACGGCGCTCTCCCAAGAGACGCAGCTGGTCATTTCGCGAAACGGCGGGGGACCGGTGCTGCTGACGAAAGAAACGATGGACGCATTCAGCGCCGATCTGCCGTATACGAAAGGGAAGAACGTGAAAGCTGCCTTTTATAACAAGCAAAATTGGCCGAAAAATCCGACCGTCTACGACGGAAACGCGCTTGGCATTGCGTATAACCACTCGCTTGACCTGTACGCCGGGAAGGACATCAACACCGTCATCCGCGAAACCGAAGAAGATATCGACAAACAGGTGGCGCAGTTGAAAAAGTAACGGCTTACGAATAACAAGGCAGCTGCGGATTCGTCCGGCAGCTGCCTTATCTTTTGCTGTGTGTGAAGGAAGCGGTAATGCAGCGCGATTCTACGCTTTGGCAAGCAGCGGAAACAACGGTCCATGAATCGGCTCGCCCGGCACCAAGCCTTGCTCGTTCGTCATCACATGACCTGCTCCGTTGTACGTTGTGCCGTCTTTCATGTAAATAATCGCCAGCACACGCCGCGGCTTGTCGGTCTCGTTGGCGTGAGCGTAGTGGAACGTCAATCCGTCGTGAAACGTGCAGCTTCCTGCCTTAAGCGGCACGACGACGGGCTGCTGCTTCTCCAGCTCCGTTCCTTTGACATACTCGAAGATATCAACGGGATTGGTCAGGCTTATATTTTTCAGCTTACCGGCCGTATGCGATTTCGGAATGAACATCATGCAGCCGTTTCGCTCGTCGACGTCATCAAGCGTAAGCCAAATCGAGAGCGCTCCCGTTTCGTTCATCGGCCATTTGACCGTATCCTGGTGCCATGGCGTCGGCTTGGAATCGCCCGGCATTTTCCAAAGCAAATGATCGTGGAACAACCGGATTCCGCTCGCTTCCGTCAACCGCAGCGCCATCGAAGCAAGGCGGGGATGAAGCGAATATTTGGCCATTCCTCCGTGGTCTCGCCATACGTTCACTTTTTGGTTCAATACTTTGTAGTAAGCGCCGCCATCCTGGTCCGTCTTAACGGCATGTTTCGATTGCGAGGTCATCGCCTCGTCCGCGAAATCCCGCAGCTCCTCCAGCTCCTCCGCCGTTAGGGCGTTGTCGATCTGTACGAAGCCGTTTTCCTTATAAAAATCCACTTTCTCCTGCGTTACCCACTGCTCTGTGTTCTCTGCCAATGCCATCGCATCCTCTCGAAGATCATGTCTGAATTCTGATCCAAGCATAGCATGCGGCGAAACGGTACACTTGGCGAATTTGCTGCAAAACTTAGGTTATTTTCTTTCCCGCTCAACGGCTCAAGGTGCTACAATAGGAATAAAATTCCTTGGACGGGTCGCAGCCGGAGGGAGAACGTTGATTTACTATACGAAAGAGCATTTTCTGGAAAGCCCGGATTTTCCGTTTCATATTACGCCTTACACGTTTCGCTCTAATGCGATTGCGCCGCATAGGCATGAATTCATTGAATGCGTTTTCGTGGCCGAAGGGGAGGGGGAGCATATTTACCGGGGGGAGTCTTACCCGATCGGCAAAGGCGATTTTTTCGTCATCGAGCCGCAGGCGGAGCACGGTTACCGGGTTACGGGCAGCGGGCCGATGGTGGTGTACAACGTGCTGTTTTTGCCGGAGCTGCTCCAGGCCGAGCTTCGCCAGCTGTCCCAGGTCACGCCGTTCATCCGTTTTTTTTATCTGGAGCCGCTGCTTCGCGTGCCTTCGGATTTTCAGTATCATTTGAAGCTGTCTGTGAACGAAGGGCTGGAGACCAAGTTTGTACTGGACCGGATCGTAGGCGAGTATAGGAAAAAAGAATTAGGCTACCGGCTGTGCGTCAAAGCGATGCTGATGGAGCTGTTCATCTCGCTGAGCCGCTGTTACGAGAAACGGATGTCCGAGCCGTTTACTGCCGTGCGGGACGAGAAAACCGTGATGGACTGGGTGTGCGAGTTCACGAAGCTGCATTACGCGCAGCCGATCATGATGGAGCAAATTTATCAGATGTGCGGCATGAGCGCTGCGGCTTTTACCGCCAAGTTCAAGCAGTACGCCGGGAAAACGTACACGGAGTTTCGCAACGAAGTGCGGATCGGCGTATCGTGCGAGCTGCTTCGCCATTCCGGCGATAAAATTATCCATATCGCGCAGGAGGTTGGCTTTAACGATTTGAGCCATTTCAATAAAGCGTTCAAGCAGATAACGGGCATGACGCCGGGACAGTACCGGTCGACGATGCGTGCGGCCGCCATGGGCTGATCGACTATTTCTTCGGATAAGGAGACGTGTGCTGAAATGAATGAATGGATCGTTGCTTCGCCTGACAATCAGGTGAGTCTCACATTTGCCGTCCGGCAGGCGCAGGATGGCGGGAATGCGATGGTTTATCGGGTCGCGTATAAGGGAGAATCGCTCGTGGAAGATTCCGCGCTTGGACTGGTACTGCAAGGTGCGGCTCCGCTGAGCCGCGATGTAACGGTGCTCGGTGTAGATACTCGGACGCATCGGGAGAGCTGGCAGCCGGTGTACGGGGAACGAAGCCGGATTGTCGATCATTTCACGGAAATGACCGTTGCGCTGCTAGAGACGCAAGGGGAGGGACGGCGTCTTGCGCTTCGGTTTAGAGCCTACAATGAAGGCGTCGCGCTGCAGTACCACATTCCGGAGCAGGAGCAGGTACGGTCGTTTGTCATCGAAGAAGAGCTCACACAGTTTGCTTTCGCGCCGGACAGCACGATCTACGCGGAATATTGGCCGGAGGACGAGTATCATCCGATCCGCGTGCGGGAGCTGGAGAAGCGGACGGAGCGTCCGCTGACCGTCGCATGTGCGAACGGCCCATATGCTTGCCTGCATGAAGCCGGGATGAATCATCATGCCAAGATGCTGCTTGCAAAAGACGAGCGGCGCCCGGATGTACTGCGTGCGTCGCTTGTCGGACCGACGAAGGGCGAGGCTCCTTTCGATACGCCGTGGAGGCTGCTGATTGTAGGCGACCGTCCGGGCGATTTGGCGGAACGCAGCGATCTGGTACTGCAATTGAATCGCCCTTGCGCGCTGGAAGATACTTCATGGATCCGGCCGGGAAAAGTCATTCGTGAAACGACGCTGACGACCCGTGGCGGCAAAGCATGCGTTCAGTTTGCCAAGGCGCATGGGCTGCAGTATATCGAATTCGATGCAGGGTGGTACGGAAGCGAAACGGACGATCGGGAAGATGCGACGACCGTATCGGTCGATCCGCAGCGGAAGCGGCCGGATTGGGATGGGCTGGATTTGCCGGAGGTGATTGCGTATGCCGCGGAGCACGGTATCGGGGTGTGGCTCTATGTTAACAGGCGCCACCTGGAGCGGCAGCTGGATGCGCTATTGCCGCTGTACGGCAGCTGGGGTGTGAAAGGAATCAAGTTCGGCTTCGTCAACGAAGGGCCGCAGGAATGGACGGCGTGGCTGCTCGAAGCGGTGCGCAAATGCGCCGAGCACCGGCTCATGGTCGATATTCATGATTACTACCGCCCGACCGGGTATGCGAGAACGTATCCGAATTTGCTGACGGTGGAAGGCATTCGCGGCAATGAGCATTTCCCTACGGCAAGGCATAACTGCACGCTGCCGTTTACCCGTTTCCCCGGCGGGCCGGGGGATTACACGATATGCTACTATACGAAACGGCTGAGCAATACGCGGGCGCATCAGCTTGCGATGAGCGTCATTGTGTACAGTCCGCTTCAGTTCGTATTTTGGTACGACCGTCCTGCCGATTACAACGGCGAACCGGAGGTTGAATTTTTTGAACGGCTGCATACCGTATGGGACGATACGAAAGTGCCGCTCGGAAGCATTGGCGAGTACGCGGCGATTGCCCGAAGGAAGGGGGAGGAATGGTTCATCGGCGCCATTACGAACGAGCGGGCCCGGGTCCTGGACATTCCCTTATCCATGCTGGAAAAGGGCCGGACGTACACGGCAACGATCTATGAGGATGATCTTGCGGCGGGGGATGGCAAGAAAGTTGCCATTCGTCGGTTGACCGTCGATTCGGAGACGCGGCTCCGGGCGGTTCTCCCGTCATGCGGAGGTCAAGCGGTTCATTTGGCACCGGTATAGGGTATTCCGACAAGGTGAAGAGATGCACGGCCGTGCCGAAGTTCGTTCATAACTCCTTCGGCAGGTCATGCATATACATGTGCTGGCAGTCCGAGCTGCGCTGGAGAGCTTTTTATCCTTCTCTTGCCGTTAAGTGGCTTTCTTGCAGCACGGTGGCTGCGACGTCGATCAGTTTTTTACGTTCGTTCATCGCTTGCGTGCGCATCATCTCATATGCTCGCGTTTCGCTGACGTTGTTTATTTTACTGAGAATGATTTTGGCGTGGTCGACCAGCTTTCGCTCTTCGAGCTTTTTGGACAAGAATGTGTATTCGCGTTCCAGGTGGAGCCGCCTGTGTCCGTTTTTGACGCCGAGCAGGATGGACCAATGCAGTTCGTTATCATTCATGCCGCAGCAAAGGATGCCGTCCAGCTTCTCGTGCGGCGCCGTCGTGGCCGGCTTGCGCTCCTCGCACCACCAGAAATACGGAAGAACGAAATGCTGGTTCGCTTCGTACAGCCACGGCTTCAGCCGGCATGCCGGAACATCGAGTACGATCATGTCGAAGCGCATATGCTTGGCCGCTGCCATACTCCCCGCTTCAACCGATCTCACCTGAAAACCAAGATCCTTCAACCTAACTTCCACGCGGCATTTTGTTGTCGGAATATCATGAACATGAAGTATTTTCATAATATCATCCCCTCGGAGTCAAATTGTAAGATAGGTATATGTAAAATAATAACCGTGTGTTTTCGAAAACTCAATACTTAAATGTTATATAACATTACATTAAAATAACGGAATTCTATTCAAAGATAAATTAGTGTTATATATATTGACATATATGAGACACGGGGCTATAATCAAGTCAGACAACTGCATACGACAAAACGTCAACAGCGACGGTTTGTTCCGGCAATGGGGCCGCTTCTATCTTGAATGGGAAGCGGCTCTTTGTGTTTTTCACCGTCACTTGTCCCTTTTCATTATCGAACGCAAGGAGTGATCCGTTTGTACCGTCCGCAAATCGAAGTAGGCACTGGAAAACCGCAGTTTGCCGGAATTCATACGTTCATGCACCTTCCGCACGTTCAGACTTTGGACGATGTCGATTACGCAGTGATCGGCGTACCGTTCGATACGGGAGTAAGCTATGCCGTCGGCGCCCGATTCGGGCCATCGGCGATCCGCACGATGTCGCAGCGGGTCATTCCGATATCCCGCAGCCATAAGATCAATACGTCCGAGTACTTGTCGGGCATCGATTACGGCGATTTGAAAGTATATCCGGGTTACATTGAACAATCGTACCGGATTATCGAGGAGCAGTTGACGCCGGTTTTTGCCGCCGGCATCGTGCCGATCCTGCTCGGAGGCGACCACTCGTTTTCGCTGCCTCATCTGCGGGCGGCCGCCAAGAAGCATGGCCCGGTCTGTCTCGTACATTTCGATTCGCATTCGGATACGGGAAGAGGCCAGTCTCCCGAACGGATGTGGTCGCATGGCGCAGTATTCAGCTACGCGGTCGACGAAGGGCTGGTCGATGCAGAGCATTCGATCCAGATGGGGGATGCGTGGCAGCACGTACCGGGCCGACAGTCTCGACGAAGCGAGAGCGATGGGCTTCGAGGTGCTGACGACCGACGATGTCAAGGCGCTCTCTGTGGAGGAGCTGTGCGCCAAAGTGAAGAGCAAGGTCGGCGACCGGCCGGTGTTCCTCACCTTCGACATCGATTTCCTCGATCCGGCATTCGCACCGGGGACCGGCACGCCGGAGGTCGGCGGGTTTACGACGTACGAAGCGCAGCGCATGCTGCGGGGGCTGGCGGGCATCCACTCCATCGGCTTCGATCTGGTCGAAGTGCTGCCGGACCGCGATTCCAGCGGCATCACAGCGCTGCATGCGGCCAACATCGCCTTCGAGTTCGTCGCGCTGCTGGCAGCCAGACGCCGGATGGAAGAGGTTCCTGCAGCAGGCAGCACGATTCCGTCTGCGCCATGACCGCAGCAATCATCGATAATTCCCAAAATCCATTATTCCAAATCAGATCAAGGAGTGGTTCACAATGTATCGTCCGCAAATCGAAATGGGAAAACCTTTATATTCCGGAATTCATACGTTTATGCATCTTCCGCACGTGCAGACGCTGGAGAAGGTCGATTATGCCGTGATCGGCGTACCGTTCGACACCGGTGTAAGCTATGCGATCGGAGCGCGCTTCGGCCCGTCCTCCATCCGTACGATGTCGCAGCGGATTCGTCCGATCTCGCCGGTGCACAAGATCGACACCTCCGAATATTTGTCTGGCATCGATTATGGCGATTTGCGGGTATATCCCGGTTATATCGAGCAGTCGTACAAGATTATCGAGGAGCAGCTGACGCCGGTGTTTGAAGCGGGCATTGTGCCGATTATGCTGGGCGGCGATCATTCGATTTCGCTGCCTCACTTGCGGGCTGCGGCCAAGAAGTACGGTCCGGTCTGCCTCGTTCACTTCGACTCGCACTCCGATACGGGAAGAGCGCAGGACCCGGCGCGGATGTGGTCGCACGGCTGCGTCTTCAGCTACGCAGTGGACGAAGGACTGATCGATGCGGAGCATTCGATCCAGATGGGGATGCGGGGCAGCACGTTTAAGCCGAACGGCCTGGACGAGGCGCGGGCAATGGGCTTCGAGGTGCTGACCACCGACGATGTCCGCGAGCTGACGATTGAGGAGCTGTGCGCCAAAGTGAAGAGCAAGGTCGGTGACCGGCCGGTGTTCCTCACCTTCGACATCGACTTCCTTGACCCGACGTATGCGCCGGGCACCGGCACGCCGGAGGTCGGCGGCTTTACAACATACGAGGCGCAGCGCATGCTCCGGGGGCTGGCGGGCATCAACTTCATCGGCTTCGATCTGGTCGAAGTGCTGCCGGACCGCGACCCGAGCCATATTACCGCGCTGCATGCCGCCAACATCGCCTTTGAATTTGTGTGCCTGCTCGCCGTGAAGCGGCGCATGGACGGTACGCCGTCCAAAGGGCTGGCGGTACCTGCAGGAACGATTCGATAATTACGCTAGGGGGTCGGGAACATGAGGGGAATCTACAGAAAACTTACCGCCGTTACACTGATCGGCGCATTATTCGTCGCCGGGTGCAGCGCCTCGGGGCCGAAGGAATCGGCTCCGGCTAGCGCGAGCCAACTGACCGTCGGGATCACGAATCCCCCGTTGATGTTCAATCCGATCGATGCCGACGGCAGCGGTTCGAGCGGCGCCGTGTTCACGTACCGGTATTTCTTCGACTCGCTCGTCAAGACAGTCGGTCCGCTGGAGTACAAGATGATGCTGGCGGAGTCGTTCAAAACTTCCGACAATCAAACGTTCAGCATCGCCATTCATCCGAAGGCGAACTGGACCGACGGCAAGCCGGTTACCGCACAGGACGTGGAATTTACGTTGGATTTGATTGCCAATCCGAAGACGGTTACGACGATGCGCAGCGCGATATTCGCCTTGGCGGGTCTGAATGAGAAGGGGATGCTGCCGGAGGGCGAAACAAAGCTCAGCTCGGTGAAGGTTACCGATGACAAGCATCTGGAGATCAAGACAAGCAAGCCGGTCGATCCGAATCTGATCTACGAGCGATTCTCCGATATTCTGATCGTTCCCAAGCATGTGCTGGAGCAGGTCGAGCCGGCACAGCTGAACCAGCAGTCGTTCTGGAGAAACCCGAACGTCACCTCGGGCGCGTATAAATTCGTCAAATACGAGAACAAATCATACGTCGAGCTTGCCGCGAACGAATCGTACTATCGCGGAGCGCCGAAAATTCAAAAAGTATTTATTAAAGTGATGCCGGCCGCCAACATCGTTGCCCAGCTGCAGTCCGGCGAACTGGATATGAACGCGGCCCAAGGAACCGGCAATATTCCGGCTTCGGAATGGAAGACGGTCAAGACGTTTGCGAATTTGCGTACGGAAGAGCAGCCGACCCGGCGATACAATTCCGTAGAAATCAATACGGAGCGGTTCCCGGACAAACGGGTCCGGCAGGCGCTCGCCTACGCCATCGACCGCAAAATGATCGTGGACCAGCTTATGCCGAGCGCCGGTGAGCTGCAGGACGGGCCTTATTCGAACTCGCATCCGTATCACGATAAAAATGTGAAGAGCTACGGATACGAGCCCGAGAAAGCGAAGCAGCTGCTCAAGGAAGCCGGCTTCGACATGAATAAGACGATCGAGCTGATCGTGCCGACCGGCGACAAAACCCGCGAGATGGCGGGCAATATTATTCAGCAAAACTTCCAGGCGATCGGGCTGAAGGTTAAGCAGGTCAATTTCGATTTTCCGACGACCGTGTCCAGACTGGTCAAGGGCGATTTCGATCTGGCGCTCAGCAGCTTCGGCAGCATTATGGACCCTGACGGCCCGGCGAATGTGTACCGTTCCACGGCGGCGCTGAACGACATGCGCTTCAAGAACAAGCGCGTCGACGAGCTGTTCAACCTGGGCATGAACGAGACGGATAAGGATAAGCGGTTCAAAATTTATTCCGAGCTGCAAGGCATTATTCAGGAGGAAGTGCCGCTCATCACAATCTTCTCGGAATACAATCTGATCGCCCTTAACAAAAGTGTGGACGGAAAAGGCGGCGTCATGGACGGCATGCATTACGATGTGAACGCGTGGGCTCGAAAATAACACAGTAAGGGAGGACACCGCGATGAACAATCTTCTGGAAGTGCGGCATCTGAAAACGTCCTACCGGACGGAACAGGGAGAGGTCACGCCGGTCGACGACGTCAGCTTTACGCTGAAGGAGGGAGAGACGCTCTGCATCGTCGGCGAATCGGGCTGCGGCAAAAGCGTAACCTCGCTGTCGATTTTGCGGCTGCTCGGACGCAACGGCTTTTTGAAGCACGGCTCGATCGTCTTTCAGGGCAAAGACCTTGCGTCTTTGTCCGACCGCGAGCTGAACGCTTACAGGGGAAAGGACATCGCCATGGTGTTCCAGGACCCGATGTCTTCGCTCAATCCCGTATACACGATCGGCAATCAGCTGACGGAGCCGATCCGGCTCCACCTGGGTTTGGGACGGAGGGAAGCGCGGAACCATGCGGTCCGCCTGCTCAAGGAGGTCGGTTTCCCGCGGGCGGAGGCGGTCATGGATCAGTACCCGCATACGCTGTCCGGGGGCATGAAGCAGCGCGTCATGATCGCCATGGCGCTTGCCTGCCATCCGAAGCTGCTCGTAGCGGATGAACCGACAACGGCGCTGGACGTGACGATTCAGGCGCAAATTCTTGATTTGATGAAAAGCATCCGCAGCGAGCACGGCACCTCCATCATGCTGATTACCCATGATCTCGGCGTTGTGGCCGAAATGGCGGATCGCGTCATGGTTATGTACGCCGGTCAGGTCGTAGAGGAAGCGGACGTGCAGGAGCTGTTCGACCGGCCGCTGCATCCGTATACGGCCGGGCTGATGCGGTCCATCCCGCATCTCGAAATCGAGGATGAGGTGCTGCAGTCTATCCCGGGCGCTGTGCCTTCGCTCAAGGATATGCCGGCAGGCTGCCGGTATCAAGCCCGGTGCCCGCTAGTGTCCGAACGCTGCATGACAGCCCCGCCGCTCAAGGAATCCGGCAAAGGCCATAAGGTTCGCTGCTGGGTCGCCGAGGAAGCGAGCGCTTAAAAACAGATTCACCGCATGAACGCCAATTCGGAAGGAAGAGGGGATGACTGATGCTGACGACGAAGATCGACGAGACGCCGAGCTTGAAGCCGTTGCTCCAGCTGGAAGGGATCAAAAAGTATTACCCGATCAAGAAAGGCGTATTTTCCCGGACGGTCGGGCACATCAAAGCGGTCGACGGGATCGACCTGAACGTATATCCCGGCGAAACCGTCGGTCTTGTCGGCGAATCCGGCTGCGGCAAATCGACGCTCGGGCGAAGCATTATGAAGCTCGAGGAATTGACCGAGGGCAGCGTCATGTTTCAGGGCAGGGACTTGGCGCAGCTTCCCCCGTCGCAAATGCGATCGATGCGCAGCGAGCTGCAGATGATTTTCCAGGACCCGTATTCTTCGCTCAATCCCCGCAAGCGCATTGTCGAGCTGTTGACCGAGCCGCTGAAGGTGCTGTCGGGAATGGACGATGCAGAAGCGGTCAAGCATGCGTCGGAGCTAATGCACATCGTCGGGTTGTCGCCGCAGAGCCTCGGCAAATATCCGCATGAATTTTCCGGGGGGCAGCGTCAGCGGATCGGCATAGCCCGTGCGGTCGGCTTGCGCCCGAGATTGATTGTATGCGACGAGCCGGTATCGGCGCTGGACGTCTCGATCCAGGCGCAAATCCTGAACTTGCTCAAAGAGCTGCAGCGCTCGTTCCGGTTGACTTATTTGTTCATCGGCCACGGCCTCGGTTCGGTCAAATATATGAGTGACCGCATTGCTGTCATGTACTTAGGCAAAATTGTCGAGCTCGCGCCAACCAAGCGGTTGTTCGCCATGCCGCAGCATCCGTACACGAAAGCGCTGCTGGAGGCGTACCCCGTACCGAATCCCCGACTGCGAATTACGGAGCGCACCGTTCTTGCAGGCGATGTGCCGAGTCCGGCTTCTCCGCCGTCCGGCTGCCGGTTCCACACGCGGTGCCCGCTGGCGCAGCCGGTATGCCGGGAGCGGGAGCCGGTTTTAAGCGGAGGCGAGCACCTCGTCGCCTGCCATTTCCCGCTTGCCGGGGACACGCCGCAGCCGATGGGAGGGATTGCCTGTGGTTAATTACATCATTCGCCGATTGTTGATCGCGATCCCTGTGCTGCTTGGGGTGACCTTCTTAAACTTCATTCTGATTAATCTCACCCCGGGCGATCCCGTCGACATGTACGTGAATCCGGACGTGTCCGAGGCTGATAAACAAATCCGGCGGGAGGCCCTCGGTCTGAACGATCCGTTTATGATCCGTTACGTGAAGTGGCTGGCGAATTTGGCGCATGGCGACCTCGGCCATTCGTTCAGCTCCTTCCAGCCGGTCGTACAGCTGATCGGGGAACGACTAGTGCCGACGTTCATCTTGATGAGCTGCGCCATTGTGTTCGGCTACTTGATTGCGATTCCGATTGGCATTTACTGCGCGGTGAAGGCAAATTCCAAATTCGATTATTTCATGTCCGCCGGTTCGTTTCTTGGCGTATCGGTTCCGAGCTTCTTTCTCGGACTCGGCTTGATTTACGTATTCGGCGTCATGCTCGGCATCCTGCCGACCGGAGGGATGAATACGGTGGGCAGCGACGGCGGCTTCTGGGATCAGGCGAAGCATCTGGTGCTGCCGACGGTGACGCTTGGCACTTCGATCGCCGGAGGCATGGTCCGCTATGTCCGCTCCAGCGTGCTGGAAGTGCTGAATCAGGATTACTTGCGGACGGCCCGCGCCAAAGGGGTGCGCGAGTTTTTCGTCGTCAACAAGCATGCGCTCAAGAACGCGCTGATCCCCGTCATCACAATCGCCGGTCTCGACATTCCGATTTTGATCGGCGGGGCGGTCATCACGGAAAGTATTTTTCAATGGAACGGGATGGGGCAGCTGACGATTCAAGCGATCTTGTCCCGCGATTTCCCGCTCTTGATGGGCATTAACATGCTGGCGGCGTTGACGGTGCTGACGGCGAATTTGTGGTCGGACGTCATGTATGCCGTCGTCGATCCGCGTATCAAGTACAGCTGAAAATACAAGGAAGGGAGAGTTGCCATATGTCCATGAATATGCACAACGAGATGACCGCTCCGGAAGCGATCCCGTCGCTGCTGTCGTCCAAGGGTGAGAGGTTCGAATCCGACAGCTACGCCAAGATGGTGGCCCGGCGGTTCCTGCAGCACAAGATGGCGGTGGCCGGCCTCGCGTCCTTCGTCCTGCTCGTGCTGATCGGCGTATTCGCGCCGCTCATTGCCCCGTACGACCCGAATGCGATCGGCGGCGCGTTCTCCGCGGCACCGTCGGCGCAGCACTGGCTCGGAACGGATCAGGTGGGACGGGATGTGCTCAGCCGGCTCATCTATGCGACACGCGTTTCTTTGTCGGTAGGGGTGCTGGCGGTTGCGATTTATGTTATAGTGGGTACTGTTATCGGCGCCGTTGCCGGCTATATGGGCGGCTGGGTCGATATGGTCGTTAATCGGGTGATCGACGTCGTCATGTCGTTTCCGACACTCATGGTCATCCTGGTGCTCGTAACCGTGCTCGGCACGGGATTATCCAACATTATTATCGTGCTCGCGCTGCTCGGCTGGCCTCCGGTGGCCCGGCTGGTGAGGGGCAGCGTGCTGTCGCTCAGACAGACCGAATTCGTGAAGGCGGGCGTTGCGCTCGGGCTCAGCACGCCCCGGCTCATCTTCGGCCACATTCTTCCTAACGCGATGGGGCCGATTCTGGTCAACGCCACGTTCGGCGCGGCGGCGGCGATTTTGTCGGAATCGTCGCTCAGCTTCCTCGGCATGGGCGTTCAGCCGCCGACTGCAAGCTGGGGGAATATGCTGAATGCGGCCCAGTCGATTACGGCGCTGACGAGCCAGCCTTGGCTGTGGATCCCGCCGGGTCTTGTCATCATCGTATCGGTGCTGTCGATCAATTTCATCGGCGACGGGATTCGCGATGCCATGGACCCGAAAAAATTGAATGTGTAGGCCATCGTCCTGACGCCAAATCTGATGCAAACTGGTGATTAACGTGAATCGTCTCTCTCTATCTGCTCTCCCGCTGTTTCGCTCCTTGCCCCGCGACGCGCTGTTCTTCCTGGCGGCCAGTTTCGTCAATTCGACCGGTAAAGCGGTCATGTGGCCGCTTACGACGCTGTACGTGCATAACGTGATGGGCAAGTCTTACGGCGAAGCGGGCCTTGTCATTTTGTATCAGGCGCTGTGCGGCATTCTTGGGGAAATTACCGGCGGCAATTTATATTACCGCATCGGCCCCAAACGGATGATTACCGGTTCGTTCTTCGTCTCTTCCTGTGTGATGTTCGCCATCGCGTTCACGCAGCAGTGGCCAATTTACTTGATGCTGGTCTGTCTGCTCGGCTTCGCTAACGGCATCAGTATGCCGTCGATGAACGCTTATGTCGGCTTCCGGTGGAAGGCGCATCGGCGCAAGCTGTACAATGTGATGTACGTATGCAATAACGTCGGCCTGTCGATCGGCGCGATGGTCGGCGGCTTCGTCGCTTCGATCTCATTCTCGCTGACCTATTTGCTAACAGCTTCGTCGACGCTGCTGTTTACTTTGTTTTTGCTCGTGTTTATGAAAGAAGTCGATACGCGGACGGCAGGCGAAGAGGAGGCGGATGGCGGCAACGGTGCGGCCTCGGGAAACGGAAGCCGGCATCCCGTTCATGTGCCAATGAACCGCTGGCAGCTGCTGCGGAATGTGCGGCTGTACTTGTTCGTCTCGGTCGGCTCGATGTTTTTCTGGCTGTCATTCACCCAATGGGCGAACGGGGTAGCGCCTTACATTGACGAGAAGGGGCTGGATCTCAAATATTACAGCTTGCTCTGGACAATCAACGGCATCGTCATTCTGGCCGGACAGCCGTTCACAAGTTGGATTAAACGGCGGTTTGCCAAAGAAATCGTCTGGCAAATGCTCGTCAGCGCGTTGTTTACCGTGACGGCGTTTACGTTTATCTTGTTTTTCCACGATAATTATGCGTATTTGGCGATCGGCATGGTGCTGGCGACACTGGGCGAAATGATGCTGCTGCCCGCAATCCCGACCTTTTTCTCCGAGAAAGCAGGCGTTCATTCTCCGTTCTATATGGGGCTTGCCGGCGGCTTTGCCAATATGGGCCGCATGATCGGCCCGCTCGTGTTCGGGCATGCGTACGACTTGTGGGGGATTTCCTCCGTATTCTTCTTCGGTACGATGGCTTCCCTTGCGGCGCTGCTGATGTTCTACATTCATGCGAATATGAATAAAGATCCCGATCCGGTCTCCAATGCGAAACTGGGCACCTTATCGCAGTAGTTCTATATTTGATCCGAGTTGGCAATAGAAGACAATCTCGAACCCAACATACTTGACACCGCGAATTCAAAAGTCGTATAATTGCCAATAAATTGAATCCGCTGGAAAAAGCTGTTAAGAGAAAGAGTACCTTGGCGACGTCTTTTACAGAGAGCCCCGCTTGGTGAAAAGGGGCAAAGAATACCCTTGGGAACATGGTCTCCGAGCTGCGCACCGAAACCTCATCCGGTTGTAGGCTGCGACGGAACCCGCACCCGTTAACGTGCTAGGGTATCGCGCGATTAGGCGCCGTACCTGAAGAGGTGAATGCCGCAAGGCATGCATGAAATTGGGTGGTAACACGTGAGCGCAAAACTCTCGTCCCTATATTGTTGGGGATGGGAGTTTTTTTGTTGTTGCAACGCTTTTCCAAGCGGTTATTTGATCAAGGAGGCGGTAAGGATGGGATATATTTTTATAGGCGGAGCATGGCCTTACGCGAACGGCTCGCTGCATCTCGGACGGGTGGCGAGCCTGCTGCCGGGCGATGTGCTGGCCCGCTACTTTCGGGCCAAAGGAGATCATGTTCTGTATGTGTCGGGCAGCGATTGTCACGGTACGCCGGTTGCGGTGCAGGCGATTCGCGAGGGGGTGGAGCCGGGGCAGATCGCAGGGCGTTATCACAGCGAATTCGCCGAATGTTTCAGGCAGCTCGGGTTCACATACGATTTGTATACCCGCACCGATCAGGATGTTCATCACCAGGTTGTGCAGGAGCTGTTCGGCGCACTGCTGAGCAACGGCTATTTGTATTCGAAATCGGTGCAGCAGACGTATTGCGAGACGGACGCGCGCTTTTTGCCGGACCGGTATGTGGAAGGAACATGTCCGGTATGCGGGAAGCGGGCGCGAGGCGACCAGTGTGATGACTGCCAGACATTGCTCGATCCGGCGGATTTGCTCGACCGTACATGCGGTATTTGCGGCAGCGTCCCGGTCGAACGGTCGACCGAGCATTATTATTTTGCGCTTTCCCGGCTGCAGGAGGAATTGGCGGCGTATGCTAGCGGGGCCGAGGGCTGGCGGGACAATGCCGTGCAGTTGACGAAGCGCTATCTGGAGGAAGGGCTGCGCGACCGGGCGGCTACGCGCGATTTGTCTTGGGGGGTCGACGTGCCGCTGCCGGGATTCGAGCATAAAAAAATATATGTGTGGATCGAAGCGGTATGCGGCTATTTGTCGGCCAGCAAGCAGTGGGCGGCGGAGACGGGCGGGCAATGGGAGCCGTTTTGGCTGGACGGCGCCGGCGGCAGTGACATAACCGCTTACTATGTGCACGGCAAAGATAACGTGCCATTTCACTCGCTCATCTGGCCTGCGCTGCTGCTTGGTGCCGGCGGCGGTTGGCATCTGCCCGACCGGATCGTCTCCTGCGAATACATGACGCTGGAGGGAAGGAAGTTCTCCACAAGCCGGAACTGGGCGGTGTGGCTGCCGTACATGCTGAGCCGGTACGAACCGGATTCGATCCGCTACTTCTTGATCGCGAACGGCCCGGAGAAGCGGGATACCGATTTCTCGTGGAGGGAATTCATCCACAGCCACAACGGCGAGCTGCTCGGCGCCTTCGGCAATTTCGTAAACCGCACGCTGGCATTTGTCGGCAAATCATTCGAGAGCCGCGTTCCGGCGGGGACGGTGGACGAAGAATGGAAGCGCGTCTTAAGTGAATTGTACGGCAGGGCCGGCGGGCTGATTGAGGGCGGGCATATGAAGGAGGCGCTGGAGCTTATTTTTGCGCATGTGCGGCGGGCCAACAAATTTTTTGACGAGCAAAAGCCGTGGGTACAGGCGAAGCAAGGCCGCGAGGCTTGTGCGAACACGCTGTTCGTATGCGTGCAGATCATTGCCAATCTAGCGCAGCTGCTTCATCCGTTCCTGCCGTTCTCCTGCGATAAAATAAGGTCGTTTCTGTCGCTCGGCGAGCCGGGCTGGCAATGGACGGAAGTTGCTGTCGGCAGCGCCGTTCATAACCTGGAGCTCTTATTCGAGCGGATCGACGCCGGCCGGATTGACGAGGAAACGGAGCGGCTGGAGAAAGAAGGAGAAATTAAACCGTAACAAGGAAGGCAATCGACGAGACTACCGCCGCGTAGTCCTTCACTGCAATAACGGATTATGATAACGCAAG
Source organism: Paenibacillus solanacearum (assembly GCF_910593845.1). Lineage (GTDB taxonomy): Bacteria > Bacillota > Bacilli > Paenibacillales > NBRC-103111 > Paenibacillus_G > Paenibacillus_G solanacearum. The sequence goes on along the minus strand of NZ_CAJVAS010000004.1, from coordinate 91,876 downwards.
CGATGGAGCTGATTCCGTCGCTTTTTGGCTTTTTCGGCGAACCTGAAACTTAAGCGGCAACACATGAAATTGACAGAGGACGACGGTTGGACGAAACATTTATTTTCTATAATACTGTTTAGGGGATACACCGGTAATATGTTTAAAGGCTTTATAAAATGTTGAATAATCTCCGTATCCGACGGCATGAGCTGCATCTAGTGCGGTCATTCCGGACGTGAGGAGCTCCAGCGCTCTCATAATTCGTTTGTAAGTTATATACTCCATTACGGTAAAACCCGTATTCATTTTAAATATGTGGCATAAGTAAAATTTGTTAACAAAAAACGTCTGCTGCAGCAAATCTAGTGAAATTTTTTCATCCAAATTTTTATTAATGTAATCTAATATAGCGACTATTTTGTGATCATACTTGTGACGATCCACGAGAGAATGATTGTATTTGGAAAAGATTTTATTAATCGTAATGAGCAGTTGGACAAAAAATGCTTTCCTCATGATCTGGCTTTCCGGAGAGGTTTCGAGGGATGTTTGTTCAATTTGCTCCCAAAGTTCATTGATCTTATATTCGAGGACATCATTGGCGGGTATTCTATTAAAATACCCCAGCTTCCTGTTTTCTATATAGTAAAGCATATTATAATCATCCGTTTGAAACGAGGAGATGTACTCCGGCTTGAAGTGTATATACTTTCTTTCATAACGGCACTTGGAGTTAAACACAATTCGATGCAGCTCTCTTGAATTGGTTAAGATCATATCGTTTGGACTAAGTTTGTAAGCCTGACCTTCGATATAATAAGTAAGATCTCCGGAAATATAATAAAACAATTCATAACAGTTGTGGATGTGTGTCTTAATATCATTCGGTGAATCCGTTACCGTATGAGCCAAAGAAAAAGGGTTGCTATTGTAACGCAAGATTTGGTTGTCCATAAATCCACCTCTATATTCATTTTATTGGATGTCCTGAAGTTCTTCAATGTACAAAAAGCAATATTATCAATATATTAAGCAACAAATCCAATGAATAAAAGCTTTGGTTGTTATAAAATTCTAAATACTTAGTGAACAAATGATAGACGCGAGAGGATGGCGGCATATGAGCAAATTTATATTGTCTGCATTTGCGGATGAAATCGATGCGAATTTAGAGACGCAGATGGATGTATTGGATCAGCATGGGATTAAGTTTATTGAAATGAGAGGAGTAGACGGGAAAAATCTTGTACACTACACACTGGACGAAGTCAGAGGGATTAAGAGCCGGATTGATGCAAGGGGATTTAAGCTTTCGGCTGTCGGTTCCCCGATAGGCAAGATCGGCATTAATGATGATTTTGAACTTCACTTGGAGCTGTTCAAGCATACTTTAGAGATCGCCAAAATCATGGATTGTCAGTATATAAGAATGTTTAGCTTCTTTATCCCAAAGGGAGAAGAACCGGAAACATACCGAGATGAAGTAATTGATCGATGGAGGCAGTTTGTAAAGGTAGCGCAAGGAAGCGGAGTGATTCTTCTTCATGAGAATGAAAAAGGGATCTATGGGGATACCCCGGAAAGATGCCAGGATCTCCTTGAAAGCTTGAATTCCAATGATGTTAAAGGGATATTTGACTTTGCAAATTTTGTCCAATGTGATGTGAAAAATTATCCGGATGGCTACGAATTGCTTAAGGGGCATATCGAGTATGTACATATTAAGGATGCGGTTTACAATGGCCATCGCGTGGTGCCGGCCGGAGACGGGGACGGTTGTGTAGAAGAAATTCTAAAAGAATTACATAGCGGCGGCTATGAAGGATTTTTATCACTTGAGCCTCATCTGGGGAAATTTACAGGATTTGCGGAACTGGAGCCCCATTCACCTGGTTATCATTTACCCGAAGGTGGAGCGAGAAGCTTCGCCATTGCTGTCCAGGCGTTAAAAAAAATATTAAACAAAATCGAGAACTAGCTCGGAGGAAATGCTGTGGAAAAAGTGCGTATAGGGATTATTGGCATTGGGGGAATGGGCACGGGGCATGCCAATAATATAATCGCAGGGAAGGTGCCCCATGCGGAGCTTACTGCGGTATATGATATAAGTACGGAGCGATTGGAGTGGGTGAGACAAAACTTTGGCGGCAATGTCAAGCGATTTGATAATGTGGATGCCTTCTTTCACTCCAAAGCTTTTGATGCCGTATTAATCGCTACACGTCATTATGATCACCCCGGATTAGCTATACAATCTTTGAGGTCTGGTTACCATACGCTTATCGAAAAACCCGCGGGAGTTTATACGAAAGCCGTAAGAGAGATGAACGAAGTTGCGTTACAAAGCGATAAGGTATTCGCCATTATGTACAACCAGAGAACAAATCCGGTGTATCGAAAGCTTAAAGATCTCATCGATTCGGGTGAGCTTGGCGAGCTTAAAAGATCGATATGGATTATAACCAATTGGTACCGGCCTCAAAGCTACTATGATGCTGCGGGATGGCGGGCCACCTGGTCCGGAGAAGGAGGCGGCGTGCTGCTCAATCAAGATCCGCATCAACTGGATTTGTGGCAGTGGACCTGTGGAATGCCGAAGAGAGTGCGCGCCTTCATGTCATTTGGAAAGTATCATGATATTGAAGTCGAAGACGATGTAACGGGCTATGTAGAGTATGAAAACGGGGCTACAGGTTTGTTTGTCACCTCGACGGGAGAGGCGCCCGGAACGAATCGATTTGAAATTGCCGGTGATCGCGGAAAAATAGTGGTAGAGGATGACAAATTGACTTTTTGGAGACTGCGTGAGTCAGAAAGGGATTTTAATCGAGATTTTAAAGGCGGTTTTGGAAGTCCTGAGTGCTGGAAATGTGAAATCCCAACTCCGGGTGAAAATACACAGCATACGGGAATCCTGAAGGACTGGGTTGGCGCGATTATACATGGCACCAAGCTAATTGCTCCTGGGATCGAGGGGATTAAAGGCTTGACCCTTTCAAATGCGATGCATTTATCGGCGTGGACGGACAGTTGGGTGGATCTTCCCTTAGATGAAGACTTGTACTATGAAAAGCTCAAAGAAAGGATCGATAAATAACTCTACATTGTAAGACACCTGATCCAATACGGCTTGGATTTTAGAGTTAGAGATCCCTTCGATAATGTTCTCATCATACATTAAGGGAATAATTAATTTATGCCACAAACGTTACTTCATTGAATTGTCGTTGTTATGGTTTTATTAAAAATCAATTAAGCGGCCTTGGTCCTGTATTCAATTGGACTGAGGCCCTTTAGTTTTGTTGCAATCGTTAGTTATTGTAAAAGTGGATGTTGGCCTCGATGTCCCTCTTGAGTTCCTGAAAAGCTTGGTAAGTGTGTAAATGATATAACAATACATTTGTCAGGTGACAAAAACATTATCTCATTAATTTGCCGCGTAAATTGCGGCTTTTGTTTTTTATGGGATCAAGTTCTTGCCAAAACCCAATGGAAAATGGACTCTAAACTTATGTCCTGCGGGGCTTGATTGAACTAGCAATCAGCCTTTTACTGCGGATGGTAGTAGTTAAAACATTATCGCAGTTTGATGGTTGCGAACGACACAGTTCCATTGTTAATTGTTTCATCAATGATTAATGTTGTATTTTGATTTTTATTGATTTTTGTTGATCGATGGAAAAGAGATAAAATGCTGATTGGTGATCGAATCCTACTTAAACATGCAAATTACTTTGAATCGAAAATATAATATTAAAATAAATTAATTAATGACGATAAACATAAATGAATAATAACAAATTAACAACTAAATATTGACAGATGATAGTTTGAGTGCAAATATAATGAATAGAGTCTTATCTTTAACGAATGGTTGCATCATGTGAAGGCATCTAATACGTTTAGCCGCTATCTTATTTTTGAGTATGTCAGGAGGTGAGATTGAGCATAAGAATGTTGATGCTTTGTGGTTGATACATACAAGCCTGTTGCTTGGACTGAGGTAATTGTCGACCCTTTAAGAAAAAAGTCGATAAAATTTTGTCGAAAGAAACGTGAGGAGCGAACTTTCATGATAATTACAGATCGCAATGGGGCAAATCAAAAGGTTCATTGGCAAGCCCATCAAAGCACGAATGCCGAGATGCCTGAGAACACATTGGCGGCCATGCGATATGCTTGGGAGCTTGGCGGCATTCCGGAACTCGATATTAGGCAAACGGCTGATGGTGTTATTATCGGTATGCATGATGCAACGCCGAAGCGAACAACAAACGCACCGGAATCGGAACAGGATCGACTGATTTCGGAATGTACGTTTGCTCAAGTTCAAGAATGGGATGCAGGGATCAAATTCAGTGAACAGTACAGGGGGGAGAAGGTCCCCGCACTTGCACATATCCTCACCGAGTTAGCTCAATACCCTGAGCGTGAACTTTATCTGGATTTCAAAAAGGTTGACTTGGAGAAAATGGCATCGCTCATTAAGGAATATGGAGTAGGGCGACAAATTATTTTTTGCCACTCCAATCATGAGAATTGCAAGACGGTTAAACGGTTAGCGCCCGAGGTGCGTACGATGCAATGGATATCCGATAAAGAGGTTGACTTTAAATTTCAAGAGACGCTTGCAACCGGATTCGACTCCCTTGACATCGTTCAATTTCATTTGGTGGATGCCCCAACGAAAGAAGAATGGAGATATAGGCTGCAGCGTGATTTTTTGCGTGAGGGACTTAAGCATTTGAACGAAGCCGGGTTAGAACTGGAAGTATTGCCATTTCACTTCGATCAGGATTCAATGTTCGAGCTTCTGGATATGGGAATCCGACGATTTGCCGTTGACGAACCGAAAGTGTTTGTTGAAACGATACATCGATATTTCAATGATAAGCAGAATGGGTAGTCATTCCTTCCATGCATTACCGTGTCGTTGGTTAGGCCGTATCCATCATGCGATTAGGACCGTGTAGTAGCCGGTCCTTCGATTGCTTGGGTCCAGCCGTTTTTATATGTCAATTAGTTTACTAAATATTGAATATTATTGTAATAACTTAAAGTATATGGAGAATATTCTGAATAAAAAACGTGTGATCTGCAATTTTTGCTTAGAATCGTGGTATATACGCTTTTTCATGTTAATTGTTTTATAAAAAGATGAATATTAACTAAAATAGATAAAGTATATATCGGTAATCTGAAATATACGAAATGTGAGACTGGCATTAAAAACCGAGGACAGGCTTGCTTAAAGGGGGTGATAGACTTCGTATGTCCGGAATTTGCGACGGACCGTGACAAGAGCAATCGAATTTGAAATCCTTATCACAATCGTTGAAGGAGAGAATGGAAAATGAGTAGATCGCTGAAAAAGATTTCTATGCTAGCTATGGTGTCCATTATGGCGTTGACGGGTTGTGCCTCCGCCAATAAGCCGGCTGCCGATCCGGGGAAATCTGATGAAACGGAATTTAAAGTATCTGCGGAGCCCGTCACTTTAAAGTTTTATGTGAATGTAACGAGACTCTCGCCTGTTGAGTACAATATGTTCTTTGTGGAACCTCTTAAAAAGAAATACCCGCACATTACGCTGGAAAAACTGGAAGGGAATTTGGAAAAGCTGGTTTTGGGCGGAGAAATGCCCGATCTCATTTTTTCGGATAATGACTGGCATATGCCGCTGAGGATCCTGGATCTTCCAGCGGACTTAACCGAGTTAGTCGCAAAATCCAAGCTTGACCTGAACAAGTTTGTTCCAGAAACGGTTCAAGCCATTCGGAATCTAGATCCGAATGGGAAAGAGCTGCAGGGCATTCCGGTGACCCGAAATGCAGGTGCGTTATTCTACAATAAAGATATTTTCGATAAGTTCGGCGTTGCTTACCCGAAAGACGACATGCTCTGGAGCGATGTGCTGGAATTGTCCCGCAAATTGACAAGAATGGCGGACGGAGTACAATATATCGGCTGGGATCCGCGCTTCCCCGACCATATTATTAGCCCGTATACGCAGCCGTTCGTCGATCCGAAGACGAATAAAGCGCTTGTCGATATTCCGCTGTACAGGAAAATTCTCGAGCTGTTCCAGGCGCATTACGACATTCCCGGCATCGTTTCAGGGAAATCGTACGCATATGCTGAAGATGTGTTCATTAAGGATAAAAGATTGGCCATGCAGGCGGATTGGGTTTTGAAAATACTCAGTCAACTTCTCGAAGCTGAGGAAAAAGGCGGCGCTCCGAGCTGGGATTTGGTAACGAACCCGACCTTCGAAGATAAAAAAGGGAAGGGACGGCATGCGCTGTCGGATATGCTGGTCATTACGAAAAGAAGCGAGCATAAGGAGCAAGCGATGCAAGTGATCCAGATGATTACCTCCCAAGAGTCGCAAATGCTGATGAGTAAGTTTTTTCGGATTCCCGTCCTGAATGACCCGGAAATCGTAAAAGCATTCGGTACGGAGAGTCCTTTGCTGAAAGACAAAAATTTAGCGGCCATTACCAAATACGCGCCTACGCCGACGCCGACACCCAATATATATGACAAGGAAGTACAAAATCTGATCCGTAACATGCGGGCCCAGATGGCGCTCAACAAAAAGGACATTAACACGGTACTCCGAGAAACGCAGGAAGCGGCGGACAAGAAGATTGCGGAACTGATGAAGCAGTAGGGACTTTCTCCCTCGGCGTGTGTGAAGGTTTTTGAGGCGAGGAATTCCTTGATTTTTTTTCTAACAGGACCTTTTAAATCCATAATGGTTCATGTAAAATACAATTAAATTAACAATAATCAATGGTTTTTTTAGTCGATTCCGGCAGCATTTATGTGGCGGGACAGACGATTGCCGAAAAGCGGTTTTTAGGTGGAGTCTGTCCATTCCCTTTTGTATGTCAATTAGTTTATAAATTTATAAATATTAACGAGTAAATATAAAGTATTGTGATTTATAATGTCGGTGATGACATATGAAATAGGAGGGAGTCGAACGTTGAGACACAGATGGCTGCGATTTGCTTTGCCTCTTTTCGTTATCGTTGTTATCGTATGGTGTTTTAGCATCTACAACGGCAGCCGGAATGCCGTGCAGGTACAAAGCAATGAAAATGAAAGAAGCCCTGCATATTTGATGGCATACTTTCGTTCGGGGCTGAATCAAACGCAAATGGACTTGACGCTGCATTACGCTTTCAGCCGCGACGGACTTCATTGGTACGAACTGAACGACAATAAAGCGGTCTGGAAAACTCCCGTCGGGGCTGGCGTTATTCGCGATCCTTTCATTAGTAAAGGGCCTGACGGTACGTATCATTTGGTGTATACGATGAATTCGGCTGCGGGAACCGCGCCGGAGCAGCGGGGCAAACAGTTCGGATACGCCAGATCGAAAGATTTGATAACGTTTACAAACCCTAAAGCATTGGCTGTCATGGAGAGCTTCCCCAATTCGACTAATGTATGGGCGCCGGAATGGAATTGGGACGCTGCTGGTAACCGGTATATGATTCACTGGTCCTCCACCCTCGGGTCCGACAAAGCGGATAATAACCGGATATACAAGTCTTACACCACAGATTGGGAAACGTTTACACCGGCTGAACTGTTATTCGATCCAGGCTATAGTGTCATCGACTCGCACATCAGCTTTTATAACGAGAAATACTACTTGTTCTTTAAGGACGAGAAAGAGCGCCCGATGCGAAACCGGCTTGCCATATCGAATCAGCTTGATCGCGGGTATGGCGATATTAGCCTGCACAATACTCCCTATGGGACAGAGGCGACAGAAACATTGCAAATGGCAGGGCAGCAAAAATGGTATCTCTATTACGATTATTGGGCCGGCGGCAAATACGGCATGAAAGAATCGAGCGATCTGGTTCGCTGGTCGCCGGAGCTGCCGAAGGATTCATTCCGTATTCCTTATCAAGCCCGGCACGCCACTTTTTTTCCTATTTCTGAAGAGGAATTAATGCAATTAATGCGGCGTTTTTCCATGGTGGCCCGTTATCCTATTGCTATGGGCGAAGCCGAACCGCTGCAATTCGACGGAAAGCAGGACGGGATTCCTTTTTCGGCCCAAAACACGTTAATAGGCTCTATGCGCGATCCGTTCGCACTCCGAACGGTATCTCTGCGAATCAACCCGAAGGGAACACGAAAAACACAATTATTATACGACGAAGGGGGGGTGAACAGTGGTCTTGCCATCAAGCTGGAGGATGGACAGGTAAAAGCGGTTGTGACGGAAGGAGGCGTGCGGGCGACTGTATCTGCCGAGCTGAAGAAAGCCGGCTCATGGCGCCATGTGACAGTTGTTTTTGCTGAGGGAAATTTCAGGCTGTATATCGATGGAAGATTAGTAAATCAAACGACAGCAAGCTTTAAGAAGGTTGGTGCTCATGAGGGTCTTGGAGGTTTGGGGCAACGTTTCTCCGAAGATGCATTCGGGGACCAAGGAGATGGAGCACATTTTGAAGGTTTGATGGACGAAATTGCCATTTACAATACACCGCTGCAGGGTGCGGATGTGCGTTACTTTTTCCATCATTCGGATAAATAACTTGAGTATTCAAACAAAAAGGGGAAGGTGTACAAAATGAAAAAGAAATGGTTGGCCGTTCTATGTTCCGCGCTTATGGTGGTATCGGCGGGATGCACTTCTTCCGGAAAGAAAGCGGGAGACGCGCCGGGGGATAAACCGAAGGAAGCTTTTGTTATCAAGGACCCGGTAACCTTGAGCGTATTAATCGAAATACCGGGAATGACCGACGATGAATGGAAGAAGTATTTTACGGAAACGGTGCAAAAGAAGTATCCCCAAATTTCGTTCGAAATTTTGAGGCCTGGACCGGGTCAAACGTTGAACGACCTGATAGCCGCAGGCAATATCCCCGATTTGATATACGGAGGGCCGCCGCAAAGTGATAGGGTCGATAAGCAAATTCCGCTCGATCTGAGGGAGCACTTCAAGAAGCACGATATCGACATCTCGAAAATAAATCCGAACATTATGGATTCGATCAAGCAGCTTGGCGACAAGGGTGAGATTTACGGGCTTCCGTTTACACAGAACGCTTTCGCCCTTTGGTACAACAAAGGTATCTTCGATAAATTCGGCGTTCCGTATCCGACGGACGGAATGACCTGGGATCAAGCGACCGAATTGGCTAGGAAAGTTTCCCGAGTGGAAGACGGAGTCAACTATCTCGGACTCTATGTCACGCATGGTGGAATAACGACATTTGCATCACCGCTTTCGATCCCAATGGTAGACAAGAACACGCAGCAGGCTCTCGTTCCGGACGTTTGGAAATCGGTTTTCGATAGAGCGATGAAGATCTACGATATTCCCAACAACAAACCGAAAGTCGTGGGACTCGATACGATCAATGCCTTTATTAAGGACCAGAATATTGCCATGGCTGCCTATTATTCCATCGGCATGTTCAGTTTCCTGCCGCAAGCGAAAGGATTGGACTGGGATGTCGTTCAGCTTCCATCTCATCCGGAAGCGCCGAATAAGTATCTTCAGGCTGACTATCATCAATTCCTTGTCAGCAGAACGAGTAAGAACATCGATGCCGCGGTTGAGGTGCTCAAGATTGCACTATCCGAAGAGGTTCAGACGCTCGCCACGCGCAACGGGAAGCTGACGGTGTTGAAAAACACCCAGATTATGGATCAGTTTGCCGCCGATCAGGAATTCGCCAAAGGGAAAAATATTAAAGGCATTTTCAAAAGCGAGCCAACTACGCTGATCCCGCAATCGAAGTATAACGGTTCGGTGGACGCAGCCATCCGGAAAGCTTTCGTTTCCGTATTTGAGGGGAAAACGGATATCAACACCGCTTTAAGAACAGCGAAGGAAGAGGCGGACAAAAATATCGCTAATATGAAGCTGGGAGAAAAATAGGACCCATAAACGGATACATCTGTTCAGTCGACTGATGGAAGGGCTTATGATAAAATGAATTTAAACGTAAAATGATGAACTAAATTGCCCGCACTGAGAGGATCTGAACAGATGTCACGTGTATTGTCTATCACGGTCGATGAATTGCTGGAAATCGCGAAAGCGCTATCTTCTGAAATCAGGATCGACATATTCAAGGAAATACAGAAAAGAAAAGTCAATGTCAACGAAATTGCCGAAATGTTCAATTTGCCGCCGTCTACCGCTACCGTGAATATCAAAAAGCTGGAGGATGCCAAATTGATCCGGACGGAATTGGTTCCCGGCCTCCGAGGGGCGCAAAAACTATGCTCCGCTCATTACGATCGGCTGGTCATACACCTTGGCGCCATTCCGGAGGCGGGGGATACGAATTATTGCCATATCAGCATGCCGATCGGCCACTATGTCGATTGCGGCATTCGCCCGACCTGCGGGTTAGCCTCGGAAACCGGCATTATCGGCTTCTTCGACGATCCGCGCAGTTTTTATGAACCGGACAAGGTGAATGCTCAACTGCTCTGGTTCAGGCAAGGTTATGTCGAATACATGTTTCCGAACCGGCTTCCGTATGACTGCGGGCTGACTGGAATTGAGCTGTCTATGGAACTATGCTCCGAGGCCCCGCTGAACAATCCGAACTGGCCGTCGGATATTACGGTATGGATCAACGGGATGGAGATCGGGACGTGGATGAGTCCGGGGGATTTCGGCGGGGAGCGGGGGCACCTGACTCCAGCCTGGTGGGAGACGCAGGACTCGCAATTCGGGATGCTGAAGAAATGGAAAGTAACCGAGGAAGGCTCCTTCATCGACGGCACAAGCGTATCGAATTTGAAGGTAAACGAATTGGGAATTGAAGGCAGCCACTCCTTCAAGGTAAGGGTCGGCATTAAGCCCAACGCCGCGAATCAAGGTGGTATCAATTTGTTCGGCCACAAGTTCGGAAACTACGACCAGGACATATTGCTGCGAATGGACTACAAGCCAAGAAGTTCATAATGTTATTGCGGGGCTTGCCGGCCAAGCCCCTTTGCCAACCGCGCTTATGAATCCGTTTACAGCATGCATGAATCGAGTTTTTGGGAGAAGAAAGGAGTGGACCAAATGACGGTGGCCCTGCATGGGACATATGAGAATCCGTTCGTATTGGATCAGGAATGGGAGGATTACGGGATTGGCGATCCATTCATTCTCCGTTACGACGGCAAATATTATCTTTATTGCAGCACAAAGGATCGAAGAATCGGGATTAAAGCTTGGAGCTCCGACGATTTGGTGAAATGGTACTACGAAGGTCTGGTTACCGAGGAGCCTGTCAGTGCAAGCGCCTACGCGCCGGAGGTGGTTTATTGGAACGGGTCGTTCTATATGTACACGTCTCCGGCGGGCAAAGGCCATTACGTCTTGCAAAGCGACAAGCCGACGGGACCGTTCGCGGTGAAGACGGACAATCTGGGCCTGACGATCGACGGCTCCGTCTTTATCGATGACGACGAGAAATGGTATTTTACACACGCCAAATTCGGGGGCATTATGGCAAGTCCGATGACCGATCCGTTCACGATTGGAGAGGGCAAGCAGTTGAACGCAACACTGGGGCATTGGACGGAAGGGTCCATGATCATCAAGCGAAACGGACGCTTTTTTCTGACCTACACGGGCAATCATGTGTTCAGTAAGGGCTATCGGGTCAATTACGGGGTGAACCGCGATTCGCCGACAGGTACATATACCATACCAGAGAACAACCCGATTCTGATCTCCACCGCGGACGATTTCAATGGTCTTGGCCACAGCGCGACGGTCATGGGACCGGATCTGGATTCGTATTACATCGTTTACCATAACTTGATCGGGCGTTCTGCGGAAGGGCCGCCTGTCCGAAGGATGAATCTGGATCGTCTTGCATTCAACGGAGACAAGATGTCTGTTCTCGGCCCGACGCATGGGACACCGCAGGAAGCGCCCGGACTGCCGGACTTCCAAGATACGCCGGGCGTGGAGCCGAGCGATGACAACTGGGAGCGAACCGTCCGAGCCGATGGCGAAGCGCGGCTTAGCCGAATAAGCACGGGCAGCCGCTACACGGCGGAGTACAACTTCCGATGGGGCGGTATGCTAACCGACAGTTCGTCTTCTTCGCTGGATGCCGTATTTGCTTATGCAGATTCCGACAACTACCGTGCTGTCCGCGTGGATGAGGCAATGATGACCCTTCTGCTGATCGATTGCTTGAAAGGCGTCGAAACGGTGATGGCCGAGAAGCCACTCCCGGAGGGCACCGATCTGACGAAGCTTCATACAATTCGCATCGAGTCGGATAGCGCCGGCACGACGCTCTTCTGGGATGGTCTGCTTAAGACCCGGCAAGCGGCACTGACTGCCAGACCGGGACGCATCGGCTATGCGTGGCCGCAGGGGACACAGCCGATCCTGCACTACACCGCCTTCTCGAATGAGGCAGGAGGCAGCAGTGACCGGAACGCGATCCAACCGCTGCCCGGTACGATGGAGGGCGTTCACGGCGTTCCAGAAGGGGAGGCGGACATTCGTTCAGGCATAACGCCCGACGGCAGCGATGCCATCGTTCTGGCGAATAAGGGTGACGGTCTGACTTACCCGCTGAACGTTCGTCAAGACGGCACTTACTTGCTGTCGCTTAACGTCGCCACTACATCTATAGGATCTCTGCTTACGATCGAAACCGATGGAGCGACGAAGGAAATCAAGCTGGATGCTTCGTTATTCGCCGACCAAGCGGAATGGACCAAAGTACCGCTCGGCATGTTCGAGATGAAGAAAGGCCCGCAGCGGCTGTCATTACGGCTTTTGCAAGGCGAGATCGCCCTGCGGTATGTGGAAGCGAGTGTGGCGGCTCCTGTGCCGGAGTCGTCGGTCATCGAGCCGTCGGCCGTCGGCACGGTCCATCGGTTCGGCGGCGATACCGGTTGGGCGGATTATACCGTAAGCTTTGATGTGACGCTTCATGAAGCGGCGAAGGATGAGATCGGGGTGCTGCTGCGGACGTCGAATGAATCTAATTTCCGGCATCAGGTTAAGGACGCATTTATGGGCTACGCCCTTGCGTTCGAGGGCGGAAAAATAATTCTGACGAGAGTAAGCTACGAGCATTCGGCAGAAAAGGCTTCCGCTCTTCTAGCCTTTGCACCCGGCCAGACCCGCCGGGTAACCGTGAAGCTGAAGGGCGCTTCGATTGCGGTTTTCGAAGGCGGCAGCAGCGAGCCCATCCTTAGGTGGACCGACCCGAATGCGTTTCTGCTTGGCCGGGTCGGTCTGCGGGGCGAATCCGCGGATTGGACCGTCTCGCCGCTGACGGTTACGGCAATGAAGCAAAGCTGAGACGAAGCGATGGAAGGATCCAAAAAGCCCTTGTTATACCAGGGCTTTTTGTCTTGGGAAGCCTAAGTTTGCCACATTCATTCGGAAGCATATGCATGTCCAATCGGCAAACTTATGAGGTTATGTGATCGCGATATAAACGTTTAAATTATATCTATATCCCGGAGCCAAATGCTGGTACAATGGCATGAGGAGACGAAAGCTGCGAGCGCTTTGGAAAGCGCATACATGAAGCCGCCTCGTCCGAAGTTCGACGAATTCAAGAGAGGAGGCTGCGATGGATGTTACGCCGATTTCAGTCAACGATGCGCAAGACGAGATAAAACTGACGCCACGTGATGGGAGATATTCGGATGTATAAAATGAAAGTGCTTGTTCCGCTTGCTCTATTGTTTACCGTACTGATTACTTCCTGCTCGGAGAAGCCCGCCGAAGAGAGCGGATGGCGCAGTGCGCTGTACCCGAAAGACTGGAAGCCCGGGTTCAAGGATGCAGAAGGACGGTTTCTGCACGACTTCTCTTACGCTGGCTATCATATGGGCGAGAAGCCGATTCCTTCCAATCCGCCGGGCAAAACGTACAATGCGGTAACCTTCGGTGCGGATCCGACGGGAAAGAGCGATTCCACCGCTGCGATCCAGAAGGCGATTGACCAGGCGGGGGCTGCTGGAGGCGGTGTTGTGCTGCTGCCGGCAGGCACCTACGGCATCCGACCGGACAAAGGACGGGAGTGCGCCCTGTGCATCCGGCACAGCGGCGTCGTGCTGCGCGGCGAAGGCACGCAAGCGACCTTCCTCCGCAACGACGAAACATCCATGCGGAACAAGCGGGTCATTCTGGTGTATCCGGCCGCAGGAGGCGATTGGCACAAGCCCGCCGGCCGCAAAATACCGCTGTCGCAAGATGTAATGGAGCCGACCTGGACCATACCGGTCAGCTCCGTCGACGGGCTGAAGAAGGGCGAGTACGTCGTTATTCAATCGGAGGCGACCGGCGCGTTCATTGCGGAGCACGGCATGACGGGCAAATGGAACGATAGCTTGAAGGGGCCGACGTTTTACAGGCAAATTACGGCGGTCGATGCCAAGGCCGGGACGATTACCGTCGACATTCCGACACGCTATCCGCTGAAGCTTCGCGATCACGCTTCCGTGTACAAGGTGGCTCCTTCCATTGAAGAGGTCGGCATCGAACGTTTGTCGATCGGCATGCGGCAAAATCCGAAGGATGGCTGGGGCGATCTCGACTTTGACAAGGCGGGCACCGGCGCTTACGAGGTGCACGGCTCGAAAATGATCCAGTTCCGCCATGCGCTCAACGCGTGGATGAACGAGGTTGCGACGTATCGGCCGCAGGAAAATAATGACGACATTCACACGTTATCCGATGCCGTTGAATTGTATAAATCCCGTTCGATCACCATTCGCAACAGCACGGTGCAAAATCCGCAGTACAAAGGCGAGGGCGGCAACGGCTACGGGTTCATTATGGCCGGCAGCGACAACCTGGTGATCGGCAGCAAGTCGGTTCATTCGCGGCACGGCTTCGACTTCAAAAGCATGTGGACCAGCGGCAACGTGCTGTATCGCAGCTCGTCGCAAGACCCGCGGCTGGCCAGCGACTTTCATATGCATCTGAGCATGGCGAACCTGTTCGACAACATGACGGCGGACGGCGATCTGTTCGAGGCGAAGTACCGTCCGTACGGCACGACGCTGCACGGGCAAACGACAACCCAATCGGTGTTCTGGAACACTGCCGGACTCAAATATATGAAAGGCAAATCCTTTGTCGTCGAATCGAAGCAATTCGGCAATGGCTATGTGATCGGCACAAAAGGCCCGGCTTCCGGTGTGCAAACGAAAGTGCCGGCGGGCGACAATTCATCGCCCGAAGATTTCGTCGAAGGGGTAGGGCAAGGAGATACGCTGGTGCCGCAGTCGTTATATGCGGATCAGCTGGCCAAACGCGGATTTAAGCTGAAAGAATAGGGACAGAGGAACGAGCCGGCCCGCGATGCACTACGCCGCAAGCTCAAGCTAGAGGAATCCGGCTGCCCCGAGGATTTGCTGCAAGCAGGGGAATACACGCTACCCAGCGGAATTCCCCTGCTTCTTGTTTGCGATGAACAGCTGGATGTTCTACTCAACTTGCAACCCCCGCAACAGGAAATGGAAAGGTTATGGAAGCGGTTTCGCATGGCGTATGATACAATAAAAACACAATACATCTTGGTTGTGATTTCGTTGAATCCATGGCGGAAAGGACTTGGAATCATGCCTCGTAAAAAGAAAGTGACGTTGTCGCTTCTGGCGGAGCAGCTCGGATTAAGCGTCTATACGGTGTCCAAGGCGCTGCGAGGATTGCCGGGCATGTCGGAGGATACGCGCAAGGAGGTGCTCCAGCTTGCGCATCAGCTGGGCTATTTGACCAAAGACCAGGAGAATAGTCTGATCTATGAAGGTATCCCGCGGCTTTCGGTCAAACAGCGGCGGTTTCTCGTCATTACGTCTTCGAATATTGCACGCAGTCCCTCCATTCAAATGCTGTTTGAAGGAATTAAAGAGCGCATGCTGGAAATGGGGCACAAGGTCGAGCTTGTATTTATGCCGGATTCGCTGACCGCGTCGAGCTTCCCTGGCTGGATGGAGCAGGAAGGGCTGCCGTATGCGGACGGCCTGTTCATTACCGCGCTCATTCGCCGGCCGCTGGAGGCGCTGCTGCTCGAGCTGAAAATGCCGAAGATCTTGCTCAACTTTCCGCCAGTCGGAGCGAAAGTTGACAGCGTGATCTGGGACGTGCACGATGCAACGTGGCAGTCGGTGCAGTATTTGGCCCGGAACGGGCACCGGAGCCTGCTTTATTTCGGAGACGTGAACACGACCCGCGGATACAAGCAGCGCTGGCTGGCGTTTGTGGAAGCGATGAAGCAGGAGGGCTTGCCGTTCTGCGAAGAGGATCACCTGATTCATATGCCGGATAACCGCGTCGAATGGATCCGTGCGTTCAAGCGGCACATGGAGCAGGTGAAGCCGACAGCGCTGCTGTGCGCGACGGAGATGAGTCTGGCCTGGATCTACTATGCGCTCAGCGAGACGGGGTACCGGGTCCCCGAGGACGTATCGATGATTCGGCTCGACCATGTCCATAACAGCTTTATCCCGGGCATTACGCATCCGGTGCTGCCGATGAAGGAGACCGGGTACCGTGCGGCGGACCGGATGCTGTGGCGCCTCGCCAACGCGCACCTCCCTTATGAGCATATCCGCTTGCAGGGGCCTTTCTTCGAAGGCGATACGGTAAAGAAGCTAATCTAACGAAGCGATACAGCGTAGGGGCGCTTTCGTGCCAACCGGCCGACGGCGTCTTTTCCTGCGGAATTGGCTGGCAAGTCATGATCTGAACGGGACTGGAGCGGCGGAGGCGGCAATGAGGCGCGGTACGAGAAAGCGCGAGGAACGGCCAAGAGCCGATCGCTTACGGCCCCATGACAGGTTCGGCAATCAGCTCGGTGCGGTGAACCCGGATTTGTTTCGTTTCCGTAAAAACAAATTCAACGAGTGCCACTGCGTTCCGCGAGGTACCGTCGATTACGGTGCACATGGCGATCATGGCTGTCAGCGAGGACCTCTCGGGATGATGGATCACTTTTTTGAGCGAAGCGTCTTTTACGTAAAGAGCGGACTGGCTGCCGTTCATGGCCGCTTTTTTGGCATGAGGGAGCAATTTGGACAGCAGCAGCTCTCTGATCGTATATTGCATGGCGACATAAACGACGCTTGTGAGCAGCAAAAAAGCGGCAATATTCGTAAACGTCATCGGCCGTCTCCTTTCCTTGTCATCCCTCATTATGTACAGATGGCAACCTTTTAAACGTGTTGGAACCGCCGGTTCGGAAAGATATGGGAATCATTTCCTGAGACCGATTGCCATCTTGCTGAAACTTTTCTTGCTGCGGTATCGTCTCCTTGATAGAGAAACAAATTCTGCTAACGAGGTGTTCGCTATGAAGAAATGGATCGTTATCCCCAGCTCGATGATTGCCGCAGTTCTGTTTTGCGGAGCCGTCTATTCGGCTAACCCGGTCAAGCTCATTGTCAACGGCACGCCGGTCGCGGCCGAAGTACCGCCCCAAATCGTCGAGGGCAGCACGATGGTGCCGATCCGCGCCGTAGCCGAAGCGATGGGAGCAGACGTGAAGTGGAATGAGAAGGAGCAGGAGGTGACGGTGGATTATGCGGACCGGTCGTCGCTTGAGCAGCAAGTCAATTTGCTGCGAAGCGCGATTGTGCCGACTTCCGCCGGGCAAGCGGTCAATGGATGGGCGGAAGCGGTAAAAGGCCGGAACGGCGCCGTGCAGTATGCGCTGCTGTCTTCGGAGCTCCAAAGACAAACCCGCGCCTCGTACGAGGAACTGCACTGGGTAACCGGTTTGTCCAGCCCGTGGGTCGACAGCTTCGAGGTCACCGGCGGTCTTCAGGAGGGGAACACGAGCGCAAGCTATGATGTCGTATTTCACCTGAAAACGTCGACGGGCAGTGCAGGAGAGGGCACAGTAAAAGTGACGCTGGAGGCGAAGGATGGCAAATGGTTCGTTACCGGTCTGCAGCCCGGCAGCGGCGCCGATCCATTGGATGGCATCGTTGTTTTACCGTAAGCAGCGCGTAGATGCGCTTGCCGCAGCCTATCGCTCCCGCTAAAACCGATTATTCCGTTGGGTGTACTGAAAGATCGATGCAGGGGAACTTGCAATCGATCTTTTTTTGCACTTGTTTGTTCATGGTATAATGTGAGAGGAGTACATGTGGAGCGATGAAGCTGTGGCAAGGGGAGGCTGCCGATGAGTAGCAAAACATTAATTGAAGCGCCCAAGCTTCCGAAAACATTGGCTGATATTACGCAGCCTGCTTACCAGCTGCAGCCGGAAGACGAGATCGGCGCGGGCATTATAAGCGACTGCGCCTTGGACAACCAGCGGGCTGACAACGTTTCGTTCCATAAAATCGTCTTTCGGAACGTAACCTTTGCGGATACGACGCTGACCGATGCGGAGCTGATCGACGTTCGGTTTGAGCGATGCGATTTGTCCAACGCCGTGCTCCAGGATGCGATCATCCATCGTGCGGCGTTTTACGATTGCAAAATGCTCGGGATTGATTTCACGGGGGCCACCTTGCGGAATGTCGGGTTTTACGACTGCATCGCCGATTACGCGACATTTCGCTTCGCTAACGCCAAGCAAACGATGTTTCGGGAGTGCTCGCTGTACCGCGCGGATTTTTATAATGCGGCGGTTCAAAAGATGTATTTCAGCCGGTCCCGCATCGATCGGGCGCAGCTGACCGGCGTTAAGCTGGAAGGAGTCGACTTGAGCGACTGCGAATTCGACGCCTTGGGTGCGGCGCTGGCCGACTTGCAGGGATGCGTCATCTCCCGCGAGCAGGCATTCGTGTTTGCCAAGCAATTCGGACTTGTCATTAAAGAGTAGCCGGTTATAGAGAATAAGACGGGACGGGGAGCGCTTATGTATCAATATGTGGATCAAACGTATGAGCATGTCGATTTGACGCACAAAGATTTAAGGTTCGGGGAGCTGATGCGCTGCACCTTTCAACGCTGCCGGTTTAACGGCGCTTCGATGGAGGAGATTACGACGACCGGCTGCCGGTTCGTGGAATGCGATTTTCGCGGTGCTCAGCTGAATGCTTCGATACATACGGAATCCGCGTTTACGAACTGCACGTTCCATGAAACGAACTTGTTTGTGTCCAAATTCGTGGAGTGCAAGATGACCGGCTCGGATTTCTCCAAAGCGCAGCTGGATGGAGTGACGATCCAGCAAGGGGATTGGTCTTATACGAACTTGCGGCATGTCCAGCTGTCCAAGCAGCAGCTGCGAGGCATCCGGTTCACGGAAGCGGATCTGTCCGGCGCCAATCTGGAAAAAGCCGATTTGCGCAATGCGGATCTTACCCGGGTCCAATTATCTAAGGCGAAGCTGCAGGGAGCCGACTTGCGCGGGGCCGTAATGGACGGGATCGATTTCCGTTCACTGGACGTGAAGGGAGTACGGATGGACGCGGTTCAAGCAATTGTATTTCTGCGTTCGTTCGGGGCCAGGATCGATTAACTTTCCGAGCATCAAGTCGTGAAGCGGTATATGCTACAAACAATTTACAAAAAAAGTAAAAGCGGAACGCATCAATGCGTTCCACTTTTGTTTCCAGAGGCTGTGATTAGCATCGCTGGGATTCCATTATTCATTTAATGATGTTGATTATGTTCGACAATTAATGATGCGCGCATTAATTCTCTCATCACATCGGATCGGAGTTGTTGATTTAAGTATAAACCTTTGACAAATAATTCACCTTTTTGAGTAGAAGCGTACCTCGGCGGAATTCGATTAAGAACGAGCGCCCAAATATCTTCTTTGCATTGATTGCATACGCATGCCAATTTATATTGCTTCTCAAACTCCTCATATATTTCAAGAACAATCGTTTCCATTGCATTGTGCAAACCCATTGATCTGACTCCTGTTCTACAATCAGTATGAAGTTATTATACAATAATTTTGTGCTGCTGCCACAACTCTCTTTTTTGCTAACCAAAGGATAATTCCATTACTTATAAAGTTAGGATGGATTGCAGGAGAAAGTCGTATGATGTAGAATAATGGAATGTGCTGACCAAGCTGTTTAATCGAATGAAATATACATAATCGAAACGTCAATATGCCAATAGATCATAGGCAGTTAGGCTTAAAAGGGGTCGAAATATGCAATTTATTCCCAAGGAAATATCACCCGAAAGAGCATTGTTTTGGGGCGATAATTTATTAATTATGGAACAGTTATTAAACGATGGTTATAAAGGGAAGTTTGATTTAATCTATTTCGACGGCCCCTTTAATTCCGGAAGAATATTTTCGATGCCCAGCGACAAACTCAAAACCAATTTAATAAATGCTTGGGATGAGTTTAGGGGGATGCACCACTTTTTAGACTCGGAACTGTTCCAACAAGATTATGTAAAGAGAATAAGGTTAGCTAAGGAATTGCTTAGTGAAACGGGTCTATTCGTCTTTCAAATCTATCAAAAAGAAGGACACTATTTAAAAGTGATGTTAGATCAGGTCTTTGGTAAAGATCATTTTCTTGCAGAGATCATTTGGAAGATCAATGATCAACCACTTCCCTATAACTCACAGTTTGGTCTTTCGCATGAATGTTTGTTTGTGTATAGCCGGACACCCCATTATCTTAAAAAAGATGAAATGTTTCTATCATCGGTATGGGATGATGTGGGGATTTATCAAACGCTAGGCGACGAGGATACGTTGTATCCTTCGCAAAAACCGGAAAAACTGATGGAAAGAATTATTGAAATGACGACTGAAGAAAATGCATTGGTCGGAGATTTTTATTGTGGAAGCGGTTCCTTTGTTGCTGTCGCGGAGAAGTTGAATCGCAGGTGGATGGCAAGTGATAGTAGTCAGCATGCCATTCATGTCACCCAAAATAGATTAGCTAAACTTGGAACTACTATTAATGTACATAATCTGGTAGAATGTTTTGATAAATCTTTGGTACAAGGCGATCATTATTCAAAGCATACCCATATTCCATTTTCTCTTTTTGAACTCGAGGGCTTAGTCGAGGAAATGGGGGATCAAGTAAAAATCGTAAACGCTATTCTTTTCTCAAATGACATTGATTTATTACCTGACAACCGCATTATTTTTAATAATATAATGCCGCTCATTAATGAAGATGGAATTAGTGAAAGCGAATTGAAGCTTGTTCGTCGCCCTAAACCGGTCGCGGGTCGTAATGGCGTTGAATTGGAAATATACTCTCCGCATGAATGGATTCTGTATAACATTCAGCATATCGAGCTTGATCACAAAAAATATAGTTTTGATTGGCCGCTTTTGCAAGAAAGAGTTCAAAAAACGAACTCACTCATAGGAGATCAATGGATATCCGATGTGGAGCAGCATCATGGTTATTTGATTATAAAGGATGTCTTTGGACATTATTACACCACAACATGTACATCAATACTCTAAACATAAAGGATAGTGGGAAAATGGCGATAGCTTATATCACACGAAAAATAAGTTTTTCGGCGGCTCATTCCTATCGGATCCAGGGATGGAGTGAAGAGGAAAACGATCGGATATTTGGGCTATGCAGCAATCGAAATGGTCATGGACATGATTATGTTTTAGAACTAACGATTCGGGGAGAAATCGACCAGAAATCGGGCGTCGTCATAAATGTAATTGAAATTGATAAAACGATTAAACAAATTATCGACGAAATTGACGGCAAATTTTTAAACAAAGAACATCCATTTTTCATAGATCGTATACCAACCACAGAAAATTTAACTGCCTTTCTTTGGGATCGCTTATGTAATCGTTTTGTGGATGTCGAATTGTTCCGGATTCGAGTGGTAGAAAATCATTATTTGCAGTCAGAAAAGGGGATAGATTCCATGGTGTTCTTAACGAGGCAATACCATTTTTGTGCAGCGCATCGTTTACATAGCGATCACCTATCGGAAGAGGAGAACAAAGCGTTGTTTGGAAAATGCAATAATCCGCATGGTCATGGTCATAATTACTACCTCGATATTACGGTAGCCGGTGAACCGGATCCCATTACGGGGATGATTATGAATTTAACTGATCTGGATTCAGTTGTTAATAAAACAGTATTAGATAAATTTGATCATAAGCATTTGAATTTGGATACGGAACAATTTAAAGAATTAAATCCAACGGGAGAAGTCATGGCGGCTGTAATCTTTGATATGCTTAAGACAGATCTTCCAAAACTATATAAAGTAGGGTTATGGGAAACGAAGAAAAATTATTTCGAGTATTTCGCATAGATATGTCAGCCAAAGGATGATCAATATGTCACTAAAAAAGAAGCTCTCCATCATATTTTCATTAGTTGTGACATTAATTCTTTTATTAAATAACGTTATAAATTATTATTTTACTGAAAATCTTCTCAGAACGGACCAGGTAAAGCAAACCGAAATTCTCGCAAAAGTAATAGGGATATCCATTGAGCATTCTCAATACGGTGCCCAGTATGTTGAAGACTTGATTGGCGAAAAATTACGCATTGCCGGAATTGCGGCGCAATATGCATTGAATCCAAACGTGGATAAAGTGACGAATGAACAGCTGGAAGAGATTTCGAAAAAAATCGGGGTTTCACACATTACGTTACTAACAAAAGTAAATGACGACATTAAGGGCGTAAAAGCTTCCGATCCCAAAGAGATAGGGATGAGCACCAAAAGTTGGACCTATTGGTTTACCGCCTTTAATCAATTATTGGATTTTAGAAAGGTAAGTATTCCCGAAGGTCAAAAGCTGGAGAATTACTGGTCAGGTCCTATGAATACTTCATATACCGATCCCAACCATGTGGATAAATGGGGTTATTATTATGATGGAACGACCGATTATATTATTAGTCCGTATGTACGAGACGAGCAAATCATTTACTTTAAAAATAAAGTCGGAGCGGAATCGATACTAAGCTCATTCCTTAAAAACAACGATACCGTACTGGAAATTACCGGTTTTAATCCTCGAACGTTCGGTCAACCCCCGATATATACAGAAATTGATGGCGTAAAGCATATTGATTATGTTAACCAAGAAATTCAATTCGGTAAATATAATTATATCGATAAGTCAAGGGACGTTACTAGCGTTACGGAGTCGATGCGTTCGGGACAAGTAATTAGTTATATGACAACGATCAATGATAAGAAAGTGTTAAAAAGCTTTATACCCATTAAGTCTGATTCTCCTTACGTCATTGGGATCGTAACGGATTATCATATTATTCAGAATGTATTAAATATGCAGCTTAAAAATAACGTAATCATTTCTTTAATCGTCATTCTCGTTGTTTTGATTATTAGCATCATTCTCGCATCCTATATCGTAAACCCGCTTAGCGTTATTTTGAAAAAAGTGAATGAGGTTGCAAAGGGCAACTTCGAAGCCAAGTTCAAAGTAAAAAGAAAAGACGAGTTTGGTTTGTTGTCAAAACAAGTCAATATTATGTCAGATAGTTTGGTTCGCTATACAGATGAGCTGAAGACAAAGAACGCAGAGATTGAATATTTTGCTTTTAACGATTATTTAACCGGCTTACCCAATCGAATTTCTTTTATTAAGATATTACAAGAACGTATAGAAACGAATAATGGCGCAAGTAGTCTAGCGGTAATTTTTGTGGATCTTGATCGGTTCAAATTTGTTAATGATACTTTCGGTCATTCTGTAGGAGACATCTTGCTGCAGAGGGTTGCTTCACGTATTTATAAAGAAATCAATGCGGTCGGGACCGTTTCAAGGACGGGTGGAGATGAATTTGTACTTGAAATTCAGCGAAGTACAAAAGAGGATATCATGGTTATCGCACAAAAACTTCTTGACGAACTGTCCAAGCCTTTTGATTGCGAGGGTAACGAGCTTTACATTACGCCAAGCCTCGGGATCAGTTTATACCCTTCGGATGGAACGGATGCTGAAACCTTAGTCCATAATGCCGATATTGCGATGTATCGTGCGAAGGAACAAGGGAGAAACAATTATCAGTTTTATACGCATGAAATGAATGAGCGAATATCCAAACGGGTTCAGTTGGAGAAACGGTTACGTACTGCTTTGGAGCATGATGAATTTGTCCTTCATTACCAGCCTCAGATCGATTTGAAAACAGGACAAGTGTCCGGAAGCGAAGCATTAATACGATGGAACCAGCCGGATATGGGACTGGTTTCTCCGATGGAATTTATACCTATAGCTGAAGAGACGGGACTGATCGTTCCGATCGGCGAATGGGTTTTGCGCAGAGCGTGTGAACAAAATGTTTTGTGGCAAAAAGCAGGCTATCCTCAGATGAAGGTATCGGCCAATCTTTCAGCGCGGCAATTTGTGCAAAAAAACTTAGTCGAAAATATTCAACAAATATTGACCGATACGGGGCTTGATCCCGAGCTGTTGGAACTTGAGATTACAGAGAGCATTGCCATGCAGCAAGAGGAGTATGTAGTCAGTAAGCTGAATGCTTTAAGAGGGATTGGAATTAAGATTGCGATCGACGACTTTGGAACGGGATACTCTTCACTAAGCTACATCAAAAAACTCCCGATAAACACGTTGAAAATTGATAAATCATTCTTAACGGATATTAAAAATGAATCAGATGAAGAGGAGATCACCTCAACCATCATTGCCTTGGCTAAAAACTTGAAGCTAAATGTAATCGCAGAGGGAGTAGAAACCAAGGAACAGCTTCAATTTCTTCAACAACGACGTTGCGACGAAGCGCAGGGGTATTTATTCAGTAAACCTTTGTCGGATAAGGATTTTGAAGCATTGCTGATGAAACAGAAGGATCCCGTTGGCGGACTGCCTAGGTCTGTCTTTGACTTTCTGTAAAACTGGTATGGTGCATTCCTCAATAGTCGAGAGTCAGCAGCCGCATGCGAATTCGCATGCGGTTTTATTTTATTTATTTACGGCAAGTTCATAGCCGGCATAGACGAGGCTTGTCCTTCGGCATATAATAAGCTTACTTTGCAGTGTTGTTCCGAACGTTGCGCAACGCTGCGCGCGAGAAGGAGGAGAGGCGCGATGAAGAAGGCGGCCAAGCAAATTCCGTTTCTGGGATGTATCGTCGCGGGCTTGATTTTGCTGGCGTATCCGGCGGTCAAGGACCGCTATGATAACTACCGACAGCAGCAAATACTTGCCGAATGGCAGCAAAGCTTGCTTCGGCTGGACCAAGCTCCGCTGGAGGAGAGCGAGGAACCCAGTCCCCCGGCAGGTGCGGATTCTATAGCGATTCGCCCCGTACAAGCCGAGTCACCGCTGGAGCCTGCGGAACCGGAGCCGCAGCGGGAGAAGCTGCCCGATCAGGCGGAGGCGCTGCTGGTCATCGGCAAAATCGACTTGAAGCTGCCGGTGCTGACGAACGCGACGGAGAAAAACTTGCAGTTGTCCGTAGCGAGCATGGCGAACACCGGCAAGGCGGGGGAAGTCGGGAACTATGCCATTGCCGGCCACAGAAATTTGGCGTACGGGAAAAATTTCAACCGTCTGGACGAGGTGGACGTCGGGGACCGGATCGAGGTCGATACGCGGAGCAAGCGATACGAATACGAGGTGCAGGAGAAATTGTACGTACTACCCGAGGACGTATGGGTATTGAAAGGAAACGGCAAAGACCGGGAAATTACGTTGATTACGTGTCATCCTCTGAGGAATGCTACACATCGTCTCATTGTCAAAGGGAAAATCATCGAGAAATCAAGCTGAACGTCATGCGCCGCGGCTTGAACAAAGCCATGCAGCTGCACGGGAGAATGCAGTAATTTAGCGCTGGAGCAAGGCTTGGCGTAATTTGCGGGCAAAGCATGGGTCGTCTGACTCAGAGGTTGTATAAATAAAATGTTTGTGATACATTATGTATTGTGATACGAAATGTAACATTTCTTTTATGAGAAAGGAGGAACTCGTTAAGCCAATCAAATCCGAAGGAGCAAACGCCAGTTCCAGCGGTTGTTGCCATGCTGAGAAGGAACGGAGGAACAAGATTTTGAAGAAAACGACAAGTCTTGTGGTCATGGCGCTTTTGCTTTTCATGCAAAGCTTTTACGGAGCGCTATGGGTCCATGCGGACGCCGGGCAGCAGATCAGCGAGAACATCTTGACCGGCGTTACGCTCACTGTGAAGGATGCCGACGGCAATACGGTAACCGATCCCGTGTACGAGCAAGGTGCCAGCGTCACGCTGGACTACACCTGGGAGCTTCCGAACGGTCACGGCTACAAGAACGGAGCTGTCTACTCGTTCTCGCTGCCCGCCCAGTTCAAGCTGTACAACGATATTGCCGCCGAGCTGAAAAAAGAAGACGGCGGCAGCGTCGGCACGTTCCAAGTCGAAGCGTCCTCGCGTAAAGTCACGATGACGTTCAACGACAAAATTGAAAATGACGATGTACACGGCACGCTTACTGTGAACACGCAGTTCGACAAGCAGACGATTCAGGGAAGCACGGAGCAGCAAATTTACTTTCCGATTCGCAACGGCTACACGGCCACCCTGCATTTCAAGCCGAGCGTGAAGTCTTCCATCGAGAAGAGCGGTACCCCGCAAGGCTTTAATCCAGACCGCATCGACTGGGCGGTCGATGTCAACAAGGCGCTGGAGCCGGTGAAGAACGCGATCGTGACGGACTCGATTCCGGCGGGACTCACGATGGCGGTACCCGTGACTGCGGCCGTCTACAAGCTGCAAGTGAATCTGGACGGTTCGGTGCTGCGGGGAGATCCGCTCAGCGAGGATCGTTACGAGGCTGCACTGAATGGGGGCATACTGACGGTCAAGTTCAAAGACGAAACGATCGGCAGCGCCTACCGGGTCGAGTTCACGACCGGCATCGCCAATGCAAGCGCAGCGGCTTTCACGAATGAAGCCGTGTTCCAAGGCGACAATATCCCGGAAGTCCGCTCTTCAGCAACGGTCACCGTTCAGCGGGGAAGCCATCTGAAGAAGGCTGTAACCGGTTACGACGCGAAGACACAGACGATCACGTGGGCCATCTTGTACAATTACGACGAGAAGCGCATCCCTCAAGCGGACGCCTCGCTGACAGATCGATTCGATGCGCTTCATGAGCTGGTACCAGGCTCGCTGGCCGTGTATCCGATTGCGTTGGATTCGGCCGGCAAGGAGACCGCAGGCTCTCCGCTTGCCGAAGGCGCGGACTACCAAGTTGCTGCCGAGACCGGAGCAGGGAAAAAAGGATTCACGATCCGTTTCGCACATGAGGTCACATCCGCTTACAAAATTGTCTACAAGACGAAAGCGATCGATCGCGTGTACGACAACGGCAGCATTGCGAATACGGTCACTTCCGGTACTTATTCCGATACGAATTCCCAGAACGTCATACAAATGATCGTGAACAAAAGCCGGGGAACCGTCGATTATCAGGATAAGACCGTGAGCTGGACGGTTCGCATCAATGAAGATCAATATCCGATGAACCATATCGTGGTTACCGACACGTTCACGAACGGCGGATTGACGCTCGTCCCGGGTTCGCTCAGCATTACTTCGCAGAGTGTGGCCTCCTCCGTATACGAAGTCGTCTATCGGGCTTCGACCCCGCCGGCTGCGACGGACGGATTCGTCATCAAGCTGAACAACACGGTCACTTCCGCGACGTACACGATCAGCTACAAAACATATTTCAATGTGGACTGGCTCACCGCCGGGAAGACCAGCTTCCTGAACACGGCGAAAGTCGATTGGGACGGCGGCTCCAAAGTCGTGTCGGCGTCGTTCGAACCGAATAATGAAACGAAAAACAACGGCTTCAAGTTCGGCAGCTACAACGCTTCGTCGAAGCAGATCATATGGTCCGTCGGGGTCAATTATAACGGGAAGCAACTATCAAGTGCCCGTATTGTTGACAGCTTACTGAAAGGTCAGGCGCTCGTTTCGGGAAGCGTCAAAGTGTATGACATGCTCATCGCTGCGAACGGCAATCCGAGCAAGGGAGCGGAGATCCCAGCTTCCGACTACTCCGTCAGCCGGAACGGCGCAGAACTGATCGTGCAGTTCAACAAATCGATACAGGCGCCTTATTGGCTGGAGTTCGCGACAAGCCTGGATGGCCAAATCGTGGAAAACGTCATTCCCAATACCGCGAACGTGTTTGACGGCACAGCCCCGGCTTCCAAAGATTTGAAAGGATCGGTTACGATACCGTATGGCGGGGAATACGCCTTCAAGGACGGCAAGCAGAACGGGGATCGAATCGACTGGAGCATTGCGGTGAACCGGGGACAATCGTATGTGCAAAATGCGAAGCTGACCGATACGCCGAGCGGCAACCAGATTTTGATACCGGAATCGTTCCATCTGTACCCGACGACGGTTGCCTCCGGCGGGAACGTGAGCAAATCCGGCCCTGAGCTGATCAAGGATACCGACTACCGCTTGCAAATCCAAACCGGAGATGACGGCAGTCAAACGTTTGTCCTCACCTTTCTGCGAGATATTCGTACCGCTTATATTCTCGAATACCAATCGCTGATTGTGGCAAACAACGGAGACCATGTGACCAATACGGTTGATTTTAGCGGGACGAATGTCCAGACGGTCATTGTACCGACCACCAAGGACATCATCGTCGGCGTGTCCAGCGGCTCGGGTACGGGCAGCGGCGTGCGGGGTGCCGTGACGGTGAAGAAGGTCGACGAAGCGAATGCTTCCACGACGCTGGAAGGCGCGGTCTTCAGCTTGTACCGCGTGGCCGGGTCGGACCGCATTTGGGTGAACACGGTGACGACCAGCGCGACGGGAATTGCCGAATTCAAAAATGTATTGTACGGCAGCTACGTGCTGAAGGAAGACAAAGCGCCGGCAGGGTATGTCCTCGATCCGAAGGAATATCCGGTTACGATCGATAAGCCCGCAGTGGTCCTTAGGGACATCACGAACAAGAAATCCGGCGGCGATCCGGGAGGCAATCCCGGTGGGAACCCGGGCGGAGATCCTGGTGGCAATCCGGGAGGTAATCCCGGCGGCGATCCGGGCGGTAATCCAGGAGGTAATCCAGGTGGCAACCCGGGAACGGATCAGCCGGGAACCGATACACCGGACTCCGAGTCTCCGGATACGGATACGCTGGGACCGGGACCTTCGGCTCCAGGTGAGCCCAACCCGGGAACGCCGGATCCAAGCCCGACAACACCGGTGATCCCGTTACCGAACAATCCGGGAGCTGTAATACCGAACCCGGATGTGCCGGTAGTCGAGCTTCCGACGCCGGAAACGTCTGCGGGCGAGACGCCGGGAGCCGGGCATCCGCCCGACGAGACGACGATCCATCCGCAAGGCAGTCCAAGCACCGATGAAGCGTCGCCGCCCGGCCAAGCGCCGGGTAATGTACCAAGCGGAGCTCGGTTGCCCCAGACGGGGGAACAAAGCGCTCTGCCACTGCAAATCGCCGGGCTCTGCCTTATTGCGCTCGGCTTCGTATGGAGAAAATATGTTTTGTCCGGCAAGTAACTGCGATCGTCTGCCGGCTGATGCTGCCGGCAGGCGGAACAGCCCCTTCGCTACAACGAAGGGGCTGTATTTTTTTGCGGCAAATTCGCGTTCCGGGCGGACTGTCCGCTCTTCATCGGGGCCTCTGTTCATGAACCCGTGTTTCTTTTGATGAAGTGTGAAGAACATGTCCCGTTCTCTTCAAGCACCAGGCAGTTCAGCTGATGTCCATAGACGCAGCCGCCGTCAATGCCGATTTTATCCTCGCCAAACCATATGTCGTCCGACTCATGCAGCCTGTTGGCCGAAGTGTGGCCGAAGACGACCGTTTGCGTCAGTTCCGTCGGGCAATTGTAAAATTCGTCGCGAATCCATATAAAATCGCGCAGCGACTGGTTCTTCCAATCTTCCGCGGCTGGATTGATTCCAGCGTGAACGAAAATATGCCGATCCGTTTCATAATATAGGGGCAGCGATTCAATGAAGCTTAGATGCGCCGCAAAATGTTCTTTCATATATTGTTTGGCTGCACGGTAATGCGATTCATCCAGCCTGTCGCTGTAGACGGACAAATCGCAGTAGCTGGCGATCGTTTGCAGCGCGCCGTTTTTGAGCCATCGCGCATCTTCATCTTTTTGAAGCGCATCCATCATCAGCTGTTCATGATTTCCGCGCAAGGCGACGACGCCCCACTGTTCATGAAGCGTCATAACTTTCTCGACGACTTCCTTGCTTTGCGGCCCGCGATCGATATAATCGCCAAGCAATATGAGCCGGTCCTGCTCAGGGCGATAGTTCACCAGCTCCAGCAAGGCGCCGAACTCCTCAAAGCAGCCATGAATGTCGCTTATTGCAAGCGTTCTGCCCAAATGCCAGTCCTCCTTGCTACAACCCGTTGAATGTAAAAATACTTTCCCCATTATATACGTTATTTCCCAATTTAAACAGAACATTTATTGAATGAGTGCGGTCGGAAGCTTGACTTCATATGGAAAAGGGTGGACTATGGAGAGGAAAGAAGCTTAAGACCTCAGCGCAAGACGAGGGCCTGAAGGAGAGATGAACGATGATCGAGTTTGAGCGATTGCATCATGTAAGCATTGCAGTCAGAGATTTGAAGAAGGCAAGACGTTTTTATTCCGAAGTGCTCCAACTTCAGGAAATCGAGCGGCCGCCCTTCAATTCCAAGGGCATCTGGTATGCTGTCGGGCCTCATCAGCTTCATTTGCTGGAACACCCGCAAGGGGGAACGCTGCGCACCGGGGAGATCGATACGGTCGACGGACATTTTGCCGTCTGGGTCAAGAGCTATAAGGGCACGATCGAATGGCTGGAACAGGCCGGGGTACCGTATGAGGCGAGACCGCAAAGCGTAGCGGGTTTTGCTCAAATCTACGTCCTTGATCCGGATCATAACATCATTGAATTCGATTCGCCATATGGCTCCTAGTCACGCCCAATCGCTGCTCATTCTCGCTCGATACAGATCGATGAAATGCTGCGCGGCCGCAGACAAGTAATGATGCTTCAGCCAGATGAAGCCGACCGGGGAGGACAGCTCGTCGCTCGAAATTCGGCTGGCGTGTATCGCGTGCCCTTGATGAAGGGAAAGCACGGTCTCCGGAACGATCGCCGCAGCAAAATCGGAGGAGATCAGCTCCATCAGCAGCGTCATGTCCGAGCATTCGCCCGCGATGCGGGGGTGCAGCTCGCGCCGCGAGAATGCTTCCGAGATCAAGTAGTGGACGCCGAGTCCTTCGGTGCTCGGCAATAAGAGCGGGGCTTCGCTTATATCCGCAAGCGATATGTCATGACCTAACGGCGGCCGCTGCTGGGAGGCGATATAATAGAACGGCTCCGTGTGCAGATGGAGAACGGAAAAATCGCCAAGCTCCAGCGGCAGCCGGATGATGGCCAGCTCGATGGTCCGGTCCCTGACAAGCTTGCATAGATGGGACGACTCGTTTTGCTGAATGGTATAGGTTACCTTCGGGTAGTGCCGTTGGAATTGACGCAGCAAGTCCGGCAGCTCCACTGCCGAAAATGTATTGACCCCGATCGACAGACGTCCGTTAACTCCGTCTCCGACTTCTCGTACCTCAAGAAGCGCCTCTTCCATCGCCTTTAATTGCTGACTTAGCGGCGGTTGAGACATATGAAGCTTTTTGGCCGCGGCGGAAATTTGCCGCTCCTCCACGATCGCTTTGAAATATCGCAGCTGCCTGATGTCCAACGGGAAGGCCCCCTTTTATATGATAAACCTATGGAAATGTAATTTTATTAATATTATTCATATAGCTTTACCCTATGGTAGCATATTGTTATGAAAGGGCAAAGAGGTGTTGACATGACCCGCCATTGGATGCTTCTTGCGGTGGCTTTACTGGCCGCATGCCGGTCGAATTCCATAACACAGCCGCCGCACAGCGAATCGGCGGTAACGCAATCCGTGAATGAAGAAAAGAAGGTGAGCCTATTGAACGAACAACTGATAACTGCGGCGCAAAAAGGCGATACGGACGCCGTGCTGAAGCTGCTGGAATCGGGAGCGG
Organism: Paenibacillus solanacearum; assembly: GCF_910593845.1. Taxonomy (GTDB): domain Bacteria; phylum Bacillota; class Bacilli; order Paenibacillales; family NBRC-103111; genus Paenibacillus_G; species Paenibacillus_G solanacearum. The sequence continues at coordinate 59,912 of NZ_CAJVAS010000004.1, read as the reverse complement.
ATCTCAACGGCACCGACCGGAGCGGCAGAACGGCCGCCATGGCCGCGACTTATGGAAACCAGCCGGCCACGGTGCAAGCACTGATTCGCAAAGGCGCAGACATCAACCTGCGGGATCAAAGCCTGAATAATGTGCTGCTGTATGCCGGGGCGGAAGGGCTGCTGGATATCGTAAAGCTGGCGATTGGCGCCGGCGCAGACACGAAGCTGACGAACCGGTACGGGGGAACGGCGCTCATCCCGGCATCGGAGCGCGGCCATGTTGAGGTAGTGCGGGAGCTGCTGACCCGATCGGATATCGATGTGAATCATATCAACCATTTGCATTGGACGGCGCTGCTGGAAGCGGTCATTTTGGGCAGCGGCGGAGAGAAGCACCAGCAGATTGTGCAGCTGTTAATCGATCACGGCGCGGATGTGACGATCGCGGACAAGGAAGGGGTCACTCCACTCATGCATGCAAGGCAGCGCGGCTTTAAGGAGATTGAGGCGATCTTGCTAAGGGCCGGAGCCTAATGGATTTTCACCGTAACTTTAACCAATTTTTCGACGGACTGCAGCTGCCGAGGCAGCAGGCCAGCCGTACGGAGCGGCTGCCGTTGCTGCCTGGGATCGGTGAAGGCATTATTCACCGTTTCGTTCCCCGTTCCGATTTGGAGGTCGTTGTCTCCGATTATACGCTGCACCATCATCGCGCTGTGCCTCTGGTCAACGAGACGCCGATGGTGGAAGTTAATTATTGCCTGCAGGGGGCCAGAGAAGTCAAGTTATGAACCCCGCGGATGTCCGCTTTGAATTCGTCGGCAGCCGGCCGTTTCGGATGGTAGGGATTGGCATACCGGTTCAACGCAGTCAAGCTGTCAGCCGGCGATATGGTCAAAATCCGCCAAGCCAAAGACCTGATGACGAACATGATGGAGGACCCGCCGACGCTGCTGCAGTTGTCGAGGATGATCGGCCTGAACGATTTCAAATTAAAGCAAGGGTTCAAGGAGATGTTCGGAACGACCGTATTCGCCTTCCTGCGGGAAATCAGGCTGGAGAAGGCTTATCGCTTATTGCAGCAGGGCGATATGAACGTAACGGAAACGTCGCTCGCCGTCGGCTATTCCAATCCAAGTCATTTCTCGGAAGCGTTCCGGAGCAAGTACGGGATTAATCCAGGCGTCTTCGTTCGGAGCTGCGCCCGGTACGTTTCGGAAGCCGATGCAAACCATACCCCTTGAAGCCGCTCTTCGGAGCGGTTTTTTTGGCATTCTGCGCGGCGGCCATCCCGCTAACCGGGAATGTACTCCGGCTGCCGGTGGCCGGAGGAGTTTCTCCCATCGTATGCTTGGTTGCATCAAGAGGCCGCGTATTTTCGGCTAACCGGATGGAGAGCATGTCGCATGAAGGTTAAGTTTGTTGTTATGTTTCTCATTGTATTGTGCGGAATGAACTCGATTGCCGCCTTCAATCCTGTCATTGGTCCGCTTTCGCGCCATTTGGGCTTGAGCGAGATTCAATCAGGCGCGTTCGTATCCGTAACGGGGCTCTGCTGGCTCCTCGGAGGGTATTTTTGGGAGCGAAGGACGTTTATGCGTCGCAAAGCGATGTTGAGTTTAAATATGCTTATCTACGTAGCGGCATTGGTTGCCTTTGCTCTGCTGGCAGACATTTCGGCAAAAGCGGAGAGAGCGGCGGGCTTGTTCTGGATATTTTTGCTGCTGCGAGGCATTGCCGGCTTTTCTTTCGGCGGCATACCGGCCCAGGCTCAGGCGTATGTGATGGGCTGGACGACGCAGGACACGCGCACGCGAGGAATGGCTTTGTTCGGCGCAGCCAACGGCCTCGGATTCGTGCTGGGGCCGGCGATGAGCGGAGGAATGGCGCCGATGTACGCGGCGGCTGTGCTGCTGTTCGCGATGGTCATCCTGCTGCTGGTTGTAGTGCCTAATGAAGCCAGTGACGGGATGCACGGGAGCGAAGCGCCCTTGTTATCGGTTAACGATGCCCGGATACGCCTTTACATTTGGTCGGGATTGATCCTTTCGGTTGCGCTGAACATCGTGCAGGTCACGATCGGCTTTCGGCTTGCATCGTGCTGATAGGCTTATTATCAGGCGTGTTGGTGCTGCGCAGTTCCTTCTGCCGCCAAAGTTCGGGTAGCGTAAGACATCGCTAGCGGCCGAATGCTGGCATCTTTTTTCTTTTTTGCCGGGTGTATGCTACACTGGTACCATATTTTTTTTACAGAAGGGGGTATGGACCGATGCAAATATCCGATTTTTTGTTCCCCAAGAACAAGGTGGCCTACATCAGTGCGTCCGCCAACATGCAGGAAGCGCTCGAGAAGCTGGAGCAAACTCAATATACCGCCATCCCCGTCATTGACGAGGAAGGGAAATACGTGGGCACGCTCTCCGAAGGGGATTTGCTGTGGAAGATGAAGTGTACGGCCGGATTGAGATTCGACAGCCTGAATACGGTCAAAGTGCATGAAATCAAGCGACGCATTCGCAACGAGAGCGTGTCGGTCAAAGCCAATCTGGAGGATATGCTCGAACTGGCGGCCGATCAGAACTTCGTTCCCGTCGTAGAGGATGAAGAGAGCCAGCTCTTTATCGGAATTATACGGCGCAAAGATATCATCGAGTACTACACGAGCAATATTACGGATTGAATGTCTCTTCGAATGTCGTCCGAAGGGACGGCGAATCGGGACCCGCTAGATCGAACGGCAGGTCCATCATAGGCCGGTGCATTCGCGCGGCAGGCAGCCTTAGTACGGTACGGAACCGGACTAAGGCTTTTCGGTTTTTTCGGAAATCGGTTCCTTTTCTTGATTAGGCCTGATCGGCTGCTGGAGACGAAACCAGATTCGTCCGATGGGACAAGTGGGCTTCATCATTTCCAAGCGGAGAGAGTTACCCGGATTCCCGTTCTACTAGCCGGTAGGCGAGCAATATTTTTTCGGTAGGCGTACCAGGCTTGAGAATTCTACGCTGCAGCGCTTCGATCGCTCTATACCCGAGCATCTCTTTGCCCAGATCGACGGTAGTCAAAGGGGGAATGGAGTGGGCCGCTTTGTCGGTATTGTCAAATCCGACCACTTTGCAATCCCGAGGCACGGCGAACTGATATTTTTGCAATAAATTCAGCAGGTCGAACGCAATCTCGTCATTGGCGCAAACAATGGCATCGGGAAGCATCTCTTGCTGGAGTCCCGCGATTTTTTCCTCTAGTACCGGAAGCCACCGCTCATATTTGGACGGCAGATTCCATTTGCGCAAGGCGAGCTGCTTTTTGGCCGCTTGATTCTCCTCGAAGACCGCGTTTTGGCAGCCCCACCATCGCTGCGTGAAGCTGACGGAATGATGATCGGAGCCGATAAACAAGATCGATCTGCTGCCGGATGCAATGATCCGCTTACACAGCTCCCTGGCTGCCTCGAAATTGGAGTTGACCACGCAATCAAGCCCGGATAAAGGTTCTTCGTGATCCGTCAAAATGATCGGAATGCCCAGTTTTTTCAAAGATAACAAGTAAGAAGCGGGCACATCGCCAATCACCACAATCCCTGCGCAAGCGGAGCGGTCGGCATAAGCGGGGAATATGAACGCCGTGTCTTCGCCGGAATTCGTAATCATCAGATGCTTCCATCCGATTTCGTTACACCCGCTAATAATGCCGGCTAACACACGATTCCAAAAATATACCTCGTTCAGCTTGGAAGCGTCGATCAATACGAAGATGAAGGGCTGTGAATCGGCAGCTTCGTGGGCGGGCTTCTTATTTCTTTTGTTAGGCGCAATCGGATCGCCGGAAGCTTCCGACCCCCCGGAAGCTTTTTTCTGCTTCCAGCGATATCCCATGGCTTTGGCCGCTTCGATCACCTGCAGCCTTGTTTCCATGCTCACGCCGGGTTTACCGGACAATGCTTTGGACACGGAATATTTGGATACGCCCAGACGATCGGCAATTTGTTGCATGGACACTTTCATATCGGAAGTTCTTCACCACCGGTCGGGAAATTGTTAGCTTCGGATGATATGTACTAACAAAACTAATTTTAAATAAAAACAGTGAAAAGTCAAACAAGAAATATTTGTTTTTCACTCTTGACGGTTGGTATGGAATGCATTACTTTAAAGGTGTAAAAATGCTAACAAGGTTACAAACATAACAAAATAGGGGGTAACGAAATGGATGAAATGGAAGATGGAGTATGGCCTACGATGGTCACTCCCTTCAAGGAATCGGGTGCCATCGATTATGCCGGTCTGGAACGATTGATTGCCTGGTACCTTGATCAGGGGGTGGACGGTCTGTTCGCAGTGTGCCAGTCGAGTGAAATGTTCTTTCTCCGTCTGGAGGAACGGGTTGAACTGGCCCGGTTTGTCAAGAAGAGCGTTGACGGCCGAATTCCAGTGATCGCCTCGGGACATATTTCGGATCGTCTGGAAGACCAGATCGAAGAAATTGAGAGCATCGCCCGAACGGGGATCGATGCTTTTGTGATGGTGACCAACCGGCTTGCAGCAGCGGATGAACCGGATTTAGTTTGGATTCGGCATGCGCAAACGCTGCTGGAGAAGCTGCCGGGTATCCGCTTCGGCTTATATGAATGTCCTTATCCGTATAAGCGGTTGTTAAGTCCCGAGCTTTTGAAATGGTGCGCTTCGACCGGACGGTTCTACTTCCTGAAGGATACTTCGTGCAGCCTGAGCGATGTGAGCGCCAAAATGAAAGCGGTTCAAGGAAGTGAGCTGAAGATCTTTAATGCAAACTCCGCCACATTACTTGAATCATTGAAGCTGGGCGTGTCGGGATTTAGCGGCGTGATGAGTAATTTTCATCCCGATCTGTATGCTTGGCTTACGAAGAACTGGAAGCAAGAGCCGCAGAAGGCGGAGGCCGTCCAGGCGTTTCTCAGCACGACGGCATTGATCGGTTCGCAGCCGTATCCGGCGAACGCCAAGTATCATTTACGGAAGGAAGGGATGCCGATCGGGCTGGACTGCCGCAGTCAGGATCATCAAACCTTAACCGGCGTACACAAGCTGGAAGTGGATTATTTGCATTCATTAACCCGCATATTCCGGGATGCCATGAATCTGTAGTCGGGTAGTCAAGCTTATTAAGAGGAGGAGTTTCATATGAATCGCAAATGGAAGTCGTTTATCGTTACGCTTGCCTTCGCTATGACCATGGCCGGATGCGGAAGCGCAAGCCCGGGAGGGAACGCTAACCGCGCTGGCGAAGACAGTCCGAAGCCTGGCGAGCCGGCAGACGGATTTGACCGGAGCAAGCCGGTCACGCTGAAAATTGTCGATACGGGATTGGTGACGGATGAGGAGTTTCAGCGTTTCATCGTCGAGCCGGTGAAGAAGAAATACCCGAATATTACACTGGAGCTCATTCGGCAAAAATATTCCGTCGATCGGTATGAGCTGCTGCTGGCCAAAGGCGAAAAATTCGATTTGCTGTTCGAGGCGAACTTGCTGTTCGACGATGTGATCACGGCGAAACTGGCGGATAACATGGAGCCCATGCTCAAAAAGCATAAAATCGATACTAATAAAATTGAGCAGGTTGCTCTAGAATCGTTCAAGATCGCCAGTGGCGGCCAATATTTATCGGGCGTCCCGTTCACGAGGCATTTTAACGTGCTTTACTATAACAAGGATTTGTTCGACAAATTCGGTGTGGCCTACCCGAAGGACGGCATGACATGGCAGGAAACGATTGAACTGGCGCGCAAGCTTACGCGGACGGTCGACGGCAACGCATACAGGGGCCTCGATCCGGATCACGTGTTCCGTGTGGCTTCGGCGCTCGGTTTGCCGATCATCGACGCAAAGACGCAAAAGTCAATGGTTACCGGCGAGAAATGGAAAGAAATTTACGAAATGTACAAGACGCTCTATGAAATACCGGGCTATAAAGAAAATTTCGTCAGCCCCGGCAATTATGGTGAGTTTACGAAGGGCAAGGTCGGCATGTTTGCAGGAATCAATCTCCTGCCGTATATATCGAAAGTGAGCGGCCAACTGAATTGGGACATGGCGGCTTTCCCGAGCTTCAAGGAAGCGCCGGGGATCGGTCATGAATTCGATGGACACGGCATCGCCGTCACATCCATCAGCGAGAACAAGGATGCCGCATATAAGGTGGTGGAAGTGCTTCTATCCGAAGAAACGCAGCTTGACATGTCACGGAACGCCAAAATGCCTGTACTGAAAGAGGCGAAAGTGAGAGAAGAATTCGGTAAAAATGTTGATTACCTGAAGGGGAAAAATATTCAAGCCATCTACAAAACAACCCCGGCTAAATCCCACGTTTCGACGCTATTCGATAGCAAAGCGAGAACGGCGATGAATAAATACAATACGGATATATTGAAGGGCACGAAGGATATCAACACGGCGCTTCGCCAGCTCGACGAAGAAATAAACAAAATCATAGCCGATGGGAAAAAATAACGGTATTTTCGCCGAGAGAAAGGATGAAAGAACAGCATGCCAAACGATTATAAAGTGAGGGAGCTGGCCCCCGATTTTGTGAAAATTTACGAATCGGCCGACCCCGAAGCCATATTTGCATACAGTCCGGGGCTCGCCGTACTGCCTGGCGGCAGATTGATTGCCACGCTGGATTTGGGCGGGAAAGGTGTCGCTGCTTTGCCCGGCGCCAAAGGAGAGCTGGAGCCTGGCCGGCCATGGCAAGGAAAAGTATTCACTTCGGATGACGGGGGGCGCACCTGGGAACATCGGGCCGATTTTCCATTCATTCATGGAAGACCGTTTATTGCCGGAGAAAGCGTGTATATTCTAGGACACTGCAACGATCTGATGATCATTCGCTCGGACGATAACGGCGAGACATGGAGCGAGCCGGCGGCATTAACGAAGGGCGAGAAGTGGCATCAGGCACCGGCTAACGTGCACTATGCCAAAGGAAACGTATATCTCGTCATGGAGCGTACGACGGATCCGGACTATAAGGGATGGCAGGTCAGCGTCCTTGCCCCCGTACTGATGCGCGCGCAGCTGAATAACGATCTGACGCAGCGGGAGAGCTGGACGTTTGCTTCGGAGCTTAGTTTCCGCGACGCCGTGCCTGAGGATGAATTAAACTATTTCGGCGTTCCGTTCTACAAGGTGGAACCGGGTACGATCGCGCGCATCGCGCCGGGCCGTCCCGCAGTGCGCATCGGCTGGCTGGAAACGAACGTTGTCCAGTTTACCGATCCGAATCATTACTTCCACGATCCGCAAGGGCGTACATTTCACCTCTGGATGAGAGCGCATACAGGTGGAGTCGGCTTTGCCAACATCGCCAAAGCGGTGGAAAACGGGGACGGTACGATCACGACGATGCTGGAAACCGTCCCGTCCGGGAAAACCATTGCCTTTGTCCCATGCCCGGGCGGCCAGATGAAATTTCACATTTTATACGACGAAGCGACGAAATTATACTGGCTGCTCAGCTCGCAAACGACGGACAGCATGACGCGGGCCGAGCTGCTGCCGCAGGAACGGTTCGATCTGCCATACAATGAGCGTCACCGGCTGCAGCTTCATTTTTCCAAAAACGGTATCGATTGGTGCTTCGCAGGTTTGGTAGCGAAGACGGATCATACGAAACAGGCTCGCCATTACGCAAGCATGGCCATTTCCGGCGAAGATTTGCTCATTCTCAGCCGGTCCGGGGACGAGCGCGCAGTGACGGCGCATAACGGCAATTTTATTTCATTCCATCGGATTGCGAATTTTCGGGAGCTCGTGTATTGAATCTGGATGGAGATGGCATAGGATCGGATCTTCTATCCAGAGGGAGGACGAATACATGTCGGAGTTCAATGAAGAGCATGGTACAGACCACACGAGAAAAGAGGAAGTTCCGAAACGCATAAGCAGAAGGGATCTGCTTGTTTCCATGGGAGCGGCCGGCGTGGTCGTGGCTGCGGGAGGACTGCTGCAAGCAAGCGCGTCTGTCGCGAGCGGCGAGAACAGTTCGGTCGTGCAGGCGACGTATGGTGTACTGAACGCGAAAGAGCTCGGAGCGATAGGCGACGGCGTGGCCGACGATACGGCAAAAATTCAGGAAGCGATCGATTATTGTGCAGATCACGGCGGGGGCACCGTAGTGCTCCCTACGGGGATTTATAAAGTAACCGGGACGCTCATCATGAGAGCGGGAGTGACGCTGGAGGGTGTCGGCGTGAGCGCCTGGGATCTTTATTTCACGGATCGCATCAAGCGTCCGGCTCCGACAGAGCTGCGGTTCACCGGTCCGGGCCCGAAAGCATACCAGGTGACGTATGCGACAGACATGTACCCCTCCGGTGGCGTACTCGATAATACGAATACGCTGCCGAATCATGCCGACGCCCAGTACAGGCTGACCAATTTCCGTAATGGAGATGCGACGAGCAGCAGTCCGGCGACGACGAGAAAGTTTTCGGCGGGGCTTTATTTTCCCAAAGGCTGTGAATATGCCGCCATCCGTAATTTGCGAATCGTTCCTAATTACAACGGCATTGACGGCTATAACAATAAAAATTCGTTCGCGCTTGGAGATGAGTGGGATGTAGGCGTATTTATCGACAACGCGCAGGATATTGTGATGCATAACGTGCAGATTGTCGGCTATTGGCGTATCGCCGCCAAGCTGCAAACGGCCGGAACGCTGGGCGACGAGTATAAAAGTGCGGGAGCGGAGCGAAACCGGTTTTACGATTGCGTATTCCAAGGCCGGACCGGCGTGTGCGTACGCGGAGGAGACCTTTACCGGATTACGGAGATCGGGGGTTCGAGCGGCAACTATACGATCGAAATTCCTTGGTGGAACAGCAGCCCGATTCCTTCATCTGGACTGGTGAGGGTGGCGGGGACCTATGCGGCTTACACCTGGACGCAGGTATCGGGGGATAAAATGACGCTTGGCGGTATTTCGGCGAACCCTTCGCTTGTAGCAAATGTTGGCGACGGCTTGAGACTTTCCCCGTACAGTACAGGCTTTTCCGGCACGACGTATCTAAACTGCTACATTGCAGGCTTGGAGCATACCTCCAAACGTGGAGCATCGCATAACGATATTGGGCTTGGCGTCTCCAAAAATATTGAAGCTAGCGGGAATTTGCGTGCGCTGAAGTTTATTAGCTGCACGATTCAAGGATTTGAGGACGTACTGCTCCATCTTCATGACGCCGACGACATTCAGTTTATCGCGTGTTACTTCGAGTCGGCCAGAAGGTTCGACGGCGTTCTGGGCGGCGGCAGAATGATTGCTGCGCCTTACCGGAATGCGGCAGGAGCCAGAGGCGCTTATCCTTGCGGTCAAACGGAGAACGTTCAATTTATCGGAACGGAGTTTCACGTTTCGGTGGATAAAGCGCCGAAGTTCAAGCGGTTATCGGGAGTCCGGTATACGGATGGCGGGTTCTTTTTGCCCCGGTACGTATTCGACAGCTTCGAGACGTTTCCATTGGATGACGAACGGGATTTTGTCATCCGGGGTCCCAAGGATCAGCGAATCAAAATGCAAAATGCAGACGGCAAATCGGCGTTATCCGTCACGCCCGGTGCGAACCTTGAGCTGCACGGCAATATTAACAAAGTGAGCGGCAGCTTCGTTACGGACAGCATCGACGGCTACGAGTTCCGGGTCAAGGGCGATGCCAAAATAAAAATCGCTTCTTCCGGCAACGCCGATTTCACCGGGACGGCCAGTCCGAAGACGGATAAAGGCGCCAGTCTGGGCACATCGGCGCAGCGCTGGTCGAATGTGCATGTCGCGGACGGCGTGATCATGACAACGCCCGACGGCACCCAAAAATATAAAGTATACGTCGACAATAATGGCGAGTTAAAAACGTCGCTAATCTGATGCCGGGATGACCCCCGTTAAGGCTGCGTGGATTACCGATTCGAAGCCGCCTGATGGGGGCCGATCGATATGGAAGGGAAGGGTTGAAAGCCAGTGAAACTTCAATTTCGAAACATGAAGAAACACCTGCTCGTTCTTACTTTTCTAGCCGGTATGATTGCTTCTTTATACAATGATCAGTCGGTCTGGTCTCAGAAGCGACCTGATAAGCCGGTCGATCCCGGTAATCAAGCGGAACGCTACGATTCGGCGTTTTCCCAAACGCTCGTTTCGCAGATCGACTTCAGCGATGCGTCCACTCAGGTTTATCTTGGCTCGCCGAGTATCGTGCGCGTAGACGGAAATACACTGCTTGCTTCACATGATTATTTTGGTCCGAACGACCCGAGTCAGAAGACATCGGTTTTTCGTTCGGAGGACAATGGGCTATCTTGGGTGAAGGTTGCTCTGCTCGACCAAATGTATTACGGAAAACTGTTTATGCACGAGGGCAGCGTTTATTTGTTCGGTGTTTCCGGCAAACCGTTCAAATCGATCGTCATCCGCAAATCCATAGATCGCGGCAGCACCTGGACGACGCCATCCGATTCGAAGAGCGGTCTATTATTCACAGCGAACGGAACGAACGGTACAGACGGGTATCAGACCGCACCGACTTCCGTCATCATCGCAAACGGGAGAATATACCGGGCGTTCGAAGCCGCGGGCCCTCCGTATGAATGGCCGAAGCACTTCAAGGCGATGGTCGTTTCCGCGCCTGCGAATGCAGATCTGCTGGACGCGGCCAATTGGACGAAAACCAACGAGTTGGCGTACAACCCGGCTTGGACACCCGCATCGTGGAACAGCACGAAGCCCGGCTGGCTGGAAGGAAATATCGTGCAAGCGCCAAGCGGAGAAATGTGGAATGTATTGCGGATGAATTCGACTCCGATCAGCGGCAAAGCGGCAAACGTCAAGCTATCGGCAGACAACCGCAGCGTCAGCTTCGATCCCGCCACAGGCTTCATCGATTTTCCCGGCGGGATGAGTAAATTTACGTTGCTCTATGATGAAGCGAGCGGCACCTATTTATCCCTTGTGAACAATAATACGGCTCCCTCCAAAGCGGATCAAAGAAATGTGCTTTCCTTGTATTTTTCGGCCGATCTTGTGCACTGGAATCATGTTCGGAAGTTGATATCGGACGACTCGGGCCTGTCGCTGCAGAATTCGATAGCCAAAGTCGGGTTTCAATATGTCGATTGGCAGATCGACGGAGACGACATCATCTATGCTGTCCGCACCTCCTATGATGGCGCAGATACGTATCATAACAGCAACCGGATCACATTCCACCGGTTCAAAAATTTTCGGAGCTATATGGATCCTCCCAGAGGTGCATGGTCCTTTAATGAAGCTTCCGGATCGCTCGTTTCGGATTCCTCCAGATTCGGAGTAACCGGAACCGTGTATGGAGCGACGAGAACTTCCAGTTATTTGGGAGGCGGGCTGAGCTTCAATGGAGAAGATCAATACGTGGGTCTTGGAAATCAGTTGAAATCGGCGCTAAACCATGCTTCTGCTGTCACGATTACCGGTTGGATCAACAATCGTTCGCTGCCTGCGGGAGGTGCGGAAGGCGGTTGGCTGTTCGCCACGAACGCAGCCGATAATAAAGCGGGAGCCGAAGTGCTGCTGCGCGGCAATCATATTAGAGTAGGCGGAAGAAGCGGCGCGGGTGAGAATTACGAGTATAAAGATTATCCCTATACCTCTACGGCGCAATGGCATCATGTAGCGGGAATTATTGATTATAAGAACAATTCTATTCAGCTTTATATCGACGGTGTGCCGCAAACCCCAGCGAAAGATCGGAAAATCACCTTCGGCAGCCAAGCTTATCATCCCGGATCTTCACAGCAACCGGATACGATTGGCAAAAGTCCGGCGAACGGTGGGTTCTTCGACGGTCTGATCGATGAGGTGAAAGTATATGGGAGAGCGTTGTCGCCGAATGAAATTAATGAGCTGGCATACGACGGTCTGAAGGGATATTGGAAGTTTAATGAAGGAAGCGGGACGACGGCTCCGGATTCATCCGATTCCGAGCTGGATGGAAAAATCATGGGGGCCTCGTGGCTTTCTGGGAAACAGGGTCAAGGCTTGCGTTTTGACGGCAATGTTGACTACGTAGACTTAGATTACAAAATGGGGGCAGCTTTAAACGGCTCGCCGTCGATTGCGTTTTCCGGCTGGATTAACGAAAGGGTGCTTGCTGGTACCGGCGGCAGAACGCTGTTCGGAACAAGGATTAATGGAGCGACTGCAGGCTATGAGCTTGTTGTATTAAGCAATTCCATCCGGGTTGCCGGAAGAAGTACGCCTGCGGATCCGTATTCGACCAAAGATTTCGCCTATCAGCCATCGGGAACTTGGCGCCACATCGTCGGGATACTGGACTTTAAAGGGAACAACATCAGGTTATATGTAGATGGGGTCGAGCAACAGCCGATCGGCGGTTCCGTCAGTTTCAGCCGAAACGTTTACGAGCGTTTTCTCCCGACCCAGCCGGATGCCATCGGTAGAAGTCCTGGCGGCACTTCGTACTTCACCGGCATGATGGATCACGTGATGATATTCGGCAAAACATTAACGTCATTGGAAGTCGAGCATTTGTACCAACAGCAAAAAATCAATCATCGTATAGGCTCATTGGAGGAATAGCATATGAAAGCAACCGACAACTTTCGATTTGGTATGATCGGCGCGGGAAATATCGGCCGCGTACATATGAATACGTTAGGACAACTGCCTGAAGCCGAAATCGTGGCGGTGACGGATGTATTTGCACCAGTAGCACAAAGCGCAGCTGCCGAGTTTCATATCCCAACAGTTCATGAAACAGCGGAAAACTTGATCAACGATCCGAGTATCGATGCGGTCGTCATCGGGGTCCCCAACAAGTGGCATGCCTCTTTGGCGGTTCAAGCGCTGCGCAGCGGCAAGCATGTGATGCTGGAGAAGCCGATGGCGATCGACGTCGAGTCAGCTAAGGAAATCGTCCGCGCCCAGCGGGCTTCAGGGAAAGTTCTGATGATTCCCCATCAGATGCGCTGGGAACCGATACCGATGCAGGTCAAGGAGCAGATGGAAAAGGGGGCTCTCGGCGATATTTATTATGCGAAGGCCGGATGGTTTCGCCGGAAAGGAATTCCGGGATGGGGTACGTGGTTTACGCGTAAAGAGGAATCGGGGGGAGGTCCGTTAATCGATATCGGCGTTCATTTGCTTGACCTGTCGCTTCATTTGATGGGCAACCCGAAGCCGGTGAGCGTTTCCGGTTCCACGTATGCAGAGTTCGGTCCGAAGAAGAAAGGCATCGGCACCTGGGGGACGCCCGATTGGAACGGCCGTTACGATGTAGAGGATTTGGCGGCGGCAATCATCAAGATGGAGAACGGCAGTACGCTGAACCTAGAGGTGAGCTGGGCCGTCCACATGGATACGGACAGCGAACCGTTTATTCACCTGATGGGTTCCGAAGGCGGCGCATCCGTTCAAGGAAACAAGGGCAAATTGCTGTTCGAGCAATTCGACCGTGCTCTGGAGATCGAGCTGACTCCGCCAGCAGGCGACGAGGGAGCCCGCATCCGTCTTCACCGTCATTTCATCGAATGTATACGTGAAGGAAAACAGCCGATTACCCCGGTGATGAGCGGGTTTACGAATAATTTGATTCTTGAAGCGATTTATGAATCGTCCCGAACCGGGCGCGAAGTTACATTGGATTGGACAATATAAGGCCAGGAGCTTACGCTAAGCTGTTTGCGGCGGCCGACTTGCCTTTTTGATCGGAGAGAAGTAGATCGATGTGCGGACGATGACCTCCCTTTGCGGTGAGGTCATCGTTTTATGATAAGATTCATCTCAATCAGGAGTGCATCTTCATCGAATACGCTTCGATCAGAAGCTATTCTTAACGTAAACAATAATCTATATTGCCAATCGGCAGGTTCTCATATATAATTTACACGAGTAAATAAGAAAAGGAGGAAATATGTGGAACCCCGGTTTGTCGTATGGAAGCGATGCTTTGCCGCAGGGAGCTACAGTAGGATGAAAGGCAGTCGATCATTGATCGAATCGTGAATCAACAGTTTTACCGAGTACAAACAGTTCGGCTGCTTGGAGGTACTCCGATCGGAGGATCATTACGCCAAAAAATATACACGAGTAAAACGGGGTGGAGATCGCAATGAAGCTTCAAAAAGAATCGTATGACGTCGTCGTATGCGGAGGAGGATTGGCCGGCTTTTGCGCTGCGGTTGCCGCAGCACGGCAAGGGGCGCGCACTTGCTTGATTCATAATCGCCCGGTGTTCGGCGGGAACAGCTCCTCGGAAATTCGGGTGACGCCGCACGGCGCAGCGCAATTTCATGCGTATGCCAGAGAAACCGGCATCTTGTCCGAGCTGCTTATCGAGGAGAGAGCGCATAATCATGAACGCATCCGTGAAAACGGGTGGACGAATAGCGTATGGGACATGGCGATGTATGATATGGCTGTACGGACGCCGAACCTTACGTTTCATTTGAACACAGCGGTTACACAAGTGCTTATGGGCGATGAGCGCAACATTCATGCGGTTCATGCCGTTATTGCAGGCGCGGAAACGACGCTGGAAATTCAAGGCCGTGTGTTCATCGATTGTACGGGGGATGGAGTCGTGGCCGATGGGGCGGGCTGCGAGTGGCGATTCGGCACCGAAGGCAGAGACGAGTTCAATGAACCGCATGCTCCGGAGCAAGCCAGCACGGATACGATGGGCAGCTCGATTCATTTTAAAGCGAAGGATATGGGAAGGCCCGTACCGTTCCAAGCGCCGGAATGGGCGATCAAGCATGTAGATCCCGCGTATTTCTACGAGCAGGGCCGGCATTTTTACGACATCGTTTCCGGGTATTGGTGGATTGAAATCGGCGTCCCGTGGCACACCATTTACGACAACGAGGAAATACGGCATGAATTGACGCGCCATGCGCTCGGCATCTGGGATTGGATCAAGAACCACGATCCGAAAATGAAAGACAAAGCGGCGAAAATGGCGCTGGACTGGATCGGGCAAGTTCCCGGCAAGAGGGAAAGCCGGCGCATTATGGGGCAGTATGTCATGACGTCGAACGATGTCGCGGCCCGAACGGTATTCTATGATGAAGTCGCGTTCGGCGGATGGTTTATTGACTTGCATACCGCGGGCGGACTGCTTGCGGCTACGGCGGAGCCCGCCAGCGCGGAAGGCTACAGCAAAACAAGCGAATACGCGCAGAAAACGTATTGCGGTCCATACGGCATTCCATTGCGGATGCTCGTCTCCAAAGACGTGAACAACCTGATGATGGCGGGCCGAAATGTAAGCGCTACGCATGCCGCTTTAGGAACGGTCAGAGTCATGTCCACCACCGCGCTGATGGGGCAGGCGGTTGGAATTGCGGGAGCTATATCGGTTCAGCGGGATATTCCGGTAAACGAACTGCACTTATACGCCGCAGAGATCCAGCAAACGTTGCTGCGCGAAGGCTGTTTTTTGCCGAATGTACAGCATGACGACAACCGGGATTTGGCACGCCAGGCGGTCGCAACGGCAAGCAGCTCGGCGCTGGTGTATGGAGCCGGTCCGGAGAATACGGACACCACGTTCGGCTTTCGAAAGAAGGAGGATCAGCAAAAATACAAAACGATGCATGAGCCGCTGCATCATCGCCGAGGACAGTGGATTGCGATCGGTGCGGACCGCATCGATGCTATCTCCGTCTGCCTGACCAATACGAGTGCGAGTGATCAGGTGGTGAAGGCGTACATGGTACTGGTCGATCACATTTGGGATTACCGGACGGAGCCTTCGCAGCCGCTGGCCGCAACCGAGCTGCAGGTACCGACGGGCAGCAGGAAGAGATGGATCGATTGGAACGTGGGATTGACCTGGCTAACGGGGCTGCCGAAGACAGGATACATTCGGCTGGACCTGGACGCGAACCCTGCCGTCGAATGGCATTCGGCGAATACGGTCATTCCCGGCTTGACGTCCGCTTATGAAATGGGTAACGGCAAAATGAGACGGTACTTGTCCGACGGAGGGACGTTAAGCTTTCGCATAACGCCGGCTCAGTCCTGTTATGCTCCATCCAATGCGATCAGCGGAGCCGCGAGACCTCATGCTTCGACCAACCTGTGGAGATCCGACCCGAACGAGCCGTTAGGACAATGGCTGCAGCTGGAATGGAACGATACGGTCAGCATTCGCGAAGTCATTATTACGTTCCCGGGACATTTATTCAGGGAATATCATTGGTACGAGCCGTTTTATCGCGACCCGCAATGTACTAAGGCGTATTCGATTCAAGCTTGGCTCGATGACGAGTGGAAAGAAATCCACAGGGAGGAACATAACTACCATCGGCATAGAAAGCATGTTTTAGCGCAATCGGTGGCGACGAAGAAGCTGCGTATTGTTATCGAAGCGACGCATGGCGATCCTTCGGCTGCGATCTATGAGGTGCGCTGTTATTCGGAAAGGAGTGCCTGCTCTGCTCTACAATCAGCTTCAATTTCATAACGTAACCGAGCTGGATGAGCAATCCGGAACCCCAGGAGTTAGACAGCACCGGTTTCCGAAGGAGGTGCGAAATTCATTATCCGATCGGGCGAGGTTCATATCCGAGGATGCTTGCGGCTGCGAGGTGCGGTTTGTGACCGAGGCCAAGTGGATTCGCATCACGCTGTGCATCCCGGAGAGCGATGGCGACATTTTCGTCTACAAAGGCGGGTTGTTCCACTCCAAGCATCGGCTGCAAGCGGGGGCGCAGCAATCTATCCTGCTGGAGGAGCCGCTTAAGCTTCGCCAAGCTGACCGCACGCAGCTGATGCAGTCCGGCTTTGCTCCGGAAGTATGGCGGATATGCTTCGGCAAATATATTTGCAGCTGGAGCGAGGTGAACACTTACGGTTATCCCGTCCGTCCGCCTTACGCGCATGAAGTGCCTTCCGTCAAATGGCTCGCTTACGGATCTTCCATCACGCACGGCCTTCACAATCAGCCGATGACCTACGTCCAGCAGGCAGCCAGACAACTAGGCGTCGATGTGTATAATTGCGGTCTGGGCGGTTCCTGCCGCAGCGAGAAGGAAATCGCCGATTATTTTGCCTCCCGGGACGATTGGCATATGATCAGCCTGGAACTTGGCATCAATATGGTCGGCAGCTTCACGCCGGAGCAATTTCATGAACGTACGCAATATTTGCTTCAGCGGCTTATCGATGCGCACCCGGATAAACCGATTTTTCTGATTACGATGTACCCGTATTCGGCTACGCTGAGCAGATCCGAGATGTCGACCGTTGCTGCGCAGTATAATGAGGTTTTGCGAGATCATGCGAGGTGTTTCCAGCATCCCGCTCTGTATTTGATCGAAGGAAGCCAAGTGCTTGACGATTGCTCGGGCTTGACGACCGATCTGCTTCATCCCGGCGAATACGGGCACACGGCAATGGCCTATAACCTGGCTGCGCTGATGAATCAAGAATTGCAAGTAAACAAAGGAGGGCATGCGCATGAGTAAAAAGTATAGAGTCGGCGTTATCGGTACCGGGAATATTTTCAAAACGGCGCATTTGAAAACGTGGCTGGAGCATCCCGACACGGAAATCGTCGCATTATGCGATGTGCTGCCGGATCGGGTGCAGGCGATCGCCAAAGAGGCGAACGTGACCGATGTTTATACCGATTACCGGGAGGTCATAAGGCGCAGCGATATTGATCTGATCGATATTTGTACGCCGAACAAATTTCACTCGGTCATCTCCGTTGCCGCTTTGGAAGCGGGCAAGCACGTGTTTTGCGAAAAGCCGGATGCGATCAATCCGCAGGAAGCGCAGAGAATGGCTGACGCCGCTAAACGAAGCGGCAAGCTGCTGATGGTGATGCGAAACAACCGGTTTTCCTCGGCTGCGCAGTATTTGAAGCGTTATATTGATGAAGGACATATGGGCGAAATTTATACGGGCCGCTGCGGATGGATAAGACGCAGAGGCATTCCCGGTAAAGGAGGATGGTTTACCACCAAGGAGCTTTCCGGCGGCGGGCCGCTCATCGATTTGGGGGTACACTTTATCGATTTGTCCATGTGGCTGATGGGGAACCCGAAGCCCGTTGCGGTGAGCGGCGCGGTCTACACGAAGTTCGCCCATAACGAGCTGTCCGATTCGATTCACAGCACGTCCGGCGACAAGCAGGCCGGCGGCACGTATGACGTCGAGGATTTAGCGACCGGCTTTATCCGGTTCGACAACGGCGCGACGCTGCAAATTGAATTCAGCTGGGCGTCGAACATCGGCGAGGAAATGAATTTTATTGAATTTCGCGGGACGAAATCCGGCGCAAGTCTCAAAAGAGGGGAGTTGGCGCTGTTCTCGGAAGCCGCAGGACAATTGACCGATATCAAGCCGCAGCTGCATAAGCAAAAAGCGCCGCCGCAGCACGGGGAGAACATCAAGCATTTCATCGATTGCGTAGCGGGGCGAGCCGAGCCGATTATACGCCCGGAGCACGGCGTGGATATGATCAACATTTTATGCGCGATCTATGAATCGGCCGAATGCGGCAGGGAAGTTCGATTATAGGCAGTTCATGCGGAAAGTTCAATCTCGCAAAGAAGGAGGGGTTAGGTTGAAAAGATGGGCAGCTTCGTATGCAGCGACGGCCGCGCTTTTGCTTCTTATCGCCTGCAAACATTCGACTGCGTTCGAGGCTCCGAGGCACGATCAGAAGGCAGCGGACGTACCTGCCGCTGCGGTATCTGCGAACGGAACGGCCGCAGGGTTCGACCGCGATCCGGCTTATCATCCGTTCGACGCTTACAGTCCATGGAACACGCCGATCGGAGACGGCGCCATCTACGAGAAGGAGACGTCGCCCGGCTGGGACGCGGAATTGGGCGCGAACTTGAATTATAAAAACTGGACGCATCCGATATCGGTTGCGGCGGACAGCGATCCGGTCCGCGATTTGTTCAAAAAGAACGCGCTATTTTGGCGGATGAAGGTATCAAACGACGTGCAGCCGGATGCGAAGAGCGACGGAAACATCCATTTTATCGACGAGCATCATACTTACGTGGTGGAGACCTACAGTGCGGTCCGCAAGGACGACGGAAACTTGACGGTGGGCGGCTATGCGCGAAACTACATCGACGGACCCGGCGTCTACGACACTTGGCACGGCAGCCGGGCGTACGGCGGCACGGCCATCGGCGGAGTGATCCGGCCCGGGGAGTTCGAGAAGGGCATTCCGCACGCGATTGCGTCCGCCGTACATGCGACGGCACTCAACAAGCATGGCCCGAACGGCAAACCGTATACGTGGCCGGCGGCAAGCCAGGATGCGATATGGAACGAGCCGCTCCCGACAGGCTACAGCGATACGGGCAATGTGTACATGGGGTCGCTGCTCGCCATACCAAGGTCGGTGAATATTGGCGACATACAGGTGAACGGACGCGCATTGTCCGCGAAGGGCCGTCATTTTGCACAGGCGCTGCAGCAGTTCGGGACGTATATCGTAGCGATCGGCGGCAATCTGAACGCGGACGGCAAAGGGAAAATCATCTTTCCTTCCGATCCGGCGGCACAAGGCGAAGTATCGCCGGGATTGCTGCGCGAGATTGACGAGATCGCCAAATATTTGCAGGTCGTAACGAACAATTCGGAGCAGCATCCGGGGGGTCCGGGCGAGCGCATCGGCGAGCGGCCGAAGCAGCTTCCGACGAGCACGCTCTACCATTGGGATTTTTTGAACGATCAGACCCCAGGCTGGGTCAACTCCGGCGGTATCAGCCATGAAGCCGAACAGCTCCGGGTGAACGGCACGGCGCTCGCGATTTATGAGAAACGCGATTTTTCGGGCAGCTATTGTTACCAGGTCGAGATGACCTCCGGTGCATTAACCGAAGCCAATAAGGCGCATATCGTATTTCATTTTCAAAACCGCAACAATTATTATTTCCTGGAAGCGAGCGGGGGCAGCACGGGGCAAGTTTCGCTGAACAAAAAGGAAAACGGGATCATCACTCCGCTAGGTTCCATGAGCTACGATGTTCAGAACAGTACGGTGCTGCTGGAGATCGCCTATGACAAAAAGGGGCGCATTTCCGCTACGGCCAGTAAAAACGGAACGGTCACGACACTGTTTGACGGCGTGCCGGAGCGCTCGTTTAAGAGCGGCAAAATCGGACTTGGCGGCGACAATGCGGCGGTCACCTTCGACGAGGTGCGAATTTACCGTATAAACCAATGGCCTGCAGCTCCTACGTTCAGAAGCACGAGCGAGCTGCTCGATTCGCTCCGCCGCGGGAACAAGTTAAACGATGAACTGTACCGCAAGCTCTCCGACAACCTTTATCAAGCCGAGCGGTTTCGACAAGACGGGATGCCGGATAAGGCATTGGAGCAGTTGGATGCATTCATGCAGCTGTTGGACAATTCGGAAAGCGCTTCCGCAATGGATCCCGACGCCAAAACCAATCTATTCGATCGAGCCGACGCTTTGAAGGAGCAATTCAATAACGATGCATCGGCAGCGAGACCATTGCCTTCCGAAGCAAGCGAATATTCGATCGATTTTTCGGGTGGGGAAGCGCCGGATTGGTCGATGAACGCGGCCTGCTACGTCAACGATAAGGAGAATTTGTTCTGCGAGAGCTATGGCGGAGGCACTTCGCTCGCCGTTTATGACGGACAAATCTGGTCGGGCGATTACGTGTATCAAGCGGATGTGTGGACATTATCCAAGGGGAATGGCAACCGGCAGCGATTGTATTTCAACTATACAGACGAAAACAATAGTTACTATCTGGACATCGGCGCGACGGCCAATAATGACGTGTTCCTCCGGAAAAAGGTGAACGGCAAAATATCGGACATGGGAAAATATAGCGGTCATTACCCGCTGACAGGCGAGAAAGTGACGTTCGAGATCGAGTACTTGAACGGCGGAACGATTACGGTCAAAGGAACGGCGATGGATGGAACGACGACAACGCTGTTCGATCAAGTGGCGGATACGACATTCACCGGGGGAAAAATCGGAGTTGGTCTATGGAGCAGCGGCGCGTACTTCGATAACGTCATTGTGAAACCGCTTCACAGGAAGCCCGGCGATGTTCGATAAGGTGAAAGGCTTCGTTACTCTATTCTTTCGTTATCCTATTCTATTGAAGGAGTTCGATATGAATGAAGCGATTTGTCTGTGGTGTCATGATTTTATCGTTGATCCTTTCTTTTGTCGTCACGCGGCCAATCCTGGCGGAATCGAACTTTTTAAATTACGCGATCAATTTCAATGACAATACGGCGCCGTATTGGACATTGGATCCGAACTGCAGTGTGAACGGCGGCGAGCTTCAGTGCTCCATCTTCGGAGGGGTCATCGCCGATGCGATCTATGAAGGCCGAACGTGGTCCGGCGACTATTCGTACCAAGCCGATGTTCGCAGCTTCGGCAGCAGCTCCGGCAACCGACAGCATCTTTACTTTAATTATGTCGATGCGAGCAACCATTATTATGTGGATATCGGCGCAACCGCGGCGAACGACGTCTTCTTGAAAAAGAAAGTAGGCGGCGTCGTTACGGTTCTGGGTACTTACAGCGGAGCGTACCCGCTGACCAGCACCAAAGCGACGATTCAAATCGAATATGTGACCGGCGGAAGCATCACGGTGAAGGGGACAAAAGACAATGTGACTACCACCTTGTTCGCAGCCGTGCAGGACAGTACGTTCACCAGCGGCAAAATCGGCGTAGGCATCCGGGGAAGCAATGCGAAATTCGATAATGTGACGGCGACGGTGTTATCGACCGCGTTGAAGCGAGACCCCGCCTATCATCCGTTCGATGCGTACAGCCCGTGGAATACCCCGATTGGCGACGGCGCGCTTTACGAGCCGGAGACTTCGCCGGGCTGGGATACGGCCAAGGGAGTCAATTATAACTACACCCGGTGGACGCAACCGATCTCGATCGCCAACGAAGTCGCTCCGGTCCGCCGTATGTATAAAGGTGGTACGCTCGTCTGGAGCATGAAGGTCTCCGATTACGTGCAGCCGGATTCGCAGACCGACGCCAACATGCATTTCATTGACGAGGACCATATCTACGTGGTGGAGTCGTATAACACGCAGCGGGACGGTAACAACGACTTCACCGCTTCCGGCTACGCCCGCAACTACTTGGACGGCCAAGGGGTTTACGATACGTGGCATGGTACGCGCGCATATGGCGGTTCAGCCATCGCCGGGGTTATTCGTCCGGGCGAATTGGATAACGGCATCCATCATGCGCTCGCTTCCGGCATGCCGGCGCTGGCTTTTAACAAGAATGGTCCGAACGGGAAGCCTTTTGCGTGGCCCGCATCGAGCCAAGACGCATTTTACAACAATCCGTATCCGAATGGCTATAACGTCACAGGCAATGTGTACTTGGGATCGCTGCTCGCGATCCCGTTGTCCGTCCATATCGACGATATTCGGGTGAACGGCCAGCGCTTGTCCAACAAAGCCCGCAATTTTGCCAAAGCATTGCAGCAGTTCGGCACGTATACCGTATGCGTTGCGGGCACAGTCGCGGAGGATGGGGCGGGTAAAATTTCCTTTGTTGGCGATCCGGCAGGTAAATCTGAAGTGTCAAGCGCTTTGTTGGAGGAGATGGCCGAGGTCGCTACTTATCTTCAGGTCGTAACCAACAATTCGCAGCAAAATCCGGGGGGGCCGGGCGCCAGAATCGGAATTCGGCCGCCGCAGCTGCCGACGAGCACGCTGTATCACTGGGATTTCCTTAATAATCAAAGTCCCGGCTGGGTCATCACGGGTAATGCAACACGTCAGTCCGAACGGCTGCAAATCAACGGAACGGCTCAGGCGATACATGACAGAAGGGATTTTTCGGGCGACTATCATGTCCAAGTAGAAGCGACAGCAGGAACGTTAAGCGCTGCAAACAAGGGCCGCATTTTATTCAACTATCAGAACGACAACAACTATTACTTCCTGGAATTCAGCGGAGGCGGCTCGGACCAAGCCGCGATAAAGAAAAAAGTGAACGGCGTTGTGACTACCCTCGGCACGGCCAGTTATGATTTTCAGAACAGCACGGTGCTTTTCGATGTCGCGTACAGCAGCGGAAGTATGTCGGCCACAGTGAAAAAAGGGAACGTTACCACTACATTATTTACCGGTGTAGCCGACAGCTCCTTCAGCAGCGGGAAGATCGGGCTCGGCGGCGAAACGGCATCGGTGAATTTCGATGAAATTCGCGTATACCGGGTAAATCCGTGAATGATTCGTGACAGGAAACGCAGCATTTCGAAATATGTTCAAAAGGGGTGTTTTCGTTGATCAAACGCTTTGTTTTCATGCTAATCGCCGTCATCCTCGTCTTGTCGACCGCCTGCACGAACCATGCGGGGCAACCGAACAGCACTGGTAACCCGGCCGAAGCGAATAACCCGGACAAAGGGAAAGCTCCCGATCCGGTTACCGTAAAGCTGATGACATACAAAAGCATGTTCACCGAAGAAGATTTCGCGAAATACGTACAAAATCCGGTCAAAGCGAAGTATCCGCATATTACGGTGGAGCTGATGCCCATTAATGGCAATATTACCGATATGGTCGCATCCGGGTCATTGCCCGATCTGTATTATTTATGGTTCGCGAGCATTAAACCGTTAAGCGAGTTGAATGCGGTCGCCGATTTGGAGCCGCTCATCCAAAAAAATAAATTCGACACGAACGTGATCGAAGCCGAAACGTTGAAATCGATGAAAGTCATGAGCGGGCTGGACAAAATCCATGTACTCCCGATTTATTACAACGGCAACGCACTGATGTACAACAAAGATATATTCGAACGGTTCGGAGAGAAGCCGCCGGTCGACGGGATGACGTGGGAGAAAGTCCGCGATCTCGGCATAAAGATCAGCAAAGCGGACGGTAATGGAGAGTACTTCGGCTTTTGGCCCGACCGGGTATTCCGATTGTCGATGCAAGTCAATACTCCGTTCGTGAATAGTGCCGGAAAGGCGAATGTGATCACCGACGCCTGGCGGGAACATTTCGAACTGTGGAAAAGCATTTACGAGCCGCAAAAATTGGCATACGGCTGGCAGGACTTCTCCAAGGGCAAAATTGCGATGTGTGCGTGCAGCATCAGCACGATTCGAGACGCATTGAAAAATCCGAATTTGAATTTCGATCTGGTGACGTACCCCGAGCACAAGACACTCCCCGGCGTCAGTACAAGGCCGGACGGTATATTCACGGGCATATCTTCGGTCAGCGAGAAGAAGGACGCAGCGTTCCTGGTCATGCAGACGCTGTTATCCGATGAAGTGCAGACGGCTTTTACGAGAAACGGAAATATGAGCGCGGTGAATAAACCAAGTATTCGAGACCAGTTTATGGCCGATATTCCGGCTATGAAGGGGAAAAATGTAAAGGCCATCACCAACCGCAAATTTGCGGTCGCTACGTATGTGCCGAGCAATAACGATACCAACGCGGAGACGATTGCCGGCGATGTGTTCGCTCAAATGATGAAGGAAGGTCAGGATACGAATACGGCGCTGCGCATAGCCAATGAGAAGGTACAGGCGCTTCTGGATACAATCAAGTAAAACGCAAGCTTGGCCTGTGCCGCTATGATGGAAAAGCGAAATTGTCACAATATGAATACAGTCGGGGACCGAATGGAGACGGGGAAAATGAGAATAGCCGTGCAGTTGTTCACGCTCAGAGACTATTTGAAGACACCGGAGGATATAAGCGAAACCTTCAAGCGAATTCGGAACATGGGATATCGCGCGATCCAGCTTTCCGGAATGGGTCCTATTGACGATCGGGCATTGAAAGCGTTGGCGGATCGGGAAGGACTTGCTATTTGCGCTACGCATGTCAGCTACGACGAACTGGTTCATCATCTCGATGCAGTCATCGAAAGGCACCGCGTGTGGGAGAGCCGATACGTCGGACTGGGCAGCATGCCTCCGCGGTACCGCACGAGTCTGGAGGGCTATGACGCTTTTGCCAAGGAAATGACAGACATCGGGAGAAGGCTCGATAAGGCGGGGTTCAAGTTCATTTACCATAATCATGACTTCGAATTTACGAAATTTGAAGGAAGGTCCGGTCTGGATATCCTGTTTGCGGAGACGGACCCGGAAGCGGTCGATTTCGAATTGGATGTGTTCTGGGTGCAAGCCGGAGGGGGAGACGTTACGGAATGGATCCGCAAAGCGAACGGTCGCATGAAGGTCATTCACTTGAAGGATATGATCATCACCCGAGAAGGAGAGCGCCGCTTTGGTGAAATCGGGGAAGGCACGATGAACTTCAAGGGCATTTTGCAAGCCTGCAAGGAGATCGGCGTGGAATGGGGCTGCGTAGAACAAGACCGGTGCTATGACAAGAGTCCGTTCGAATGCCTGGAGATCAGCTACGGCAACCTCATGAAGCTGGGGGCAGGGGCTTAGCCGCGGATAGTGCGATCCTTGAAATGCATGCAGGCACGCTATAGGAAAGAGCGAAGTGCATCTGCCCGGACACCCTGTATCCGTCGGTACCGGAGCATGCAAATGAACAGCATCGTTTCTGAAAGAGGTTAACTTGGTTCATTGGTTAGCCTCTTTTTTCATGAGGTTTGACCGTTCAAGCGGCTAGTACAAATGTCAATCATTCTGACAAAAATCGCCATATTTCGCGATTTTATCCGATTTGTTTATTTTTTGTTTAGAAGCCGGTGTTATGATAAAAGAAAAGGATTACGGCCGTTGATGGCGGGTTAGCTGCGCGGCGACGGCCAAAAATATCCGAGAATGCTATTTTACATACCGGAGGGGAACCATGAAAGTATCGCACGAGGAGAAAGAGAAGCATCTGAAGATGGTGTACCGAAATAACGTCATCGTCGCGAGAGATGGAGAAAAAATCATCGTGGTGCACAGCAAACGTTCCATCAAGCCATTATTGCCATTTGAAATATCTCAGCAAGTATTCGAGCAATGGAAGCGGAGAGACGATCGAATCGCCGTTACCGAAACGCCGTATAAGGAATTGTTCGCTATTGAGGTTCATCGGTCGGATACGGCTCTGGTGTGCGTTACCGATTTTAACGAAATCGAATTTAGCGAGCATTAAAAATAAGGGAGAGCATCGCCTATGATGTTCATCCCTTTTTTTAACATGGCTGGTCAGTCATGGTACGCTATAGCGGTTGGATCACGATTGTCCGGCATCCGCCTTGAAAGCCGGGGTTTGTTACATATTGATACCTTCCGGCGGCGAATTCCTCTCGGTGAGCAAAATGGACATGCCCGCAAAAGATTCCGGCCACCTGACTTGCATCGGGACTTTTTATCCATTCGATAAATTCTCTCGTGCCGGCCTCTTCATCCTTGACACCCCAGCGCTTTTGCTTCTCCTTATCCCAGTTTTTGGCGCCGACCAGGATAGGGCTTTTCCATACTTCAAGCACCTTCGACGTTAGCGAAGGCAGCGAAAGCGGTATGTGGAAAAACAACAAGCAAGGCAAACCGGACGCCGTCTGTTCTTGGACAAAATCAAGCTGCTTGCGGCTTACCTGGTAATTGCTGTTGTCGATGGCGATGATCTTGACGCCTCCGATTTCCATACTGCTGTGCGACGGATTGAGGCCCAGCATATGATTGAACATCGGATATGCGGCATGCCGAAGCTCGTCGCTCGGCTGTTCATGGTCGTGTTTCCAGTCATGGTTGCCCATCGTGAACAAATAAGGGCAGGGCAGGTTAGAGAGCTGGGATTGCACAATCTCCAGGTTTTTCCGGGTTGGAAAATCAATGATGTCGCCAGTAAACACGATTCCGTCATACGGCTCATCCTCGTGCAGGTTCAAAGCTGCTGTAAAATGCGTAAGGGCCTGTCCGCCAAAAACTTTGTTTCGTTTGATTCCGGCTGCCGTCACGCTGTCTTCTTCACGCTCGTCCGTTTCCGTTAAATGCGAATCCGTAATATGCAGCATGCGAATTTCTTTATCGATGCCGGCGATCCGTATGACCGTGCGATCCGGACTCGGCTGCGGTACATCTTCCATTGCGATCAATATGAACAATCCTCCCCATAGGTTTGCAAATCCGATTCTTATCGTGATTCAGGACTGCAAAATCATTCAGCATGCATGTGAGCACCTATTCGTATTATAAGCGTTGTCTCTGCGATTTGGCGATGATTTCCACCCCGTCAGCTGTTCAAAAAAGGAATGTGGCATTCCCTTTTTTTCTATACCGAGCCTGTCGGGATCGCATGGACAGGAATGCTGGCTAGGTGCTTTTCGCATATTTCGTAAATCTGCGCTTCATTCACGTTAATATTCGGCGAATCTCGTATTTTTGCTTCCAAAAGCCGAACTATACCTTGATTTATTCGGTCATCTTCTGTATTATGATAATGCTAGATTATAAATTTCGGTTTACAGATTACCGGAAGGTGAACTCATGCCCCTGATCGACTCCAACGAGAACAGGAAGAAGCTAAGTCACATCTACAATGAGATCGCGAAAGAGCTGTTCGGTTTCGGTACGACGATGCTGAAGGTGTTCATCGATAGCCAAATGATTACGGTCCATGCCAAGCACCGCCGTTCGCCCCGTTCCACGGCGCTGGAGGGCGAGATTCCTACCTTGAAGTATGAAGTGGATTATTATATGTCCTCGATATACAAGCGGCGAATCCGCGAGAGGCTGGAGCAGGAGCTGGGACTTGCCATTGAAGCGGTGCTCAGGGATTATGATCCCGCCACCCAATGGGCGATCACGAATGTGATTCTGAGCGAGAATGAAAATAATTAACGATCGGCGTTTCTCTTTTGATTTATCTTAAGAGGAAACCGAATAGGTCAAACGGATGTCTCTTTCCGTTGTTTACAACGAAAAGTGCTCTTGTTTAGAAGATTTTTTTCTAAAACAAGGGCACTTTTTTGTTTTCTTGGAAATCCATGGGGGAAATGTATAGTTTAGGAGACGGTACGGATACTACCTAATGGAACAACCGGCTGCGGATTCACGATTCACCACTATAGATCATGATTGAATTGGGGAGGAACACGCAAGATGAGAAAACGATGGGTACAAGGCTTGGCTTCACTGACAATTTTGGGGCTCGTCGCTACGGGCTGTGGCGGCGGAGCGAAGGAACAAGGGAATGCTGGCGCATCGACCGAAGCGCCGAAGGGCCAACCGACGAAGCTGGTCATTTCCACATGGGGCTTCTCGGACGACTTCTTCAAGAAGGAAGTATACGCGCCATTCGAGAAGGAGCATAACGTTCAGATCGTCGTCGAGGCCGGGAACAACGCGGACCGCTTGAACAAGGTGAAGCAAGGCGGATCTTCCGTCGATCTGATTTATTTATCCGACTATTACGCGCAGCAGGGCATTGAAGCCGGCTTGTTCGAGAAGATCGACCGCAGCCGCATCCCGAACCTGAAAGAAATTTACGAGGTAGCCAGGGCGCCGCTCGGCGAGGATTACGGTCCGGCTTATACGATCGGACAGCTTGGTATCGCCTATAACCCGAAAGCGACCGGGGGCAAAGAGATCAAGACGTGGAACGATTTATGGAGCCCTGAGCTTGCCAAGAAGCTGACGATGCCGAACATTACGTCGACGACGGGCCCGATGATGATCGACGCGGCTTCGCGCGTAGCCGGCAACGCAACATTCAATGAAGATCAGGCGATGGCGAAGCTGAAGGCGCTGAACCCCGGCGTCGTGAAATATTACAGCCAGACGTCCGAATTCGTCAATATGTTCTCGCAAGGCGAGATTGCCGCGGGACCGATTATGGAAATGTACGTCAAGGATTTGAAGGCGGCTGTTCCGGAGACGAAGTTCATTACGCCGCAAGACGG
Source organism: Paenibacillus solanacearum (assembly GCF_910593845.1). GTDB lineage: Bacteria > Bacillota > Bacilli > Paenibacillales > NBRC-103111 > Paenibacillus_G > Paenibacillus_G solanacearum. Next base: position 31,067 of record NZ_CAJVAS010000004.1, on the reverse strand, counting down.
CGGCTACGCGATCATGAACACGGTCAATGTCGTCAAAGGCAGCAAGAACAAGCAGCTGGCGGAAGACTTCATCAACTGGCATTTGAGCAAAACGGTCCAGGAGAAGTCGGCGAAGGCCAAGGTGGACTCGCCGGTTAATATGACGCTGACACTGACGCCGGAAGAGGCGACAGGCATTACGTACGGCAAGGAAACGATTGCCAAGCTGAACAAGCTGGATATGAAGTTCGTCAACGCCAACCTGAAAAAATGGATCGACCGCTTCAACCGGGAAGTCACGCAATAATTCGCGGAGATGAAGGGACAAGGGTATATGTTGCGGCATGTACCCTTGTTTGATTTAAAGCACAAGGAGGCCCGAACGGATGAACAACAAAGTGATTCTCGACGTGGACACGGGGGTGGATGACGCGCTCGGTCTGCTGCTCGCTATTCGCAGCGGCCAAATGGATTTGCTCGGCGTCACGACGGCGAATGGCAACGTTTCCTTGGAGCAGGCGACCGTCAATACGTGCAAAATATTGCAGCTGGCCGGCGCGGAGCATATTCCGGTCGTCAAGGGGGCGGACCGCCCGATCAAGCGCAGCACGTATTTCGAGCATCGGGTGCACGGGACGGACGGCCTTGGCGGAGCGCTGAAGGACATGCCTGTGCGCAAGCAGCCGGAGGACGGACATGCGGTCGACTTTATCATCGACCAGGTTCGGCGGCATCCCGGCGAGGTGACGCTGGTCATGACCGCGCCGCTGACGAACCTGGCGCTGGCCGTCACGAAGGACCCCGAGCTGGTACGGCTCGTGAAGGAAGTGATCGTGATGGGCGGCGCCGTGCAGACGTTCGGGAATGTGACGCCGACGGCGGAGTATAACATGTATGTCGATCCGGAGGCCGCGAAGCTTGTATTCCAGGCGGGATTTGCTTCCCTCACGCTCGTCGGTCTGGACGTGACGCGCAAGGCGCTGCTGACGGAAGCGCATATCGCCTCCTTGGGAGATTCGGCGCTGGCCTGCTATGTCCGCGAGAGCACGGGCGATTACATGCAGCGCTATTACGAGCGCAACGGGGTGCGCGCCTGTGCGCTGCACGATCCGCTCGCGGTCGGCGTGGCGCTGAACCGGGAGCTCGTCCTGACGAAGCCGTACTACGTCGACGTGGAGACGCGCAGCGAGCTGTGCGACGGCCAGACGGTCTGCGACTTCCAGAACCGGCTCTCGCGCGAGCCGAACGTTCACGTCTGCTTGGATGTGGCGGCAGACGAATTTCTCCGCATGTTTACGACCGTTTTGCGCGGCTAGCGAACCTTAAGAACAGGAGAACAGTAACATGAAGAAATCGTATTTGGCTATATTGCTTGTGCCGGGCCTGCTGTTCTTGGCCGCTTTCATGGTGATCCCGATTCTCCTGACGGTAGGCTCGACCTTTTACCATGAGGGCCGTCTCACGGCGGATGGCTATCTGCACTTCTTTCAAGATCCATATTTTCTGAAAATATTATGGACCACCCTGCGCGTCAGCTTGGTGACGACCGTTCTGTGCATGGTGCTAGGCTTTCCGGTGGCCTATTACATCTCCAGACGCAGCCCGAGGCAAAAAGGACTGCTGCTCGCGCTCGCCATCTTCCCGCTGCTGACCAGCTCCGTCGTCCGCTCGTTTAGCTGGACGATCATCCTGGGGAAAAAAGGGCTGCTCAACAACACGCTGCTGGCGACCGGACTGATTCAGGAGCCGCTGAACATTTTATACACGCCGACGGCGATGATGATCGGTCTGATTCATTTGTTCCTGCCGCTCATTATCATTACGCTCGTCGGCGTCATGGAGAATATCGATCCCGATCTTCTTAAGGCGGCGGAAAGCCTGGGGGCGAGCCGGTTCTCGGCGTTCTGCAAGGTAATCATACCGCTCAGCGTGCCGGGGCTGATCATCGGGGGCATTCTCGTGTTCGTCGGCAGCTTGACCGCTTACACAACGCCGACCTTGCTCGGCGGCAAGCAGCGGGTCATCTCGACGTTCCTGTATCAGAACGCGATCACGCTGAACGACTGGTACCTCGCTTCGGTCGTCGCCACGATCATGATGGCGATCACGTTCGTTATTATCGCGCTGATGAATAAGCTGGCCAACAAATTAAATCCGAAGGGGTAGAAGCATGCAGGAGAAGAACCGTGGGCTCGGCCTGTTTACACTTCTTATATATGTGTTTTTGCTTGGACCACTGGTGATTATCGCCTTCGCTTCATTCGAGCCGGGAAGCGCGCTGAAATTCCCGCCGCAAGGCTTTTCGCTCAAGTGGTATCATCATATTTTCGAAGTGACGATGTTCAAGACGTCGTTCATTACTTCCATTGTCGTGTCGCTGGCGGGCAACCTGCTCGCGCTGCTGCTCGGATTGCCGGCAGCGTATGCGTTAAGCCGGTTTCAGTTCCGGGGGAAGGACGCGCTGAATGCGGTCTTTATATCGCCGGTGCTCATTCCGGGCATCGTACTCGGATTTACGATGCTGAAATACGTCATCATTACTTACCATCTGCCGATTTACGCGGCGCTGCTGCTCGGGCATACCGTCATCATGCTGCCGTTTATTATCCGGGTCATCGCCTCCAGTCTGGCCAACTTCGATTTTGCCGTGGAGGAGGCTTCGCTCAGTCTCGGTGCAGGAAGGCTGAAGACGTTCTTCACCGTCGTGCTGCCGAACATCAAGTCGGGCATTATCGCCGCCGTATTGATCGCGTTTCTGGAATCGTTCAACAATGTCGACATTTCGGTGTTCATGACCGGACCCGGAGTCAGCACGTTCCCGATCCAGATGCTGCTGTACGTTGAGAACAACTTCGACCCGACGGTGGCAGCCATCTCTGTACTGCTGATGCTGTTCACCGCCGTACTGATGTTCCTGATCGAGCGACTGATGGGATTTTCCTACTTTACCAAACGATAATGGAGGCTTGCGTCCATGGCCATGCTAACCTTGGAAAATATAGCTGTAGCCTATGATCAGCAATATATATTGAAAGACTTCAACCTGTCCGTCGAAAAAGGAAGCCTGATCTCGCTGCTCGGTCCGAGCGGCTGCGGCAAAACGACGACGCTGCGCCTGATCGCCGGCTTCCTTGAAGCGAAGGAAGGCAAATTCGCGCTGAACGGAAAAGATTATACGCGCGTACCGGTTAACAAGCGCAATTTTGGCTTTGTATTCCAAAGCTATGCGCTGTTCCCGCATTTGTCCGTTTACGACAACGTCGCGTTCGGTCTTCGCCTGCGGAAAGTAAGCGGAGCGGAGCTTGACCGCCGCGTGCGCAGCATGCTCGACGTCGTCAACTTGTCCGGCTTCGAGCAGCGCTATCCGAAGGAGCTCTCCGGCGGTCAGCGTCAGCGCGTCGCCATTGCCCGGGCGCTGGTGATCGAGCCGGATCTGCTGCTGTTCGACGAGCCGCTCAGCAATCTTGACGCCAATCTGCGCGTCAACATGCGGGTGGAGATCCGCCGCATCCAGCAGGAGCTCGGCATTACGACCGTCTACGTGTCCCACGATCAGGAGGAATGCTTCTCGATCTCCGATCAGGTCGCGATCATGAACAAAGGCATTATCGAGCAGCTTGACCGGCCGTCGACGATATTCAAATATCCGAAGACCGAATTCGTGGCTCGATTTATCGGATTTACAAATTTTATTACGTTCGACCGCAGGCAGGACCACGGCAGCGAGATTGAGCTTCAAGCGGGGACTCACGTTTTCCGCGCGGTGCAAGGACCGGGTCGGGGAGAACAGAAGGGGCAGAAGGGCGCCATCCGGCCGGACGATCTGAGGCTGGGTACGCCGGAAGAGCTGGATGCGGGACCGAATGTATTGACGGGCCGCGTCAAGGTCAGCACCTTCCTCGGCCGGAGCTACCAGTACGTCATCGAGACGGAGCTCGGCGATTTTACGGCGAACCAAGAGATGGAGCAGCCGTATGCGAGCGGTCAAGAGGTGCGCGTTCAGTTTCCCGTGGAGAAGTTGATTTTGGTGGAGTAGCTTACTTGGAGGTGCAGACAGCATGCGCGTGGATTTATTGATCGAGAACGTCCAGATTTATAACGGCTATTTCAAGCGGTTCATGCCCGGCAACGCGGCGGTGCTGGACGGAAAGTTTCTATATATCGGCAAGCGGGGGAGCGAGAGCTTCGAAGCGGGCGAGATCATCGACGGGAAAGGCCGCTACATGATCCCCGGACTGATCGACATTCATCTGCATATCGAGAGCTCGATGATAACACCCGAGGCGTTCTCACATGCCCTCATTCGCAACGGCGTCACCACGATCGTTCCCGAGCCTCATGAAATGGCCAATGTGTTCGGCCTGGAAGGGGTCAAGGAAATGATCAAGGCGAGCCGGAACTGCGTAGCCGACATGTTCTATGCCATTCCTAGCTCGGTGCCTGCGACGTCGATGGAAACGACAGGCGGTTCGATCGAGATCGAAGACATGGACGAGCTGCTGCGTACGGAGCGCATCATTTGTCTCGGCGAAATTATGAACTATGTCGATGTGATCACCGATCCCGACTGCAAGACGAACCAAATATTGAACCATATTCGCGCGGCTTACCCGCAGCTGATCATTGAGGGCCATGTTCCGAAGCTGCTCGATCTGGATCTGCACCGGATGATCTTCAGCGGCGTCGATTCCGACCACACGCATCAAACGATCGAGGGAATGGAAGCCCGCATCGCCGCCGGCATGTTCATCGAGCTTCAGGAGAAATCGATGACTGCGGATGTGATGGAATATTTGATCCGCAATCAGGTTGCCGAGCACTTCTGCTTCGTAACCGACGATGTGATGCCCGATTCGTTCCAGCGGCGCGGCCATCTGAACCATATCGTGCGCAAGGCGATCCGTATGGGCATGGAGCCGGAAGCGGCGATCTATGCGGCTACGTTGACGCCGGCCCGCAGAATGCGGATGTATGACCGGGGCGCCATCGCACCGGGGAAGCTCGCCGACTTCTCGCTCGTATCGGATATTCGCGAATTGACGATCGAGCAGGTGTACAAGCGCGGCGGCAAAGTTTACGACGCGGGCGAGTCTTATCAGCCTGCCACGGCGGAGCGGGCCTTCCCGGCGCATTTTTACGAAAGCGTGAAGCTGGCGGAGCTAACTGAAGCCGACTTTCAGGTTACGGTGCAGACCGGCGGTGCCGGCGACGGCCGATTCATGGGCCGGGTGATGATGGTCAAGGACGGTTCCACGTTCGTCGAGGAGCATCAGGCCGAAGTAGAGGTGCGTGACGGTCAGCTGCTGTGGCGGGAAAGCGGCTACGGGCTGCTGGCGACGTTCGAGCGTTACGGCAAAGGCGGCCAGCGCGCCTATGCGTTAATCGGCGGAGATACGATCAAGCGCGGCGCGGTCGCGACGACGTACTCCCACGATAATCACAACCTGCTCGTTGTCGGCCATAACGAGGCCGATATGATGCTCGCGGCGAACTGGGTCATCGCCAATCAAGGCGGATTTTGCGCGGTTGAAGGTGGACAGGTGCTGGCAGGACTGCGGCTGCCGGTCGGCGGCATCTTGACGGAAGCGCCGCTCGAACAAACGGCCGAAGAAGTCGAGCGGCTGATCGGCGCGATGAAATCGTTAGGCTACCAGCATTACAATCCGATCATGTCGCTCAGCACCCATTCCCTGGCGGTCAGTCCGGCGCTTAAGCTAACGGATCACGGCTTGATCGACGTGAATAAAGGTCAAGTGATTCCGCTGCTCGTTCAAGCGATGTAACTGAGCGAAGCGGGGGGGCAGGTTCATATCGCTAGTTCGACCTAGTTTGACCTCGTTCGAACTAGTTGGACCAACCGCCGAGCAGCTCCGCAACGCGACATAAGACATCGCCTCTCCGGGTAGGAGGGGCGATGTTTTTTGTTCATGTACTAAGGGGGCCATCTTAATGTATGAAGGTGTTATTCCAATGCACGAAGGGGCTATCCCAGGCCAGAAAACGGATTCACGACTTGTTGCGTATCACGAAAGCCCCGATAGTGAATAACAGCAAAACCAATTAATTATTGTGGAATCCCCACTATTTTCGTTTCAAAAAGTTTAAAAACGCGCTCTAATTGGTCTAGCCGAACTATTCGAAGGGGTAACGCTTTGAATCGTTCGATTGTTCCACTATTTCGCTCTTTTAGTGGAGATTCACTTGCAATCGTTCGATTTGACCTATAAACTATTCGGTTGGCTGAACTAGCCGCAAACAGCTTCTATATGAACGCCATTATAATCTACTGCGGCTCGTCTTCCCGTACATAACCTATCGGAGCTTCTTTCGTCATTTAGTCTATTTACGGTTCTAATGATCCGCGAATGCGTGAAGCTCAGTTTGTCATGTCATTGTAGGCTGTCCGAATCAAGAGAGCATGTATACAGTTATCATCTTAGGCGATCCTGACTCTATGAGTGCATCTCAACGTAAGATGGAGAGTCGGGCGGCTCTACGCTAAAAAGAGTAACCACCATGTACAACGCCTAGCTTGAGCCATACTTACAGCAAATGACCGTCCGGCGATTAGAATGAACCGGACGGTTTTTCGTTCCATGATGGTGTAGTCCCAATCGATGCGAGCTTTTCGGGGAAGTTCATTCCAATATATTCCACTGCGACTCAATGGCGCTAGCACAGCCCCATCATTCCATCGCAGGGTTCGACAGACCATCGCGCCGCCCGCCCAGCGAGCTCGCGCGCTTGGGAGTCGCTCACGTTGGAAACGCTGCTCCGCTACAAGACTTGCTGCTCAAGCAAGTGATGGTAGAAGCCTTTCCGCTCAATAAGCTGCTCATGCGTGCCGCTCTCGACGACGGCTCCTTGATCCAGCACCACGATCCGGTCGGCATGGCGAATCGTGCTCAGCCGATGCGCGATGATGAGCGTCGTTCGGCCTTCCAGCATCTCGCTCATGTTGTGTTGAATGATTCGCTCGGATTCCGTATCGAGGGCGCTTGTGGCTTCATCGAAGATAACGATTCGCGGATCGTGGATCAGTGCGCGCGCAATGGCGATCCGCTGGCGCTGACCGCCGGATAGGCGAATGCCGCCTTCGCCGATGATCGTATCATAGCCGAGCGGCAGCGCTTCGATGAATGCATGGGCGCCGGCCAGCCGGGCGGCCCGTTCCACTTCTTCGAAGGAAATGTTCTCGCCGCTCAGGTCGATATTGTCCCGCACCGAGCCGCGGAGCAGCATCGACTCCTGCTGCACGACACCCACCTGCCTGCGGAGCGAGGCGGCGTGCACCTCGCGCAGCGGGTAACCGTCGACAGAGATGGCGCCGCTCGTCGGCTCCAGAAGCTTCAGCAGCAGGTGCGCGATCGTCGATTTCCCCGAGCCGCTCCGCCCGACAAGCGCGACCGTGTGCCCCGGCTTCAGCTCCAGGTCGAGACATTGCAGCACCAGCTTCCCGCCTCGGCTGTACTGAAACGATACATTCTCGAATCGGATATGGCCTTGAATCGCGGGAAGCAATCGCATCGCTTCCGGCCGGGGATGCTCTGGCGTCGATTCGAACACATCGTTCACCCGCTCCATCGAGATTCGCGCCTCCGACAGCTCGCTTATGCGCTGCGAGATCATTTCCAGCGCAAACAGGAACGAAGCGAACATGACGGAGTACGCTGCGAGCATGCCGACGGTAAGCTGCCCCTCCAGCACGTATGTGGAACCCCAATACAGCAGTGCCACCTTGCTTAGTGACCGCAATGCCGAGGAAGCCGCTTTGGACGCAGCGTCGAGCCGGTTGCCCTCCAGCCGCAGCGCCAGCAGCCGGTTCAGCTTGTGCATCAGCTTCCCGCGGATCATCCCTTCGACGGACAAGCCTTTGACGGTAGCGATGGCCTGTACCGCTTCCACGATTTGCGTCTGGGACTCGCATTCGGCGATGAACTGCTTGCGCAGATTGCGTCGCATTCGCGGCAGGATATAACCATAGAGGCAAACGTACAGCGGCAGAAGCGCGAAGGAGATCGCCGCGAGGCGAGGATGGTAGTACGCCATCAATCCCCCATAAACCACCAAGGTCAAACCATCCAGCAGCAGCTCGGAAGCATGGTCGGTCATCAATCGGCGAATTTTTTCGTTCTCATGCACTCGGGTCAAAATATCGCCTGACGTTCGTTTGGAAAAATACGTGTAAGGCAGCCGGAACAGATGACGGTAAAAACGGTCCAGCATCGCTTGATCGAGGATGTAGGCGAGCCGGCCGATCAGTACTTGGCGTACGGCGATGCTTGCGGTATGGAAGACAATCATGACAAGCATGGCGGCAACGAACAGATGCAGCAGCGGCCACTCAGCATCGTTCAGCACACGGTCAAAGATCTGCTGCGTCATGATAGGGAACATCAAGTAGATAACCTCAATCAGTACAGATAACCCAATGGCCGAAACAAGCAGCTTTTTAAACGGTCGAACATAATCGAAGTAGCGTTTCCACAGGATTTCCTTGTCGTCCAGCGCGGCGAGCGGACCGCTTGGCTGCATCGTGATAACAAAGCCGGTCCAATGCTTGCTGAATTCATCCAAAAGCACGGCTTCGACGTAGCCGAGCGCCGGGTCGGCTACAACGAGATGATGCTCGCCGACCGCATAGACGACGATGAAATGGTTGCCTTTCCAATGTGCGATGAAAGGCGTCGGCAGCTCATTCAGGAGGCTGCTCGTCAAACTGAGACCCTTCGCAGTAAACCCGAGCGCTTCGAGCGTTTCAACAAGCCCGTGCATTGACGTTCCTTCCGCCCCGACATTGCACCGTTCGCGCATCCGGTTCACACTGGCGTTCAGCCCATAATAACGGGCAATCATCGTTAGACACGTAGGTCCGCAATCCATCTCGCTCTGCTGCAGCAGCACGGGGAATTTACGCCGCCAGCGCCATGCCTTTCGTGCTCTGCCGCTTCGCTCGGCCGACGCGGTTGCTTCGCCGAATGAAACGGTTTCGGTCGGAGAAGTGGCGGCGGCTTCCGCAAGTTCCGGAGCTTCGGGCATTCGCATCGGTTGGTCCGAATCGCTGCGGGCGTTCGAGCGAAACGATTCGAGCAGGATCGGGTACTTGCGGATCAGCTCGTCGAAGTTCGACTTCGACAGGTGAAATGCAATCGCCGGTTCGGCAGCCCGTACGGTCGCTTGGTACGGCGTACCCGACAGCAGCGCCAGCTCGCCGAAACCATCGCCCGCATACAGGCGGTTGACGATTGCAGCCTCCGGCGCTTTCTCCACAAAAGCGGAGCCGGACTTTAACAGGTAGAAGGTGTCGCTTGGCTCTCCTTGGTGCACGAGGCATTCTCCTGGCTCGTACATGCGCACTTCCAGCATGCCGGGCAGCGAGCGAAGCGCCTCCGGGCCGAGAGGAGCAAACATCGTGCGGTGCTTCAGGAACAAGCGGATGGAGTCCGAAGAAGCCGACTGCCTCAACCCGCTTGCGATGGCGGGATAGCGGGCAACCCAATCCTCGAAGGATCGCCGGTCAAGCCGAAGCGTCTCCAGGGATGAGGCTGCGCGAATCGTCAGAGGGATGGCCGGCTCTCCGACAAGCAAGTGATGCTCGCCGAAGTGTTCCCCAGGTCGCAGCAGCCCCAGATTCGTTTCTTCACCTGCGGCGTTGACGCCGATTTTTCTCGCTTCGCCGGTTACGATCACATAGAAGTAATCTGCGGCACATTCGCGGCCCAGGATCGGCTGTCCCATGACGAAGGTTGCTCGCTCAAATTGCCGAGCCAGTCGCCGCTTCTCCTCCGCAGGCAACGGGTTGAGCAGGGGAATATGATGCAGATCGGATAAAATGGTTTCACTCACGAACGATGTCCCTCACCTAATGTCATAAATCTTCATGAATCTCGAGCGTACGCCGGTACGCTTCCAGCTTCTGCGCGAAGAGCAGCTCGCGAATGCTTGCTTCGACAGCCTCGTCCAGCTCGGCAGGATAGAGCGCTTCGACCAGAATGAGGCTGTAACCGTTCTTATGCTCGAAGGGGCCAAGCAGCGCGCCACGGGCTGCGTTAAATACGGCTGCCGCGATTTCGTGCTCCAGCGCCTCCCGGCCTATGAAGCCGACATATCCGCCCGCTTTGGCTGTTGCGTCATCCGAGGAATACCGGCGAGCGAGCATATGAAAGTCGGAGCCGTCCTCCACGCGAAATCGCAGCTCTTGAGCAGCTCCGTATTCCTCTGTGACGATCATCGAAATTTCGGCGCGGTCGTAATCTCGAGCCCATTCATGGTAATGTCGTACGATTTCATCGTCGGATACGATATGGCGGGTGATCCGCTCCCGAAGCACCTGCGGTTTCAGCAGATCCACGAGGTCGTCGAGCGTCATCCCCCGTTGCTCGAGCCACTCGCTGGCCTGAACGGTCGTATACAGTCCGTTCGCCCGGCGAAACGCCGTCACGGCCGCTTGCAGCTCCGCGGTGTCGGCATCGATGCCGAGTGTCTCAGCCCAGCATTCGATCGCTAGGTCGTCCTTGCAGCGCTCGGGCTCTGCAAGGGAAGCGCCGACGCGCAATCTTTGCAGCAGCTGCTTCAAGGTCATCGATTTATGATCGATCCGAAGTACAATGACGGTTGCCGGATTCAAACTTGCATCCCTCTCGTTCCACTGGCTTATGCCAGTATTCTAGCATGGAGCGGGGATTTTTCGCGATTCTTTTATTTTTCGGGACTTAAACAAAACTTAAACGGGATATTTTATATTGATTCCAACAAGAGGAGGGAGGTGTTTGAAATGACCATGCAAAACAAAAAGCATGCCGCAGAAGCGAACCGTGTTGAGCTTCCGGACTTGCTGCAAGAAGTATCCGAGCAGCAAATGAAGAACGTTAAAGGCGGAGACTTCCATATGAGCACGAGAGTGATCGTTAAGAAAGTTACAATCCGTCCGTAATACTGCAATAACAAGTAACCCCAAGCGCCTGCTTGGGGTTACTTGTTCGTTAATACGCACGATGCAAACGTAAGGGATGAAGAGCCGTCCGGCACCGGCGAATCGGATATGAACCAAGGAAGCCTTCGGACAAGCGGGCTGCCTTATATTCATGGCCTGCCGCCGAATTTGTAGCCGAAGCCGCGGACCGTAACGATATATTGGGGATGAGCGGGGTCTTTTTCAATTTTTTTGCGGAGATTGTGAATATGGACCATGACGGTCCGCTCGTCACTGACTCCGTTCAAACTCCATATTTTATCGTACAGCTGAGCTACGCTGAATACTTGCTTGGGATGCTCCAGCAAATGAACGAGCAGTTGGAGCTCTTTGGCCGGCAAGGTGAGGGGCTTGTCGTCGACAGATACCTCCAGCCGTTTCTTATGGATGGTGAGCCAGCCGTCGGTCCATAGGTCGGCAGCGCTCGCCTCAGACTTCCGCTCCGTTGAACGATAACGGCGAAGTCCTGCCTGAACACGCGCCACGAGCACCTCCGGCTCGAACGGCTTCGTAATATAATCGTCCCCGCCAATGCGCAACCCTTCAATAATTTGCTGCGGTTCTTTCCTGCTCGTGAGGAAAATAACCGGAAGGTCGGACTGGCTGCGAACCCATTGCACCAGCTTCATTCCGTCCATGCAGGGAAGCATAATATCCGAGATCAGCAGATCGTAGGCGGATCGCCCAAACAGGCTCATCCCTTGCTCCGCGTTTTTCGCGATGTCGACGCGGAAGCCTTCCTTCCGCAAGTAAATGGCGATCAGATCGCTAATATCCGGATCGTCCTCAATGATGAGAATACTCGTGTCCATGCGCTCCTCCTTGGGGGTGACGGTTCGCTGCAACCTCCCCGATTTTGACCGGCAGCATAATAAAGAAGTCGCTTCCTTCTCCTGGCGTGCTGGTTGCCCCGATGGTTCCCTGATGGCGCGCAACGATCTCCGAGCAAATCGCTAGTCCGAGGCCGCTGCCGGTGCTGACCTGATGAATGCCGGGAACCCGGTAGCGCCGCTTAAAGATGTGAGGCAGCTCGGATTCGGGAATGCCTATGCCGGTGTCGGCCACATGTATGGTTACTTGTCCGCTGTCAGCCGACTCGCCCGGCTCGAACTGCGTCCAGATCCGGATGACGCCTTCGCGCGGGGTATATTTCACGGCGTTTGCGATCAAGTTGGCAAATACGCGCTCGAACCGGAACCCGTCCATCACGACGCGGAGCTCTCCGGACAAGGACGAGGACGAAGTCTCGGGTTGCGAACGATGAGACTCTTCCCACGACAGCATGATTCCTTGTGCACTGGCCTCGGCAGCATATCGGACACACAGCTGACGCAGGAAGGGCCACAGCGGCATTTCCTCGAACTGAAACTGAATTTCGCCCGTCTTCAGTTGGCTTAATTCGATGACGTTGTCGATCAGCTTCTCCAGCAGCAGGCTGCGTTCGTAAATGCGACCGGCATAGAGCGGAGCGTCCTCTGCCTTGATGACAGACGTCTGCATCGCTTTGGAGAAGCCTTTAATGGCTGTGATCGGGGTCGACAAGTCATGATGTACTTCAGCGAGCAGTGTGCTCCGCACATTTTCGATCCGGCTTAATTCCTGATTGACCTGCTCGAGCTGCACATTCAGGGCTTGCAGGGAGGAGGTTCGCTGCCGGATGGTCTCTTCCTGCGATTCGATGACTTGACTCAGCACGGCCGACAGCCGTTCGGATTGGGTCACCGCCCGCGTGTACACGAACGATAAATTCAACAGCTGGGTCAGCAGGAAAAACAACAGCCCGAACGAGACGAGTCCCCCGAACGAAACGTAGCCCGTATAATACAAAATCTCGTGAAGAACGGTGGTAAAAAAGCCGAAAAAGCCGATCATGTTGCTGCGCGACCCGATTCTGCGGCGAAGCGCGGCGCGAACATATACGTACAGGACATACAGAAAGACCGGAAGCAGCAGCACGATAATGTACGGCACCATGAATTGGGTGAATACCCGGGCCGGCGTGGCAAGCACGAGGGCACCAAACCCGGCGAGCGCACCGGCAAACAGCGGGAACAGGCGCAGCAGGGCATCCTGCGGATATTGCTTATTGACGAAGGCGGCCAAGCCCAGAATGGTCATGATTTCCGATACATACTCCAGCTTGACGCCCCATTCCCAGGACAGCCCGGGAAACAAGACGTACACATACGATTCGCCAAGCAAGGAGGAGCGGATGCAGATGGCTAGACAAATCAGGCCGAACCATAGGGCCGCAATTTCCTTCCGGCGAAACATATAAAGGAAGATGGAGAAGACCGTCATGACCAGCAAACAACCAGTCAGCAGCATCCAGACCATGACACGGTGCTTGTGCATCGAAGCGATTTGCTCCGCATCCCCCATCTCGATGTTCTCCCAGATGCCCCCTGTACGCTGAGCATAATTGGAAACCTGAATCACGATTTCGTTCACGCCTGGGCGAGGCACATAAAAATACACGTTCGGATAGCTTCTCGGAACCATGCTTGCCCTATCGGTACCGACGGTTCCGATCCCGCCCATCGGCGCGCCGTTAATCCAGAGCCGGTAGGCGCTCGCGATATTATTAATATACAGGCCGAGCGGCTGTGCGGCTGTCTCGCCGGATAGCAGGAATGTCGTTCGGTAAGTTGCATAGCCTTCATTGGATAACGGCTGCCCGTGGATGGCGTAAGCTTCCCACTGGGCCGGAATGGATACCGTCAGCGCAGCTTCCGTTGCGGCGCCGGCCAGATCGCTCGGCTCCATCAGACGATGCCAATAGAGCTCCCAAGGTCCGTTCAAGGAAACAGTCCCATCATGTGCTGGCTGCCATTGCCGCAAATCGCGCGTGATGGGCACCGTATCGTATTCGAGAATCGCTGCCCATGCGGATGGCGGTACGCTGCACCATGCCATCAGAACGATCAGCAATCTAGCGGCGAATTTTCTCATGCACACTCTCCAGCTATATAAGGTGGACGCAACCTGCGTCACTAGGACATTTTGCCCTCTGCTTCGGAACATCTTCACATGGAATGATATTTTTGAAGAATGGTCCAAAAGGACTACTGTCAGGTGTATTATCTGGGAATACGTGACGGATTTCAAGCGAAAGTTTGGAGAAGATCCAGAGAAAAATTTTAACGGAGGCAAGATGGTAGTAAATATATGGTAATAAGGCTGGAATCGGCACTGAAGGAGAACGGGGGCTTCTCCTCAAGGACAACCGCAAAAATTCATCCATGACTGGAGAGACGTACGATCGGATCTGTACGATTTTACATGTTCCGATTGAAAAAGTAATCATCATATTGGATGAAAATGGGAACAAGATCGTTCATAGGCACAATTCTAAAAAAAAGAGCACAAATGTATAAGAAACTTCGACAAAATGTGCATTGCTTCCGATCGGGCCATCGTCTAAGATAACGTTATCCACTGAGAATGAATCTCAGTGATATAGAATGTTTCAGGAGTGAAGGCCATGATAGCCTTAGTACAACGCGCCGTGGCGGCCGCATTGCTGTTAACCATGCTGACGGCGTGCGGGAGCGGGAGCAGTGACACAGTCGGCGGACAAGCAGCAGCCGGTGGCAATGACACCCCTTTGAATTCGCAGCAGAAGCAGGCGGAAGCAGAACGCGGAGCGAAGCAAACAAGAACGGTGAAAGACGAGTTCAGCCAAGTGGAAATTCCGGCGCGTCCGAAGCGGGTGGCCGGCATTTATGTGGAGGATTACTTGAAAGCGCTCGGCGTGACACCCGTCGTGCAGTGGTATCATCCGACCTGGGGGAAGCAGGATTACTTGAAGCTGGACGTCCCCCAATTCGATATTACCGGCAGCCTGGAGGCGCTGATCGCGCAAGATCTCGATCTGATTATCGTTGACGGAAGCGTCGATCAAGCCAAGTACGAGCAATATTCGAAAATTGCGCCGACATATCGCTTGCCTGAACCGATTCTACAAAGCTCGGAGGCCATACTAAGAACGATCGCCGATGTGCTCGGCATTCCGGAGAAGGCCGACAGCGTGCTGGCTTCGTACAATGCTAAAGTAAACGATGCGAAAGCAAAGTTCCAGAAGACGGTAGGCAAGCAAACGGTGGCCGTCATTCGGGTGAATACCGGCGACAAGACGATCGCCTTGTTCGGCGCAACCAATCGGTATACGGGCCAAATCTACAGCGAGTTCGGGCTGGAGCCGCATCCGCTAGTGAGAACCATGAAGGCATTCCAGGAAATATTGTCCGAGGAAGCCTTTCCGTCGCTCGATGCCGATCATATCATCGTGCTTCCATCCAACGGAGGCTGGGATTCGAAGGAAAACCAGGAGGCGTTCAAGCTGCTCGACAGTCCGCTCTGGAAGTCGGTGCCTGCGTTCAAGAACGGTCACGTATACAAGGTGGATCGCACATTCTGGCAATCCGGCGCCATTACCGCCAATATGATGAAGCTGGACGATCTGTTTCGTTTGTTGGCCCGATCAATACCGTCCCGCTGAATCAGGGAAGCTGTTCAATTCTACATTGAATCGCTTCTCTTTTTTATTTAGACTTTAGATAATAATAATCATTATCAATATATTGAAGGTGGGGAACGGTCATGATGGAGCAAGCGGACGGACAGGCAGCAGGAGCTTCCTCGATTTATATTTGCAGCAGGATGGAGCTGGTCCGGGAAGCGGCCTGCCGGGTGCATATTCACGCGAGGACCGCTCATTACGTCATGCTGATCGTTTCGGAAGGGACGGGATATCTGGCTCTGGCCGGCGGGGGAGCTGATTTGCAGCGCGGCGGCTGTGTCCTTCTGGGGCCTGGAACGTCGACCAGGCTTGAGGTGGGGGAAGAAGGGGCGATCTTTTACCAGATCGAGTTTGCAGCGGTGTCCTACCGCGGAACCGAAACGGACGCGCCTGCAATGACAAGCCCCGCCGCATTCGACGAGTGGCTCCGGCAAAGCGTGATGGTATGCGGTGCCTTTTCCGCATGTTTGACACAGGTCGAAACGCTGTACCGCCACCGGATGGAGCGGGACGAGCTGGAACGAATGGAGCAGCAGCTTCGATTCCAGTCGCTGCTGTTGTTTCTGCTTCGGCAGTTTCGCCAGGCAGGCGGCTTATGCGGCATGCGTCATGACGTGCAGCGATCGGTCGAATACGTGCTGGAGCATTACGACGAGCCGCTGACCGTAGAAGCACTGGCGGCGATGAGCGCAACGAGCCGCTGGAAGTATACGCAAACGTTCAAGGAAATGACCGGACAGCTTCCTGTCGACTTTCTGAATACAGTCCGCATCGAGAAAGCCCAGCAGCTGCTGATGTTGACAGATGACAAGCTGCACCAAATCGCCCGGACGGTCGGATTCAACAGCGAATATTATTTCAATCGCAAGTTCAAGCAGATGGTTGGCGTGACGCCGGGACAGTACCGCGGCTGCAAGCAGAACCAATTGCGTTTGTTCGCCCCGTTTCTGGAAGATTATTTGCTCGCTCTCGGTGTAGTGCCGATCGTGCAATATTCGCACAAGCATTGGGGGCGCCAAGAATACCTGAACTTGCCGGAGGTGCCGGCGTTTGATATTACGTCGGGCGATTGGGCGGCTCTGGCGCGATACAAGCCGGAGTTCATTTTGCTGGACGACGGGTACAAGCGCTGGAATCTGGAGCAGTGCGCCCGGATCTCGCCGGTCTTCAAGCTGCCCTACTGCGCGGAAGATTGGCAGGTCACCCTCCAGGCTGTCGGAGCCATTCTCGGCCGGACAGACCGGGCCGCCGCCGCGATCCGCCGGTACCGCGACAACTGCGCAGAGGCAAAAGCGAGGCTGTCGAGGACGGTGCGGAATGAGACCGTAGCTGTACTGCGCCTGTCGTCCAAGTCGGTTATACTGTACGGCGGCAGTGAACGCGGATATACAGGCCCGTTGTTGTATGGGGACCTCGGTCTAGCGCAGCCTGACGTGGTACGAACGCTTGCGCGAAACGAGCGGCGCGTCAGCTTGACGCCGGAGGAGCTGGCGAGGCTGGATGCGGACCACTTGTTCGTGACATTCGACAACGAGGAAGGCCAGCAGACGGGACGCGAGCTGCTGCAATCTCCGCTCTGGAACAGCCTTCCGGCAGTCAAGGGACATCGTGTATACGAGGTCGATTTTCTGGCATGGATGAATTTCGGCGTCTTGTCGCATAACCGCAAGATCGACGATGTATTGCGGGTGCTTGGGTAACAAGGCTTTATATCCTGAGTGAGCTGAACCAACATAGGAAGAAACTTGGAAGACTTCTGGCATATATACCGGAAGTCTATTTTCTTGTGATACAATAGCTCTACGCCAATTTCGTTTTAACCGCATAAGGGACGAAAAGCGAATCATTGCGAGTATGAACAGAGTTTTTTCAGAATAGAGGTATGATCAATGCAGGAGAGAGAAAAAATTCAAGCAGAGCTTCAATACGTAGTTAAACTATATAGCGATCTTGTCGAGCTGTTGTTAGCGAAAATGAATCATGATGGGGTAAGCCGTATATCGCATGCGGATATGGCTAGGCATGTAGGACTGCCGAAAAAAGATTTTTCAATGATGCTGCAAAAATATATTAATTTCGGATTGATCGAAAAGACAGGCTTCGCAGCGTATCGCGTGATACATACCGACATGATGAAAACTTCGCTAGCCGCCATATTCGATCTTCTCGATACGATAGACAGCCATCCTGGTCTTAGTTACCAGCAGCAAGCCAAGGAATTGGGCGTTACGGAGAAGGAGCTGGGGAATATATATGGCTCTTTAGTATATTTGCTGCAAGGTTAGACACACCGTCAGTTCGTTAGTTTCATATGCGACAATCCAAACAAGTCGAGAGACGCCTCACGAAAAGCAGGACCAGCGTCAACAGGATGCAGCGTTCTGGCCTGTACTTCATGGAGTCTAGTCCTGATTTGCAGCAAATGGCAGAAAAGACTGGATAAAACGAAAAAGTTATGTATAATTATACTCAATTAAGAATAATTATACACTTCAAGGAGGGTTGCTATGAAACACAGCGTATTCGTTGACGGACAGGAAGGGACAACCGGCTTGAAGATTTTCGAGTATTTATCCAACCGGCCGGATATCGAGATACTCAGAATTGACGCGGATAAAAGAAAAGATCCCCAAGAGCGCAGCACATTCTTGAATGCGTCCGATATTGTTTTTCTTTGTCTGCCCGATGCGGCGGCCAAAGAAGCCGTTGCACTTGTGAAAATGAAAAAACGAAAATCATTAATGCCAGCACAGCCTTTAGAACAAATCCACATTGGGCATACGGCTTATCTGAGTTGAAGCATCAACGAGATGTAATACGTTCGGCTCCCAGAGTTTCCGTACCCGGTTGTCATGCCACCGGATTTATCGTTACGATGAGACCGCTGATCGATGCCGGTATGGTTCCGAAGGATTATCCTGTTACATGTCATTCCGTGACCGGTTATTCCGGAGCAGGACGAAGCGGAATCGAGGAATATGAGAATCCGGCATTATCGGTGGAAAAGAAGCTTAACGTTCCGAGACATTATTCGCTGCACCTGCAGCATAAGCACATTCCTGAGATGGTATTGTATTCCGGACTTTTATACGAGCCGTTGTTTACACCCATGAAAGCGAACTATGCGCAAGGCATTGCCATGTCCATTCCTTTATTAAGCAGATGCATGCCGACAAAGCCTTCTGCCAGAGATGTGCATGAAGTTTTAGCAGCGTATTATGAAACAGAGCGTTTCGTCCGTGTCATGCCGTTTGATTCGGAAGTGGATCTCGATGAGGGGCATTTTAGCATAACCGAGTGTAATGATACGAACCGTTTGGAAATTTTCGTATTCGGGCAAAACGACAAAATCAATATCATGTCCAGATACGATAATTTAGGTAAAGGAGCATCGGGCGCTGCTGTGCAAAATATGAATCTCATGCTGGGACTGGACGAAGGGATAGGTTTGGTATAGTAACATCTCCGATGGTCCATCCTCTTCGCGCTTCGTAAATAATAGGGGATTGGAAAAACACGAAAACCGTGGAGCATCGGACGAACGATACTCCACGGCACAATGGACGTTGATAATCAAGCTTCAAATCATGTCGGGCGATGCTGTCCGGTATGAAAGACGGATATCGCTGGCACGGATTTCGCCCCTAAGTTGTCATCCGTAGCTGCCGGACGTGTACCTTAGCTCAGTCCGGCTTTTGTCAATCCGAACGCCTTATCGGCAGAGCCCGGTTCCGTCTTGAAGGCGACATTGACACGGTTCCAAGCATTGATCGCCATAATGGAGAAGGTCAGGTCCGATAGTTCTTTTTCGGAGAACTGCTCGCGAACACGGTCGTAAACATCGTCGGGTACGCCGTGCTCGGGCAGTTTGGTCAATACTTCGGTCCATGTCAGAGCAGCCCGTTCGCGTGGCTGAAACAGAGGCGATTCCCACCAAATCGAAAGATGGTGCAGACGAAGCTCGCTCTCGCCATGGATTTTGGCTTGCTTGATATGCATATCCAAGCAGAATCCGCAGCCGTTGATTTGCGATGCTCTGATGTGAACAAGATGCAGAATGCTCTCCTCGATCACACTTTCTTTCTCCGCATTGCTGAATTCCAGCATCTTTTTAAACAGCTCCGGCGATTGCTGCATATAATTCATACGTTGTGTCATTATTTTACCCTCTCTTCGGTTCGTTATGGTCGTATTAGGTCATGATCGTATTCGTCATTCAAGTCAAGAACATCAAACGCTCCATCGCTGATGTGCGGGCACTTTAAGGAATAAGTCTATCACTACGTTGAGTTCGCCATTCGTTCACCTCGGTCTGTATTGTCATCACTTCGTATATATGACGACGTACGATCTCATTCTGTGACATGGGTGGACAAACTTATTCGAAACTCGATGCTTTACGGCCTTTACGTATACTGCCTACCATCCATAATATCAACGGAATGACGAGGTAGACGAAGGGGTAAAGAACTCCGTTAAGAATCAAGCTTTTAAACGTATAGGAAATTCGAATATGGTACGTGCTATAGATCACGTAAGCCAGCCAGACGAAGGTAATGAGACAAGCGATAAGCTTCCAATTTTTGAATCCGGTCCATTCGGATAACCCGTAACTTAGAATAAACAAGCATACCGATAATTTAATAAACGCCCCTAACAGCCATAACGGGATGAAAAAAGCATCGATGTTTTGAACGAACTGGAGAATGGAAATATATTTCGTGAGAGAGTAGATGGGGACGACCAAATGAACGGCGATATGAGGTCCGGTGACAAACAGAAGGACCAACGTAGCTAACACGCCCCACAGTAAAGAAGTAGCCGTTCCCCACAGGATTGCCCGCGCCGCGGTTTGTTGATTCTCAGCGAAAAAAAACAGCATGAGAAGGATCGAAGGATCTACCATATAATTGAACGAGTATAATGTGCCTTCCAGAATGTGAAGCCAGCCCGAGTCCGCATAGATCGGCAAAATTCGCTTCACGTCCATGTCTTGAGGATTCAGGAAGAGCTGTGTGTAAAACATGAAGGTGAGAAAGGGACCTATAATCTCCGCACAGCGGCTAATCGCTGTTATTCCTTCTTTGTATACCGCATAAGCAACGAGAAACATCATGCACAACAAAATGACGATCATCGGGGTGTTATGAAGCATAACTAAATTTTGAAACTCCGCCATTCCTTTTACAATCATAACCATCTGCATGAACCACAGGAGGAAATAAACTGTGACGAGTATTTTCCCAAGCATAGTGCCCAGCAGATCGGTTATGAACGTAATTAACGTTTTATCCTTATTTTGCTTGCATACCCGGAGCGTGACCCAGGTGATGGCCATCATGATCAATGCCCCGAGTAAGATAGATATCCACCCATCTTGACGCGACTGCTCCAGGGCCAGATGGATAGGGAGATAGGACATGACGATGATGGAGGAGATGTTCACCAGCCAGAACATTTGATAACTGCTTATTTTCATCGCTCATCACCGCTCCTTTCCTTTACTCATTTTACCTGCGCGCCGCTTGTCCCGATGGACCTCAGTTGAATGTTAGCCTTGACGGATACGTTGATGTTCTCGAAATGCTCGTCCCAATCATCTTTGTGCGACTTCCACCAGTACGGATACTTGCGATGAAGGTACTCGCCGATGCCGAATACGTCGGCACCCCAATGCTGGATTTTATTCATCGTAAGCTGCAGATCCTTTTGAATGACCTCGTTAAGATATTTCTGAACGTCCATCATTTGATCTGCCCCGGACATGTCGAGGGAGGCCGTATTTTCAAGAAGATAAGCTCGCGCCCTAACGGTTAACTCCACATGCTTCGGATCATCGTCTTGTCCCGAGTGAATGCGTCGCTGAAGATGGGTCAATCGGAACGATACATTGCCGCTGCCGTTCTTCCATGGAATGGTTACCCCTTGAAAAGTTCCTTTGCCCGACATCCAGATTGCTCGTGCGCCTTCGACATCGTTTACTATCCCTTTGACTTTCAGCTTCTTGCTTAAGAGAGCATAACCGGTGAATACGCCCACCGGAGTCGTTTCGTTACTGCGTATCTTATGATTTTCGATTTGGAGAATCGGCACCATTGATCGGCTTCCTTCAGCGACACTGTCGATTATGAAGTGCCTCGTAGTGAAGTTCCTCATACCGTTGATTTGCAGCTCTTTGCTAGCGGCAATGCTGTTGAGCTGTTCCATCGGATGCTTATGCATAAGGAATTCCTTGGCGCTGCCTTTTATCATAAGGGTCAAGTCCCTCTGGTTATTCGCGGGATCCCTGCTCAGTTTATCGAATAACTTGCTTACGTCGTTCTTATTGAAAAACTCTTCGCCGATCGCGATCAGGATGCGATGGCTTGTTAGCAGTCGGCGAGAAAGCTTACGCTGTACGGCTTGACTGGCTTCGAAAACGTCTTTTCCCTTAGCCGAGATCACGATAAAACGCTCCGAATTGCCGGAGCTTTCCCCTTTGGACGAACCTCCCATTTGTGACGGAATGACGATCTGATGACTCACTTCGATGTTTCCGCCTTCGACATGATCAATGCCGGTCCCCATGACAAAAGCCAATTGGTTCGGTTCGACAAAATCGGTACAGCCCGATGTGCACAACATCAGGAGAAGCGAGACGCCTATGACGATGGTGCAACGAGTCATCTCGAGCCTCCTTTCCGGTTGCGTCCTTTTTTGATCCAGTAGGGATAGCGGATCATCATGTCTTTTATCCGTTTGCCATCGAACGGGGCGACCGGGCTCAAGTATGGGGTCCCGAAGGATTCAAGCGTGACCAGATGGATCAACAAGAAGATGAGACCGAAGGCAAAACCGACGAAACCGAGTATGCCGCTAATAAATAGCATGAGATAGCGGATCAGCCGGAAAGGTAGAGCAGCGCTATATCTCGGAATCGAATACGCCGCGATGCCCGTTAAGGAAATGACGATAATAATCGGCGTCGAGATGATACCGGCCTCAACGGCGGCTTGTCCGATCACCAGCGCGCCAATGATACTGACCACCGGGCCAAGCTGATTGGGAAGATGAACGCCTGCTTCTTGCAGCGCATCGAAAATGACCATCATGAGGAAGACTTCGATGACGGTTGGAAATGGCGAACTTTCCCTGGCCGTTGCGATGCCGATCATGAGATAGCTGGGGACCATCTCCGGATGGAACGTCGAAAGCGCAACGTAAATGGCCGGCAAGGCAAATGAAATAAAGGCCATAATGAATCGGATCGCCCGCGTCATGATGACGAAGACGAACCGTTCGAAGTAGTCGTCAGCCGATTGAAGTCCAGACCAGAACGTAATAGGCAGAAGGAGCACAAAGGGAGTCCCGTTCGTAACGAGAGCAACCTTCCCGTCCAATAAACTGGCTGCTACGACATCCGGGCGCTCGGTATTCTGGATTTGCGAGAAGATGGAGAAGGAGCTGTTCTCAATCCACTCTTCGATATAAGCGGAATCGATGATGCCGTCTATCTCGATTGTACCTAGCTTTTCTCTTATTTCAGATAATACGCTCTCAGCCGCAAGTCCTTGGATGTAGGCCATGACGACTTCGGTTTGCGTGTATTTGCCGATCTTATACGATTCCATCTTTAAATCCTTGTGAATAATTCTTCGTCGGATCATCGATGTATTCGTGCGGAGATTCTCTACAAAGCCTTCCTTGGACCCGCGCAAGGTCGCTTCCTTGGTTGGCTCCTGGATGCTTCTCGTTTCATAGTCTTGTAGCTGAGCGATGAGGGAGGAGTCATGGCCTTCGGCCAATAAGACCAAGCTGCCTTGGAGGATATGATTCACCGCTCCGTCCAGGGAAGCCTCCGTCTTTACGTTCGTCAATGGAAGCAATTCGCGTCTGAACAGCTCGGCCAACGACTGGATTCGGTCCATGCCCTGTGGCAATCCGCTGTATATAAGGGGCTTCAGAATGTTATCTTCAACGCCTTGCAGCCGCGTCATTCCATCGAGATAAACGAGCAATAGCCGGGGTTCATCCCTTAACATGATAGAGCGGAACACAATGTCCGAGCAGTGTTGGAATTGGTCTTTAAGATAAGCCTCATTGGCTTCGAGACTCCGGCTTACGGAATTCATCGACGATCACTCCGGTGTTTTAATATCGCTTGTTGGATATTATGGGCAATGCGGAATACCCCTATGCAGATGTTGGAAACCTATTCGTTGAACCGTCAATGTTGAATCAGGATGTGCCATGGAACAAAGAATCAGCCGGTGAAATGTCACGAATCCGTCCCTCATCTCGTTTTATATTTGGGGCAAGTTATAGGGACCAAAGGTGAATAGCGAAGGAAGGTAATGAATACATGCAGGAGCTATATATGCAGTACAAAGGACTGCTGTTCAAACTGGCCTATCAGTTGACTGGATCGGTATCCGATGCAGAGGATGTCGTTCAGGACGTTTTTCTAAAAGCGTATGACATACCGCCGGAGCGGCTGGCTGAACCGAGAGCCTATCTGTGCAAAATGGTCACCAACCGTTGCCGGGATTTAAATAAAGCGGCACGCAAGAAGCGGGAGCAATATTATGGAGAATGGCTTCCGGAGCCTTTTACGAGCTCGGATGACGGCTTGATGGAGACGATCGTCCGCGACGATCTCTTGTCTTATGCCATGCTTGTATTGCTGGAACGGCTGTCGACAACGGAGCGGGTCGTTTTTGTCCTTCGTGAGGCGCTCGGCTTTGCGTATCACGAAATCGCCGAGCTCTTAGATAAAAACGAAGCGAATTGCCGCAAACTATTCAGCCGCGCAAGCGCAAAGATGGGACTTAACCCCGACGAAGCCGTTCCTCCCGAAGCGGCCGGTCAGGAATGGGTTCACGATTTCATCGCAGCACTCAAACAGGGAAATATGAACCGAATTTTATCCATGCTGGATCAGGACGTCGTATTGGTCTCCGATGGAGGAGGCAAAGTTGCGGCTGCCGTTGAACCGATTGAAACGCGGGATCCGGTTGCACGATTTCTCCTTGGTCCGATACGTCAGGTCGCTATGGTCGATGGAGAAGTGATCATCGAAATAGGGCATCTGAACGGACAATACGGAATGATGATTAAATCGAGCGAAGGCATTCATACGATAGGGATATTCCATGTCGAAAATAACATGATACGCAATTTGTATTTTGTCCGCAACCCCGATAAGTTGAAGCATGTAGGAAAAGGCGCTATCGTGTAAAGCGTATTAATTTGGATAAGCATGAAATACCGTTAGCGAAAGCGTATCGATGGTGCAGTTGAATGACACGTTAAATTTATTGCGAGAACTTGCGACGAAACAGCCTTGAAATCAGGTAACGCATCCGTTCTCGTTGTTATTCAATCGTTGGTTGCTAACTCGCTTTCCGTTCCGTAACATAAACATCGTCATGCCATATTGACGATGTTTTTTTGGTATAATATAGTAAATTAAGACTTCTTAATAGTAGGTCTAAGTAACTGATATTAAGAGTTCTAGTAAAATGTGCATAGGAACGGAGAATCAGTGTGGGTTTTACATTCAAACGCAGTTTGGGGCGGAAATTTTTTATCGTTCAGATCGTGGCCATTTCATTGTTCGGTATTTCCTCTTTTATCGTAGGACAAGGTCTCGGACTTATTGAAAAAAACCTGAATCAGCAGAACGTCCTGCAGTCTAATCTGCTTGAAGTTTCCGAGCTGCTCTCCCTCTATCAAAGCAAGGAAATCGTTCTAAACGATTATGTCCGCACCAAAGACGAGAAGCAATTCGAGCAATTACAAAAGCTTTCCCGTCAATTCAGTGATCGTTTACAACCGCTCATGCCCACTCTTACGACCAGCGAGCAAAAGCAGTTGTATACGCGTATTGTTGAGAACGACACGAAGTATAACGTCATGATTACGGAAACGATCGTCCCTTCCGTACGGGAATCGAATACGAAGCAGCAGCAGCTTGATGCTTTGGCCGAGATCAGGTTCAACATGCTTTCCGCAATAAGCGGTTTGCTCGAAACCGAGAAAAAAATTAGCGGTAATGGGTTGGACCGAAACTACAGCCAGCTGCAAGGGAACTCGATTATTTTGATCGTTTCGATTGTGACCTCCTCCATCGTTGCTCTCACTCTTGTCATCATGGTCAGCTTTAACATGCAGCGCAGTCTGAAACAAGTTGTGCGCATGGCTGATCAGATCGCCAATAAAAATTTGCAGCTCGAAGATATGGACTATTTTGAAGACGATGAGATCGGTCAATTAAGCAAGTCGATGAACCGGATGAAGTGGACTCTCCGGCAAATGATGGAGCAGATGACGAACACCTCCAGCATTGTGGCGGACGAAAGTAAAAAACTAATCCGGTATACAAGCTTTGTAGGTGACGGAAGCCGGGAAATCGCGGTGACCATGCAGCAGTTAGCCGGGCGTTCGGAAGATCAAGCTGGCTCATCCACCGATTTAATCGATCGAATGAACCATTATTCACAGCAAATCGTTGCCGTAGTTCACGAGAAAGAGCAGACAAGCTTGCATTCCAAGCAAATGCTGTCCTTGACCGAGAAAGGCAGTGTTCATATGGTATCGTCCATCGAGAAAATGACGGCTATGGATGCCAGCATCAGTCAGTCGTTAACATTGGTGAGGGGGCTGGATGAGAAGACGGAGCAAATCTCCGAGATCGTTAAGGTGATCAAAGGCATTGCCAATCAGACCAATTTATTGGCCTTGAACGCCTCCATTGAGGCTGCCAAAGCTGGCGAGAACGGCCGGAGCTTCGCGGTGGTGGCGAGCGAAGTGCGGAAGCTGTCCGAACAGGTTCATGATTCCATCGGGCATATTACAACGATTGTTGAGGATCTTCAGGGTGAATCCAAAAATGCGGTAGCCTCTTTGGAAAGCGGTTATGTCACGGTCACAGACGGACAACGGCTTGTCCATACAACGAGTGAAACGTTCGTACAGTTAAAAGCCGAGATCGATCAGATCGGACTGCAGATCGAGCGAATGTCTGTGTCTTTGGACGATATCATGGGTCAAACTACAGTCATTCACAAGTTTCTTGAAGATACGACCTTATTATCGGAACAATCGGCGCTCGGAATTTCTCAAGTGTCATCCACCGCTGACCAATTCCACAATTCAATAGAGGAAGTTGAGAAAAGCGTCGCTTTCCTCGACCAAGAGGCTGGCAAGCTGAACGTTCTCATTAATCAATTCAAGGCTTAATCAACTACTTATAGGAGGTACCGGATCGTAATGACCAAATCATATTCATGGAGTTTATTTCTGCTGCGGCTTTTTCTTGGGCTCAGCTTTGCGGTTCACGGCTATGTAAAATTTAGCGGTGGTATCGTCAACACGTCGAACTGGTTCAACAGTTTAGGTCTTCCGGGCATATTAGCTTACGGTGTTGCCCTCTTGGAAGTGATGGGGGGTCTCGCCCTGATGGCCGGATTAGCGACAAGATTGTTATCTGCCTTGTATATTATTGTCATGGCGGTCGCTATTATGAAGGTGAAAATGGATCGCGGTTTTCTAGGAGGGTATGAGCTGGAGCTTTCTTTTCTTGCCATATCGCTCGCATTATTAGTGAGCGGCGGCGGCCGATATTCGGTTGATCATATGTTGTTCCCTTCAAGGAAGGCCAAAGCATCGCACACTACGATGACGTAACCAAGACAAAGGCGACGGGCCGATATTCCGTGGAAGCTATTCTTAGTTGAGATGAAGACAGTGGATGGAGAGTCATCTACTGGAATACTAGAATCGTATGGTATAATAATCCAATCACAATTGAATGGCTTTATGGGCGGTCGGCTAACCTCTCGGAAGGGAGGTGATGCCTGTGGAGGTATACCAAGCACTTACCTTGATGTTCATGTTCGGCATGTTCATCTTGGCTTTGCTGACTTACCTTAACAAACGAAAATAGACCGCCCTCTCGCAAAGGTTAACGGTCTATTCGTGCACCTAACTTTGTTGAAGCCAACCGCCCTTAAAAGCGGCTATTGTGTAGAGAGTCGTGTTAGTAGCACGGCTCTTTTTTAGTATATGCACAATACATGAAAGTAAACCTTGTATTTTCTTTTATATTACACAATAAATTTCGTATTGACAATATATGTAGATAAAAGAATTATAGTTCTATCCTGACGTCATACGACCTAAGCTGTAAGCTTGCTTGCTGATTCAAGATATGAAACTAACGTTTTATAATCCATCTGGCTAAATTAGACTATAGATTCCTCTCTAATAACATCCCTACCTGCTCTGACATGACATGAGGAGGAAGAGGCATTCCATTCGTGAACCACCATTCCACGATACCAACGTAAGACGTCACAATAAATTGAATAATGACATCTTCATTTAATCCTTGATTTTTTCCTTTTGTTATGTCCACTTCATCCTTGAACTCCTCGATGAGGAACTCTTTGAATCGGCTACGAAAAGATGGTGCTCCTTTACTCGCTAGCATCGTCGAAAAGAATAAATAATTCTTTTCAAGGTATTCGAACCAAGGCAAATTGGCTTCACTGTATTCCATTTCAGAAGACGATTCGCAAATTTCTCGCATTGCATTAATGTGTTCTTCGATGAGTTTGTCGAGCAAATCGTATTTATCGACGAAATGAAGGTAGATAGTCCCTCGACTAACATTTGCCTTATCCGAAATATCCTGAATGGTAATGTCATCGAAACTTTTTTCAGACATTAATGCAATAACCGCTTTTTTTATTGCTTCTTGAGATTTGAGTATTCTTCTATCTACTTTAGTCATTTTTACAATCACCAAATTTCATAAAATAATTAACAATTTAAAACGATTTGTTCAATACTGAACAAAATGCGCTCTTTTAGCAATTGTAAACATCCTGACTGTAATTATAATTATATACAAATGTTCATTAATGTATATATGTAAAATGAACAATATTAATAAAGTACTGTTCATTAATGAACAAAAAGCATTTATATTAACCAATATATTGCACCTTGTTCCTGCCTGTAATTACGGATGATGGTTATCATAAGTGGAGATTAACGGAGAGCGAGGGAAAAGAAGATGGAATATGTGAAACTTGGAAACACCGGAATGGATGTTTCTCGGCTTTGCCTTGGATGTATGGGCTTTGGTGAGAAAGAACGTTGGGTTCACCCTTGGGTAATTGATGAAGAAAGCAGTCGTTCTGTAATCAAAAAAGCCCTTGATTTAGGTATTAATTTCTTTGATACGGCCAATGTGTATTCCGATGGAACAAGTGAGGAGTTTGTTGGACGCGCCCTAAAGGATTATGCCAATCGAGATGAAATTGTTCTCGCAACAAAGGTATATTTTCCGCTGGGTAAAGATTTAAACAGCAAAGGTCCAAACAGCAGAGGTCTCTCGCGAAAACATATTATGAGTGAAATGGATAAGAGTCTAAAACGCTTAGGAACAGATTATATAGATCTTTATATCATCCATCGTTGGGATTATAACACGCCTATCGAGGAGACAATGGAAGCATTACACGATGTTGTGAAAGCTGGTAAAGCGAGATATATTGGCGCTTCTGCCATGTATGCATGGCAGTTCCTAAAGGCACTGAATGTGGCTGAGAAACATGGGTGGACTCGGTTTGTATCCATGCAGAACCACCTAAACCTCATATACCGTGAAGAGGAGCGGGAGATGCTGCCTCTTTGCAAGGAGGAAAGAATCGGGGTGACTCCATATAGCCCGCTTGCGTCAGGAAGATTGACGCGTGATTGGTCGGAATCCACGCTTCGTTCCGAAACAGACAAAACTCAGAAATCCAAGTACGATGCAACTGTAGCTACCGATCGATTAATTGCAGAGCGGGTTGCAGAACTAGCAGAAAAACACGGCGTTCTTCGTTCACAAATTGCAATTGCTTGGTTATTACAGAAAGAACCGGTTACAGCACCTATTATCGGAGCGACGAAAATATCCCATCTTGATGATGCAGTGGGTGCTTTATCCGTTACACTAACACCTGAAGAAATTGCGTTCTTAGAAGAACCTTATGTGCCACATCCGGTAGTTGGTGCACTTTAGCTTGATCCGTACATTGGGTTCCCCACAACTATGAAGTTAATGAGGTATTCAAATCAAACAACATTACATTACCGATTGAAAGCCAGAAGCAGGTTGAAGAAGAGAAGCGTTGCTCGCGCCATCGCATTTGTCATTGAACAACCATCCGATGTAGCTGTTAATGAGATGATCATTCGCCCAACCGTTCAAGTTGGTAAATAAGAAAAAATAAAGTTTGTGAGGGAATTAAGATGGCAAAACATGAAGAAGTAAAACAGGGCGTCATTTTCCCAGTGGGCGAAAAAAATGATGCATTTGCACAATATTTTGTGGGGCAAAGTTATCTTAAAACATTAATTGCTGATCCTCAAGTGAATGTTGGTGTTGGGAATGTGACCTTTGAACCAGGATGCAGAAATAACTGGCACATTCATCGTGAGGGGTTTCAACTTTTATTAGTAACTGGTGGCGAAGGCTGGTATCAAGAAGAGGGAAAACCTGCTCAATTCTTAAAAGTGGGTGATGTTATTGTCACCCATGATGGTGTAAAACACTGGCATGGAGCTACAAAAGACAGCTGGTTTGAACACATTGCAATCACTGCGGGTAAACCGGAATGGTTGGAACCAGTAACAGATGAGGAATATAACAGTTTAAAACTCAACTTTCGCATCTAATAAATCAGCCTAAGACTGTGTGCGTACTGGATTTGTGATCGATAAGATACCTTGATTGAAAAATAGAAATCCACCGCTTCCTTTGGTAAAGTGAGAGTGTCGAAGTCACACTACTACCACACAGAAGAGGTGTCCTCTATATGATAGAACAAAAACTATCCATTGATCAACTACCAGCAGAAATTAAACCGGCTTTCCATGAACTGAAGCTCATCAAACACTTGAATGACGCTGGCTTTAAGAAGAAATTTGGCTTCACTTGTGCGACCTTGTTCCGAATCATATTTGTGCTGCTATTCCAACAGAAGAACTGGTTTCGTCTACTCGAAAGCCGGCGGGGCACAAATTATCCTGGGAAAGATACCGTGTATCGTTTTCTCAACCACAGCGGGTACGCTTGGCGCCGCTTTTTAACGCTATTGAGCCGCGAGACCGTTCATCGTATGGAAAGTCTGACCTCCGATACGCGCGAGACAGCGTTCATCTTCGACGATTCAATGTTTGAACGTAACCGGAGCAAGGTTGTCGAGATGCTCGCACGCTTCAAAGATCATGCTACCGGAGCGTACTACAAGGGTTTTCGCATGTTAACCATGGGCTGGACCGATGGACATTCCTTCGTACCAGTTGACTTCTCGCTGCTCAGCTCGAACAACTCCAGCATCAATGGAATCGCCGCTGGAATTGATAAACGCTCATCAGGTTACAAGCGTCGGAAAGAAGCGCTGCAAACTGCTCCTGTTAACATCACCGCCATGCTAGATCGTGCTATTGCTGCCGGCATGTCTGCATCCTACGTACTCATGGATAGCTGGTTTACTCATGCACCACTGATTCAAGAGATACGTGATCGTAACCTACACGTCATTGGCATGGTCAAAA